>NZ_RZRU01000010.1:76587-233649 GCF_003997495.1 Mesorhizobium sp. M7A.F.Ca.US.008.03.1.1 | reverse complement strand
CATCGTGCCGCCGAACTGCCTGTCTGGCTGCACAGATACAATTGGCATCGTCCACATGGCAGCCTAAAGTCAAAAACGCCTATCAGTCGCCTCGCCCTGATCGAGGACAACCTGTTGAAGCTCCACACCTAGGTCACTATCGGGGGGCCTTAAACCTGAACAGCTCCATCGTCGCGGCTGCTGCGGAAGCAGGAGCTATCACTGGGACCCGTACTGGTGCTTGTCAGCCGCTGAGCCGCTACTTCGTCTTAGGAAGAGCATTGTCCTTGCCAAAAGCCGGCCAGTATTTCGAGATTGCCAGTGTGGCGCCGGCTGAAGAGAAATGACCATAGTCGAAATATAAAAACTCTCCTCTATCGAAATAGGCGCAGCGTCCTGCGCTGCACAGGAATTTCAGCGGATCGATGAATGTGGCGCCTTTGGTAAATGAGCGCACACGTTCGTTGACGTCGGGGTCCATCGCGATCGGCCAGGACGTATCGTCCAGATTTTGGCGCTTGGCGAAGAACGCAATTTTCCGGACGTCAGTTGGGAACTGCGGAGACTGGCCGATGACAAACACGCGCACGCCCAGGGCACGAAGCGTAGCGATTGTTTGCTGAAGACCGTCGAAACCTCTGACCTCATAGTCACTCCATCTACCGCTGAGGATAACCGTCTTGATGTCCGCTTCCAAGATGACGTCCAAGGCCTTGCGATTGAACCGGACACAATCAAGACGATCGTACGGGTAGTAATAGAGTATCGGCGCGCAGCTGGCGTACGTATATTCAACGATGTTCGCCTGCAATCGATTTATGTTAGCACCCAAGCCGGAAACATAGTGCGCGGCGAAGGAGTCGCCCCACAAAAAAACCGTTGTTGGAAAACCGCTGGTGCGCGTGCAATCCTCCATATTCCAGCTTTCGATCCGGCTGGTGCCCTCGTTGAAACAGATGCCATTCCTCCAGTCCCCGACGGAAATGCGCCGCTGGACATAGTCCGGAAACCGTTGCGGAAAGCCGTTGCCGAGCGCCCCCGCCGCTCCGCCGGCACAAAGGACAACGATCGCGAGCGCTGAAAAGGCGAAGATAGGCCCCGGGGAGGTGAAGGCCCTCTTCTGTCGAAACGGCTGCTCTACAAACTTCCAGGAGAATGCAGCCAATGCGAGGCTTGCCACCAACATCGCACCGGTCATCAACGGATCGAGTTTTTGGAACGAAAGATAGTGCGCGAACGCATTGAGAGGCCAGTGAACAAGATACAACGAATACGAGATGAGCCCAATCCAGACCAGCGGCCTGACTTCGAGCATGCGGGTGGCGACCGTCGAGGGGGTATTTTGGCCAACATAGATCAGAAGGGCCGTTCCGATGCATGGATACAAGGCGTTGTAGCCTGGGAACGGATCACTCGCCGAAATCGCGAAGAACCCGATGGCGAGAAGGCCAAATCCGGCCACCCCCACCGACTCCATCAGGAGTCGGTTGCCCAGCGGCGAGGGGCATTTGAGCATGAGCAGGGCGCCCAACATGAGTTCCCAGATTCGGGTCGGCAGCAGATAGAATCCGGCGGTGGGTGCCAGCGATGTCGCCATCACCGCCACTACGAAGCTGCAGAGAATTATCGGAAGAAGTGTCGTCAGCCAGCGCTTCCCGATGTAGCGATAGATTAGGAACATCAGGATTGGTGCGAAGATGTAGTACTGCTCCGCTACGGAAAGCGGCCAAGTGTGCAACAGTGGTAGAAGCGCGGCATCGATAGAGAAGTAACTTGACGTTTTCCAGAAGAAAACGTTCGACCAGAAGGTCGAGGTAGCTATGATGCTAAGACTGAATCCGCGCAGATCCGGTGGCAGAAGAATGAACAATGCCGCAATGCAGGTGAGAAGCATCACAAAGACGAGCGCCGGCAGAATGCGCCGGGCACGGCGCCAGTAGAAGTTGACGATGGAAAATTGGCCGCGTTCAAGGTCATCCAGGAGGCTTCCGCTGGTTAGGTAGCCGGAGATGACGAAGAAGATATCGACCCCGCTAAAGCCACCCGGGATCGCCGAAATTCCGAAATGAAAGAGTACGACCGGAAGTACAGCAACGGCCCTAAGGCCCTCGATATAGCGCCTATATTGCATCCAGCGGTTCCTTTTATTTTAGATCAGGACGCGATTGGAAGCTTTCAATCTCCGGTAGGAGTGCTGCCGAGATAAGGGCGGTATCAGCCACCTTTATCCGTCCCGAATGTTCTGTAAGTTGCAACTGGTACAGAAGCACGATCGCCATCGCCGGCCTTGACGGCCTGATTGTCGAGCAGATCGCGCGGATCGTTGACCATCACGGCCAGGTTATGTCCTGTCGAACAACCAAGCGGCTGTTTGAAGGATTCTTCATTGGGTAAGGCACCATATGAGGGACAGACCGGCGGACGGGCGTGATAGACAATCGCCTCAATTCGCACTGAGCCGGCGTCGTGTTGATCGCGCAATTGAATGTTGTCTTCTTCGATTGCCAACTGCCTGGCCTGATGGGCTACCCCTGCGCTGAGCTGGGGCGAACCGCTGATGAGGAGGTGGATGGCATCGAACCGGCCGCGACTGGCCTTGTCTAGGAAAACACGCAAACGCTGCCGTTCGGAAGCGCGCAGGCTTTGCAACGTCAGGACGGTGGTCTCCTCTCGGACAAGCATTGGTGCCGATGGTTCGACATCAACTGGCGTAGTGCTTGTGCAGCCACTTACGCTTGGTGCCAGAGCGACAAAGAGGATTATAAAACGCAACATCTTTGGATGACACTATTCGATGATGAAGCCGAGACCGCCCTGGGCGCTTGGCGCGCCCGCACGGATAGCAGCGCGGTCTCGCGGGGGACTTGTCACGGAATTCGTCGGAGCGCCCCCTCCGTTCAAAGCCGGTGCCGCCCGCTCGGTCGGTGCGCTCATCTGGTTTGGGTTGGAGCCTGGTCTTACAATGTAAGGCGTAACTAGAATGACCAGTTCTGACTCCTCTTTTTGAAACGAGGTCGAGCGAAAAAGCGGTCCCAGGATCGCCAGTTCTCCGAGCCAGGGAAAGGCCCTGACATCATTGTTGACGTTCCGCCTGATTAGACCGCCGATTGCGAAGCTCTGGCCGCTGGCGAGTTCGACGACCGTATCGGCTCGGCGCGTGGAAACTGCCGGCACGGAAATTCCGTTGATTTGCACGGCACCTTGCGTCGACAGTTCACTGACTTCGGGCGTTACGTGAATGTTGATTTGATTGTTGCTGAGAACTGTCGGCACAAATTCCAGACTGACGCCGAAGTGACGGAATTCAACCGATACCTGCCTGTTTTCCTGCAGGACAGGAATGGGAAATTCGCCGCCCGCGAGAAAGCTGGCCTTTTCACCCGACATAGCGGTGAGGTTCGGCTCAGCCAGGACGGAAGCTATATGCTCCTTGGCGAGCGCGTCGAGAACCGCGCTGACGTTGACGGCACCGTTGTCGAATCCGATTTCTGCTGTACCGCCACCCTGGGTTGAACCAGACCCAGCGCTTGCAGCGCTTCCGCTTAGAACGCCCACTTTGAAATTGCCGATTTGACCGAAGGCGGACAAGTTGACGCCGAGTGACTTCATGGCGCTGCGTGAGACTTCGGCTACGCGCACGCTGAGGTTAACTTGCAGGGATCCAGCGACCTTGATGTTGTTGACGACTTGCGCTCCGTCGCCCAGATATTGCTCAGTGACTCTTTTTGCGGTGTCGGCGACCTCTGCGTCGGGCGCCGTCCCGCTAAGGATTGCGCCGCGCGGCGTATAGTTGACGCGGATGGGATAGTCGCCGACCTGCTCCCGCAACATGGCGCGTAAATCCCCGATCGGTTGCGTGACAACGATACGCAATTCGGCGAGAGGCTCGCCATTGCCATCCAAGGCGAATAGGCTGGTCCGCCCCGATTTCTTGCCAAAGACGAAGATTGTTTTGCTCGATGGCGCCTGAAAATCCGCGATCGTGGGGTCAGCAACAAAGATGGTCGTGGCTGGCCCGGGCAGATGAACGGTCTCCCCGAGCGAAGAGGAAAGGGTCAGCGTGGCGTTGATGCTATTCGAAGCCGCATGCGGCGGGCCTTTGTCCTGCTTGTTTTGCGCCGCGACACCAAGTGGGAAAGTCACAATAAGCGCGCAGAGGAGATGGCCCAGGTAACGGGGCACTGCAGGTCTTGTAACCTTGTTGGCGATCGCCCGCCAATTGAGCGCAGCGCAAGGATGTTGAAGGATCAGCAAAATAGATCTTCTTTCGATTCGACAAACTATGCGGACGAGGCGTCAGTCAATTCTAGGATGTAACCAATGCCTCGGATGGTCTTGATCCGTGGCGTTGCACCTGATCTGGTCAGATGTCCCCGTAAACGATAAATTCCGACTTCAAGCGCGTTGGCAGACACGTCGTCGTTGAATGAATAGAGGTGATCTTCCAATTGCGCACGGGGCACGATGCGGCCTGCCCGGTTAAGCAGGTGCTCTAGAACACAGAGTTCGCGACGTGCGATCATCATTGGGTGCCCATCAACGAAAACCTGGCGGGCGACCGGATCAAAGTCGAGATTGCCAAATACGAGCCTCAGGTCGGTCATCTGTGTCGCCCGGCGCAGAATGGCTCTCATTCTGGCAATAAGCTCATCGGTAGAGATGGGTTTGAGCAGAAAGTCGTCCGCACCACCGTTGAAGATCGCAATTCGCTTATCGAGATCGTTAAGGCTGCTCATAATGACGGCAGGAACTGAATGCCCGTGGGTCCTCAACTGCCTCAGCCAACCCAAGCCATCGCCATCTGGCAGAGCCAATTCCAGCAGGAGAATTTCATAGCTGGCGCAAGAAAATGCACTCGAAGCCAGTTCCAGAGTACCAACGACATCAACGACGAAGCCGCCATCCCCGAGCGCAAGTCGCATGGCGCGCGCAAGATCCGCATGATGATCCACGAGCAGCGTTCGCATTTCATCTCCTCTCGAAGAGGGACGGCCCATCGAACGCGTCACCGGCGGCCATCTGATCGGAGCACACGGCGCGCAACTCGTCGCAGCTCTCGGAACTGGTCCGAGTCGGAGGGACATGCAAGTCGCTCGGTGGCAATAGGCGCGGGTGAGGACCAACTGACGGGCTCAAATACGCCGGTCGGCGAACCCACGAGGCCAGCAACCCGCGTGCGATTTCTCGTTGCATCATCTCTCCTACGTGCAGCCCCTGCGCTCGCAAGGCAGCGTCGCGGCTCAGAGCCCGATTCCCACAGAGGGTAGGGTTAGCTTTCGAGAAACTGATTGAACAAATCGATTATTTGGATCGAATGCATCCACGGTATGGATGCAGCGCACCATCTTCAACGACTGCGGCGTCCTGATGCACTGTTGTGTCTGTCGTGCTCTGCTTTTTTCGCTGTCCTTCAAGGCTGGCGAGCCTGGTGGAACCTGCGCGTCATTGGCTTGGTAGCTTGAATGCTCAACAACGGAGCGCCCTGCGCAAAGCCGCTCTCATTTCCAAAAAGCCTTGCAATCTGGTTGGAGCACTTCGCGCTCGACACCAAAATAGGCGAGGAAAACTGACGTCTGACAGGGATGTACATGCAACAGCCGATTTGCGGCACCAGCAAACGACCGCGTTCAGGCTGAAGATCGACGACCAACGGCTCCTCGATTTCCGCACTTTTACAAGCTCTTCCTGTGCGGGCGGATGCCGGCAAACAGCAGCACAGGGTCAGCGAAACCGGGAGCGGGCCTGCTTGATCGCCATGATCACATTGCCGCTGTCGCGCGTGCGGAGCGGAATGCAATCGGTCCAGCCGGCGGCAATCCGGTCAGCACCATCGTCTGCACGAAGCTCCCTGACGAAGACGTGCCCGAATGCGCTCAACAAAGCCGGGCGGCGGATCTTTCCAATCGCCGAAGGTGCGGGCTGGCACCGAGCGGCGAACTGCGAACTCATTCCTGCCCGGCGGCGCTGGCCGCCGCGAGCGTCGATGCGGACCCAGCCGCTCCGAATCCTCCCACAACACGATGAGCGCGTCGCGGACATCGCTGCCGTAACAGCGGCTGCGGCTCTTGCCCGCAGACGGCCTCTGCTCACGACGGTTCATAAGACGGATCGCGCGCTTGCGAATAATAGCCGGTTACCGCCTCGAACTCATCCAGAATGCGCCGCTTGTCAACGCCGCAATAAAGCTCCACGATCGCCGCTTCACCGTGTCGCCATGCTGAGCCGCGCCATCCTTCCCCCGAACCGGAATGGCACGACCTGTCCATCCCCTTTGGAACAGGACACTATTGGTAACATTTTGCTTGAGGCAATGCGGCTCGTTGCCTTCCTTTTCGCTGACCGGAAGGGTACCGGAAGTCGTCTATCGCATCTTACCCGCTGAAAGCGGCAACACCTCGACCTCAATCGCAGATCATAGGAAATAGACGATCGCGTCGGGGCCTCAGCATCGGTTCACCGGGTTTCCGTCATCGACTGAAGCGAATTGCCCCATCGACCGTCACCGGGTGGGCCGCGATACGTCGCCGTATATGATTAGCGAGCGCACGTAGCGGAGCCATAGCTCTCCACCCAGCCATGTTCCCCTAGTTGGAAAATGTCCGGCGGACCAGAGGTGCTGTCGTCAGCTTTTCCTGAATAGCGGCCAAGGCAATCCCTACCAGTCCATCACCACCTTGCCGGAACTGCCGCTCTTCATCGCATCGAAACCGATCTGAAAATCGTCGATGCCGATGCGGTGGGTGATCAGGCCGGAGACATCCAGCGGACCCTGCACAAGCGCGATCATCTTGTACCAGGTTTCGAACATCTCGCGGCCGTAGATGCCTTTGAGATGCAGCATCTTGAAGATGACCTTGTTCCAGTCGATCTCGAAGCCGGTCGGCGCGATGCCCAGAATGGCGATCTTGCCGCCATTGTTCATGGTGTCGATCATGTCGCGGAAAGCGGGGGCGGCGCCTGACATTTCGAGGCCGACGTCGAACCCCTCGGTCATGCCGAGCACCGGCATGACGTCGCGCAGCTTCTCCTTCGAGGCGTCGACGACATGCTGGACGCCGAGTTTCTTGGCTAGCGCCAGCCGCACCGGGTTGATGTCAGTGATGACCACTTTGCGCGCGCCGACGCATTGGGCGACGAGCGCGCCCATGATGCCGATCGGCCCGGCGCCAGTCACCAGCACGTCCTCGCCGACCAGATCGAAGGACAATGCGGTGTGGACGGCATTGCCCAAGGGATCGAAGATCGCGGCAATCTCATCGGGCACATCGTCGGGGATCGGCACGACATTGTGCTGCGGGATCGCCAGATACTCGCCGAAGGCGCCTGGACGGTTGACGCCGACGCCGAGCGTGTTGCGGCACAGATGCCCTCGCCCGGCGCGACAGTTGCGGCAATGGCCGCAGACGATGTGGCCTTCGCCCGATACACGCTGGCCGACCTTGTATTCGGTGACCGCTGCGCCGAAATCGGCAACGGTGCCGACGAATTCATGGCCCGTCACCATCGGCACCGGCACCGTCTTCTGCGCCCACTGGTCCCAATTGTAGATGTGCACGTCGGTGCCGCAGATCGCCGTCTTCTTGATCTTGATCAGCACGTCGTTGGGGCCGATTTCCGGCACCGGCACCTCTTCCATCCAGATGCCCGGTTCGGCCTTGGCCTTCACAAGCGCCTTCATCATGTTCGACATCAGGATTTCCCTATTCCGTGATTGCGCTTCTGGCGAGATAGCCTGCACAACGGGAAGGTAGGCCACTAACTCGTTTGAACGTCCGGAATGGTCAGCCCCGCCTGCTCAGCCTCGCGGCGCAAATTCTGACGGGGCCTGGGGCCGATCTGCTGGATCACCAATCCGGCTGCCAGTGAGCCAAGGTCGCCGCAAGTCTGCAGGTCGCGGCCTTGCGTGTAGCCATGCAGGAAGCCGGCGGCATAGAGATCGCCGGCGCCCGTCGTGTCGACCAGTTCCTTGATGGCGGTCGCCTTGATCACCACGGTCTCGTCGCCGCGCACGATCACCGAGCCTTTTTCCGAGCGGGTGACGGCGGCGATCCGGCAATCCTTGCGGATCTGGGCCAGCGCCTCGTCGAACGACGATGTCTGGTAGAGCGACTTGATCTCGTGGCTGTTGGCAAAGACGATGTCGACCGTGCCCGAGCGCACCAGGTCGAGGAATTCGTCGCGGTAGCGGTCGACGCAGAACGAATCCGACAGCGTCATCGACACTTCTCGGCCTGCCGCGTGCGCCAGCTTCGCCGTCTGGCGGATTGCCTCCTTGGCGCGCGGCGGGTCCCACAGATAGCCTTCGAAATAGGTGACCTTGGCGCCGGACGCCTTGTCGGCTTCGACATCCTCAGGGCCAAGCTCGACGCAGGCGCCGAGATAGGTGTTCATCGAGCGCTCGCCGTCGGGCGTGACGAAGATCATCGAGCGCGCCGTCGGCGGCTCACCCTTGAGCGGCGTGGTGCCGAAGGCGACGCCCTGCGCATGGATGTCGTGGGCGTAGATTTCGCCCAGCGCATCGTTGGAGACCTTGCCGAAGAAGGCCGCGCGGCCGCCAAAGCTGGCGACGCCGGCCGCCGTGTTGCCGGCGCTGCCGCCGGACGCTTCGATCGCCGGGCCCATGCGGCTGTAGAGCAGTTCGGCGCGTTGTGTGTCGATGAGGTTCATCGCGCCCTTGATGATGCCGTTGGTCTCGAGGAATTCCTCGTCGCACTGGGCGATGATGTCGACAATGGCATTGCCGATGCAAAGCACGTCATAATCCGGCATCAAAATCTCCGCCAAAACCCGAGCCGGCTTCTTGCCACGCCGGCCGGGCGTGGTCTCGCGAGTTGAAATGGGTTGCCGCATGCGCTTGATCCAGCCGCCCTCACGCAGCTGCCGGTCCGGCTTCACGCAGCAAATCGTCAGCTTTGTCCGTCTTCTCCCAAGTGAACTCAGGCTCTTCACGCCCGAAGTGTCCGTATGTCGCCGTCTTGCGGTATATCGGCCGTAAGAGATCAAGCATCTTGATGATGCCTTTCGGTCGGAGATTGAAAACCTCGAGAACAAGGCGCTCGATCCTTTTTTCCTCGATCCTTGCGGTTCCGAAGGTATTGACCATGACAGAAACCGGACTGGCCACGCCGATCGCGTAGGCAAGCTGAACCTCGCAGACCTCCGCAAGGCCGCTGGCAACGATGTTCTTCGCGACATACCGGGCGGCATAGGCCGCCGAGCGGTCAACCTTGGATGGGTCCTTGCCCGAAAAGGCACCGCCGCCGTGACGCCCGGTCCCACCGTAGGAATCGACGATGATCTTCCGTCCTGTGAGGCCGCAGTCGCCGGCAGGCCCACCGACCACGAACCGCCCTGTTGGGTTGACCAGAAATCTGATCCCCGAAGTATCCAGGTGGGCCGGCAGGACCGGTTTTATGATCTCCTCAATGACGCCTTCGCGGACCGTGGCTTGTGAGACCGCTTCGTCATGCTGCGTTGACAGGACTATGGTATCCAGCGCCACCGGGCGGAGCCCTTCGTAGCGTACCGACACTTGAGATTTCACGTCCGGACGCAGCCAGCCAAGCTGTCCCGCTTTCCGGACCTCGGCCTGTCTTTTCGTCAAATGGTGAGCGAGTTGGATCGGCAGGGGCATCAATGTATCCGTCTCGTTGCATGCGAATCCAAACATGATGCCCTGATCCCCTGCCCCTTGCCCGAGATCCTGCCCTCGTCCTTCATCAACGCCCTGGCTTATGTCGGGCGACTGCTCGGTGAGGGCCAGAACGACGGCGCAACGTCGACCATCAAAGCCAATCGCATCATCGTCGTAGCCAATATCGAGTATCGTATCGCGGGCGACTTGGCTGTAATCGATGTGGGCATGGCTGGTGATCTCGCCAGCCACAACGACCATCCCCGTCTTCACCAACACTTCACAGGCGACGCGCGCCTTCGGATCGGTGCGCAGGACCGCATCGAGAATGGCATCGGAGATGTTGTCTGCCATCTTATCGGGGTGTCCCGCGCCGACGGATTCGGAAGAGAACACGAACTGCCTGGTCATAAAAATGCCCTCGCTTCAAGTGCTGGAGTTAGTGAGGAGTTTCTGGATTGGGGTGGCTTATCGGTCGGGGATGCCGGGAACATCGAACGCAGTGCAGAAGTCGGCAACGTCTCTTCGTACGCTCGCATGAACTTCCTGGTCATCGGGCTGGCGGCAGACCGAGTCGATGAAAGCGGCGATCTGCACCATCTCCGTTTCGCGCATGCCCATGGACGTCACCGCTGGTGTCCCTAAGCGGATGCCGCTTGTCAGCGCCGGATGCCGCCGGTCGCCCGGGACCATATTGAAATTCGCAATGATGCCTGCACGCGATAAGCGCTCCGCATAGGCTTTGCCTGACAGCGACCGGTCCCGAAGATCAAGGATCAGCATGTGATTGTCAGTGCCCCCGGTGACGAGTTCATAACCTCGCTCCAGAAGTGCCTGGGCCAGAGCCTTGGCGTTGTGGACGATCTGCTGACCGTAGACACGAAAGGACGAGTTCGCTGCTTCCTGCAAAGCGACGGCAAGCGCGGCGATAGTATTCATATGCGGTCCGCCTTGCAGAAGAGGGAACACGGCGCGGTCTATACGTTTGGCCAGATTGTGTTTGCTCTTCGGATGATGGAGGGGCTGATAACGGTCTTCATTCCTTGATAAAATGAAGCCACCCCGGGGACCGCGGATCGACTTGTGAGAGGTGCTGGTGACCACATCGCAATGGGACACGGGGTTCGGATGCACTCCTGCGACAACCAGGCCGCAGATGTGGGCGATGTCAGCCACCAGATACGAGTTCACCTCCGAAGCAATTTCGGCCATTGCCGCGTAGTCAAAAATACGCGGATAAGCAGTTCCGCCGACCCAAATTAGCTTCGGGCGTTCCCGCTTGGCGGTCTCGCGCAAGTGGTCATAGTCAATTTGCTGTGTCTTTTCGTGCAGCCTGTACGGGACGCGCTGATAATCGCTGCCGGAAAAATTGACGGACCAACCGTGAGTCAGATGGCCGCCTTCGGGTAAAGGCAAGCCCATGACTTTGTCACGGGGGCTCAAAAGCGCGCGATAGACAGCCTGGTTGGCTGGCGAGCCTGAATAAGGCTGGACGTTGGCATGTTCACTGCCAAATAGCGCTTTCAGGCGCTCGATCGCGAGGGTCTCAAGCTCATCGACGATCTCGTTTCCGGCGTAGTAGCGCGCACCGGGGTATCCCTCGGCATACTTGTTGGTGAAAATCGACCCGGTCGCTTCCAACACCGCCGAGGAGGCAAAGTTCTCGGAGGCGATCAGTTTGAGAGTTGTCCGCTCCTGACGCTCCTGTCTTAGAAGCAGTTCGTGAACGCGGGAGTCGACGGCGGCTAAGTGAGGCCGCCCGTAAGTGTCGGGCTGCGCGATGGCGCCGCCGGCGGAGTTATCCATGGTAGTCGCGCTCCATTTGGACTGATCTATTTCACGATCAAGCAGGCGGTCCCTTCAACCGCGCGTCTTGTATTGCTTCCAGGCGTTGTAGGTCTCTTTTATGATGGCCATCATCGTGGGGCAGGAGATCGACCACCAATTGAGCCAGCTCGCCATCCTTGCCTCCTGCTTGCATATGGTACGAAGACTGCGGACGTTGTTCGTTGCAGCAAAGAAAGTTGGCTCTGACCAGCCGCCGAACGTGGCGTCGAACCTGCTCGCGAGGCAGACCGGTAATATCGGCCAGCTCGCCGACGGTTAGATCCGCATGCGCGCAAAGGCCCAGGATTCGAAGGCGATCAAGATGCGCTGCCGTCCTTAGGCGATTTACCAGTGTCAACATTGGTTAGCATCAACCCGGACGGGATGCAGCAAGCCGCTAGCCCTTCTATCCCCATCAATCCGCATGAGACCTCTCTCGTCATTTGCTGTAAATCCGCTGGTATGGATGCTAATGGAAGATAGATCACAGTCCTTTCTACGACTAAGACGCCAGATATTGGGGCTAATGTACCACCTGACAGGAGACTACACTCACGAACATTATGTGAATTTTTTTTAACGTTGCTGAGAATCAAGGGGGAGGTTTGGCGAATGTCTCGCCGTCGACTGTCGAATCCTGCCCGACGGGATTATAGGGTGCGTAGCCTGCTTGTCCTTTCCACATGACCAGCGACGATGGGGCGAAGGCGGCAGACATAGCTCTGGAGCATGCTGCGGTATCTTTGGCCTGAAGCCGAGGAAGGCGGACCGTGGCTTCCGCGCCGCTGCCGGGAGCCCGCGAACAGGCCAAGTGGATCAGCCGGGTGTTGCCGTCATAGAGCGTGAGACCCAAAGCTGGCCAGCCGCGCCCTGAGGCTGACGCACCGCTCAGCGTCCACCTTGCTCTCGAAGCCCATCGGCATAGCGCCGATAACGACTTGACCGCGTGCGTGTCGACGAGCGATCGGTGAGCGCAAGGATCGAGGGTGCAGTGCAGGATAATGCTGTTTTAAATCAGCGCTGTTTTCAGCCGACTGCCTTGAGCGTGGCACGAGGATATAGGCCCAAGGCAGGAGATCATCGTCTGCTGTTCGGGAGGCCGCCCTGGGCGCGCGACAGCCGTTCCTTCGGCTGCGCCGCTCCGCCACCATCCGCGCCGTGCCTTCCGGAGACCATTCCCGCTACCGGCCGGCGCCCGTGAAAACCTCGACCCGGCGCACCGGCTCGAGATGGCTGGGCTCAGCGTAACTCTGAAGTCGTCATATACCGAAGTCTTCACAGACTTCGGACATCCCCCTCACAGTCCGATCCAGATGGCGTCAGGAACACCGCTTGCGTTGATGCGGATGAACCCCTGCTTGTGCCACAATGACCCTTATGTCAGCGCGCGAGCCAAAGCTTCCGCGCAAGGCGACGGCTAGGATAAGGCAATGCCGACGAAGGGCACATTGCTTGCCACACTCTGGAATGATGGCATGCTCGGAAGGCCTAGGCTTTGCTCAGGGCCGCCTGCAAGGCGCGCTTTGAGGTTATTCACATAGCCTTCTGCGTAGTCCTGCGCCGTCGAGACCGAAAGATCAATGCCTGCCGCCAAGGCCTCTTCCATCAGGTGCTTTACGAGCCCATTTCGAATGGCCAGCTTGACCTCGGGGCCTGCGATAAGGCCGATCGCCTGCGCGGCCATATTGAGGCCAGCTTCCTCCAGCGCTCGCTTCATATCGCCTCCGTTAATGGCCGTACGCAGGAGATTGGCTGCTTGCGACTCAGCCTCGAGAACCATCGAGGCAAGATCGGCTACTTGTCCGAGGCCCGGAATGAAGCTGAGCAGTCCCACCGCCGTTGCCGCCAAGTCGAGCACTTTCGTCTCGATTTTGAGCACGGAGTCGACGACGTGCATGACGGCCCCGCCGTTCTTTTTGGCTGACTTAATGTCAGGCTGGTCCATCAGGCCCATCTTCATGTCCGCGACGGCATTCTGCTCTTCTGCGGTTTGGGCGCCGTGGGTGATTGGCTGCTGAACGTTGCGGTTCGCAGACGACATGTTTGTGCAAAAATGGGCAAAGTCTTTTTTGCTGATATTGCCGGAATCAACCGTATGCCCGCCGCCAAAGTCGAAGAATTTATGATGGGTCTTATAGCCCGTGATCGAATTGTTCAGGAGGCCAAACAAAAGAGGATCTGAAAGGAGCTGAGAGGCTGCTTCCCGCACTTTCGGATCAAGGCTCTTGTCGTCTTTCATTTTCGCCAGTTTGTCGCGAGTCAGAACACCGCTTCCAAAGAACGTGTCCTGATGGTCCTTGATCATCTCGACCGTATTCAGCTCAGTTTGCGTGAGGCTCATCGACGATGAGGCGACTTGCAGGAAATCCTCTTTGTGCATCTTCCCTTTCGAGCCACCGCACAACTGGTTCCAAGCATCGGGGTGATCGAGGAAATATTGCGCCGCCGCAATGACCTGGGGCGGAAATTTGCCGTTTTTCGATTCGCCGCCGACCATTTTCTTGAACTCATCCAGACTCAGGTCCTTGGACAGATTTTCGGAGTACCGGTAAAACTCCCGCAAGGCATCGCTCAAGGTCATGACCGAAGGCTGCAAACCTCCGCTGCCGTCGGATGGTATGTAGTTCTGCTCGTAGCTTCGCGCTTGGGCTTCCTGAAATGCAGCAACTTGTGGGTGGTGGTTTGAAAATCCGGCCAAGTCCTTGGCGTTGATCTTGCCTCCACAGCGGCCGTCGCCCTGCGAGCCAATCGCATAAAAAAGTCCCGAATCCTGCTGCAGTCCCTGGATCGCCGCTTTCAGATCCGGTGGCGTAGAGGGATCATTGGCTTTGTCGGTCAACGACTTCCAAGTAAGCGGGCATTGGTCCTTGTGACGGTTGAGTACCGCAACAATCTGCAACTCAGCCGTGGTCAGCGACCCACCGTTCCACGTGATTCCGGGGCTCGGCCTGGGAGCCGGCTCGATCTTCGGAGTGACGCCGAGCAGATGTTGGGCTTCAGTCGCCTTGGAGCGTTGCGATTGGTCCTCCTTGAGAGCCGCCCTCATATTTGGCGGCAGCAGATCCAGTGGGTGTTGCTCCAAGCCATTCAATGTCAAGACATCCGGTGCCAGATGGCCCAAAGGGTCCTGCCGCAATTTATCCATTGTCGAATCAAGATTCGACGCTGGCAGATCCCCTTGCGCGAAAGAGCCGGGCTTGTCTGCCAGCACACAAGTGGACAGCATCGCTTCGAAGCACGATGCACTTTGCTGATGCTGGGTCGCAAAATGGGAAACTTTCAGGCCCGGCCAACCCCTTGCGGACTGTAGCGAATTTGAGCGGTAGAAAGTTGAAAGATTACTGGCCGACATTATGCATCCTCAGACGTGACGTTGAAATCCCCACAAGAGACCCCGACAGAAGATCCCTTGCGTTTCACAAAATTCGACAATTCCAAGCGTCGGCAGGTCACGAATGCGCCTGCCCTGCCTTCAATTGCTGTGTTCCGGGCCGGCTCCAAGGTTCGGTCCAACACAATGGCCGGAGTCACCGCGAGAGCTGCCGGGACTCATCATGAGCGGATTAGCTTTCGAGAAACTGACGAGTTTGCGAAGAGTTCACAAAGGGGTAGCCGCAGTCATGTTCTTCAGAGCTGCGGGAAATCCTCAATGTTCATTTCTTGCCCAGCTCAGGCTTCCCGCCAACGCTATCCTGTTGTGGGATGTCAGAAGAATAAGAAGCATCCGGTCGTCCGTCGCGAACGACCGTAGTGGAGGAGCCGCGAAACAAGATCAGCACTGATTCCTTTGGCGTTGCCGCTATGTGAGTCTGCGCCTGCGCCTGCGCCACCAAGCCGTTAAAGGTCTGCTCCACGAGTGCGACGAAGCGCGGTGGACCGGAAACGAAGACGAGGCCATTGCCTGGCACGGGTTTGACCACATAGCGCTCGTCGGAGATATCAAGCTTGTCGAGAGCCCCCTTGAACGCATCGAAGCGAATCGACGTCATCAAAAGCATTCGAGTTTGCGATTCTTGTGCAGCAGACACATAGAGCACAAGGCCGTCATAGTACCATTGTAGACCGTAAAGGTTCGTCAAGCGGTCGAGGAACGCGCGCGGTGGCAAATCAGGCATACGTCCGCGAATTCGCCCCTTCACCGCAGGACTGATGTTGACCCTGATATTCAGGTTGTTGCCGAATTCCTGCAACGCTGCAGCGAGCTCCTGATCCAGAACCGTGTATCTATAGGGTGTCGCCGGAAGGGACAGCGGGACTGCATGCGCCGGGTGAATCCCGGTGGACAGAAAAAACCCGGCACAAAGAAGTCTCAAAACATGCAGGGTGACGGGTTGGATAAGCGTTCTCGGCATGTCGCACTGATAAACCAAACGCTGAAATCATCACAAGTGACTAAATTGCCGAAGAGATTTTAGATTGTCGAAATGACGCCGCCGTTAGTCAGCTTGTTGTCAGCTTGCCCCCCTAGGAGTGTTGCGCCGACACCGGGTGATGAATGGGCGGGGCTCGCCCGGTCAGAGAGAGCAACCGAGTCCTTACATGATGATGCCTGTCACGTCGATCTCTGCCACTCTAACGGCTGGCCTCCCCAGGGTCGGATCACCGTCGATTGTCGAGCAGGCCCAGTTTGAGCGCGCCTTAGGGCATGCAGCCGACTCGCTGAAAAACGATGCCGCCGCGGGGCCAGCGAGTGCGGCGCCAGTTGCTGCGGCGATGGATGTTCAGCGCGCGGCTGCGCCGACGAGCGGCATGGGCGATCGCGTGTTGCAGACGATTTCCTCCCTATATCCACACAACACTGTTTCCTTCCCCGCGCTCGACCATGACATAGCCCTTTCGAAGGGCGCTCTACCGGGACCGGCGCAGAAGCTTCCCGTTCCAGGTGAGGCGGGAACCGGAATCTCGGGCATTCCCCAACAAGGGCAAGACTTCGAAACGATGATGGCTGGTCTTCGGGATGTTTACAACGGCGTCACCCAGGTGGCGCTTATCTCCAAAGGCGTCAGCGGCGTCACATCATCCGTGAATAAACTTTTGAAGGAAGGCTGAACCGCGCGCATGATTGGCTTGGCCGAGGGCGAAATCATGCGTGGCCTGTCAGGGTGGCGGTCGGTTAGACTTGTCATGCTGCCAGTTCTCGTCGCCCTCACTGCTTGCAAAGCCGACCTCTACACGCAATTGCAAGAGCGTGAGGCAAATGAAATGCTCGCACTTCTTGAAGACAACGGGGTCGCCGCGATCCGGGTGGTCGCCAAGGATGGAACCAGCACGATCCAGGTTGACGAAAAGCTGCTCGCCTTCTCAATCAACCTTCTGAACGCCAAGGGGCTGCCGCGCCAATCCTTCAAGAACCTCGGTGAGATATTCCAAGGATCAGGCCTGATTGCCTCGCCGACCGAAGAGCGTGCCCGTTACGTGTATGCCCTGAGCGAAGAGTTGTCGCGGACGATCAGCGATATCGATGGCGTTTTTTCTGTACGTGTTCACGTCGTGCTGCCGCATAACGACCTTGTGCGAGCCGGTGCCACGCCATCCTCGGCCTCGGTGTTTATCAGGCACGACGCAAAAACAAATGTCGCGGCTCTGCTGCCAAAGATAAAGATGCTTGTAGCCGACAGCATCGAAGGCCTGTCCTACGATAAGGTGGAAGTGGTTTTGGTGCCGGTAGAACGTTCCGCACACGAGCAACGGCCCGATCCGACTGCTGTTTTGCCACAAGCATCACTACCTCTTCCTGCGCCACTTCTGGCGACCGTAACAGGTTTTGCCGCAGCCGTATTCGCCGTGGCCTGTTATCTCTTGATCGGCGTTGTTACGCGTCGGCGCAAGCAATCAACCGGCGTTTCCAAGGTCGAGGGGCGCCGGGATGCTTCTGCTGTCGAGGCCATTCGCAAAAGAATGCCTGCAATTGGACGTGGGTGACATCTCATTGCCAATGCCTATACAGACCGCCCGACCTGATGGTCCGCACTTTCCGGGCGCGAGCGAGCTTGCGGCTTCGGCCCATCCAACCCGTCTTGCGGCGCGTCTTGATCCAGCGTTATCGGCCGAAACGTTAGTGAAGTTGCAGAAGTGTTCCAGACTGCATCCAAGGCTGGCAGAATTGCTGGGCAACGATGACGTGGATCTGAACCACATCGGCTGCAGGCCGGACCTTCTACGCGGGCATGATCCATATCGAGCGACCCTTCTTGCTGGTAGTATCTGGCATGCCCGTTCGCTGGTCGCGTTTGTCTCTCAGCCTGAGCTTGCCATCCTTGTTAAACGCATCGGCGTGGATGCACACGCATTCGGAATCCGACACCTGCTGCATGCTGTTGACAAAAGACTGATCTCGGACCCAGAAAAACTCGCTCAGCAAATCGAATACGATGGACACGCATGTCTTGGAGCTTGGCTCCAGGACAGTTCAGCGACCGAGCGTAACCGCGTGCTTCTTCGATTGCCCGAGGGGACTGCCGCGGAGACTCCAGCACATGAGCATTGGACCGCCGCCGGCCAATTGCTTTCACTTGTAGTAGCTCATTTTGAGACAGAGACCCCGGTGAAATGACAGTCGAACTTTCCGAGGGGCCAATAGCGCCGCAGATGCGTCCAGTCGGACCACTGATACCCGCGAGCGAGCTCGAAACCTGGCACAGCGCCGCGCAAGCCCTTGCCGCGGCAGAACGGCATCGGCAGCGCGTTCGAAACTGGGCACGCGCGGTTTACCAGCGGGCGTGGGCGCGCGGCCACATGGAGGGCTCGAATGCAGGCACCGAGGAGATGGCAGGGTTGATTGCGGAGACAATCTCCGAAATCGCGCGACGAAAGGCGGCTCTGGAGCAGGAATTGCCGCAGCTCGTGATGGAAATATTGAGCGATCTTATCGGCGCTTTCGATCCGGGCGAGCTATTGGTGAGGGCTGTTCGTCACGCCATAGAGTGTCAATACAGCGGCGCCGACGTTTGCCTTCATGTTTCTCCCATGCAAGTCGACATGCTTGCACGAGAGTTTGCTCGATGCGACGGCCAGGATGGTCGACCAAGGGTGCGGATCGAGCCCGACCCGACATTGTCGCCGCAACGCTGCGTGCTGTGGAGCGAGTACGGCAATGTTGACCTTGGACTTGACGCCCAGATGCGCGCGCTGCGCCTTGGTTTCGGGACGCTCTGTGAGAAAGGCGAGCTATGAGAAAGCCCGTCCCAGAACATAACGCTGACGCCCACACTCGAGCTCTCGTTCCAGCAATCTCGTCTTTGAGGGCTGCGGCCAAGCGAATTGACACGCGTGCGGTGCGCGGTCGGATCACGCGGGCTATCGGCACACTGGTTCATGCCGTCTTGCCAGACACTCGTATTGGGGAACTTTGCCTCCTAGAGGACCCGCGAACCGGGCTGTCGCTCGAGGCCGAGGTGATCGGCCTGTCGGGTGATGGTGTATTGCTGACACCGATCGGGGACTTGGTGGGCCTATCCAGCCGCGCAGAGGTCGTGGCCACTGGCCGAATGCGTGAGGTGCCCGTCGGCGGCGATTTGCTCGGTCGCGTGATCGACAGTCGTTGCCGCCCATTGGACGGCAAAGGCGAAATCAAGACCGTCGAAACTCGGCCCCTGCATGGCAGAGCCCCCAATCCGATGACGAGGCGCATGATTGAGCGGCCATTCCCGCTTGGGGTCCGTGTCCTCGATGGTCTGCTGACGTGCGGCGAGGGCCAGCGGATCGGGATTTATGGCGAGCCAGGTGGTGGCAAGTCGACGCTGTTGTCACAGATCGTAAAGGGTGCCGCCGCTGACGTCGTCATAGTGGCGCTCATAGGCGAACGTGGACGGGAAGTTCGTGAATTCATCGAAAGGAATCTTGGTGAAGAGGGCCTTCTCCGTACGGTCGTCGTGGTTGAAACATCCGACCGCTCGGCGGTAGAGCGTGCGCAATGCGCTCCAATGGCGACTGCGCTCGCGGAATATTTCCGCGATCAAGGCCTACGCGTTGCTCTCATGCTGGATTCGCTGACGCGCTTCTGCCGCGCTATGCGCGAAATAGGCCTTGCTGCGGGTGAGCCGCCGACGCGACGGGGCTTTCCTCCTTCCGTTTTTGGCATGCTGCCAGGCCTGCTCGAGCGCGCCGGCATGGGTGAGCGGGGCTCAATCACGGCCTTCTATACGGTGCTTGTAGAGGGTGATGGCACGGGTGATCCAATCGCCGAGGAATCGCGTGGTATTCTCGATGGCCATGTCATCCTCTCACGCGCTATTGCGGCGCGATCGCATTTCCCCGCTATTGATGTGCTGCAGAGTCGCAGCCGCGTCATGGATGCAGTCGTTTCGGGGACACATCGCAAGGCAGCATCCATTTTCCGCGAGCTCCTGTCGCGCTATGCCGAGACCGAGTTCTTGATCAATGTTGGCGAATACAAGCCAGGTGGAGATCCCCTGACTGACCGGGCTGTCGCGTCAATCGACGAACTGAGGGAGTTTCTGCGCCAGAGCGAAGATGACGCGTCAGATTTCGAGGAGACGGTCGCATGGATGTCGCGTCTGACCGCGTAAACTGGATTCAGTCTTCGAGTATACGGCTTCTGAAGGAAATGCAAGAGCGTCGTGCCCTTGGCGAGCTGTCCAAGAAGGAAGCCCAGCGCGATGTGGCCGCCTCAGCCGTACAAAATGCCTCTAGGGAGCTTGCAATGATACAGCAACATTGTTCAAGAAAAGAAGCAGCGCTCTATCAGCATCTGATGTCACTCGACAACTTGTCTAGCGCAGCGCTCGACCGTCACCGCCTTCACACTGAACAACTTGCCGCTGAGATCAATTCCAGACGGCAGATGCTTGATGATACCCAAATCGCTCAAGAGGAGGCTGAGATGGCGGCGTCCAGGACGAGGGAGCTATGGGTCATATGTTCGGCGGCAAGGGACAAATGGCAACAAATCGAGGACGACGTGCGGCGCGCCGTCGAGACTCATTCGGAGGCCGCAGCCGAGATCGAGGCCGACGATGAGATACTGCTGAAATATGCGAGGGGGTCGCTTGCCTAAATGCCGCGCAACCGGATCCGACGGTCGCAAGAGGTCGTCCGAATGACACGACCGTGCAGTCTTTGATAGGCGCTGCGGTCACACCCGCCATGTTCGAACCAGTTCTGAAACTGTCCCACACGGTTGTCTCGTGGCTCAATGATACAGCAGCGCCGCGCACGCCGTTTCAAAGCCGGATCAACGAGGTGCCGCTATCGGTGCGAACGGCAGGGCTTGTCTGGCAGCAGGAACCTGCTGCCATTCCGATGCTTGACTGCGTCTGGAGAGTGGGAGCCGAAACGGTCATCTTGTCACTGTCGCGCCCGCTCGTAGAGGAGTTCATCACGACAGTGCAGAACGGCTTGGCCTTCCCTTCCGAGCCAACTGCTTCGCTAATTCTCGAACTCGCTCTGGAGCCGCTTGTCACTCGACTGGAGGAGACGACGCGTCTGAACGTGCAACTCGTGCGGGTATGCGAAGCCACGATGCTGGCTCCTCATCTTGAACTCGACATCATTTTCGGCGCGGTCAAGGGCAAGGGCCGTCTATTCCTGTTCACGCCACTTGACGGCTTAGTACCGCCTGCGTTTCGCGCGCTAGGCGAACTGCTTGCCCAGTTGCCGCGGCAGCTGGGCGGGCTGCCTCCAGAGCTCCCGCTCATTGTTGCAGGAGAGGTCGGCACGCTTCGCCTTCCTGCGGCGCTTCTTCGAAGCGCATGTGTCGGTGATGCATTGTTGCCCGATATTGCGCCGTTCGGCCGCGGCCAGATCACCCTAGCTGTCGGCCAGTTGTGCGCCGAGGCGGATCTTGACGGCGATGAATTAATCTTGCGGGGGCCTTTCCGCCCGCGACCGTGTCCTTTGGAGAGTGCGCATATGACACAACCCGGATCGCAACTGGAGCTTACTAAGGATCTCGACGATGTCGAGATCGTGCTTGTCTTTGAATGCGGCCGCTGGCCTATTTCTCTTGGGGAATTAAGAAGTGCCGGCGAAGGGCATATTTTTGAACTTGGATGGCCGATCGACGGCCCGGTCGACATAGTGGCCAATGGTCAGCGTATCGGGCGTGGCGACATTGTCCGCATCGGAGAAGAGCTGGGCATCAGGCTCCGTGGCGGGTTTGCATGCAATGAGTGAAGCTCAGCCGACAATCCTGGCGCTTCTTGCGGTTACCGCCGGACTCGGTCTGCTGGTTTTAGCAGTTGCCACGACAACGGCCTTTGTAAAGGTATCAATTGTTCTTTTCCTCGTCCGCAATGCGCTCGGGACCCAGACCATACCACCCAATGTGGTGCTGTACGCCGCGGCGATGATCCTCACTATGTTCGTTAGTGCGCCCGTTGCTGAGCAGACCTATGACCGCATGTCGGATCCCAAGCTCCACTATCAGACATTCGACGACTGGGTAAGCGCCGCTAAAGCCGGAAGTGAGCCCTTGCGCGAGCATCTCAAGAAATTCACAAATGAAGAGCAGCGGCGATTTTTCCTATCTTCGACAGAAAAGGTCTGGCCAGAGGAAATGCACGCTGCAGCCACGCCTGATGACTTTGCAATACTTGTACCATCTTTCTTGCTATCAGAATTGAAGCGCGGATTTGAGATAGGATTTCTACTTTATCTGCCTTTTATTGTTATAGATCTGATAGTGACAACTATCTTGATGGCAATGGGTATGTCGATGGTCTCACCAACTGTTATATCTGTTCCGTTCAAGATCTTCTTGTTTGTTGCCATTGATGGTTGGTCAAAATTGATGCATGGGCTTGTGCTGAGTTATACGTTACCGGGAGGCTGATCATCACTGAATCCAGCATCATTACTCTTATGAGCCAATCACTGGTGGTTTTCATGATCTGGATTCTACCGCCGCTCATTGCATCAGTGGTTGTCGGCCTCGTCATCGGCATCCTCCAGGCGGCGACGCAGATCCAGGATGAAAGCTTGCCGCTCACCGTGAAGCTTCTGGTCGTTGTCGCGGTGATTGGGCTGTTTGCTCCTGTGCTAAGCGCCCCGCTCATAGAGCTAGCCGATCAGATCTTCACCGAGTTTCCCGCAATGACACTTAGCTACTAGTCCGCCCCATGGACGCGCCATCGGCCGATATTCAAATTCTGATCCAGACGGCTTTCGAACTCGTCGTTGCGGCAGGTCTTGGGGCAGCCCGCGCGATGGGCATCATGCTGATCTTTCCCGTATTCACACGCTCGCAGATCAGTGGGCTGATCCGGGGCTGTTTGGCTGTTGGCTTCGCACTACCATGCCTGGCACACGTCAGCGGCGGATTGCCGGCGCTGGATCCTGATACGCGCCTGATCCAGCTAACCCTGCTCGGATTCAAGGAAGTTTTTGTCGGTGTACTCCTTGGCACTTTTCTTGGCATTCCGCTTTGGGGCCTTCAGGCTGCCGGGGAGCTTATCGACAACCAACGCGGCATCAGCAGCCCGACCGCTTCGGCCGATCCCGCGACGAACAGTCAGGCTTCCGCGATGGGCGTTTTTCTGGGGATCACTGCGATTGCCATATTCGTCGGATCAGGAGGCCTGGAAACTTTGATCAGTGTCCTGTACCGCAGCTACTTGATCTGGCCGGTGTATCAGTTTCACCCGACACTGAGCGGGCCAGGAGCAATGGAGTTGTTGGGGCTTCTCGACAGCATAATGCGCACGGCATTATTGGTTTCGGGGCCTGTCGTGTTCTTCCTGATACTGATTGATATATCGATGATGCTGCTGCGTCGCTTTGCCCCGCAATTTAAGGCGAGCCAACTGTCTCCGGCAATCAAGAACATTGTCTTTCCAGTTCTCATGGTCACCTACGCTGCCTATCTGGTGGAGAGCATGAAACTGGAGGTCACACGTGCCAACGGCGTGCTGGAGTGGTTCGACAAATTGCTGCCATGAGCGACACAAGTGAAGAGAAGACACACGCCGCCAGCCCGAAGAAGTTAAGTGAAGCGCGCAAAAAAGGACAGCTGCCACGTAGCTCCGATTTCGTCCGCGCGGTCGGGACTTGCGCTGGGCTCGGCTACCTTTGGCTAAGAGGCAGCGTGATCGAGGACAAATGCCGGGAAGCGCTCCTATTAGCCACCAAGTTGCAGAGCCTACCTTTCGATACCGCGGTGCCGCAGGCATTGGTTGTGCTCGTCCAACTCACAGTCGCGGCTGTTGGCCCGCTGCTTGGAACCCTTGTCGCCGCGGTGATTTTGGCCAGCCTGCTAGCCAATGGTGGATTTGTCTTCTCTCTGGAGCCGATGAAGCTCAGCTTTAAGAAAATTGACCCCTTTGAAGGGCTGAAGCGCTTGGGGTCTGCTCGTTCCATGGTCGAAGTCTGCAAGACCATGTTCAAGGTATTGGTTCTCAGCGCAACCTTTTCCATTGTCCTTCTCGGGATGTGGAAGACAATGGTCCCTCTGCCGATCTGCGGCATGGGCTGTGTTGGCCTCATCTTTATGGAGACAAAATTGCTGATGGGAATTGGCGCCGGCGCACTGCTGGTCGGCGGACTGATCGATCTTCTGCTCCAGCGCGCGTTGTATCTGCGCGAAATGCGCATGACCAATACCGAAGTGACGCGCGAGTCGAAGGATCAGCAAGGAGCGCCAGAGTTGAAAGGTGAACAGCGTCGCATCCGCGAGGAGGCGGCCGACGAGCCTGCGCTTGGCGTGCATCGCGCCACGCTGGTCTTAACAGGAAGGGCGGTCCTGATCGGTCTGCGTTACGTTCGCGGTGAAACCGGGGTGCCGTTCTTAGTTTGCCGTGCCGAAGGTGAGCGCGTTTCACATGTGTTGAGCGAGGCGCGGGCACTACGCCTGACGATCGTCCATGACCATGTCTTAGCGCGTCAGCTGATAGGCACTACAAAACTCGGCCACGCGGTTCCTATGCAATATTTCCAGCCTGTCGCGAAAGCATTCTTTGCCGCAGGCTTGGCCTAGTCATGGAAGTCCACGACTGCCCAGTTCAAAACTGACCTGGCTCCATGCTAGTGGCAAATGTCGGCTGGCCATCCGTGCCCCAGTGTCTCTGTCAGGCCAACCGCGCAACCGCGGGCCTGGGGCAATCACTCCCCTCGGATCTGCCACCCAGCAACTACGGCAAGTCCTCCGGGCATGACCTTGCAGCCTCTGCTGGCCGGTGCGTGGCGCAGTCCGAGGTTTTGAGGCCGGCAGTGCGGATTTGATTGGTGCAGCCGTTGGAATGCCCTCGTCAGCTAGTCGTCAACTAAGCGCCCTATGTTGAACAGCCGTGCTAACTTGAGCTCGGTTGCGAAACATAGGAGTACGAATCGTCATGTATGGTCGAATTGGTGGCTCATCCGATAGTTACCGCGCGCATAATGCCGGCGAGCAATCGGATGCAGGAAGCGAAGGGTTCGCGGACACATTTGCCCGAATGCACTTATCCGGATCGGAAGGTAGCGGCGCCTCATCATCGGCGGCTCCCCAAGCATACTCCCTCAATTCCCGACCTCCTGTGGTGGAGATCAACAGGACTTCCTTCAGGAGACAGGTGAGGCAATTTCATGGTGATGAAATCACGCACATCGCCGACAATCCTCAAGAGTATTCGGAGTTCGTATCGTCACGAGCCAGGCGCACCGCGGACGTTGCTCAGCAATATGGCATCCGTCGAGATACGGAGCACGCGCGATATTTCAGTTACCAATTGGGAGACCGGAGTGCCGGACTGCTGAGAATGGAAGGCGGATTCAGCATGAACGAGTTCGAATCGGAAAGTTGGCGGGAACAATTTCCTGGTCGAACTGAGGTCACTTCCATAGTGGATCTTCAAGTCGCCCATCCGCTCGTCGAAAATGCGGGCGATATTCTGCTGGAGCATCAACTTCGGATAGACGGCGACCGACCGTTGCTGAATTGGCGTGCGGCTAATCCGGAAGCACAAGCGCGCGCGCAGACGATGGGGTTTGTTGAAGTGGATCATGGCGACCTGGTGCTTGACCCTACGCAGCATCCCGACAAATGGACGAAGAACAGTGCCGGTGAGTGGCAGCGTGCAGGCAAACCTCCACTCTATCTCCACAAAACCGAGGATAGCGACAGCAGCGATAGCGGGTCCGACGACGATTTCATGTGATTTGTCGACCCGCCGCCGAGCCTTGCAACTGGTGACGGTTGCAAGGCTGTTGGCAGTGAATGCTAATTGTCCGGCGACAGCCCCGCCTTAGCGCCAGCGCCGCCGAGCAATCCAGCCCATCTCCCAGACAATAAACTGCGGATGCGCATCGTGGGTGCTTGCGAGCGGATTGTATTCGGGCCGGAACTCCGCCTCTTGGAACCGAGCTCTCCCGAATCCAATTTTCTCCACCACACCGTTGGGTCGTTGCGATGCGCCGATCCCGATCGGATCGGCTATGCCTGCTCCGCGCTCGCAGGAAGACCTTCCGCCTCGATCTTGGCGGCGCGATCTCGGCGATAAGTTGGATGGGAGGCAAGATACGCCGCCACGTCAACAGCCGGTAACGCGACATCGCAAATCGGCCCTGACGGTAGCCGATCGACTCCAATCGCCGGACCGCAACTCGCGCAGCGGCATTCGCGGTTTGGCCAGGAGAAATGCTCGCTGACTCACAGCGTGGCCGGCCGCATTCTGAGTGCCCTGTCATGCAGCCTGCGCCGACGGGAGCTCGGCACGCGAATGGCGTGGTTGGCGGCCAAGCCCTGAGGTCAACAAGGACTTACAGAAAGCGGGGGTGAGTTTGCCGCGATGAATTATGACCTTCTCGCGACCGGACCTAGCATCGGCTTCCTCTCGCTCTCGATTGTAGCCGCGCTGTTCGTTGGATTTAACGTGGCAAGCGGTGAATTCGGAATCAGCCAGCCCTTCCAAGTTTCTGGCCATGACGGGGCGACTCGTGTGGATGTGCACCCACATCGGGCTCGGCATCGCACCATTGACCAGCATCTTGGGCTGCAGCTTCATCTCAAACAGCTTTCCTGGCTCGCCACGCAGCGCGACCGGTGCCTCCGGCGGCATCAATTCGTCGGCATTGCACAAATGTTCCAGGTATTTTTGCGCCGGAAATGCGTAGGTCTTCATGCAATCAGTCGTAATGCCGGCTTTTCCTTCATTCAATGCGTTGGCCTGTCCCAGCACCATGTTCAGCAACCCTTTGAGCTGGTCTGTGCGTTCGTGCACTTTGGGTAGCTGGGTGGAGGTGAGTAGCAGGCGTACATTACGCCCCTGCAACCCGGCGAGACAGGTTTGCATCTCAATGGCCTGGGCTCGCAGGTACTGGGCCACATCGTCCACGACCTTACCGGCCTCCTCAGGCTTCATCTGGCGCACTTGGGAGACGACGCTTTGCTGACCGGCCAGATCGAACTGCAAAAGTTCGTCCAATCGTTTGAGCCGCTCCGTCAATACCTCCATTGACAACGCGGCGCCCCCGATTGTCGAGCCTGCCCCCGACGAACTCGCAGCCACCTCTTGCGCTCTCACCTGTGTACTCGCAACTTGATCCGAGCGCGCGAGAACCTTGGCTGCTGGCACTGTGCCGGCGTTCGCAGCGACTGGTGTTGATGGCTGCCCGGCGGCAGAAGTCCCGGCGCGAGCTGCCGACTTATGCTTTGACTTCCCTTTCCTTCGCGCTGTAGTGCCTTCTGACACTGCAGCCGTACCAGCAGTGTCAGCCGGTATCGCAGCGCCTGCCCTGGCCGGCATCGCAGCGCCCGCCTGGGCCTGTGGCGCCATGATGGCTGACGGCGGAGACTGCAGGTTCAACAAGTGCATGGCATCGTGCGCAGTGATCCATGCATCGTCCACGATCCGTTCGAACAGTTTCAATGGGAGGCCGGCATCTGGGTAGGTATGGCTTAGCTTGGTATGCACCTCGTGCAACGCCAATCCAAAATCCGAAAGCCGCTCCATGATTTTTTCTACAACCGCGCAATCATGAGCGTTGAGTGTTTTGCCATCATCCATTATGCCCTTCGCCAAAGAGAGGGCGCGAAGAGCTTCTTGAGCGGCGCTTGCCATCAGCTGCACCACTCCATTTCGACCGACGAGGAGTTCCTTCAAATCTGGCTCGAACCTGCTCGCCCGCAGTTCAATCTTGGCCCGCGCAAGACCGATCCGCTCACGGACCAGCCAGATCCTGACACTCAGTACCGAGCCGGCACGCAGCCGCAGTGCGCACCGCTCGGCTTCCCGCATCACGGGCGTTCCACTGGATAGGCTAGCGGTGGCAGCGCAGGCGGATCGCTGCCGTTCGGAGCGCCATGCCTTTTTTTCCCACCACTTAATTGCCGCCGTATGGTGGTTCTCCACATTTAAAATCAACAGCTCCTGCCGGTCCGCCTGGGAGTAGGAGTAGAGTTTATCGACCATACCTGCCGCTTTCTTGGTCTTTTTGTCCAATTTCGTGATCGTCGACAGGCCAAGTTTGTCTACTTCATTCGCGGCGTCGCACACGATCTGGCAACATCTACGCACCTTGTCGTCTGGCATAATTGTCTGCGCCTCAGCCGCAGGCAGGCTAGCGCGGTACTCCAGAATTGCTGAGGCTGCATCGACGACCCCACTGATCAGCTCCACCGCCTCCTCGGGGACGTCGGTTTTCCTGGCCGCAGCCTCGCAATCAGTCAGTTGTTGAACAAGACTGTTCATTCTGAGCTGTGTCGGACTGATATCTTTATTTGACGATGAGCTGGTGCCTTCCACCTGCGCGGTTGATAGTTGGCTACCGACCGGCGCCATGGCTTCGCCCTCAGACATGGAGGGAGAACCGCGCCGCCTTGCGGCTGCGCCACGTGGCGCTACGGTTCCGCGTGGTGGCGCAGCGGCTCCACGTGGCGGTGTGTTCAGGATTTGATCTTCGCCAATCGAGGCGCCTGGCAGACTTTCGCGGGCATCGCCTGGACCGCGCGCAACTGGAAGGGAGGAGGGCCTCCTATCGGCGTCCCCAGAGCGCATCTGCTCCACAACGGAATCGAATGACTGTCCACCTTCTCCCGCAGCAAGACTTGATTGCGAAAGGGAACTGCTCGCCCGCCCCGCGCGGCTGGCTCCAGTTTCAGCCTGCGATTTCCGTGGTCGGCCAATGCCCTTCATATTGCGTCTCCGTAGTAGGCGAGAATGTGCTGCTATTGTGCTGGCGGCTGACGAGACCAGCGGCATCTTTCGGTTAACGTCACGGTCAGCCAGACCCGCGACGGCGTAATGTTCCCGCCAAAGTGCTTCTCAGTAGCAGGCCAAGATTGGCCCGAGCTCACAGGACTTTCGCAACGTTGCCATCGATGTCCTGAGATTATCAGCGCTTCAGTCCGCCGATTTCCAGGAACAGCGAATGAAATCAGACCAACTCGGCTAGCTCCCCTTCCTAGACACGTGCCTGACGATTTTATTGATGCGTCACTCCTCTCGTTCGCCACCGACAAAGTCACACATTTGCTTCAGAGAAGCGTGTGCGTTGCGTATCACGCGGACCATTTCGATCTATAGTTACAAAAAGTGTCGAGACGGGACCTTTGGATCCGAAGGTCAGGCACGGCCGGCCTAGATAGACCGCTTGGCTGACGATTAGCTGACGATGGGAGTTCTCACGAACAGGGCAAGAAAATCCGACCGCTTCAAGCTTTCGATATGGTGAGAAGAGGATCCGCACCGGCCTCCCAAAGCCGGCAGACCATCCCATGTTCGTACGGTCGCCGACCTTCTCGAAGCCAATGAGCTCACCGCGCCGGGCCGTGATGTGCAGGCGAGAGAATGGTGATGCAAAGACCGAGTTCCTGCTCGTTGCGTGCGCCCGTGGAGCCAGCAAGAATACGGTCATTGCGGTCATGCAGCACGTGGACCGTGTCTCCTGTTCGACACCACAGCATCGAGGATGCAAACGAGCTGCTGCGGCTGCCATTCGGTCGCGGCATGCGTGGACGGCGGGATTGGCCGAACAGCCGAGATCGTGGTCGACTGTTCGATGCGAGAGCAACATCCTGCAGAGCATACGTTTTTGCGCTGGCCGGTTTTTGTCAAAAGCCGTCAGGTTCTCGAAAGCTCCCGCCCTTAGCTTGATCGAGGCTAACCTTTAACACGTCGCCGCCAATGGCAAATGCCGGAGTACCTGATGATAGCAGCAATTGGGAGTGGAGTTGGCAACCTCGGGACTTCCTTGATCCGAAAGGGCCATGGGGATTCGAAATCCGAGCATTCTGGTGATGGCAAGCCGGCTGATGGCAATGATGGCAAGCCAGCTGGTGGGAATGATGGCAAGGCAGCTGGCGGGAACGATCGGGCGGATAACCGGACCGTTTCAAATGATCAACTTCAAGACAACTCACAGTCTGCAGCACAAAGTGAAGCCTTCCAAAGTATCCTGCGATCGTTCGCGTTCCAATTCGCGAACGATGCGATGGCTGAGGCCGATGAAGCTTTGGATGACACAGAAGATGCCTGACGCGGGAAATCCGGCGTGAGGTCATACAGGCCGTTATTGACGGCACAACTCCAACAGAAAAAGGAATGATCATGGCTGCAGTTGATAATAATAAAAAATCAGGCAATACCAATACCAGTAGCGCCGGCAATACCGATAAAACTAACAGTGGCACTCCCGGCAATACAAGCGGAGCTGATGCTACTGCTTTTCAGGCGCAAGTGCAGGAACTAACCAATGTTAGCTTGGAGGCGACGAAAAGGAGTGTCCAGTTGCGCACTCTAACGACCAATCTCCAGACCATCAAGAAGGCCGCCGACGAACGCGTTTCGTAATGTCGGAAGCGGGTTTTAGACTGCCCCCTAGCGCGTCTCCTTATTGACGCGACGTAGTCCCGAAATGAGCCGCATGGCAATTGCCATGCGGCTTCTATCCTGTTTGAGAGATGCTCTGTGGATGACGCCGTTTCCCTCCGTTTCGAAGTGCGTTCGGGGCACTATTGCGGTCTGACCGGCAAGACGGATCTTCAAAAGTGTTTAATCGGCAGCGGCTTCGATGCCGATTTGGTCTTTGTCGAGCAGGGACTGGCACCGCATCACCTTCGTGTAACTCTTCTTGGCAAGTCGATCGAACTGGAGGCGCTTGCACCCGGACTCAGTATCGAGGGCAACCGGAATATCGCCGCAGGCCAGTCCGTTGTTGTGCCCCTTCCTGTCGTCCTGCTCGTAGGCGAGATGTCCATTGCTTTGTCCGTGCAGGATGCAGAGCCGCCTGGTTCGACCGGCATACCGCGCCTACCGATCGGTGTGCTCGCCATGGTCATAATCAGCTCACTCGGGATCGGCGCGCTTTCAGGCACGATCTCCTATCTTGGCAATGCAAGTGGATCGAGCCCCAATTCACTTCGGGCTGAAGTCGCGTCCAGAACGATCAGTCACCGCGCTGACAATGAACTTACGGAGGCAGCGGCCCAAGAGCTGCAGGAGGAAGTCGATCGAGCGGGTCTTCTCGACGTCAAGATTGGGTCGGCAAAGGGTGTTGTGACCGCCGAAGGCACCGTCACGTCTGAATCGGTCATCAGTTGGCAGAAGCTTCAGCAATCGTTCGATCGTCGCACCAAGGGTACTCTAACACTGGTGAACGGAGTGCTCATCAAAGAGGAGAAGGCGCCATCCGCAATCGCGGTCGAAGCTGTGTGGCATGGGGTCCAACCATATATTGTCATCGACAGCGAGAAGTATTTTGTCGGCGCCATTTTGGCTGATGGATGGGTGGTCGAACGTATTGAGGACAGCCGTGTGCTGCTGAGCAGGAATGGCCGCATTGCTGCTCTCCAATATTGAAAGCTCGCAGGCCCCATCAAGCAGCACTCTATGGCCAGCCAAACATCCTGTCGCGCTCGGTGCTGACAAGCTGGCTGCGTTGGAAACATTTGCTGCCCAGCCATTTCGCGCCTGCTTGTGGCTCTCATGCAGGGTCACGCGCTGGCCAAGGCTGAGGCGCCTTCGGAGTTCGAAAGCCACGTTTCATGGCGTAACAGCAGAGTAAGTCTCAACCGATTGCAAAGGTGTCTCGATGGCCAACGTCCTGCGTGACTTCATCAAGCGTGCGCCGGCCAGCCCGGATTTAATGGTTGCGTTGATGCTGCTTCTGGCTGTCGCGATGATGGTCATGCCTATCCCGGTCGTGGTGGTCGACGCCCTGATAGGATTCAATATGGGGTTGGCCATACTGCTGATGATGGTTGCCCTGTATGTCAGTACTCCACTTGATTTTTCCTCTTTGCCCGGCGTTATTTTGATTTCCACTGTATTCCGTCTCGCGCTCACGGTCGCAACGACGCGACTGATCCTGGCCGAGGGGGAGGCCGGCAGCATTATTCATACTTTTGGCGATTTCGTCATTTCAGGCAATATCGTGGTGGGTTTCGTCATATTTCTGGTCGTCACCATGGTGCAATTCATGGTCCTCGCGAAGGGTGCCGAACGGGTGGCAGAAGTGGCGGCGCGTTTCACGCTGGATGCTCTGCCGGGCAAGCAAATGGCGGTCGACGCAGAGCTACGCAACGGCCACATCGATGCCAACGAATCCCGCCGGCGGCGCGCCGAATTGGAGAAGGAAAGCCAACTCTATGGCGCGATGGACGGCGCGATGAAATTTGTGAAGGGCGATTCCATCGCCGGGCTGGTGGTTATCTGCATCAACATGCTGGGTGGAATTTCGATCGGCCTGCTCTCCAAGGGCATGTCCTTCGGCGAGGTACTGCATCACTACACTCTGCTGACGATAGGCGATGCATTGATATCGCAGATTCCGGCCCTTCTGCTCTCCATTACTGCGGCGACCATCGTCACCCGTGTGACTGGGACGGCGAGGATCAACCTCGGTACAGAAATGGTCAGTCAGCTCACGGCCAGCACTCGAGCCTTGCGACTGGCGGCCGGCGTCCTGGTTGTAATGGGGTTCGTTCCTGGGTTTCCCCTCCCCGTCTTTCTGATGCTGGCCGCAGTGTTCGCTGCGGTAAGCATTGTCAAGGCTGATGTGCTGGGCGCCGGCACTGCCGATGCGAAAGGTGGAACTGCAGCGGAGCCTAAGCAAGCCGCGCCTGCGAAGGAATTCCCGATCGCATTTTTTCTAGCGCCAGATCTTATGCAGGCGGTCGATCAAGCCGAATTGCAAAAACATATTGGGCGCGTTTCGCTCCTGGTCACAGCCGATCTGGGCATTATCGTTCCTCGCATCCCTGTCTTGGTTGACGAGCAGCTGCCTGAATCGCAATTCCGAATTGATGTCGAGGGCGTGCCAGTCGAACAGGACGCCTTAGATCCAAACCAGATGGCGCTCCGAGCCGATGTAGCGCACGTCGACTCGAGCGGTGTCCCCCTTAGACGTGAGCCGAAAACGGACAGACTCCCGGTTGAACATACCCCTGCAAAGGCCCTTACGGGCGCCGGCACGGAGCATAGGGCTCCCGGCGAACTCCTCGCCTTGCGCGTCCATGCAGCGTTGACCCGCTACGCACCGCGATTGGTGGGCATCCAAGAGACCCGACATTTCCTGGGCCGAATGGAGCAGGAATATTCTGAGCTTGTGAAAGAGGTGCTACGCACGACGCCGATTCCTCGGATTGCCGATGTTCTGCGCCGCCTCCTGGAGGAAGGTATCCCAATCCGCCACACCCGTCTCGTGTTGGAGGCATTGGCCGAATGGAGCGAGCGTGAGCAGAACGTTGCCCTGCTGACGGAATATGTCCGTTCTGGTTTGAAGCGACAGATCTGCCACCGCCATGCCAACACGGAGGGCATCGTGTCCGCCCTGGTCGTCGAGCGCGAGAGCGAGGATGTGATGCGTGGCGCGGTTCGAGATTCGGATGCAGGCCCCTATCTCGCACTGGAGGATCGGCAAAGCGAAGCGATGCTATCACAGATACGTCAGGTCCTTTCGAACGCAGAACCGGGTCAAACCCGCCCTATTCTGTTGACGTCGATGGATGTCCGACGTTTCGTCCGCGGCTTTCTGACGCGAAACGGGGTTGATCTCGCCGTGCTGTCTTATCAAGACCTCGCCTCCGACTTTACAATTCGCCCCGCAGGATCCGTCACACTCCCGCACGGATCGAACAGCGGATTGTTAGAGTAGTCCCACCTTTCCTAACTGAACGCCACGCGCCTCCCCGATAACTGAGAGATAACATGAATAGTAATACAGTTTCTCCATCGCCTATGTTTCTGCGCCGGAACTCACTTCTTTTTGCCGTACTCGCCATTCTGCCTTTGGGCGGTTGCGCCAGCTGGCAAAAGCCGGCTCTTTCCGTGCAGGAGACATCTTCCCCCGAGTTGCTCAGCGCCGATCAAATCGATCCGGCTATGCGCGAACGCATTTTGCGCGAAGTTGGTCAGGATGTTCAAGAGCGGGCTTTGCGGGATGAGGTGAAGCAGCACCCGGACAATGTTGATGCGGCGATACGACTTACAAATGCCTTGGTGGGCCAGAAGCGCCCGCACGAAGCGGTTGAGGTGCTCGACAGCGTCTTGGTTGCAGCCCCAGGAAACGTACGTGCATTGAATGCGAAGGGCGTGATTTTGGACATTGAGGGGCGGCATGACGCGGCACAGGCCCTGTATCGGCGAGCTCTCGAAAACGAGCCAGGCAATCAGATGGTGCAGCATAACTTCAATCTGTCGCTTGCCTTTAACGGCAAGTCCGAACAACCAAGGTTAGCACGATCGCAATAGGTGGGCACAGTGCATGCGCAGCCTGTTCCCCGGCTCGAACACGCGCTCGGCTCCCATCATAGATGGCCCCCTGAAGAGAGCCATATCTATGCAAAACAGTTGCTCCAGATCTGGCCGGCAGAGATCGGCAGGAGAGCCGGATGACATCACGCGGCCACCCGCAAGGCCACCCGCCTCGCTTCGTTGCCAGAGCGCCCTCTCCCTCGCCGGTCACCGTCTCGCAATGCGGCGACCTGGCTTAAGGCGGTCGACCGAGCGCCCGATGCAGTAGCCATGAATACGTAACGCAGCGATGGACCCGCCGGATCGTGTCGCGCTTGTGCTGGCCGTCCCTGCCATTACAGCACGGTGATTGTAGCTGGATCATATTCTAGAGGCATCGATGGTGTGGATGCCTTCGATCCAAACAATCGATTTGTTGAATTCGTCCGCCTGAGGAAATTAGCTGCGGCGATCCGACTTCCGACGCCTGCAGGCGCAAAACCAACAGCGTGAGCGCTGCGGGTCCGGAGGCAGGCTGCAAAGTGCAATCACCAGCGCTGATAAGCGGCAAGTGAAGAATGTATCGCTCGGGCAACTCCTGTGTTGTGCACGGTTGCCCCGCGAGGTGAACTGTAGCAGCTTGGCAGCTCAGCGTTCACGAAAGGAGAAAAGATTTGGGGCCAAGCAAAGACCGGCTTTTTTGATTGTCTTGCTGTATCGCTATGGTGGGGCGGGCGCGACCGCTCCCATAATTCAATACGCTGCCTTTAGCGATGGACGATGACGGGATGCGTCGCCGAGACTTCAATGGTGGAGGAGCAGCGCACCCGTCGATCCATTTGCTTTCAGCGGCAACCGCCACTATGAAGCGACACTTCGCCCAACTGTGTTTCAAGCTGCCCGGAGAAGTTTATGACAGAAGAACCCCACAAGACCGACATCCTCATCGAGCTCACTGCCGATGTTGTATCAGCCTACGTCTCCAACAACCCCGTCCCGGCGGGGGAGCTTCCTGCCCTGATCGCCCAAGTGCACGGGGCTCTAAACGGCACGGCTGGACTCATACCGGCAGAAGAGCCTGTGCCTGTAAAAAAACCTGCTGTCCCGATCAAAAAGTCGATCGAACCGGACTACATCATTAGCCTTGAAGACGGCAAGAAATTCAAATCGCTAAAGCGCCATCTGGCGACGCACTATGGTCTGACCCCAGACGAATATCGCGCCAAATGGGGTCTGCCGTCGGATTATCCCATGGTGGCGCCGAATTACGCCGCTGCGCGCTCCGCCTTGGCCAAGACCATGGGACTCGGCCGCAAACCGAAAGAGCCGGAAGCCCCAGCCACGGCGCCGGCGAAACGGACCCGCAAGAAGGTCGCAGCCTAAATCCGTATCAACAGTCGTTCGGACGCGCAGCAGCCGTTGGCCCAATCTGCGCGGAATCAAAGGGCGGGGATGAGCCCCGCCTTTCCCGTCCAAGAGCCTCATTTCCAGAGTAATTCATGATGGCTCCAGCAATCCCTGCCGCGGCATTAACTTGCATGCTCCGGCCCGGGTTTCGAGCCGTCAATGCGTTCCGGCGATGACGAACCTTGCCAAGGCTTTCCCGGACCGTTAGCCAGCCTTGCTGAGGCTGCCTGCAGAGGACTTTCCCGTGCGGCGATCCTGTTCCACCTCGTAGTTGATCTTCTGGCCCTCATTAAGGGTCGACAGGCCCGCTCGTTCAACAGCGGAAATGTGGACAAAGACATCCTGACCGCCGTTGTCAGGCTGAATAAAACCAAAACCCTTCGTGCTGTTGAACCACTTCACCGTTCCAGTCGCCATATCCATTCCTTTGTAATAAGTCGCAACTTAGGCAGGCCATTCACGCCAGCCTGATTTGTACACGAGACTTTAGGCGCATCAAAATCGGAAAATTGCAAGGCCCACTCGATCGCCTGATCTCCAGCAGCAACTGCAACATATGCGAGGCGCGTGCCAGACGAGGCGTATGCCAGACGTTTCGTCGTGCGCTGTCGCTCGAACGTTGACAGAAACAATGACACACCTTGCAAACTCGGCACATCTTGTGGACGTGCTCGGGTCGCTTCTCGACTGCGATACCCGCTCCTGACCGGGTATCGTCGGCCAAAATGAGAGTTTTTGTCATGTGCCGCCAGACCGAAAGATCAGGCGCGCAGCGACCTGCACATTCAAACCGGAACCCGCGAACCTCGATTAGCTTCTGCCTGCTCCGAAGGGCGGTAGCCTGCTCTGAGGCGGGCCACTGTCGGGTTGAAAACCAACTGTCGGGTTCGGAACCCCAGATTGTCGGCAAGGTACGCGCCGCCCACTGGTTGGCCAAAGGGGCACTGGCTCCTGATCCTGCCGCCATGCTCGCCCGATCTCAACCCGATCAAGACAGGTCTGCTCAAAACTCAAGGCGCGGCTGCGGAAGAAGGCGGCCAAAACTTTCGACGCTCTCTGCGGAACTCTCGGCGATATCTGCCAGCTGTAGGAGCCAAATCAAAAACCATTAATTGCGACAGGTGATTTTATGACATTCATTGCGAAGAGGCCAGAATGAACAGCGGAAGAGAGTAGCAGCTCTCTGGTCGCGGCGAGGTGGATCGTCGACACGATCGGCACCTGGCCCGTGCGGGGATCGCACCGCAGCCAGCACCAGAGCCAGACCTTGACCGCTTGCCTTGCTCAGGCGCCACAACAACGAGTGGCTGGAAGCAGATCCACGTGAACTCAGCGATATCGATCAGACGATGCTTACCCTCATGAAAGCCGATCCCGACGCTGTCCAGCGCCGCGAAATCCTGACCAGCATATGGCGCATCGGATGCCACCGCCTGCACACTCACCATCGACATGCCGGAACTCGGAACCAAAGGCCGCAAGCCTCGCCGGCCTCGGCAAAATGGAGCGGCCGCGCCTTCATCCGGGGCGGCCGGGCCAATGTTCGCCAGGCCCTCTACATGCCCGGCCCTTCGCCCTGCGCTTCAACCCCGACCTCAAGGCAAAATACCAGGCGCTAAAGGCGGCAGGCAAACCCGCAAAGGTCATCATCTTGTTGCGAAAGCTCCTCATCCTAGCAAACGCTCTCCTCAAGGCGCAGCGAAAATGGCCCCTAAAACCCTTGACCGAAACGGATACCTTAGCCTTTCAGGTGAGGCGGGCCGAGATAGACCAACCGCGGGTTTAACTTCGCGAGTTTAAGCTGATTATGCCGATGCAACTCTAGCGCCTGCGCGACCGTTTTAGCTTCCATCAACAAGGCGGCAGGCTGGGAGGAAGTACCCTCCCCTGCCGCGAACAAGCTTTGGACAAAGCCCCACCTTGTCCGTAATGTGATCGGGAGGCCGGGGCGCGGCGGTGCTCAGCGGATGTGACGCGCGAGATCTGCGACCCTACCCATCAGCACTTCCATCGGTCCTCGCTGGAAGATGCGCAGCCAAAGCACCGCAAAAGTGCTGATAACCACAACGAAGCCAAAGAGCGTGGACAGGCTCTCGTCTTTGAAAATGTTTATCTTCATAAGATAGGCTATTCCCGCAATGTGCAGCACATAGGCCGTCAAAGACATCGAGCCGACTGCGATTATTGGCCAGACCAGCTTTCGCAGACGCGGGAGCGCATCCACAGCGAGCATGCAAGCCGCCAAGATGATCATTGCGCAACCGGTGCTGCCCACGATCGAAAGCGTCGTTTCGCTATGAGGTGCGGCTATCCATGACGACTTGACTATAAATGACGACTTGGAAGGCTCAAAAGCGCCGTCAACGTCAGACCACCACAAGGAGGTTTCAGTCAAAGCGCGGGAACTCAGCGCGAGCAAGGATCCCCCATGGCCCAACACGGCCAGCGCGACCCCCGCCAGACCAAGGCGCCAATGCGCTGCTAGCGTATTAAGATTAAGGCGCGCGATGGCCATGCCAGCGATGAGGAAAGGAACCCAGGTCACCGCGGGATAGTAGCCGTTGACCATGAGGTTGAAGACCGGGTCGAGGAGGTTGGGGGCAACCGACAGAAGGGAGGAACGGACTTGCGGGAGAACTAATGCCGTAGCGGCAGCGATCAAGCCCAGCTGATATGCGCTGAGCCGATGGAGCGGCAATACCAACAAGAAGCAAATTCCGTAGTATTCTAGGATGACTTCGACCTGGGTACCGAGGCAGCCCAGGATTGAGCCAAGCGCGAGCAAAACAAGGGCACGAATTGCGACTCTGGCGATGGCCTGTCTACCGGCTATCCCCGACTTCGGCGCCTTGCGACCTGTAATCAGGAGGATTGAAAAACCGGCCAATACGGCAAACAGGGCCGACGGCCGCCCATGGGTTAGTTCCATCAGAAACCCGACTAGTCCTCCTTCGCCGGGGTCGGGACCGAGATGGGCGGCATACATCCCGAAGACAGCCAGGCCCCGAGCGAGGTCGATGCCGACCAGCCGATCTACTACCGACCCATTCCTAGCGTCGGCAACCGGTGCCTTCATTACCATGGTAGATTCCCTTGTTGGGTGTGTGGATCGCGGGAGCCGCGATAGGAGAGCCGGTCGGCTGCTGCCGTCGCCTCGTGAAAGGGTTCAAAACATCGCGCCATCTGGCGCATCGAGCCGGCGACAGAGCTGTTCAGCCATTAGCCTGGGGTAAGAACAACAGATCGGCTCACAAAGCCTGTGTCACGGACCTGAAAAGTGGTGTCGCGGAACCGTCGTTTTTTGCATGATGGCTAAGCCGAGAGATCCACTGCACCGACGAGAGACTCAGCGACGTTAGATATCCGATCAGTACGCCGCGGCTCCGCCGGTGACGATCACCCCGGGTGTCAAGGCCAGGGCGTAAACCTGCCATAATCTGTGGTAGTGCGCCCGCGACCAATCCGTTCGACAAAGCTCGGCGCATGGTCGAGCCAATCATATTCTTCCATGTGGCTGTTGCCTGAAAAACCGAAGACGCCGTTCGCTGGTCCAGCTCCAGACCTCGGCCTGCGTCGGTCATTAGAACCGGCGCGCCTGTTTCCCAAATCAATTTGCTGATGCAGCCGCCGGGGGTCACATTGAGCAAAAGTGCCGAGTTCAGGACGGGTTTCATAGGGGCTCTTCGTTTGGCTTTGTTAACGACCCCTTTCTTGCAAGTTGTAGCTGACAGCAGCCTGAAAGCTCCCCAAATAATTCGCTGCCGCCGGTTCAGCCTATTGTCAGCTTCGACCAATAAGATGGGAGCCTTGCCCTCATACCGGAGCTCGGCAGCATGATGCGAATACTGCTCACTGAAGACGATAAGGACCTTGGAAGTGCTATGCACGATCATTTGGTGGCTGGTGGCCACGCGGTCGACTGGGCCAAGAACCTGTCCGAAGCGCGCGATTATGCAGCTGTGGTCGGCTACGACCTTATTTTGCTCGACGTTCACCTGCCGGACGGCAATGGGATCGACTATCTGCGGGAGCTGATCAAGGAACTTGAATCGGCACCGGTCATCATTCTGACAGCCTGCGATCGGATTTCGCATCGCATCGAGGGCTTCAACGCTGGAGCCGACGACTATTTGGTCAAGCCGTTCGATCTGGGGGAACTCTCAGCGCGTATCCATGCAGTGGCACGTCGCCATGGGCATTTTCCGGAGCCGCAATTTTCGGTTGGGACGCTTTCCATACAGGCAGCCGAGCGACGCCTCTTCCGCGACGGGCAGGAGGTCTACCTGACTTGACGCGGATGGGCGGTGCTCGACTACCGTCTGCCCCAGCCCTGCACGGTCGTTTCAAAAGGGAAGATCGTGGACGCGCTTTTCGGCAGACGGCGCTGATTCATACTCTAAAAGAAAATTCGGCTTCCAGTTGCCTTGGCCATGACTTTCCTTCCCGAGAGATGGGTGACAGTTCATTCCGGATAGATGGGTTACACTTTCGGCCCTTTGCAAGGAGAGCAAGGTGCCTTGGAAGGAGTGTAACGTCATGGAAGAGCGGCTGAAGTTCGTCGCCCGGCTGCTGGACGCGAGAAGATGGCGGTGCTTTGCCGGGAGTTCGATATCTCGCGCAAGACCGGCTACAAGATCCTCACGCGCTACAACGACAGCGGCCTGGAGGGCTGACGGACCGATCGCGGCGGCCCTATCGCCACGCCAATCAGCTTCCGTTTCAAATCGAGAAGCTGATTGTGCGCCTCAAGCAAGACAAGCCGACATGGGGTGCGCCGAAGATACGCGAGCGGCTGGCCCGGCTGTATCCGGATGTGCACCGGCCCGCGATCTCGGCCGTGCATGCCGTGCTCGACCGCCACGGCATGGTCGAGCGCCGCAAGCGCAGGCGCAACAGGGCGACGGGGACACCACTTTCAAACGGCTGTCGCCCTAACGATCTTTGGTGTGCCGACTACAAGGGCGAGTTCGGCAGAGAACACGGCCGGGACAGGGGATCACAAACACTTGACCGTTCCAGACCCTGGCAGTGGCGCATCGATTGACCGTTGGCTCTGTTCGTGGGCACCGAAAATAGGGCCTTCTTGGTCCTCGGCAGAGAATATGGCCCGGACGGGGGATAACAAACACTTGACCGTTCCAGACTCTGGCAGTGGCGCATCGATTGACCGTCGACTCTGTTCGCGAGCGCCGAAAATACGGACGACCCCTATGGTCAAAGTGCACTTCTGACCTGCTAGGCACTGTTCGATAACTGGAGGCACCCGCTACGGTGCCCTCGTATTTAAGACACCTGTCAGTTTCAAGCCTGGACATTGACGCGTGGCGCGGCTGCCATTCGTTGACCGCCACGTCGAATTGCCCGCCAACCAGTGTACAGCCGCCGGTGGTCACATTGAGCAAAAGTGCCGAGATCAGGAGGGGTTTCATAAGGCCTCTTCGTTTGGCTTTGTTAACGACCCCTTTCTTGCAATTGTAGCTGACAGCAGCCTGAAAGCCCCCAGATATTCGCTGGCGCCGGTTCAGCCTACTGTCAGCTTCGATCAATAAGGCAGGAGCCTTGCCCTCATACCGGAGCTCGGCAGCCTGATGCGAATACTGCTCATTGAAGACGACGACGACCTTAGAAGTGCTGTGCACGATCATTTGGTGGCTGGTGGCCACGCGGTCGACTGGGCCGAGGGCCTGTCCGGAGCGCGCGGTCATGCAGCTGTGGCCGGCTACGACGTTATTTTGCTCGACGTTCACCTGCCGGACGGCAATGGCATCGACTATCTGCGGGAGCTGATCAAGGGGCTTGATACAACGCCGGTCATCATTCTGACAGCCCGCGATCGGATTTCGCATCGCATCGAGGGGCTCAACGCTGGCGCCGACGACTATTTGGTCAAGCCGTTCGATCTGGGGGAACTCTCGGCACGCATCCGTGCAGTGGCACGTCGCCAAGGGCATTTTCCGGAGCCGCAATTTTCGGTTGGGACGCTTTCCATACAGGCAGCCGAGCGACGCCTCTTCCGCGACGGGCAGGAGGTCCACCTGTCTGGACGCGAATGGGCGGTGCTCGACTGCCTTCTACGCCGGCCCGGTTCGGTCGTTTCAAAGGGGAGGATCGAGCACGCGCTTTATTCATTCAATTCGGAGTTCGAGAGCAACACAGTGGAGGTTTATGTCAGCCGGCTCCGCAAGAAGATCGGCGGGGATAGAATAGCAACCGTGCGTGGCTCCGGATACAGGCTCGTGGTCACATGACGAACTCGAACAGCATGACGAGAAAGCTGATATCGTGGTTAGGCGGGGCAACGCTCCTGGTTTGGATCGCCGCCCCAACCATTGCTGCGTTCATTTTTTGCAATAATGTAAACGAAAGTTCGGATGACTTGCTCCAGGGGAGCGCAGAGTACAGAGAACCAGAGCTGATCAAGGTCTTGAATGGAAAACACGTTGATCAATACAATAACCACTTGCCAACTTATGAAAAGTACTGGACCTATCGTGAGCAGGTTATTAATAAGTACGGGGTAGTGCTTATTTCTGAACCGGAAGAGGGTCAGCAGCCCTTCCCTGATGCTCCCCTGAGTAACGGCTTTTGGCGAAACGCTGATTACCGCGTCTACACAGAGGAGATCCAAGACGGCGTGTATCATCAGTTGGCCGAACCGCTTGATGGCCGCCGTACCACAATCGCGAAGGGCGCACTTTTTGTCTTCCTTCCGACACTCGTGCTCCTGCCCTTTAGCTTAGCTGTTTGGTGGATCGTGATCCGGCGCTCGCTGCGGCCAATCGAGGTACTGCGACAGCAGATCGGATCGCGCGACGGCGGCAATCTGTCACCAATGGACTTGGGCGATTTCCCGGCAGAGTTGGCTCCAATCGCGGCATCCGTCAATCGGCTTCTCGATCGTCTGCGGGCGGCTCTCGAGGCCGAACGCGAGTTCGCCGCAAACAGTGCGCATGAACTGCGCACGCCGATCGCAGGTTCAATCGCTCAGATGCAGAGATTAGTGGCCGAGCTTCCCAATGGGTCGGCCAAAATGCGTGCGCGCGGCATCGAGCAAGCGCTGTCGAGCCTTGGCCGCCTTGTCGAAAAAGTGCTTCAGCTCGCTCAAGCCGAATCGGGGGTTGGCATGGCGGATCACGCGATCGATCTTGTCCGATCGGTTCGGCTGGAAATCGATGACCTGAGGAAAAAGCCGCAATATGCCGGACGCCTGCATCTTAACGTCGACGGCTGCCCCACTTTGATGCGCAAAGTGGATGTCGATGCGTTTGGGATCCTCCTTCGTAACCTGATCGAGAATGCGCTGATACATGGACTGCCCACTGTTCCGACAACAGTTTCCGTCCAAACTGATGGAACCATCGCTATTGCAAACGCCGGACCGGTGGTGCCCCTCCCCGACCTCGAAGGGCTTACAAAGCGATTTAGTCGTGGTGCTACTCCTGCTGCGGGCTCAGGCCTTGGTCTACATATCGCTAACATGGTTATCCAGCGGATCGGTGGCAGTCTAGAGCTTGCGTCGCCCGCCCGCGGTCGCAATGATGGTTTCGAGGCGATCATACGAATTCCTCAATGACACCGGTGAATTCGACGACAGTTGGACACAGGGCGGATTGCTGGCAAGGCTGCTGACAGGGCGAACTGTACGGCAGTATGTATACGGCGTAGAAATCGTACTTCACACAACGCATTTCGGCCGCGGCAATCAATGCCGCTATCATCGTCTGAGCAGTTCGATCGAAGCGACACGACATGATCGGCAAAATCGAAGGCTCCGCCTCACCGCTCGCTCGATTTCGCCCGGGGAGAAAAAAGGCCATCCGAGAAAGTGCAAGCCGCCGCGCAAAGGCGACGTGTCCAATTGTCTGGGTGCCCCTGTGCGCCGGCCCGATCGGGTTGGCGCAGGTCCAGTAAGGACCCGGACCAACCATTCCATTTAGACGACCGGCAGGTTTTAATCGGCGTCCGGATCGCCGTCCCAAAATGCCCCAAGTATACGGCTAGAAAGGCTGCCAACGATCGAGCTTTGGTCGGAGGCGTGCTTGTCAGCGTCTTGGGTGCTTGACCGGCCTTTGCAATGGCCATCGCCATCGCAAGTATCGTGCGTGGCCAGTGAGACCGCAATTTCATCAGCCTGGAGCCGACCGTATCGGTGCTTTTTTATGATTTAGGGATTTTTCGTTTTCCTCTTGGATCATCACGGGTTTGGAGAGGATCTGGTGTTAAGTGCCATTCGGAGCGCCGGCGAACGGCCCGAAATTAATGTGGTCGAGTGATGAAGCCTCCCGAATGCGTTAAACGAGACCCTTTATGGCGGCCCTGGCTGACAACAGTCTGAAAGCTGCAAGCGGCATGCGAAAATGGGGCGATCCTGAATGACGACAGATGCTATCAACATGAAAGAGGCTCGCCCTGAAAGCTGAGCACGCTTTATGCTCAGGCTGCTGACAAGGCCAAAGCAGCGTAAGTGCGTAGTGAAATCCAAGGTCCACATGGGTCGTCGCGCGTCCCATGCGCCTGGGAAGGCGCCGGCCCGGCCAAGCTTTCCCAGCTCGTCCGCATGATGCTTCGCTGAGCGTCAATGGACGTTGGCGCGAGACCAAGGCGTCGTGCGTTGCAATCCGGACGGTCCAGGGTATCAGGAGTTTCACGGCCTCGGCCCGCTTGGCTGGCCACAGTTGAAGCTCCAACGTACCGGCTGGCACCGGGAAATTGGGCTCTGCGCTGCCTCAACGCTGATGGCACGGTCAATGCTTGCCTACCGATGGGGCCGCCCATGCCGTGATGCTGTCGGTCGACGTTCGCAAACCAGACCCTCGCGAGACCCAGCGAAGGGGCTCGCCGGTACGACGAGGGACCTTACCTCTTTATGCGCGGCATCATTATCGAGGATGACATGTTGCCTTACACGTCGTCCCTCGCGCTCGGGTCTTTGTGGGGCGGATGAAGTCCTGATCGCGGTGGCACTGCTGCATGTTTGCGTAAGACCCATCCAGTCACGATCGCGCTGTCCTTCGATGTCGCGGTGCTGATAGGCGGGCAGATCGGTGTGCGCGGCGCCCGCCAAAGGATCGTCGTCACGCCGGAGGAGGCGAGCGTCATAGCCGGCGCGCCGGCGAAAGGCGCTTTCTGTCGGATGCCCGACAATGTCGGATATCGCAAGTATCAAGGTTGGATCAAACCTTGCGAATCGGGGCTTTCTTACTTGGCACGGGGCATGCTCAGGTATCCGCAAACACCCAATGGATAACGAGCAGACTTCCCATGGCCTCACCATGCCGAAAGTTTCCCGGACGCATCCAAAGATGAGGCTCGCGTCAGGCCCAGCAACACGCTGACGGCTCATGTGGCTCGGCGTCGCGTGCCGATCCACTTTCTCCCAATAGGCGTTCGGGAGACATAGATCCTTCAAAATGAGGAACAGATCACTTTGCCAGGAACGCAGCCCATAACCCCACTCTCCCTACCAGAACTACCAAGCAAGCCCCGCACTCATGGGCTTCGCAGGACGTCCGTTGCGTCCGAGTTGGTCGGCGCGGGGCCGGCTCCGATCCCCGTCGCATGGGAGGACGGCAAGGCGAGGGATTTCGTGCTCGACAACGGCATGGAGGTGGTCGTCATTCCCAACCACCGGGCGCCGATCGTCACCCACATGGTGTGGTACAAGATCGGCAGCGCCGACGAGCCGCCGGGCAAATCCGGCATCGCCCATTTCTTCGAGCATCTGATGTTCAAGGCGACGACCAACCATGCGGGCGGCGAATTCGACCGCGCAGTGTTCGAGATCGGCGGCTCCAACAACGCCTTCACCTCCTCCGACTACACCGCCTTCTATCAGACAGTGGCGCCGTCGGCGCTCGAGCTGATGATGAGCTTCGAGGCCGACCGAATGCGAAACCTCATCCTGACCGACGATGTCGTCAAGACCGAGCGCGATGTGGTCATCGAGGAGCGCCGCTCAAGCACCGACACCAACCCGCAGGACGTTCTCCATGAGGAGATCGACGCGACGCTGTGGCAGAACCACCCCTATCGCATCCCGATCATCGGCTGGATGCAGGAGATCGAGCAGCTGAACCGCGTCGACGCCACCGTCTTCTATGAAAAGTACTACTGGCCCAACAACTCCGTGCTGATCGTGGCCGGCGATGTCGAACCGGACACGGTGCGGGCGCTGGCCGAAAAGACCTATGGCAAGGTGGCGCGCGGACCTGACCTGCCGCCGCGCATCCGGCCGGTTGAGCCCGAGCAGAACACCAGGCGCACCGTCACGCTCTCAGACGCCCGCGTCAGCGTGCCCAGTTTTTCGACGCAGTGGGTGGTGCCGTCCTACCACACCGCCAAGCCGGGCGAGGCCGAAGCGCTCGACCTGCTGGCCGAAATTCTCGGCGGCGGTAACCGCGGCCGGCTCTACCAGGCGCTCGCTGTCCAGCAAGGTATCGCTTCCAGCGCCCGCGTCTATTTCCAGGGCACTATGCTCGACGACACCAAGTTCGCCATCTATGGCGCACCGCGCGGCGATGCCAAGCTGGCTGATCTCGAAGCGGCGGCCGCTGCCGAAGTTGCCCGCATTGCCGAGGATGGTGTCAGCAACGAGGAACTAGGCAAGGCCAAGGACCACTATTTGCTCAATATGATCTTTGCGGAAGACAACCTGGACTGGCTCGCCAGCATCTACGGCTCGACGCTGGCCACCGGCGGTACCGTGAAGGATGTCGAGGAACGGCCGAATCGCATCCGCAAGGTTACCCCCGAGCAAATCAAAGCAGTTGCCGCCCGCTATCTCGCGTTCGACCGTTCGACCACGGGCTATCTCTTGCCCAAGACGGAGAATCAAGAGATGACGCTCGGCGCTCGGCCCCATGCTGCGATGAACATCCAGGAGGTGAAGTCCGAAAAGGGCATCATCGCCTGGCTGGTGGAGGACCACACAGTGGAAATCGTCAACATCGGCTTTGCCTTCAAGGGCGGCACCAAGCAGGACCCGGTCGGGAAGGAGGGGATGGCCAAACTGATGGCCGGCCTGTTCATCGAAGGCGCTGGCCATTACGACAGCGGTGCCTTCCAGGTGAAGCTCGACCATGCCGGCGCCGAAATGAGTTTGGACGCGCAAAGCGACGACATCTACGGATCGATGTGCATGCTTTCCAAAAAGCAGGACGCGGCGTTCGGCCTGCTTCGGCTCGCGCTGAACGCGCCGCGCTTCGAGCAGGGGCCGATCGATCGCGTCCGCGCCGAGATTGTCTCCCGCATCGTCGGCAGCGAGCGAGACCCTAACGCCATCGCTCAGCGCAAATGGCTGCGCGCGATCTATGGCGCGCATCCTTGTTCAAGGCTGGGAGAAGGCACAAAAGAGAGCCTGCCCGGCATCACGCCGTCCGACCTCCGCGCCTTCCACCAGGCCATTTTCGCTCGCGACGGGCTCCATATTGCCGTGGTGGGTGACATTGACGCGAACACGTTGAGGGAAAGGCTTGACCAGCTGTTTGGTGATTTGCCTGAGCAACAAACCCTCGTCCCCGTCTACGATGTCGCGCCGAAACTCGGTCAACTGGTGGAGGAGAACTACGACCTGCCGCAGACTTCGCTGACGTTGGCCTGGCCTGGCGTGAAGCCTAGCGCGCCGGATTTCTACGCGGCCGTGCTGCTGAACGACATCCTTGGCGGCTCATACTTGACTTCCCGCCTTTACGAGGAGGTACGTCAAAAACGCGGCCTTGCCTATCACGTCAGCTCTGAACTAACCCTTGACTCGCTTCTGGTTACGACAGAGACACGCTCGGACTGCGCTGCCCAAACACTGAGCATCGTGCGAGATGTGGTAAAGCAGATGGCGCAGCAAGGACCGACCGGGGCCGAGCTCAAGGCGTCGAAGAAGCACCTGATCGGCGCCTATGCCATCGACCAACTGGGCTCGACCCGCTCGATTGCAGACCGGCTCCTGGATTTGCAGATTCACAAGGCCGACGTCGACTACAACCAGCGTCGCGCCCGCAGCATCGGTCGGGTGACGCTCAAACAGGTCAAGGCGGCGGCCAAAAAGCTGCTTTCGGCCGAGCCCGCCATTTTGGTGGTCGGCCCGCCGCTGGGCGGCAAGGATGAGTAAAGAAACTCATCTCACCTTCCTTCTTCATCGGGGCTTCTCGTGGGAAGAGCGAATGTGGAGGCCCGTGGGCCAAGCAGATCATGCAGACGCGCGGAGTCGTTTTCGCCGACCTTGCGCGGCATTGGCGGTCCGGCGGCCTCTCGCCGAAATGGCGCTCCTCAGCATGTATGCCGCCTTTTTGCAGAATTCAGTCGCATGCCACCAGCAGGCATGGTGGATGAAGCAAACATCCGACTGCTTAATCCATCAATTGATGAACCGCGGGCACTCAAACTAACGAAACTGCTGTCTTTTCATCGGGCTAGCGTGGTCTACCAGCTGCTTTGCCGAGGCCCTACGACGAACCCACTGGTGCAGAATACACACTGACGGCCTGTCGACCTGGATGTTCGCTGCGTTGAGGAGGAATCCGGTATTGCCCCTGTGCCTGCCGATGATCCGCCGTCTGAAATCCCCGCACCTGTTTGGAGCCATCGACCGCCTGCCGGCACTCGGCAGACCAGTTGGCAATAAGACGTTCGAGGTCGTCAATCCGTCGACCGGCGAAGTTTTGGCAGAGCTTCCCGATATGGGCGTGGAGGAGACACGTGCTGCGGTAGACAAGGCCTATGTTGCGCAGTCGGGATGGGCCGCGTTGACGGCCCGAGAACGTAGCGACGTTCTTTGGCGATGGCATCAGCTGATCATCGACCATGCAGGCGATCTCGCCGCGATTCTGACTGCGGAAATGGGCAAGCCGCTTGCCGAAGCCATTTCAGAGGTATCGCATGCGGCGGCGTATCTGCAATGGTATGCCGAGGAGGCCAATCGCGTCTATGGCGAGACGATCTCGGCACCCTCGACAGACCGCCGAATGCTAGTGATCAAGCAGCCCATCGGCGTTGTTGGCACGATCACGCCATGGAATTTCCCGGCCTCCATGGTGGCGCGCAAAATCTCGCCGGCCTTGGCTGCGGGCTGCACAATCGTGCTCAAGCCCGCTGAACAGACGCCGCTCGTGGCTGGCGCAATGTTCGCCCTCGCCCATCAGGCCGGCTTTCCCGATGGCGTGGTCAACCTGATCTATGCGTCCGAAGGTGATCGCGTGGGCCGTGAACTCTGCACCAATTCCAAGATTCGAAAGATCAGCTTCACCGGTTCGACCGAGGTCGGACGGCTGCTGATGCGTCAGTGCTCTGACCAGATCAAGAAGGTCAGCCTTGAACTCGGCGGCAATGCACCTTTCATCATCTTCGATGATGCCGACATTGACGGTGCTGTTGACGGTGCGGTCCAGGCGAAGTTCCGCAATGCCGGCCAGACCTGCGTTTCCGCGAACCGCATTTACGTCCAATCGAGCGTTCACGATGAGTTCGTCAAGAAATTCGTGGAAAGAATCCGGCACTTGTCGGTTGGCGACGGATTCGATGCCGGAGTGGACATCGGACCGCTCATCGACAAGCATGCTCTGGCCAAGATCGAGTCTCACGTCGCAGATGCCATTGCGAAAGGCGGCACAATACGATGCGGGGGCCAGCGTATCGGCAAGAATGGCACGTTTTTCGAACCCACGGTCCTCACCGAGATTTCCAGCGTCATGGCAGTCGCGCAAGAGGAGACATTCGGGCCGCTCGCGCCGATCATTCGCTTCAACGATGCGGATCAGGTCGTGCGCGAGGCCAATGACACGATATACGGCCTCGCCGCATACTTCTATGCCTCAAACCTGAAGCGGGTCTGGCGTGTGGCAGAGGCTCTGGAATATGGCATGGTTGGCATCAACACGGGACGCATGTCCTCGGAGGCGGCACCGTTTGGCGGGATCAAACAATCCGGCATCGGGCGGGAGGGTTCCCGTCATGGCCTCGAGGACTATCTGGAAATGAAATATCTTTGCATGGGCGGGATTTGAAACCTGCTGCACTGTCTCTCCGCCCCACCGGGGGGCGGCCTGCGGTCAATGCCGCCACCTAATTGGAAGTTCCAAACGCCGTTGACCTGAAACACGGATGCCCGGCAGGAGACTGAGCTCGCTGTCGGGCCGGACATGCCTTGGGAGGGCATAAGTCAGCGCTCCTAGGGCCGATGGGCCACTCAGTTCGTGCGCCTTTTGCCGATTGCGTTGCATGTGCCGTGCCAAGCCAAAAAGCATTGATAAACCGCCGATGGATCAGCTTTTGCCCTGTTGCGCATTCTACATTGTGGGATATGCGACAATGCCCAAGCGGTTGAATCGTCGTGTTGCAGAACCCCAGACGGGTCATGACTGCTATTCTTAGGACAGTGCGCAGCAAGCCGCTACTCGCTGCACTCCAGGCACACCATTTCCATAATCAAGCGGTGGGTGCTATGTTGACCGAGCTGTCGACCAGGGAACGGTGTGAGGCCTCAGATCCCTCCATATTGTTGCACCCGCCGGTCCAACAGGACTGCAGGTCCGGCCTCAAAGGATCTTGGCTGCTATGGCGACATTGCGGTGCACGCCGCTTTCCGACCAATGATGTGCGTCCAGGTCGAGGCCGGCCCTAATGAACCACCGCCTTGGCACCCTCGCCCATCTCATTTCGGCATCGACAAGCTAGACCAGAGCGCACTTGCAAGGCGCCATGCAGTCCTGTCGGCGGGCGAACTGTTGGTGACGGGTACAGCTGCGAGCGAACGTTCATCCACCGACGCACAGCGCGGACTGTCGCTTTTCAAATTAGGAAATCTCTGTAGCCACCATTCATGAGCGCGCGGCCACGCGAGACGGCCCGACGGATGCGGTCGCGCAGATGATCGCGAGGATCCGCCCAGTCGGCATGGACGCGCCGTTGACCGATGAGAACTTCGGCGAGCTCGCGATGAGGTGCTCCGGCGAGCGAACCGTCGAGCGCACGAAGAACGAAGGACAAACGAACGCCGCGCTTTTCCGGCGCAAACAAGCGGGGGGGCAACTGTTGCCCTAGACTGAGAGCATTGAGGCACTCCAGTCCCCTCAGTCGATGCTTTAAAAGCACCGCGGGCCAGATGGCTTGCGTATGCAGGCAAACAGGGTGGAGGATATTCGCGCCCGAGACGGCGAGCTGCAGCGCGTGGTCCGCATTGCGAAGAAGAACATGCTGGCTCTTGTCGGGCGCCAGCAGGACGATTGCACGACAGGGCAATGCCGAGAGTTCGAACGGCGGTGTCGGCGACGAGGCAGGCAACCGTTCCGCAATGACCGGCAGCACATGGACGCACCAGAGCGGACACCAGAATACGACCGAAGCGCGGCCACAAGACTCCGCGAAACAGAACACCCCAGCGTGACAGGTCGCCGGCCGACGCGACCATATCGAGAAAGGATTGGAGAGACCAAGTCTTGCAATGCTGGCGCGCAGCGGTCAGATCGCGCTGGAACGCTGGATTGCGGCGTAAGAACTCCCAAGCCCACTCCCGCAGCGTCAGGCCAGCGGTGTAGTCGTATGATCTTTCATCCCGCCAATCGGCCTGATCCGCGCCAGTCAGGAGATTCATGACTGACATCCCCTGCCCGCGCCTGCGTGCGTCGAAACATTATGCCACTTCGCAAAGCATCGGCGAAGGCAGCAGACGTCGAAGACCCCGTTTCGTTGAAGCGTCAGCCATCGCCACTGTCGGCGACAGAAGATGTGCCCAAATTGCCACCAGACCGTCGAACTGGCACAGCGACGGCCAGCGCGACCTGGAATTGATCCCGTAACGGTCATCGGCTCCTGCGTCGCGATCCAGACGTCCCTTGAAGGCGCAGTAGCGCGGCAGTGGATCGCACGCTGCTTGTCGGCAAGTTGTCGTAGCGGCGGCGCCATAGGCACGGTCATCGGAGGGTCTCCTGCGGCAAGCTTTCGCCATTGGAGGCCAATCTCCCCGCTAGGGCAGCCTGTGCAGTTGCACAGGTGAAGCGGATCAATCAGGGGGAGCCATGGCGGAAACTGGATGATGGCGGCTTGAGGAGAGCGGCGTATCGAGGCGGGTGATGAAGCCTGCCAGTACCTCTCAAGGAGAGTGATACGCCATGAACGAGACTATCAACACATTGTTCGCCTTCGTCAGCCCGACGAAATCGATGATACCCTGACGGATGTACTTCGCAGCGGCGCGCGCAAATTGCTTGCGCATGCGATCGAGATGGAGGCCGAGGCGTATGCCAAGGCGGTCGACTGCCTGACGAAAGATCATATTGCGTCGCTGGCGCTCTACGATTTCCCCGCCCAACACTGGGATCATCTGCGAACGTCCAATCCCATCGAAAGCGTCTTTGCAACCGTTCGCTATCGCACGGTGCGTACCAAGGGCTCGCTATCCTCGAAAACCGCCCAGCTGATGGTCTTCAAGCTGTTGGCCGCGGCCAGGAAGTGGCGACGATTGAAAGGACAAAATCAGTTGCCGAAACTCATCGCAGGTGCCAGGTTCCTGGACGGAATCCAGGTCATCGAAACGAAGCCGCAGAGCGCCGCTTGATCAGCCTCGTCACCCAAATTCCAGCATAGCTCCATCGGAACTGCCAGCCTTCCTTGCCGATCAGGCGCATATCAGCGCTGACGATACCGAGGACGGCGATGGCGGTCACCTCCAGGCCGCCGAGTAACGACCCTCAAAACACCGCACTGGTCGAGGCCAGCCTGAACCGGTATCTTGTGCCTGCCCTCGGGAGTCGCTCTATCCACCATGTGATCGACACCGACATTGCTAACATCACCAAGAAGATCGTCGCCGGGGGTCACCCGCAAGCGGCTAACACGGCCTTCTGGTGTATGCGGGCATTTTTCAACTGGTGTCGCAAACCGCCGCAACGGCTCATCCGCGGTTTCCCCGCGAGGGATTGGAAAATCCGGATCCGGCCCCGATCGTCAAGCGCAAGCGAGTGGTGAACGATGCCGAACTGGCGGCTATATGAACGGGCTGTGAGCCCGAACCGGGCGATATCGGCTATTCGTTCGGCTCCATCGTCAAGCTGCTCATTCTGACCGGACAGAGGCGTACGGAAGTTGCCGCGATGCGTTGGTCCTCAACCTTGAAGCCGGAACATGGAACTATCGGGTGACCGCACGAAGAACGAAGAGCCTACGCTTATTCCGCTGTCCACACTGGCGGTGTCGGTCCCCCAGACGGTACCGAAGACCAATGACACGTTTTTTTCCCTGCGAGGGGCAACGAAAGAAGCCACTTCTCAGGCTACGCGAAGGGCAAGAAGGCTCTAGACGGCAAGGTCAATACTGACGGGGTGGCTTTGGAGAACTGGACCCTTCACGATCTGCGCAGGACGCTCGCGACAAATCTCGGCAGGCGGCAGGTATTGCCACACGTCATCGAGCACATACTGAATCACAAGGCGGCGTCCTTGACAGACATTGGCGAAATCTACAATCTCTATAGCAACGTCAAGGAGAAGCGCGAGGTGTTGCAGATGTGGTCAAATCACATCGAATGGCTGATCAAGCAGGCTGCGGATGACGCTCTGGCGGCGTAGCTGCTGGCATGGGCGGAAGATGCGGCGCAACAATCGTCAGAGCCTCATCGAATTGGAGAGCATGCTTGACCAGCAAATGCGCGGCCAATGCTTCGATGGCCGACCAGTGATCGAGTACTAGCCGGGCCGTGCAATCTTCGATCCGCCCCCAATCGGGGCGGCGCGGCATCAGGAACCGCAACTCACCATAGATTCGCTTGGCATCCGCGTAGTCGCTGCTCCCCTCATTCCCATCGGACGCATTCATCGCCATATCGCGCGGGTCCAGATAGCCTTCGAATGCGGATTCTGCAAAAGGACCTGCCAGACACGCAACTATCTCCCGGATCGCATCATCGCGTTCCAAACATCGATCCATATCGTCCTCGAAAATCGGCTTTCGCTTCGAGGTGAATCCTTGCGCTGAATAAAAACCCGCGCCTTCGACAACACCACCGCACTCTCCGTCACCGACGTCGGGGTAAATACTAACACTTGAGAAAGCAGGGAGTTCACGGTCGTCGTCGAACGTCTGACGGTGCAAAACGATGGCGGCCACCGCGTGCCCGGCTTCGTGATGCGCCACAAGCGGCAGATATTGGGAGGCTACATTCATGCGGTGCGGCTCTCAGGTCTAGTTTGCTTTTGCGCATAGGACCGCAATTGTCGTGCCAACTGGGAAAATCGTTTCGGGCAATGCGATCGCTCCGATAGCGTTGCGTCTCCTGTCTGACATTGTTGGGAAGTCGACACGCGCCCGTCGCAATGCGGTCGACCTTCCGCGCGAGTTGGGTGACCCGTGAAGGCGGCCGACCAGGACGATGTTGCGCTGATCGGCGACGAAGGCGCGGCCGGGCGAGATCGCGCATCAGGGGGTGACCGGCGTGTCGGCGAAGTCGAAGTCGTCGATGTCCTTGGCCAGCGGCAACTTGGCGACAGCGAACTGGTATTTGATGGAGCGGGCCTGCTTCTCCGATATCTCGGCCTGCAAGAGATCACCGACAATCCTGGGCGGCTCGTGCCGTCGCTTGATGGCGACGCGCCCATGATCTCGTCATAGGCTCTGCGCATTCCGTAGAGCTTCAGCGCTCCCATCAGTTCCAGTACCTCGGTGCGTTCCATGGCTGTTTGTCCTCCTGAGACTGTCATAGCGGGTGCAGTCGGCGACCGCTCGTGAGCTAGCTTCAGCGCTTGGGGAATGGAAAGGATCGTGCCCGGCGCCGGATCGCGGCTGCGGGCCAGGATGTTGAGGATCACCGGCGCCGACGATGCACCGTGCTCGATGGCTTCCTGACAGGCGGCCTCGACCGCGCTCAATCCGTCGGTCAGCACCCAGGTGAGGATCAACACCATCTGCCGGTCGACGTCATCAACCGCCTTGAGCTGCGCCGCACCTTCTCCATTGCCGACCGCACGACCCAGCCAAGGAACGGCGCGCGCCGTGTGCCAGGGATCGTAGGCGACCTCGTTGCGGCCAAAGGAGCGAACGTGTTCTCCCACGACCACGCCATCCTCTGGCGGATGCGATCCGATCGACATAAGCATGGATCTCGATGGGCCGACCGACGGCACTCGACAGCACCGAGTATTTGTTGTTGTCGAAGCGCACCGTGCAGGTCTTCGACACCGACGGGGGAATGCAATGGAAGCCGTCGAAGCGACCGGCAGCCGCTCCCGCTGCGGCTTGGCCGCATTCGCCGACAGCAGCCGGTCCCGCGTCTCACGCCGAGCTCCCATGCGGGGATAGGGCTGGTGCTTGCGCTCGTAGCGGAACTGCGTCTCCTCAGAACGCAGGACCTTGCGCACCACCTTGCGCGAGATCTTCAGCTCACGGCAGATCGCTTTGATCGACTTCCCCTGGACCAGCGACAGCCGACGTATCTTTGCAATCGTCTCTAAAACCAACATCCAAAACACAAATGCCTCCGATCAAGCCGGAGGCATCTTGATGACCCCATCGTTAAGGGGTCCCGTTTGGACGAAAATCACCCTTTAAACAGGGTCCCCATTCCACGAAAAATCAATGCACTACCTTCCAAAGCTGCGAGAGATCGCCACCGACCGCTTTGAAGGGGCTTTCGGCGGTCTCGTCAGCGAGGTTGTGGCATGAAGAAACATCAATCCACAGCATTGGGCCGAAGCATGCCACGGGCTCATGCCGCGGGAGAGCGGGAAGATATTCTTGAAAGAAGAAGCGGTCTCCGACATCAATACCGACAGGATGGGCAGCTTTCTCACATCACTTGAGGTCGAGCGTGGCAGTTGCGACCCGCAATGCAAGGCTGGCGGCGATGCATGCCTTTGCGCGGTTCCTGATTTCGGAGCACCCCGAATATTAGGATACGCTGCAACTGGTGGTGACACTTCCCTTCAAGAGGGCGCGTGGGTGGCACCTGTCGAATATCTCGATGAGCCCGGAAATCAAGAGCGTCCTGGCGCGTATCGTCCGCCGCACGCCTTCTGGACAGCGGGATTACGCTCTGTTTTCGCTGATGTTCAATACGGATGCACGAGTTCAGGGATCCTGAATCTTCGATTGTGACCTTCGTCTGGTATCGCCCTGTCCCGCCGAGCAAAGCAACGACCGCCCCACACTGCTCACCCGGTTCGGTGTTCCATACTTGCTGCGCACACATGGCTGCGGGCGAAGGAACCACCATGGCGGAAAAAAGCATCCATCATCGCCCTTTGCGGGACACGACGGCCATCCACCTCGTCAAGGCGGGTGTTGACATCGCCACCATCAGTCGATGGCCAGGCCACTCGGGCTGAACTAACGATGCGCTACGCCCAGGCCGGTATCGATATGAAGCGGCAAGCGCTCGAACAAGGCTTCCCCGACGTGATGTCATCGGCAAAAGATCAGACGATCATCGCTTTGATGGCTGGATGTTTGGCTGGCTGCACCGCTTGTAGACGCTCAGTTATGTGGAGTTGTATCGCGGGAAGTCGCGCGTCTTGGGCTTTTGCGGTGTCAGCTCCACATCTCTCCGCAGTGCACGTTGTCACTGTTGAAGAGCCGTTTGTTCAATCTTCGTCCTGGCACGGCAAGGGTTGTCGATATTGTGGGCGTCTTGCGCTTGCCGAGCTTGTCCGAAATCCAGCGCCGGATCAGGCGTGAACACTGTTGCGTAGTTCGTCAGCCAGAGCGCGGAGAACGTCGGCGCTTCCTTCCAGCGCCGTAAAAGCGTAGGGATTGAGGAACTGTCGGCCCCAGAACAGATTGCGATCTGTGCCGGATAGCGTAGCTTCCTCGCTGACACGCGGCCAATTCTCCGCAATGCATCGGAGCTGGCCTTCAACAATCGCAAGAGCTTCCGGCGCGCTGAGCAGGAAGTGATGCGCCGCTTCAAGGCAGGACGCTATCCGGCTCATGCGGTTATTGCCGCTGATGAGCATGGCCTGGCTGGCCTCCTGGCCACTGCGGGCCTGCGGACAAATATCGTACGCAGGCGTGAGGGTGAGCTTAGCGCCGTCCCAGAATGCCGCATGGTTGCGGGCATGATCGTCGGTGTTGCCGCAAAGTATGTTGAAGACAATGCGGCTGAACAACTCGCGCAGAGTTTCCGACGGCGCGGTGAATCGGTGGCGAATGATCTCCGCCAAATCCTGGTAGCTGGCGTAACGCGCCATCATCTCATCGAGCGCGAGCATCGTCAGCGCTGAGACCATGGATTTGCGTTGCCAGCCGCCCGTGACCTTGATCCGGTCGAATCGCTCGACGAGCAACACGTCGTTGCCTGCGGCGCGAACGAGCGAGACGGATGCCGCTCTGATGCCGCACAAGGCGGCAAGCCGCATGGCTATGAATTCTCCTTTGACGACGCTGTAAAGGTCGGCAGACGAGGAAAATTTCGCGACATGCTTGACGGCGTCACCCTCGATCAGCGCCTTTGGCCTTGCGCCGCCGATCGAGCTGCCGTGATGCAGCGCCTGATCTAATTCGGGGGTGAGCGGAATACCTTTCTCTACCCGCTCCGCCGATTGGACAAGCTCTTCGAGAGTGGCATTGGCCAGTGCGCGCGGCTCGTAATGCATTGGCGAAAACTGAAAATCGAGCGCGCCGATGCGGTCCGAGCCTGATTCCAGCAAGAACGTCAGTTCTGAAATATCGAGCCGCGCGATTTCATCGCCCTTCACACCGAATTTGCGGTTTAGGATAACCCGTCGTCCCCAGGCATCAGGGGCAGCATCGCGGATGCATCCCGGCATGGTTAGGCCAGGAAGCAAAGGCAATTCGCCTGCCTTCAGGGGCAGTTCCGGGAGATAAAGCGGGATCGCGCTTCCCAGTTCACGAAAGCTCCTGCCATAGTTGAAGCTGACGAGTCCGTCATGGGCATATAGCCGCCCGGCGACAACCGGCGCGGTCTCGCCCGGCAGCCAGACCCAGACATAGGCTTCGTCGTACTTGGGGACCTTAGAACTCATCGACGATCTGCTTGCCGGCCTTGTAGACGTGCTTCGGCAGCAGCGCGATGCGATCGTCCATGCGGCCTGTGAGGGCTGTGATGCCATTGCCGTCGGCATCGAACAGCTTCACACCGACAATGGCAGCAGCTTCGAACATCAGTCCGATTTCGACTTTGGGATCGCCCTTCTCGATGCGCTGCAGGGTGCTGCGTGAAACACCGATTCTCTCGGCTAACTCCTGTGCGGTTAACCGGTGCTGCATCCGGCCAAGCCGGATGGTCTTACCGAAAAGGCCAAGCGCTTCCATCGCGTAGCGCGAATAGGTGCGTTTATACGTTGCCTTCATTCGGGTCTCTGTGACCTATGCATGATCCATATCGCCTTCTTTCGAACTTTATATAGGTAATGTCACAGAGCGACTGCCAAAGTCAAGACTCCGTATCGCAAGCGTTACCCATCCGAACGAGGAAGGCGGATATTGCCGACGGCTCCTGCACAACCGGCCAGCTCTGCGCGTCTCGGGCGAGGCGGAGATCTGGCGCTGGATCGCGGACAGCCTTGAGACGCCTCGCATGAGTCATTCATGGGCGGTCCCTGGTGCGGGGCCGCGGCGCTCGACTGCTGGCCGACATTCTCGGCGGCGGGACCCGCATCCGGCTACACCAGCACTTTTCGACCGCATACGCGCCCAGCTTCTCTCCGAAATCATTGCCAATGAGCGCGAACCTCATGCGATCGCCGAGCTGGCCTGGCGGCGCGGAATCTACGCACGCATCCGTATTCGAGACCGCCCAAGGGAGGCTGACTAGCGTAACGCCCTCCGATCTAAGCGCCTTCCACAAAGCCGCTTTCGCACGCGACGGGCTGCATGTGGCGGTCGTAGGCGACATAGATGCCAAGCCCTGAGAGTAAGGCTCTACCAGCTGTTCGGCGATTTGCCTCAGAAACTGGCGCTTGCCGGCGCGAACCAGTGGTATCGCGAGGGCGAGCACGCCGAGCGCTTTTCCTCCGCCCTCCACTGACCACAGACCCGCACGCAACGAAGCCGCGCTCGATCTTATCGTGGCGTGGCTAGGTGCAATGTTTGCTCTCGCCATCAGGCCGGCTTTCCCGATGGCGTGGTCAACCTGATCTATGCGTCCGAAGGTGATCGCGTGGGCCGTGAACTCTGCACCAATTCCAAAGATCAGCTTTACCGGTTCGAACGAGGTCGGACGGCTGCTGATGCGTCAGTGCTCTGACCAGATCAAGAAGGTCAGCCTTGAAACCGGCGGCAATGCACCTTTCATCATCTTCGATGATGCCGACATTGACGGTGCTGTTGACGGTGCGGTCCAGGCGAAGTTCCGCAATGCCGGCCAGACCTGCGTTTCCGCGAACCGCATTTACGTCCAATCGAGCGTTCACGATGAGTCCGCCGAGAAATTGTGGAGAAGGTCCGGCACTTATCAGTGGTCCGACGTCTACTCCCGGAGCGAAGCCGTCGCCAACCCAAGATCGAGTCCCACATCGCAGATGATAATTCGATGCGGGGCCGAACGATAAATATGCATGCTTTGGCCACCCCGAGGCAGGGCTCATTGAGATGATCCGACCGCCTTGGAACAAAGATGGGGTAGAGCAGATGAAGCGTTGGCAGCGTGTCTCCATTCGACGCGAGCGCTTAGGATGGGATCACGATCATTCGCATCACGCGCAGCCGCAAGGGCGATGCCATGGCTACTTTGGAATCGTTGAAGTGGTTTGAGCCGGACAGTCACAAATACACCCGTTACGCCGCGGCTCAGGAAACGGGGCGGCGTCCGGCGGTGGAGGTGCTCGCTGACTTAAAAAGGGTGCGGGCAGTCGTTGCGCTTGAGAGCGACGACATTTGGGATCCGGCACGGGGTGACCTGCTGCCAATCGGCAGTTAACAGGGTCCGACAAAAGTGTGCACAACATGCTGCTGAAGTGGCCTCCGGAAGCGCTACCGGAAGTTACGCGTCTTGAACTTGATAGGGTCGATATGGTCATACTGCATCGACGATGTCGCGCCCCTTCGGCATGCCGCGCGGATCGATGCCCGATCCGCCGTGATGAGCCTCGTCCCTCGGCCGTGCGGCAACGGAAACGGCGTCTTGCGGTTTCCCACGCTGGCCAGCCCGGCCGACAGATCGGTCAGCTCGTGGGCGACGAGGTGCACCACCTCCTCTTCCGTCGGATGCGTCCGCGGACGCCGAGCATGGCCGAAGCAAGAAGCACGCGCCGGAATTTCTCGAGAGATCTTGACCCAGACGACGACGTTTGCCGCACCCGTCTCATCCTCCAGAGGAACATGAAGCCTTTGGCCGAGCCCGGCCGCTGCCGGACCAGCACCAGGCCGGCGGCCTCGAGCCAGCTTCTGCCTCGCGCCTGCATAGCATCCTGACAGGTCACGGTGCGGCGCCGGTTAGGCGGCACGCCGATTTTGGCAACGCTAGCCTGTGAACTGAAGAATGAAGGTCGGACTTGCGGCACATCGATTAGGTTCAAATGATAAGTTGCTGCCCGGCGAGGTCGTTTCAGCGCATCTCGACTGGTGGGTCGGCAAGACAATGCGGAACGGAAATGATCGCAGGCGTAAAGGACGGCTTTCGGGGCCGGAAGCTTCAGGCCTGGAACCGGACCCCAGTTTGGCGCAAGCATCGTGGCCTCCGCCCGGTCAGGCATTCACCGGCTCGCGAAATGCCAATTGATTCTGCTTAACCGGGCATACCTAAACGGCCACTTGCGTTCCGATCTCGACCACACGTCCGGTCGGGATCTGGAAATACTCCGTCGCGTCGGCGGCCGTGCGCGCCAAGCCGATGAACAGCTTGTCCTGCCACACCGGCATGCCGGAGTTGGGTGACGCCTTGAGCGAGCGACGCGACAGGAAGAAGGACGTCGTCATGATGTCGAACTTCCAACCCTGCTTGCGGCAGATCGCCAGCGCACGCGGGATGTTAGGCTGTTCCATGTAGCCGAAGGTCAGTGTCACCCGCATGAACAGCTCATTGATCGTTTCCATCTTGATCCGCTCGCTGTCGGGCACCACGGGCTGCTGCGCCGTCACCACAGAGAGGATGACGTTCTGTTCGTGCAGCGCCTTGTAGTGCTTCAGGCTGTGCATCAACGCGGTCGGCGCACTGGCGGGATCGCTGGTCAGGAACACGGCCGTACCGGACACCAGCTGCGGTTTCTTCTTCAACAGATTGCCCGCAAGGAAATCGAGCGGAATCTGGTTCCTGCGCGTCTTGTCAAATAGATACCTGCTGCCTCTTATCCAAGTCCACATGGTCATCACGATCACTGCGGCAATGGCAAGCGAGGCCCAGCCGCCTTCGAATACCTTGACGATGTTAGCTGCAAAGAAGCCGGTATCGATGAAGACGAACACCGCCATTAAGGCTATCGCGACGCCGAGCGGCCATTTCCAGATGCGCGTCATCACAACAAAAAGCAGTATGTTCGTCACCAGCATATTGCCGGTCACCGAAATACCGTAGGCCGAGGCCAGCCGGCTGGATTCGCCGAAGCCGACCACCAGCAGCATCACCACCAGCGCCAGCATCAGGTTGATGCGCGGCAGATAGATCTGGCCCGACTGTTTTTCCGACGTGTGCTGGATGACGAAACGCGGCAGCATGTTGAGCTGTACCGCTTGCCTGGTCAGCGAAAAGGCGCCGGAGATCACCGCCTGGCAGGCGATCACGGTCGCCGCCGTGGCAAGCACGACCATCGGAATAAGCGTCCAGCCCTGGTTCATCTCGAAGAACGGATGACCGACAACGCCGCCATTTGCCAGCACGAAGGCGCCTTGCCCGACATAATTGAGCAACAGACAAGGGAACACGATCGCCAGCCAGGCGAGCACGATCGGCTTGCGGCCGAAATGGCCGAGGTCGGCGTAGAGCGCCTCGGCTCCGGTGACGGCGAGGAAGACTGCACCAACCGTAACGAAGGCGACGTCAGGCGAGTTGACCAGGAACGACACGATGTAATGCGGGCTGATTGCCAGCAGGATTTCCGGGTCGTCCATGATGTGGTTGAGCCCGGAAAGGCCGATGGCCAGGAACCACAGCGCGGTAACGGGTCCGAACACCAATCCTACGCCGCCGGTGCCAAACCGCTGTACCGCAAACACGATCGCCAGGATGGCCAGTGTCAGCGGCACCACATAGGGCTGGAACGTCGGCGTGACGACATTCATACCTTCGACCGCCGACAGTACCGAGATTGCCGGCGTAATGACGGCGTCGCCAAAAAAAAGCGCCGCGCCGACGATGCCGATGCCGATGCCGATGCCGAGGATCACCGCAGAGCAGGTCGGGAAACTGTTGCGCGCCAGCGCCATAAGCGACAGCACTCCGCCCTCGCCTCGATTGTCGGCGCGGAGCACGAACATGATGTATTTGATCGTCACGGTGATCGTCAGGGACCAGATGATCAGCGAGAGTACGCCGAGGATGTCGCCACGGCTGGCGACGTTGCCACCCGCTGATGCATGCAACGCCTCGCGAAATGCATAGATCGGGCTGGTGCCTATATCGCCATAAACGACACCTAGTGCGCCCAACATCAGCGCCTTGGTGCTGTGCTGCTCGACCTCAGAATGGCTCGATTGTTCGACAGGTTCTGCCTCGTTACCAGCATTGGTAAGGGCCATGGACGACACTCCGATAAGCGCGCGGTGCTCTACGCTTGCTGCACTGCAATATCAAGTTCCGTCACGTAATGTCTGCCGTCTCGCCTGTCGTTGCTCGCCTTGGTAGACTCGCCAGCCCGCAGCCCTACCGAGCAGCAATAGCGCCCCGGCAGAACCCTCAATCGCCCAGATCAATGAATGGTTATCGCCCACAGTGCCCCCCCGCGATGCGGCCGATGGCGACCAGGGTGTCGTGGGCGCACAAGGATGGCGCTTTCCTGATGACGCCGTGCTCCAGGTGTGATCGCACCGTTGCTGCGCAAGCCATTTACTTGCTCGTCCCAGCGAGGACCGTGGCCAACTGGAACGCAGGGCCACGCCGCTCACCGGCCGCACTTTGCGGCGCAGATAACGATTCGATCTCCGCGGCGAGATTCTGGTTGAAGAAGCCACCAAGCTTGTCGAAGGACACACGGTCGTAATATCGACATGCCAGTATCCGCAACCCAGAAAAGCTCCTTGGGCTCCGCTGCGCGCGCCACGAACAACCCGATCTTCTCTGCGAAGAGGACGCCGTAATCCTTCAGGTTGAAGCCAAACCGGGGGGCGGCCGTGACGTATGGGCGAAGGGCTAGGAGGCGGGTTCGGTGAGGAACGGCATTGATGTCCACGCCGTCTCCTGGAAAGACAGAGGAATGCGGTGTCACCGACTGGCGCCGGAGGTTGATCCGGTGATTAGGAGGAGCACTCGTTGTCGGATTCTCGACGATGTCGGACATCTGACACAACGCTGCCAGAGCGATCACGTTGTTCCGAAACGATTTTCCCAGTTGGCACGACAATTGCGGTCCTATGCGCAAAAGCACTGCGATGCCGCACCGACTGGAAGAACTCATCAATGATCACGCTTTTCGAACATGTGGGCGCCGCTACCAACACTAAGCGTTCCCGATCAAACGGAAGCCTCTATCCCTTCTTTCTGAAGGCTGTCCGGACATGAACGCATTTGATGTCCGTCCAACGCTGGATGCTCCCGACGACGATCTCTATCTTTGGCTTGAAGATGTGGAAGGCGAGCGGGCACTTGCCTGGGCCGCCGGCCAGTCGGCAAAGACCCTGAAGCACTTCAGTGGAACGCAGTTCGAGCGCGACCGCGCGACTCTGAAGGCAGGCCTGTTCCCTAAGCGGCGTCGCATCTCCCCCGGCCGAGTCGCATGGCTTGAATCCGATATCAGGGCTTGGATGGAAACTAGATCTGAGAGCCGCACCGCATGAATGTAGCCTCCCAATATCTTCTCCCGTCTGTGGCGCATCACGAAGCCGGGCACGCGGTGGCCGCCATCGTTTTGCACCGTCAGATGTTCGACGACGACCGTGAACTCCCTGCTTTCTCAAGTGTTAGTATTTACCCCGACGCCGGTGACGGAGAGTGCGGTGGTTTTGTCGAAGGCACGGTTTTCTATTCAGCGCAAGGATTCACCTCGGAGCTAAAGCCGATTTTCGAGAACGATATGGATCGACATTTCCAACGCGATGAAGCGATCCAAGAGATAGTTGCGTGTCTGGCAGGTCCTTTTGCAGAATCCGCATTCGAAGGCTATCTGGACCCGCGCGATATGGCGATGAATGCGTCCGATGGGAATGAGGGGAGCAGCGACTACGCGGATGCCAAGCGAATCTATGGTGAGTTGCGGTTCCTGATGCCGCGCCGCCCCCGTTGGAGGCGGATCGAAGATCGCACGGCCCGGCTAGTACTCGATCACTGGTCAGCCATCGAAGCATTGGCCGCGCATTTGCTGGTCAAGCATGATCTCCAATTCGATGAGGCTCTGACGATTGTTGCGCCGCATCTTCCGCCCATGCCAGCAGCTACGCCGCCAGAGCGTCATCCGCAGCCTGCTTGATCAGCCATTCGATGTGATTTGACCACATCTGCACACACCTCGCGCTTCTCCTTGACGTTGCTATAGAGATCGTAGATTTCGCCAATGTCTCCGGTGCGGGCTCACAGCCCGTCCATATAGCCGCCAGTCTGCTGCCTTCGAGTGGCCCATGTTGGCCGCGGCCAGGAAGTGGCGACGATTGAAAGGACAAAATCAGTTGCCGAAACTCATCGCAGGTGACGGTCTGGTGGCAATTTGGGCACATCTTGTGTCTCGTCGCCAGTAAACACGGATGCCCGGCAGGAGCTGAGCTCGCTGCCGGCGGAAATCGTAGAGCGCCAGCGACGCATTCTGATCTTTCGTCAGGCAGTCGACCGCCTTGGCATACGCCTCGGCCTCCATCTCGATCGACCTGAACCGGTATCTTGTGCGCCATCCGGACGATCTGGGAAAGCTTGGCCGGGCCGGCGCCTTCCCAGGCGCACGGGAAGCGCGACGACCCATGTGGACCTTGGATTTCACTCCGCACTTACGCTGCTTTGGCCTTGTCAGCAGCCTGAGCATAAAGCGTGCTCAGCTTTCAGGCCGAGCACTCATCCATTGTTGACAGCACCTGTCGTCATTCAGGATCGCCCCATTCTCGCAGGCCGCTTGCAGCTTTCAGGCTGTTGTCAGCCAGGGCCGCCATAAAGGGTCTCGTTAAACAATTCAGGAGGCCGTTCCAATGAACAATCAGTTTGCGAGACTTTTTCGAGGACCAGGTATGCAGGCTTGTTTCAGGACAAAGAACTTTCTGGCGGCAACCACCGCGATGACGACGGTATTCCTGCCGGCTGTGTCTCTCGGGGTGGGTCTGGTAGCATTTCCAACTGGAGAAGCGTTGGCCGACGACCCGATTTCGATCCCGCTGGAGTATGTCGGGGAAGGCCATGACCGCCTGGGCATCTGGGCCAAGATCAACAATGGCAACGCGCAGCGATACGTATTCGACACGGGCTCGGACCAGCTCAACACGCAGATCGGGTCAGAGGTGACCGGGGTCCGCCCGATTGCCGACACGCCTTACGTATATACGTACGGGGACGGAACGTATGGTAATAAGCTTCAGAACGTGGAAATTGATAAATTTACATATGTCGATCCAGATCAAAAGATAACAATCGACGGGCCGTCTGTAAGCGATAAGAAATACCGGGCTGCTCGCATTCTCGATTTTGTCTATACCCATGCGTATTGCAAGGACAACAATCTTAAGTGCACGCCGGGATCCGTGACGGATGGACTTAAAGATATGTATGGTCAGGATCTCCAAGAACCTTATCACGCCGATAAGGAGCAGCGGGCGAAAATGACCGCTGGCAAGATGGCAGACGAAGGCGGCGATTTCGCAGGTACATTCGGGGCCGGCGATTTTCTTGGCAAGACAAGTGTCTGGGGCATGATGGGCAGTGTCACCAGGTCTGGCTACGTGGTCTCCGCCAATGTGAATCCGGATTCCGAGAGCGACCAAACGCCTGGCTGTTCCCCCTGCACGATTGTCAACCTCAATCCAAGCCTCCGGGCCCAATATACTAATGCCATGCCATGGGGAGAACCCGAGGAAAAAGATCAGGATTCTTATCAGAATTTTCCTGGCTCTGGCGCCAATGCCTCGACCGAATACGAAGGCAGCTACAATCTGCAGTACACGGTTAAGGATGGAGCCCCACCAATCACCGACCCCAACAAGACCGCGGTATTGCTCGACACCGGCACACCGGGCGGTGGCAGTCTGGAGATCAGTGATGCGATGCTGAAGCAATTTCAGGATGCGGGCGTCAAACTTAAAAATGTTCGGAGAAATGAGCAACGCGAGATCGTAAGCGCATCGGGCAACATCCCGAGCGTTACAATCGCAGGAACGGATGGCGATCCGGTAAGGCTGGACAATATCGACTTCACCTACACCAGCGGCACGACGGAACAACCCAATGACCAGACCAGTTTTGTTGCCGGTCTTGACTTCTTCAAAAACAGATCGGTCATTTTCGATCTGGAGAAGAAGTATACCGCTTATACGTCACATTTCGTCACTGCCAGCAACTTCTCTACCGATTCATCCGCACCCGAAGGGACCGGTCTGAGCAGGATCACGACGAGCATGGGGAATGAGGGCGGGTTCGGCATAGCGGGTGTCGTCTCCGGCTCCGGATCGCTGACGCTTGATACAAAGACGGTGGTCCGGATGACGAATGTCAACACCTACACCGGCGAGACGAATATTGCTCAGGATGCCTATCTCTCGCTTGCGGGGCTCGGCAACATCCAACGGTCAGCGAAAGTCGTTGCAGACGGCACGTTCGATATCTCCGAACATGGAAATGGCAGCGACTATTGGGGAATCTCCGACGCCTACAACGATGCCCGTATTCGTAGCCTGAGTGGCAGCGGAACGGTCGAACTGGGCAAGCGTACCCTGGTGCTAACGGATTCGAACGACACGTTCGCCGGCAGCATCAACGACCTCGACGTTGATAACAATAATATGGGCGGCAAACTATTCGTTGCCGGTGGCGTGCAAACGCTGAGCGGAAAGAACAATTTTTCCGGCATGACGACGGTCGGTTCCGGCGCGGGATTGCTGCTTGCCGATACAGGTGTGCTTTCCCATGATGCGACCACGTCCGGCTTTCTCGGGAATGACGGGCAGATCGGGGGCACGGCTATCGCAAACAGCGGCGGTGTCGTCGCAGGCGGCGGCACCTACGGTGCGGTCACCATTTCCGAGGGCGGCACGGTCGCTCCTGGCAGTGCGACCGATCCGAGCAGGATCGTCACCACACTGACTGTCACGGGCGATTTCGCGCAGCAGTCCGGATCGATCTATCAGGTCGACCTCGCAAGGTCGTCCGATCTCATCGATGTTGGCGGAGCAGCGGCGATCGACAGCGGCGCGCAGATCGAGCTGCTGCGGCAGGGAACGCTATCGGTCGATGCCCGATATACTCTGCTCTCCGCAGCAGGCGGCGTAAGCGGCACCTATGGCGGGCTGACGGGGGCTCTGGCGACAGACGCGACGCCCTTCGTCGATTTCCAGCTCGTCTACGATGCCAACAATGTCTATCTCGATATCAGCCGCACATCGACGGCGTTTGCCGATGTAGCCAGCACCTTCAATCAACGCTCGGTCGCCGCAGCGGCTCAGGCGCTTGGAAGCGGTAATCCGATCCAGGACAACATCCTGTTCCTGACGGCGCCGGAAGCCCGCAACGCTTTCGATATGCTATCAGGCGAGGTTCATGCTTCCATTCATAGCGGCCTCATCGAGGACAGTCATTCTGTACGCGATGCCGCGAGCGAACGGATCCGTGCGGCGTTCGACGGCGTCGGTGCCTCCAGCGTTCCGGTGATGACTTATGGGCTGGGTGGTCTGGAACTGGCCCCGGCAACGAGTGAGAATTTCGCCGTATGGGGCCGTGGCTTCGGCGCCTGGGGTCATCTCGACAGCGACGGCAATGCCGCCGGTCTCGATCACTCGACAGGCGGCTTTCTGGCTGGCGGTGACGCGGCTGTCGGCGAAAGCTGGCGGCTCGGCCTCATCAGCGGCTACAGCCATACCTCCTTGGAGGCGGACGATCGCGCGTCGTCGGGCTCGAGCGAGAATTACCATCTCGGTCTTTTTGCCGGCACGCAGAACGGCAATCTCGGTTTTCGTTCCGGCCTTGCCTATACCTGGCACAGCATCGAGACCGGCAGGTCCGTGGTCTTTCCAGGCTTCGCCGACAGCCTTTCGGCCGATTACGACGCCGGCACGTTCCAGGCCTTTGGCGAGCTCGGCTACCGTATCAATACGGCTTCGGCTTCCTTCGAGCCCTACGCTAATCTCGCTTATGTGAATTTTGACGCCGATGGCTTCACCGAGAATGGCGGCGCAGCCGCCTTGTCGAGCGGGGATCGCTCGAGCGACACGGCGTTTACCACGCTAGGTCTGCGTGCGTCGACGGTACTGACCCTCGGCACCGTGACTGCTACCGCGCGCGGCGGTCTTGGCTGGCGCCACGCCTTCGGCGACGTCAGGCCGGATACCGCTCTTGCCTTTGCTGGCGGTTCCTCCTTCGCCATCAAGGGCGTGCCGATCGCAAAGAACGCAGCTCTGCTCGAAGCTGGGCTTGACGTAAACATCACCGAGAACGCGACGTTCGGCATCGCCTATCAGGGACAGATCGCCTCGGATGCCCAGACACACGGGTTCAGCGCCAAGCTCGGCGTCCGTTTCTAAATCACCCGCAAAAGAGATTGGTTATGAAGTCAGTGAGTGCATTTTCTTTTACCGTCGTTCTCGGCTCAGCGACGGTGATGTCTGTGTCCGCCGCGCGAACGGACGATGCCTGCTACAACAAGGCACAAAGCCTATGATGACGCAATGTTCAATCGACGACCTGAAGCCAGTCGATGGCGAGCTTGACAAGCTCTACAAGGAGATGGAGACCCGGCTCAAAGAGTCCCGGCGCATGTCCAGGAACTGGTCGAGACCGCGAGGGGCTACAACGCCACCTCGGAGAACACGCGCGACGCCTACCCCAAGGATTGGCGGCATTTTTCCTCCTGGTGCCGGCGCGCTGGCTTCGATCCCCTGCCTCCGGGCTCGAAGGTGATCAGGCTCAATATCAGCGCCTGTGCCTCGGGCACCGCCGCCGGCGATCCGAAGCGTGGCGCCCCTGCCCTTTAGTTTGCGACCATCGAGCGGCGGCTTTCCGGCCTCGCCTGGAACTTTACCCAGCGCGGCCGGCCGTTGGACCGCGCGGAGCGGCATATCTATAAGGTTCTTGCCGGCATTCGCCGCAAGCACGCAAAGCCACCGCGGCAGAAAGAGGCGGTCCTGGCGACGATCTGCTGGCGATGATCGCCACGCTCGGCCACGACCTCAGGGCCTGCGCGACCGCGCTATTTTGCTCCTGGGCTGTGGCGGCGGCCTGCGGCGCTCCGAGATCGTCGGTCTCGACGTCATGCGCGACGACAACAGCGATGGCGCCAGCTGGATCGAGATTTTTGACGGCAAGGGCTGCTGGTCACCCTGCGCGGCAAGACCGGCTGGCGCGAGGTCGAGGTCGGCCGCGGCTCCAGCGACCACACCTACCCCGTAGTCGCGCTCGAGAGCTGGATCCGCTTTGGCCGCATCGCACGTGGACCCCTGTTCCGCCGCATCTTGTCGATCAGGTCGATATAATACGAAAAAGCCGCCGCCATTCGGGACGGGCGTCGGCTATCATGTCCAGCCATTATGCGGCGAGCGGATAGCTTTCGCCGGACCAGGCAGAGAACTTGGCGGCAAAAGCCTTCATCTCGTCGACCGCGAATGTGGTGCGCGGTTGCGAACTCGACTTGCTGGGCGAGAGGGACCTCGCCGAGAAAGGCGCTGACATGAGCGGGATGCTGCTTGGCCAAATCGAGATCCGCAAAGCAATCGGCCAGCGCCGCGTCGTCCAGCTGTACGCTGCAGGGCGCGTTCACGTCGTCAAGACGGATGCCAAATGCTTGCTCATAATGGCCGCAAGGTAATCGTTTCGGGTCGGAGACACAAGTTGCCGCCTCCTTCGCCGTAGAGTGGCCCGATACAATCACGATCGATATTGCCACCTCTTATCGATAGTGATCGCATAGTTCCCTGATTCGACTCTCAACCGCTCATATCAAGCGATTACTTCCATGTATCTGCTGCGCTAGCCCGTCCTGGCCTTGGAGTGTCGCTCCTCACCTCCTCCACCACTCACCAGCCCGATGGGAGTATCGCCCGCCAGCAGCTTCTCCTTGCTGAGCAGCGCGGCAACCTCAATCGCCTCGAAATCGGGCAAATCCCGCAGTGTGTCGAGGCCGAAGTGCAACAGGAAGGTCTTGGTCGTGACGTAGGTGTAAGGCGTGCCAAATTCAGCGGGCAGGCAGACGTTGACCCACAACAATCAAGGGGACGGTGCAGGCCAAGATTGCGGCAGGGCTTGGGCCCCCCACCCTTCTCCTCAGAACTCCGCTGCTTCCAGCTGGCGGCTGAAACTCACAGGCGCAGCCAGCTTGGTCTCTAACAGCATCGATCGCATCATGGTGTCTGCCATGAATCCGTGTGCGTGAAGCGCTCCAGAGCGAAGATGTTGGGCGTCAACCAGGTTCACTCCAATGAGCTTCACTTCTCGAGTTCTGCACAGTGTCCACGACTGGCGCCGGAGGTTGATCCGGTGATTAGGAGGAGCACTCGTTGTCGGATTCTCGACGATGTCGGACATGTGACACAACGCTTCCAGAGCGATCGCATTGTTCCGAAACGATTTTCCCAGTTGGCACGAAGGTTGCGGCCCTATGCGCAAAAGCACTGCGATGCCGCACCGACTGGAAGAACTCATCAATGATCACGCTTTTCGAACATGTGGGCGCCGCTACCGACACTGAGCGTTCCCGAGCCGACGGAAGCCTCTATCCCTTCTTTCTGAAGGCTGTCCGGACATGAACGCATTTGATGTCCGTCCAACGCTTGATGCTCCCGACGACGATCCCTATGTCTGGCTTGAAGATGTAGAGGGCGAGCGGGCACTTGCCTGGGCCGCCGGCCAATCGGCAAGGACTCTGAAGCACTTCGGTGGAACGCAGTTCGAGCGCGACCGCGCGGCTCTGACAGCCATTTTCGACAATCGCGACAATCTTCCCCTGATCGCGCGCCGTAGTCAGTACCTCTACAATTACTGGCGAGATGACGGTAATCCACGCGGACTGTGGCGCCGGACCACCCTTGCCGCCTACATGAAGGCGGATCCCCAATGGGAGCTACTGCTCGATCTGGATGCTCTCGCGGCTAGCGACGGAGAGGACTGGATCTGGGACGGCGCGTCCATCGAGCCGGAGAGACGGGAAAGAGCCGTTCTGCGCCTGTCGCGCGGCGGCAGCGACGCGGTCGTGCATCGCGAATTCGACCTGATTTCTCTGAGCTTTGTCGCCGACGGCTTCAACCTCCCCGAGGCCAAAGGCTACGTTAATTGGCTGGACCCTGACACGCTTCTGCTTTCCAGTGCGCTTGGTAATGGCATGGCCACCCGCTCCGGCTATGCGCGCACAGTTCGACTGTGGAAGCGTGACGCGGATCCCCTCACCACGCCGGCAATCTTCGAGGCCGGGTTCGAAAGCTTCCAAGTGTCTGGTCATTCGGACCGCACCGGCCGCAGCGAGCGCCTTTGGTTCATCGAGCAGCCGGCCTTCTTCGAGAAGATCAGCTGGATCGGCGATAGGAGCGGGCCGAGGAGGCAGATCGATCTTCCTCGCGACGCGTCGTGGCGGGTCTTCGGCGACTGGCTGGCGGTAAGGCCGCGCAAGCCCTGGACGGTGGGAGGCACCACCCATCCCGCCGACGCGCTGATCGTCATCTCGCTTTCCACTTTCCTCGCCGGCGGACGCCGTTTTGAGACCCTGTTTCAACCAGGGGAAAGGCGCTCCATGCAGTCATTCTTCTGGAATGACGGGAAGCTCATTATCTCTTACCTCGTCAATCTCGCACCGCGTTTCGAGATGTTCACTCCCGGCCACCAGGAATGGACGCGCCGAGTCCTGAACACCCTGCCCGCCGAAGGTACTGTCGACGTCTGGTCATTCGATGCGGCAGTTCACGAGACCAATGGAGAGGTCCTGATCTGTGCTCAGGATCCGATCACGCCGCCGCAGCTCTTGCTGTTCGATCTGAATGCCGCGCCGTCTCTCAGCGCTTCAGCAATCCTGAAGCGCAGCCCGGAGAATTTCGATGCATCCGGACTGGTGGTCACGCGCCACGAGGCAGTCTCTATCGATCATGAGCTGATCCCCTATACGCAGGTTGGTCCGGCGAACGGGAACGGAGATGCTCCGATTCACCTTTCCGCTTATGGCGGGTTCGGCGTATCATTCCTGCCCTACTACAACTCCCCGCTGGGCAAGCTGTGGCTCGAGCGCGGTGGCACGTGTGTCGAGGCGAACATCCGCGGCGGCGGCGAGTTCGGCACCCGCTGGCACGAAGCCGGGCGCAGGGAGGGCAAGCGTCTCGCCCACGACGATTTCGCCGCCGTTGCCTCCGACCTCGTGCGAAGGGGCATCACCCTGCCGAGGCGGATTGCCGCCGAGGGTGGCTCAAATGGCGGCCTGCTGATCGCAAACATGCTGACCCGCTATCCTGAGCATTTCGGGGCTCTGTTCTGCACAGCACCGCTTATCGACATGCGTCGCTACACCAAGCTCTTGGCGGGCGCGAGCTGGATCGACGAATATGGCGATCCGGACAAGGTTCACGATTGGGCTTTCCTGAAGGAAATCTCCGCCTATCACGCCGCAGCGCCGGGACAGCCCTATCCGCCTATCCTGATCGCCACCACGAAACGCGACGACCGCGTCCATCCGGGCCATGCGCGCAAGATGGCCGCAAAACTGCAGGCTCTTGGCTATCCCGCTTACTTCTACGAGGCCAGCGCAGGCGGGCACGGCTGCGGCGAGGACAATCGGGAGCAAGCCGCATTCATCAGTCTAGGCACCAATTTTCTCCGCAGCGCAATCGGCTTCAACGATCACCCTCCGGAGACGGCGGAACGCGTTGCAACGCAAGAGGGGCATTTGAGGTCCATCAACAATTCATTCGAGCAGGAGACGAAATAGTGCAGTGCATCCTTTCTGAACATCAAGGAGTGAATCTCATGGCGAGAACGCGAATGGGCGTAGCGCGGGCAACAGCAGCGGCGGTGGCCCTGATCATGGTGGGACAGCAGGCCGTCGCCGCGGAGCCTGCGCAAGCAGAGACCGTCCTGGCGGAGACGGGAGCCTCGGTCACCGAAGCGCCAATCCCTTGGCAGGTCCGCCTGCGGGCGTTGGGCGTCGTTACGAAAGATCTGGGCTACGTTGATACGCTTCCCGGCTCCGGTCTTTCGTATTCGGACACGGTGACGCCGGAACTCGATATCTCGTATTTCTTCACCGACAACATCGCCGCCGAACTCATACTCGGTACCACTTATGCCAACATCGCGGGCCAAGGGACGATCGGAGGGTTGGGCAACATCGGCAAAGTTTGGCTGCTGCCGCCGACACTCACGTTGCAGTACCATTTTACCGATCTCGGCGCGTTCAAGCCTTATGTCGGCGCCGGCGTGAACTACACGATCTTCTACAACCAGGACACTGGCAGCGCTGATGCTCTCAAGGTGAAGAACACGTTCGGCACGGCGCTGCAGGTCGGATTCGACTACATGGTGGACCAGCACTGGGGCCTCAACTTCGACGTGAAGAAGCTTTTCCTGAAGCCGGACTTCGACGTCACGGTGACCGGCGCGAAGCTGACGGGGAAGGCGGAGCTCGATCCCTGGCTGATAGGCGCAGGTGTCACCTACCGCTTTTGAATATCAGAGTGAAGTCTGCTTCCCGACTGCCGGTTTAAATGAAGGGCGCCTCGCGCGCCCTTTTTTACGGTCGACACTGCAGCGCAAGACCTCATGAAGCTATTGTCGGGCGGGGTTCTCTTCCGGCGGACCAAGAAGATGCACTGGCCAACCGGCCTTGCGCCTGAGGTGGAGTGCTTAGAAGCGCTTTGGATCGGGACGGGCTTTGGTATTGTGGGTGGAATGCTTCAGCCAGACCATTTGCCAGCATCGTCTCCCGGACGTCATGTGTGAGCTTCTTTGTCAGCGCAAGGCGAACACGGATCTCCTAGCAGGCCGTTGAAGAAGTGTCCCGTTTGGCCTTGAGGATTGCCTCGTCGCCGTTGTGATAGAAGGTGATGTCGATGGAGCCGTCGTCGAGCAGTTCAGCATGGCCGTCGCCTGTGACCTCGTCCATTTCGTCGAATCCGACCCATGTGAAGAAGACCGTCGACGGGCCGTAGCCGAGTTCGAGGGTTAGATGAGCCAAACGCCAGTGGGGCGTCCTGGGGACGACGCGCGCGAGATTCTGGTCGTGGTGGCCAGCCCAATACGATGTGAGAAGTTGCTGCCGGTGCGGGTACCGGAGGTCGCCGATAGTGACAGCCGATGTTCGACAGCGGCAAGGACATGCTCAGCCGTCAACGCGCCGAGGGCTTGGCCGGGAATGGTGGTGATGGAACCAATCCAGAAAGCGGCGGCTGCCCAGGAGAACGCCTTCGCGGGACTTTGACTCCAGTCCGCACACCCTGCTCAGATAGTCCGAAAAAGAGGTCAGAAGCGGAGCATCCGGATTATTATCTACACTGGGAACAGAAGCATGGAAGCGTTCTGGAGCCACTCGCCGCGCGTTTACCAGTGCCGACACTGCTCCAAGCTGACTATCTGCCATGACCACCTGCCGAACGTAGTCCGTTGATGCCACCGGTACCCTTCGCGGTCTGCTCCAGCGGGAAGATCGGGTCTGATCGACCCTGCTGACCTGTGCGGCGGCCTCTCTCGCTAGGGCGTCCCCCTTCCTGTCGTCCTCCTCCGCCGCTTTCGGCTGCTTTCGGCCCGCCGCCCTCGCCAAGGCGTCGTAGTCGGTAAGCGCGTCCTCCGTCTCCTTTAGGGGCTTCATCGCGTGACTAGAGTTTAGCGCGTGTTTGTAGGCGGCGGACCGAATGGTCGTCGAAATGCCACTCAGCGCCACCGCAAGATGCCCTAGGGCTTCCGCCTCATGATCTGACAGCGGCACGTCACGATTAGAGCCGATTGCCCTGCCTTCTTCCAGTTTCACAATGTTTGTAGTCATTTCCTGCTCCATCGCGTTGACTGAGATACGATGGAGACGGAAGTGGAGAACAAATTTTTACAAGCAACTAAGATGATATTCTCGTCAACGGGACAATAGTGGACGTTGAGGGCGGCGAACAGGGTGGTGGTGCCGTTGCGCTTGTAGTCGTGCCTCATCGTACCGAGCCGCCCCTTCTTCATCGGCAGGCCGGGTGGGTGCGGTCGAGCGCCGGATCTGGCTCTTTTCATCGACCGACAGAACGATGGCATGGGCCGGCGCATCGAGATAGAGGCCGACGACGGCGCGCAACTTGTCGACGAACTTCGGATCATTGGAGAGCTTGAACCTGGCGCCAGCGGTGGGGTGCGAGACCATGCGCCTTCCAGATGCGCCTGACGGCGCTGGCGCTGATTGCGGCGGCTTGCGCCATCATGTCGGCGGTCCAGTGGGTCCTCTCGCCCGGCGGATCGGCAAGCGTCAGTGCCACGACGCGCTCGCCGACATCGGGACCGAGCGGCGGAATGCGCCACTGTCGCGTCTTGTCGCGCAGCAGCCCGTCACAGCCTTCCGCGGCAAAGCGCTCCTGCCAGCGCCAGACGTCGGTCTTCGACTTGCCGATGCGGCGCATGACCTCGCCGGTGCCGACGCCGTCGGCGGGCAAAAGCACTATCTCGGCGCGCCAGACATGCTTTTGCGGGGCGTTGCGATCCCTGATCAGCGCCGTCAGACGGACGCGATCGGCCGACGAAACGGTGAACGATCTTCCTGTGCGCATGCGCCAGACTCGCACGCGCAGGCCAGAAAGGGAATCTCTGATTGGACTCCTATGTCAGGCGGGAACCACTAGACGCCGAGACCGCCGATGCAGACATGTTTGGTGTCGAGATAATCCACGATGCCCTGGAGGCCGCCTTCCTTGCCGAGGCCCGATTCCTTGACGCCGCGGAACGGCACCTCCGGCGTGGTGATCAGGCCTTCATTGACGCCGGTACTTCAGTCCTTCCATCACGCGGAAGGCGCGACCGAGATCGCCGGTGTAGAAGTAGGCCGCGAGGCCGAACTCGGTGTCGTTGGCGAGCGGCGTGCCCGACCTGAGACATGGGTGACGTTTTGTACCGGACACGGATGAAGTGCACCCCTCGGGTGAGCGTTTGCTCGATAATATCCACTGAAGTGAAGCAGTCGGTCTTAATGCTGGAACTCATGCCACCCGACCGACCCGGGAATTCGCAGCAGCGGCGCCGTCGAGTGCAGAACGAATGCCGTCAACCAAGGGGTCGATCTCGCTTTCGGTGATTATATAGGGCGGACAGATTCCAAGCACTTCTCCCATATTGCGGATCATGACGCCGTGCTCGCGGCACCGCCGCTCGACATCGCCGATCCTCAGCTCGGGCGCGAAGACGCGACGGGCGCACGATCCTCGACGATCTGAACCCCCGCGATGAAGCCGCGGCCGCGGGCTTCACCGACAAGCGGATGGTCGCCGAGCGCGTCCGCGAGGGCTCCATGCAAGTGATCGCCGAGACGACGCGCCTGGGTCACGAAATCGATCTCGCTGTAGATCCTGATCGCCTCGGCGGCGACGGCCGCTATCACCGGATGACCGGAGTAGGTGAAACCGTGACCGAACACGCCGACCTTGTGGGCCTCGTCAGCGGCGCATTGATAAATCTTGTCGAGATAATGACGCCGCCAATGGGCAGGTGACCGGATGAAAGCCCCCCGGCGATCGAGAGCATGTCCGGTTCCATCCCAAATGTCTGGCTACCAAACCAGTTCCCGGTGCCTCCGAAGCCGCAGACCACCTCGTCGGACAGCATGAGGATAATTTCTCACTTTCTTGCGAAGATCGGGGGTGTCCACGGTCATTCGTATTACGCGAGATCCGCGAGGCCAAAAACCATCATACCAGAGAGGCGAAACTGCTATCTAGGTGTTTAGATGCAAGAAATTAATCCTGCATTGTTCCCGCACCAGGAACACCCGAGAGGATACCAAGCAGTATTGAACCTTGTTGAAAATGCTCTCGGCGCGCTGGGCGTTATAATTTCTCGAAGGCGATCACAAGGACGTCGCGATAAGCGTACGGCATTTTCAGGTTTTCGGCCACAATCGACGATACATCGTGAAAGGTTTCGCGGTCGTTGCAGATCACAAAATCATTCGGGGAGTTCATTTCGACCTCGCCGAGGAACTCCTTTGAGGCGTCGGTGATCATGCTCATGCCGCCGGTGACGTTGACCCGCCCAATCATATAGCAAGCAATGAAGTCCACCCCGTCCTGGTGAAGGCCCTCGGGTGCCGGTTTGCCATTTACACCATCGCGCGCGACAATCCGGTAGGGATGGATCTTGATATTCCAACGATCATGTCGGGCGGCTTCACATAGAATTCTGCAGAAACCTGTCAGAATCTTTTCTAAGACGGGATGGTCTATAAAGGAGTTTTCAAGGGGCTCGAAGTGGCGCTTGAAGCCGCCATTCAGATGATTGACACTTTTTGATTGTTCGTAGGGGGCGTGGGGTAGGAGCCTAAAGATTCCGTCAGTCGCGTCATATTCAAAAGCGCTATAGCGCCGGTAACGATATGTTCCGCCGTCACGCATGTATTCATCGAGAAGAAGTCGATTCCAATGGTCAGCAAAGTTCTTCCAGGCTGCATCAATTTCGATGCCAAAGCAGGCTTCGGCGCGCTCGCCTTTTGAAAACCACCATCCATTTGTCACCAGACCGTCAGTGCATTGTTGACTGAGGTTGGCCGGCGCCTGGGGTGCGTTGTTTTCCACGGGTGTCTCCCTTTTGGTGACTTGGCGAGGACGGAACGCTTTGGACAACGCTATGTGGGTTGCGGCTTGGTATTCCCAAAGGTCGCGGTCCCTAATGTATCTCGGCGTCCTGGCTCGGATCGACCGAGGTAAAAAGCGTGTGTGATCGACTATGTAGCTGACGCTCCCGCTAACGCCCTCGAGGGCGGATGCAATGGCCCGTTCGCACATCTGGTGAATAGTACTGCCCCATGCACCTGAAACCGCCTCTTGGGACCAGGCTTGCTCAAGCCCTTGCTTCAAAACGATTGATGCCACGTCAAGAGAAGCGGTTTCGAGGTGACGCAGCGCGTCGAAGATAATGGCCGCGGCAGGGGCCTCGCGGACTTCGAGAACCTTTTGGCCGGTTGTGATGTGTTCAAGCCCGACAAAGCGGCCGTGCCCGAATTTGCCGACCGTGTTATTCAGGAACGGGATTGCGTCGACCAATGCAACATCACGGTCATCAATTGACACGAGACTTCCGTCTGCAAACCCGAGTTTGATCTCTACCGGCTGCTCTGCGGGAATGTGGCGCGTCCAAGCAAATGCCTCCTCGGGGATGGAAAAGTTCTCGGGATCTTCCAAAGGCCCCGACTCGAATTCCCGACACCAGAGGTTTTCGTCCGCGCTCCACGTGCGGTCCGCCACAAAAGTCGCTCCACACTTGGACAGGTCGGAGGTCTTCTGTTGTCGGGATATCACAGAGCATTCATACGGACTGCCGAAGTTGCCGGAAAATCCTGAGCGCTTAATGCTATTGTTAAGGCGCGGAAGACTGTTTTGAGAAAGGTTTGCTGTATGAAGAACCAGCCGTGAGTTGATTGACCTAGCATGATTAACAACCAAAGATGCGATTATGGGACGGCTCAACGAACTGCTCAACGGATAGATGCCAAGGTACTTGGCGTGGGCTCGAATGGCTGATTTCACGCCTTGTTCGACAAAGGCATCCCGCCCTTCGAGGCAGACAAAGCGCGCGCCGAACATGGCTGCCGTCCGTTCCAACAAAGGCTGATCGATGCGCGTTCCGACATCCGCTGCGACAGCTTCAATGTTCGCAAAGCCAAGGCTTTGCAGCTTGTAGAGAAGATAGGTGCTGTCGAGACCGCCGCTGAACATGGTTGCAACTGGTGCGGTTCGGTCCGGAAAAGCCTCCAGATCTTCAAAACTCGAAATGCCGCCGATGGCGGGTTTGGTGGAAGCCAAGATGGGGTTCATTTGGATGTCCTGCTCTCAAACCAGATGCCAGCAAACGTCGCAGCGAGGACGAGGCCTGCGCCTATCAAGCTCGGTACTGTCAAAGGCTCATTCAGAAGAAGGTGCGCTAGAACGAAACCAAAAAAAGGTTCTGTTCCCATCAAGAAGCCAACCCGTGTCGGTGTGGATTTTCTCACTGCGGCATTTTGAATGTAGAATGCAGCGAGGGTGCAGAAGAGTGCAAGGAAGGCAACAGCGCCCCAAAACTGAAGGGTGGCCCTCACAACAAGGCCTGAAATTCCGAACTGAGCGACGGCCAAAACGAAAGTAAGTGTTGCCACCGTCGATCCTTGGATGGCCGTCAGGGCTGCAGATGAAATCTGCCGGCCGGCCAGAAGGCGTTTGGTGGAAACGACCATAACCGCTCGCAGAATCGCGGCCCCCAAGACAAGCGCGTCACCCGGGCTGAACCTGCTGATCCCGCCAGTGAGAATGCCGACACCGATGCACGCTATGGCAGCACTTGCCAAAATGCCCGTAGGTGGAAGTCGCCGTGATAGCCCATAGTCGATGCTCGGCGTGAAAATCACACAAAGCGATATGATCAAGGCCGTGTTCATTGCGCTTGTCGATGCAACGCCGTAAGTTTCAGCAATAAAGATGCAAAAAAGTATTGTTCCCAATGCGAAGCCGCGGATGAAATCGCCCCAGGAGACCAATGCGATCTCATGTCTTGCAGCCACTGCCGTAATGATCGTAGTAATCAGGAAGCGATAAAGAACAAGTATCGAAACCGGCGCGTAGAACAGTGCGCCTTTCCCGACCGGATAGCTCGCCCCCCAAACGAATGCGACTCCCAGCAAGGCTAGATCCACCGAGAAAGATGGCGTCCGTGTTTTCCTGACAGGTATTGGAGAACTTTCGAAAACGTCCACCTTCAAAGTTTCCTTTGTGTTAGCCATCCACCCCTGCTGCGAGGGTCAAACAGATCAGGTCGTTCAGCCTCTTGGGCGATCCGTGCCGCGGCGTACTTGTTTTTGGTAACGCAAGTGCCGTGCCGATTCGGAAAACCATTGCTAGACAACAACCTGGTCGCCTTGATAGTTCGGCGGTTCATGTCCATTGTTGTCAGAATGCCGACAATGACTTCAACTGCAGGGATCCTACCGGCAGGGCCTCAAGGCGAACACGCGGCTCCAAGATGCCGACACGATGGCTGGTTCAGCCATGCTTCGACAGTTGCCTGTTTTTTCAGTTCCTTTGCTGTTCGTGCGCTAACCGCAACGCTCCATACTAGTCTCGCGTGGCTGTCCCCGTGGGGTGGGCGGCAGAAAGCGATTAGGCCCGCTGAAAGAGGCGAACCGCATCCGAAGGATCGTAACCAAGAGAAGGACCTGAAGCGAGAGCGAAGGTTGCGGGAGGCCGCGGCGGGCCTAAAAGGCAATGCCGACCGCCCCAGGAAAGGCTGACAAAAACCGCAGCGGCCGACTGTCCAATAGGGTGCGCCGGGCCAGGGCGAGCCAAATGGCAGGGGCTGCCGGGGGACCCTAAGAAAAGCCTGGGTTCACGAGCACCCGGCGCGCGCCATCAGGCGGCCAGCTACTTGGAGGGCGGGTGTATCATGCCTGTTTGTCGGGCCGAACCAGATCCATGTGGCTGACGCCGAGGGCCAATGCCAGTTCATAGATCGTGATAATTGTCGGATTTCTTCGGCCTTTCTCCAAGCCGCTGATGTACTGCTGACTGAACCCGGAAATCTCCGCAAGCTGCTCCTGCGTCAGGCGCTTCCTTTGCCTGATCCTCTGCACATTCCGTCCGACCAACTTGCGCATATCCATGCACGCAAGCCAGCGGATCAGGCGGCTTGAGTTTATCAACTATAATATGTAATCCACATTTAGCAGGCACAGGGCTTCGCGGGTCCATTGGCCGGAGATAGAATTAGCGATGTTGCAGCCCAGATCGAACACGCCGTTCGCCGACGAGGTCCCCTGGTCGGACCGCATTACAGCCTACGACAAGGACCACTTTACAACCTATATGAGGCTCCTGGACGCCTCGGCCGACAACGCCACTGAAGAGGAAATGGCCAAAGTGATCCTCGGCATTGATCCGGCACGCGAACCTGAGCGCGCACGCAACGTTCTTCGCAGTCATCTCGACCGTGCAAACTGGGTGGTGACGAGCGGCTACAAGGATTTGTTCGCCAGTTGACGAAATGGGCGGTGCGGTCGCTTCGCTTCAAGCAACGAAGTCGCGCAACCGCCATGCATCGACGTATCACCACAGCGCGGATGGCCCAGCGCTTCGCTGTCTCATCATTTTGTCCTCCGCTCGCCAATGGCTGCTTCCCAGGAATGGGTGCGGCGGCGAATCATGACAGGAACGGGTCCGCCGTCTGAGCCGCACCGCATCCGAAGGGCCGGATGGACAACCTACTGAAAGCTCACAGCTGGCTAAGGGTTGCGGGACGCCGCGGCGGGCCTAGAAGGATGCGGCGCCACCTGCTGAGAAAGGCACAAAACAGAGCGAATTGCGAGAGTCTAACGACGCGCTAGGAGGCGCAGCGGAATGGTCGAGACGCCAGAGCCAAGAAAATCGGGGCTCGACCCACCGGCACACGGCACGCGCGGTGATGGGCGCGGGCGCCCACTACGTGCGCAGGCTCAACAGAATCTCACACGGATCAGCATCGAGGGCCGCAGTTACGTCGAGAAACTCAATGACATCGAGACGCCGTTCGCCACCCTCATATTTCGCCACGAAAGATTGCGGACGACCAAGCTTCTCAGCCACCTGCGCCTGCGTCAGCCCTTTGACATTGCGCAGTGAGATCAACTGGGCCAGAAACCGCTGGTGGCGGGGAGATCGAAGAGATTTGGGCATTTAGGTGAACCGGCAGGTAGAGACCGGCTCAGCGACTAATCCCCGTTTCGGATTATCCCATTTTGGGATATTCTGCCTTGGATCCAGCGATCAACATGCGAGGTTCGCGGCAGACATGAATCAATCAACGGGAACAGATAGGACTCAAAGCTCAACACTGCTCGACGAAGTCCCTTGGTCTGACCGTCTTACCGCCTACGACAGGGCGCACTTTACCATCTATATGAGGCTCCTGGACGCCTCAGCCGATGAGGCGCCCGAAGAGGAAATGGCCCAACTGATCCTCGGCATTGATCCGGCACTTGAACCGGAGCGCGCCAGGAAGGCGCTTCGTAGTCATCTCGACCGTGCGAACTGGATGGTGACGAGCGGCTACAAGGAATTGTTCGCCAGCTGACAAATTCGCAGTGCTCGGTCATAGAAGCGTTCCTGTGCCATTGGTCAGGCTGATCGGGGCCTGCACCACAGACGCGCCGGCAAAATGGACCCGGTGGCGAGCACAATTCAGTTCCCAGGAAATCGGGGTTTGGCAACTGTCCGAGCGTCTGACGTGATAGAAGGTTCCGCTCTGTCTGGATGGGTATTAGCCCGGAGCAGCACTCCATATCGTACCGGCGCTCGACGAAGGGTCCACCTCTTCGCTTTCAAGCCGCATAACCGATAGCCATCGCCCTAAGTCAAGGGTTAGAGATTACCGGCAGGCAGGTATGCAAGCGGGCCATCCTCGGAAACTATATAACCGCACGACTAGCTGTGAGCTTTCGGGAGGTTGTCCATTCGGACCGGACCGGGGAGACTGGAGTTACCAAGCTTCAGCACTCACCGGAGGGTCCGAATGAACATCCATAAGAATGCCCGTCTCACACCGCTGCGTCGAGAGGAGATGGCGCTGTCGGTGATAGAAGGCGCTTTCTCCAAAGCCCATGCGGCGCGTGTCTACGGCGTGTCGGCCAAGATCGTGGCGCGCTGGGTCGAGCGCTACAAGTCCGAAGGGCGGGCCGGCATGATCGACCGTTCCTCGCGGCCCGCCAATATGCCGCAGGCCACCGCTGCGTTGATCGCCGAGCGCATCATGGCGCTGCGGCGGCAACGTTGGACCGGCAAGCACATCGCCCATGAGGTCGGCGTCTCGCCCGCCACCGTTAGCCGGGTTCTCAAGCGTGCCGGACTGTCGCGGTTGCGGGATATCGAACCGGCCGAGCCGATCCGACGCTACGAGCGCGAGCATCCTGGCGAGATGATCCATATCGATATCAAGAAGCTCGGTCGTTTCGAGCGCATCGGTCATCGCATTACCGGCAAGCGCACCGGCAATGCCAGCTCGCGCGGCAGCAGTTGGGAGTTCGTCCATGTCTGCATCGACGACGCCTCCCGCATCGCCTTCTCGCAGATCCTGCCCGACGAGAAAAAAGAAAGCGCCATCGCCTTCCTCAAGGCGGCGGTGGCCTACTACGCCAGCCTCGGCGTCACGATAGCCCGCGTCATGACCGACAACGGCTCCTGCTACAGATCAAAGGCCTTCGCCAAGGCCTGCCGCGATCTCGGCCTCAAGCACGTCAGGACAAGACCCTATACACCCAAGACCAATGGCAAGGCCGAGCGCTTCATCCAGACAGCACTGCGCGAATGGGCTTATGCCATCGCTTATCCGACTTCAGATCACCGCGCCGCAGAGTTGCCGGTCTGGCTGCACAGATACAATTGGCACCGTCCCCACGGGAGCCTAAAGTCCAAAACACCTATCAGTCGCCTCGCTCTAACCGAGGACAACCTGTTGAGGCTCCACAACTAGCTCGTCAGCGACGACACACCCGCTCGAGCACCCATAGACTATGATCACCGGCGCGGACTGGAAGAATACGGCTGCATCGCCCGAGCCGGCGGAACAGAAGATCTCGGCATCCAGTCAACGCTCGATACAAAGCGCGCGATCGAATGGCCCGAGCACAAGGGGATCAAAAAGCTTCTCAGACAATTGAGGACCCTTCGGACCCCAAAAGGGCTATAGCCTGATTTTGGGTTCGCACGCCTAGCTTCTTCTTGGCATTGTCCAAATGAAAAGCGATCGTGCGTGGCTTGATACCCAAGATGCGGCCGGTCACCCAGGCTGAATTACCCCGCGCTGCCCACCTCAGGCACTCATATTCGCGGGATGTCAGCGAAACCCCATCCACTGTTCGATCGCTCGGCAATTTGCGGCGAACGCAACGATGAAAGCAGGCCGCCATCAGTTGAAGAGCTTGTTCGTACCGCTCAGCGACCCGAAGAAATACTGGACGAGGCTCATCGGCGGCAAAAGTAACCGCAGCGATGCGGCCGCGGAGATCGACAATTGGGATCGTCAAACCGCAGCAGATGCTGAATTGAGCCGCCTCATCGAATAGCTGCTGTTGAGCCGGCGACATTTTATCGCCTCCCAAATTCGATCCCCAGTGAAACGGGCAGCCGCCATTTCGAGCACGCAAGACCACAGGATCGAGTTTCTCATACTGATTTTCCAGATACTGTCTGGTCCAGCGGGGTGGATAGTTTGAAATTAACCTCGGTTTGCCGGAAGGCCGTGCTGGCAAGGAGAGGTAGGCAAAGAAGATTAGGTCAAGTCGTCCGGCCGCCTCAGCCATGGCATCCCGGAAATCTGCCTCATCGATACTCTGTGACAGTCTTTCAAGGAATGTCTCGAAAACAAGTGGCATGTGCCTCGTCATCGTCGCGCTCGATTCTTCCTCTTTCTGCACGCCTTCCGGCTGCGTCGTGTATGTCCCGACAAACGTGATTGAATTCGCGGGCGTCGCTGGGCTGACCGGGCTCCAGAATGCTGCCACACTTTCGATCTTCGTCGGTCATCCCAATCATGCTGGGCTCACCCGATGGGCGTCTGGCAGACGCCTCATGATCTCAACAGCTCAATCAGAGAATCTCCATGCATTAAATCATGACCGCCCCTGCACCGACCAAATCAGGAGAAATCATCCTGCGCTGACCAAAAGCCATCATTGACCCCAGCTTTTGCAGGAATTTGGGTCGGCATTAGCATAACAATTCGGATAGCCGCTCATCCCCCACCCGGGGCGCCGTGATCCGCAAAGAAGTGTTGCGATGCTTTCTTTTCTTTGATAGGCAAATCGTCTCAACAATATTAAAATGCCTTTCCTTGTGAACGGGGTGGCGTGTGAGTATCGTCCTTCTATATACCTGACGTGATAAAATTCACCGCAATGATTATGGCCCGCTGCAATGATGTAAAGGGCACGTCTAAGCTCAATCTGCATCGGAACGTGCAGATGACCTTTACCAGACCCTCGATCCCGCACGGGCCATAATGATACTGATTACGTGGGTCAAAAAGGGCGCCCTGCCGGCGGGGAGGTACACCCGCAGGGCGCGCCGCACAGAGGTCCTGGTCGTTGGGCAACAGGACAGCGGCGGCAGAACTGATTCGGTTACAAATCGTGACTGAAATAGCCCGGAGCATGCTCAAGATCAGATATCTGGAATTCAACAGTTTTGGGTCTGCTCGGCGCAGTAGCGCGCAGGGACATGCCTGCCTCCGGACTCGCTCCTTCGCGATCGCAAAATCATACGGCACCCTCGGCCTTCAGCGCGCGATAGGTGGTATCGACCGACTTTACCGTCGCGTCGACAATGATGTCGATCTCTTTTCGGGTAATGATCAGGGGGGGGGCATAACCGAGGATGTCGCCATGCGGCATGGCCCGTCCGATGACACCATTCTCAAACAGAGCAGCTGCAGTGCGCACCCCGACCTGAAGGTCGGGTTCGAATGGTATCCTTTGTTTTGGGTCCCGCATCATCTCTACGGCCGACAGGATACCCACTCCGCGAACTTCACCAACGATGGGATGTCCCGCCAGCTCGGCCTTCATCCGGTCTTGCCAATACGGTCCAACATCGCGGACATGCTCCAGAATATTTTTTTCTTTAAGCAGTCGAATATTGGCGAGCGCGGCTGCGGCACAAAGCGTGTGCCCCGAATATGTCCAGCCGTGGCCGAGTGCGCCGTGCTTCTCAGTTCCTTGTTCCAAAACCGACCAGACACGGTCGCCAATGATTGACCCGGAGATGGGGAGGTAGGCGGAACTCAAACCCTTTGCGATGGTCACGAAATCCGGACGCATGTTATACAGGTGGGAACCGAACTTCTCGCCGGTTCGCGCGAAGCCACAGACCACTTCATCCGCGATTAGAAGGATATCGTATTTGTCGAGCACCGCTTGAATGGACGTCCAGTACCCTTTGGGGGGCGGCACAATACCTCCTGTCCCAAGTACCGGCTCTCCGATAAAAGCTGCAACCGTTTCCGGTCCTTCGGCCAGGATCAAGGCTTCAAGCTCATCGGCACAGCGCCGGGAGAACGCTTCCTCGCTCTCCTCGACACGCGCCTGGCGGTAATAGTGCGGCGTGGTTGTATGGCGCACCAAATCCAGAGGCAGGTCGAAGAAATTGTGAAAGAAGGGAAGGCCAGTTAGGCTACCCGTGACCAATCCAGACCCGTGATAGCCGCGATTTCGCGAGATGATCTTTTTCTTTTCGGGCCGGCCAAGAATGTTATTATAGTACCAGACCAGCTTGATGTTGGTTTCGTTGGCATCGGAACCGGAGAGGCCGAAATAGACCCTTCGCATGTTCTGACCGAAATACTCGACCACGGCCTCTGCCAACAGGGCGACCGGCTCCGTACCTTGGCTGGCATAGACGTGCGCGAACGGCAATTCGTGTGCTTGCCTGGCAATGGCCTCGGCGATCTCCGTGCATCCATATCCCATGTTGACGCAGTAGAGTCCTCCGAAACCGTCGAGGCTCCTTCGGCCTTCGGTGTCCCAGATATAGACGCCTTCCGCACCGGCCATAATCCTATTTGGCGTTTCGCCTCGGCTGTGCTTGGCCAGATGCGTAGAAGGATGGAAGACGAAGCTTCTATCCTTCTCCCGGAGTTGCTCGGTTCCCAGATTGCTCAAGCGCATGTCCCTCTCCTCGCGATAAATTGGCGGAGGGCACTCGGCCAGCCACCTGTTTAGCAAATAGCATACCGGAAACGTCCCTTGAGTTTCTCGGGAATGCAGGTTATTCGCCGTGAAATTCGCGGGATCGGCCCGAATTGCCGTGAAAACTAAGGCGTCACCTTCGCCTTAGCCGAGGGTCGGGGGCGCGTCCTGCAAACACGAACAGCTTACGACGCGCATGCGCCCAGCATAGTGCCCGATTAGCGGGCGATATTGACGGATGAATAGCGCTCGGGACGCTGTTCCCGCCGGCCGCGCGAGGCACGATAGAGCGCCGGCGGCCATGTTCCGCCGAACTGCCGGTCATCCCTTACATTCTGACGGTCCGGATCGGTCTTGCCCTTCCCAAGGGTGGTAATGAGGTGATCAGGGGCAAAGCACATTCGCCTCGATCAGCAGGCAGCGGGTTCCGTGCCGCGGCACAGGCTCCAACCTGGTTGGCCAGCGCTGAGAGGCTGAGGTCGTGCCCTCGCGCATATTGATAGCTTTGGCGGTGCGGCGGCTGGTGCTCGGCAGACTTCTCGAAGGAGCATAGCCAGAAGGTTCGGCCCGGCAAAGACGCGCGGCGAGAGCTCCTTGCCATTGACATCTTGATTCGCAGCCGACCAGCGCCGCCAAGTTCTATCGTCAGCGTGTTGCCTTTCTTGCGATCGCAAATTCGTGGTTGCTGCGCAGGGCGAGCCGAGCTGCGGCTCGCAGGAGGGGGCGAGCCGACAGAATTGCGCGGCCTGAAAAGCTGCCTCCATCAATGCTGGCCGCTCGTGCAGTCTCGAAACGCTGGATCAAGCCTCAAACATCGAACAGCCGCTCCTTTTCCTCGCGAAACCAGCGCCCTCGCGCGACATGATCTTGTCTGACGATCCGACGCTTCGAGCGGGGCTCCTCTAATAGGTTGCACATGACCTGCAGCTTTCAGCCAAACTCAGCAAATCGGACGTCGTGCTCTTCTTATCATCGCTCGGCAAGCTCGGAACACGCTGGCGGACGTTGCTAAGGCTAGTCGCCGCCAGCGGATGGCGAGGATGTTTGGGCGGCTAAGTGCTTTTAGGTGGCGATTATAAGCCGAGATCGCGATAGGTGCTTTCGCCATAGCTCCTGGCGCCATCGCCACGCTGAGCGTTTGAAAGCCGATGAAATTCGCTCGGCCAATTGGCTAGCGCGTGCTTGATGGCCTTCATCTTGAACGGCACGTGCACAACACATTTGTCCCTGATGATAGGCGGACAGCTCACATCTTGTTGCCGCGAGCCGTTAAGGTTTGCTGCGATTATCGGCAGACCTAGATCAAGAGCCAATTCCATTTCCCAGCGCACGAAGCGAAAAAGGTTTTTCGTCTTCTCACCGATCAGGACAAGTACCTGGCTCGATCCATTCATTCTGTTGCGAAGATTGCGTTTAACATAATCTTCGTCCTGTGCTCGGCTCGTCATATTGTCCAGATCGTGAGCGTTCGCGAATTCAAAACTCACATTCTCGCTGGCGTTCCACCCTTTCATAAAGCGGTATGCCCAAGCGTCTTCATCGCCGTCAAATATTACATAGGTCGGATCGCTGTATGCCATTGTTGTCTCTTAGTTGTTTTGACGAGCAACCCACTGGGTGTGCTCCCGTGAGAAAGCCAGTTCGGCTTCGTTCACCGCGGCGGAGAATGCCTCATCCGAGTTGGCGTCCGTAATAAGGTCGGCAGTCAAGCCGATCTCGTGAGCTGTCAACGTGTAAGCCGATGCCAATTCGTTAAATTTCTTGATCTGGGTCCACCCAATAAGGGAGGCGGCGATGACAATTAGCGGCTCGGTCGGCCAGCCTGGCATCGCGGGGTCAGCGATGCGTACTACGATGAACGAGAATCCCAGAGCGTATGCAAAAATACCAAGGCCCATCCAGACTTTCGCGGACCTCTTGTTCGAGCGCGCCTTCTTCTCGTACCACTTCCGTTGGTCGCAGATTCGTCTCTGCAGATATAGGTCTTTTCTTTCTTTTAGCGGGGAGTCCCTTATCGACATCATCTGGTCGGTTGTTTGGGGGGATGCTGAATCGGTGCCGCTCAACGCGCTACCAAGGTGACGATTGCTATCAAGGATACCTTCCATGAGCTTTCGAAAATCAGCTCTGGCGTCAGCGGCGCGCGCGTCATCGAACGGCTGTGCTCGCATCGCGAAGCGCCAAGTCAATGTCTTCACCGACTCTGCCAGAGCTCGAGCCTGATACCAGACCTGCTCGGGCTTTGTGACCGACCGGAAAATGAGGACTCCCATTGAGCAAAGAAATACCGCAGCATAGACACCGAAATAGGCTTTTGATGGCGACAAGTCCAAAGAGAGCACCGACGCTAAAAAAAGAAGAACGTACTCTGCCCGGATCAGGCGCAGAAACGTCGCCTGCTGCTCGTTGGATGCCACGTCGGCGCTATTATAGAGTCCAGGATATTTCATTTTTGAAGCACACCAGTCTATTTTGTGGCGGTAAATTCTTTAAGCCAGGATTTGGCAAACGTGAGGTTAGCAGTCGAGCTTACAGAGCCTATTCTTGAGCGAGGCGCGGTCCCTCTGTTCATAAACAGGAATGCAGGTCCTGTCCCATCAATGTAAGGGTATAGGCCCAAAAATTCTTGCCCGGAGAATGTTTCCGAAGAATTTTTTGCCACGGGCAGAACCGCTACCGCGGTCCGAAACCCATCGAAAAAGCCAAGCTCCCAAGGCATCCATCTGGATCCTGGAGAATTGTTTGAATGCACATAGATTAGCGTCTTTGACTGCCTCATACGGGTCCGCAGCAACTCGGCGGTGGCCGAGGAGACTTTTGTGCGGTCCAGTTGTGAATCTTCGACCCAATCTACGTAAGCAGTGAACCCAAGCTCCTCGAAAATTCGCTTCACACCGAGAACGATCTCTGCGTCCTTGAAAGAATGTGACAGAAAAACGTCGAATGACGATCTGGCTGTAGCTGCGGCCGTCTCTTCCTTTAGAACGATCGATGCGGCTCTATGTCCTCGACTGGCATTCGCAACTCTTTTCAGCTCTGCCTCGGTCAGTAGCACTATTCAAATCCCCCCATGATCTGTTCGCAATCTATGAACTTGACGCCCATTCGATTAAGCGACCCTTGTCTTGTGAAAACTGGCACCATGCTCTCCAGCCGGTAGCGCAACCTCCACCTTCTCAAAGACCACGTCGGGTGGCAGGAGTGACCGGCCTTGTCACCCACCTACGCGATCCCGGCACAGCCATGCTCCTCGCTTAGAAGGCTGCGGAGACCAGCAATGTCAAACAGGACAGACGATCTCCTAATCTCGAACAGCAACGAACTTAGGACGTAAAAACGCGATCTCCGAATGTCCGCAGGCGTCGAGGGCCGGGTTGGTCGCCAAGGCCGAGCGGGCCAGCTTGCACTCCCGCTACCCGTCGGCTTGCCAAACCCTCGCTGTAGATTTCGCCCCCTACACGGATGCGCTGACCGCGACTAAGCTCAATCGCCACTGATCGCCAATCCAGGGCGAAAGTTCCCCCCTTGAAGTAGCGGTAGAGGCATTTTTCGGCACTTCGCATCTTAGATATGGACGCCTCCTCAACCAGGCACGATCCGGTTTGGCTTCTCGCCGTAACCGTGCTGGGCAAGTGCGTCCGATGGCTGCTTCGATCCTCTCCTGGAATAGATCGGTTCCAGATTGCTCAAGCGCATCGTCCTTGCTCGCGATCAACTGGCGGATAGCGCTCGGCCACCTTTTTCCAGCAATTAGTATACCGCAAATGTCCCTTGAGTTTCGTCGGAATGGGTGCCTTTTGCCGACGAATCTACGGGATCCGTGCCAAACGCCGTTGAAACTTAGCTTTTGGGTTACCGTTGCCTCAGGGCGGACAAAGGTATCGGTGAATTGGACTTCACTGGTTTCGTGACGACAAGGCTATAGTATTGATCAATCCCCAAGCCTGCCTGCAGCAGTCCCTCCATGAAATCCTGATAGGCGGCCATAGAACGAGATGCGACCCGCATCAGATAATCCACGCGCCCCCCAATTGCCCAGCAGTCCAGGATTTCCGGAATGTCTTGGATAGCAGTTTCGAAGTGTCGTTGGTCCTCAAGACGATGACGATCCAGCACGACCTCCACCATCACAAAGATCATGCCGCCGATGAGGGCAGGACTCAGCCGCGCATAAAATCCCTCAATAATCCCCGCGGCCTTGAGTGCTCGGAGCCGCTCCGAACAGGCGGACGCCGAAAGATGAACTCGTTTTGCAAGCTCACTTTTTGAAATCCGACCGTCTGCCTGAATTTCGGAGAGGATCCGCAGGTCCCAACTGTCGAGTTGCACGGGATCGGGTTTCGACTTCATAACCTATGCTCTCAGCGATGACATCGCGTTGTGTGCCGATCAATTCTATCATCAATTGAAACGAGCGAATGTAGCAGTGGAAGGCATCCGTTCCAGGCCCGAGATGTGCCAGAATGGGGTACGAAAATCAGCTGAGGGTGAGCGATCCGCTGAGAAAAGCTGCAGAAGTAATTTGGCTATCGCCCCAACGCCCAACGGGGCAATGGTGCAGCTGGAGAGAATAGTCGGCGGCGGCGGAGACCATGATAAATAGATAACCGATTTTCTTGAATCTCGCTGCCGTACTTGATAGACGCGCGACTGCATTCGACCCTCGATCGCATGGACGGCATACTCAATGCAGTATTCACTCGCACATTCAACTATTAGGGTGAATTGAAGGCCTTGCTTGGCCGGCTCGCCGAGGCGCAGGGCACCGCAAATGCCGCTCGTCTTATGGCTTGCCCGATAATTTGGCGCTCGGGTCTGGCCGAAATCGCCCAACCGGAAAGACTCAAACACCGATGTTGCGTGCGATGCTGTCGGCTGCCATACGCTTACGCCACTCAAGAGGCCCGGAATTGTGAATGGAGTTTCCCTCAACATCGACAGCCATGACGACGGGCATGTCCTGCACATCGAATTCATAGATGGCTTCCATGCCCAGGTCTTCAAAGGCGACAATCCGCGCCGCCTTAATCGACTTTGAAATCAGGTACGCAGCGCCACCCACTGCAGCAAGGTATGGCGTTCTGTGTCTTACAATCGACGCGATGGCCGCCGGTCCCCTCTCCGCTTTGCCCACCATCGCGAAAAGGCCGGTTTCGGCGAGCACCTTGTCCGTAAAATCGTCCAAGCGGCTGGAGGTTGTTGGACCGGCGGGTCCAACGACTTCATTCCTCACTGCCCGGACGGGACCGACGTAGTAGATCACGCGGCCCCTCAGATCGACTGGGAGCGGCTTGCCGGCATCAATCAGTTCGACCATTCGTTTGTGGGCAGCGTCACGGCCCGTCAGCATCTTTCCAGAAAGCAGGAGCGTTTCACCGCAGCGCCACGATGCCGTCTCTTCCTTCGTAAGCGTATCTAAATTGACCCGCCGGACGCCGGCTGGGTTCAATTCGTCGGCTCCGATGTCGGGCCATTCGCGCAAATCGGGCGGCTGGAGGCTGATGGGTCCAGAGCCGTCCAAAGTAAACTTCAGGTGCCGGTTGGCGGCGCATTGCGGGATGAGCGCCACAGGCTTGGACGCTGCATGAGTAGGATAGGTCGCAACCTTGACGTCAACGACTGTCGTCAGACCACCAAGGCCTTGGGCGCCGATACCAAGCGCGTTGATCCGCTCATAAAGCTCAATCCGCAGCCCCTCTTCTGCGCTTGACGCCCCCCTTGCGATCAGTTCCGCCATATCTATGGGCTCGTTCATGGCCTCCTTGGCCAGCAGCATCGCCTTTTCAGCGCTACCACCGATGCCGACAGAGATCAGTCCAGGTGGACACCACCCGCTGCCAAGGGTCGAAACGGTATTGACCACCCAGTCGGAAACGGAGGCGGTGGGATTGAGGGTGGTAAAACGTGCCTTGTTCTCCGACCCGCCGCCTTTCGCGGCGATGGTGATCTCAATCTGGTTACCTTGCACCAGGTCGACATGGACAACTGCCGGTGTGTTGTCGCGGGTGTTGACCCGTCTAGCGAGGGGATCCGCAACGATCGATGCCCGAAGGGGATTGTCCGGATCGAGATAGGCTTGACGTACGCCCTCATTCACAAGATCCGCGAAACTGGCTGTTGACTTAATGCGGGCATCCATGCCGACCTTTGCGAAGACAACCACAAGTCCGGTGTCCTGACAAATCGGGCGCCGCCCAAAGGCCGCCATGCGGGAGTTCAGCAGAATCTGACCTATGGCATTCTTCGCCGACGGGCTCTGTTCTCGCGTGTATGCGTGAGAAAGAGACCGGATATAATCTGGAGGATGATAGTACGAGATGTACTGAAGGGCGTCGGCGACGCTCCTTGTGATGTCGCTACCGGCCATGGTCCGTGTTCTGTTTCCCACCGGATTTTATCCAAATGAACCGAGGCCATTGACCATTTTCAGAATCTGGAAGCTTCGCACCCCCTGCTCGCCGCCTTCATATCCATAGCCGCTTTGTTTGACTCCTCCATAAGGGGCATCAGCGGAAACCCCTTTCAGGTAATTCACACTAACAGCGCCCGCAGAAAGACCGCCCACAAGCCTCTGTTGCGTATCGGCCGCGCCAGTAAACAAGTAGGCGGCCAGACCGTACTCCGTGGCGTTGGCTTCATCGATCGCCTCTTCGATCGTATCGAAAGGAGCCACGGTGAGAATTGGTCCGAACGGCTCTTCATGAAGCACTCTCGCTTCCTTCGGTACGCCAGTCAGGATGGTTGGCGGCCAGTAAAACCCCGGTCGGTCAAGGGGGATGCCACCGGTCTCGATTTGGGCGCCGCCCTCTACCGCATCTTTGGTCAGGCGTTGCATGGCCTCGATTCGCCGCGCGTTTGCCATGGGACCCATCTGCGTTGCAGGGTCATCCGGTGGACCGATCCTGATTTTTCGGACCGCCTCCGTCATCCGGAACAGGAATTCCTCATAGCGGGATCGGGCGACAAGAATCCTGCTGGGCGCATTACAACTCTGGCCCGCGCACTCGAATTTGTATTCCGAAATAGCCGGTATCGCCGTTGCCAGGTCGGCATCTTCGCACACAATAACCGGGGAATGTCCACCGAGCTCAAGGATGCAGCGCTGCAGATTATTCGCGGCCAGTGTGGCCAGCTGTTTCCCAACAGCGGTCGACCCCGTGAACGTCAAGACTTTGACAATTGGCGAACTGAGCAGATGCCGTGATATATGCACAGGAACACCGAACACCAGGTTGACCACGCCTTCCGGTATCCCTGCTTGACGCAAAGATTCCACGACATGGACAGCCACGCTTGGCGTCTCTTCGGCCCCTTTGAGGATCACCGGGCAGCCTGCCGCCAGCGCGGGGGCGAGCTTGCGGGCGATGAGAACGGCTGGATAGTTCCACGGCGTAAAGGCAGCGACGACACCGAGGGCCTCCGGGACGATCATCCTGTTCGGACCCAACGGAATCGGGGTCGACAACTCATCGGCATGCCGGCCATTCCATTCCAGCGTTTCGACTGCGCGCGCGTACTCTCCTGTTGCTTCGGCAATCGTCTTTCCCTGTTCGGACGACAGGTCCCTGGCTGCGGCGCCAGCTTTCTCAGCCAGATTGCTGGCGGCAGAGACGAGGATCTCGCCACGCTCTTTGGCGGGGCGTGAGGACCACGCCTTGCGGCTGCGTTCTGCCGAAGCAAGAGCTTCATCCAAGTCTGGAACCGTAGCCGAGGCCACTGAGGCAAATACCTTCTCCGTCGCCGGGTTGATCACCGGCAAAGTGGCTCGGCTACCACCGGCTCGCCATTTGCCATTAATGAAGAGCTCGTAGCTCCTGGCGTGGGACATCGCGGGCTCCACTTGTGATTCTGGCCATGCGAGCGCCGTTTCAATTTTCGAAGCCGCTGAGCTCGCTTGAGCCAGTTTCATCGCGATGGTCGCAGCGGGTCAAATATCGATTAGTGCCTAAATCCATCTGGAATCCAGATCGATCTGTTCCGACAGGAAGGAAGTCATGCCGTTGTTTACAGATCGATGGTTCTCAGGTCGCGTCAGGAGCCGATGCTACCCAGCCCCGGCTCTCAATCAATTCTCTGGCGACCTTCGGAATGAGCTTGCGGACCGCAGAAACGGCCGCAGAACGCTCATCTTTGGGATTTACAGCAAGCACCACGGAGCGGGTAATTACCGGATCGACTATCTTGACCGTCCGGACCAGCCCTTGAGAGGCTTCTTTCTGAACGGCAGACGGGGCGAGAATAGAATGCGCTTTTCCCTCTACGACCATGTTGATGATCGTTGAGAGCGAGTCCACTTCAAACTTGACGTCCATCGCGCAACCGTGTTGTGCGACGACATCAGCCACCGAACGCCTGACATTGTTGTTGCGCATGGGAACCGCCAGGGGGAATGCATGCAGGTCGGCCAGAGATATCGCATCTTCAAACGGTGGCTCGCCGGACGGAACCACCAGACAAAGGTCTTCGCGCGCTAGCACAGTCATTCGCCCCACACTGTCCGCAGTGCGGTACAGAACCGCCAGATTGAAGCGTCCAGCCGCCATCCATTCCTCTAGCGGTCCCGTCATACCCTCGACCATCTTGAGGGACACCTTGGGCAGTTCGTGTCTTACCGTCTCAAGCAGCGGACCGCTCAGGACGCGAGCAGCTCCAGACGGAATGCCAATAGTCACCTCCCCGGCGGGGGAAGCGGCTGTGTTGGTCAATTCCACCTCGGTAATTCGAATTTCTTTGAGAATCGCCCGCGCCCGCTCCAGGAGTTTGGCTCCTGACGCCGTCACGCTCACGCCGGTCCTGTCGCGTATCAGCAGCTGAGTGCCGAAGCCTTCCTCCAATTGGCGCACATGCAGACTCAGCGCACTCTGGGCGACATTCAGAAAGCCAGCGGCCTTCGTGAAACTGCCTGCTTCGACCACGCCAACAAAGTATCTTAACTGCCTGATTTCCACGGGTACTCTTCCGAGGGCGGACTGCAATGATGTAATCTATCTCGAAATGTGATGGCGCGACAGCAATAATTGCAGAGCGACATGACGCCTAACTGTCGTGTCATCTCAGTGTGGTTTGACCAAAACCGTAACCTATGTGTCCAGAATGGACCCAACCCGCCGAGGCTTCAACCGGCCAACTCGGCGCCCTGATCCATGGAGATGATTTCTCGGACCCTTCGAATAACCGGTAGATCGACCATCTTCCCGTCCAATGTGAACGCGCCTTTGCCTTGCGCCGTCGCATCTTTTTCGCCGCGAGGACACGACGGGTCCCTCGAGTTCTTGTGCGCTTGGTGAAAAGCCCCATCGATGTTTAAATGGATCGCCTGCGGCCCCACGAAGTTATCATTGTCTAAGAATCGCCGATGCTTCCTATCGAGCCGAGACTGCCGCATGGGGAACAGAACGGAAAGGTTCGGCGTCAAAAGCAGGTCGAGTTCTGGGGCACCGCCAACAGCTGCACTGAAGTCTTCAGTACCAAGCGCCATTGCAACCAGCGGCGCTAACAAGATGGGAAAGGAGGTCATTGCTATTGCCGCTGGCGGACTTCGGCCGGCCACCCCATTTCCTCTTCCGAGAGGTGAATTGTCCAACCAACCCTGCTGACTAATGACGAGCATGATCGTATCGTCAACGTGTCACAGAATTGCTTGCAAGCTCACGGCCTCAGCTGGGCCAACGAACATTGAACTCCGTGGACGAAGCCTGGACCCGTCGTCATCCAAGTCAATCCGCGCCTCGATGAGGGGACAGATCCTCAATTGGTTCAGCTGGCTTGCAGTATTGCACCTAGCAGTCACGGCGAGGACTGGGATTTGCGAAGAAGGCATTCTCGCAGTGCGGCCGTACGGTACCTCATTCCTGGCACACTGGATTAGATCGCTGGCGACATTAAGATCAGGTGTGACCGAGGTGAAATTTTATGTCGAAAACCTGAAGGCAGGGCGTCAGGCAGGGCGATTACAGAGATCCTATCGGACATGTCATCGCAGTTTCATCCACCATTGCTCGACCGAGGCGACACTCATCGTCCCATCAACCTAATCCATTGGTCGATCACGCCGTTCACGACCCTTGGCGAAGAAGGAATCAGCAGCCCCTAGGCTCAATTGGAAAGCGGGGCGGGGTCCATACGTATCTTCGTTTCCGGGCACCTCATGCTAATGAAGCCGCGACAACAGGTTGGTTATGCACCCAGGTGCTGGCCAATCCGGCTTGACTGGAAAGTTTCATACCCAGGCCTGGCACAGGCGAGCGTGATGCCGCTCTCGCTATGTTGGACCGCAGACGCCGCGACGGCGCATCGACTGGCGCTGGCGAAGCCTAGGACGCGCCAGTCAAGGACCTGCAAAGAGCAAGATCACGCCGCGCGTTGCCTTCAACGCCCATTTGAGCAGAAAGCAACAAGCCTCGCGTATAGCGATCGATGACCGCACGAAGCGCCATCCGGGCTATGATCTCAGTCAGCACTGCCCTAAGGGGTCAGAGGAGGGTTCGGTCAGTCAAGACCTCAGACGGCATGGCCAAGGTCAAGCTGCGAGGATGTGCCACCGCGGGCGCGGCATAACTTGGCGGGCTACAATTTGGTTCGCTTGCCCAGGCTGCTGGCAGCGCCGGTAGTCGGCCGCGCCGGACTGGCACCTACGTCTGGTCCATGAACGGTTGCTTTAGCAAAACCGAAGTCCTCGCCAAAACTCTTCGCCGACGTGCGACGACCGCGCCGGTGCTCGTTCCGGGGTCGGCAAGACGAAGACAGGCCTACTCTGGATTTATGCCCGCGATGACTGATTAGGGAGGGAGCGGACCGCCGGGCGTCTTATGTCTATGCGCCGGACCGAAAAGGCCCAGCGTGCGATCGCTCATCTCGCAGGCTCTCTACCGGAACTTGCAGGTCGACGGCTATAGCGGGCCATCGCTTGCTGGCCGACGAAAAGCGGCTTCACGCTCGCCTTCTGCCATGCCGCGCCCGATCGAGGCGCTAAGAAGGATCCGCGAACTCTAAAAGATCGAGGATGACATCCGTAGCCGAGGCCAACGAGGCCTTGCTGCACGCAGGCAAAAAGTGCTCAACCATCACGGCACTGGACCCAGGGCGGCTAGAGAAGCTCGGCCAAATCAGTCAGAAGACCAAGCTCACAGCGGCGATCCCCTACACGCTCTCGCGCTGGGAAGCGCCTCTCGCGCATCCTGGACGAGGCCATATCAAGATCGACAGCAACGTGGTCGAACGCTCAATCATACGCAACTCTTTTTGCAGCTCCGGCGGTGGCGCTGAGCACTGGTCAGTCATCGTGTCGCTGGGTGATCGCCGGGATTGGCCGGATAGCCTGAAGCTAAGGCCGTCGAGCCAGACCCTCTGACCTGCCACTGAACTTTCAACCAGTGGCGATTAGCCTCGGCCGTTTCTGTTATGGCGCGGTTTGAGCAACGGGCGGAGGCGCGAAGCCTTCATTGAGTGCAGCGTCGGAGCCGGTTGCGGCGAGGGTTCCGGCGAAGACCGCCGGGGTCAAATAGCGAGCGAGGAATGCGGCCTCACGGTGTTGAACAACACCAGGAAAGAACACCCACAGGACCGAGGAACGCAAGTTTCTTTATCCGTGGCATCCTTGGGCCGGGCGTTGTGTTCACGTTCATGAGGTGATCGAGAACGCCGACCGGGAGGTTTTCCGCTGCAGTCTCTCCCGCCACGCCTCCGATCGGTGGCTGGAAGTTCCGGCCTGGATGTTTGATCGCGGTCTGCACCGCGTGGCGCATTGCCCTGCCCCACATATCGATCCCAGAACGCTTGGCGTCTTGGTGACACTGCTGCAGGACCCGACGGCCAATTCCCACACCCCATCGCAATTGGAGGATTCGGGCGCAGCATCGGGTCCTCACGAAGCGAACCGGGGAGAGGTCCATACCGCGCCAGCCTACGACATATCAGTTCGATCTTCTCCAACCCGCACGACGCGCAGACCGCGCAGATGCCGCCATTCGCTCGCGCAGCCGCCGTAAGGCGCGAGATGCTGGCGCTGATTCCGGGTGCACACGAAGGCTACGTCGGCTGGGAAAGGCGGAAGCGATCCGCAAGATGGTGAGCGACCACGTGCCCACGAGCCGGCATCACGGGGCGCCCAAGCATGGCGACGCTCTGCTCGCCGACCTTGTCCGCTGCCGGCGCTGCGGCCGCGAGCTGACGGTCCGCTACACGGGAACCAAGCACAACATTCCGCGCTATTCCTGCTGGCGTGGTCTGCTTGACAATGGCGAGCCGCGTTGCATCGCCTTCGGTGGACTCGCGTCGATCGAAGGCGTTCATCCTCTGCCGGACGGTCCATGGGTCTTCAGCCGATCAACGCTTGACGAACCGGCGGCTCAGCGCATCGTTCATCGCGCGCGGCAAAACCCAAAATACCCCATGGGATCGCATCCAGATCAGCAAAACCTATTCACTCAAATGACATAGACAGATGAGTGTTATGAACAGGATTTAGGTCCTGCCTCCATTCGGCAGTGGCACTGCGGGCGTGGTCGAGGCCGAAGAACAGGCCATCGTTCAACAGCTCGTCTCGCATTCGGCCGTTGAGGGAATCGCGTAGCCATTTTGCATCGGCTTGCCCGGCGCGGTGTAGTGCCATTCGCTCCTGTTCAGCCGCTGATAACAGGCCAGTCAGTTGTTGCCCACAAGAATCAGGATCTCGTGGGCGCGCCGCACCACTGGCGGATCTATCATTTTGCCATTCAACGAGAATGCGGACAGTCCACGCGTGGCGGCATCATTTGCCGCCGCGACAACTTTATGGGCCCACTCGAGCTCCTGGGCGCTTGGCGAGAAAGCCTCATTGAATATGGCCACCTGTGTCGGATGGATCGCCAAAGCTCCGGCAAAGCCAAGCCGCCGCGCCCGCACCGCGGCCTCACGAAGTTTATGCGTGTCCGAGAACTCGCCGATGCTTCCTATGAAGCCCAGCGGGAGCAAGCCGGCCGCGCGGGCGGCAAACAGAACAGAAAGGTTCGGCGTCAAAAGAAGGTCGAATCCTGGGGCGCCGCCAACAGCGGCGCTGAAGTCTTCAGGGCCAAGCGCCATTGCGACCATCCTTGGATGCGCCGACGCAATGGCCGCAAGCCTTTGCAAGGCGCCCGGGGTCTCAATCTGGGCAAGGAACCGGATGCCTCCCTGCGGAAGATTTCTTTCACGTTCTAGTTCCGAAACCGCATTCGCGATCTCTATAACCCACTCTGCCGAATCCGTCTTCGGAAGAACCAGTGCGTCAACACCCGCCATCACGGCTGCATCGAGATCGGCCGCCAAGGCGCGCAGACCATGATTCACGCGGACCAAAACAGATGCGCCTTTCCGGCCCACCTCTGCCACGCATTCAGGAAGCTGCTGCCGTGACTCTCCTTTCCGATCCTGGGGCACGGAATCCTCCAGGTCGAGAATGACGCCATCTGCGCCCCGCTCATGGGCCGTCTCTACAAAGCGCGGAACGTGAACAGGAACGAAGAGCAGGGATCTCCAGCGCGGTACAGACATCGCGCCTTCAACGGCCGCAAAGGTGTCCTTGATCATGGAGACGCCTTTGCGGCCGATTTTAGCGCGGGCGCTGCCAGTGAGCTTTCTAGGCGGCCGGTGCGCTGAAATGATCCGAGGTACACAGGCATTTTGTAAACCGCGAGCAGTCTCACCTTACTGAAACGCGCGCTCACGCTGACGCGGCTCTTTCGCGCAAAAGCGCCCGCACCTCCTCGCGGACAGCCTCGGTATGAGAGCCAAGAGCCGGGACTGGGCGAAGCGAGGGGAGCTCCGAGTTGAAAATCGCCGCCGGCGCTATCGTCTCGACGGCTCCATCGGGTGTTCCAACCTGCACCCTGCGAATGTGTGGATGCTTTGAAACATCCACCACTTCGTTCAGTCGGCCATATGCCAGGCCGGCCGCCTCGAGCTCCTGCATCGCATCGTGGCAGGATAGTTCAAAAAACCGCTGTTCAATGATCTCATCAAGTTGCGCACGATGAGCGAGGCGCTCCATATTGTCAGCAAAACCAGGTGCGCGTGTGAGCCCGGACTGCTTCAGGAATTTCTCGCAGAAATTCACCCATTCGCGGTCATTCTGAACCGAAAAGATGACCTCTTTGCCGTCGGCACAGCGATAGGCACCATACGGCGCGAGCGACGGGTGTTTCACGCCTGCGCGTACCGTCTGGTAGCCGCTGTAATCATTTTGCAAAACCGGCACGTTCATCCAGTCGGCGACGGCATCAAACAGTGACACCTGGATGCTGGTCCCTTCGCCGGTGACCTCGCGGTGGTACAGTGCCTGAAGAATGGCGCTGTGCGCTGTCATGCCCGCCGAGATATCGCAAACCGAGACCCCTACACGCGCAGGCCCCTGTTGGTTGCCGGTGATAGCGCATAGACCTGTTTCGGCCTGGACGATCAGATCGTAGGCCTTCAAATGGGAATACGGCCCTGACTCCCCGAAACCAGAAATGTCGCAGGTGATCAGCCGCGGATATCGTCGACGCAGATCAGCGGACGCGAACCCCAGTTTTTCTATGCTGCCCGGCTTTAGATTCTGGATGAAGACATCAGCACTGGCAATGAGCGTGTCGAGGACGGCGCGATCCGCCTCCAACCTCAGGTCTAGACAGACCGACTCCTTACCCCGGTTGAGCCAGACGAAGTACGCGCTCTGCCCCCGCACCAGCTTGTCGTAGTTTCGGGCAAAGTCCCCTTCGGGCCTTTCGACCTTGATCACCCGGGCGCCTGCGTCAGCAAGGCGAGACGATGCGTAGGGAGCTGCAACGGCCTGTTCGACCGCCACAACCGTGATGTCCTTGAGACTGTTTAGCATCAGGGCGCTTCCTACGCGGCTTTCAGGTTTTGTGCCCGACGCCGATCAAGCATGGCGAGCAACCGATTTTGTTCGTTGCCTACAATGGAAAGACCTTCGTCGATGCCCATGCCAGGCTTCGCGAGCATCATGTCCGCCTGTGTTGCCACCGAAATGTGAACCGTCGCTCGCGCGGAGAGATCCGTCTCGCTGCAGCTGCCTCCCACATAGGCGTCCACGTTGTTCTCTTTGCACAGAAGCACCGCACGGGCGCTGTCGGCGATCGAGCCCACGTCCGGCGTCTTGATCTGCACGAGATGGGTCGCCTTAGCCTCCGCAAACAGACGCACATCCTCTAAGGTGTTGCAGCGTTCATCGACAACGATGCGCGCACGTGACGCGCGCGCATTCAGAATGCCGACGATCTGCCCGTAATTTTCGACCTGCGCCGGCGTAGACCCGAAGTCGGCTGGCGATTCGATATTCACCGTGAACTCCGGAACCGCGTCAGCAACCTTACTGATGAAGTCGGCGATGCGCTGGACGTCGAGCCCGATCTCCATACCGATCCAGCCGTACACATCGAAATGCAGCACCGGAGAATAGTCTGGTTGGCCGATTTGCTTGACGCGGTGCGCCACCCATTTGACGAAATCCAGAAAGGTTTCTCCCCCAACGCCGAATTTGCTACGCGAGTTGATGAGGCCATGCGGGATCACATCCACCCCCTTCAGGATCATTTTATCGACATTGATTTCGCGCGCATCACCGCTCTGGCAATAAATTGGGACACGACGATGCGGCATGGATAGGCAAAATTCCGAACAAACCACCTCCGCCATGGTACGACGCGCAGCATGGGCAGCAGCGCTTAAAAGGGCTTGGCTGACCCCATATTCGATGCATAGTGGGAGTCGTTTCCCAGTATGGAGATCGAAGACACTGGAGCAGGCTGTCAAAAAGCTGGACGCATCAATGTTTAAGAGCCGCGGGACAACAACACGTGACGTGAGATCCATGATGGCTCCGACGTCAAACAGGGGGTCACGCCCGCCAGCCCCTGAGTATTGCACTCCCATCATATCGCCCCAGGCGACCATATCGTCTTCCAGGACAAGCCCGACGCTTAAGCAAGCTGCCGGAACACGGATATCACGGAAGCCGGGCGTCAATGGCTCGCCGACGTAAACAAAACCGTCCTGGCCAACCCCTGCCCTAATGGCAGCTTGATCGTCATAAAAGAAGGCGCCGTTGCCGGGCGTGAGAATGACGTCTTTGATCTGCACTGAATTATACTCGAGTTTGGCCAAGCTATGAGCTGCGGCCGGATTTGCGCGCTCTGTCCTAAGTTATGCCCCGTTCGGAATCGGTTTTGCCAATATAAAGCCCCGAACGTGCCCATCTCGTTTTAAGATACGATAAAGTTGTTTTACGGGCGTCAGCGGGGACGGCACCGTCCGCCTCCCCTCTTGGTCGCGGTGCGCCGGATCGTCGCCCCTGCTTCCATAACAGAAGCTAGGCGATCAATCCGTCCGGCCAGCTCCCATCTCGGACCGCCACTTTCAACCATGGTTAGTATAAACCAAGCGATCAAGGATCAAGCAATCTTTTTGGCATGATTTTGGAAGACAGGATCAGCCGCTGATCGATCCGAGGAGCTGGCCTATAAGCTCCAGTCGAGGCCAGTGCCTTCATACCGGAGTTACTACAGCTGGCCAAGGCGCGGCTAATCTGTACCTCTAGTTATGCAGCGGCCGCGCAAGGATGGCTACCCCTTCATTGCGGTCGACATGCGCGCCCGATCCTATGGCTAGGACGATTGATGGCCCAGGCGCTCGGATGTCAATGGACGGAGCGGAAACAGAATCCATAGAGTGTAGGATACCTATAAGATCTCCCGACCTCACTTCATCCAACACAGAGCAGCGAGGTTCGAAGATACCCTGCGCGGGCGATTTCAACTCGTCTGATATCAGCGTCTCAAGGGTCTGACTGGACCTTTTGTTACGGAAAGACACGTCCTCGACTTTTCCTTCGACGAGTCCAAGCATAACGAGCGCGTTGCGAACTCCAGCTTCATAAATCGCTAGAGCTTCTGCGCTAACCGTACCACCGCCGAATTCCGCGCAAACGAATACCTTCCCTAGGCTATGTGCCCAACTGTCGAACATCCCAGCCGTGTCGTCATGTTGCCAGAGCAATGTTACGGGCAGCTTAAATGCCGCTGCCATTGCGAGCGTCTTAGCCATGAGATCCGCATCAGCAATTGGATGCGTGATGACCGCCGGGGGAAAATCCCACGTTGGGCCGAAGCTGTGCAGATCGAAAACGATGTCGGCATTTGGCAACAATACGCGTGAAACCGCATCCGCGATTCGTTCCGTAACAGACCCGTCGGCACGGCCCGGAAACACGCGGTTCAGATTCAAACCATCAAGCGGAGTATTGCGGCTCCATGCTTGAACTGCCAATGGATTAAGCACTGGCAGCACGATGATCCTACCACTGGTTTGCGCTTGTGGCAGCCACTCGATAAGCCGCCGCGCGACTAATGGCCCCTCCATTTCATTGCCATGATTCCCACCGGTGATAAGAAGGCGCGGTCCATCGCCCTTATTAAGACTAAAAACCGGAAGCGAGAACTCTTCATGGTCGGCGCCTCCCGGCACAACGAGGTGTCCTCTGCTCACGCCATGCGCATCGAGATCAAACGTAAGATGTGGTGCTTCGTTCATTGCTTAACCTATTGCGGGTGATCTGGCGACTTTGACCGGGCATATGGTCTTGTACACGGCTATTTTTTTCGCCTGGAACTATGCACACGCGGTCACCACTTCGCCAATATAATGTCCGAGACGGCACCATCGCGTTTTCAGATGACCAGGGCTCGCTCTGCTGACCTGTCCCTTGGTTCGTCACCTTGATCCCGGTGCACTAAGGGAGGAGGAAGGTCAAAGTCGCGGTGGGTAGCCGATTTCAGAAATCGCGCGATCAGCCGGTTGACGTTGGCTAGCTGTTCGTTGTTCAGACGGGCGAAGGATCTGTGCGATCCGGTCAGCGCCGTTGACCTCGAATTCCATCCTGGCGCGCAGCAAGAGGATCGGCAGGTCTGAGCTTGCTGGCGAGCAAGGCCGGCCGATCCCAGACATAGTCCGAATCCTTGATCCGCATGTGCCAGATGATAATTGCAAGAGCTTTACTGGTTTCCGTTTTGGACCAGGTGGCCATTTTATCCGCCCGTTGAAGCCCCGAACAGATGCTTGTCGCCAGTCCGTAGGAATAGGTCGGACGCATCATCAGGAAGTGGATCTGCCACGCCAGTTAGGCAGCGGCTTCCTGTAATGTTCGCTGCATGCTCGGTCGAGAACGCCACCAGACGGCATAGAGGACAAGCATCCAGATTAAAGGCAGAAGCATCAAAAGAGAAGCGACTGCAGCAATCGTCGGGTCGATTTGGTGGCGGATATTCTCCAGCATCTTCAAGGGCAACGTCCGCACCGACAGACCGCCGACCAAAGACGTTATGACCGCTTCATCGAATGACTGGAGGAATGCGAACATGGCGCCGCCGATCACTCCCGGCCTGATTAACGGCAGTGTTACGCGAAAAAACGTTTGCAGTGGTCCGGCACGCATACTCTTGGCCGCCTGCTCTAACGTCCGATCGAAGTTGGCCAACGTCGCAGAAACGATCACCACCACAATTCCAACAGCGCCGATACTGTGAGCGAGGGCGATACCACCCTTTGTGCCGATTAGACCAATCTGGATGAGACCCAGATAAGTCGCGATACCGACCACGATAACTGGAAAGGTGATAGGCGTGATTATGATCATTGTCAGCACGCCGCGAAGTCTTGCGCTTATTCGGCTCAATCCGAAAGCAGCAAGTGTTCCCAATAGAGTAGAAATAACAGCTACCTCGACACCAATCTCGACGCTGGTCCAAGCTGCTCCGCTCCAAGATGCATCGCCGAAAAACGAGCGATACCATTGAAGCGACAGGCCCGAAGGCGGAAATTGCAAAAATGCCCCGGAACTGAACGACATGATGACAACGATTATCCCTGGGAATAAAAGAAAGGCCATCACCAAAACGATAAAAACGATCGCGACGACTTTAGGCCATCGCCTTTCCGCCCCAGGCACGTAGCGCCGTCCCGTCCACCGTTTGACACGATAGGGACGCAGAATTTCGCTGAAGTTTCGTTTGATAACAAGAACAATGGGTAGTCGGGACATCGAGCCCTTCGGAGCTCGAGTTTGGCTTTGCTCTTGTTTGCCGGAGAGGTCAAGCCCGACCATGGAAAGCACCACAATGGCAAACCCGAGAAGGATGAAGGACGCAGCGGCAATGCGCGGAATATCGAACGAGCTATTCACCTCGGCCGCAATGAAGGTTGAAAGCATGGCATCGCGCAATCCCCCAAGTGCCGCCGGCGTGATATAGAATCCTAGGCAGAACACAAAAACTAGGAGCGAGCCACTCCGTGCGCCTGGAATGCTAAGGGGGAGAAATACACGCCTGAAAGCGGTGAAAGGTCCCGCTCCCATACTGCGTGCAGCAGCCATCAAGGACCGATCGATCCCCATCATCGCACTAACCAAGGGAAGTATCATCATCGGCAGCATGATGTGGACCATGCCAATATAGACCGCGGTTCGGTTATAGATGAGTTGCAGAGGTCGATCGATCAATCCGACGTCCAGCAAGATGTTGTTGATGACCCCGCGATCCCCAAGAATAACAATCCATGCGTAGGTACGCGCCAGCCCACTGGTCAAATAGGGGATGATCACGAGAGCGATGAGCGTCATGCGCAGAGTCTTGGATGCCGTGACGATCAGATACGCGGTTGGATAGCCTACGATTAAGCAGATGGCAGTTGCGACCAGACTTATTTCTATCGTTTGAAAGAGCACCCGCACATTAGCTGGCTGGGCGAAAAACGCTCCGTAGTATTGGAACGAGAAATCGGGGGCATTGACACTGCTTAGGAAAAGCAAGGTTATAGGGGCACCGAAAACCACAAGCAAAAGCGCGAACGCGGGCGCGGTTAACCCAAGTGGCACCTTGGCCATTCTGCGCAAAAGCTTCATGGATATCCCTTATCAATCGCTTATGGCGAAACGAAGCGAATGTCTGACCGCAGCCACGTGAGGCAAACCTCCTCGCCTGGCTGGAAAACAGGTTGGTCTGCCGCGACATGTTCCCGGACGATGAGAACATTGTTGCCAACGCGAACATGGTATTTTCGCAGAGGGCCGGCAAAAATCATATCGTCGACCGCACCGGCAACATATTGCCGCTGGTCCGTTTGAGCCCACTCCGCAGTCTTCGGAAGTACACTGATGCGCTCTGGCCTTATCATCGCAACGGTGCCGATTTGCGGCGCGTTGCCCCCTCTGGCCAGCAACAAGGCATCCTCGAGAATGTTCGCCTCACCCAGAAATTTAGCGACAAAGCACGATGATGGCCGATCATAGAGGGCCTCTGGTGTATCGATTTGCTCGACACGTCCTGCGCGCATTACAACAATCCGGTCTGACAGAGTAAGCGCCTCCTCCTGGTCATGCGTAACGCACACCGTCGTGATACCGAACTCCTTGTGCAAGCTCTTCATCTCGATCTGCATCTGCTCACGCAGGTTACGGTCGAGTGCGCCAAGCGGTTCATCAAGTAATAGGAAGGGTGGATCGGCAATCAGCGCGCGGGCTAGCGCCACGCGCTGCTGCTGACCGCCACTCAATTGGGATGGCATGCGACCGCCGAATTCCCCTAGATGCACGCGCTCAAGCATACGGGCTACCCGAACCTTCCTCTGATCGGGAGCCATGCCCCGCATTTCGAGAGGGAATTCCAGGTTTCGAGCCACTGTGAGATGCGGGAACAGCGCATAGCTCTGGAACACAATTCCTTGATCGCGCCGGTAGGACGGGACCGAAGCCACTGAATGGCCGGCGATCATAATATCACCCGAACTCGGGGCCTCAAAGCCGGCCAAGAGCATCAGGGTAGTGGTCTTACCCGAGCCGCTCGGGCCGAGAATCGTCAAGAACTCGCCGCGACGCACGGTCAGCGACAGATCCCTGACCGCCGGAACACTCCCGTACATCTTGGTAACACTGCTGAACTGAATTTGTGGCACCGATTGGTTCACATCTGCAGCGTCAACTTCCGAACGGGGGGCGGTATTCATTGCGTGCATGTTCACTGTGGCTCCTCCACCATCGCTGGCGTGCATTAGCAGGCATTTGCCGTACCTTCTGCCGTCGTACCCGATGCCGTGAGCGGAGAGGCTAGTGGGCTACCCCGCTCCCCGTCACATTTTCAGCATCAGTTTCGACTTTAGCCCGGTATGGAGTTACCCCGACCGGACTTTCGCACTTCAACCAACCCTACTGCAGGATCCACTCATTCCACCGCTGGATAAGCATCTCAGTGTTGGAAACACCGCTGGGGCCTACCTCATTGTACCATTTGCCGTTGATGGAAACGCTGCTCTTGATGTAATCTGGGTGGGTAGGGAGCTTGCGCGCAACTTTCTCGGGAAGAAGTTTGAACGCATTGCCGTTGCTTGGTCCCTCAGGAAACAATTGGCAAAATGCTGCCTGACGTTCCGCGCGAGTGGCGAATTCGATAAACTTCTGCGCAGCCTTCGCGTTGGGTGAACCCTTTGGAATGACCCAATAATCCCACTGCAGCTTCGCCTGGTTTCGATTGATCTCCGTCGCGGCGCCCTGATCGATCAACAGTAGAGCTCTTCCGTCATACGATTGAGCGATGTCAACGACCTTATCATGCAACATCTGTTGAATCTCTGATCCGCTGCTCCACCACTTACGGATGTGCGGCTTTATTTTGTCCAAACTGGCAAACACCCGGTCGATATCCATCGGGTAGAGCTTATCGGGAGATACACCGTCCGCTAACAGGGCCTCTTCCCAGGGTCCTTCTGAACCAAACTGGCCGGACACCAAGGTGCGAACGCCGGGAAACTTATCAGCATCCCAGAATTCAGCCCAGTTTGTCGGCCGGGGTTTATCAGCTGGGAATACGTCTGTGCTATATACCATATTATATGAGTAAATCAAATTTGCCACGCCAAACGGTTGCTTGGCAAATTCATAAATTCCGTCTAGCTCTTCTTTCCTGAACAAGGAGTAATCAATTTCTTCAAGAATTCCTTTCTTAGCTGCGACCAAGCCGGACCCTTGCGTAAGCGCCCCGACATCTACCGTGACATTGCCCGATTTTACCATCAACTCGACCTGTCCCATACCCATGTCGTCGGTGATTGGGTTGACCTTGATACCGGTCTCAGCTTCAAATGGCTTAGCGTAAGCCTCAATGTTAGCCTTTCCCCAATCGCCGCCGCCTAGCACTACGTTGATCTGGTTGGGTGTTTGGGCCGCAACGCGGCCCGCAATTGAAGACAGAGCGCCAGCCGCCATGGCGGTCGATGTCGCCTGCAGCAATCGTCGGCGATTTATTTCGTATTTCATGTCGTTACCCTCTTCTTGTGATCTCAGCCTTGATTAGCCAAGGTTGTTTTGCTTGGACAATGTCATGGTGCTAGAGCAGCCTCGGCCAAGTTGACCCAGTATCCAATGCCGTATGGCAGTGCTTCATCGTTAAAGTCGTAGGTTGGATTATGGAGAGCAGCAGTCGATCCATTTCCAAGCAGTATACATGCCCCCGGCCGCGCCTCTAGCATGTACGCGAAGTCCTCTGACCCCAAACTAGGTTTGACTTTGGGGTTCACCGATGAATGGCCGACCAGAGCACGCGCCACCTCTGTTGCCCGACGCGTTTGATCGGGATGATTGACAGTGAGGGGCTCCAGGCGGCGATGCTGAAACTCGACCTTCGCCCCGGAAGCGCGTGCAATATTTTCCGCGCACGCCTCAATCTGTTTTTCAGCGAAGTCGCGCAAAATCGGTGACAGTGTCCTGACTGTTCCGGCAATCTCCGCGCGTTCGGGAATGATGTTGTAAGCTTGTCCGGCGTTCAGCTTTGTGACGGAGATCACCAGGGACTCGGTGGGGTCCGTGTTGCGTGAGACTAGTGTCTGCAAGCCTAAAATGATCTGAGCTGCAACAACGACGGGGTCAATTGTCAGATGGGGAGCGGCCGCGTGACCCCCTCTGCCTTTGACCACAATATCGAACTCGTCGAGCGCGGCAAAAATCGAACCTTCGCAAATGCCGAACGCACCAACCTCCATGCCTGGCCAATTGTGCATGCCAAAGACCTGAGATATCCCGAAACGGTCCATGATCCCCTCCTGGACCATTCTTTGGCCGCCGCGGCCATCTTCCTCGGCAGGTTGGAAGATCAGGGCAACGGACCCTTTGAAGTTCCGGGTCGCGGCGAGGTATTTCGCGGCGCCAAGGAGCATTGCAGTATGCCCGTCGTGACCACACGCGTGCATCTGTCCGGACCTTTTCGACGTCCAAGGTTTGCCTGAAGCTTCGAGTATAGGCAGAGCGTCCATGTCGGCCCGCAACCCGATAGTGGGCCCATCTCCGAGTTGACCTTGGATCAACGCAACCACGCCGGTTTCAGCTATCCTGCACTCGATGTGGTTAATCCCGAAGGAAGCCAGCTTTTCCGCCACAAATGCCGCTGTGTCATTCACCCGATAGTCAAGCTCCGGATTCTCGTGCAGGTACCGGCGCCAAGTCATCGCTTCGATCTCGATCTCCTTGAACCTGTCAACGCCAACCATAGGCACGTTCCCGCATTTGAGTAATTTGGATCAGGCGCCGGTGCGTAATTAATGATCGATGCCACCGGTGTTTTCGTCAAATGCAGTTTGGATATCGTAACCATCTAGAACCGAGATAGCCCCGCGTTCAGGCCTCGGTGTTGGCGCCGGCGACTGCGACCCGATAACAAGCCGTTTGCCCTCAAATGGATAAGCTTCGGCCTTAGAGGACCAGCTGCGAAGTGCTGGCAATCATAAACTCTGGCTCTGCTGGCAACGGCCAATGGCAAAGGTCTGAGTAGGAAGAGCTGTCACCATCGCGACACTCCTCCCCCTCCCACGACCTACTTTCCAGGACTGCATGCGCTTTGCCACTCAATCCGCAAACCGCAGACCCTAGGCGGCGTGGACAAATTCGATGTTAGCAGGGTCGCTTTCCTGCGATCGGGTTGTTAGCATTGGGAATGACACTGGAAGAAGAGAGCGAACGAGCTACGTCGATGCTGATTGGCAAGGTTGTTCGCCGTGTCATGCGCCACCGCGATGGAGAGGTGGTGATCGAGTTTGAGGATGGCAGCCGATTTTTCGCGGATAGCGACAGCCCTCTCGAACTGTCCATCACCTTGGCGGAATAGTATATCCGCCTTACGGAATTTCGGACGTCGATGCGATTGACGTAGCCCAAGAGGATTGATTCAAGGCTGCTTTTTGGAGGCAGGTTTGAGCAGGGGCGATCTCACCGAAGCAGAATGGCGTGTTCTCAAGGGCTTGCTGCCCATCGACCCTGACAAACGCGGCCGAGGTAGACCTCCCAAGCAGAATCGTTCGATCATCAACGGCATTCTCTGGCGGCTCCGCTGCGGCGCTCCATGGCGGGATGTCCCGCCCAAATACGGCAGTTGGAACACCATCTATCGTCGGTTCCGACGCTGGAGCGAGGCCGGGGTCTGGGAGACCGTGGCGGTAATGCTCGCCGAGGTCATGGCGGACAGCGGCCACTACAGCATCGACAGCACCACAGTTCGCGCCCATGTCTCGGCAGCGGGCGGAAAAGGGGGACTCGTGCACCGGACGCCTTCCTTGCGGACAAGGGCTACGATGCCGATACCATTCGCGCCGATCTCGCCGAGCGGAAGATTAAACCCGTCATACCCGGCCGATCAAACCGCCGCGTGAAGATCGAGTATGACCGGGCGCTCTACAAGCAGCGGAACCGAATCGAGCGCATGTTCGGCCACCTCAAAATCAACCGGGCCATTGCCACCCGCTACGATCAATTGGCCAATAGCTTCCTCGGAATGGTCTACCTAGCCACCGCCAGATACTGGCTCAAATTTGTCCACGCCGCCTAGCATCACGCCCGATAAAGTGTTGGCGGGATTTCGCTCAGGAGTTCCGCGCCGCGCTCTGTCACGAGCACGTGTGCGCCGGCACCAAATAGGTAGCCACTTTCGCTGCACAAAATGTTTGGCATGTGCAGGGTCATGCCAGCTCGGAGTGGTTCATTTACATCGGGCTCCAGGCTTAGGTCGCCGCGCTCAGTCCAATTGATGCCAGTTTGGTATCCTGTTCGTTGGCGGAAGACGCCCTTGCGTCCAGATCGCTTCAACACCTCGCCCCCAGCAGCGTGAACGTCCGCCGGCGTAGCACCTGGTCGAATCGAGGAGACAAGGGCCGCAATGACCTCTTCAGCCAAGCCGTGCAAAGATTCGGTTTCGGGATGTTTGCCAAGGACTGCGCATCGAACCATTCCCACTGTATACCCGTGTTTCGAAGCCCCTATCTCCAGAAAGGCAGGTTCGTTGTTGCTGAGAGGATGATGGGTCGCTGGCGCATGGGGCAACTTCACTCGCTCTCCAAACAAAATGGTACCCGGCGCAAGCCCGATATCCCCAGCGGCGTTGCTGGGGTCGTTTGTTACCGCCGCAGCTAGGGCCGCTGCCATTTCGATCTCCGTAATGCCGGGACGAAGCGATTGCTGAAAGGTTCGAATTGCCACGTCAGTGAGTCGAACAGCATCGCGCATACACGCCAACTCAAGTTCTCCTTTCACTGCTGACACTGACGAGACCAGTCGGGTGACGTCAGTAATCTTCAGATCCGGGAGCTGGTCTTGGACTGCGCGCACGTCGGCGGGCGCGAGATTCCAGCAGCCAAGCTCGAAACCGACTCGCTTATTGTCCAGTCCGAGTCGACGCAATACATCGGCGCAGACCCTGCCAAAATCAGGCTGATGTGTATAGGTTTCAATTTCCTCGATGCAGCTATATGAACGTACTGCCTGCTCGTCATATTCTCGGACAACAAATATCGGGACCCGACCCGGCATCAGAATAAGAGGGAAAGGCGCGAAATATCCACCGCTCCCATCGTAGCCGCTGAGATACTTCAAGTGGCCGTGCGCCGTTACTACGATTGCGTCCAAGCCTGCCGTAGCAACCGCATCCAGCACATTGTTTTGCCGGCGCTCATACTCTGATATCGGAAACGGTACACCAGTCAGAGGAATTGCGGAGCGTGTCGTCGCCATATCTCACCTCAATCAGTGTGTCGTGGTTTGGTTGCGCAAAACGCGCGATCGCGTCCATGTTCGAAATTGAACAAAAGCTTCGCCGGCTCATGCGGGGTGACAATCCCCTTTCCTGGCGGCTAGCGTCAAATGCTGTTTTTATATCGGCTGCATCTCGCAGCGAGATGCGCATAGTGCCTTCATCGGCCGCTCAATGCAGGCAACGCTGGTCTCCGACAGCTTTGTTCTCGCCAGAGGATCGCCGACAAAGGCGCCGAGTTGCTCGGCAAGCTCGTCAGCCTCGGCCAGAAGAACCATGCTGACGACCTTGAGCTTGGCAGCGAGTCGGCGCGCCTTCGCATTCTTGCCGGCGAAGCCGCCGACGCCGGGGGAACTGTGCCGGCGCCACGCAACAGCATGTTTGCACTGATGTAAGGCCGCTGCGACACCAGCGACGGCTCTCCGCCGCCACCTCCGCATCTCGCTACCAGATGACACTAATACAAAGACTGCATTTGGCGCATCCGACGTGTAAGAGGATCGTGTCGCGCGAAGTGGTTAAGCTTGGCGGAACCGAATCGGTCGGAGCAATGAGCAAAGCGGCGGGCGCAGATGCGGATGTAGTTTCGCCGAAGACGTTTGCGCCGCTCAGGAATACGACATTTCGCTCAATCTGGTTTAGCCTCTCAAGTCTCTTCCCTTGGCTGGCTGATGCAGACCGTTGCTATCAGCTGGCTAATGGCAACGGTTCCGACCTCCGATCTGATGGTTGCGCTCGAGCAGGCTTCGTCTAACCTGCCCGCTTTCATTTTGTCCATTTTCGCTAGGGGTTCTCGCCGACAACTTCAGCCGTCGAAGAGTCATGTTCGCCGGCCGATGCCTAATGGTAATAGCATCCGCGATGCTACGGCTTCAGTGGTGCTGGGCTTTATCGCCCCGTGGATGATCTTCGGCTTCAGCTTCTTGATCGCAAGTGGTGCCGCGCTCAACGATACCGCCTGGCAGGCTTCTGTTGGCGATATTGTGGACCGACGCGAAGTTCCCGCTGCCGTCACCCTCCTCTCCATTGGCTTCAACACTGCACGGACCGTGGGACCGGCGCTCGCGGCATCATGATTGCGTCGTTCGGACTTATGACGGCTTTCGCTATGTTTACACTCACCTATATGATCCCTTTGGTCACCATATGGCGATGCAAATGGAAGGTTCGCTCCTCACTTCTCCCACGTGAGTCAATGAGGACGGCCATCTATGACAGGCTGCGCTTCACAGCGATGTCATCGGAAATCAAGACGGCGATCGCCCGCGGAACCTTCTTTGGCCTGTCGGGCATCGCCATACTCGCACTGCTGCCATTGGTTGTCCGCGATCAGCTGGGCGAAGGACCGCTCGCCTATGGCACCATCATCGCCGGCTTCGGCACAGGCGCCGTCATGGCTGGCGTCGCCAACAGCCTATTAAGACGGAGCTTGTCAGAAGAGCAACTAATGACGCTGGCATGCGTCGCCTGTGCGGCGTGCTCCCTTTTTCTGGCACTGCCTCTTCCATTGCGAGCGGCGTCCTGTTTCCCCTTCGCGAGGGTCGCGAGGCCGAGCCCGACCCTTTGGAGGAATTCGACGCGCCGGCAGTCGCCCTCAGTCTCAAGCCGAGAAGCGGCCCCATCGTGGTCAAAGTCGAGTACCTCATACTCGTGGAAAATCTAGAAGAATTCCTCGCCATGCGCGGGTGCCGGCATGTACAGAGTCGCGTTGGTGCTCGGCACTGGACTCTCCAGCGCAACCTTCAGGAGCCTGTGCTATGGACGGAGACATTCCGTACGCCGACCTGGACCGACTACCTTCGCCTGAATCATCGCCTTACCGAGGCCGACAAGGAACTGGACGAGAGAATCATCCTCCTCCACAAAGGAAAGCATTCTCCACGAATAACATTGTCAATCGAGCGCCCCACGAGTGCTCCACGCAAGCCTGAGTCATCAACGCCTTTTTTCCCCCGCCATTCAACGAAACGGCCAGCGTGCCACCGCAGGCTGAATGAAGATACATAAGAAGGCACGTCAACTGCTAACCACATCGGGCGGGCAACAAGCATCGCCGCCTTCGGGTATATGACAGACAGAATGTAGCGGACTTGAAAAATGAAAGGCGCTCACCCACCGCCAACATTTCTCGGCTGGTTCCCGGCATTCAAGGTCCTGCGGCTATACGCGAAGGCGGCAAGCCGCGTTGAAGTCGTCGATATTCAGTCGCATCGAAGGACAATGACGTGTTGCCCTGATGCCACTCTCTGCGAGGTTAGCTTGTTTCTCGGATGAGGAGACAGACAATGGTCTGCCCCCTGAAAGGTCCTCCCTGAGGTATGTGTCCATTCTTGAACTCGGCTCGACAATGATAGCGAACCCTGTTGACCGTCGCACTGTCAGTCTCGAATCAAGTGCTCTCCTACAGCAGATGCGATTATCGCCAATGCGTACTGGTAGCGCCCGAAGCGCGCGTTATCGGCAGCCGCCGAGGGCCGTGATGCGGCCGCGATCGAGCCTTGTAGTAACAGACGCGCTCTCCGGTGGTCGGGCCAGCACCTTACCCCTCTTCCCTATGGCCCCAAGGCAGAGCAATTGCCAATGCGGGACATCCCGCTTCTAAGTCTCCTGCAACATTATTGGAGGCCGCGACGGCCCTGCTCGTGACGATCAGGGGTGGTCGCCGCACACCAGCGGGATCATTGCCCCACAAGCGCATCCAGATTCCGGCCGGGCGTTCCGCTGTCAATATCAAAGTCGGCCGGCGGGCGCTAAAGTGTCGATCCTCACCTTGCCGCCAGGTGAGTTCGACCGATATGTTCCTGCTACAATGGTAAGCGGCCTATACTGTCGCATCCTCAACAGTCAGCGGGAGACAGGACGACCCTATGTTCGAGCTCCCTCCGTATGGACTCCTCTGAATATAACAAGGGCTTGTATTCGCCCCGTTGCCAATCGTGATTGAGGTCACGATAATGACTTGAGATCGGAACACCCGACTGACCTGGATTGTTAATAAAGAGACTGTCATCCCATGACCCAACGTCCATGATTATCCGCACTGACGGTCCTTCTGAAACAGAGAATTGGCCGCTTCGGTAACTCGAAAAATTGAGCGTTGAGCTACTTCCGCCGAGGGCTATGGCGCCCAACGACCATTGTTCAGACGTCAGTGCCTGCAGAGGGTGGCGCAAATCAAGCTTATGTATACTGCCCCATGCCCATGAGGCAGAATCGTCGCCAAATCGACATATGCATTCACTCCAGGCAGAAGTTAGGGATTCCATTATGGAATGCTTCAACTTTTCACTAGGCTCTGCCTGTTCGAGCCAAGAGGCTATGGCCGAAGGCTGTAAAGGCACGAGCAGTGCCAACACTTCATCGTCAGCGCTTTCTAAGCGAGCTACTGTCGGGCCAAGGTGTTTGCTAAGCCAAATCTCAAAGAACGCGGCGGCTGGCGAACTCGCATCCAAATGCCGGTCCCAGTTAGAAAATAAGTGCAACGCAGGCATGTTTGCAACCGAACCGAGAAGAGTGTCTAGTTTCGCAAGAATACGAACTGCTATCGGCGAATACACCGAACATTGCAGCGACATGCAGTCCCGCAACGAGATCTTCTCTGATCGTGAGAGAGTTGTATGAAGGGTATCATGTCTGCTGCTGTCAGACCACTCGTAGCCAAAAGCAGGATGCGATCTACTCCATTCCTCCGGAACATTCATTGCGTTGGCAGTGGCGACAAAACCTTTGGCGGGGTTCATCTCGAACGGCCCATCGTCCGGTGACAAATACCCTTCCCATTCGAACCGACCGTCTCCTGGAACCGGAAGCAGGCCGTCCCAATTTCTTCGGACCGGAGCCGCACCTGACGGTTTCCACGCAATTACATTCGACGTGTCCGCATAGATGTGATTAACTGAAGGACAACCCCAGTTTGCTAGACTGGAGGTGTATTCTGAAAATGTCTTAGAGCGCATTACGGCCAAGCTGGCCATGTAAGGTGCCATGCCGGGATCCATCCATACGGTTCTCAGTGCGAAGGCGCGGTCTTTTTCAGCATTTTGGTTTAAAATGGGTCCATGGCGTGTGAACTGAAGCTTTACCTCCTGGTCGGTGTGGGCGCGAACTGGAATTTTCTCGTGTATAGTCTTCACCTGCTCCCAGGCCCCTTTATATAAGTATTTATTTCCCTCACTCTTGGTTTCGTAAACATAAATATCTTCTTGGTCAGCGCCGAAAATAGTCAGACCAAAGGCGGCTGTCCCGTTGTGACCCATGGAGATTCCTGGGATCATAGGCTCTCCAGCGCCAATTACATCGAGCCCGGGCATACTCAGGTGTACAAGATACCTGATGGACGGAAGGACGTGCTTGCGATGCGGGTCTAGAGCAAGGATTGGTCGCTCCGTTGTGGTTTTTGTTGCGGATATGGCCCAGTTGTTTGAGCCCTCTTGGAACACCGTCTGCATGATCTCATCACTCGGTGTTACGCGGGTCCAACGGTCAGCTTCCTGAAGACTTGCTGCAAGTCTTTCCCTCGAGAATGAGACGGGACAGATTGCCAAGCGAAAATCCTGCAGTACTCGATCTGTCATAAAGGCGAGGTCAAGGCCCTCCGCTGGTCGTGGCGCTATCGGAGGTGACAATTCTTGTCTCAACCTGTCGAGGCGGGTACCTCGTTCCACACCTGCCAATGCCATCACCCTGCAGCGCAGAAGCTCCGAAATCGCATTTCGGGTTAGTGAGTGCGTTCGCACGCGAACGACGTCTTCGGGTTTCCAATAGTCGGGAGTGTGACCGAGGAGGCCAAACTCGGGTGGCAAGGCAATCAAACCGTCATGGCAACTGTCTACGTAGGAATTGATCCCCTCGGCAAACGCTGAGCATATCTCTTCGGAATCCGGGCCGTACGCCTGCCATTCTGCACTCATGGCTCCGCGAAATAAAAAGAGACGCGCCGCCCGATCCTGCTCCAAATATCCGGGGCCAAAGTCTCGTGACAGGAGACCGAGACCTCGTTTGCGCGCAATATCAATTTGCCAGAGGCGGTCTCGAGCTGCATTCCAACCCTGCGCGAAAAATAGGTCGTGCAAGTTCTGAGCCTTGATATGAGGAACCCCCCATTTATCAATGTCGATCGTGACCTCACTCTTAAGCTTGTCGGAGCTGTGGCGGTCGAAGGTTATGTTCTTTAACATGTGTTGATCCGTTTGGTTCACCCAAAGATGGTCGGGAATCTGCCAGAGGACGACGTCTGCAGATTGTGGTCGGTTGCGGGCAGAGGGTTGAGGCCGCACTCTTGCAACCTGATCATGTGTGGCGAGCCAATCCTCAGCGCGCCTGGACGCGAACTGGCACGGTGGGCTGCGCACAAGCTCAGCGGGATCCTACTCTCGCGCTTCCGGGAACGAGGCGCTTGCCGAGAACGCTCTGATGTATGTCAGCCAATACGTACGAATACAATATCCGCACATGTTGTCTCGCTGGCCTGAGGCAACGCATTCGATACACAGTAACTCGGTCGAACGGCCTCGTTGAAGGATGGCTCCCTCAATGCGACAAGATCTGGCTGAGAAACAATTTCGTTCTTTCGTGCTGCGGGTTTCTGAAGAAGTCGTGCGGTGTACCCTCTTCGACGATCTCACCTCGATCCATGAAGATTACTCGATCGGCCACGGCGCGCGCAAAGCCCATCTCGTGGGTGACGCATACCATGGTCATGCCGTCGCGTGCGAGTCCGGTCACAGTCTCGAGCACTTCAGCGACCATCTCTGGATCGAGCGAGGAGGTCGGCTCATCGAAGAGCATGACTGCAGGCTCCATACAGAGGGACCGGGCAATTGCGACGCGCTGCTGCTGTCCCCCGGAGAGCTGAGCCGGATATTTGTTCGCCTGTTCGGGAATGCGCACGCGCTCTAGGAATTTAAGCGCGATCTTTCTAGCCTCACCCTCTGGAACGCCCTTTATCCACATCGGCGCCGCCATACAGTTCATCAGCACGGTCATGTGCGGGAAAAGATTAAAGTGCTGAAAAACCATGCCGACGCTTTTGCGAACTTCAGCTACGTTGCGCATTTTGTTATGTAACCTAATCCCAGTGACGGTAATCTCGCCATCCTGGTGCGCTTCGAGCCGATTGACGCAACGGATCAGCGTCGACTTTCCCGAGCCTGAGGGCCCACAGATGACGATACGTTCGCCCTTGCGGACGGTTAGGTTGATGTCAGTTAGTGCTCTGAAGGCACCATACCATTTGGATACATTCTTAGCTTCGATGACTTCGTCGCTCAATATTGCATCTCTCTTGTTCATTGGCGCATCTGTAAGTGCCTTGAAAATGGCCGAACCAACTTAGACGTCTTTTTTAGCTTGACCAATGAATTCACGATCATCGCTTCTTACTTCTGGCAAAATGGTCCTCGATCCGGGATTGGACCAGTTCCAGGCAGGCGGATAAAATCCAATAAATCATTGCCGCTGTTACTAGCATCTCCATAGTATGGAAGGTTGGCTGGCCGAGTGAGTGAGCTAGATACGTCAGCTCCCAAACGCCAAGAACCGAAACGAGAGAGCTGTCTTTGAGCATTGAGATGAACGTGTTTCCCATCGGGGGAATGATAACCGGAAGCGCTTGCGGCAGAATGATTCTGCGCATTGTGAGCGCAAAGCCGAAACCTAATGACCGGGATGCCTCCCACTGGCCGCGATCGATGCTGGCTATGCCCGAACGGAAGATCTCCGTCATGTAGGCACCACTGCATAGCGAAAGCGCCAACACGCCTGCAGGCACGGCATTAATAACGTAACCTACCTGGGGCAAGCCCATGTAGATCAGATAAACCTGCATGAGAAGCGGCAGACCCCGGAAGCATGAAGTGTAGAAGCTGACTATCGCGTAAGCCATGCCGTTGCTTGACAGTTTCGCAATCGCGCCGATTATTGCGATAGCCGACGCAAATAGCAGTGACATCGCTGATACGTAAACTGTAGTAACTACCCCCTGCGTAATTAGAAATGGCAGGTTTGCCCAAATAAATGGCATGCTTAAGTCAAATGCCGCGAAGAGCGAAAGGAACAGTAGCACCAACTCAAACCATACGATCCCGATTTGGATTTTGAGCGGGACAAAACCAATCAGCACGAGGTTGAGGCAGAACATTGCGGCAATTACAAAAGCGATCGCAATGCGACTGTAAAACTTCACTTGTGCGTGATCGCCAATCACGGGCCGTAGGAGTTCGCCCATCGTGGTGCCCGCTACGTTGAAGATAAGAAAAACCGCGAGCACAATTGCAAATATGCAGCCGATAAACCATGGCTTGTGGACGAGCACCTCAGATTCAACTGTATCGTGGTAAAGCATAAGCATTTTCTTCCTAAGAAGAGGCGCCCCCGGGAAGGGGACGCCCACGATTGTGTCATGTTATTTATCGACGCTGAAATCCCCCCCGAACCACTTGACCGAGAGTTTAGCAAGAGTGCCGTCATCCTTCATCTTCTTGACCGCGGCAGCGACCTTGTCGATAAACTCCTTATCGCCACGCTCGATTGTGACAGCGCCCGGGGCGTAGAATAAGGGATCGCCAATAACCTTCAATGGATAGCCAGATTTGATTGCCGCAGCCGCCGTCGTTCCTTCAGTAATGACGCCATCGAGACGAACACCATCGCCGAGGCGCAGGTCGTCAAGCGTAAGAGAGTTAGCACTTGGATAAGCCTTCACTTGGCCCGCTGTAAATTGATATTGTATTGGCTTAGCGCCGATCCATGCCGGTGTGAGCTTGTGATTGGCATACAAATCGCCAAGAGTTCCCGCTCGGACGCCGACGATCTTGCCCTCCAGGTCGGAAGGCTTCGTCGCTTTGCTATCCTTGTGAACGACAGCGACTTCGCCTTCGTAGAAGTACATGGCCGGGAAGGCGAATTTTTTGGCGCGATCGTTGGTCGGCGTCATTTGACCCATGGCCATGTCCCAACGCCCCCCCCACTGGCCTGCCTGAATGATATCCCAGCCCGGGGTCACGAATTTGATCTTCACGCCCAAGTAGTCCGCAATGCCCTTCGCGACCTCTACATCATCACCGTCGAGTTCATGTTGGTCGTTCAAGTGAGACAAGGCTCCCCAGTCGGACCCGACCGCTACCGTCAATGTCTGTGCCGCGAGCACACGATCAAGGACTTCGCCGGCGCAAGCCTTGGCTGACAAAGACATCGACGCAACCGCCATGGAGACTGCAACTACGACCGTCGTTACATGATTGTTCATCTATAGTTCCCTTTTTTCTCGTTCTTATTTTCTTGAAAGCTACCTTCGTCGCCACCGAGAGGAGTGTCTTAGCGGTGCGCCATTGCTCCCTGCTGATTGGACCCATCCCGGTCCGTCATTTAACGAACGACACCTTATCGCTCTGCATTGTTGGCATTCAGCGAAATCGAGTTCGATGATGCAGGTTTCCTGCGAACTACCCTTGGCTTTCGCCGGATCGCTCTGGCGATTTCACAAAGCACGGATACCCTGGCCTCAGAGAGGTCGGCGAACTCGCCAACTCGCTGGACTCCGAAGGCTGCAGATTGCATCGCCACAAGACGTCTTGTTTGGAAGGATCTAAACTGGACTGGCGCGTTGAATTACACCTTGCAGGGCTGACTCTGGTCACGTGGGAACTGCGGTCCAAGCCCCTCTCTCTCCCTAATCTCGACCTCCCTAATCTCGACCTCCCTAATCTCGACGACCTCTTCGCCGGCCGTGTGCGCACCCGCTACTCAACCGTCGGGGCGCTCGAGGAAGAATGCTTCTCTGCCGACATCGTGGTCGGGGCCGTGCTGATCGCCGGTGCTGCCGCGCCAAAGCTCGTCACCCGCGAAATGATGTCCGGCATGAAGAAGGGCTCGGAGCTGGTCGACGTCGCTATTGACCAGGGCGGTTGCTTCGAGACGTCGCATGCGACGACTCAAGCCGAGCCCACCTACGAAGGCGACGGCGTTATCCACTATCGCGTCGCCAACATGCAGAGTCGCCCATGCCATTTCGCGATTTCTTGCCTTGCGAGTTCGCACGTATCCCTCTGGGTCAACATCGTTGATAGACCAGAGAATTTTTGACTCATCGTAGCTCGGACAGCGGAGACGCGTTACAATTGTCAACCCGTTCGGACCCGGTTTAATCGAGATGTACTCGGCATACTGCGCATGATGGCTCATGCCTCTTGTAGCTGGAAGCGTTCGGCAAGTTAGGTCCTACTTGCCACGCGAGAGCGGGGCCGCAAGTATGCGCCGGCCGCAATACAACGCTGATTTGCTGCGTTGTCGAGGACATTTCGCATAGAATGCGCGCCTGCCGCTGCTATGATCATAACATGTTGTGATTTAGTCCAGTCCGAACTCCCGAGGTTGGGTCGCAACTCTCGATAGCCAGCTGGCGCCGGGGGCGCCTAGGCATGAAATTGGATCCCATGTATGACAGAATTCAAACAACGGCAAACCGTCGGTAACGCGTCGGAGAGCGTACTCGAATTCGACGGACAGCAATACCTGGACGGCCGTGCATCGGATCCTCGCGAATTTGGCTGGATGCGCGGTGCGCCGCCGCCGCCAGACAAGCGTGTAACATTCGAGAATGAAACTGTTTGGACCTTTCCTCAGCTTCGCTGGTCGCTATCGCATATGCGTGAGCTGCGGCCCACAGTCCAAGTGTGGCGAGGGCGGGGCGGACCGTCGCAGCTTGAGTGCAGCAACAGGTCTACCGAAATCGATGGGCTCACGTTCGTCGACATGGACGACCGCACCAACCGGTTCGAGGAGGCGCTATTCGACACCTACACCGACGGCATTTTGGTCCTGCATCGGGGGCGGATCATATACGAACGATACTTCGGCGCACTCGCGCCGCACGTACAACATTCGTGTCAGTCAATCACCAAATCGTATGCGGGCACCCTAGCCGCGGCGTTGGTGCATGAGGGCATTCTCGACGACAGGAAGACAATATCGCAGTTTGTGCCGGAATTACGAGGTACAGGGTGGGAAGATGCAACGCTCCGCCAAGTCATGGACATGCAAACTAACGTTGCTTTTACTGAAGATTACACAAGTGTAGACAAGTCATATAGATGCGAATACCTGCGTACCATACGAAAGGAAGGGGCGCACGGCAAATTTGTCTACAAAGGCGTCGATACCAATGTTATGGCTTGGGTTATGTCGCGCGCAACGGGCCGGTCGTTCGCACAACTGTTGGAGGAGCGCTTATGGTTGCCACTGGGCTGCGAAGAAGACGCCTATGTCGAGATCGACCCGACAAACGGTATGCCGAGGGCGCATAGCGGACTCAATGTGACGTTGCGCGACTTGGCGCGTTTCGGCGAGCTGATGCGATGTGAAGGCTCGTGTAATGGCAAGCAACTGGTTCCCGCGAGTGTTGTCTACGACCTTCAAGATCTCGACCACCCCGCCAAGCCGGACCTCCCATTCGGCTATACATACCGAAGCCAATGGTGGGTATCACACGACGAGCTTGATGCTATTGAAGGTCGGGGCCTTTACGGCCAGAACCTGTACATAGCGCCAAAGGCGGAGATGGTGATTGCGCGCTTCGGGTCGCACCCCGCTTGCGACCACATTGATCGGATTAGAAGGCCGCAGATGCAGGCATTGGGGAGGATGCTCCGCGCGTAACTTGATGCACTAGACGGTCACCGCGCTTGTTTAGGAATTTCCTGCAAATTCGCGGTTGAAGAACTGGGGCGCCTACGCCGAATTCCTGCGTTCGGCTAGGGGGCAATTGGCGCAAAAGGCCTGTAGACGCTGCTACGCTTATGAAGTAAATACCAGAAGCCTCGCTTCCCATATGCATAATGCAGACCGATCTGGCTCGCTTTTGCTGAGGAAACAATGATCACCGAACATTGCATATTGATTGGGGCCGTCGCGACTTTGTATTGCGAGAATGGAACCGGTGGACCTATTGTATTCTTGCATGGTGCCGCTTTCGGGCTTATCCGTCAGCTTGACCTGAAACAAAACCCAACCCAAACATCAACGAGACCCAGGATCAGACCGAAAAATGGCCGCCTTCAAATCGGAATGCTGGCCGGAATGAAATCGGAATGACTGGCCGGCTTCAAATCGGAATCGGTGGCCGGCTTCATCGGAATACGCAGGCAATGGTATCGGCATCAGTGGCAGCGCTCTTGCGCTGCTTCTGGACGGTGAGATCGGCGGTTACCTGGGAAAGCCGGGCGACCAGCGCCTTGAGCCGCTGCTGGGCCGCGCTCGGCGGCAGCGTCGGCTGCAGCCGTTTGACCTCGCTATAGCGGGCGATGACGGCGGCGTCGATCCTGTCGGTCTTCTCCAGGAAGCCCATCGCCTCGGCGAATCAGCGTACGCTCCTCGCATTGGCCATGCCGCAGGCTACTCCCAACTCCCACGACAGCAGGAAGGGAAGCCGTTCGTAGCCGCCACTGGCCTCCATGACGACGAGCTCGACACCATTGACCTAACACCAGGCAGCAAGCTCGGCTATGCCTGCCGCATCGTTGCGAAAGCGGCCCGCCGCTCCGCTCGGCACGACATGGGTATCGAGCCAGTCTTTCGAAACATCCACTCCACAGATAGTCTTGTTCACGGTAACCTGCCTTGTGCGTGCGATTGGAGCCAAGCGACTATTCGGTCGTACGTGACGAAGGCGAAGATCCCAGGCTCACCCACGGTTGTGGCCGGAGGGGTGTCGGGCGACTTCGCCTTGCTTCGAACCGGATGGCCATCCGGTTCGAGGCTCAGTCGCTTCCATCGCACAAAGTCCTCTGCGTGCAGATACAAGGGGTTAACCTCGAAGAGTCAGTGTCGGAGAAAATAACGTGCTGATTCATCGGACTTTAGGGCCGAGCTTGTTGGTCGCTCGATAAAAAGCATGATTTTAGGCGGAAGCTGTCCTGCATGCAATTTCAGCACTTGTTTACCCAATTCCTTGTCTGCTTCCGTGAGACGATGGTTCAGGCGAAGGTAGTCGGTCCAGGTCGGCGTGCGGAATGTCTCTATCCATTGCATAGGCTCCTGAAGGTTGCGCTGGAGAGTCCAATGACGAGCGCCGACGCGACTGTGCACATGCCGGCGCGCCCGCATGAGTTCCAGGAATGCTTCGCGATTTTCCTCGGGCACTAGGTACTCGACTTTGACCACGATGGGACCGCTTCTTGGCTTGAGATTGAGGGCGACTGCCGGTGCGTCGAAGTCCTCCAAAGCATCTGGATCGGATTCGCGGCGCTCGCGAAGGGGAAACAGGAGGCCCGTGGCGGCGACCAGCAGAAGGGCTCCAGCGGAGCCCTCCAGTGCCAAGGTCAGTGAATGGTTCTGGGCCACCGTGCCCCACACCCAACTGCCCGCTGCGATGCCGCCATCGATCAATGCATAGTAAATCGAGATGGTGCGCCCCACGACCCAGCGCGGGCTTGCCAGTTGCACGGTCACGCCGACCCCGGACCAGGCGGTGACCCAGCCCGCGCCACCCATGGCGAGTGCAATTGCCGCCACTGCAATCGAAGAAGTCAGCGCAAGCGAAAGGGAGCATGCCGCGCAGGCGACGCATGCGAGCGTCATCAGCCGCTCTTGTGACAAGCTCCGTCTGAACACGCTGTTCGAGATGCCGGCGAAGACGGCGCCTGTCCCGAATCCGGCCATGAGCGTGCCATAGGCGAGCGGTCCGCCTCCCAGCTGGTCGCGGACAACCAGCGGCAGCAGCGCGAGAATGGCGATGCTCGCCAGACCAAAGAGGGTTCCGCGAGTGATCGCCGTCTTAATCTCCGACGACATCGCCGTGAAGCGTAGCCCGTCATAGATCGCCGTCCTCATCGACTCACGTGGGAGAGGTGATGAGCGAACCATCCACTTGCAGCGCCATATGGTTACCAAAGGGACCAGATAGGTAAGACTGGTTACGGCGAAAGCCGTCATCAGCCCAAAAGAGGCAACTACTATGCCACCGAGCGCCGGGCCTACGGTCCGAACAGTGTTGAAGCCAACGGAGAGGAGCGTGACGGCGGCGGGAACGTCGCGTCGGTTCACCATATCGCCAACCGAGGCCTGCCAGGCTGGATCGTGGAGAGCGCCGCCGCATGCGATCAAGAAGCTGAAGCCGAGGATCATCCACGGATCGACAAAGCCCAGCACCACAAAAGCCGTCAGCATCGCAGATGCCAATACCATAAGGCACCGGCCGGCGAACATGACCCGGCGCCGGCTGAAATTATCAGCCAAGGCCCCGGCGAAGACGGATAAGATGAACGCTGGCAGGTTTGAAGAAGCCTGAACCAGCGCGACCATCAGATCGGAAGTCGAAATCGTAGCCATCAGCCAGCTGATGGCAACAGTCTGCATCAACCAGCCGAGCGAGCTGACCTGCGTGGCGAACCAGATTGAACGAAAGCTCGGATTTCTGAGGGGCGCAAATGCTCCTGGCGAATTTGGATCGGCGACTTGGTCCGCAAGACTGCTCATCAATCTAACTCTTGCCTATGAGCCAGTTTTACATTGCTCCGACAGCCAGCAGCCGCCCAACCCGTTGAAGGTCCGAATCGGCCAATGTGCGCAAATAGTTACAACGCCCGGCAGGAGATTGAACTCGCTGCCGGGCCGATGCGCCTTGGGAGGAGGCGTAGTTGGAACCTTTGTGAAGACTTGGAACCAGCCGCATCAGGCCAGCCTACACTTACAATATGAGGATCAGACCACTCCAGGATTTTAGTGCATTGAATGGGTACTCTTCCAGCAATCCTCGCCAACAAATGCAGGAGATCGGCGTCGAGCTCCTAAATCTGCATAATATCGGTGATTCGCGGGCGAGCAGTGCAGTGGGCACATTCTCCAAGCTAAACGCTGAACGGGCTTTTTGCTTCTCAAATCGCCATAACAGGGAGAGATGGGCAAATACTACTTCAATATGCTCCCAAGGACGCTGAGTTGACTGCAGCCTCAGCAGAGCTCTCCGCGTGCCTTTTTGCGGCTCCCCGCGGTGCTCGCGCCCGCCGCGCCTGCAAAGGCTTTCCTCAACAGTCGTTCAGTTCGAGCAGCCTTTGCCAACTCTGACTCAAAAGCTGCCCGACTGGATTGACGGCCTCAGCTTCTTCGGCGGGTCACTGAGGCGATCCGTCTGCTACAACCTGGTGTGGCCAAGGCGCTGTGGTTCGCGCCGACGCTGAACGCGACCGTTGCGACAATGACCGAGCAGTACGACACTGCCATATTGATCGCTGGGAAGCGCGCGAAGGGTAAATTCAACTTGCCCACCACCGCGATCAAATGTGCGCCGGGTAATGGCGCCGCTAACAGGATCGACCACCGGAACCGGTTACCGGCAGAGTCGGTCTGCATCCGGGAATTGCAGGGCCATCCTGTGTATAGGCTTAAATTGCGCTATTCTTCTCTACTGTGACAGGCGGGAGCCGCCGTCGACGGGGATCACTGCGCCCGAGACGTAGAACGCGTCGTCCGAAGCAGGAAGGCGATCACCGCCGCCTGCTCCTCCGGCGAGGAGACGCGCTCGAGCGGATTGGCGCGACCATCAGGCGTTGGTAGCTGCGTACGTGCAGCGCTCGAGTCATGTCGGTGGGGACCACGCCGGGCGCCACCGCATTCACGGTTATACCCTACAGGCCCTGCTCGCCGGCCTGCTGGAGCGTGAGATACGCGATCCCGGCCTTGGCCACCGAATAGCCTACCGTTCCGGGATAGCCCGTAAGCCCGAGGATCGAGCTGACATTAATGATCCGCCCGCCCGGCTGGCGCATCCGCGGCCGCAACTCGCGGGTCAGGCTGATGACTGCACGCAAGTTGATATCGATCAGCGGGAACAAAAGGCATCGTCAGTATCGGCGAGCGACTTCGAACCGCCAATGCCGGCATTGTTCACGAGGACGTCGAGCGTCTCGATCCTTGCGGCATCCAAGGCGGCCAGAACCCGCCCTGCGGCGTCGGGCATGGCCAGATCGCAGACGAGCGCCGTCTGGCCAAGGCCCGCAGCTGTGTCGTGCACTTTATCCAGAACATCCACTAGCAACACCCACGCCTCTTCCGAGCCAAGCCACGCCGCTGTTGCGGCACCGATCCCGCGCGCCGCGCCGGTGACGACGACAGTGTTTCTGACCGGAGCTTAGGCAAGGCTGCCTCCGTCGACCGTAAGCGCGGCGCCGATGGTGAAGCCCGCCGCATCGTCCAGCAGATAGCCGACAGCTGTCGCCACCTCGGACGGCAACCCCATTCGGCCCATCGGATGCGCAGCGATGATCTTCGTCCGGCGCTCGACCTGTGCCGCTTCTCCCCGGGCGAAGGCGACGCCGGCCTCGGCCAACGGCTGGCGATGGTTCCGGGGCAGACACAGTTTGCGCGGATATTTCTGCCGCGTGGTTCAGCGCCAGCGTGCGAGTCATCATCACAACCGCCGCCTTGGTCACCGAATAGATCGGCACGTCCTTCGAGGCCTGCAGACCAGCAGTCGAGCTGAAGAGCACCACCGATCCGCGGCCAAGCTCGCGCATCTGCGGGATGCAGCTTGCAGATTCGCCAAATGGCCCCGACGTTGAAGCTGAACATGGCTTCGTACCCTTCACGTCTATCAGCCGCTTCATCGCACCGTAATGCCAGCGGCCGCGACCAAGCCCTCAACCGGCCGGCCAAAGCTCTCGCGGGCGAGGTCGACCAGCCCTTCCAGCATCGCCGGATCGGTCACGTCGCAGACAACTCAACGGGCACCAGGACAGGCGGCCAGAGTTTGGTCCAGAGCCTCTTGCGACAGGTCAGCCAACACCAAATCCGCTCCACCCGCCGCCAGCAGTTTGGCACTGGCCGGGCCAAGCGCGCCACCCGCCGGTAATCAGCACCGTTTTTCCGGCAAAGGTCGTGTCAATCAAGATTGTAGTCCTCCTCCAAGATAAGAACTCCCACTGTACCCGCTCTGAAAGCGAATACCGGACAGCGGATGATCCGCGTCATTCCAAATCCATTGGTGACCGCCGCAACGGTCGAGGCGCAGGACGGCTTGCGCCGCCCCAAGAACACCGCACTCTACCGGCGTTCCTGTCTGAGAGTTTTCAGAGACATGAGGACGCACGCTCGGCGACCTGATGATGTGTGGCGAACCAAACGTCACCCTTTGCTTTGGCGCGTCGAATTAATTCTTCTACGATCCAGATCCGTGAGCGATATCCAATGACGTGTGGATGCAGAGTCAGCTGAAATAAATCGGCATCTTGATAGGCCCCTTCGAACTCCCGAATAAATACAGAAAGCACGTCGTCGACTGATAAATCTGGCCGTGAAGACCCATCGGGACTCATCCAAAGATAAGTGGCATCGTCTCGAATCCATTCGACCGGTATTTCAATCACTCCCGTGGGTTCCTCGTCTTCCAGCAGCTCATAGCAACTATCATCGGCCATAAGGGATGAGTCGTATGTCAATCCGGTTTCACGTATGATCCGTAGAGTTGCGTCGGAAAAATCCCAGGAAGGCGTTCGAATTCCCGTCGGGCGTTTGGAAGTGATTTTTTCAAGAGTGTCGGCACTCCTCATCATTAAAGAGCGCTCGCTCTCTGCGCTCAGTTCCGAGTTTAGCTCGTGTATCCAGCCGTGCATGCCAATTTCATGGCCTTCATCGACAACTGCGCGTTGCTCGTCTGGATACAACTGAGCGATCACAGCGGGAACGAAAAAACTCGCCGGAACGTCGTACTTTCTCAAGAGTTCCAAAGCCCGAGGCATCCCTCGTCGGCTCCCGTACTGACCCCAGGATAATCTGCTTAGCGATCGCCCTCCCCTGCGCAATTCGTTCGACTCATGATCGACGTCGAACGAGATGGCGAAGGCACAGCGTTTACCGCCGGGCCACATTGGTCTTAGTGCCTTGCCCGCTCTGACTTTGTTGATGCGCCGCCGCCAATGGCTTTCAGGCCATTCCCAGGGATTGAGTGCGGTCGAATTGGCCACCAGTTCCTCCTGAGCAGTGTCTGCATTGAATTCCGCCGAAAACTCAATGAGCGGAACGCGGCACCAGCTCAGCTGGCAGCCCCGCAAGCCGATCAGGCCGTCGCTTGAGTTTGCGCCTTGATTACGACAAGATGGCCCAACTCATTCAGATTTTCTCACTCTCGCGAACAAGCTCATCCATAACCGAGCGCACGGCGCTTTCTGCGATTGCAACAATCTCCTCCGCCTCAGCTTTGGTTGTAACCAGCGGCGGAGCAAAGCCCAAAATGTCCCCGTGCGGCATGGCCCGAGCGATAAGACCACGGTCACGGGCGGCCTTCGAGATTCGCGCACCTACCTTGAGCGCCGGATCGAAACGCTTCCGATTGTCGCGATCGGCAACGAACTCGATTGCGCCCATAAGACCGACGCCCCGCACTTCGCCGACGATCGGCAACTGCGCGAACCTCTCCTGCAACTGCGCCTGGAAAAACGCGCCGACGTCACGCGCATTGCCGGGGAGGTCTTCTTTCTCGACAATATCGAGGACCGCGTTGGCCGCGGCGGCGCCGATCGGATGACCAGAGTAGGTGTAGCCGTGCGAGAATGCCCCGACCTTGTCGGCTCCATCCTCCAGGACTTTATACACCTTCTCACCGACGATTGCCGCTGAAAGCGGGAAGTAGGCCGACGTCAAACCTTTAGCGATCGTGATGAGGTCTGGCTCGATGCCATAGTGCTGTGAGCCGAACATGGAACCGGTGCGGCCGAACCCTGTGATCACTTCATCGGCAATCAGCAGCACATCATGTTTTTTGAGGACCGTCTGTACCGCTTCCCAATAGCCTTCCGGCGGAGGCGTGATACCACCTGTGCCGAGGACGGGCTCGCCAATGAAGGCGCCGACGTTGTCCGGGCCGAGCCGCTCGATCAACTGATCAAGCTCGGCGGCGCGGCGAGCGGAGAATTCGCGCTCGGTTTCGCCCGGGGTTGCGCCCCAGTAATGATGTGGAACACCCGTGTGAACAATCTGCGGAAGTGGCAGGTCCATGTGGTCGTGATAAAAGCTCATGCCCGTCATCGAGCCCGACACGACGCTGCAGCCGTGATAGCCGCGTTCACGGGAGATGATCTTCTTTTTGGTCGGCTTGCCACGCAGGTTGTTGTAGTACCAAACAAGCTTGGCCTGGGTCTCGTTCGCATCCGAGCCGGACATGCCATAGAACACCTTGCTCATCTTGCCCGGCGCCATCTTCACAAGGCGATCGGAGAGGATCGCAAGCTCGTCGGTCGTGTGCGCCGCATAGGAGTGGTAATACGCCAAGCGATAGGCCTGACGCGAGATCGCATCGGCGACTTCCGTGCGGCCATACCCGACATTGACGCAGTATAGGCCGGCAAAGCCATCGATAAATTGGTTGCCATGCGCGTCCTGGATGCGGATCCCCTTCCCTGTCACCACGATCGTTGGGTCGCCGAGCTTGCCAGTGGCGAAATCTTTAAGCTGAGTGAAAGGATGCAAGACCGAGTTGCGGTCCTTTTCGGTGATCTCTTTGATGTTGATGGTCATTGAATGCTTCCTTTCAGGCCGCGATGTTGCCGATGCAGAGGTATTTGGGTTCGAGATATTCGATAAGACCGTGCCTTGAGCCCTCGCGACCAAGGCCGGATTGTTTCCAGCCGCCGAACGGAATGCCCGGCCCCGTAAATTTTGGAGTATTCACGGCAACCATGCCATATTCGAGCCGGTCGGAGAGCCGCATGGCTCGGTTGAGATCTTGGGTATAGACGTAGGCCGCAAGTCCCATCTCGGAATTGTTGGCTCGCGCGACCACCTCCCGTTCGTCGTCGAAGGGCAGGATTGCAGCGACAGGTCCAAACGTTTCGTCCTTCGCAATCACCATGTCATCGGTCACATTAGCAAGCACGGCCGGCGTGACGAAGTTCCCGCCAAGCGAATTGTGCTGTGCGCCTGCTACCATTCGAGCCCCGGCTGCTAGAGCCTCAGAAACCTGGTGCCTGCATTTGTCAGCACCAGACGTCTTTGTCATCGGACCGATGTCGACACCTGGCTCCAATCCGTGCCCGACCTTTAGTTTACTGGTGGCCTCGGCAAATTTTTCCGTAAAATGCTCGTAAATCTCTCGCTGCACATAAATCCGGTTTGCCGCGAGACAGTCCTGACCGGATGTCGCGAACTTGGCTGCCATGCAACCGGCGACCGCAGCGTTGATCGGCGCATCGCCGAAAAGGATGAAAGGAGCATTGCCGCCAAGTTCGAGCGAGACTTTCTTCACTGTCTTCGCGGATTGCTCGAGAAGGATTCTGCCGACCTCGGTGGAGCCCGTAAAAGAGAACGCACGCACGTGGGTATGCAACAACAGCCGTTTGGCAAGTGGCGGAGCTTCGCCCGTGATCACCTGAAACACGCCGGGCGGAATGCCAGCATCCCCGGCAAGGCGGGCAAGCGCGAGGGCCGACAGTGGCGTTTCGGGTGCCGGCTTTACAATCATTGTGCAGCCAGCGGCCAGTGCAGCTCCAGCCTTTCTGGTGATCATTGCCGCTGGGAAGTTCCATGGCGTAATGGCGACAGTCACCCCGATCGGCTGCAAATGCACGGCCAGCCTGCTTGCGGGGAGATGGCTGGGAATCGTTTCGCCGTAAGCCCGCTCCCCTTCCCCTGCAAACCAATCTAAAAAGCCGGCAGCGTATGAAACTTCGCCGCGGGCTTCAGCAATCGGTTTTCCTTGCTCGGCCGTTATGATGACAGCCAGGTCTTCGGCGCTCTCCCGCATGCCTGCCGCCCATTTCCGCAGATATGCACCACGCTGTAACGGAAGCATGTCGCGCCACTTGAGGAACGCTGCTCTTGCGCAATGGACCGCGTCGTCAACGTCGGCGTCTGCGCAAGCCGCAACTTGAGCGATCTCGTCACCGCTGGCAGGATCAAACACGGCAAGAGTATCTGATTTGGAGAGCCAGGCGCCGTTCAGATACGCATCACCACGCAAAAGGTCTGGCCGTTTGAGCCTGCGTAATGCCGTGATTGACGTACCCCTCATCTAAGACTCCAATGGTATGCTGATGCCTTTAGGTTATTGCTGCCACAGCGCCGATCGGCAGCGCAGTTGATGCCCCTTTAGCTGCATTCCTGCAAACAGCAGCCAATTCGCGTAGAATTGGACACGGCTCACAACTTCACTTGCCAGGAGGCTTAGCGACCGCGAGCGAAGGTCGCGCTGGTCGCCGGCGGCGCGGAAAGTAGTTGGTTCCAGCGCCGATCTCCCGATCCCGAGTTCCCGATCTGGCCTCGTGGCATTAAGTTCTCGACCGACACCGATCAGGCGCACTGACGCAGGCGCAACCGCCTCGAATCTTAGACGGAACTCGCCGCAAGGCTACTTTCGTCCGGCACTGTGCAGGGTGACCGCGACCGCTTCAGACACGATGGCATCGCGGACGACTTCATTCGGAAGGAGGTCTTGGGGTCCCGAAATTGAGGTCCCCGCGATAACCCAGACATTCACTTGGTGAAGTGGTGAAGTCGCACGAAACAGCAGAAAAGGATGAAGCGAGCCCCGGGCAAAAGGCGAGCTTCGCTGCCGAGCCATCTATCGGGAACAACGTGTGCTGATGTCGCGACGTGTTGCACGGACGGGGCGGACCATACTCGCGTTCCCACCGGCGCGCAGGGTTGGCAAGAGCCCGCTTCAGGCGCGCGTAAACTCGTCCTCAATGCTCCTCAAAAGCTAAGTCCTCTTGCGTCATCCGCGCATTTGTAGAATGGGGCAACGTTCACGCCGCGCTCGCGTCACAGGTGGCTCATTTCGGCCTACGGATCTTAATCTCCGCTGATGCAGAGAACTCATGTGCTAGGCGAGATTCTCCTGTCCCAGAGGTTGGGCATGCCGCACCTCTCAGACAGCGCCGTCCTTAAGCTAGATCCGTTCATCCGCTCGCCGCAGAAACAAATTTCAACCGGCTTCGAACGGACCCAGTGAGATCGCAAAACGATTTGGGTCACATCCAAATCACCTAGTCCACGACGATCAAGCGGCGATCAACATCTGCCAATCGCTCACCGCCCCTTTCGGTTACAATAAATGATTCAGAGATGGCGGCGCCGAACCCTTCGAGCCTAACCCCCGACTGAAAATGGAAGCACATTCCTGGTTGTAGGATGGTCTTGTCGCCCGCGCGAATACTAACCGTGCGTTCGCCCCATTCCGGCGGGAAGTTGAGTCCGATTGAATAGCCGGAGCGGCCTATCTTGATATACCCGTTCCGCTTGAGGATATCTTGCCACACCGCATTAAGCTCCTCAACGACGGTACCAGGCTTTGCCATCTCGAGCACAGCATCCCCGCCTTCCACTATAACCTCAGCAAGACGCGAGACCTCTGCGGGTGGCTTTCCGATGTGGACGGTGCGGCACAGCGGCGCACAGTAGCGGCGTCGGGTGGCGCCGAACTCCATGAGAACCAGGCCAGAGGTCGGCAAGGGCTCCTCGGTCCAACTGAGGTGCGGAGCGTTCGTTTGTTCGCTAGTCTGGATAAGAGGAGGACCGCTAGAGTCGCCATATTTACCGTCCACCCCTCGTGTCTGGGCCCGGTACACCTCCGCGACGACCTCATGTTGCGGCACTCCAGGCCTTAGGTTAGCGATTGCCGTCTGCATCGTATGCGTTGCAAGGTGGCCCGCTTCTCTCATGTAGACTAGTTCAAGGTCAGATTTTATAAGCCGTGCCCAATTGACTAATTCGCGGCTATCAGAGAATTTTGCATTCGGAAGGCCTTTGACGAGATGTTGATGTGCTCGGGCAGTATAGAAGTGGGCGTTAAGCTCGACACCGATTCGATCAGATCCCCAGCCGCGCGAATTGATAAGCTCGCAAAGATCGTCAAATGGATGTAATTCTGGATGTTGAAGTCTATGATCGGAAAATGAGCTTATATTTTCTCTAGGCAGATCCGTCGTTATATAAGCGGAATTTACATCGACGAAACGTCCGAACCAGAGGGGCATGTCCGACTGGAGATGCACTAAGACCACCTGAGGCACGTAGAACGAATAGCCGTCAAAGCCGGTAAGCCAATACATATTCGCGGGATCCTGGCAGATCAGCAAGTCCAGCCCCGCTCGCTCCATCCGCTGCTTCACGTCATGAACACGACGCCGAAACTCCTCGGGCGGAAATGGCTTCTCATATTTCATCTCGTCGAGTCCTTCAAAACAGGCATTCCTCGAACGGATCAGGCATTCGTCCTGTCCGCATACTTTCTCTTCGTATCACGTCACAAGAGGCTGTTTTCCCCGAGGATTTCTTCTTGTCGCGGAAAATCTGCATTTCCTAGGCACTTGCCGTACGTTATCCGCATATGAGCGCCAAATTTTCGGTGGCTCTGCGTCTCCGGTGGAAGATCATGCCCTCCCTATGGTGAAGACGCACTCTGCCTGTCGCAACAGAATTTCAAGCACGGGCGGCAAGATCTACGTGGGAAGCGCCGACGAGACCAGCGAAGATCGGGACGTTGCGGCCGCCACGCTCATGCAGCATCCGGGGCGTCCGCGGCCCAATGGACGGGGTTTGAGCACCCCCATCAGGCCGGCCACTCCTAATATGTGAGCATGATTCTCTGGTACAAATCAGCAGCCTTGGTCAGTTGATCGATTTCAACGAACTCGTTGTTCGTATGGGCTTGGGCAGTACGCCCGGGTCCGATAATCACACACGGGATCCCAGCCAATGACAGCTGATTTGCATCCGAGCCGCCGGTGGCTCCCTTCTGCTCTCCGGTCCCCGCGACGTGGGCACAAGCCGCTCCTGCGACTGCTGCAATTTTGCTCGACCCGGAACTGATTGGAGGCGGGTCTTCCAATGCGGGAAGCAATGACCGAACATTGATCTTGTCTTCGCCCTGGCGAAGGCCTTCCAGTATGCTTTCTACCTCCGCCAACGCGTCCTGCGGCCGCTCCCCGGGTATGAGACGCCGATCGACCCAGATACGGCATACCGGCGGTACAGTGGTAAGTTCCAAACCTCCTTCGATGAGGCTCACGGTCAGCTGTGATGACCCTACCAATGGGTGCTGCGCCCGAGACACAAGGGATCGATGGTGCTCATCAAGTGCCAATACCACCTTGGCCATGCCCGTGATCGCGTTCACTCCGAGATGAGGCTTCGACGTATGAGCCGGTACACCCTGAACCTCGATTTGCCAGCGGACAGAACCCATGTGAGCTACAACGAGCTCTAATTCGGTGGGTTCACCGACTACCGCACCCTCATAAGCGACACCGGAATCGGCTATAGCGCGGGCGCCAAGTTTGCGGTACTCTTCGTCAATGCTGGCTGCCACAACAACCGTGGCCCGGGGCTGCCGTTCACCAAGTGAGCTAAGCGCAATCAACATAGCTGCAAGTGAGCCTTTTGTGTCGCAGCTACCTCGCCCATATATTCGCCCGTCCCGTTGCTCACCCGAGAATGGATCTGATTCCCACCTATCGATAGGAACGGTATCCATATGAGCAATGAATAGAATACGCCTATCGGGTTCTTTCCCAGGTACCCAGGTCAGGAAATTCGAGCGACCATCGGCCACCTCCTGTATCCCGTAAGCCAGCTTCCGCTCCTTGCAAAAACCCTCGAGGAACTTGGCTACACCTTGCTCTCCACTACCTTTTGGCGACAGCGATGGATTGATGCTCTCGATCTTTATAAGATCTTGGAGAAGTCCGATAGTCTCGGCGCTCTGGGTCGACATGTACTCTCCTGTGTGCATGAACTAGCCGTGTCGCTCTTACTTCGACCAGCTCTTGGCCAGATTGATTACGCGATCGACTTCATCGGCGGTGTTGTAAAGATGCAGGGAAAACCGGAGCATGCCTCTGCGTATTGAGACGATTACCCCGTTCTTCGTGAAATGCTCGTGAAGCGACCGAATGCGGGCGTCGACTGGGCGCCCTTCAACAAGATCGCTGGAATCGCCAACGGCTACGATACTTCCAGTGTGAGCGCCTGGTGGCCCGCCGCAGACCGGAAGCCCGATATCTAAGAGACCAGTGGCCATACGTTTTGCGAGTGAGGTAACGCTCTGGTCGATCGCCTCGGTTCCGATATCAAGTAGCTGGCCCATTGATGCATATGCAGCCAACATGCCAGGGAAGTTGTAATGCCCGATATCAAAGCGGGGCGCGCCAGAGCGCAACTTTACAAAACTAGGTACCGGAGCTGATTCTGGCGCGTTTCCGAAATCTACGCTGAAGCGCGCAAGATAGGCCGGGCTCAGCCGATCGGCCCATTCTTTACGGCAATATAAAAAACCCGATCCATAAAGACCCATCAAACCCTTCACAGTGGACACTGCTACACCGTCTACGCCAAGTCGATTGACGTCGGTGTGGAGTATCCCAACAGATTGCGTCGCGTCCGCCAAAAGAAATGCACCGTAGTGCCTACAGGCTTCGGATATCTGCTCCATGACGGTCCGAAACCCCGGAACCATCGTCACCGTCGCCAAGGCAACAACGCGGGTATGAGAATCAATCGCCTTTACGAATGCATCAGGGGGAATTGAGCCGTTATCCGGCTCTACGACTCGCAACTCGACATTGTAGCGGTCTCTGATCTGAATCCATGGCAAGATATTATTTGCGTGTTCCAATTTTGGGCATAGAACGACGTTGTCTCCATCTCTCCAATCGATCGCATTAGCGATGATGTTGATGCCTTCCGATGCATTCTTGGTAATTGCAATTTCATCGTGATCTGAATTGATAAATTGTGCGAACCTAGCGCGAGTACGCTCGACGTGTTCGAGCATTCTTTCTTCGTCGTTTAGGCCATGCAGCCGATTGTTCAAATGAGGCTCGATTGAAGCCAATGTTGTGCTTGATATGAGGCCCTGGTTCGCGACATCCATGTAGATGGCGTTTGCTGTGGCTGGAAACTCCTTTCGGAGGATGTCCAAGGGAAGCATATGGCTTTCTCTCCTGGGAGTGCGGACGGCGGTTGAGCTACCTTGTTCAGGCGATCGTTCCGGCAAGGGTAAGAATGCCGCCAGACTGGTCTGCGCTGACCTGCCCATTTTACACGGTGCTCGTGCCGACTTTGGTCTAACATTCGGTCTCCCACGCCGCATTCCTGCGCCAAACCGCGATTCACGCAGAGATCGCGAGCCATTCTCGCGGATCACTGAAGCGTCTCGACGGAATGCAGCTGCAACAACTGCCTCACGAGAGATCAATTTGGGTAATTCTCAGACCGCGGATAGGGCTTCTTACCAGTGCTTGGAGCGACGTTAGCCTGACTGAGCCGACGACCTTCTCCTCCAGCCCCACACCCATGCGGATCATAGTTCACTCGCGGCCGACGCGCGAGGGCCGTAAGGCATCCGAAAGCCGGGGCCGGTTCATAGCCTGACTCTCATGGTCTCCGATTTATGCTGCAACGCCGACACCCTTGGTGATGTCGCTCCCTAACACGCTTGCCTCGAACTGATGCGAGCGTGCTGCAACTCATGTTTTCTGCGCCTGAGCAACGAGATCGGTAGGATCTTTTCGACCGGGGATCGCCCCCACCCGATCGAATCTGCCGTTCTTGCGCTGGCCCGCAACTGCTCACCAGCAACGCCCATCGATTCAGCGGCACCCCTCAGATAGTTATACTATGCCGGTATTGTGCGCAGATGGCGAAAGAAACGCCGATTTTCTGCGACTTGGACCGACTTTAGCGCCGAGAGGGCGTTTGGCACTTGCTACATTTTGGACGTACGGACTGGCGGCCTTGGCATTGGCCGATATCATCATGAGCAGAGATTGTGAATGGATCTGGATCGAATTGACCGGAAGATTCTCAACGTCGTGCAGCGCAACAATCGCCTTACGACAGAGGAATTGGGCGAACTTGCCGGACTATCGGCTACCGCTTGTCAGCGGAGATTAAAGCGACTTCGAGACGCTGGCGTCATCGAAGCGGACGTTGCCATAGTTTCACCGGAAGCCGTCGGTCGGCCCCTGCTCCTGCTGGTATCCATCACTCTCGAGCGCGATCGCGCCGATATCATCGATCGTTTCAAGCAGGCAATTCGGCGGACGCCTGAGATCATGAACGCTTACTACGTTACGGGTGAAGCGGATTTTATTATTACGGTCTCTGCTCAGGACATGGCCGAGTACGAGGCGTTTACCCGTCGTTTTTTTTACGAACATCTTGAAGTAAAGGGGTTCAAGACAATCGTTGTAATGGATCGGATCAAGGCGTCGTTTGCTCTGCCAATTGCTGAAGAGTAGCCTTCAAAAGAGCCCGCCCAGGCAACCACCACGCGCCTTCCGCGGGTCGCAGTTGTCCCGCACTTCTGAATGTCGGCTGTCCTATTTTGAATGGTCCCGCATATATACCAGGGCACCTCCTCTCAGCCTGCAGGTGTTATGCGCCAATGACCAAAAAACGATGATATTCTGCGGGACCAAGGCGCCCTTCGCGCAACCAAGCTCTTTGGCACTTGCTACATTCTGGGCGGAGCGGAATTCAGGATTGTCGGTCCCCGGCTAATTGGAGCGGCTTCAGTCGGCGGAATAGCTGGGGTGCCTACGTCGCACAGAGGATGCTGTGCTCCCGGCAGCGCGGAAACGGGTCTCCCGGCTCTCGCAAGGACAAAGCGTGAAATTCGCCTGCAACCGGCAAGAAAGGAAAGTCCCCGTGGCAATTCTCAATAGCGTCGCAGAGTTTCTCCCCGAGATAGTGGCTTGGCGCCGGGACATCCATGCACATCCCGAACTGGGCTTCGACATCCCCCGTACTTCGGCATTTGTCGCCGAGCGCCTGCGCGAATTCGGCTGCGACGCCGTCGCGACCGGCATCGGCAAAACCGGCGTCGTTGGCGTCATCAAGGGCAACGGCGTCGTGAGCGACGGTAACCCAAAGGTTATCGGATTGCGCGCTGACATGGATGCGCTGCCGATCAACGAAGCGACCGATCTGCCCTATGCGTCCAAGAACAAGGGCTTGATGCATGCGTGTGGGCATGACGGCCACACCGCGATGCTGTTGGGTGCCGCGCGCTATCTTGCCGATACTCGGAATTTCGCTGGAACGGCGGTCATGATCTTCCAACCTGCCGAGGAGATCGGTACCGGCGCCGTTGCCATGCTAGATGACGGTTTGATGGAGCGGTTCGGCATCGAGCACATCTACGGAATGCACAATCGTCCGGGCTTGCCGGTAGGTGTCTTCGGAATCCGGCAAGGTCCAGTGATGGCGGCAACTGATAGCATAGAAATTAGCATTGAAGGGCGAGGGGGGCACCCTGGAAGGCCTCATGAATGCATCGATCCGATTCTGGTCGGCGCTCAGCTTGTGACGGCCCTGCAGCATATCCTGGCTCAGAACATTGACCCTGTCGACTCGGCAGGAATTTCGTTCCACCAGTTCCAGTCCGGGCAGAGACTAGTCCCCGTCGTTCCGCAAACAGCGGAGTTGGTGGGCACCATGCGGACGCTAAAGCCGGAGGTGCGCAAGTTCGTGAAGGAGCGGGTGGGCGAAGTGGTCGCCGGCATCGCCCAGATAACCGGCGCGAAGATAGATATTAAATTTCAGAGCTTCGACGCAATTCTCTTCAATGAGGTCCAGCAGACCGACCTTGCGAGAAGCGCGGCCAAGGGCGTGGCCGGTGAAAACAATGTGCTCGAGACGCCACCGGTAATGGGGGGGGAAGATTTCTCCTTCCTGGCGCAGGCGCGGCCGGGTGCTTTCGTCTGGTGCGGGAACGGTGACAGCGCCGGCCTGCATCACCCTGCCTACAATTTCAACGACGAGGCGATTCCTTATGGAACATCGTACTGGATCAAGCTCGTAGAGAACACGTTGGGATCCCGTCCGACGTCTTGATGATCGGTCTGACAAGGGCCGCAGAACGAATGAATAACTGCCGTCTTATGCCAGGCTTGAATGTAGCGGACCTCGTAAAATGAAAACTCGTTCATCCGTGCCAACATCTCTTGAGGGTCTGTCGGCGTGCGAATGCCTGGAACTCTACCGAAGGCGGCAGCTCTCGCCTGTTGAAGTCGTCGATGACTGTCTCAGCCGCATCGACGCCAACAACCCGGCGCTGAACGCATTTTGCCTCGTCGACCACGAAGGGGCCAGGTCTGCTGCCCGGGCCTCGGAGGGTCGATGGATGAAGGGGGAACCAGCCGGAGTACTAGATGGCATTCCGGCCACCATCAAAGACCTCACCTTGACACGAGGCTGGCCGACAAGACGTGGCTCATTGTCCGGCAGCACCGAGGGACCCTGGACTGAAGACGCCCCTGTTCCAGCCCGTATCCGTGAGACCGGTGGCGTTATCCTGGGCAAGACAACCACTCCAGAATTTGGCTGGAAAGGGGTAACAGACAGCCCGGTCTACGGGATCACCCGCAATCCCTGGAATCCTGACCTGACACCAGGCGGGTCGTCGGGAGGGGCGGCAGTTGCGGCTGCGCTCAACCTTGGCTTTCTTCATCAGGGTAGCGACGGCGGGGGATCAATCCGGATACCGGCGAGCTTCACGGGGACCTTCGGCTTCAAGCCAACCTTCGGCATCGTTCCGCAATGGCCAGCTAGCGCCATGACAACGCTGTCTCATTTGGGGCCGGTGACCCGCACCGTTGCGGATGCGATCCTGATGATGAATGTGATTGCACGAAAGGACGCTCGCGATGGCTATGCGGGTCCGGCGTACCTAGGTCTCGACCCCGATCCAGCAAAGACCACCATCAGGGGCCTGCGGATCGGCTACAGTCGGAACCTCGGCTATGTCAAGGTGGCGCGAGATATCCAAAACGTTACCGATAATGCGATCGACCAGCTTCGAGCTCTTGGGGCCGAGGTGGCCGAAGTCAATCCGGGATTTGCGGATCCGGTGGAGGTGTTTTCTACATTCTGGTTCGCTGGCGCCGCCCGTATTGTGTCACGAATGAACAAACAGCAAAGACAATTACTAGATCCTGGCTTTCTGGAAGGTGCCGAACGCGGGCTGAAGATCACCCTTACCGAATTTCAGGAAGCTGAGGCGATGCGGTTCGAGCTCTCCGCTCTGATGGCGAAGTTCCACGAAAATTACGATCTCTTGGTCACACCGACGATGCCTATCGCGCCGTTCCCCGTCGGGCGAAATGTGCCGGATGATAGTTACAAGGGGTGGGTGGACTGGACGCCCTTCACCTACCCTTTCAACTTGACCCAGCAACCAGCAGCATCGATTCCATCGGGCCTGGATGATCAAGGGCTGCCCGTCGGGCTACAACTGGTCGGCGCGCGCTATTCCGACACCTCCGTCCTAGCCGCGGCATATACGATCGAAAGTCGCCTGGGGCTTCCTTCTTTCGCGAGGAGCAGATTCCACGCTGCCACCCCTTAAAACTTGAGACTGCCGCGCTCAAGCACCTGACGGCCTCCAAGCGGTCAAGCCACGGACGCGAATGTCATTCGATAAAGGGGCGCGGCGTCATAGATGGGCAGTCCTGTCCTACGACGGATTGCTGACGTCACCATCGGGGACAATGTACATTCAAATAGGAGTGCGTCAATCTTGGGATGTGCGGCGCGAAGTCGCGACACAGACTGCAACCCGGGGACTCCATTTCGGTAACACTAGCCGGCCGCGTATTACCTTCGATGCCGCCGATGGCTACTCTTGCCCCTGCGGATGAATCCATGCCCAGCAGCTCTTCGCCGCAGTGTCTTGAGTCTGCGGCCAGACGGCGAGCTTTGCGCCGGCCGGAAGCTGCCGGAGGAGCGTGGGCGCCAGTAGCAGGCTCGACATGGCCACGGGAAGTTTGACAGACGTGGCCAGTGCAGCCTGGCACCAGATACTGAAGCCGCAGTCCCTGGTTATCGCGACGGCTCCGCGCTCAACCAACCGCCTGGCAGCTGCAATGTAGGCCGGCTCGAGAGAGGCATCGCCAGGACTGACCCTCTCCGCCAAAGCCCCGGCCGCGGTCTCTATTATAATTGGGAAGTCGAAGTTGCCGGGTTGAAGACCGACCCCGATGCGGTGGCGGAAATTCACCAGGGCGCAAGTCCGATCTCCAGCCTGTGATTTTTGCAACACTGGCCATCCAATGAGGATCCAACTGCCGTCTGATCGTGACAATTCAGCTGCGTCAAATGCCTTTGCCGCCAAGATGGCGCGTATCGTCAGGTTGTGCTGACCAAGCTGGGACGCTCTACGAGCGCAGGAATCCTGCATTCGCCTGACGCTTCCGGCTCGGTTGCAAGGCTCGGGAATAGTAATGACGAAACAGTGGATCAGCACGCCGTAAGCCCAGTGCAAAAAATGCGGGCTTCGTGCCGAACCTTTTTTTGGAACGGCGGGCGCGGATCTCATCATTGAGATTACCGGAAAGCCTGTCCGGACTTTTCCGAAGCCGCACTGTTATCCTGTTCGAGAGCGACGCATCGATGGTTCCTTTCCCCGCCTCATCGACAAGCTCACCCGTGTCCACTTGGCTCATCCACGACGACTTCGGCAACCATGCTCTCTCCGATCAGCAGCGCTTCCACCTCTTCGAAAATCGTCGAGGAGCGCTATCAGAGAAAATCCACCCTGATCACCGCCCAGGTCCCCGTGGCAAGCTGGCACGACCTTATTAACGACAGCACGGTCGCCGACGCTATACACGACCGCTCGTGCACAATGCACACCGCATCGCCCTTCAGGGCGAGAGCATCCGAAGAAAAAAGCCTCGGCCCTCTTGACCGACTCCGAGAACACCGAAATCAATCAGCCCTACAGCAACCAGGCTGCCGAGGACCAACCTCGACGAACTGTCGGACTTTTGTGAAAACGCTGTCCGGGAATTAGCGGAATCGCTGTCCAGCTTTTGAAGCGCGCAATAACACTATGGCCGTCATCGAAATGAGCAAGGCGAAGTGCTGATTGCCGCGTTTGTTCCGGGATTAAGCGCCAGCCTCTCAAGAAGATTTATGCCGACTCGCCATCATTGTTGAAACTGCTGCAGCGCTCGCACGTTGAAGCCGGCCAGGCCGGGCATACGATTATGCGGATCGCCTTCGCCCAACTTCAATTCTGGACGCCAGGGCTCGATGTAAGGGACCGGCGAGCGTCAAAAGACTGCGGATGGGTCGCCGCTCGTCCCCTGGGATACGATCTCTGTCGGATTTTGTCGCGCCTGCGACATAGTGGTTGTGCGGGCCAGTTTAGTACCTGATATGACCGTAAGTTTGATATCAAACTCAAAGCACTGGCCGACGTGCATTTTGCGAGGTTGGCACGGTTTTTGAAGCGATCATTTCGCGTCGGAGCGCTCTCATCCGCCGGTTATCATCTGTTTTGGCATAAACCCTGCATAAGGCTTTATTGATGGTACCGCAACCCAACTCGCCGTCTTTCGAGCTACTTGGGCAAAAAGAGCACCGCCAGCGGAAAGGGTCGGGAACCGGAGAGGGAACCGGGTGGTGGACCTATGTTTGTGGAGGGGGTTGTGAAAAGGGTCAGCCATGGTGCTTCGAGCCTCTTGTACTCGTGCAGGTCGTCAATGTTGATATAGCGGTTGGCCTCCATCCAGTTTTCATTGGTTTCGTGACAGCAGACAAACGTCAAAGGAGATAGCTCATGCGAGTAGCCATCGTAACGAACAGTGATTTCAACGGTGTGATTAACCGGTTCGGTCAGCCTTGTCCGCAGCCGCCGCAGCCTTGGCCGCATAGCGGCACGTTGGAAGATGTGGTGGCGGCACTTCAAGAGGGCGGCCACGAGACGGTAGTGTGTGAAGGCGATAAAGGACTGCTCGCCAGTCTCGAGCGGTTCATGCCACCTGATCCGCAAGGTCGCCCCTCGGGAATGGTCTTCAACTTGGCGGAGGGAATTCAGGGCGAAAAGCGTTACACTCATGTTCCTGCCATGCTTGAGATGGCCGGTGTTCCATACACTGGATGTAGCCCCTTCGGGATTGGGCTGACGGGAGACAAAGTCATTACCAAAATGCTCATCCGCGATCAGGGCGTGCCGACTCCGAACTTTCGCGTGATGCGTCGCGGCACCGAGAACACCGGCGACCTGAGATTCCCAGTGGTAGTGAAGCCGCGGGAGGAGGACTGCAGCTTCGGATTGCAGATCATACATGAACACTCTAAGTTGCGGCAGGCCGTCGAAGTGATCGTCACGCAGCATGCTCAGGATGCGCTAGTGGAGGAATACATCGAGGGGCGGGAAATCTGCGTTGCGTTGCTCGGAAACGGGGAGCCCGAAGTTTTGCCTCTAGTGGAGCAGGACTTCGGTGACCGCGAAACGCGTGTTATGAATTGGGATGCGAAGTACGTGGCGGCCGCAGCGGTGCCCAAGATTTGCCCGGCGAAAATCGAGAGCGGGCTTGAGACGATGTTACGGGATATTTCGGTTGCGACCTTCCGTGCCTGCCACTGCCGGGACTATGCCCGCGTCGATTTCCGGATCGATCGCTCAGGCCAACCGTTTGTCCTAGAGATGAACTCGGTGCCGGCCCTTGGTATACACTCCAGTTATGGCACAGCTGCAACGGCCGGCGGACACAGCTTCGTAAGCTTGATCAATCGCATCCTCAATGTCGCCCACACCCGCTATTTCGGAATCGGCGTCTCATAGTGGATTGATCGGATCAAAAGAGTCCGATTTCGGGATTCCGTTTTGCGGTTTGGCGTGCGAGTTAGATGCATGCGCAATAGCATCCCCCTTCACCGTTTTGGCCAGCGACCGTCAGCGCCTGCAAGCGCTCGTCGCGGCGCCAGGAAGCCCGCAAGCACGTTCGGGGGCCGCATCGTCGCGCTGTGCTTCGAACCACGAAGCCAAAGCATACTTGGACCACCGGCTAGGTCGAGCGAATGAACCGCACCATCAAGGACGCGACGGGCAAGCGTTTCCACTACGACGATCATGACCAACTGCGTCGGCATCTTGCCGACTTTGTTGCGGCCTACAAATTTCGGCCGCAGGCTGAAGGCCCTCAAAGGTCTCACCCTACGAGTTCATCTGCAAGGCATGGGCTTCCCAGCCCGAGCGCTTCACTCTCAATCCGCTCCACCAAATGCCTGGACTTGTCTATTCGGCGTGTTGAAGTCAATCCCATTCAAGCTTCCTAGGCTGACCTGCCGACGCGATTATCCTAGCCTGATTGATGTAACCGCGGCGTCAAACCGAGATACGGCCCCACGTCCTTCGAATTCCTGAAGGGGGCAGGAATATCGACCGTGGCGTTGAAACCCAGTGCAACGATAGGGCCGACGCCCAGCACGGTCATCAACCGCCTGCAAACCGTGTCACCCCTCACGATCGACAACAGTCTTTCGTGTAGCACCGTGAACTGCTCGCAAAGTTTCCGACGGGCGGTGAGCAACGTCTCCATGATGTCTCGAGTTCCGGAATGTCACCGGAAGGGTCCCGGATGCGATCCGCGAATTTGCCGGCCGTCGACAATGCCAACTTTGAGACCGAAGTTACGAAACAGGCCACGGATGTCGTTCTCGATGGCGATGGCCTTTTCCTGAAGCGACTTGAGGGCCGTCAGCAGCGCCCGGCGATTCTGGGTCGTCAGCGTCTTGACAGTAAGACCGTATGTCCGCCTCTGCCGATGAGGTGGCTCGCCCTACACTGCGCGTCCGAGGGTTGCTCGGACGGGCCGAGCCGATCCTCACCACAGGAGGACGAGCCGTGGCGGATTATAGAGAAGCATTTGTCGGAATCGATGTTGCGAAGCTTAAGAACGCTATTGCGATTGCGGAGGCAGGCCGGGAAGGAGAGGTTCGGTTCTTCGGTGAGGTCGACGCGTCGGCGACCAGCATGCGGCGGGTCATAGGCCGGATCGCCAGCCGCTTTGATTACGTGCATTTCTGCTATGAGGCTGGGCCGACCGGGTACGGCCTTTATCGCCTGATCCGGTCGCTCGGGCACGAGTGCACCGTGGTTGCACCATCATTGATACCAAGGAAGCCCGGCGATCGGGTGAAGACGAACCGTCGAGACGCCATTTCCCTTGCCCGACTATTGCGCGCCGGCGAGCTGACCGCGGTGTGGGTTCCCGATGAAGGGCACGAGTCCATACGGGATCTTGTTCGCGCGCGGGCGGGCGCGGTCGAGACGCTGCGGGTCCATCGCCAGCAGGTGAGCGCATTCATGCTCAAGCACGGCCGTAGCTATCCGCGAAAGAAGAGCTGGACGATGCGCTATCTACGCTGGCTTCAGGAACAAGGTTCGATCATCCCGCGCATCAGATCGCACTCCAGGAGATGGTCGAGGCGGTGCGCGTCTCGAAAGAGCGGGTCGAGCGGCTGGAGCGTGTGATCGAAGAGTTCGTCCCGGCCTGGTCGCTGGCACCGATCGTGTGGGCGCTTCAGACATTGCGTGGGGTAGACCTAATTGTCGCCGTGACGTTCGTCACCGAAGTCGGCGACGCCAGCCGGTTCGAAAGCCCACGCCAGCTCATGGGATATCTCGGTCGGGTCCCCGGCGAGCGCTCAACCGGGGAGACAGTCCGGCGCGGCGGCATCACAAAGGCAGGCAACGGTCGGGTTCGCCACATGTTGGTCGAGAGCGCCTGGACCTATCGACATCCGCCCAAGGTCGGGAAGGCGAAGCTATACCGGTTGGAGCAGGCGTCACCGAAGGTGCGTGAGATCGCCTGGAAGGCGCAGTCCCGCCTGACAGCCCGCTACCGCATGCTGAGCGCTCGGGGCAAACGGACAACGGTCGTCTGCACCGCGATCGCCCGTGAACTGGTCGGCTTTATGTGGGCAGTCGCAAGGGAGGCGCGCGTCACCTGATCGCTCGCCGCGATGGCGCACATATCGCGCATGGGCGGAGGCGGGACCACGGCAGGGGAATGCCCGTCAGACGCTTTGTGGCCGGCAAATCGACCGACGCCCGCAGTAAGATAGGAACAGCCCCGGACGCACAATCGGGAATGCGGTAGCCAACCCGCGCATCAGAGCTTGATCACCGACGTCCTTCAGTTCCGCCTCCCCACCCATGCGCGATCATCAGAATGAGCAGCCGTTCCTCGGATCGGGCGACCTCATGCGTTCCAAACCTTGACAGCGGACATCAGAGCGGTGTTTCCGGACCACCTTTCGGGAGTGGTCGCGATCTGTGAGGTTGCCGATCCTGTATTGGGATCGGAGATCGGCTTGTGTCTGGACTTGACCTTACGCTTGACCCGGAGCGGCAGCTTCGGCGTTTCGAGGTGATCAACGGTGCCGGCGGTCGGCGTCACTGGTCGGTGGATGACAAGGCGCGGATCATCGCAGAGACGCTGGAGCCGAATGCGATCATTTCCGAGGTCGCCCGCCGTTATGGTCTCAGGCCGCAGCAGGTCTTCGCCTGGCGCCGCGAAGCGCGCAAACAGGCCGCTTCGGTGCAGCAAGATTCTCCTGCCTTTGTGCCGGCGGTTGTGGCGGCGGCGGAACCTGCAGCCAGCCGTTCACCGAAGCAGCGGAAACGGCAAGCCACCCGAGATGCCGGCATGATCGAGCTTGAGATCGACGGCATCGCGATGCGCGTCGGCCGGGGCGCCGATACCAAGACGGTGGCCGCAGTGATCCGCGCGCTGAAGGCGACGTCGTGATCGGGCCGACGGGTGCGGTCAAGGTCATGGTGGCGACGAAGCCCGTCGACTTCCGCAAGGGTGCGGAGGGATTGGCGGCGCTGGTGCGAGAGACAATGGGGGCCGATCCGTTCAGCGGGGCCGTCTACGTCTTCCGGGCGAAGCGGACTGACCGGATCAAGCTGATCTTCTGGGATGGCACCGGGGTTTGCCTGCTAAGCGTTTGGAGGATGGGGAGTTCCGCTGGCCGAAAGTGCATGACGGCATGATGCGGCTGACGGCCGCGCAGCTCTCGGCGCTACTCGAAGGTCTCGACTGGCGGCGAGTCCATGAGGCGCGCCGGACCCGCGTGCCAGCCCAGGCGGGCTGACCCGCGACGAAGTGAATCAGCCTAGATTCCGCTGTCGCGGGCTGTCGGCGAATATGGTCTGATCCGTTCATGGCGATGACGGCTGACCAGCTTCCCGACGATCCGGACGCGCTGAAGGCGATGGTCCTGGCGCACGACGTCGAGAATGCCCGTCTGATTCAGATCATCAAGGAATTGCAGCGTCACCGCTTCGGCCGGCGTGCCGAGACGCTCCCCGAGGATCAATTGCTGCTGGGGCTCGAAGAGGCGGAGCAGATCGAGGCCGCCGGTGAGGAAGAGAAGGAGCAATCTGCTCCCGCCGAGCGGCAAGCAAAGGCCACGAGGCGCCGGGCCAACCGGGGCGCGCTGCCACCCCATCTGCCGCGCGTGGAGATGGTCGTCGACATCGAGGACCATGCCTGCCCATGCTGCCGCAATGGCTTGCATCGGATCGGCGAGGACGTGAGCGAGCGGCTCGACATCGTTCCGGCGCAGCTGCGTGTAATCGTCGTGCGCCGGCCCAAATATGCCTGCCGCGCCTGCGAGGACGTCGTGGTTCAGGCTTCCGGCGCCGGCCCGGCTGATCGAGGGTGGTCTTCCGACCGAGGCAACGGTCGCCCAGGTGCTGGTCTCAAAATATGCCGATCACCTTCCGCTCTATCGTCAGGCGCAAATCTACGCCCGGCAGGGTATCAATCTCGATCGCTCTACGCTCGCCGACTGGGTCGGCCGCGCCGCCTGGCACCTGCGTCCGGTGCATGAGCGGCTGCTTGGCAAGCTGAAGTCCTCGGCAAAACTCTTCGCCGACGAGACGACCGCGCCGGTGCTCGATCCCGGCCGCGGCAAGACTAAGACAGGTCAACTCTGGGCCTATGCCCGCGATGACCGACGATGGGAGGGGAGCGACCCGCCGGGCGTCGCCTATGTCTATGCGCCGGACCGAAAGGCCGAGCGTCCGATCGCTCATCTCGCAGGCTTCACCGGAATCTTGCAGGTCGACGGCTATGGCGGCTATCGCGTGCTGGCCGACAAAAGCGGCGTCACGCTCGCCTTCTGCTGGGCGCATGTCCGTCGGCGCTTTTATGAACTGGCAGCAGCCGGTCCCGCGCCGATCGCCAGTGACGCGCTGAGACGGATCGCCGAACTCTACAAGATCGAGGATGACATCCGTGGCCGATCGGCCAACGAGCGCCGCGCGATGCGTCAGGACAAAAGCCGCGCCATCGTCGCCGATCTCGAACCCTGGCTGCGTGAGAAGCTCGGCCTGATCAGTCAGAAGACCAAGCTCGCAGAGGCAATCCGCTACACGCTCTCACGCTGGGAAGGCCTCTCGCACTTCCTTGACGACGGCCGCATCGAGATCGACAGCAACACCGTCGAACGCTCGATCCGTCCGATCGCAATCTCGGGGTCATTCTGCCCATGTTGGGCAGGAGGTCGAAGTCCCGTGCGCAGCAATGGATCTGGGCTCCCCGCGCGCGTCGCTTGCTGCACTGCTTGAACTGAACAAGCTCTTGATCCAGCGCCGTTTCCGGCGAGGCTCTCCGGATGGTTTCATCATCGGGGAGACTCAAAATGAGAACCTTGCCGCCACCGACACGATCTCTCGTGATCGTTCGCCAGCTCAGCATGCGCTCGACTCGCACAAGCTAGTCGGGCTGAGCGCAGCGCAACGAACGATCGTGATCGCCCGGCTCGCCAATGTGCTGATGGCCGCCGCCGGTATCGTGACGGAGGAGAGCCGCGATGACGAGCCGTAATCTGATTCCGGCCACCATCCTCAAGCGCAAGGCCGTTGTCTATGTACGTCAGTCCACGCAGGCGCAAGTGCAGCTCAATCTTGAGAGCCAGCGTCGGCAATATGAGCTGGTCGACGTCGCGCGGCGCTGGGGATTCCGCAAGGTTGAGGTGATCGACGAGGACTTGGGACGCACCGCAAGTGGAGCTGTGGAACGTCCCGGTTTCGAACGCCTGGTCGACGATCTGTGCACCGGTCATGTGGGCGCTGTGCTTTGCCTGGAGGCGTCCCGCCTGTCTCGCAACGGACCGGACTGGCATCGGCTGCTCGAGTTGTGCGGCGAAGTCGATGCACGGGTGATCGATCTGGACGGAGTCTACGATCCGGGACTGCCGAACGATCGCCTGCTGCTCGGCATGAAGGGGAGCATAAGCGAGTTCGAACTCGGGGTGCTGCGTGCTCGCATGTACGAAGCTGACCGCGCCAAGGCACAGCGCGGCGAACTGCGCATCTCTGTGCCCTTCGGCTACGTCTGGCACCGGGATTACGGTCTCGGGTTCGATCCCGATATACGCCTGCAGGAGACCATTCGCCTGATATTCGCGCGTTTCCGCGAACTCGGCAGTGCCCGCCAGGTCCTGATCTCGATGATCGACGATGGCGTGCATTTCCCCAGACCCTCCGACGGCAAGAAGATGGTGTCCTTCGCCTGGGTTCCGGTCCGCTACCGCAACGTGATCTCCGTCCTGAAGAACCCGTTCTACGCCGGCGCTTATGTCTATGGTAAGAGCGAGAAGCGCACCGAGATCGTGGATGGCCGCGTCCGCAAGAGCTATGGTCATTACAAGCCGGCCAGCGATTGGGCGGTGGTGCTCAAGGAGCATCACGAAGGCTATATCGGATGGAGCGAGTACGAACGGAACCAGGAACTTCTCGCCGCCAACGCCTATGGCAAAGCCGGCGGCGTCAAGTCGGGCCGCGGCGGTCGCGCGTTGCTCCCGGGTCTTCTCTCCTGTGGTCGATGCGGGCGAAGACTGGTTGTCACGTATGCCGGACGTGGCCAAGGTTACCCGGTCTATCGTTGCGAGAACACCATGATGGCGCAGGCGCGATGCATGTCGTTCAACGGCTTTCGCACCGATGCGGCGGTGGCCCGCGAAGCCTTGGAGGCGGTTGCGCCGATGGCGATCGAGGCGGCGTTGGAGGCTGAACAGATGCAGCTGGAGAGCGAAGCCAGGCGGCGGCAGATGATCGAGATGGACCTGCAGCAGGCACGCTATGAGGCATCGCTCGCCGAGCGCCGCTACGCCGCCTGCGACCCGGAGAACCGGCTTATAGCGGCCCAGCTCGAGAGGAACTGGGAAGCTAGGCTCAGGCGCGTGGAGACCTGCGAGGCCCGGCTCAGTGAAGTCCAGCGTATGGAGCCTGTCGACGCGATCCCTGACTTCACCGGCCTCGCCCAGGATCTCGAAGCCGCCTGGAATGCGCCGGGTGTCGATATGCGGTTCCGTCAGCAACTGCTGCGCGCGCTCATCAAGGACATTGTGGCGGACGTCGATGACGACGCGCGCGATGTGATCCTGACCATCCATTGGCATGGGGGCCAGCATTCCCAGGTAAGGGTTCGCAAGTCCAAATCCGGAGAGCATGGCCAGAGTACGCCTGAGGAGGCTCTGGCGGTCATGCGATCCATGGCAACGCGATGGTCGGATGCCGAAATCGCCGCCACACTCAACCGCATGGGCATGAAGACGGGTCAGGGAAAGACCTGGACGGCGCGACGCGTCCAATCCCTGCGCACGGTGCACAAGATCAGCGGCTATCGGTCTTCCGACAAGAACGGCGAGTGGCTTACCATGTCGGACGCGGCCGCGAAGCTTGGCGTGTCGCACGTCAAAATCCGCCGGTTCGTCAGGGACGGCATATTACCAGCCGAGCAGGTCATGCGCGGCGCGCCCTACCAGATCCGCGCCAGCGACCTTGAAGATGAACGGATCAAGGCCGATTTGGCGCGCAAATCTCCGCGTATCATCAACGACGATAATCAGAAATCGCTGTTTCCCGCCATTTGAAGAGGGGGTGCATAATGAATCAGTCTTCGCGCTCAACCGCAAGAACGCGCTCTTCGCAGGCTCTGACGGCGGCGCCGAACACTGGGCAGTCATCGCCTCGCTGATCGAAACCTGCAAGCTCAATGGTGTCGAACCGCTCGGCTTATCTCGCCGATGTCCTCACCAGGATCGTCAACGGCCACCCCAACAGCCAGATCGACGATCTCCTGCCTTGGGTCTACATCAACAAGCTCGAGCTCAAGGCCGTGGCCCGAGAATACCGCTTACTCTTGACATGCACGGGCCGGAACAGGTTAACCCGCATATCTGCGCGATGCCGCGAGCATGGTTGCGGTCGGTCTTGTTGACCTGTGCCTTGAGAACGCCTTGGAATGACGGGGCTCGATACAGGTCACGTAGTCCGGCTGCCGCCAGACCAACCATTGGGATAAGGGGCCGGCTTCAAGCCTGATCCGGGCGAGATTCCATGCGGGGTTCTTCAATGCGTCAGCAAGATCGTCCGGATGACTAGCAACCTTCATCTCTCGGCAAATTCGGCGCCCTTCTCACGATGCAAACGGTGGTCTCTTTCACGGAGACGTCCAGTCCGGCATAATTTTTCATGCTGCGCTTCCTTTCCTGATGCTTGTGGCTGTTCACACAGACCACGTTTTGTCATCATCTCGAAGCGCAGCACTTCAAAACAACCCGTTCAAGGCGGGGGGCAAAGCCGAATACCACAATCTAAACACCTAGCGATGCTGTTCAAATTCGCCTTGCCGGCATGGGACCCCATCGCTGTCATCACAGGAAGCAGTACGTGGGAGGGGAACTGCTCGCAGTGATGAATCGTGTTCCGAGCCACTACCCATTCAGTTTCGTCCCAGTTGTTACCTCCCGTATTCAGGTTGCGGTCGAACCGCGGGAAGGCCGAACTAGTGATTTCCAGGCGAATTTGATGGCCGGCCGGAAACCAATTACTTGTGGCGTCGAGATCAATCTCGATTTTGCATATAACGCTCGGTTCCATGAAAACAGCCCGATCAAAGCCCTCGCGATAGCGGACGCGCAGTATCCCGTCCACCACGTCAATCGCACGGCCATCGGGATGTACGTCCAACAGTCTGGCCACGAAGTCCGTGTCCGGGGCCGAAGAAGAGACGAAGAGGACCGCCCGGACAAATCCGGTAACCTCCATGCCCTCTGTGAGGGGCGGTGAAGTGAAGCAGAGGACGTCTGGACGAAGCTGGACGTCCTGGTAATCGCGGGGTCCTATAGTAGTTCCACTTGACTTCCCGCCGTCCATCCCCAAGAACGGCGCCGGATCCCCAGGGTCGTAGGTAAACGTGTCAGCCGGCTCGTCGGCACTCGGAGGCTCTACATCAAGAGTCCCGTCGCCTAGACGGGTCGCGGCATTCCCGCCGCTGCGGAGGAACCAGTGCTGCAGTTCCACACCAAGAGGGGGCCATTCTGAGGCGGCACGCCACTCGTGGCGACCCATCACGTAGTACTGGACGCGGGGCATTCCCTCGATCCGGTCGGGCTTGTCGTTCAGCCAGCAGTCGAACCAGTCCAGGTAGATCTGCCAGCAATCCAGGCGCGCGTCGCCCAGCTCGCGCTCGCCGATAACCGTCGGGGCTTTGAGACTCTCGGTGCCACAATGCGTGGCTGGCGACAGAATGATATGTTGGTGATCGCGTGCCGCCGGGCTCAATCCGCGAGCACTAAAAACGCGCTGCTGGTGAAGCGCGTCGGCAGCCCCCACGTCGTACCACGAGTTCACGAACAGGGCTGGGACGTCGATGGTCGAGTCCTCGCTAAGCATCCCATTCCGATCCCCCCAGGGATCGCCTGGGTCACGCGAGACCCAGTCCTCCCAGTCAGTCGGCGGTCCCCCAAGGCTCTTAAGCATGTTGACGAGCGGCAGCGACGCGAAAGCCCGCTGATACTCCTCATCGCTTTTCGGTTGCACTCGGGACCGGTCCTTCGCTGCGGTTTGGTGGAACCAGGGGACAAACGCGGCAACCTCCACCGCACCGCCGAGACGGAGATCCCCGTTGCGATATCGCCCTCCGGCAGAGCCGTTCGCGCCGCCCGATCCCTGCGCAATTGCGCATCGGTGGGCTGGATGGCACAACTGCGCCAGCAAAACCTGCGCGATACCAAGCGCCGAGCACCCATATGTGCCCACGCGTCCATTCGACCATGGCTGCTGCGAAATCCAGGACAGCGTGTCATAACCGTCGTCCCTTTCATTCTCCATAGGGTATACGCCGCCGGAATCGAAGACTCCACGAAGCTCCTGCACAAGTACGGCGAAGCCTTGTCCAGCAAACATTCTTGCCACTTTGTGGCGAGGCTCAACCGGACAGCGATAGGGCGTCTTACCGTATTGAGTTCGGATAAGGATTGACCCGAGTTCCCCAGTGTAACCAATAGGCCGATACAGGTCCGTGGCGAGCTCAACGCCGTCCCGCATTGGAACGCGCAAGCCGGTCTGCAAAACCACTTCGTATCGCGGCGTTGGCGGTTTAATCGGGCCTAGTTCATTACACACTTCAGAGTGCCTCCCAGACATTGAGACTGATTCAAGATGGAGTGGCCAATTTCGACGGGTCTCAGCATTCTATCTGCACGGTGGTGTGTTCGTCGCATTCACAGTACAACGATGAACTCTGTGCCGTTGCTAAGTTGTTTGAAAAGAAACTCAACCGTGCTTCTCTAGCAGGTCCGGCACTCAATGATGGCGCGTTGCCACCCCAATTTCCCTATTGCTTAAATCAATGTGACAGCGCGCCTACGCCGCTGTGCAAAACATCAATTGTGAGTCTCACCGCCATTATGTGCCGATCCATGGACCCCCATTCCATGCTGATTGACGCGGGCCGATGGGGCAAGCTGCTTGATGTGAGAAGCGACGGGCTCCCCGACCGATCGCAGCTTGTTATCACCGTTTGTTTGAAATAGTGGAGGTAGGCTAGCCAGGCGGCAAGCTGTTCAAATTCGCCTTGCCGGCATGGGACCCCATCGCTGTCATCACAGGAAGCAGTACGTGGGAGGGGAACTGCTCGCAGTGATGAATCGTGTTCCGAGCCACTACCCATTCAGTTTCGTCCCAGTTGTTACCTCCCGTATTCAGGTTGCGGTCGAACCGCGGGAAGGCCGAACTAGTGATTTCCAGGCGAATTTGATGGCCGGCCGGAAACCAATTACTTGTGGCGTCGAGATCAATCTCGATTTTGCATATAACGCTCGGTTCCATGAAAACAGCCCGATCAAAGCCCTCGCGATAGCGGACGCGCAGTATCCCGTCCACCACGTCAATCGCACGGCCATCGGGATGTACGTCCAACAGTCTGGCCACGAAGTCCGTGTCCGGGGCCGAAGAAGAGACGAAGAGGACCGCCCGGACAAATCCGGTAACCTCCATGCCCTCTGTGAGGGGCGGTGAAGTGAAGCAGAGGACGTCTGGACGAAGCTGGACGTCCTGGTAATCGCGGGGTCCTATAGTAGTTCCACTTGACTTCCCGCCGTCCATCCCCAAGAACGGCGCCGGATCCCCAGGGTCGTAGGTAAACGTGTCAGCCGGCTCGTCGGCACTCGGAGGCTCTACATCAAGAGTCCCGTCGCCTAGACGGGTCGCGGCATTCCCGCCGCTGCGGAGGAACCAGTGCTGCAGTTCCACACCAAGAGGGGGCCATTCTGACGCGGCACGCCACTCGTTGCGACCCAACACGTAGTACTGGACGCGGGGCATTCCCTCGATCCGGTCGGGCTTGTCGTTCAGCCAGCAGTCGAACCAGTCCAGGTAGATCTGCCAGCAATCCAGGCGCGCGTCGCCCAGCTCGCGCTCGCCGATAACCGTCGGGGCTTTGAGACTCTCGGTGCCACAATGCGTGGCTGGCGACAGAATGATATGTTGGTGATCGCGTGCCGCCGGGCTCAATCCGCGAGCACTAAAAACGCGCTGCTGGTGAAGCGCGTCGGCAGCCCCCACGTCGTACCACGAGTTCACGAACAGGGCTGGGACGTCGATGGTCGAGTCCTCGCTAAGCATCCCATTCCGATCCCCCCAGGGATCGCCTGGGTCACGCGAGACCCAGTCCTCCCAGTCAGTCGGCGGTCCCCCAAGGCTCTTAAGCATGTTGACGAGCGGCAGCGACGCGAAAGCCCGCTGATACTCCTCATCGCTTTTCGGTTGCACTCGGGACCGGTCCTTCGCTGCGGTTTGGTGGAACCAGGGGACAAACGCGGCAACCTCCACCGCACCGCCGAGACGGAGATCCCCGTTGCGATATCGCCCTCCGGCAGAGCCGTTCGCGCCGCCCGATCCCTGCGCAATTGCGCATCGGTGGGCTGGATGGCACAACTGCGCCAGCAAAACCTGCGCGATACCAAGCGCCGAGCACCCATATGTGCCCACGCGTCCATTCGACCATGGCTGCTGCGAAATCCAGGACAGCGTGTCATAACCGTCGTCCCCTATATGTTCCCTAGCGTATACGCCGCCGGAATCGAAGACGCCACGACGCTCCTGCACAAGTACAGCGAACCCTTGTCCAGCAAACATTCTTGCCACTTTGTGGCGAGGCTCAACCGGACAGCGATAGGGCGTCTTACCGTATGGAGTTCGGATAAGGATTGACCCGAGTTCCCCAGTGTAACCAATAGGCCGATACAGGTCCGTGGCGAGCTCAACGCCGTCCCGCATTGGAACGCGCAAGCCGGTCTGCAAAACCACTTCGTATCGCGGCGTTGGCGGTTTAATCGGGCCTAGTTCATTACACACTTCAGAGTGCCTCCCAGACATTGAGACTGATTCAAGATGGAGTGGCCAATTTCGACGGGTCTCAGCATTCTATCTGCAT
>NZ_RZRU01000010.1:43829-76489 GCF_003997495.1 Mesorhizobium sp. M7A.F.Ca.US.008.03.1.1 | reverse complement strand
CCTTCGTATCGCGGCGTTGGCGGTTTAATCGGGCCTAGTTCATTACACACTTCAGAGTGCCTCCCAGACATTGAGACTGATTCAAGATGGAGTGGCCAATTTCGACGGGTCTCAGCATTCTATCTGCATGGTGGTGTTCCAGCCCACCTGCCTGTGCAATACCAGATGGAATACGCTCATTGGGGTGGCGCTGATTGCATGCCTTTCACTTAGCGAGCCAGCAGGCTGACAGGTGCTGTGGTCCAACTTCGATCGCCGGCGGCTCCTCAGCTTTGCAACGGTCGAAGGCAAGCGGGCAACGAGGATGGAAACGGCAGCCCTTCGGCACGCGCGCGGCACTTGGAACCTCGCCCTGCAGGGCCGGCAACTCGGCGCGACCTGCGTTGCCGCCAATCTGCGGTGTGGCGTTGCGCAAGGCGACGGTATACGGATGGCGAGGGTTGAATGTGATCTCGTCGGCGCTACCAATCTCGACCAATTTTCCAAGATACAAGACCGCAATCCGGTCGGCGATCAGCCAGGCAAGGGGCAAATCGTGGGTGATGAACAGCAGCGCCATGTTGTGCCTGTCGCGCAAGTCAACCAGGACCTGAAGAATCTGAGCGCGTATCGAGACATCGAGCATCGATACAGGTTCATCAGCAACGATGAGTTCCGGCCGGACGGCAAGCGCTCCTGCAATCACGACGCGCTGGCGCTGCCCGCCGGATAGCTCGTGCGGGAAGCGGGCGAAGAAATCGCCGGGAGGATTGAGCCCAGCGGCCGCAAGCGCTTCACTCACCCGGTCGGCGAGTTGAGTGGCGTTACCGACCAGCCGCAGGGACTGCAACGGCTCCGCCACGATGTCGAACACGGTGTGTCGCGGATTGAGGGCCTGATAAGCGTCCTGGAAGATCATTTGCACGCGACGCCGGTACGGACGTAGAGCCGAGAAGCCCTCTACCGACCTCATGTCGCGGCCTTCGAACAGCATTCTGCCGCCAGTCGGCTTGGCAAGCTTGGTGATGACGCGGCCCACAGTGGTCTTGCCGCTTCCCGATTCGCCGACCAGGGCGACGATCTCGCCCCGCCCGACGTTGAGGTCGATCCCGTCTACCGCGCGCATGGCGCCGACAGATCGGCCCAGGACACGGTCGAACAGACCGCCCTGGATAGGAAAATGAACTTGCAGGCTCTCGAGACGCAGGATGCCGGCAGTGTCAGGCATGAACAGCGACCTTGTCTTCTTGCGTCAAGGACCGGTGAAGGTGACAGGCGACACGTCCCCGCCCGAACTTATTGAGGCTGGGGACTTCGGTCGCGCACCCCCCCATGACCGACGGGCAACGCGGATGGAAAGCGCAGCCCGAGGGTCGATTCACCAAGTTGGGAGGATCACCCGGTATTGGCCGGATCATCTTTTTGCCGCTCGCTGGGTTCGGGATCGATTCGATCAGCTGTCGGGTGTAGGGATGTTTGGGCTGGGCGAAAATCTCGGCGACAGTGCCATCCTCGACGATGCGGCCCGCGTACATGATCATTACGCGATCACAACACTTAGCCACCACAGAAAGGTCGTGGGTGATCAAAATCAGGGCGAGGCTCAACTGCGATCGCAAGTCGCCTAGCAGGTTAAGGATCTGAGCCTGAGTGATGACGTCGAGCGCTGTGGTGGGCTCGTCACCAATGATAATCGAAGGTCGACACGCGAGCGCCATGGCAATCATCACCCTTTGTCGCATTCCGCCCGACAACTCGTGAGGGTAGGCGGAACCACGATCCGCCGGGATGCCGACCAGTTGAAGCAACTCACTTCCCCGCTTGGTCGCCTCGCCCCGCGACATGCCGAGCTTCAGCATGCATGGCTCGGCGATCTGCTTGATAATGCGGTGAACAGGATTAAGTGCGTTCATCGCGCCCTGGAAGACAACGGACGTTTCGCTCCAGCGATGTGGCCGCATCGCCGCATCATCGTCGATCGGCAGTCGGTTGCCACGATAGCGCACTTGGCCGCCGCTGACCCGCGCGTTGGGTGATAGTAGACCAGCGATCGCCATCGCGGTCGTGGTCTTGCCACTGCCCGATTCTCCGACGAGGCCCACGGCCTCTCCGGCTCGGAGCGCGAAGCTTACGCCGTCGATTGCTCGCAATGAAACGCCCTTGAGCCCATAATCGACAGAGAGCCGGTCTATTTCCAGAAGCGGTGTTTTGTCCTGGGAGGAGCTGGTCATGGGATCACCCTCCGCCGTGGATTGAACGTGTCGTCAAGGGCACTGCCAATCAGGACGAAGCTAAGCGAAACCGTGAGTACGCACAGTCCTGGGGCGCCGAGGTACCACCAGGCTCCAGCACTGGCCGCGCCGGCGCGCTGAGCGAGCGAAAGCAAAGTGCCCCATGAAGGCTGCAACGGGTCCCCGAGTCCAAGGAATGAGAGCGATGTCTCGACATAGATTGCGCTGGCGACCACCAGCGCACCATTGGCTGCGATTTGCGGCACGAGATTGGGGAGGATGTGCCGCACCATGATGCCGAAATTACTGCTACCCGCAACGCGCGCACGATCAATGAATGGTCGCTCCTTAAGCGACAGTGTCTGACTCCGGACGATACGTGCAACAAAGGACCAGCTTGTCATGCCTATAACGACAATGATCACGAAAAGAGAAGGACGGAAGCCCAGGATTTCTCCACCGCGCCCCATCACCTCGAGAACCACGGGTGTAATGACCAGCGCCAGCACGAAGGACGGCATGACAAAAAAGAAGTCTGTCAAGCGCATCAGCCAGACGTCGACCCTGCCACCATAGTAGCCAGCGGTCGTACCGATTGTAGTCCCAACGACGAGGCTGATCACAGTCGCGAGTAGCGCAATCGTAAGCGAGATCCGGGCACCATGGAGGACCAGATTGAGCACGTCCCGCCCGATTTCGTCCGTGCCGAGCAGATGCTCGCCTGATGGGGGTGCGAGGAAATCGCCAGTTGCATTGATCGCAGTCTGGAGCGGTCCCGCCAGAATATTGGGGACCGCTCCCACAACAAGAAAGAATACCAGACATACGAGGCCCACCTGAGCACCGCCATAGCTGAGAAATTGACGCAGAAAGCCTTTTATTGCGCGCGCCCGGCCTCGCGGGCAATATCGAACAATATTGTCGCTCATTGTCGGACCCTCGGATCTAGAAGGCTGTAGGCAAGATCGGCTACGAGGTTTGCGAGAACAATTGAAACGCCAAGCAACAGGAATATGCCTTGAAGGACTGGGTAGTCCCGTGCGTTGAGTGCTTCCACCGTCAGCCCGCCGATACCCGGCCAGGCGAAAACGGCTTCGACAGTGATGGCCCCGGCGACCACATAGCCAATATTGAGGGTGATCAAGGTCACGACCGGTAGCATTGCATTGCGAAATGCATGACGCATCAGCATTTGACCGTTGGTCAGCCCTTTCGCCCGTGCGGTTACCATGTAATCCTCGGTGAGTACGTCACTCATTGCGGCACGAGCGACGACGACGTACTGGCCGATTAGCCCAAGCGCCACCGCAGTGGCGGGAAGCGTGAGATGTTGCAGGTAGTCGAGGAACGAACCAAGAGAGCCCGTGATCAGGCCGGGCGAGTATGCACCATAGCCCGGGAGCCAACCCAATGCCGTGCTGAAGATTACCACCAGGATCATGCCGAGCCAGAAAGCCGGCGTAGAATAGAGCGCCAGAGAGGCTCCGGTTGCGATACGGTCGCCGGCTCCTCCCCGGCGCCAGCCTGCGTAGATCCCAAGCATCACCCCAATAACGATTGCCATTATCTGAGCAACCCCGACTAGGACTATGGTGTCCGGCAGGCGTTCCGCTATCAGGTCTGCGACATGCCTGCCCCTGAACTTGAAGCTGTAGCCGAAATCGCCGCGGAGTGTTGCCGACAGGTAGTCGACCGCCTGGTCCGGGAACAGCGGCCGGTCAAGGCCCCAACGTTGGTTCTGCGCCTCAATCTGCTCGGCGGTGACGCTGACGCGCGCCCCGCCAAGCAAAAGAGATGCAGGGTCACCTGGAATAACTCGGAATAGGATGAAGTTCAGGACTGCCACCATCAGGAGGGTTATAGAGGCCCTGACGATGATGCGCAGGATGTGACGGCTCCCTCCCCCTCCGTTCACGGCGCGGGCACCGGCTTCAAGCGATCGAATGGGAAGTAGCTGTCCATCGACATGATGCCTTGCTTTCCCCAACCCTCGAAGCAATCCCTCCGGTGGGCTTCGAGCAGGGTGGGGTAACATAGTACGATGTAAGGCGCTTCAGTATAAATTAGTCGCGCTGCCTGGTCGACCAGCTTTTGGTTTTTCTTGAGGTCAACGGTGACCTGCACCTCCGCGAACAGTTTGTCGAACTCCGCATTCGTCCAGTACGCCTTGTTCTTGATGCCGATGGAATTGCTGCTGCCGAAGATGAGCAGGTCTTTAGGTGTTGGGCCTTGCCAGGTATCGGAAATGAGCAGATCCCACCCTCCGCCGCCTTTCGCCGGAGCTGCGGCGCGGGCGCTCAGCGCACCGGAGTCGAGCCGAGTCACCGATACAGGGATACCGATTTGCTCCAACCAGCCAGCGATAAACTGCACTGCCGCGACCGGCATCTCTATATTTGCTGAAGGTCCAGACACCAGCTCTAGCTGGAAACTCTTCCCGTCCTTGTCCTCCCGAATGCCATCGCCGTTCGTGTCCCGGTACCCTGCGGCGTCAAGCCGGCGGTTGGCTTCGGCGAGATCGAAGTGGCGCCTGATGTCGTTCAGATCTGAATAGTAATCGGCCGCCACCGGCATTGCGAGTCCGACACCAGGGTCGGCGTGTCCGCGCATGGCTCGATCGACGATGGCCTTCTGATCGATCGCGTAGCCGAGCGCATCGCGAAACGCCGGATCCTGCAGAGCCTTGGTGCTACCTGCGCCATCTCCCGAAGCGGTGTTGAAGGCGAGATAGGTTTTCTGAGCTATGCGGGATTCACCGACTACAATGTCGGGATCCTTCGAGAGATCAGCCCACTGGGCGGACGTCAGGTAGTTGCCATAATCGAGTTCCCCGCTCTTAAGACCTTGCGCAATCGGATCGGCGGCATCGAAGGACCGCAGGATCACCCCCGCGATTTGGGGCTTCCCCGTACGGAAATAGGGGTTCGGCGTCAGGCGTGTAAACTGGCCCTGGTGAAACTCCGAAACGATCATAGGTCCCGTACCCACCAAAGGCGGATCGTTGCGGAAGGTTACGCGTGCGTCAGCATAGCTGATGTCCTTCCAAATGTGCTCGGGAACGATCATTATGATATTGTCTATTGGCCAGGTCGCGGGGAACTTGGTCACGATCTGCAAAGTCTCGTCGTCGAACGCTTTGATGGACTCGACGTTCTCAAGACCGCTGGTGCTGTTCCACCCGACGTTTAGCTCGTCGGGCTTGCCTATGGAATCGTGCAAATAACTATAAGTGAACGCCGCGTCCCTAGCGGTAGCAGGCTGGCCGTCCGACCACTTCATGCCGGGCCAGATCTTGAAGGTCCAAGTGAGGTTGTCGTCGGCGACGGACCAAGATTGGGCAAAGCCCTTTCGATCGTCGTATCGCTGGGCGTCTATGCAGACCAAGAAATCATAGCAAATAGCCAAGGGCCAAAAGGAGCCCCAAGTGGCGAAGGGGTTCATCGAATCAGGGCCTCCACCCAGTCCGCCGATTCGCAGGATGCGATCGTCGCACGACGAGGCGAACGCCCTCGAGTTAATCCCCCAAGGGGTCGCCGAAATCGCCAGCATTGCCTTCATAAGCGCACGACGATTATATGAGTATTGGCTCATTTTATCCTCCCTGTTTGCCGGCTTTATCATCACTTCATGTTCACACGACCACGATGATCTACGGCCTCAACCCGGAACATCTGGCTTCCTTTTGACGGAAGCTCCACAGTCCCCTCATTCCAGATAAGTAGCAGTGCCCAGGGGGGTGGTTCCTGCAAATTGGCCGCTGTGCCTGCATGAATCCGGCGTTTTTCTCGATTCTGGGCACAGCTAGCCAGAATTAAAGTCGATTGGCCGGTTCCAGCTCCTGGCGGCGCCCACGGACAATTCGCATATAGCAAACGAGGCAGTCATTCAGGTTCTGTTCGCGACCTCGGGTTGGAGGGTCCCGTCGAGCCGCAAACGCCTTTATCACGGATGTGTGATGTCGGAATGTCGATGCCGAAATTCCAGAGGATATCCTCTTCCGGCACACGACGGTCTAAGAGGCGTTCGACAAGCTGCGCGCCGCGCAACAACACGGAGCTTGAGCCGCCCGTTGAAAAACGATGTAAACGCTGATGGATCTCCAGCCTGATGCGTGGCCGCCAGCTCGTCGACCGTGAACTATCCGCAAGCCATTGATCTGGCCTTTTGATTGAGGCGGATAGCGTCTTTTGAATTGCAGGATTAGCGGTATTTGGACGCTGTTTTCCTGCAATTCGGTTTTGCGATTCCCTTGTGCTGCGGAGCGTGATTCACTCGGTTCGGCGGCGGCGAATCGAGGGGACGGCGAATGTCCAAGCCACGCGAGACGGGAGAGCAGGACCTGTTCCGCTCCAGGCTCGATCAGATCATCAACATGAAGCAGGCGATCGACCGGCCGGTGCTGGAGGAGCGTTTCGGCGCCGTCTATTCGGACGGCCCCGGCATGCCGCCGCTGCCGACCCGGCTGATGGCGGGGCTGGCGATCCTCAAGCACACCTTCAACCTGTCGGATGAGGTGCTGTGCGAGCGCTGGGTGGAGAACCCTTACTTCCAGTATCTCACCGGCGAGACGTTCTTTTGCCATACGCTGCCGTTCGACCTCTCGTCGATGACGCGCTGGCGCAGCCGCATGGGCGAGGAGCGGATCGTGGCGCTGTTGCAGGAGAGCCTCAGCCTTGCGGTCAAGACCGGGGCGATGAAGCCGGCCGACACGCGCCAGGTGATCGTCGACACAACCGTGCAGCCGAAGAACGTCATGTTCCCGACCGACGCCAAGCTCATCAACCGGGCGCGCGAACGGCTGGTGCGGCTGGCCAAGAGGGAAGGAGCTCCATTTGCGCCAGAGCTATCAGCTGGCGCTGATCAGCCACCAGCGCTATGCCCACGCCAAGCAGTTCAAGCGGGCCAACAAGGCGCTGCGCAGGCTCAAGACCTATCTCGGCCGGACCATTCGCGACATTTCTCGCCAGATCGCCGGCGATGCGGGGCTGGACGCGCTCTTCAAATGGCCGTTCTACCAGGCCGCCACCGTTCTCTAGCAACGCCAGCGCCAGCGCGGCCGCAAGATCTACAGCCTGCACGCGCACGAGGTGGAATGCATTGGCAAGGGCAAGGCGCATATGCCCTACGAGTTCGGTGTGAAGGTGTCGGTGGCCACCACGCTGAAGCGCTCCAAGGGCGGCCAGTTCGCCCTGCATGCAAAAGCGCTGCCCGGCAATCCCTATGACGGCCACACGCTGGCAAGCGTCATATCGGCCACATCAAGAACGAACACCGCATGGGCCGCAACTACCTCGCCGGCCAGCAGGGCGACGCCCTCAACGCCGTCCTGGCCGCCGCCGGATACAACTTCTCCCTCCTGCTCAGGTGGCTGAAGTGATTTTTGTGGCCCTTGATCGCCCTGCTTCAACTCCGGCCGAAGTCGGTCGCCGCTTAGCGTCTGGATCACGGTCGACCAGCACGAGTTCCAAAAATCCAACCTGCATCTCAGGCACCGCGTCCTGACCTCGGAAATCGAGGATCCAGTCTCGACAGAGTATTCGACAAGATGCGGACGTGTGTTACAATAACGAGCCGCAACTCATACCAGACATGAGCTCATATTTTGGGATAGTGGCCTCCAAGCGGTCAAGCCACGGACGCGAATGTCATCCGATAAAGGGTCGCGGCGTCATAGATGGGCAGTCCTGTCCTACGACGGATTGCTGACGTCACCATCGGGAACAATGTACATTCAAATAGGAGGGCGGCAATCCCCGGATGTGCGGCGCCAAGTCGCGCGACACAGGCTGCAACCTCCGACTCCATTTCAACAACACCAGCCGGCCACGCGTCACCTTCAATGCCGCCGATGACTACTCTTGCCTCTGCGGATGAATCTATGCCCAGCAGCTCTTTGCCGCAGTGTCTTGAGTCTGCGGCCACAACGGCGAGCTTTGCGTCAGCTGGAAGCTGCCGGAGTAGCGTGGGCGCCAGTAGCAGGCTCGACATGGCCACCGGGACTTCGACAGACGCGGCCACTGCAGCCTGGTACCGGATACTGAACCCGCAGTCCCCGGTTATCGCGACTGCTCCGCGCTCGACCAACCGCCTGGCAGCTGCAATGTAGGCCGGCTCGAGAGAAGCATCACCGGGAATGACCCTCTCCTCCAAAGCCCCGGCCGCGGTCTCTATTATAATTGGGAAGTCGAAAGTTGCCGGGTTGAAGACCGACTCCGGTTGCGGTGGCGGAAATTCACGAGGCGGAAGTCCGATCTCCAGCCCAATAATTCCGAGGGCCCTTTGTTGAGTTGTCACGGAAGCATCCTTCTTCTGGAAGCAGCTAAGATGGTGATTTCGGCAGCAAATGCCCATCACCTGCGCGATACAGGTTCTCTCTGAATGCACGAATTTAACAGCGTCGAAACGGCTGTTTCAGAGAAACATGCCTTTCCAGGCGCAGTAAGTCGGCATTGTTTTGGTGCATTCGCATGAAAGCCGTAAAAACTGGGAAACCGCAGAACGCTTGTGCGACCCTCCCCGGGCCTGTAGGATACCGGGTTTGCGTCCGCCGTCAGACAATCGTGTTAGGGCACTTTCCAGAGCCCAGATGCCCTGAATGGCAGATTGAACGCACATCAGATCTTCAAGCTCGCAACTGCCGAACGGGCAGCGCTATTTACCTAACTCGACCAATCTGGGGCTTGGACCGGACGATCCTAGTTATGCAGTCCTGAATGAACTGGGGCAGTAACCTCGACATCAACCCGGCCCTGAAAAACCGCGCGTAGGTTCGTCGCAGGGCAGCCTGCTCCGAACGGACCAGTTCCTGCCCGGAAGCCACCCACGGGATAACTCAACTAGCGGCACAACCCGCAACTCACCTCGTCTCCAGCACCGCATTGAGAAACTGCTGCGTTCGCTCGTTTTGCGGATTGCCTAAAAGCTGGCTGGGCGGGCCTTGCTCGACAATCTTACCGCCAGAAAAGAAGCACACGCGATCGGAGAACTCCTTGGCAAAGCCCATCTGGTGCGTGACCATCAGCATTGTGAGGTCATGTTCGGCGCTGAGCTTGCGGATGACGTTGAGCACCTCTCCAACCAGTTCCGGGTCAAGCGCTGATGTCACCTCGTCAAACAGCATCACCTTGGGCCGCATGGCCAACGCCCGAGCGATCGCCACGCGTTGCTTCTGGCCCCCGGAAAGCTGGATCGGGAAATGGTTCTTCTTGTCGCCGAGGCCCACCAAGTCGAGCAGCTCTGCCGCTCGGGCCTCCGCCTCCTTCTTCGAGAGCCCAAGGACGGAGATCGGCGCCTCCATGCAGTTCTGCAGAGCAGTCATATGCGGGAACAGGTTAAAGTGCTGGAACACCATACCGATCTTGGCACGCACGCGACGGAGATGACGCTCGCTCGCCGGCACTATTTGGCCGTTCTTCTGCGTATGCGTCAACGGTTCACCGTCGACCCATATCACCCCCCCGTTGATGTGCTCAAGCGTCATCAGCATGCGCAGAACGGTGGTCTTGCCCGAGCCGGACGGACCAATGATGGACACCTTCTCGTTGCGTGCGATCTCGAGATTGAGTTCGTCCAGCACCGTCAACGCGCCGTAGCGCTTTGTGACGTTCTCGAAGCGAACTATGGGTTCGTTCATGACTTTTTCGCTGCGCCTGATATCGAGGTCAAGCTCGTCCCGCCTGGCTGATGCCCTAGGGCGCTTCGTGAGATCGTCCTCGAAGCGAAGCACAAATTCGCTCATAGTATAAGGCCTCCCTATTGCAGATGGTAGCGGCGGTTGAGCCAGACGCGGACCGACTGCACGATAGCGGAAGCAACCAAGCTGAACACGTAGTAGAAGAAGCCGCACATAGTGATCGCTTCTATGTATCGATAGTTATTGCCCCCGAAATTTTTCGCCTGCTGCAGCATCTCGAAGATCGAGATTGCCGCCAGGACCGGCGTGTCCTTGAACATGCCGATGAAGTAATTGCCCAGAGCTGGCACCATGGGCGGGATCGCCTGCGGCAGAATGATTGTTCGCCAGGTCCGCGTTCGCGAAAGGTTTAGTGCCGTACAGGCCTCCCACTGGCCGCCATCCACATTCTCGATGCCGCCGCGGAAGACTTCGGAACAATAGGCTGCATAGTGGATCCCCAGCACGCCAACTCCCGCCGTCCAGGCAGGAATGAAGATTCCGATCTGCGGACCAACGAAATAGACAAAGAACAACTGCAGCAGCAAGGGCGTTGAACGGATAAACTCCACGATCTCCGCCATGGTGGTCGAGACGTAGCGGTTTGGCGACTGGCGAATCATCGCGAAGACAAGACCCAATATCAGCGCGATCGCAAACCCGAGCAGCGTAGCCTCAATGGTGACGATCGCTCCCTGATAGAGATATGGGAAAGCCTCCCATACGTAAGACCAATCCCAGATCTTCAAGCCACCTGCTCCCGAACGAAACCGCGCGAGACGCGGCGTTCCAGCCAGCGCACGAAAGGAGTGATGAGGGCGCGCGCGATGATGTAATAACCGAATAGTGCAACCGCAAAGAACAGCATATAATCGCCAGTTGCGTCGGCCGCCTGCTTGGCGGCGCTAGTAAATTCGGGAATGGTGATGAAGAAGACGAGCGAGCTACCCTTAAGCACATCGATGAGCATGTTACCCCAGGTCGGCAGCATGGCGCGCATTGCCTGTGGGAGGATAATACGCCGCATCATGGTGAGCCGCGAAAAATTGAGCGCTGTAGATGCCTCATACTGGCCCCTATCAACGGCCTGAATGGCGGCGCGGACATACTCGGCTGCGTAGCCAGAGGCATTCATTCCGATCCCCAAAATTCCGACAGTCCACGGCGACAGGAAAATACCGAAAATCGGCAATACAAAGAACCACCAGTAGAGCTGAACCAGCATGGACGTCCCGCGGAAGAATTCGATGTAGGCGATACTGAACCAGCGCAACTGCCGACGGGGAGAGACTCGGGTCAGGCCCACGAAAAGCCCAAGGACGATCGCTACGACGCAGGCGCCAAGAGTGACGATGACCGTAGTCATGACGCCCTTGGTGAGCACGGCAAAGATAAAGCTGAGATCGACCTTACTCATATGCCCTCCCCACTGACCGCCTACCGGCCAAGGGCCGGGGAGCGGTCAGACGCATAGCTTCAGCCCTTGCAAAGATCAGCGGTCTTGCTGCCATCCGGGAGATCGCGTTTGGTGTAACCATATTTGCCGACCGCGGCCATCATTTCGTCAGAGCCAATATAGTCTTTCAACACAGCATTGAACGCGTCTACCGCAGCCTGTTCGCTGAGCGGGAAGGCTATGGCGGGATGTTCATTCGGTCCCGGCGGGGTATACGGGTCAGCCACCTCAATGCTGGGATCCTGCTCGGCAAGAGTCGTCGCGTTCAGACTATAGAGCGAGCCGGCAGCGGCGCGGCCGGCCTTTACAGCCTGTACGACCTCGGGCGGTCCGGCGACCTGCATAACCTTGTCGTCAGGGAAACCTAATTTCTTCGCCTGCTCGACTGCGGTGGTACCCGTCATGATGGCCAGGGTAAGCCCCTTCTTCTGAGCGTCATGGAGGGAATGCAGCGCTTCCGGATTGCCCTTCGGCACGATCATCGAATCATTGCTCGATGCGATCGGTTCGCTGAACAGGACGTTGCGGCACCGCTCCGGCTTAATCCACATGCCGCCCGTGATGATGTCAAAGCGACCAGCCTGGAGGCCCGGGACAAGGGAACCCCAATCGGTTACGACCGGCTCGATTTTGGTCGTTCCCATCTTTCTCAGAACGTCCAGTGTCATCACATTGACCAGGCCAAGCGGCTCGTTGTTCGCACCAGGATAGGCACTGGGAGGCTCATTGGTGAAGCCAAGACGGATCGTTTCTCCGTTCTTAATCTTATCGAGCAGCGACTCCGCCGAGGCCGAACCGGCAAAGGACGAGATTGTCATCGCCGCCAGGCCGAGCGCGGCAATCCTCTTCAAGATTGCAGCCTTAAAGCATTCGTCGAGTTTCCACTTGACCACTGGTTAGTCCTCCGTTTTCGCATCGCCGATGGTCTCCCGATATGCCTCGGGAAAAGACCATTGCATCATTTGTTGAGCTTGTAGTCCGGCGGTTCCCATCATCGTGTGAGCTGCAGGGTCCCCACTTAGGTATAGATTCCTCCAGTCGATCCTTTGCTACGCCACTTGTGCATGCTTCGTGAGCGTAGCAGCGCAGCTGTGGTGCTTTGTGCGAGAAATGCAAGTTATTCGCAGAAATTCGGTGATTTTTGGGTGCATACGCACATTTCCGTCATCCCCGTGGTTCGTTGGAAGTGAACAATCGCGAGCTGTGGTATGGCCAACTGAGGCACACCACGTCTTGCATGACTCCTGCCCTGCCCGGTTGGATGGGCGCCACCGCCTGGGCTATGCCCTTGTTGCCATGGCAGGGCACAAGTTCGTCGTATGCGACACGCCGCTGAGAGATTCGCCTCGGAGACGCTGGCCCGAGCATTGTTCCCGTCACAGTTGATCATTCGTGCCATTGACGGATGAGTCTGTTCACGGCTTCGCTCCGGATCAACCTGGACGGAATCGCCGGCATTATTGAGCAGATGGAAATCTGAATTCCTGATCAGCTTCGCCAGGTTGATCCCTTGCTCCGGCGTCGCGGTAGGGTCGTTCTTGGACCAGATGATCAACGTCTGGGCCTGAAGCTGATCAAGGTAGGGGAAGATATACTTCTGCTGCAGCAGTGGATAACGATGCAGGTTTGTCTCGTCTTCCGGCAATCTCTGCCAGATCTCCCATTGTCCCCGAGCCGCGGCCCGCCGATAGGCTTCTCGCTCGGCGCATTCCACATCCTGCCCGTGGGCGCGGCAGCTTTTCCGCCGTGCGGTGATGTATTCCTCTTCGCTCGGCATCGGGCCGGAACAGCCGTAAGCCTGCCGGCAGGCCTCCAGCCAAGCTTCGTCACGGTCATCTCCGAACGCCGGCGACACGGAGTTAGCGGTCAGCAGGACAAGCTTAGAAACAAGATCGGGACGCACGATCGCGACCCGCGCGTCGACGAATGATCCTTCTGAATGGCCGACTAGCGTGATCTGCTTCAAACCCAGTTGTTGGAGGAAGCTAATTACATGATTCACACGACCGAGCCGGTTAATGTATTTGCAGTCAGCAGGATAATCCGTTCCCCCAAAATGGAGTTGATCAATCGCTACTACCGTAAATTGATCGGATAGCCCGTTCAGCTGCCGAACAAAGGAACTCTTAGCCTCTGCACGGAAGCCCGCCCCCTGCAGGAAAACAATCGGCCTACCAGCTCCGTTCTCGCAGTACGATGTCTCGACACCATCAACCGATACGCGATGCTTGGTGATCATCGGTTCCTCGGCAAAAGGAGGGGCATCAGGTCGGCATTGCGACATGCGAGATGGACTGCCATTGCTCACTCCTGAGCGTAGCAGCCTCACATGCCACGTTGCCGAACTATCTCGTCTGAATACCGGAAATCGGCACCCCGGAGCCTCGCGTCTTGTCACTTTGCTCTGTCGTCGCCCAGCCACTGCGGCCGGGAGCCTTTTAGGTGCATGGGTGGCATTCCCCGCAAGATTTCAACCCTTGCACAGGTCGCCGGTCTTGGTGCCGTCCGGCAGATTGATTTTGGTGTAGCCGTATTTTGACCGACTGCATCATTTGGTCGGAGCCGATATAAGTATTCAATACCTCGTTGAAGGCATCGACCGCCTGCTGATTGGGCAGGAAGGCGAGACTTGGGTAGCCGGCCTTCCCAGCCGGCGGGGTGAACGGATCTGCCATTTCAACGCTGTCGACCTTGTCAGCGAGCTCCTTACCGTGAAGTAGTTTAGCGACCCCGCCGCCGCGCGGCCGACCTTCACTGCCTGCAAGAATTCGGCCTGGCCGGCGACCTGCATGACACGATCCTCCGGAATGCCCGCGTCTTTGGCGGTCGTGACCGTGTCGGAACCGGCGGTGGTGACCAGCGTTAGGCCCTTATCACGAATATCGTCAAAGGAGTGCTGGTCTTTTGGGATTGCCATTCGGCATGAGCAGGGCTTCGGTGAACTTAGCAAGCGGCTCGGTGAACACCACATTGCGGCAGCGCTCCGGCAGAATGTACATGCCGCCTGGCCTAGCTCCGTCTGCCGTCTCTCAAGGTTGTGTCGGCCAATTTCTCAGCCACCATAATCGTCGGAATGTTTGTGTTCGCCCGAGGGCAAAATGGCATGACGGAAGCGTCGGCGATCCTCAAACCCAAAATACCATGAACGCGTCCCGACGGATCGGTCACAGCGCCAGGATCCGCGGCTGCCCCCATCCTGCAGGTCGACGTCGGATGCCAACTTGGGATGACGTTCTGGCGAATATACCGATCCAGATGTTTCTCGTCGTTGACGAGATCGGAAATGCTATCCCCATCCGTTATGACGCGCCTAATCAGCCCACGGCGCAGCCGCGGCGACGCGTCCATGAGCAGCGCCAGAAATGACGTGAGTGCATAGTTTGTGCTTGTGACCTTGCTCACCAGCTTCGCTCGCGCATTCAACGCTGACGGAAACGGGTCCAGCGCCACAGAGGACAGCGAATCTTGCTGCAGCAGGCGGACTATGAAGCGAAAGCCCTGCTTGAGGCGCTCGGCGTCCCGCTTGTCGCTCAACCAGTTGAAATCGACCTCCGGCTCTATTTTATGCGAACTACCCTTGAGCGCCACAGTTCCCGTCGAGTAGCTGCGATTGACCCACACGGCGAGAGTGCCGAGGCGCCTCCCCAGCGGGTGCCAGGATGATTTGGCAACAGTCGATATTGCCATATCGGTCGACGGGCAGCCTTCGTAACCCGACGAGTAGCGGGCGTGCATCTGAATATATTCGCTCACGCCGGGTGACAAGCGATCGGCCGGCTTCAAATAGGCCGAAACGCAAATCGTGGGGTGTTCCTGAAGATTCTGGCCCACACCTTTCAAATCTGCAACGATAGGGATTCCGAATTGTACTAATTCCTTCGCGGGGCCGATCCCGGAGCGCATCAATATGGCGGGTGAATGGAGTGCTCCTGCGCACAGGATAACGCAAGAAGCGCTATACGATTGCACGCCCGATTTGTTCTCCGTCTCGACCCCCGTTACCGTTGTTCCCAAAAAGGTCAGCCGCGCAACTGTCGTTTCGGATAAAATCGTTAGATTGCGGCGAGAGCGGACGGTTTCGGGTAAGTACGCCATCGCGGAGGAGACCCGATGACCATTGCGGTTGGTCAATGGGACAACTGAATAGCCATCACCGAATGCACCATTGAAGTCTGGCCTGAAATGAAGCCCCAAAGCATCGTAAGCATCGGAGATTGCCCGGATGAAGCCCGACCAGTCTGATTGGCGCACACGTTTGATTGGCAAGGGGCCGTTCGTGCCATGAAATTCCCCGCCGAAATCCAAATCGCATTCTAGACGACGGAAGTAGGGCAGCACGTCTTCCCAACCCCAGCCCGTTGCACCGCTTGAGGCCCACTCATCGTAATCTCCGGGCCCGCCGCGGTTGGCGACTTGGGCATTGATGCTGGAGCCGCCACCCATGACGCGCGCCTGTTCGTAATGGACAGGCTTGCGGCCACCTCGCACCGTTGTCGCGTGGAGTGACTGCCATCGATAACCGGGATTAAGGTAAGCACGCGTTGGGTCGCCATCCTGGATGTCGTCAGGAATGGCATTCGGCGGCGTATCAGGGCCAGCTTCAATGAGCAGCACGCGAGCGCCATAGGCGGAGAGCCTGCTCGCCATCACGCATCCAGAGGAGCCACCACCCACGACGATATAATCGAAAACCACGCAAACTCGCAAATGTCTGAGTCGGGCAAAAATCTAGCAGACGGCGAGCAAGCAAAAACGCGCAATTATCTTGCAGGACGCAGGAAATCAGCGCATTCTTAAGAGATTCGCATTATGGCGGCCTCCCAACGGGGCGGAACGTTTAAACATGACCTTGCCAGCAGTCCATCAGGGCTGAAGGCGATGCCGGAGCGTCGTGACTTAAGTGGACAAAGCGCATCGCGACTGAAGGGGACAAACCTATCGCGAGATACATCAGAATGCAGCCCGGTAGGTCCAGAAGTGCTTTTGCAGCATCGCGCTGACGAGGCCGTTGTAAGGAGCAGAATGATGCTTCGCCTTGCGCTCCATCGCCGCTTTAGCGGTACGAAAACTCCCGTCCCAATCATGGCCGGCGGGCAAGGCGGCTGACCCTTGCGCCAGTCATCGGTGAATCGGATCAACCAGTTGTTGAATGCGCGTAAGATTGCGCGTTCTATACATCGATTGGCACCGCCAAGGTTACCTTCGTGCGATCCATCACAATCATCGTGCTGTAATTTCTAACAGCCGGGCTATCAAAGAAGAAACGCCTCGAGAATGCGTCGTACTCTGCCAAGTCACGCACGGAGAGAAGGAGAACGAAATCGGCGTTACCGGTGACCGCATACGCGCTCATTACTTCAGGCGCCTTCTGTAGAGACTGCTTGAAGCGATCGATGACGTCGGAACGATAGCGCTCAATGTCGACCAAGACCAGCATCATCAGGGACCTGCCCACCGCCTCAGGCGACACGATTGCAACATCAGCCTCAATTACGCCAATTTGTCGCAACTGCTTCAATCGCCGCTGACAGGCCGTGGGCGATATACCGGCCAGTTGGCCCAATTCTTCCGTTGTTTGGCGATTGTTGCGCTGAACAGCGCTTAAGATTTTCAGATCTATCCGATCCAATTCCATGGTCATTCTCCGGAATAGCTGCAATTTGCGCAGAAAAACTGCGATATGCACTCGACTGTAGCCTCAACCCCGCGCAGACGGAAGCCCAAACGATCAGGCCAGGCATGGGACCAAAGTCGGCTATCGTCCTCGACGTCAGTTATAGCCATTGGCCGAAGAGTGCTGTCCACCATCGCCCAACTGACAATGGCAGCCGACGGTCAAAAGCCGAGGCCTTGCGCCCAGTTCGGCCGAGGAAACGTCTCGGAACTTAAACGCTAAGCCGACTGGACGATGATGATAGGGGGGACCTCTATTTCCGCGCTTCGGCTTCCATTCGTTGGCTCACGCTGCCAAGAGTCTCATCTGTGTATAGGGAATCGAGCGCTAGGTTCGCCTGCCCCGGTTGCTGCATCAAATGCAGCCGTCTTGAGGTGGTTGGGAAAAATCGTCACCGCAGCCACACAAACCGCCGGCCTTATGCAACCTGCCGGCAATTTCGCATAATTACTGCATCCCGCCGCTCAGAATTTGCGCAAGGCGCCCAATGTAGCGCGCTATTGTCTCACAACGGCACCTACACGCCACTTCATAAAGCAGAAGAGGCCTGGCTTTGCAGGCTTCAGATTGAGGAGTTCGCCTATGAGCAAGCAATTCGCACCTGAAATGGATGCAGGTCTCGCGGTTTTCAATCGCCTGGAGTCTGAGGTGCGCAGCTACGTCCGCGCCTTCCCCGCCCTATTCGATCGCGGAGTCGGGACCACTCTCATCGCTGCAGACGGTCGGGAATATCTCGACTTTTTCGCCGGTGCAGGCGTTTTGAATTATGGGCACAACAACCCCGTCATCAAGAAGGCGCTGCTGGATTATATCGAGCGCGACGGAATTGTGCATGGGCTGGACCTTGCCACGACGGCCAAGAAAGCCTTCATCGAAGCTTTCGAGCGATACATTCTCAAGCCTCGTGGTCTGACATACAAATTACAGTTTCCCGGCCCCACAGGTACGAACGCGGTCGAAGCGAGTCTAAAACTGGCTCGCCAGGTGACCGGGAGATCGAACATCGTCTCGTTTACCAACTCGTTCCATGGGGAAAGCGCTGGAGCATTGGCAGCGATGGGAAACAAGGAGCACCGGGCCGCTGCCGGGTTTCCCCTCGCCCATGTGACATCGTTGCCATACGAAGGCTACCTGGGGGCGTCAGTTGACACAATCGATTACTTCGAAAAGCTTCTCAATGACCCCAACAGTGGCCTCGACAAACCTGCCGCGGTGATCCTGGAAGGGATCCAAGGTGAAGGCGGCATCAATGCTGCGAGCGTTACTTGGCTGCAACGGCTGCGCGAGCTAACGTCGCGGCACGGAATCTTGATGATCCTCGATGACATCCAGGCCGGGGTCGGTCGCGCGGGCAGTTTCTTCAGTTTCGAAGCGGCTGCAATTGTGCCGGACATCGTTACCCTGTCCAAATCTTTGTCGGCGATCGGAACCCCAATGGCCCTTATTCTCATCAAGCCTGAACTTGATGTCTGGGCCCCGGGCGCACACACCGGGACCTTCAGAGGCAACAACTATGCTTTCGTCACTGCTCGTGCGGCCCTCGAAGCTTACTGGTCCGACTCCAAGTTCGAGGATGAGATCGCTCGCAAGTCTGCGATCTTGGTCCAAGAACTCAACGCGATTACCGAGGAATTCCCCACCCTCGGCCTGAGCGTGCGAGGCCGCGGTCTGATGTACGGACTCGTTTCACCGAAGCACCACTCCTTGCCAGGTCTGGTCTCCCAGGAGGCTTTTCGTCGGGGCTTGGTGATCGAGATCGCCGGCTCATACGGTGAGGTGCTTAAGTTCATGACTGCCCTCACCATCGCCGAGGCTGACCTTCGGCGTGGTCTGTCCATCATTCGCGACAGCATTGGCGCAGTAGCGACTACCCTCGACGGTGGAGGCGCGGCTCGCTAGCCGACAAAGCACCGGGCCACTAGCAGGTCCAAAATCGGGCCGCTCGCAGTCACGGAACGGGAAGGCCGTTCCGTGGCATGTGGCAGTGGGCGAACTCGGAGCGGCTGAACGGCAGACTAGGGCTTTCACTGCCGGACCGATACCACGGTTGCCGTTCTTCCTGCGGCGCCGACCACTGTCGCTGCGCCAATTCGAAGAAAATCGAGCGATAAGAAAGAGGACTGGATGGCCAGCAACGACGTAGTCAAAAATTATATCGATGGCGAGTGGCGGGATTCTGTGTCCGGCACACGCATCGAGGTCGATGACCCGGCGAGCGCCGAAACGATTGCTGTCGTAGCTGAAGCAGGACCCCAAGACATCGAGCTTGCCGTTACTGCTGCTCACCGCGTTTTTCGCGACCGCGTGCTGATAGACATGCATCCGTATGATCGCGGTCGCATGTTGTTTCGCGTTGCCGACGCCCTTGAAGCGCGTTTCGACGAGATCGCAGCCATTAACTGCGCGGAGACGGGGAAGGCATTGGAACTTGCCGATGGCGAGGTTCAGACCGCCATCAGATACCTGCGATACTATGGTGGCTTGGCCGACAAACTTGAAGGGCGCTCGATCCCGCGCGGGGCCAACCTGGTCAACTACACAGTCAGAAGTCCCTTCGGCGTGTCCGCCCAGATCGTTCCGTGGAATGGTCCACTTGAACTGACGGCCCGCTCGCTGGCCTGCGCCATCGCAACCGGCAACTCAGTCGTGGTGAAGTCGCCGGAACTAGCTCCCCTTTCCGGAGTTGAACTTGCGCGTGCCTGTGAGACAGCGGGGCTGCCTGCCGGAGCGGTCAACGTGCTCACTGGATACGGCCAAACGGCAGGCCAGGCGCTGATCGAACATCCCGACGTTCGCCACATCGTCTTCACGGGCTCGATTACTACTGGGCGGACGGTGCTCAAGACGGCAGCGGATCGGATCGTGCCCTGCATAATGGAACTGGGCGGAAAGTCGGCTGCAGTTGTGTATTCCGATGCCGACCTCGACTGCGTTGTGGAAGCGGTACGCGTCGGGACCTTTCTGAATGCAGGCCAGAATTGCAACAACCTTACACGTCTTATTGTGGAACGTTCTATTGCAGACAAACTGGTGGAAAGAGTGAGGGTCTGCGTCGAAGGACTGTCGGTCGGTCCAGGACGCGAAAACTGCGACATCACCCCGTTGATCTCCCGAAACCAACGACAAGGAGTTGAGCGGGCCTGCCAGACGGCCCTCTCGCAGGGCGCGCGACTCGTAACCGGCGGGACTGCGCTTTCGGAGCGGAGCGGTTACTTTATGGCGGCCACGGTGTTTGCCGATGTCGCGCGAGACAGCAATCTCTTCCAGCAAGAAGTATTCGGTCCTGTTCTTGCCGTTACCACGTTCGATAATCCGGGAATGGCCGTCAATCTCGCGAACGACACCGTTCACGGTCTGGCAGCGGGCGTGTTCACGCGGGATATTGACCGGGCCCTCTGGACCGCCGACCGCCTTTGGGCCGGTCAAGTGTACGTGAATGGGTGGTATGTGGGCGGGGTGGAAACACCGTTCGGTGGGATAAACCAGTCCGGCTACGGCAGGGAGAAGGGTCAGGAAGCGCTGGACGGCTACGTTCAGACGAGAAACGTTGGTATCCGCCTCTCGCAGCCACCATCTGGAAATTGAACGCTTGCTGATCCCTACCGACGGCGCGGCTGTCGGGCGATGCAGGATTCAATGACCTCGACCAAATCGAAATAAGCCCGGCGAGAGAATCCGTATCGGAGGTCATCGAGAACAACTCTAATCATAGGATTTTTGGCTGCGGACGGGCTTTACCCACCACGGACATGTAGGAGCGCATTGCCTAGCCCGCTGCGTGGGTCGCATGGGTCAGGAGAGGATCACAGTGCTTCAGAGACAATTGAGATTCGCAGAGCTGCCGCCGAAGATTTCGACAAGTTGGCAATGTTGAACCGCGAGTTGATCGAGGCCGAGAAGCATCGAAACCCCGATGACGGTTTCAGAACTCAAGGAGCGGTTTATTCAGTTGGTGAATCGCGAAATTTGGATGGTCGACCTCTTCAGCCAGAACGGCGAGATTGTGGGCCTCGCCACTCATCGTTTGGAGCCAGACAATGCGGAGCCGAGTGGGCAACGCGTCTTTTTGAGGCAATTCTACGTCAGCTGCCAACACCGACGTTCGGAGATTGGCTGCAGGACCCTTGAGCTGCTTATTCGGTCTCGTTTCCACAACAAATCAAGGATTTTCCTCGACGTGCTGGAGACCAATCCTGGCCGCAAGACCTTCTGGTCTCACACCGGTTTTGTCGCCTACAGCACGCTCATGGAGCGTCTCGTTGAAAAAGCGGACACCAAATAACCTGCGGTGCTGGGAATTAATTTGGGGATCGGATTGTCTGGCATTTGCGTGCGTCGCGCAAAAACACGAGAATAGAATCGAGCCGGTCGTAACCGAATGGGGCTCACTTGTCCCCGGCCTGCAGGCTAGCCGCTTCGACTTCATCACGGCCGGCATGTGGATCAAGCCGGAGCGCTGCCGCAACGTGCTGTTCAGCGAACCGATCGCTACGGAGAGAGGCGCACTGCTGGTGCCTAAGGGCAACCCGGAAGGGCTGCATTCTTATGAGGATGTGCGTGACAAGGGACTCACCTTCGTCAGTGATACAGGCTACACCGCGGTCCAGGACGCGAAAAAGTCAGGCATCGCCGACGACAAAATCATGCAGGTCGCCGGACCGCCGGCGGACAGGCTGTCGCGCCGCCGCCGGTGCCCTCGACTACTTTACAGCGACTGGACTTGTTAAGAAGGACCACAGCCTTGAGCTGGCCGATTCGTTCATCGCGCCAGCCAACTATCCTGCTATCGCCTTCGAGCTCAACGAGCAGGCTGCGGTCGACGCGTTCAATGCCGTATGCAGGACTATGTTGGCTCTGGCGAAATGATGGCAGTATTCGGCAAATACGGCTACGGCAAAGACAACCTGCGGACGGCAGCAAGACCGCTGACCTCTGCAGAGGCTGAAGGCAATGTGCCTTAACACGTCCCCGGTCATGGCGGGGACGTGTTCAGTGGGCAAGCGTCTGTGAGGCGATTTCAGGTCCACCGTGGCGGTGCTCACAAGACGCGCCTCATTGCCTGAAACAAACACATCTACACTTCATCGGGTGCGCACATGTGAGCGTCGCGGCCCACAATACGACGGCCAATATGCGGGCTGGCTCACCTGCCACATCAGGCAACTGCGCAAGCAAATCCCCTGACGTGTGCCGGAACGAGAAGCAGGAGAATACTGTGGAAATCAGAGTTGTACGCCCGGGCGACCTTTCTCAATTGCGCAAGATTTGTGACGAACACATCGACTTGGAAGGGGTGACAATAGCGGACCAGGACCTGAGTCCTTATTGGAACTCGGCGTTTTTTGGAACACCTGCCCAGTTGTTCGGTTGGGTTTGTGATGAAGGAGGGTGTGTGCTGACAGTTCTGCAAATTCGCTGAGAGAGGGCGGTCATGGCAGGCTGGTGATTGTTCACGTCACCGATTCCCGCGAAGGAACGCCACCATGACCAAGATTGAAAGTAAGACCGGCAGCGCTGCCATCAAAGACATTCTGCTTTCGGACCCGGACGGACTTCACGAAGTGATCCGTGCGGTGATGCAGGAGGTACTCGAGGCCGAGATGGACGAGGCGCTGGGGGCTTCGAAGAGCGAGCGCACACCTGAGCGGCTCGGCTACCGCTCGGGTTATTACGGCCGCACCCTTGTCACGCGGGTCGGCAAGCTTGAGCTGCGGGTTCCGCAGGACCGGGCCGGCCGCTTCTCGACCGAGCTTCTCGAGCGTTACCAGCGTTCGGAGCGGGCCTTGGTGGCGACGCTTGCGGAGATGTATGTGCAGGGCGTGTCGACCCGCAAGGTCAAGGCGATCACGGAAGAGCTGTGCGGCCATGCGTTCTCGGCCTCGTCGATCTCGGCCATCAACAAGCGGCTGGACGAGAGCCTCGCTGCCTTTGCCAGGCGCCCCCTTCAAGAGCCGTTTCCTTACCTCATCCTCGATGCGCGCTAAGAGAAGGTGCGTGAGGCCGGCGTCGTCATGAGCCAGGCGGTGCTGATCGCTGTCGGCATCGACTGGGACGGCCGGCGCCAGATCCTGGCCGTCGAGATGGCCAATCGCGAAAGCCGCTCGGCCTGGAGGGATTTCCTCGTCGCGCTGAAGGCGCGCAGCCCCAAGGGCGTCGAGCTGGTTGTCTCCGCCAATCATGCCGGCCTGGTCGCGGCGATCGGCGAGGTGATCCCCGAAGCCGCCTGGCAGCGCTGCTACGTCCACTTCCTCAGGAACGCGCTCGATCACCTGCCGAGAAAGCACGGCGCCGACTGCCTGCAGGACTTGCGCTGGCTCTAATGACCGGCGCGATCTCGCCGAGGCCAAGGCCGATCTCGCCGCATGGCTGTCCAAATGGTCGGGCCGCTATCCGCGACTGACGAGTTGGGTGGAGGAGACCATCGAGCGCACGCTGACCTTCTTTTGCCTGCCGCGCCAGCATCACAAGCATCTCAAGAGCACCAACATGCTTGAACGGCACAATGAGGAAATCCGCCGGCGCACCAATGTCATGCGCATCTTCCCCAATGAAAGCTGCCTGCGCCTCGTCAGGGCGCTGGCTGCGAGACCAACGAGAACTGGATGGAGGCCAACCGCTACATCAACATGGACGATCTGCGCGAGCACAAGAAGCTCGCTCTACGCCAAGCCGCATGACCAGCATCGTGGCCGCCCCATTTTGCAGAACTTGACGCACACAACCTGAAGGAGGTAAGCGTCATGACAACTCTTAGAGGATACATGACCGCGTCGATCCGGCTTTTCCTTGTTGGTCAGGGGCGATCCTCGGGTACGCCTCCGGCGAGGGCCGCCTTGCGCGATCATGGCACGGTAGCGAGGCTGGGCTCTTAAGGTCGTCCTTAGGAGCGTAAGCCCCGCGACCATCCCATCGCTGAAAACAAACCCTTGATCAGCGGGCGCCCGACGGACCGCCTCTGTCGTCGTGGCGCTCCCATGAAGAACCTGGCCCATAGTGCATCCTTTGATTCGGAAGATAAGGATGCCCCATCAAAACCTGAGATCAAACATTTAGGCAGGCCTCGACTGGGACAAGTAAAACGGCCGCATTCGAGGCATGAGGCTGCACGCGTCTAAGATCCGAACAGCCAATACCCGAGCGTCCTCGACATCCCCGCCGCCAGAAGTCAACGATGCCCAGATCGGCCGCACGACCACCAGCAGAAGGGCGCCACCTCAACCCGTCCTACACTCAACATTTTGTCGCGTCCGCGACGTGCCTTCTTGATCCGATCCGTGGTCTGCTCACCTAAATAGCTGAAAGAGATCACGCATTTCTGTTTCCGGCCTGATTAGCCAGTTTGGCACGAGGTTTGCAACTTTGTGTGCGATCCAGTTGAACGGGCCGATTGGCACAGTCACCTGAAATCACAACTAATTAAAGGAACGGAACATGTCGGAACTGTATCGGATGGCATTACCAATGGGGGACAGCCGGCCGGCAATGCCTCCGCCCACCACAACCAGCCTTCGCCTGACTGTCTCGTGCTGGCCACGCCAGAGTAATCAATTTTGTCCTAAGAACCACAATACGACAAATCGCAGAACGTCCATCCATCCATCCTGAAACCAAGACACAGCAATCGCTTGTCGACGCAGTGTCCCACCGCCGAGAGGAAATGTAGATGAGAAAATTTGTTGCCGCCAAGCTTCATGGAATAACTGTGACCGACGCGAATTTGAACTACCGGGGCTCAATAACTTTGGATCCAGATCACTGCGACGAAGCCGGCATCCTTCCAATGGAATTCGTTGAAATCTGGAATAAATCATCGGGCGCTCGAATCAGCACTTACGTGATTTATGGAGAGCGGGGTTCTCGTTGCTGCGTGCTGAACGGAGCCGCTGCTCGCACCTGTCAGGTCGGGGACGAAATAATCGTTTGCTCCTCCGCATACATCGAGGAGCATCAGATGGTGGAGATCAAGCCGCGAGTGCTGACTTTCCACCGGGATAATTCTATCTGCGACCACATGTTCTACGAGGGTGCAATAGACGACGATGGAAGGATAACGTTCTCGATTCGCGAGGGCTCTCCCGGCGATAACGCGCTAAAACTCACTCCCTAGTAGGGCCTTTCGGTGACAGCTCGTGGCGCCGGGTCCCGGTCAAGGGCGTACTCGTCCCCAGTACTCTGGTACGCGATACAGTGCATTATCCCACTCGGCCACTATTCGGTCAGTTGCCATCAAGCCCAATCGGTTCTGCCCAGATCTGGGAAGACGATTTTGCTGCGCCAAAGGCAACTTCAGCTTCAGCCAGCGGCTGCGGGTAGAGGCGACCAATTTCACGGAATGTTTGGCCTTGGATCGTTGTCTTTAAGTCTGAGGTCCACGATGGCAAAACGACCTATCGACAAAAACGCAGAGTGGAGAACAGCCAATGTCAAGGAAAGCTCTCATCCTGGTTGAAGGCCATGCAAGAGGTAATGGAATACGATACATCCACGCGGCCCGGCGTCTTGGCTTTCATCCAATTACACTATCAGTTGATCCAACACAGTACGAGTATCTTGCGGCGGAAAGAAGCGAGGCAATCCGTGTCGATACAACCAATCTTGATACCTTGATTCGCGAATGTTCCAGGCTGCGTGAGACCAATGACATCGCTGGTATCACGGGCTTCTCGGGCATCGACGAGTCGGTCTATGCAACCGTTGGCAAACTATGTCGGCATTTCGACTTACCGGGACCCAACCCCGAATTGATTGAACGATGCTGTGACAAATTCTCTCAGCGCCAGCTACTTGCGGAAGCCGGAGTTCCGATACCCGCTTATCGCATGGCGCTGAATGTGGCAGAAGTAGAAAGCGCTGTCGCGGAGATCGGCTTTCCCGTAATTGTTAAGCCGGCAATCGGCAGCGGTAGCATCGGTGTCCGATTGTGCCGCAACGCCGATGAGTTAGCTGACCACACGACCTATCTGTTGGGTGGGAAGCACATCTGGCCGTCTTCGCCGAGGATATTGGTTGAGGAATTCGCGCGCGGCCCTTTTTATAGCGTGGAGATAATGGGCAATGAGGTTATTGGGATTGTCGCCGTTGATTTCGGCCCCCCACCGCATTTCGTCTTCCGTGAAACGACCTTCCCGGCCCCGCTTGCGGAAGACGATCATGACCGTATCGTTGATGTTTCGCTGAGGTGCTTGCAAGCTCTTGGCCTTAATTGGGGGCCAACGAACATCGAGCTCCGGTTGACTAATCATGGCCCGGTTGTAATCGAAGTGAATCCGCGTCTTGCTGGTGCGCTTGAGCCTGAACTGGTCCAACTGGCGAGCGGTGTCGATCTGGTCACCGAGCACATCAAGCTTGTCGTCGGCGAGGAATGGGATTTGCGCAGAAGGCATTTGCAGACCGCAGCCGCGCGGTTCCTAGTTGCTGATTGCGACGGCACCCTCGATTGGATCGATGGCGGCAGTCAGGCGATCGCGGTACCAGGTGTCGCTGAAATCAAATTGTATGTTGAACCCAACGCGCCGATCTTCAGGAAAGGCGATTTTCGAGACTGGATAGGACATGTCGTCGCCGTTTCACCCAGCCTTGCTCAGACCGAAGCGATACTCCAACGAGCTGTCGACTTAATCGCTTGGTCTATCACACCGCCGTCGGGCGAACAGGAGCGATCTGCAGCCCCACGACTCCCCCCCAACTGAGAGGTGATCCGTCGCCAGCATAAGAACTCTTACCCGCAATAGCTCGCCTTGTTGTCAAAAGCATAGCTGGAGTTCAAACTTATGAATATATCCAAGGGACCCCAGGCATTCCCTAGAAGTGAATACCTTCGCCGGCTCGGCTCGGTGAAGTTCGAAATGGGTCGGTGCGATATCGACGCGCTCGTCGTTTCCGACCAACATAACATTACCTATCTCACGGGGTACACCGCGCTATCAGCCTATGTTCCTCAGGCCGTTGTGGTTTCGATACGAGAAGAGGAACCGACGTTCATTCTGCGCCGCTGTGATGCGCCGGCAGCCATTCATCAATGTTTTATGGAGCGCGACAAAATCGTCGCATACCCCGAAGCGTATATTGGAAATCCTGACAAGGATGGCTATGACGCGGTAGTCGATTACTTGGAGGACGTCGGCCTCGCGAGTCGAGGCATAGGAATCGAGCTATGCTGCCTTCCATCGCAATCGGCGAAAAAGTTTAGGATGCGCCTGCCTGGTGCCACGATCGTCGATGCTACTAAGGCGGTCACTTGGAAAAGGCTCATCAAGTCAGATCTCGAGATAGCTGTAATGCGGGAGGCGGCGGCAATCTCAGACGCCGCGATTCGACGCGCTGCTGAGGTAATACGCCCCGGGGTGCGTGAAGCAGACGCGTGCGCGGAAATTGTGGCAACGTTGGTGCGCGGCGCAAACGGTAAGCCAGGAAGCGGGATCGAGGGAATAAGTTTGTGTTCATCACCGCGAACGGGAACGTGCCACATTCCGTGGAGCGAGGACGTTTTTCGCTATGGATCGCAGGTGAATCTCGAAATCGGCGGTGCGCGATATGGTTACTGTGCTGGGCTTATGCGCACTTACACGATCGGCTCACCCTCCGATCGTCTACGTCGCGTGCATGAGATCCAAGTCGCCGGCCTTGAGGTCGCTCTTGATGCGATACGGCCAGGAGCGACTTGCAGCGATGTTGCCAACGCCTTCAATCGCAGCATCGAGAAGCGGGGCCTCAAAAAGGAGACGCGTTGCGGCTATGCACACGGCATTGGTTGGTTGGAGCCGACCGCAAGCCTTAAGGATGGCGATATGACAGAGTTGCTACCAAACATGACCTTTCACCTGATGTTAGGTAATTGGATCGAGGAGGATTTTGGATACGTCATCAGCGAAACGTTCCGTGTCACAGACTCCGGCGTCGAGGTACTGACCACTGCTCCCCGGAAGATTTTTGAGATCTAAATTAGAATATGGCTTGTCATAACGACAGCGCGGACGTCCGGAATAGATCTTGCCGGTCGACGAGATGTCGCCTACCTTGTTGAAGTGCGGACGGCGAGCGGCGGTCGGCATGCGGGGCCGATCCGTGTCGAGGCGAAGCCGAACGCACGCTGGTCGCTGTACGACCAGTTCTCCTGCGGCCGATCAACTCGTCGACGACGTGACGCGCGAATGCCTTACGCGATTCCGGACACAGATCTCTGGTCGCCGCGTTGCTCGCGAACTGACGACCTGATCGCCCAGCGCGGCAAGCCCGGCATGATCGTCGCAGACCACCGCACGGAGTTTACCTCGAACACGGTCCTTGCCTGATCAATGGATCATCGCGCCGAAAATACATTCCGCTGCAAGCCCATGTGCGCAACATAAATGGCTGCACCTCTAGTCTACTCGCCACTGTTTAAAAGACTGGGGCAGGTCAATGCGCTTTCGTTACGACCTCAGAGCAAGTCTACAGGTCATAGTAGTAGGTAAGGTATGGACTCAATTTACCGATCTTGTCATAGAGCGCCCGCGCATGATAATTTGATCTGTCCGTATTCCAATAGATTCTCAGCCAGCCTTGGTCGCGACCGTAGGAGGCCAGATTCGTGAGCATGGCTTGGCCAATCCCCTGGCGCCGCGAAGACTCGTCGACATAGAGATCTGCGAGAAAACAGACCGGACGATCGCTAAGAGTATACGGGTGAATGACAAAGGTAGCAAAACCTATGGTAACGCCAGTTGCTGAGACCGCGATCAGCGCGTTAATCGGTTCGTCTGGGCGCTCGATGCGCCGCCAGATCCTATCTGTCGCCTGTTCTGATGAATTGAGACCTTGGTCGGCGCAATATGCGTACCAAAGGGACCGCCATGCATCGCGGTCGGCAGTGCCTGCGAGACGAATCTCCATGAGGGGCGGGCTCCGGCTGAGAATGGGCTCCAGGGCGCGAGGTGTTCGGCCTGAAAGGTTGACGGCTTGCGATAACTGCCACCGGCCCGCAAGACGTGCAGCACGCGACCGCCGGGTGTTATAAGATCTTTCCGCCTGTGACGGCGTCGTGGTCGCGCTGGAACTGGTTCCCGGGAGCTCGGTTCGCGATACGTCAAGCGCGAGTTGGGCGAGCGTTATCATGGGATCAAGTTCCCTCAGGTTTTCCCGCAGCACGTTTGCGACAGCGGTGCAGATCTAGTGCGATCTTTCCCTGCGACCACACGATGCAAACAATCTGACACCATAGGTGCATTCATCCCGAAGCGGGCTTCCGACCGCCGCGCTACACGCGCGACGGCGGGACAATCTAGCGGATGCGAGAGTTCTTCCAGCTTACCACGGAGATCTGCACCGCGTCGGCGCCATAATTGCGCATGCTTTAGAAAAGCAGACAATCATTGCAGTTCGCGCGCGCGTCCGGCGCCATTCCCAGTCACCCATATTGACTCAACGTTGCGCAGCATCATTTCTACAACACTAACTTGCTGCCCTTGTCGCGAAGTCAGGCGAGCGTCGATCTCGGGATAAATAAAGAAGGGCAGCGAAATTCGATCAGTCGGACCACTATGCACGACCTGGTGGGGCGTACTCTTGAAGCGGCCGTCGCTCAAGACCTGAAGGAGGTCGCCCAGATTGACTACGAGACTATCGGGCAGGCTCGGCACCGGCATCCATCGACCGCGGAACCACACCTGCAAGGAACGCAGGGGGAGTTCCTCTTGCAGCAGCAGCGTGAAGAAGCCATGATCCGTGTGCTTTGCGCAAGTGCCGCCGCGAGCTGGATACCGTATCACGCGTTGCCCAAGCGTCGGCGTGCTGAAATGGCGTTGGAACCATGCCTCTTCCATACCTATCAGGTCCGCCAGCGCATCCCCGATCTGGGGGACAATCCCGGCGAGCACGGTAGCCTGCAAAGCAAGCAGGTTTCTTGCGAAGCCAGGAGCCAAGGCTTCATCCGGAAGGCGCGTGCGGCCGGAGAACGGACGCCGGTCGCCTTCGTTCTCAATTCCGAGGTCGAATACCTCCTTTGGATCGAAGCCGGCCTCAGGATGTAGCATTTCGCCGTGTAAAGGACTGTATCCACGGGCGGCAGTGGGGTACACGTCCTGAAAGGCGTGCCCGTAGCGTTCCTTAACCGACTGTGGCAATGCGAAGAATCGCCGGGAAGCCTCAATGGCTTGCGCGATCTGTTCCCCGGGGATGCCGTGCTCGACAAGGTAGAAGAACCCGTATTCCTGGCATGCCATTTGCAGGCGCTGGCGCTCGTCACGTCGCGTTGCATCGTCTCTCAATTTCGAAAGTGAAATTTTCGGCAGCGTGGTCATAGTCAATCCCCTTTTTGGGCGCTTAAGTTGATTAGTGTTTGCCGCGGCTCTCAAAGTCGACAGTTCCTTGGATGTGGGCAACGCGCCGTCTCTTCCAATAATAACGAAAGTCGACATGATGTCCCATTCTAAGGCTAAGCCGATGGCTGGGCGGTGATTCCGTCTTAGCAATTGATCTCTAGCGCTTCCTGGTGAAGATAACAACGATTTGTATGTTAATATAGTTGTATATATTGTTACATCCGTCGCGGTTAGTTTAACATTATCACGGCCAAGATACTAAGAGCGATTTACAATTCTGAATTGCTTTATGACTTCCAGGCTCAATCCAGACCAGCGCCGACCTCCGGGTTTCATGGCAGGATCGGCCATCTCGAAGAGCTCTATGACGCGAGGTATCGCCAGCTACCTGAGCTCGTCCATCACACACGCCGTCCCGGACGATGGCCGAATGGCAGAAACCGACCGCTCGAAATTTTCCTATCCCATAGTCTTTTTCGACGCTATCCGGGTCGAGCGGTCAAGCTCAGGGACGAAGACTTCGTTCGCAAAAAAGCCATCTACATCGGGTTCGGCGTTCTGCCTGGCGGCACCAAGGAGCACATGAGCTGAGGAAGCGCTTGTCGACGTTATCCGCCGTCTCGACGAGACGACTAGCCGAGCAGCAAAGCAGGCAGCGATTTAGCTCCGTCTGCCGTCTCTCAAGGTTGTGTCGGCCAATTTCTCAGCCACCATAATCGTCGGAATGTTTGTGTTCGCCCGAGGGCAAAATGGCATGACGGAAGCGTCGGCGATCCTCAAACCCAAAATACCATGAACGCGTCCCGACGGATCGGTCACAGCGCCAGGATCCGCGGCTGCCCCCATCCTGCAGGTCGACGTCGGATGCCAACTTGGGATGACGTTCTGGCGAATATACCGATCCAGATGTTTCTCGTCGTTGACGAGATCGGAAATGCTATCCCCATCCGTTATGACGCGCCTAATCAGCCCACGGCGCAGCCGCGGCGACGCGTCCATGAGCAGCGCCAGAAATGACGTGAGTGCATAGTTTGTGCTTGTGACCTTGCTCACCAGCTTCGCTCGCGCATTCAACGCTGACGGAAACGGGTCCAGCGCCACAGAGGACAGCGAATCTTGCTGCAGCAGGCGGACTATGAAGCGAAAGCCCTGCTTGAGGCGCTCGGCGTCCCGCTTGTCGCTCAACCAGTTGAAATCGACCTCCGGCTCTATTTTATGCGAACTACCCTTGAGCGCCACAGTTCCCGTCGAGTAGCTGCGATTGACCCACACGGCGAGAGTGCCGAGGCGCCTCCCCAGCGGGTGCCAGGATGATTTGGCAACAGTCGATATTGCCATATCGGTCGACGGGCAGCCTTCGTAACCCGACGAGTAGCGGGCGTGCATCTGAATATATTCGCTCACGCCGGGTGACAAGCGATCGGCCGGCTTCAAATAGGCCGAAACGCAAATCGTGGGGTGTTCCTGAAGATTCTGGCCCACACCTTTCAAATCTGCAACGATAGGGATTCCGAATTGTACTAATTCCTTCGCGGGGCCGATCCCGGAGCGCATCAATATGGCGGGTGAATGGAGTGCTCCTGCGCACAGGATAACGCAAGAAGCGCTATACGATTGCTCGCCCGATTTGTTCTCCGTCTTGACCCCCGTTACCGTTGTTCCCACAAAGGTCGGCCGCGCAACTGTCGTTTCGGATAAAATCGTTAGATTGCGGCGAGAGCGGACGGTTTCGGGTAAGTACGCCATCGCGGAGGAGACCCGATGACCATTGCGGTTGGTCAATGGGACAACTGAATAGCCATCACCGAATGCACCATTGAAGTCTGGCCTGAAATGAAGCCCCAAAGCATCGTAAGCATCGGAGATTGCCCGGATGAAGCCCGACCAGTCTGATTGGCGCACACGTTTGATTGGCAAGGGGCCGTTCGTGCCATGAAATTCCCCGCCGAAATCCAAATCGCATTCTAGACGACGGAAGTAGGGCAGCACGTCTTCCCAACCCCAGCCCGTTGCACCGCTTGAGGCCCACTCATCGTAATCTCCGGGCCCGCCGCGGTTGGCGACTTGGGCATTGATGCTGGAGCCGCCACCCATGACGCGCGCCTGTTCGTAATGGACAGGCTTGCGGCCACCTCGCACCGTTGTCGCGTGGAGTGACTGCCATCGATAACCGGGATTAAGGTAAGCACGCGTTGGGTCGCCATCCTGGATGTCGTCAGGAATGGCATTCGGCGGCGTATCAGGGCCAGCTTCAATGAGCAGCACGCGAGCGCCATAGGCGGAGAGCCTGCTCGCCATCACGCATCCAGAGGAGCCACCACCCACGACGATATAATCGAAAACCACGCAA
>NZ_RZRU01000010.1:24176-43729 GCF_003997495.1 Mesorhizobium sp. M7A.F.Ca.US.008.03.1.1 | reverse complement strand
GGCATTCGGCGGCGTATCAGGGCCAGCTTCAATGAGCAGCACGCGAGCGCCATAGGCGGAGAGCCTGCTCGCCATCACGCATCCAGAGGAGCCACCACCCACGACGATATAATCGAAAACCACGCAACTCCCCATCAAGGTACCAAGTGTGATGGGCTTCTTCAGCAAAGCGCTCCTCCTACCGCCTGAGATATGGTCACTTACGGCGCGGCAGCTCCACATCATGCCGTCTGTAACGGAGCGATTTGATCGCCAAATCGGTCGAGGGCATGCCCGAAGCGAGACCGAGCGACCCATCTGAACTATCTCTGAACCGACAAGCTCTCAATTCCAGGGCACATGCATCTCCGGACACGCCGGTGCGTCGGTGTGAATGATTGCAAGTTCGTAGGGCGAGAGCAGCGCTCGCCTACGGTTTCTTGCATCACCGTCTTCCGAGAAACAATGATACTAACAAGAGATAACGACGACTTTTTCGATTTTTACAGCAGTCAAGACTGTCACTTCAAAATATCGCATAACTACGTTATTGTAGACCCGGTCTCTTACATAGCGAAGGCCTACTTTCGGTGCTTTCCGAAGCGAACGCGTGTTCGTTGGGCGAATGAATGAAGTGACCTTCTCGAGCGTTAGGTTCTCGAAAGCAAACTGGATCGCTGCCCTGCCGGCCTCTGCGGCGATCCCCTTACCGGAAGACGCAAGGTGGAGGCACGATACGGTTTCCACATTAGTGGGATCTTCGGGCAGATACGGGCCACTGTACATCAATCCACAGTAGCCTGCGAATTTTCCGACTTGGCCTTCGCCTTTTACGAACACCATCCATAAGCCGAAACCATTGCTCTGCCAATGATGGATGAACTGTTGTAGTTTAGCTTTCGATTGCTCTCGGGTCGGATAGACTCCATCCCACATGGCATTTACCACAAATGGATCGCTATGAAGCTCATGTAGAAGAAGCTCGTCGCTATGCGACGGTGGCCTTAGGATTAGGCGCGGCGTTTCTAGAATGTACATGAGAAGCTCCCTTCTAGCCATAAGTTAGAGCCGCACTTACCTCCAACGCGGCCATGATCTCCTAGCATGAGCGTCAAGGCCGCAGTGCTTGATTGAAGGCGTTCGACGAGGTTTATGCTTAAGGTAGCGAGGTCTACACAAATCAAGCTTTGGGCGCCTAACCGTGTCAGTGTTGACGGCACCTGGAAAGCCGGCCCGAAGGCGATAAAAAAATTAGGCGCCTCCTTTCAGAATGGAAGCAGGCGACGCGCTGGTGAGCGGGCGCCTGATACGCGCAACATGCTGCGGCGGCGTTTACGCAAGGGGTTGCTTACCCCAAGGGGGGGGTATGGTATTGGCCCAAAACCGGCTAACTACATTGTTCATTTAAAATACGCGCCTCCTTCAAGCTTAACCTGCACTGGTCACTTTGCGAATGCCCGCCAGTGGGTTCTTCAGCGTGCCGACGGTGTGCAGGTATTCTCCCGGATCACCGAAGTCCACCATTTGCTGGTTTTTTTGTATCTGCAGTCGATTCATACATCGTCGCAGAAATTCTGGAGCGAATAGGTCATGCTGCCTGTATTTTTCGTCATATTCCGGATGTTTCGTCTGGTAGCCAAGGATGGACTCGCTTACGAGCTGCCAGAAGTGTGTCGACGGAAAATCAAGATGTTCTTCGAGTGTTACAGCCAAGTAACGAAAGAAGCAGTCGAAAACGTCGGTGAAAATGAAGTCGTGCTTCATGTCGCGATTTACTTGAATGCAGATCCTCTTAATCTCCTCCGGCACGTTGAGATCTCCGCCTAGAATACGAAGCTCCTCGCCAATGTCTTTCATGATAACTCGCGTCGGAGCGTGATCTTTCATAACTAGAATTATATTTTCTCCATGTGCCATAAACGCTAGATCGTAAGCATAAAAGCAGTGGAGAAGCGGCGCCAGATAAGATTCAAAATAGCGGCGTAGCCAAGCGGCGGCGTCTAACCCCGAGGCATTGATGAGGGCTGTCACGAGTGCTTCACCATTGTAATCGACATGAAGCAGCGACGCCATTGTCATCAGACGTTCCCCTTCTTTCAACTGCCGAAGGGGGCTTTCCCTCCACAGCGCAGAAAGCATCTGCTTGTAAGGGGAGTCCTTCTTGAGGGCGGTGTTGAAACAACGATTGCGATAGCCAATCGTCGCGACCTCGCGAAGGATGCTGAAGCCGTTGGCGGCTAAATAGGAGTCACTGTCGAGCAAATTCTTCAACCATTCGTTGATGGCGGGCGTCGCCAGCATGTGTGTCGGTGACAAGCCGCGCATAAACCCCATGTTAAGTATCGACAGCGCCGTTTTCACGTACCGTTTATGCGGATCGCTTATATTGAAAAGTGTGCGGATCGATTGCTGGGCATGATATATGTCCTTCCCCTGGCCTAGGCAGACAATGTGCCGGTTGGCGATATCCGCCGCGAAGATAGTTGAGAGCCGATTGAACCATTGCCAAGGATGCGCTGGCATATAGATGTAATCGGTCGAGTTTAGTCCCTTTTGACGCAACGCTGCGTCGAACTGTTCCAGCGCCTGTCGACCGAGTTCCTCGTGCATGAGAAGGTCGTAGTCGAGCGTTGAAATGGACTTAAACGTTGCCATTTCTTTATGGACGGCCAGCCATATGAGTCTTATCGAACTGCCCACCTCCGGCGCATAGCGACTATAGTCGAGCGCGTCAAAGCCAATGCGACCGTTATTCGCGATAAAGGTCGGGTGGCCCTCCGTCATGCCAGCCTCAACGATCTGGTAATCGGCAAAAGCCAGTTCTGCGGCGGATATCTCTGTTTTGGCCTGCTTGTACGCGCTGCCATACAGCGTGCTGCTGATCTCCTGCAGGTAAACCGGCATCATCTCTTCCTTTATGCCAAGATGGCGGCTGAACTCAATAACAAAATCAAGCGCATCCAGGGGGGCCGGCCTGCCCTCAATCCTTTTCTCCAGAGAGCCGGCGTCCACTTGCCAGTGATCTAGCAGGAGGCGCCGAGCCTGGAACCAATACTCCAACCCAGGGGTCTCGCTTTCCAGCACATACTTCCCCCAGTCGCCTTCCATTCGCTGGAGTCGAGGAGCAATTAGCAACTCGTGTGCAAATTCGCTGATTGCTTTACGGATAAGGAGCCGGTTGGCCTTTGCCCATAAATGCGGTTTCAAATGCTGCGTTACGCGTTCGGCTAGGCTTATCTCATCGTCTCGGGCTGTCATATCACTCACGATCTCAACTCCTTCAGAACGTAACGGTGTAAGGTTCGCGAACGCGCCTTACACTCGTCTCGCCAAACTTCGACGTCGCACAAAATCCGTTCTATTTTTCATCAGAAAGGATAAGAAATACCGGACCTCTTATACAAGTTAATTTCTAATGTGTTGTGTACCGTTCGTCTTCGCTCGTGATAAACCAGCAATATTACCATCTTACTTATATAATATATTAGAATACCGGTTTCACCGGCCCTGGACGTCGTCCTTCATCTTGCAACGAGCAAGAAGTGTGTATTGATTTGCACATGCCGTACTGTCGTTCGATCACGTCAAGCGGTCGGTGTCCATTGTTTGAGCTCTCCGAGTGTCCATTTTTGCTGTCCGTCTCCATACAATCGCATACGTCTAAAGCGGAATTTCCTTTGCTTGATAAGCCCAGACTGGGTAGGGGGGACTGAGTGAATGCCTACTCCGCTGAAATGCTGTCCTGCACCGCGCCAATGCTGTCGCGTACGATCGACAGACCACGGCGCAGTTCAGCCTCGGTTATGGTAAGGGCTGTCATGAACTTGAGCACCTCACCATACGAGCCAGCGATCTCGATCACCAAGCCGCGACGAAAAGCTTCCCGGGAAATGAGCCCCGGCAATGAGTGGTGCTTTGGTGATACGAGTCCATACATCAAGCCGCGGCCTCGGACATTCAGAGCAAGGCTGGGGAAGTCGTCTGCGATCGACTTGAGTTCTTGAGCCAAGATGGCTGATTTGCGAGCAATCTCATCTTCAAACTTGGAGTCGGACCAGTAAGTCTCAAGGGCCGCACGAGCAGTGACGAAAGCATAGTTGTTGCCCCTGAACGTGCCGGTGTGCGCACCCGGCGTCCAGACATCAAGTTCAGGCTTCATGAGGACAAGGGCCATAGGCGTTCCAATTGCAGACAACGACTTTGACAGGGTAACGATGTCCGGCACGATCTCAGCCGCCTCGAAACTGAAGAATTTCCCTGTGCGACCGACACCAGCCTGAATATCATCGAGGATCATCAGGATCTCGTGCCGAGAGGTCAGATCACGCAGCCGTTGCAGCCATTCAACGGTAGCAGCATTGACACCGCCTTCGCCCTGCACTGCTTCTAGGATCACCGCAGCGGGTTTGCCGAGACCACTGCTAGGATCATCGAGAAGCTTCTCGAAATACTCGATCGTGTCTGAAGCGCCGAGATAGCCCTCGTACGGCAACGATGTCACGTGCGCGAGGGGAAAGCCGACAGCATCTCGGAACTTCGTGTTTCCGGTTGCCGCCAACGCCCCAGCGCTGACTCCGTGAAACGAGTTCGTAAACGAAACGATGTTTGACCTGCCGGTCACTTGGCGAGCTAGCTTCAGAGCCGCCTCGACCGCGTTCGTACCTGTGGGGCCAGTAAATTGCAATTTATAAGACAGACCGCGGGGCTTCAAAATAAACTGCTCAAAAGCTTCGATGAAGGCCTTCTTGGCGGTCGTAGCAAGGTCGAGCCCGTGCACAATTCCGTCGCGCGCAATGTAGTCCAACAACGCCCGCGTGAAGGCTGGGTTGTTGTGCCCGTAATTCAAGGCTCCCGCGCCTCCCAAGAAGTCGATGTATTCCCGACCGTCTGTAGCTATGAGGGCAGTGCCGACGCCTCGATCGAACAGAACTGGGAACGCACGGACGTAGCTCCGCACCTCAGACTCAAGACGATCAAAGATCGCGAGGCTTACATCGTTTGTAGGAGTAAACTGCTTCTTCATAGGGCGAGTCCTGAATTGTAGCCTGCAAAGGCATCAGCCCAAACTGTCTGGCGAAGGCCATTTCAATCGGTTCGAGGTTCGGCTTGTATGACGGCAGCATGAGCAGTCACACGCCTGGCCACGCCAACTCACGGCCCAAGCCAGTCGATCGCTGCGAGGTCCAACGTCACGTCCACCAGAGAACAAGATCAGGCCGCGCAAATCCGAAAAAGCAATTCAGCACTAGGCGACGCTTTCCGTCGCCTAATTGACCGGTAACCCCGTGAACGAAGCCGCCATCGATTAGGGCGATATCCCCGGTTTTGAGCTCGAACTCGCGGCAAGGGACGGCTTCCAGATAGGCTGCCGAATAGGGATATCCAGTGGTCTCCACACCTTGCGATATCCGGTCCGCAACCGTCGGCTTGTGGCTCCAGAGCTTCAGATTGCCGCCTTCCTCAGGCATGCTGGGATAGAGGTTGAGCGCTGCGACCGTATTGTGCGCCACCGCAGAAAGCTCGTAATCATCGCCAGCACGTAAGACTTGAGCGACGTCGTCGTGGGGATCCAAGGAAAATGTGCCTGTGCCCGACCAACTGAGGCCGCGACAAACATTGGCCTGGCCGTGTTCGGAACGGGCTAGCCGCAATTCGATTCCCTGGTTGTGAAGCTCTCGCTTCAACGCCCTGAATACTGCTCGAACCGGGTCAACCAAATTCTTAAAAAGGGCATCGACGTACGGCCGCGCGTTTTCGGCGTCTGCGAAATAGGTGGCTGCATCCTTCCTGTAGTGAGATGCGCCGACATATTGTCCGGGCACACCATCTTTACGCTCTCTGAGACCAGAGCTTCCAATAAAGTTCGTAGTGATCTCCTCGGCTACTTCGGTGCTGAAAGCTTGCTTGATGTGCAGAGCGGTGAGCTCACCTTTCAGGACCGAGATGATCTCCGCCGTGTTGATCGACCCGGTCCGTTCTTTGATCGAAACCGGCGAGATGGCTGGCACTTGAGATATCTGACTAGGCATTGTCTTGCTCCTGTAGTGCGTGTTCAAGGATGGTGATGCCACGATCGAGTTCGGCATCGGTGATGGTTATCGGTGGGAGGACTTTGATAACGTCGCGATTTGGCCCCGAGGATTCGATAAGAAGGCCATTTTCGAATGCGACATCGTGCACGCGGCCGACAACTGCCGGTGAACGGCATTTCAGGCCGGCCATCAGACCGCGGCCGCGCTTCTGTTCGATGTATCTTGGAAATTTCGCAACCAGGCGATCGAGGTGCGTTTGCAGCCTGACGGCTGTCCGCTCGACACCTGCAGTAAATTTCCTATCCGACCACATCTTGCACATGGCTCCTGCCGTCACGAAGGCGAAATTGTTGCCTCTGAAGGTCCCGCTATGTTCTCCGGGCTTCCATATGTCCAAGTCGGGTCGAATCAGAACGATGGACAACGGACTACCTGAACCGCTTAGGGACTTGGAAAGACACACAATATCCGGTTCGATTTTCGCGGACTCGAATGAGAAGAAATCGCCAGTTCGGCCCGCACCCGCCTGAATATCGTCGACGATAAAAACAATGCCGTGCGTACGGCAAATGCGCTGAATTTCCGTGAGCCAAGCTGCGGATGCGGCGTTCATGCCGCCTTCGGCCTGGATGGTCTCCAGAATGATTGCGGCAGGCTTTTCTATGCCGCTCCCCGGGTCGCTCAAAACGCTGTCGATGTAACTGGCGGAATCGAAAGCTTGGCTCGGATAGCCGTCATAGGGAACACGGATCACATCGTGGCGAGCGACGCCTCCCAGTTCCCTGGTTGAGGCCGAGCCCGACACCGCTAGAGAGCCGAGCGACATGCCGTGGAACGCATTCGTAAAGGCCATGACGCTCGAGCGGCCGGTGTATTTTCGCGCCAGCGCCAGCGCCGCTTCGTTGGCGTTCGTGCCGGTCGGCCCGGGAAACTGAATCTTGTACGAAAGGCCTCTGGGTTTCAGGATCCAATCGACGAACCCTTCAATGAAGTCACGCTTTGCCGCCGTATGCATATCAAGCGACAGAAGAATGTTCTCACCGACGAGATATTCAATCGCTGGCGCCATAATATCCGGATTGTTGTGCCCGTAGTTGAGTGCGCCGGAACCCACCAGGAAATCGATAAAGGGCTTACCCGTCTCGTCCCAGATCGTCGCCCCAAGGGCCTTCGTAAAGACGGTGGGGAACGCCCGGCAATAACGACGAACGTTAGATTCATGAGCCGTGAAAGCGTCGGTGTCCATATCAAGTCCTCTGCACATAGTCTTTCAAAGAAGAGAGCTGTTTAATGGCTAGTGGTTTGCGGCAGATGTTCGTCGCTTAACGTTGAAGCAGAATGCCGGAGGCAGCTTTGTTTGGTCTGGGTTTGGTCTGGTGATGCCGGCATCCTCATCAAATATTGTTGGGTTGCGTTGCCCTCCATTCGGATGCTTTCGAATGTGCTGCAACAGGATGGCTTCTAAAGCTTCCGCGAAAGCATCGCTACTATGGCATCAGGTAGTTGACGTACCCACCCTTCGCTGCCCATAGCGCTCCGGACAAATGAATGAGTCCAAGGAGATCAGCAGGGTCGCGTCGCCAGAGGTTGTGTCGCTCGGCGGTAGCGAAGCCGCTCGCGAGCGCGCTCCTCAATAGCGCCGTAGCGAGCGAGCGGCTTCGCGGCGGTCATCAATATTCGCCGTTCAACCTCGGGCTGCGGACACCAACCTGATTCAAGAAACTATTTGATGACCGATGACACAGCGAAAGCCACGCTCTCTTTGAGAAGAATGCGGATTCCGATCTCTTGCGCGATGACTGGCCCGAGCCGCCGGATCAAGAGGGCGGGGCCGCCGTGGACCCCCTTGACGGAAAGCCCGTTCGTAGGCCAGGCGGAAGCAACCGGGAGACGCGCTGGCGAAGGGCCGCATCGGTTTCGAGAACGTCCACTACCGCGACGGCAACCATCCCCGGCCGCAGCTGGGCTGCTGCCTTCAGGCGAGTCGAAAAGGAGATCGTCCGGGAGGGTGAAGGCGTTGACGAGGTGAGCCGTGAGTAAGCAATCAAGCTCTGATCGGGATCGACTAACACTGTTTCCATCCGACCGATGGTTGACCTGTGATCGGCGTTACCTCAAGCTAGGCAGGCCGACAAGCTCGGTTGGAAGGCGAAGACCTTTCGATGAGCTCGTCTCCGAAATGCTCGAGGCCCACTGCCGCGCCTACAGGAACATACTGGCGTAACGTGAAAACACGATGGCGTCGCGGGCAGGTGCATCTGTCGTGGGGCCATCCGCACTGCCAGGCACGCCCTCTCGGCCGGCATGCACTCAGGTCCGGTCGTTTGGGTCGGCGAATTCACACATCCTGCAAAGCAGAAAACCATCTGCTCCATTCATGCGGTCGACGATTTCGCGAAAAACTGGCTTTTCAAACAGAGCGGAGTAACCCTCATATAGAAGGTTGCCCAATACGTGACGCCGTTCAAAATCCATAGAGCACAGGGTAACGTCGCCGTTTGGAAGAAGAACATTCCGATACTGTCGTGCGTCCACGCAGGTTAGGGCTCCGACCACTGGCTGACGTGGTGCAACGATCTTAGGGTCGACGCTTCCACCCCTACTGCTCACCGGCCGCGCTTTTATCAGGGCTTCGGTAGGAATAATGTCGGCTATATCTGGGTGGGGCTCGCCCAAGGCCACGAATCGGATCAAGGGGATGTCCGCGTCGACGAGTTGACGAACCAGATCGCGATACTTGTCTCCGACCAGGCGGCTGTTCATGTAGGTGCCGTCATCGAAAACATGGACCACGAATACGCCCAAGCGCAAGGCTTGCAATCGCTGCAGGTCCTGCCCGTTCATTCCCACCAGCGTCGTAAAAATCCTGATGCCATGGCCTTTGGCGAAGGCGTGCTCCACCATTTCGGTACAGTCCGGATTGAGCCAAGGTTCGGAGTATCCCGCAAAACCAATGTCGACGGAAGTCGGTACGCGGGCCAGACACCGCTTGAAATCTTCAAGATCCAGATGACTCGCATGAGACACTTTTCTTTGCCGGACCGCGAACTTGTCCTGGGGACAATATGAACATCCTACGACGCATCCCGTGGTCGTCGTTATCTCCAAAACCCTGCCGGCTGTGTTTGCTGAGCGAAGTTCCGGTAAAATCACTGGTGATTACTCCCATCTACTTCCTGCGAAGCGCCACGATGGTGTGCGTGTGCCTTTGGCTTTCTGATACCGCCTGCTGATCTACCGAGGCAACGCAGACATCTACCCTTTTTGGCAGCCTAAGCCGCCCGGTTCACCGATTTGCCGGGCCGACCCTTCACAAACTTCCAGCGCGTCGGACCAGAGACAGCATTGCATCTTTCGAGGCATCACTCGCTCCGGAGATGTAGCCTCAACCGTTGGTCGCTGGCCCGTCGCCGAGATGCGCGCGCAGCACCCTCGAACCCGCCGGAGAGAAGCTTTCTGGATGCCGTCGATCATCCTTCATCGAGCGAGTTCCGTGTTCTCATGCGGGTCAGCCCTCACACTATATTGCCGCACATCGACCAGCAAAGGCCGAGCTAGTGCGCCTGGCGCGCAGTTACTGCGAGATAGGCTTCGAAAAGCCCGACAGGGCTAAGACGCTCCGCTGTATTGAACCCGAAATGTTTTCTGACAGCTGTCAGATTTTGGACACACATCACTCATCGTCAGTCGCTTAATACGGATGGTAATTTCTTCCAGGAATCGGTGACATTGAACACCACCCTGTCATGACCGCCCAATCTCAGCGAAGCGAACTCAGCATCGCCACCAGGACCAAGCCTGAAGATAAATCCGCCGTAGCAGCGTCAACGACATTTTGCTTTCGAAGCCGGATGGATTGCACGAGGTGATTCGCGCCGTGATGCAGGAGGTGCTCGAGGCCGAGATGGACGAGGCGCTGGGTGCTTCGAAGAGCGAGCGCACGCCGGAGCGTCTCGGCTATCACGCGCGCTACTACGGGCGGAGAACTAGCTGCGCACCTACGGCGGTTGGATAATCCCAAGGTTCAAAGCTTTTACAACAGCTACCGTTCTGCTGGTCGCATCCAACTTCCGCATTACATTTTTTAAATGGAAATCTATCGTATTTCGTGATCTGCCTAAAATAGTTCCTATTTCCCAAGATGATTTTCCTTGTGACACCAAATCAATGCACTCTATTTCTCTCGGAGACAGGTTATGAGCTCGTTCCGACGCAGTCGTAGTGTCGAACTTCGTAACCATCCGATGAAACCGCAGCGCGGCCATTTGCAGGTAGGTGATCGCTCTATTCTGCAATTCGCAGTCCGAGGATTGAGCAAAACTCACAAACCTAAAGCTGCCACCAGGGCCATGTAATGGGACGGTAACGCCTGACCTCAAGCCGAATGTTGCTGCTTCGTCCAAGACGCGGCGTCCATCTTCAGTTATGTTTTCATCAGTATACACCTCGCTCCATCGAAAGGGTCCCGCCTCCTTTCGACCTTTCTTGATGAGGGGGTCTATTTTGGCATAGCCCATTCTCGAGTAGCGCTCCTGCCATTCAGCAGGATAATTCCACATCACCACAGAACCCTCCCGGTTCGGCTTGAAAGCCCTCTCTGATGCGAGCGGCCCATAGGCAATCCACGGGCAATCGAAATTCAGCGCAAACGCAGACAACAGTTCGAACAACTGTTCGGATTGAGCGACATCATCAGTCATCTTGAGGAATAGGTCTAACTCCACCGCAATCCGCCGGAGTTCCATGATGTCTCCTTCATTGCGTTCTCATTGGTGCACAGTTTGCTCCAACCCAGCCTCGCAACATCCGAAGTCAACGGGACTCGAGCCGGAGTTCCTTCCGCCACCTGGAGTACCCTCAAGAGTCGTGCCAGCTTGCGAGCGAAGCTTCTCCTTCAGGTCGTCAATCGACGGGGGAGGTACCCAGGAGGCGAACCGACAGCACTGTGTCGGGGAGCGCACAATCCGACAGTCGAGCATTCGATTGACGGAATATGGGCAGGAAAGTATTCGCGGCGCGCTTTTGAAATCAGCACCTAAGTGCCGGGCCTGAGAAAGCTGCATTGCAACTGTACTTATTTGATCGAGGCAAGAACAAGCTCAAAATTCAATCGATACATCGACCTTCTTTTCCAATCTCCCGAGTTGAGCAGCCGTAGCAATCGTATCGACTGGATGGCGGCTGACTTTCTCCAGGCTCGGTAACCTGCTGAATTTGTCCTTCGGATGTTCCCGCTCAGTTGGCACGACTTTTGAACTCACCGTCGTGAGGCGGCAAGAGCTGCCCGCCAAAATTGATGCTGTTATGGGGGAGGTCGAAATTCCAGTTTTGTCTTTTATCGTCTTTGGGACCGAGCGTGTTGATGCGCCCGCTTGGAAACTATGAGACGTTTCCCCGTCCATGGGCGCGGCGCCACTTGTCGCGACGTTTTCGCCTTCACTGTTCGCCTCTGGAACAGGCAGCCGGCCCGGCTCGCGATCATCATGACCGCGATGCTCGCCTCCACGCTGGCTGACGTGTTGATGCCGCTCTATTCTGGCCGACTCATCGACGCTGTTTCTCGTGCTGCTAATGCGGCAGCACCAGCTTCGGATTCAGCTGTTGCAGCATTCTCTGTACCGATTGCATTGGCACTCGGTGGCATTGCCATGCGCCACGTCGCCTTCATTGGCCTGAGCGACCTGGTGTTGAAAATGATTTCCGACGTCGCGACCGAAGCGTTCCATCATGTGCAGCGCTTTTCGACAGACTGGCATGCAAACAGCTTCGCCGGCTCGACAGTGCGCAAGATAACGCGCGGCATGTGGGCGCTCGACCTCCTCAACAGCACGATACTCGTCACGCTGCTCCCGTCGTTTGTCATCTTGATCGGCTCGACGGTGCTGCTCGGCTGGCACTGGCCGGTCATGGGCGTGATCTTTGCTTGCGGCTCTCTCGTCTACCTTGCGTTTTCGATTTCGCTGTCGCTCGGCTATGTCGCGCCAGCGGCGAGCCTTGCCAACCGATGGGACACAAGGCTCAGCGGCGCGCTTGCGGACGCGGTCAGTTGCAACGCTGTGGTCAAGGGCTTCGGCGCAGAGGTTCGCGAAGACGAGCGGCTTGCAAATATCATGACGAAATGGCGGCACCGCGCGCGCCGGAGCTGGGTGCGCGGAACGATCATCGGCTCAACCCAAGGCGTAACTTTGGTTGCGCTCAGGGTGGCGGTGGTCGGATATGCCCTGCTTCTGTGGTCGCATGGACAGGCAACGCCGGGCGAGATAGCATATGTTCTCACGTCCTTCATCGTCCTGCAGGGCTATCTGCGTGATGCCGGCATGCATGTCCGCAACGTGCAGCACTCGGTTAATGATATGGAAGAACTGGTGGCCATCCACAATCAGCAGGTGGATGTTGCCGATCGTCCAGAGGCCAAGCCGATCCGGATCACGAACGGCCGTATCGATTTCGAGAACGTCCACTTCCGCTACGCCAACCATCCCCTGCCGCTCTATAGCGAATGTTCGCTGTCGATTGAAGCTGGCGAAAGGGTTGGGTTGGTTGGACCCTCCGGTTCCGGCAAGACAACATTCGTGAAGCTGATCCAGAGACTCTACGACCTGAGCGGCGGCCGGATCCTGATAGACGGTCAGGACGTCTCGGAGGTGACCCAAGAGTCCCTTCGTTCGCAGATCGCGATCGTGCAGCAGGAGCCGATCCTGTTTCACAGGTCGCTTGCCGAGAACATCGCCTATGGCCGGCCTGGCGCGAGCCAGGCCGAGATCGAGCAAGCGGCACGACTGGCAAGTGCCCACGAATTCATCGCGCCCCTGCCGAAGGGCTATGGGACATTGGTCGGCGAAAGGGGTTTGAAGCTCTCCGGCGGCGAGCGCCAGCGCGTGGCGATCGCGCGCGCCTTCCTCGCGAACGCGCCGATCCTTATTCTGGACGAGGCCACATCGAGCCTCGATTCGGAATCCGAGGTGCTCATTCAACAAGCGGTGGATCGGTTGATGGTGGGCCGAACCACACTCGTCATCGCACACCGGCTGTCGACGGTCCGCTCGCTCGATCGGCTGCTCGTCTTCGACCGTGGCCGCATCATGGAGGACGGCGATCATGCCGCCCTGATCAATCTCGATGGTGGCATTTACCGCCGCCTCTTCGAACGGCAGGCGTTGGAACTCGCGAAGGGCCTGGCCTGATCGCTAAACCGGCTTGCGCGATGCGCCGAGCCGTTGCCGGAGAGGGGTGTGGCAGTGACGAGCGGCGGGCGTTAGGCGGCAAAACCAGCACGGCCGGAACTGTCCGCCAAACGGGCGAGCGGGAATGCACCACGTCTAAGCTTCGGCGAATGCGCGCAGTTACACGCGGGCACCGAATTGTCGCGCCTAACGGCGCACGCACCAAAAGGGCGGGAATGTCGACGGCCCGGGAAGAGTGCGGCCCTCGCCGTTACCCACATTTCGCCAAAGGAAGCGAAGTCAACGCACATTGAGAGGGCGGTGCTTCCCGGCCGGCCGGGATCCCTGTCGCTGGCCCAACCTACCGCACGCTGGCCACGTCAACGGTTCAAAGTCCCTTCGGTTCGCAAAGTCGTCCCCTTGGAGACCCGGAAGCGCAGGAGCTCCGACCGCAGTCTTCGCTCAACTCTGGCCATCTGCTCCGGGATTGGATTCCGTTCCCTTGCTAGCACAGTGGCAGCTGAGCACGAACTCGCCGGCCCCGTGTCTTTCGATTACGGCCAACGGGCTTAGGAAGAGATTGGATTCGCCGGCCCTCTGCGGAGCGAATGAACAGTTCTACAGATCATCGACGTCCGCGAAAAAGAGCACGCAGCCGAAATAGCAGGCCTGAAGCAGCAGCGAACAGGCCAGCGTCGTGACGACTGCCACACGGATCGAATCCAAAGCGAAGTAAACCATCGACGCATTGCTGCACAGGACCAGCCCCACGAGCCGACAAAAAGATGAAGTGCAACGCCGTTCTCCTGGTTTTCGCCAGATCATGTTGCGAGCTCGTCGGCCGCAACATGCGTCTGGCAGTTCTTGGGGCAGACGCGGCCGCAGGCTCCGCAGCCTATGCAGCGGCCGGCATCATCGACAACCATGATCATGCGATTGAGCTTGCCGTCGAAATCGTCGTCCTCGTCATCGCAGGGGCCGAGGATTTCACCCGCATCATCAACGCCGTGAAGATGCATGACATCGCGCGAGCAGACCTTGAAACAACGGCAGCAGCCGATGCAGGTCTTGCTATCGATGGAGGTCAGGTACGACGGCATCCAAATGGAGCCGTCACGGGTGGTGAATGTGCGCATCATCCTAAATTCTTCATTGAAGCGAGTTCTCTCTTGGCAACATCCAACTCGGCATAAACGGCTTGGGTTTTCTCGGCGACTTCCTGTATGTCGGCCCACTTGCCCGGCAGACCCTCGACAAGGTCCTGCAATGCCATCTTGGCAATAGCTGCACGCAACTGGAGCTTTCGGACTTTCTTCCTCATCTTATCTAGGTCTGACATAGATCCTTCCTGGAACAATGGTTTTGTTGATGCGCTCCATCTCGGGCTAGGCTTCAATGGCTGCAGTCGCATCGTCGACCAGTTTCGTACCGGCCTCAGCAAGTTTGCGGAAAGTCTCGAAGCCGAACCGGTGGACGTCTCGACAGAACGCCCAACCGCTGGAAGCCCGCAGGGGCTTCATTCCAATTATTGGCGACGTCGACACGCCGGAGCGCTCCTCGATCGCAAGCGCTACGGCGGTGTAAACATGTCGAGCCTCCACAGCGCGTCAGGATCGGGATCGCCGCCAAAGGGTACCGCACGTTGCTGTTGCTTGGTGATGATGAACTCGGCCAGCAGCTCGGCATCCGAATGGCCTTCCCATAAGCCGAAGGAATCCTGAGTACGAATGAGCCGCAGGAGGCATTTGACGAACGGGGAAGCAAGGGCCTCGTCGTCATTGTTGACAGCAGGGCCAACCGGAGGAATTTCGTTGTTCGTCATTTCAGTCTTCGTCTTCGAGGTACGATTTCCTTTTCCTGCGATGCCCACTCCGGGTCCGCTTGCGTGGCCGACGAATGGCTTGGGCGGGCCAACCCCAAGAGTGCCCCGTGGCCGACCTCGACATGTCCACGAGTGCGAGACCTGCGGCGCGAATTCGCGGCGCACATCGTCTGCGCCGCGATCCGACCGGTGGTCAACGCAATTGAAATCCAACCTTCCGCAAGCCGCCGCCCTGCTGCATCGACATACTTGCTGCGAAGAGAGCTTCGATGGGCGGATTGGCCAGTGTTCAATTCCAATTGTCAGTCCCTTCGCGATTCTTGCTCAGGAAGTGACTTCGTTTTGAGTTTCGGGTGCCTTCTTTTGCGGAGCCACACAAAGATCCGCGTGACAGGCAGGCTCACCCGTGTAGTTGGCCAGTGCTTCGAGCAATGGGGTAAGATAGTACTGTTTGGTGTGGTCCGGAATTGGCCCCAGCCGGTCCACCGATTTCAGTGCCACCTCGATCAACTCGATTGCGCGATCTTTGTTGCCGCTCTCGTAATAATACTGAGCTACCGGGAGGTACCGGAGGTATTTAAACGGGCCATCGCCGTTCGGGGGATTGAGTGCCAGTATCTGTTCCGAGAGCTCGTTGCCCATCGCAAAGCGCTCCGCGCGCGGAAGATGGGAATTGTCCATCGTGGGATCGAAGAGTTGGTTGAGGGCCAAGGCCATCCACGACACCGCGTCGGACGTTTTGTCGATCGCGTCCTCGACCAATTCTCGCATGACCGGCATGCCGGTCTTGATGTCGCGCAGCTTGTGAAGCAGAAGATCCGCATGAATCTGCCGGAACTCACAAGAGTCTGGCATCAAGGCGAGGCCTTCTTCGATGGCCAAGAGCGCCGCCGTCCAATCCTCGGCCTGCATCGCCGGCTCAAGTTTGGCGTATATCGGCCCGGTAAGCGACATTTCGCGCGCTGCAAGTTGGTTATGCGCGATGCGCTTTGCATCGGCGGCTTTCGCTTCATAGCTGCTGCGCCAGCTGCCGTTAAGGACTTTCGGCAAAACGTCATCGAGTTCCGCCGGGTGGCCGATAAAAGCGATGTGGCCGTCGCGGTCGACCACGAACGAGGTGGGAATCCCAATCGAAGAGCTGGGATCCATCCAGAGCTTGTTCATTTCGCCAATGTAATCGAACCCGATACGATAATTCAGATTCGGGAACTCCTCGGTCAGCCAGGCATCCACGTTGGTCCGCGCCTCGTCTGCGGTAGGACCCTGTTCGCAGGCGGCAACTCCGACCGCCTCAAATCCGCTGCCTTCATATTTCTCCTGCAGTTCGATCAAATGGGGCATGGCGTCGACACATGGTCCGCACCAAGTCGCCCAAAACTCAACGAGGTAGACCTTGCCGGGCCGAAAGTTCGTGAGGGGCTCGCCACGCAGCCAGTTCTCCACTTTGATCGCAGGAGCCGGGGACCCCATACGCAGTTCCATCTTGGTGTCCAAAGTCATTCCACACCTTTCGTCTCTTTTGTCGCGGAATATTTTCCAGTCAAAATCGGACACGGTCTCGAGGGCATCGCTCCCTCTGGCTTGCTTCAGCGAAGCTCTCACCGTGTTGCCGCACATCAAGCTGCAACGGAGGTGCCAATTCCCTCAGCTCCGGTAAGCGGCGGGAAATGCTTTGAAATTCTCCACGAGGCCAAATGCGGCCGATTGTCGTGAACCCGACATGTCTTCTGCCGCTGTCGGGTTTCGCCCTATCACTCTTGAGAGCTTGGACGGCTCGCCTGTGATTAGACTGGCCTCGGCCCTCGAGCAGTGGCAGTTTGGCGCCAGTTCGAAAGCGCGAACTCGCCGGCTTGGTCCTCGTGCCGCCACCGCCGCGTGTGGATTCTTGCCCCGGAGTCAAAATTCGCCTCGCGGTTGCCAACGGCGGCATGCGCTCAATGCGCGTGGCGTTGAGCACCGACAGCACGTAATGGTACCAATTAGTGGATGCCCGTCGCTGCCTCCACTTCTCCAGCCAAGCGCTCGAACGACGCTACCTACCCACGTTCGAGCGCGACCGCGGAATCGCAGACTGCCGAACGTCAGCCGTTGCGAAAGGTGTAGCCGTACCCGTTGATCGCCGGTGCGCCGCCTAGATGTGCGTAGAGGACCCTCGATCCCTGTGGAAAGAAGCCCCTCTGGACGAGGTCGATCATCCCTTGCATCGATTTGCCCTCGTAAACGGGGTCCGTAATCATGCCCTCGAGCCGCGCGCACAAACGGATTGCCTCTTTGGTTTCCTCCGATGGAACGCCATAACCCGGGTACGCGTAGTCCATGAACAACACCACGTCTGCCTCGACAATTTCCGCTCCGAGGTGGACGAGCTTCGCTGTATTTTGGGCGATGCCAAGCACCTGCGCCTTGGTCTTGGCGGGCATGGCGGAGGCATCGATACCGATCACGTTGCGCTGTCGACCATCCTTGGCGAACCCGACGAGCATGCCGCCGTGGGTTGAACCAGTCACCGTACAGACGACGATATAGTCGAAGGCAAACCCAAGCTGCTCTTCCTGGGCACGCACCTCCTCAGCGAACCCCACATAGCCCAGGCCGCCGTATTTGTGGACAGAGGCGCCGGCAGGTATCGCATATGGCCTGCCGCCCCTTGCCTTGACTTCATAAAGTGCCTTTTCCCAGCTGCGGCGGATGCCGATGTCAAAGCCCTCGTCAACCAGGCGCACCTCTGCCCCCATGATGCGGCTCAAGAGGATATTGCCGACCCGGTCGTAGACAGCATCATCATGTGGGACCCAGCTCTCCTGGACCAGGAGGCATTTCATGCCGATCTTGGCGGCGACCGCAGCGACCATGCGCGTATGGTTGGACTGCACGCCACCGATTGTGACGAGCGTATCGGCATCTGACGCGATCGCGTCGGGCACAATGTATTCGAGCTTGCGCAGCTTGTTTCCGCCGAACGCGAGACCGGAGTTGCAGTCCTCGCGTTTGACGTAGATTTCCACCTTGTCGCCCAGATGCTTGCCGAGGCGGTCGAGCCTCTCGATCGGCGTGGGTCCAAAGGTGAGCGGATAACGTTCGAATTTTTCCAGCATGCTATCTCCAGCAAAAAAGTACCTGAACCTGCTACGCACCGGTCAGCCCAGGGGTATGGTCGCGTGTTAGCCGAACACAGATTCCCTATACGATCAGCTCAGTCATCAGAGGGTGACCAAAATTGGTGTGGGTCTGAGCACTGATCCTGTCATCCGCGCATCAAAGCAGCAGCACATGCTGGGCATTCGACCAAGCCGGGACACAGCTGAAAATTGCATTCCGCAGTTGATCAGAGTCAGACGACTGGTACCCGAGCTTTCCTGTAACCATCGGCATGCTGGCCCCTGTGGCGAGTTCCACGAGCGCGGCTAGAGGACTGCCAGATCAGAAAGAGCACGCGGCCGAAGTAGCCGGCCTGAAGCAGCAGCGAACAGGCCAGCGTCGTGACGACTGCCACACGGAGCGAATCCAAAGCGAAGTAAACCATCGACGCATTGCTGCACAGGACCAGCCCCACGAGCCGACAAAAAGATGAAGTGCACGCCGCTCCCCTGGTTTTCGCCAGATCATGTTGCGAGCTCGTCGGCCGGAACATGCGTCTGGCAGTTCTTGGGGCAGACGCGGCCGCAGGCTCCGCAGCCTATGCAGCGGCCGGCATCATCGACAACCATGATCATGCGATTGAGCTTGCCGTCGAAATCGTCGTCCTCGTCATCGCAGGGGCGAGGATTTCACCCGCATCATCAACGCCGTGAAGATGCATGACATCGCGCGAGCAGACCTTGAAACAACGGCAGCAGCCGATGCAGATTTGCTATCGATGGAGGTCAGGTACGGCGGCATCCAAATGGAGCCGTCACGGGTGGTGAATGTGCGCATCATCCTAAATTCTTCATTGAAGCGAGTTCTCTCTTGGCAACATCCAACTCGGCATAAACGGCTTGGGTTTTCTCGGCGACTTCCTGTATGTCGGCCCACTTGCCCGGCAGACCCTCGACGAGGTCCTGCAATGCCATCTTGGCAATAGCTGCACGCAACTGGAGCTTTCAGACTTTTTTCCTCATCCTATCTAGGTCTGACATAGATCCTTCCTGGAACAATGGTTTCTTGATGCGCTCCATCTCGGGCTAGGCTTCAATGGCTGCAGTCGCATCGTCGACCAGTTTCGTACCGGCCTCAGCAAGTTTGCGGAAAGTCTCGAAGCCGAACCGGTGGACGTCTCGACAGAACGCCCAACCGCCGGAAGCCCCCACGGGTTTCATTTCTATTGTCGGCGACGTCGACACGCCGGAGCGCTCCTCGATCGCAAGCGCTACGGCGGTGTAAAACATGTCGAGCCTCCACAGCGCGTCAGGATCGGGATCGCCGCCAAAGGGTACCGCACGTTGCTGTTGCTTGGTGATGATGAACTCGGCCAGCAGCTCGGCATCCGAATGGCCTTCCCATAAGCCGAAGGAATCCTGAGTACGAATGAGCCGCAGGAGGCATTTGACGAACGGGGAAGCAAGGGCCTCGTCGTCC
>NZ_RZRU01000010.1:0-24078 GCF_003997495.1 Mesorhizobium sp. M7A.F.Ca.US.008.03.1.1 | reverse complement strand
TGCTTGGTGATGATGAACTCGGCCAGCAGCTCGGCATCCGAATGGCCTTCCCATAAGCCGAAGGAATCCTGAGTACGAATGAGCCGCAGGAGGCATTTGACGAACGGGGAAGCAAGGGCCTCGTCGTCCCCGTGGACAGCAGGGCCAACCGGTTCATGAGGAATTTCGCTTTTCCCCAATTTCAGTACTCCTCTTGAAGGACGATCTCTTTTTCTGCGATGTGTGGTTCGGGCGCTTGCGTGGGCGGGGAATGGCTTGGGCGAGCCGATCCCACGCAACAGTGTCCCGTGGCCGACCTCGAGCACGTCCACCAATGCGAGACCTTTCACCGCGGCGCGAACGCCTGCGCCGCGGTTCGACCCGAGGTAAACGCAATGGAAATTCCACCTGCCGCAAGCCGCGCACTTTTGCGGCATCGACGTTATTGCTGCGAAGTGCGCCTGGGCGGGCGGATTTGCCGGTGTTCAATTCCAATTGTCATGCCCTTCGCGATCCTTGCTCAGGAAGTGACAGCGTTTTGAGTTTCGGAAGTCTTGTTTTGCGGAGCCACACAGAGACCCGCGTGACAGGCAGGCTCACCCGTGTAGTTGGCCAGGGCTTGGAGCAACGAGGTGAGGTAGCGCTGTTTGGTTTGGTCCGGCACTGGCTCCGAATGGTCCAGCGATTTGATTGCCACCTCGATCAACTCGATCGCCCGGTCCTTGTTGCCGCTCTCGTAATAATACTGAGCGACCGGAAAGTAACACCCGAATTTAAAGTCTCCATCGCCTTGCGGAGGATTAAGTTCCAGGATCTGTTCGGAGAGCTCCTTGCCCATCGCAAAGCGATCATCATGCGGAAGATGGGAGTTGTCGATCGTGGGATGGAAGAGTTGGTTCAGCGCCATCACCACCCAAGACATCGCTTCGAACTTTTTGTTGATCGCGTCCTCGACCAATTCGCGCATAAGCGGCAAGCCGGTTTTGATGTCGCGCAGCTTGTGAAGCAGAATATCCGCATGAACCCGCCGAAAATCAAAAGAGTCTGGCATCACGGCGAGGCCTTCTTCGATGGCCAATAGTGCCGCTGCCCAATCCTCGTCCTGCATCGCCGGCCCAAGTTTGGCGTATATCGGCTGACTCAGCGACGATTCGCGCACACGCGAGATTCGCTTTGCATCGACGGCTTTCGCTTCATAGCTGCTGCGCCAGCTGCCGTTAAGGACTTTCGGCAAAACGTCATCGAGAGGTGCCGGGTGGCCGATATAAGCGATGTGGCCGTCGCGGTCGACCACGAACGAGGTGGGAATCCCGAACGAAGAGCTGGGTTCCAGCCAGAGCTTTTTCATTTCGCCAGTGCAATCGAACGCTGTCCGATAATTCAGATTCGGGAACTTCTCGGTCAGCCAGGCATCCACGTTGGTCCGCGCTTCGTCCGCGGTTGCAGCCTTTTCGCAAGCTGCGACTCCGATAATCTCAAATCCGCTGTCTTTATATTTCTCCTGCAGTTCGATCAAATGGGGCATGGCGTGGACACATGGTCGGCACCAAGTCGCCCAAAATTCAACGAGGTAGACCTTGCCGGGCCGAAGGCTCGTGAGGGGCTCGCCACGCAGCCAGTTCTCCACTTTCAGCGCAGGAGCCGGGGACCCCATACGCAGTTCCATCTTGGTGTCCAAAGTCATTCCACACCTTTCGTCTCTTTTGTCGCGGAATATTTTCCAGTCAAAATCGGACACGGTCTCGAGGGCATTGCTCCCTCTCGCTTGCTTCAGCGGAGCTCTCACCGTGTTGCCGCACATCAAGCACGGCAAAGGGCATGCCAACCCTTCTTAGCTTCGGCAAGCGCCGGTACCGCCTTGAATAAGCGAGCCCTAACACGGCCAGCTGACGTTAACCTGAATGTCGGCTTTCGACGGCTCACCTTAGCGGCTGCCGTTTAGGAAGGTGAGAGTTTGGCTGGCCCGCTGGCGATAAGACCGGCTTCGGCGTCCTGGAGTAGTCGCACTTCGGCGATGGGGTCGAAAGTGCGGGAGAGGCTCGGTACCCTTGCAGCCACCGCCGCATGTGGCCCGGCGTCATAATTCGCGTCGCGGTTGCCAACGGCGGCGTTGGGCTCGATCCACGTGGCGTTGAGCCCGACAGCACGTAAAGCTGCATCGTGATTGAATGCCCTTTGCTGTTTCACGCCAAGCAGGAGTCGCGCGACGCTACCTTGCTCAAGCGCGAGCAGAGCGATCTGACGCCGTAGGAATATTGCTCGTCCCGCTTTTGCCGCCAGAGGCGGAAATCTTTCCTGAATGCCACCGCCGATCATCAATATCGACGAATCATATCCCGCTGCCCATTTGTTCGACTCCGAGGTCGGGCCAGCACTCCGTCAAGGGACGGTTGATGAACCCTAGATGCTCGGGATTGGCGCATGGCGCGCGCCGCAGAAGGCTGTCAAGGATGCGGCGCGCTCGCCAGGCCAGCAGCCCAAAGTTCGGATCAGCCAGCCCGCGCTGTCCAAGGCAGGCGTTCTGAACGAAAAGGCGTCGGTCTCGCGGTCCGTCCCAGTACACCGAAAAATCCTCGCCGATGGCGAGCTCATTGCCGATCTGTTCGAGGCGATCTGCGATCGGTTCTAGGAAACCCGGCAGCGGTTTCTCGTACCCGGTGGCCAGGATGACGATATCGGCGGTTACTTCTCCGATGTTGTCCAAGCCGCGTTGCAGCGTGAGCCTGTGCCCTGCTCCGGCATTGATGCAGCGCGACACGTTGCAACTTGGCCGCAATGTGATCTCGCATTGGTGTGGCTCGAGAAAGGCGTGGTGGTAGAGCGCCTGATAGACCGCGCGCAACTTGCTTTCTGAAATGCCCTCGGAGGCAAGCGCGAAACGCCGCAGGAACAGCTGTCGATGCACCTCGCTCATCGCAGCAAAACGATCCGAGAAGCATGGCGTGAACAGCCCGTTTGTGAACGCGTGGTCGTCGAAAGGCATCTCGCGCGTCAAGACCCATGTGATCGCCGCGGGCCGCCGTTCTTTCGGCCGGCCGACAAGGTGCAGTAGCAGCTCGGCTCCCGACTGTCCGCCGCCAACAACGCAGACATGCTTTTTTTGCACCTCAGGATTGATGTGGGCCAACTCAGATGAGTGGAACAGGTTGGGTCCAGTCCAGCCATGAAACTGAGGCGGAATTTGCGCCTGCTTGCCTATGTCGATGACGAGGTTTCTTGCATCAAGGACCGCGTTGTCCGTCCGCACGCGAAACTCGCCGTCAAAGCGGATTTCGCGAACGGCCTCGCCGCCACGGACAAGCGGATTCTTCTGGAACGCCCAGTTGAGATATTGGGCGAACTCGGCTCTAAGCACCCCGTGAAATTGCGCATTGAGGAAATTGTAAAGACGCCCGTTCTCGTGGAGGTAGTTTACGAATGTGTAGGCTGATCGCGGATTGACCAGAGTAACCAGATCCTGGAAGTGGCCGACCTGGAGCTCCGCGCAATCGAAAGCGCTGCCTGGATGTCCTCGGAAATCGACCTCCCGGTCCAGGAACAGTGCCCCTTGCGCAATCTCTTCCTGTATCTGACACGCAAGGCTCAAATTAGATGGTCCAGCACCCACACCAATACAAAAGAGGTCCACTTATCCTTACTCCTCTAGGAGTGTTTTCCAACTCAGCGGCATGTTGACGTCGATTGCCGGGCATTGAGCAATGCGAACCTCACAGGCATGCTTGAGCCGCGGTCCCGACTGAGAGGACAGCAAAAGCGTGTGCCGCCTTCCAGGTCTTGGGCTCAATGTCGGCGGCATCGACAGCGGCGCGGCGTGATCCGAACCCAAGAGCAGAAGGAAAGTGTGTGATGCTGTCGCGCGGCTCTTCCGGATCTTACGGCGGCTTCTAGCGCCGGCCTCCACCCCAGGAGTGGCTGTTTCCCTGCCACGACGGAAGCGGCTCTTTCTTTCGAGGGGCGTAACCATGGATAACGGCTCTTAATGCTTTCGGAGACTCCCATGCATGCGGCGTGCCGGATAAAGACCTGTCAAACCAACGAGTTCGCGCAGTTCCAGCTCGTCTGGAATCCGACATTGTCGCACGCCCGACGATCGGGCAGGGGAAGCTCCGCGGCAGCGGCCCTTGCACACCGCAGGCTGACAGGGACAGCCGCCGATTTGACGCGCGTCCGGGTACTGATAAGGGGCCTTCCAACAGGGTTCGCGCACGAGGCGGGGTCTCCTGGTACACCCGCCCTGTGGCTTGGCTGCGGTCTGCTGCAGCCGTTCGTCTTTACTGCCCGTTGCGGACGATCTCGCACGAGTTGGTTCACGAGAGCGTCGTGAAGCAGTCGAGGCGTCCGGTTTGGCTCTGACAAGCGTCGCAAGATGTTCGCGGATCCAGCCATGTCTCCGCAATCCGACCGGTAACCGACGACGACTTCGGACTGGTTGGCGGTCCTACGACCTGATCGGTGTTCCTACGGAGCTGATCAGCGAGCCAAAAACAGCGGCAATGTGGTCTTCCCAAAGCTCCAGCTCGGCGGACCGCCGAAAATCCGCTCACGCAGCCCACGGCTGCCATAAGCACCCATAACCATCATGTCAGCACAGATGTCGTTCGCGTGCTGGGTCAGCACTGTGCCCGCCGATTTGCCGGCGCTCTTAAGCAGGTCAACGGAGACCCGAGCACCGTGCCGAGTAAGATAGGCAGCGATGTCAGCTCCAGACTGCGCGCCTTTCCCGTTGTTTTGCGCCTTTGGATCGACCATAGCGACACAGACTTCCTTGGCAGCGGATAGGATACTAAGAGCTTCCCGAACCGCACGCGAGGCCTCTACACGCGAATCCCAGCCGACCAGCACGCGTCGAGGCGACAGCGTCGCCTTAACGCCCTTCGGCACGATGAGCACCGGCTTTCCGCTATCGAACAAGCAGCCGTTGACAACAGGAGGTCCGAGAGTCTCATCGTTGAGGAGGTCTCCTCCAACGATCGTCAGGTCAGCGCAGAGCGCCCGCTGTCGTGCCACTTCACCGAGGCTAGCCGGATCGCAATAGTCGGTGTCAACGTCACAGGAAAGCGACATAGCTTTCAGCCTTTTGAGGATATCCGCGGACCGTCTTTCCATTCTGGTCACGTCCTGTGAAAATTTCTCGATTTGCTGAAATCGATAGTTCGGTACTGCAATTGCCTGTGCACGTCCTGTATTCCATTCGGGGGGCGGAGACGACATCAAGAGCAATGGAGGCGGTATAATGAGTACCGATAGGTGCGCGCCGACCTCGGCACACAGTCCGGCAGCTGTTGTGAGGTCCTCATCAGAATGATCAGCACCCGTCACACTGAATATGCTTTTAAATTCCATTTGCCTGCTTCTCCTGGTCTTCGTTAGGAGCGCCTCAAAGCGGCAACACCGCTCTCAGGAGGAAGAGAGAGCGGCACCACGTTCGATCACCGATTTCAGTCGTCCGGCTTCTCGAGCGAGTAGCCGGCCGACCTGACGGTGCGAATGACGCTGCCGGGCAAGGCCGTTTTCAGCGCCCTCCTGATTCGGCTGATATGGACATCGACGGTGCGTGCACCGACATGAATGTTGGGCAGCCAGGCCGCCCCGATAAGCTCGTCCCGGCTGAAGACCTTGCCGGGGGCCTCAATCATAAGCCGCAGCACGTTGAAATCGATCCGTCCGAGATGGATGTCGTGGCCATTACCGCGAACCCGATGGGCATCGAGCTTCATCTCCAGGCCTCCACAACAAATCCAACTGTCGTTTTCAACCCCGTTCGGACCACGCTTGGTCAGCCCGAGCCTCGCCCGCAGGCAGTCGAGCAGCTTGGCCGGAGCCACCGGCCGCACAAAGCTCTCAACGCCTGCCTTCAAGAGATCGAGGTGCTGGTGCTCGGCGCCAGGCGCGATCAGGGCGATGATAGGCAGGTCGGTGGTGCGCGGTTCCCGCTTGAGGTGGGCGCAAATTGCGGACCCGTTTATGCTGGCTGGGTCGCAATCCAGCACTACGGCCTGAAGCTCCCGTTGTTCGGCCAAGGCCAGCGCAGCCTTCGCGCCGTCTGCCGTCTCACTGCTGAAACCGTCAACCTCCAGTATGTGGCTGTAGAGCAGATAGAACTCGGCATCTTGCGAGCAGATCAGGACCAGCGGCTTCTTCATCGGCGATACCCCAACAACCTGGTCGGCCTCGAGTCCCTGGATCGAGGGGACTGGCCAACATAGTTTCTCGGGTCCGTCATGATGGCCTTTCTCGAAAATCGCGCCCATCATGCCAGCGCCACGTGGGGAAAGGTTTCGATGACTGAAATCGCATCGTCGACCAGCTTCGTACCGGCCGTGGCGAGCTTCAGGAGCGTCTCGAAGCCAAACCGGTGGACATCGCGCAGCGTTTTGGACAAAACGACCAGCCGTCCGGTCGTGAAAAGCACCCGACCAAAACCCTCATGGCTCACCTGGATCATCGGCGATGCCATAAGGCCGCAGCGCTCCTCGATCGCAAGCCCGATGGCGGCGTAGTACTTGTCGAGCCTCCACAGCACGTCGGGATCGGGATCTCCGATGATTGGGATCCCTCGGCGCTGTTCCTTGGTAATGATGAAGTCGCCCAGCAGCTCAGCGTCCGCTTTGCGTTCCCACGAGCCATAGGAATCCTGAGAACGGATCAGCCGCACGAGGCATTTGACGAACGGGGTGCAAAGAGCCGCCTCGTCTTCGGCGACAGCTGGGGGGATTGCGGGGTCAGGCATTGGCGTCCTCCTCTTTTCAGTCCTCGTCCTCGAAGGACGGTTTCTTTTCGGCAATGCCCGCTCGCGCCAGCACCTTGCGCAGCCAAGGCGGAGGACACGTCCTGAGCATCATCTGCGTGCGCAAGAGCACCTGTGGGATCGATTGGGGCTCCGCCACTTTGATCGGGTGGATTTTTGCCGCGACAAGCTTGGCTGCCGAAGGGCCGCCAATTGCCAGACAAAACAGGATCTGACAGCCCTTGAGCGCATCCACCTTTGGCGTGATGCGATCATCGCGCTCGGCCCGATGCTCCCCGCTTTCATCGGACACGTCATCGAAGGCCACGGCTTCTACGAGATTCCATTCCTCGCGCGTCACGTCGTAGACAGCAAAGCGCCTGGCCGACCCGAAATGGGCGTTGAGGTCCTGCATGTCCTGAGTGGCGATCGCAACGCGCAATGCGCCCTTACGTCGTTCAGGCATCGGGGCGAAAACCTCACTACTGACCAGCGAGAGGCGGCGAACAGCGTTCATCGTGATATTTCTCGATTACGGAGTGGATCAAGCGCCTCAGGAGTGGGCGCGTGTTGGTTGGCCTGGAAGATGCTGGCGACCTCGAAGATCATGTCGCGGGTGCCCTGATAGAGAATTGCGAGCTTGTGCTGGCTGCCTAGTCGATCGAAGACCGGGAACCCGATGCGCATGAGCGGAATTCGGAGCCGCTCCGATGCTTGGCGCCCGTGCGAATGCGTGACAAGCAGGTCAGCACCGACGGCAAGACTTTCCAGATCGCCGAGATCGCCGATCTGAACCGAAACCGCCGGGACTTTCTCGAGAATTTTAGACCTGTCGGTCGTTGTGACGGCCGCGGCTATCTCGGAGCCGAGGCCAGCAAAGAAGGTCGCAAGTTGGAACAGCTGGTCTGGTTCGGCAGCGATGGCAATTTTCTTGCCGCCGAAATGGAAATGTCCGTCGAGCATCGCGTCCTGCAATTGCGCCCGGCGCCGGCGCACGCGGGCCGGTACCGCCGCGCCCGAAATCGCAGACAGCAGCGACACGAAGCGGTCCGTGTCCTGCAGCCCAGTCAGTGACTGGAACAACACGTAAGGCACGCCGGTCAACCCGTGCAGCGCTTTCGCCGGGCGGCGCATGTGCTCACCGATGGCGATGCATTGCATGGCCGTGCCCAACTCGCGAATGTCTTCGACGCTGGTGCCGCCGTATGTGGTCGCTACCCAGCGGTCAGGAACCGTACCGTCGAGCGAGCCTGAAATGTCGGGCAGAATAACCGGCTTGAGCCCAAAGCTTTCAACCATGTCACGCATATGCTCGATGTCGGCGACAGTGAGGTTGCATCCGGGCAGGATCGCGATCTTCTTCGGCTGCCGCGCACGTTCGCCCGAGCCTGTAATCCCTTTGATCATTGCGGTGACTGCCTTGGCCCAGCCCTCTTCGATCGCGCCGTCAAAATCCGGCGTGTTGGCCAGCACGACCTCCGTACCCGCAAGCTCTTGCGTGTGCTTCAGCTTGATGTTCGCAATATCACTCGCGCAATCTTCGCCACGCGTCTCCACCAGCGCGGTCGTGCACACCCCGATCAGCTTTGGCTTCGTGCGGTTCTTGAGGTTGAGGATGGCTTCTTCAAGATGGTCGGCAGCGCCGAGGATGGTCGCCACCTCATCCATCGCTGTTGTCTGCAATGGAATCGTTTCTTTGAAGTGCCGTACGAAGAGCACGAGCGCGAAGCTTGTGCATCCCTGGCTGCCGTGGAACAGCGGCATCGCGCCGTCGACCCCAAGAAAGGCAAAGGCGGCACCCAGCGGCTGCGACGACTTCAGCGGGTTCACCGCCGCGGATTTGGTCTGGGGAAGGATGCGGGCCATCGGTCGCCTCAACACTCGCTGAACTCGTGTGCCGTCGCGCCGGCGAATTCATCGAACAGGTGCCCGGACTCCTTCTTCGTGCATGGCAGTTCGTCTTTTAGATCAGGCTGGCAATCCCACGGGGCCGGCTGGCGCACCTGAGACCAGACCGGATTGTGAATGGCGAGGTCGATCTGGCGTACGAGTTCCACCATGCCGGCATAGCCGGCATAAGGGTGCTGGCGCTCCTGGTTGATATCGAGCCAGGGCGTCTTGGCCTTGAGCGCAATGAATTGCGTGCGACCGCCCGACAGCATGATATCGGCCCTGTGTTCAGAGAGCATGGCGTACAGCTCGCGCGCAGCCATGTATTCGAACATATGCTTGTCGTGCTTGAGAACTTGTTTGATGCGCTCCTTGTCCTGCACCGTAGATTTCTTGACCGAGGTGCCGACGATCTCGATTCCGATCTCCATCAGCGCACGGACAACCGACCAGGACTTCACACCGCCTGTGTTGAGCAGCACGCGCTTGCCTTGGAGCCTTTGCCGGTAGGATTCGAGTTTCTTCCACGCGATCGCCTCCTGCTGCGCGATCAGCGTCTCCGTGCGCTCGAGGATCTCCGGATCGGCGCCCTTCCTCACCAGCAGCCTGACAAGGTTGCGAAGAGCTTGCGATGTGTCGGAGATGCCATAGAAGGAGCCCTCGAAGAACGGGATGTCCCAGCGCTCCTCCATCTTGCGGGCAAGACTGATCAGCGCGGTCGAGCACACGATCATTGCCGCCCGGGCGCGGTGCGCGGAAGCAATGTCGCGGTAACGCGCATCGCCGGGAATGCAGGCGCGCACCCGGATGCCGAGCCGATCGAGGAGCGGCTTTACAAGCCAGAATTCGCCCGAGAGGTTGAATTCGCCAAGGATGTTGATGTCGTAGGGCCCGGGGTCGTCGGGTTCGACCGTGCCGATGACATGATCGAGCAACGCCTCGGCGGCGAGCTTGTTGCCGAGGTTCTTGGAGCCTGCCAGGCCAGGCGCATTGATCGGCACCACGGCCAAACCGAACTTTTCCGTGGCGCGTTTGCACACGGCCTCGATGTCGTCACCGATCAGCGCCGTTACGCAAGTTGAGTAGACGAAGATCGCCGGCGGCGCGTATGTGTGCTTGATCTCGCGGATCGCCTTGAAGAGTTTCCGCTCGCCCTGCCCCATCACCAGGTCGAGTTCGGTGAGGTCGGTCGTGAAGCTTGTCCGCCACAAGGTCGGCCCTGACGAAACCGCACCACGGTTGTCCCAAGAATTGCCCTCGCAGGCGAGCGGCGCATGGACCAGATGCGCAACGTCGGTGATCGGCTGCAGGACGATCTTGGCTCCGTCAAAGGCGCAGCCGCCGGCTGCCGCCCCTGGTGTCAGCGACTTCGAGCAGCCCTCCTTGCGCGCCTTGGCATCTTTGCCACGGTTCTTATCGCAGGCGGGCTCATCGAAGGCGTCCTTGATTTTGGCGCTGAGGGAGGACATCGCTCAGCCTCCCCAGTCCATTGGGCAAGGAATGGCCTCGGCGAAAAGCCGGCCACGGCTCTTAGCGCGTGAGGTCATAGGAATAATCCGTCACACCCGTCTCGCTCGTCTCGCGATCGAGTTTGTCGAAGATCTTGTCGAGGATCGTCGTCAGCACGCGCAACGCGCCCTGGTAGCCAAAGAGCGCAAAGCGGTGATGATGGTGCCGATCGAAGATCGGAAACATCAGCCGGATCAGCGGCGTTCCGGTGTCGCGCTCCAGGTACTTGCCGTAGGAATTGCCGATCAAAAGGTCCACCGGCTCGGTAAAGAGCAGCGAGCGCAGCGCCCACAGGTCCTTGCCCGCCCAAACCTGGGCAGCCTTGCCGAAAGGCGAGGATGCTAGCAGCTTCTTCAAATCGGCTTCCCATGCCGAGGTGCCATTGGTGGCGAGGCAATGGGTTGGCTCGCCGCCGGTCTCCATGACAAAGCGGGCCATTGCGTGAACGAAGTCGGGATCACCGTAGATGGCGTATTTCTTACCATGCAGCCAGGATTGGCTGTCCGCCATGGCGTCTACCAGTCGGCCGCGCTCGAGGCGAATTGCCTCGGGAATCTCCTTGCCGGAAATCGCCGCGACCTCCATCAGGAATTCGTCCGTCGCCTGAACGCCGAGCGGATAGTGGAACGAGGCCGTCGCCTGCCCGACCTCCTCGCAATAGCCCAGTGTCTTTCGGGTGTTGTGATGCTGCAGCGAAAGCGTTGCCTCGGCGTTGAGGGCCTTCTTCACCTCGTTGATCTTCGTGCCCCCGTCATACATGCGGTATTCACCGTCCGAAGGCGTATCGAACTGGTCAGAGGCATCCTGGATCAATGTATAGGACACGCCCATTACATCGAGCAGGCGCTTGAGCTCCCGGTTGTTGCCGACGCAGAAGCCGTCGAAGCCCGGAATGATGTTGATGGTTCCTTCGATTTGCGTACGCTCCTGACCTTTCCAGAAGTGCTCCAAAATGCCTTTGACCATGTTGTCATAGCCGTCGACATGACTGCCAACGAAGGCCGGGGTGTGGGCAAAGGGCACGTCGAAGTCGCGCGGGACTGAATCTTCGTCCTTGGCGTTCTGGATGAAGCTGTGCAGGTCGTCGCCAATGACCTCTGCCATACAGGTCGTCGACACGGCAATCATCTTGGGGTCGTAGAGCTGGTAGGTGTTGGCGAGCCCGTCGACCATGTTCTTCAGGCCGCCAAACACCGCCGCATCCTCGGTCATTGAGGAGGAGACCGCCGCGGCAGGCTCCTTGAAATGGCGCGACAGGTGCGAGCGGTAATAGGCGACGCAACCTTGGCTGCCGTGGACGAAGGACATGGTTCGCTCGAAGCCGGCGGCAGCGAATACCGCACCCAGCGGCTGGCAGGCCTTGGCCGGGTTCACGACAAGCGCTTTGCGGGCGAGGTTCTTTTCGCGGTATTCCCACGTCTGGGTGAAATCGCGCTGATCGGAAACGATTTCATCGGGGTGCGGACATTCGAAGTTTAGCTTCTTCTCAGCGAGCATCTTTCTGTATTCCGGCTCGCGGAACAGGGGAGCGTGATCGAGAATTTTTTCAGCCGACTGCGGCATGATGATTACCTCTTTTGCATCTGGCTGCGCGGGACGGCAGCTCAGGACGTCAAGACGTTCCAGGCTCCGGCGGATCAGAGGCCGCGGGAGTTCACCGTCTCAGTGGGAGACTGGGGCTGAAGCAAATGTTTATTCGGCAGCCATCGCCCGCTCATCGCCCCGGCTTCTTTTCCAAGGCGCGTGGAATAGGTCCCAGACCGGGTTGTTAATGGCGAGATCCACATCACGTGCGAAAATGGCAAAGCCGTCGTAGCCGTGATACGGGCCTGAATAATCCCAGGAATGCATCTGGCGGAACGGTATGCCCATCTTCTGCACCGGGTATTTTTCTTTGATTCCCGAGCCGACCAGATTTGGGCGAATCCCTTCGATGAATTTCTCCAACTCATAGCCGGTCACGTCATCGTAGATCAGCGTGCCGTTCTTCACGTAGTGGCCGGTGCGCTGATAGTCGTCGCTGTGGGCGAATTCATAGCCGGTGCCCACGATGACCATGCCGAGGTCCTCGTAGGCCGTGACGACGTGGCGGGGGCGCAGGCCGCCGACATAGAGCATCACGGTATTTCCTTCCAGGCGCGACAGGTACTTGGCGATGACCGCATCAACAAGCGGCCTGTACTTGGCAATGACCTTTTCGGTCTTCTCCTCGATTTCCGGCCCAAAATGCTTGGCTATGTTGCGCAGAGAGGCTTCGATCTGGGAGGGACCGAAGAAATTGTACTCCATCCAGGCGACGCCATACTTTTCCTCCATATGCCGACAGATGTAATTCATCGACCGGTAGCAGTGGATAAGATTGAGCTTAGCCTTCGGGGCGCGCTCGATCTCTGCGAGTGTGGCGTCACCCGACCAGTTGCCAACCACGCGCAGCCCTATCTCCTCAAGCAGTATGCGCGAGGCCCAGGCATCGCCGCCGATATTGTAGTCGCCGATGACGTTGACGTCGTAGGGGCCGGCCTCGAACTTGACATCCTTTTTGTCGAAGACCCAATCCCGGATTGCATCATTGGCGATGTGGTGGCCAAGCGACTGCGAGACGCCGCGGAAGCCCTCGCAGCGTACCGGCACGATCGTCTTGTCATACTCCTTGGTCTTTTTGCGAGAAACGGCCTCGGTGTCATCGCCAATCAGGCCGATAGGGCATTCGGACTGCACGGTGATGCCGTTGTTGAGCGGAAACAAGACTTCAATCTCGTCAATGATCTGTTCCAGCTTCTTGTCGCCGCCGAAGACGATGTCCTTCTCCTGGAAATCGGAGGTGAACTGCATTGTCCCGAACGTGTCGACGCCCGTTGTACCGACGTAGTAGTTGCGGCGCTGCGACCAAGAATATTGGCCGCAGCCGACCGGGCCGTGCGAGATATGGACCATATCCTTGACTGGCCCCCACACCACGCCTTTCGAACCAGCATATGCACAGCCGCGAATCGTCATCACCCCGGGAATGGACTTGATGTTCGATTTGACGTCGCATTCGGAAAGGACCTCGCTTTCCCCGCCAGCCTCGTTGCCGCTCTTTGCGACGTTGAGGTGCTTCTTGCGGCGCTTCGCCGCCTTGTCGGGATAATGCGACAGCACCTCTTCGATAAGCTTCGCATGAAGAGCACCGTCATTCTCGTATTCCCGGCTCATGAGTCCCCCTTTCAAGGTTGGGTGACGCCTCAAAGAATAGGCGCCGTTCTCTGCAAGGCGCGCCGATTCATGGCAGCGCTAATGTCACTACTGGGCCGCCGCCTTCGCCGCTTCCTTGGAGTGAAGCTCGGCAAGCATCTGCTCGTCGGTCTTCATGATGCCGAAGTCGAGCAGCATCTCCTCCAGCTCCTCCATGGTGATCGGCGTCGGGATCGTACCCTGGCCCGAATTGGCGTGGATCTTCTCGGCCAGAGCGCGGTATTCCCCTGCCTGCTTTGAGTCCGGCGCGTACTGGATCACCGACATCTTCCTGAGTTCGGCATGTTGGACGATGTTGTCGCGGGGCACGAAGTGGATGAGCTTGGAATTCAATCGGCCAGCCAGTGCTTCGGCCAGATCGAGTTCGCGGTCGGTTTGACGTTCATTGCAGATCAGCCCGCCCAGCCGCACACCGCCCGAATGGGCATATTTGAGGATGCCCTTGGCGATGTTGTTGGCGGCATAGAGCGCCATCATCTCGCCGGACATGACGATATAGATCTCCTGGGCCTTGCCTTCGCGGATCGGCATGGCGAAGCCGCCGCATACCACGTCGCCGAGGACGTCATAGGAGACATAATCGACATCGTCATAAGCGCCATTCTCCTCGAGGAAATTGATCGAGGTGATGACGCCGCGGCCGGCGCAACCGACACCCGGCTCGGGGCCGCCGGACTCCACGCACTTGATGCCTCTGTAGCCCACCTTGAGCACGTCCTGGAGTTCGAGGTCTTCCACCGAGCCTTCCTGTGCGGCGAGATCCAGGACGGTATCCTGAGCTTTCGAATTCAGGATCAAGCGTGTGGAATCGGCTTTGGGGTCGCATCCTACGATGAGGATTCTCTGCCCGAGGTCGACAAGGGCAGCGAGCGTATTTTGGGACGTGGTGGACTTGCCGATGCCGCCTTTTCCGTAAAAGGCGATCTGACGCAGACCTGACATAATAGCTTTCCTTCCTTCGTTCTAATTATCGCGACTGCCCGCGACACAAGTGCCGATAGGCAGCTCGTGCCGCCTCACACCAAGCATCGCAAAAAGCGTACCAGCGTGATCGGCCGATCCCAGAAGAAACTTTGTCATTAAATTCCAGCCGCTTAGACGGCGGCAAAACGCGCGAACGGGCCTTTCAGGCGTCTGTCACGGACACGACAAAGCCGACACAGATTGTCGTGCGCCATCCAAACCGCCGTGTGTCGAGCTCGAAGCGGGAGAATGGGGAAGTTAGCCCAAAGCTGATGGCGAGACCATCGGAAGACATCGGCTCTTGTCTTTCCAGCCTGCCATTGATCGGGCGGTCGCTGGATGAGCAGGAGCCTGGGGCTTGACCGCGGCGCGGGTAGTTCAGGCAGGCTTACAGAGCGGGAACGCCGGCGGCCGATAGACATCCGCGCTTAACCTTTCATAGCCCGTCTACAAGTTGGTTCCGCCGACGCGCTATATGGAAGCCAAATAATTCAGTAGCTTAGCCGAGAGCATTGATTTTTTCAGAAAGATACGTGTTATACGCGTATGAACCGCCGAACCCATGGTCGGCGCCCTCATGCGCGTGAGACCCCGTTGTGGGCGAGGCTCGCGACTGGCTGCACGATCCTAGCCGGCCTGCTTGCCATTGAGTTTGGTCCCGCCGCGGTAGGCTGCGGCATCAAGGGCAACATCAGCTACAACACTGGCAAGAAGATTATCACGTTCTTGGACAGGAATCTTACTGGGAGACACGCATCAACCTATTGAAGGGCGAGCGGTGGTTTTGTTCAGAGGAAGCTGCACGAAAGGCGGGCGGGCGGGCTTCGAGAGGTTAGTGTCGCGGCAGCTTGCAGATCTGCCCACGGGGCCGCCACGATCGCAAAGTGTGTACAAAAGCGCCCTCTCTGCCGAACTGAACAGTGCTCACGGCCATAGCCTCGGATGAGCCCGACTGGCTTGACCTCTGCATGATGAGAGCAGCTTTTACACCAGGTGCGCAGCACATGTCTTTAACGAACGCATCGTCTTCAAGAATATAGAGAGCAATTCGGAAAACCGAGTAGTTGGCGGCGAAGCTAGGAGAAGGTATACACTACCCTCTTGTTACCCCAGAGTAGAACGTGCAGCTGCGGCAAGACGCGGGCTTCGAACCACCTGTCGCTGGTCACCTTTTCTACCAGCGGTTCCATGCGCATCATATTCCGTCGGACTCGACAGAGACGTCTTCATTACCACGGCGGGGCGGCGTGTGATTGCCGGGTTGCAGACAAACCTCGCCGCGACGTATTTGGGACGAGTGGTGTCGGCACCGAATCCCTATCATTTAGACTAGCCAGCTTGGGGAGCGCCGTCAGACCGCCAGACCGGAAGAGGAGGCTTCGCGCCAACTTGTGCCAAGAATGTTGGACCGTGCGGAACCGCTGGGGCGGCGCTCAACTCTGGCGCAGGATGAAGCGTCGATTGGGTGAATGAATAGGGCGCGCGTTCGACGGGTAGAGTGAGGCAAATCGCTGGATGTCTGCCGGATCAACGTCAACCGGTTCCATCGCCACCATCCACTCGACGTTTTCGGTGCACGGCGGCGTCGTCAGTGAGCCCTCATAAGTCCAATAGCCAAGCGAGGCTGGCAGAAGCCAGTTGGGATTCACCTCGTCGATCGTCACCTCCCCATTCGGCAGTTCGGGAAAGGCCGCAGCAAGGGCAGCAAAGCTGGCATTTGTCGCGCCGGGCGTTAAAAAGACGCCCAGCACGCCCAGAGTACCACTTTGCGTGTCCTTGTGAACGAAATGCACCTCCATCGGGAAGCTCTTGCCCGCCACGTGATGTTCGCTTGGCGCATGGAAATGGAACTGTACCAGTTCGTAGACACGATCGCCGCGGGTCAGCGTGCTGCCTTGTGGCATATTGATTTGAATGGTGTGGCCGTTGTTCACCATATTGCCGCCGCCCTTGTGCCAGCCGATGGCGATATGCGGGATATCCGCCTTGACCGCGCTGTTGATATTGATCGGCGATTGCTGCGTGCCGGCAGAGCATACGAAATTTTCCTTATCCAGATCAGCCCAGTGCTCCGGTCCGACCGGACCGGTGTACCCCCAATGGGCACTGGTCGCTTGGGCGGCTTGAACGCAAATCCGGCATGCGCCGAGCGCAACCAACCCTTTGATCAGGTGACGACGATACATATTACTTTTGCTCCTCTTGCGAACTGATGTTGGTGGCTGCCCTAATGGACGCGTGATGGCCAATCGGCGCGGCCAGTATTGTCCTTTGCAACTGATAGATGCCCGCACGCCTTGGCGTGCTTTCATAAGTGCGGCTGCCGTTTCTCGGCTGGCCGGCTTCTGCAGCCCGCAACGGGGGCAGTTTCAACCAGCTAAACGATAAAAAATTTTAGCAGACCAGCGCTTGACCCCCGCCGCAAAGGCACAGGCGAAGGTGATCACTGCGCGGCTGCCGTTCGCGCCGGAGGCCGCATCGCTATACTTTACACTCGCTGCCCAAGGAGACGCAGGCGACCCCAATACGTTTTCATCGCTACTCCCGACGCAGCCGACCCACGCCACGAAAACGTTGCTATATTTCACGTTGGGCCAATGAGGAAATCGATCTTCTTTATGGAAGGCATTTGCGCAATGGATGCATTCCCATGCTGACAGTCGTGCGTCAGGCCGGACAATGAGATACATCGATAAGAGCTGGACAAGGATGAGGGGATGACGTGCTTGCGACGGAGCAGGTGGGGCGAGAAGGCCAGTTCTTGCGGATTTCAACTTTGCGTGACGACAGCTCATCGGAGTCAAGGTGACACACGCCGGCAGCGGGGTGTCCGGGCGGTTTCCAGCCGCACAATCGCGAGACCGCTGACGCGAACAAAGCTCGGCTGTACTCGGCACGCGAAGAGAGCCTGCCAAGCCGTTGGAGCCCGGCCTTCCGGTGCGACGCAAGCCACAGACTAGACCGCCCTCTTGTTACCCCAAAGCAGAACGTGCAGCTGCGGCAACACGCGGGCTTCGAACCACCTGTCGCTAGTCACCCTTTCGACAAGCCATTCCATTCGCATCATTATTCCGTCCAAGTCGACAGAGGCGTCTTCACTGCCAGGGAGCGGCGGCGTGTGATTGCCGGGTTGCAGATAGATCGGAAGGTGCGGATATCTCGCCGCGACTTCTTTGGCGTAGGCATAGTCACTCTCGTCGAAAACGACGAGCTTGAGCACGATTTGCGGCTTCTCTTGCGCCGCTTCGAGGCATGCATCAAACGCAGCCCAACGGGTCGTCATCTCGCTGGACGGCGGCTTTGGGCTAAGGGTCAGCACGTCAAGATCCGCAAACCACTCCCTCACCACGGAACCCTGCGTTTCCAGTGCAAAACGATAGCCCTCGCGATGGCCTCGTTCTATGAGGGGACCGAACGGCTGAATGGCCGGGTTGCCGCCTGACAAGGAGACCATAACCGGCCTGCCGCCGGAAAGCGCATGGACGGTTTGCCACACGGCATCGATCGGCATCGGTAGCCATTCATGGCGATACTGATTGTCCACCGCGTGAAGGCTGTCGCACCATGAACAGCGATAATCACATCCGCCGGTTCTGATGAACACCGTCGGCAAGCCGATGAGCACGCCCTCGCCCTGGATAGTCGGCCCGAATATCTCGCTCACACGGATTGCGGGATGCATGTCGGTCACGGACGGTATTCCGCCCAAGTTTTCGGTGTTTCGCTAACGCGCACGGCCGCGGTCTGCGGCAGACGTGCCTTGCACCATTCATAGAAATGTCTGGCCAGGCATTCCGCCGTGACCTTCTCATGTCCCAGCACGTCGTTGAGGTGCCGATGGTCGAAGCTCTCGTCAATGTAGCGTTTGAGCGGCGCCAGATCGTGATAGTCGCGCACGAAGCCGTGGGCGTCCAGTTCCTTGGCCGACAGCTCCACTACGACGACATAGTTATGCCCGTGCAGGCGCGCGCATTGATGGTTGGGAGGCAAGGAGGTGAGCTGATGCGAGGCCGAGAAGTGGAATTCCTTGCTGATGTGGAACATTACGCGCGCCTCCTGCGCAGCGCCTCAAGCCAGAAATCGGCGTCCTCGTAGTCGGTGGGATCAGCGTGCCCGGCGAGATGGAACGCTTCGCGCCGCTCGACGCAGGTCCCGCATCGTCCGCAGTGACGCACGCCGCCCTTGTAACAGGACCAGGTCTCAGCAAACGGGGTGCCGTATCTTGCGCCATCCGCAACAATGTCAGCTTTTCCGAGATTCACATACGGTGCATAGAGGCGTATCTGCGCATAGCCGTCGAGCGCGCGGTCTTGCATTGTCTGGAAAGCTTCAATGAAGGCCGGACGGCAATCGGGATAGATGAAATGGTCCCCACCATGCACGGCCGCCGCCACCGCTTCGGCGCTGTGGGCGGCGGCGAGACCGAAGGCGATTGCCAACATGATGGCATTGCGGTTCGGCACCACCGTAATCTTCATCGTGTCTTCGGCGTAGTGGCCGTCCGGCACGTCGATACTGCTAGTCAGCGCTGAGCCGGAAAGGCCACGGCCAATTTCGCCGATGTCGATGATCTGGTGCGGGACCTTCAGTCGCTGCGCGCAAAGAGCGGCGAAGCCCAATTCCTTCCTGTGCCGTTGGCCATAGTCGAAAGATAGAAGGCCGGTGAGTTCGTGCTCCGCTGCCACCATGTGAGCAAGGGAAACGGAGTCCAATCCGCCAGAGCAGACGGCGAGAGTCTTCATCATTGGTATCCTTGTTTTGACCGGGTAAGGCTGCGACCGGAGATTTCTCTGCGCCCCCACTACTCCAGCGACTCAGTTTTGTGAACCGGGAGAATTTGCGCTCAGCCCGATTGGAACGGGAGTGCGTCGCGTCCAACACGCGTGATCAATAAAAGTTGAGCGCTTCAGCAGTTTGTTTCGCATCGCGCCAACTTTCGCAACCTGCTGTCCGATCGTCGACTTCGAGACAAGGTGATGTTCGGCCGACATCGGCTGACTCTTAATTAAGCCGCAGAACACATGTTGGCTTTCTGGCCTTCGCTTGTGCGGTTGGCGAGGGCGACATGGATGCCAGCAAATTTGACATTGGCGACATCCGCCTGGAGAACCCTGCGCGGCGCGATTGAGGCCGCAGGCGAGCCTGCTCTAACTGCCGCCCTACAGTCCCGACTTCAATCCGATTGAGAACGCCTTCGCCCAACCTAAGGCGCTGCTGCGAGCAAAGGCCGAGATAACCATCAAGGCTCTATGGGACTGACGTTGCCCCAGCAGTTTTGAGTTCGTTTCCGGCGTGGGTTGTGCCCTGCTGGGCGGGTGAAGCGACGGGCGCTGGCGCGGAGCCTTTGGCATAGCGCAGCGCGAGCGACCGTCGCGGATTGAAGGTGCTGGCGAACTTGGCCGGGGTCTGCCAGGGGGGAGTGCGGCCGCGCGGTGTTGTAGTCGGCGTGCCACAGGGCGATGGCTACGCGCGCCTGAGCCAGCGAGGTGAACAGCGTCTCGTTGAGCAGTTCATCGCGCAGTCGGCCGTTGAAGCTCTCGATGAAGCCATTCTGCATCGGCTTGCCGGGCGCAATGTAATGCCATTCGACGCGGTTCTGATCCGCCCAGGAGAGGATGGCGTTCGAGGTGAACTCGCTGCCATTGTCGCTGACGATCATCCTGGGCCGGCCCCGCTCGGTGATGAGCCGTCCAATTCGCGGGCAACCCGCATGCCCGAGAGAGACGTATCAACGATGAGTGCGAGGCACTCTCTCGTGCAGTCGTCGACGACGGCCAGGATGCGGAAGCGGCGCCCGTCGGTGAGCTGGTCCGATACGAAGTCGAGCGACCAGCGCTCGTCGGGCCTCAGCGGCACCAGCATCGGCGCCCTGGTCCCGATCGCCCGCTTGCGGCCGCCACGGCGGCGACGGCGAGCTTCTCCTCCCGATAGAGCCGGAACAGCTTCTTGTGGTTCACGACCAGGCCCTCCCGCCTCAGCATCACGAGAAGACGCCGGTAGCCGAACCGGCGACGCTCCTGCGCGATCGGCCTTCATCCGCTCGCGAACCTCGCGGTCGTCCGGCCTGCTGGTCTGGTAGCGAACCGTCATGCGGCAACAGCCGATGGCTTTACACGCCCGCCGTTCGCTCATCCCGAAGCCTTCCTTCAGGCGAGCGACAGCTTTCCGCTTGGCGGCGGGCGTCACCATTTCTTTCCCACAAGGTCCTTCAACGCGGCATTGTCGAGCATGGCGTCGGCCAAAAGCCGCTTCAGGCGCGTGTTCTCGTCCTCCAGCGCCTTCAGGTCGCCGAGCCTCGGTGACATCCATCCCGCCGAAGCGGGCCTTCCAATTGTAGATCGAGGCGTCGCTGACCCCGTGCTTGCGGCACAGATCGCCAACCGATACCCCGGCCTCGTGTTTCTTCAAAATTCCGATGATCTGCTCTTCAGAGAAGCGGCTGCGTTTCATGTCCTGGTCCTCTGGATGGGCCAGAACGAACTTCAAACCGGATTAGATCAGAGGGGCAAGGTCAGGACGCCTCGGCGCGGTCGTCGACCTCTTCACCCCAGCCGAATGTGCCAACTACTTCAAAGCCGCAGGATATGACCTGGATCAGATAGGACGTGCTCCAATGGTTTACACCTGACACAGGAGTCCGGCCCCCACAACCGTTTCGCAATGAGGAGCAGCGCTGCCGCTGCTCCTCCAATCACACGACGGATTCACGATGCGGCAACTCGAGCCATGATTTCGGATCCAATGGCCGATGCGGTGTATAGTGAGGCATCCAGCGGCAAATCCCCAAATGCCAGTTGACACAGAAGATAATTAGCACCTGCCTCTTCCAGCTGATCAAGGAGAGCTTTTCGGACAGAATCTGCCGTTCCCACGACGCACAATTCACTTTCAATTGCTGCATCGAAGTTCAAAGGCAAGTTTGGTGGAGTGGAAATGGCATTTAGTTCGTATAGAAATTTGAAGCTATTGAGCCATCGTTCATAGGCAGGTGCTGCGAGCAAATACGCATCTGTTTCAGAACGCCCTATCACCACCATTCGGAGCAATCCAAGAAATGGCGCTTGCTGGCCAATGTCAGCATCGTGAATTCGGGCGGCGCGGAACGCGTCGGTAACGCTGCGAACAGAAGTGGAAGGTCCGACGCAGGCGATGTTTGCCCCATTCGCAGCGGCCCAGCTAGCCGGCTCGGGTCGATTGGTGGCGATCCATGTCGGCGGACGGGGATATTGGTGAGGTCTCAACGTCAGCGGAACATCTTTCAACTCAAAGTGGCGGCCCTGATAAGAAAGCGTCCCGCCTTTCATCGCATTGATGAGAATCTCACTGGCCTCCGCATACTGTTCTGGTGCTGCTTCTACAGCAACCCCGAAGTATCCCAATTCAGTGGGAGCAGAGCCGCGCCCTATGCCGAGTTCAAGCCTGCCGCCGCTCAACTGATCAAGCATGCAGATCTCCTCGAAGGCACGCAGCGGATGATAGAGCGCAAGTAGCATTACCATGGGACCAACACGAAGACTGCGGGTTCGCTGGGCGACGCTCGCTAAGAACAAATTCGGTGATGGACCTCTGCCATGCGGCGTACAGTGGTGCTCGGCGAGATGATACGCATAAAAGCCATAGCCATCGCACGCTTCTGCTAGGCTCAGCCGATCTGCATATTGTTGTGCGATGTCATCGCCGTTTTCGTCCAGATGATCGAAGATGCCGAAGGTCAGGCCCGAAGCGGAAATTTTCTTCAATTAATTGTTCTCCAAATTACCTATATTTATTCGCTAATCATCATAGCTCACGACATATCATTACTTGATGCTTAATGTGAATCGACTTCATGCTTGTGAGCACCGCGATCCTTCTTAAAGTTCATACAGACGCGTTCGGCGGCAGCAAGGAATTTGTCCATCTGCTCTGTGGTGCCAATGCTGACGCGAATACAGTTCTTCAAATCTACGTCAGGAAAGCTGGCGATGAGGATCGCCTGCTCTTTCAACGCGGCTTGCCAGCATGAGCCCTCCTGTCCCGCCGGCACACGGGCCAGCAAAAAGTTTGCGTGGGAGGGTGTTACGGAAAAGCCAAGTTGCAACAGCGCCAGGGTCACTCGCTGTCGTTCATGCTTGATGTGCCTGTGGTTCTCTTCGTAGGCGTGGCGATGCGCAAGAATGCTTTTCCCGACCGCCTGCCCGATCACGTTCATGTTGAAGACATTCTGGATGTTGCGCAGCCTGCCAATGATTTCTGGGTGACCGAAACCGAAGCCGACTCGCACGCCAGCGGCAGCATAGCTCTTTGAAAAAGTCCTCAAGATCAAAAGATTCGGATGTCTATTGACGAGGCGCAGGGCATTGTCGGGTGCGAAGTCAACGTAGGCCTCATCCAAGACGACCAAGCGATCTGCTTGCTCCACAAGGCGTTCGATTTCGGCCACCGGCACGAATGTTCCGGTCGGATTGTTCGGATTAGCCAACAGAATGAACTTCGCGTCTTTTGCGGGGCCGGACAGCAGTTTTTCTATCGGCAGGGGATGAGCTTCGCTCGATGCGATTTCGAGAAACTCGGCACCCTGCAACATGGCAAGTTTACGGTTGAACGAAAATCCGGGCGACAGCATTGCCACTCTATCTCCTGGGGCGAGGAAAGCTCTGTAGATGAGTCCGAGCAGCTCCGACGAACCGTTGCCGGCAATCACCTGATCTTTGGAAAATCCGTAAGCATCGGAGGCAGCTGCCCTTAAGCTGAGATTGTCGTCTTCCGGATAAAGATACTGGTGTTCGATCGCAGCAATTGCACTTTGCATTACGCTCTTCGGCAACGGAAACGGGTTCTCGTTCGTATTTAGCTTAACGCAGTTTGCATCCGTCGCTGGTCCGTTGGACGAGAGAGCATCTAATTTGCTGGCCACCGGCGAAAAAAGCGAAAGCACGGTCTTCAGTTTTGCATCGCACATGTTCTTCTCCGTTTTTCAGTCCCGCAGGGCATGTGACATGAGGCAATCGTTGATCGTGACTTGATCGACGTTCGGCTATATCAGCGCTGCCTTCCCACCCTGGTGGGGATCGCCGACCACGGTTTGGATTTGACACCGGGAAGCTGTCGAGAACCTGATGACGACCCAACGTTTGGCCGACGGCCGATTCGGCGCAACAGACGGTGTTTCAACATCGCATCGTCCTCAAAGCCGCATGCAGGGCCTGCACGACAGCCCGTCTCCAGCGCCCGCAGATAGGTGGAAGCCGAAGTCTTGCCGAACCTCAGTTGCTCTGCCACCTTGGCCCACCGGACTGCCCTGTTTATGGGTCAGGCGCAGGATATCTCTGACGCTCGTTCGTCTTGCTTGCTTCCGTCTTGGCATGGGCTCTCTCGGTTTGCTGATGAGAGAGCCAAATACCGGCTCATCTGAGCATGAGACGCAGGCCTGACGATATGGAGCGTCGCTGGTGGCGCGCGTAGCCGAGAGGGTTCGCCTCGCTGGCGGGGCATGCAAGACGGCGCACCTCCTTAGCCATCCTGTCCCATCGTCTCAGATCGTGAGGCGCACCTTATAGTCGGTGAGGAGATCTTGCAGGGTCAGGTTACGCCCTAGCGCTTAAGGTTGTTGGTCGCACCGAGCAAGCGCGGGACCTGTCGACGGACAACAGCGGTGCCACTGCCGGCACTAGGTGTGAGCTTTCGAGAGGTTGTCCATTCGGACCGGACCGAGGAGACTGGAGTTACCACGCTTCAGCATCCATCGGAGGGTCCGAATGAACATCCACAAGAATGCCCGTCTCACACCGCTGCGT
>NZ_RZRU01000009.1 GCF_003997495.1 Mesorhizobium sp. M7A.F.Ca.US.008.03.1.1 | reverse complement strand
TCGACGCTGACGTGCGAGGCTGGGAAAAGCCGAGTGATCATGCGCCAGCCTGGATAGAACTCGACGGGTCCGGCAAGCACACGACGTGATCCGTCGTTCGGGATGGCTACGCCTCTTTGCTAATTGCAACTGAAAATCCCGGCGAGATTTTCGTTTCCGGCGCTGCGCTCACCCCTAATTTTGTGACCGCTGCCCTAAACCTAGGTCGATGGTGAAGGTACCCGGGCGGATGGTTGCCTCAACCTGGATCGAGGTCACCGGATGGGCGATTGAAAACCGGGGCGCGCCCGTTCCGAGAAGGCGGCCACCGCAGTGTTGCCGCGCCCATTGCGCGCGGAAGTTGTTGCGCTCACCTGAACTGCCGCAGCAACACCCACCCCCTATACAGAAGGTGCCTCTGGGGCTCGTCCCGTGCAGCGAGCAGTTCTCTTCGCTACTTCAATTCTCAGGAAGCTATGGATCACGCGGCCTCTCTTGTGTCCTCGTAGCTGACATGAGCCTGCTCGAAAGCCAAATCACTCCGTCGAGCCCAGTTCCTCTCAGCATCAAGCAGCTCATTCTCCCCAGTCAAGCCGTTCATAAACAGCCTGAGTACGTGCGCAGCTGTGCGCTCTCCGGCCCGCGAAGCAACAGGTGCGCCGCGCTCTTTGCAGACCGTCTCACAAACACGGGCAAGCATCACAATATCGCTCGGTTCCAAAAATCGACCTGGATACAACATACCGTCCTCTGTTGGAAAGCTACGTGAGCCTTTGATTACGCGAGGTCACCGGCAGCAACAATCAACTATGATAGTCTGCACCTCGAGTCGGTCAGAAATTGAGGGACCCTTCAGACGAATCGGGCATTGCGCCACTCCGGATCGGAAACGCGGGGCTGGTTATCAGGCGAGGTTTGCCCCTCAGTCTGACCTGCCCGACGTGCTGTGAGCAGGTTGAGATGCGTGAGCTTCGCCAGGCATCTGGCACGAACAGCCGCACAAGCCGCTCTTTGTCGTTGTGGAACAACCGGGCGCTCCATTGCCTCAACCCAAGGAACTGATCCTCAAGTGGAACATTGACCCTCTGAGCGGTCGATTCTGTGAATGTAGCCGCTTAAGAGTTCGACGCCGAAACAGTATGAGGGCCATGGCTTGGATATCCGATGGGCTGCTGGACAACTCTCCACATACCTCGAGGTTCCAGATCGCCTGGCAACCTTGCACAGGCAGAGGCAAGCTTCAGCGGGAGCCACCGGCGAGCCATGGGTGGGAAATCTCGCGATGAAACTGGAAGACCACATCCGAGCTCAGGGCTTAGCGTTCCCCACGCCTCTTAGAGGGTGATACGCCGCAAAAGAACTCTTCAGGTCCGGACCCTGAGGTCGTCAAGAGCGCCGGGCGCGACCTGCTCGACACGCCCCAGGCGTGGCCGCGGCCCAGCCCTTCGAATTCGCCGATGGCGCTGACGATTTCCTGGCCGTCGGCATCGGTGATGATGGTGGCGTAGCGGGTCATGAATCAAACTCCTGAATCAGCACGCGTTGCGGAGACAACCCATTGATGGGAAGCTGGCTGTTCGAGGAGGACAGCCATGAGCAACGTCACCACGCATTACGGCAGCGACGGCATCGTCGAGCGCATATTGGCCGCGATTCCCGATGCGAAACCCGATAAAATCAGTGCCGCGCAGCTCTATCCGTTCGACCAGCTTCACGGCCGCGAGCTCATCGCCACGCGGGATCATGGAGCTCGTCTTGCCCCCTCGCCCACCGACCGGATCCTTGATATCGGCAGCGGCATTGGCGGCCCGGCGCGCTTCCTGGCCGCCACCTATGGCTGCCAGGTCGACGGCGTCGACCTCACACCGGCCTTCGTCGAGGCATCCGGCCGACTGACCACGCTCAGCGGCCTTGGGGACAAGGTTCGCTTCCACGAAGCCGACGCGGCGAAACTGCCCTTTGTCGACAGCACATTCGACGCGGCAATCTGCTTCTATGTCGGCATGAACATCGCCGACAAGGCCGCCGTCATCGGGCAGGCTTTTCGCGTTCTGAAGCCGGGCGGCAAATTGATCTGGACCGAAGCCGTGCTGGCCGGCGGCGAGCCGAATTACCCCTTGCCCTGGGCGGTTGCGCCGGAAACCAGCCACCTTGTTGACCGGGATACCCTGAAGACCCTGTTCGCCGATGCGGGTTTCCGTATTGACGAAGTCATCGACGAGACCGGCGAACATATCGAACTGGCGATGCAAAGGGCCGGTTCCGGCATCATTCCTTCACCTGCGCAACAGCAGGCCAATGAAATCGTGCTCGGCACCGAATTCGTGCAGCGACGCAAGAACTACATCCGCAGCCTGAGCGAAGGCAGATTGTCGTCACTGGCCGTCATCGTCTCGAAGCTTGCCTGACCGGAGCCTTGATCGGCGTTTCGGCAGGCTCGGCTATGCTACATTTTTGTCATGGTGCTGAGTTGCCGTTGAAGAAGGCATTGCCATCGACCCTGCCAATATCGATCTGACGGCCGCACAAGTTCCGCTATTGGCGGGTTGCTGCCCCCCGGCAACCCTGCCTGGCAAACCAGCGCGGTAATCGCGGGACCTGCCATGGCGACATACGCGCCTCGAGCTCTACCTCCACCGTCGTGCAGCGCCGCTAAAGGACCGGCGAATGTGTGTGCTGTCGTTCTCGACAGGAACCAAAGCTAGCGAATAATGTTTACTCGGCGAAGGGCATCTTAATTCCTTGGAGAGTTGAAAATGAGAACCCCCCTGATTCTGGGCGCGCTGGCCCTTTGCCTGGCCGCCCCTGCCGTGGCTTCGGCGGATTCGATCGTCATCACGACCAACAGGGCTCATCACCGTCATCATTGGGATAACAACCGCGTCGCTGTCATCAACGAGGATGGAGCTCGCCTTCACCATCGGCGCCACGGCACGGAAGCGTTTTACGATAATGGCAAGCGCCATTGGCACCGCAAGCACCATCGCCGCGATCACGTCGTGGTCACCACGGGCTCGATCGAACGCCGTCATCACCGGCGCCACGTGATCATCGAGGACAACGACGACTAGGACATTCTTTCGGCCTGGCTCCTGGTAAAATCCAGGAGCCGGGTCACGATTACTTTTTTGGCGGGAACCAAACAGAACAGCCGTAATTTATCAGTCAAGGTTGCGCGTCAAACGAACCCAGAAATCGCTGTCGCGCGCCAAGGAAAAAACGGGCCAGGAAATGGCGTCGCGATCAATGAAAACGGCGAGGAGTTGTCGTCATGACAATACTGTTTGAGCCGCTGGACTCCGACTACCACAAGCGCAGCGTGCTTTACCACGCGACGCGGTTGTCGATGCTCCACGATCGAATGTTGATGCGTTTCGACAAGGTTGACGCAGCGGCCGATGAGGTCGAAGCCGCAGCGGCCGTGCTGGTCGATGTCACCCACGGTTCTGCCGTCGACGCGTTCGAAGATTCAGTGTCCCGGAATTCGTCAGCAGTTTTCCTTCAGATGGAAACGGGTAAGACCCTCGGGCTCTGAACTGCGGGAATGACGCAGTGTTTGGCCAGCTATGAGGCCGCCGATTGGGCGGCTCGGAGCAAGCATTCTGCGTAATCCGGATCGGCGAGCGGTCCAGGGTTCGAGCTGCGGCACAGATTGCCGGCCAGCCACGGCTAAGAGGACGAACCCGCAATTTAGTTGCTCTCCCCTGTCGATTCCCCTTTCGACCCATTTCGTCCTTGACTTTTATGTTCCCTGTTTGTTCACTGGACCATGCATGGGGAGTAATGCAAATGGACGGCATCGCAATGATTTTCGTCGCACGGCGGCGCGGTGAAAGCGCTCGAAGGAATACGTGCAAAACGGCGCTCTTAAGGAGCGACTTGATGTCACTCACTGCACCACCCGTATGCGCGCAAGGAGGAACCGCGATGGGACGATGTACTTGGATGCCGAGGCCAAAGCCGCGCTGCATTCTGAAGCCGTGAGGCTTATCGCCGGCTACCATAGCCCGCTCGAGACCGTGAAGGCGCAAATGGCCTTGCGAGCTGGAGACTCAAGTAGTCGCCATAGCCCGCAGTCATCCGGGGATAGTTCCATTGGTTGCGACGACACCTACCCCTGTCGTGGGAGGACTGGCGTGGACATTGCGAACTGATCCAGTCCCGCCCTACGGCTACGATAGCGCGGGAAGCTTGTACTGACGCAGTCGCTGCGTTTCGCGCGGCAGGGCGAGGCCAGGGTACGCCGGATGCGACTTGGTATTACGATCCCTCCGCGACCTCGGTAGGTTGAATTGTTCCCGGCGTGACAGGAGTGCTTTTTGGCCATGCATGACCTTATCGCTTTCATTCAAAGCAACTCTGCGCTGGTAGCGGCTAACCCGCTGGCCTTTGCTACGTCTGCCTTATTGTTCGGCGGCGGCGGATTTGCCATTGGGCGCTATTTCCTTGCGGAGCGCATTGCCAATCTGGAAAGCCGGATTGCGAGGCGCGACGAGGAGATCACGGACCTGAAGGCCAAGCAGAAAGCATCGGAGCGGGAAAACCCTGTGCCTCTATTCGAGATGACAGAAATTCTTCCCCCTGCACCGCTCAACTTCAACCGGCTGTTGGTCCAGCGGAAAGACACCCTCCATGTAAAATAATCAACTTCTGTCAAAAAACACCCAGGCTGATCGTAGTCACGGCCTTCGACCGTCATCAGACCGGCGACCTACAACCCGTCGACCGGCAGAGCAGCCGACTGGACAGAGCGATGCTGCGAGGCGACTGGTGGGCAAGCATGCTGGCGTTTTGCGCGGTCCTGCGAGGCTAACCCTTCGGTGGGTGAATATGGCGAGCCGACGACTCTGTTTGTGGGGTGGCGGCGTGCCGGACATGGATTAGCGTTCGCTGGGGCTGGGAGAGCGCATGAGGACATGTTTTTGATCCTTGGCAGCTACTTCGAATGCATTCCGTGATTCTTGGGGTTGGCATCTCGTCGGCGAGTACGGCAAATGCAAACGCGCATTGCGTAATCCCGTCTCGTGTGGATTGCCGGACAACGAAAAGATCAGACGGGAATCGCCAACCCCTACTCCAAGATCTTCCAATATGAGTCCTTGCGGATCACCTTTCCGTCGCGAAACGTGTAGAAGTCGCAACCTTGCACTTCCTTTTTTACGCCCTCGCGGGTGGTGCCAGTGAGGGTCCATTTCGACATGCCGGTGTTGGCAGCCTCGTCCGCAAAGTGGTGCCCATTGCCGTAATGCACATCGGGCAGACCCTGAAAGCGTGTCGCAAGCGCGTCTCGTACGCTGCGCTTGCCCGTGCAGCGCGTTCCCCAAGGCTCGGCTCCCCTTGGCATCTCCAGAACGCAGTCGTCGGCAAAGAACGCCATAATGCGATCGAGATCGTGCGCGTTGAAGGCCTCGCATAGCTCCGTCAATGTGGCTCGAATGTCCATTCGCGAACGCCTCCTCGAATTCGAAGTAGGTCACTGGCGGCGGATCCGGTCAAGTGTACAGCGAGACTGCCTGGCCATCACCACGATGGAACGCGCGCCCGTCACTCACCCCTTCTTGCCGAACGCCCAGACCATCAGCGGGTATTCTTCGTCGTTGCTGAGTACCCGCCACAGGCCGTAGGCGCGGACGGGCCGCCTGTATGGGCCTGGCGCAGGCCCTGTTGCCCCAGCCGTGGACCTTGACGTTGGCTTCCGCGAAGCCGCCCTAGACCATTAGCTGCTCGAGGCCGGCGGGTGTCCATCTGTTGTAGTCGTGAGGTCTGGCGTGCCCGCGAAACAGGAAGGGCGTCGCCACCATCGCCCAGCCGCCGGGCCTCGTCATGGCGTCGATGTTTTCCGTCGCCGCCTGACGCCGGCGCACGTGTTCCAGCACCTGAGCGGCGATTACGATGTAATATTGCTCATCGGTGCGGTCCCTGCAGATATCGAAGGCGGGGAAATCAACCGAACGGTAGTTGGAGCACATCGTACGCCAATAGCGGCTGCAGCCGGGCGAAATCTCGATGACGTCGGAGGATTTACGGTTGCCGGCTTCGAAAAAGAGGGTGAACGCCTCGATCGGGCGGATACGCAGCCAGTTGCGGGAATCGTATCCAAGCAACTGCTTGGCTGCCTGTTTGCCCCGATTCTTCAGCGTGCCGGCAAGGCTCTCAGTCATAACGACCTCCAGAACCCCGCCGTCCCTGCTGGTAGCACTATTAGGGGCAAAGAATGACAACGTAGCGCCGCCTCCGGCGGCGCGATCAGAAAAAATGTACGACCAGGGCTACTACGCACAGTGTAGTTTCCGTTCCGATTTCCCACTTAGGACAGTGATGAGCAGACTACCCTCTGCTCAATAATCGCCGTTGTAGTACCTGTCGTCGCACGGTGCCGTGTAGATGCGGCCGTGGCGGTCCTGGTAGCGGCACATCTGTTCGCCGCGACGTTGCGGCGTAGTGGCCGAGCCGACGACGGCGCCGAGCAGGGCGCCGCCTGCAGCGCCGATGAGCGTGCTTTCGGTGTTGCCGCCGATGGCCTGACCGACGAGGGCGCCGCCAGCGCCGCCGATCAGAGCGCCAGTTCCGGCCCGCTGCTGGCCTTCGGTCTGCGCGCACCCTGCCAATGCTGCGGTCATCAGCACGGCGGCTATGACTTTGTGCAAGTTCATGTGAAGTCTCCCTTGAAGGCCTGATATCCCTATGGCTTGCCACCTGCGGCCGCAATGCGGCGGAACGGGGGCACGAGGCCTCACGATAAAAGACATGGTTTCTCGGGTGTTGATAGAAGTCCTACCTGCTATTTCCGGGCCTCTCGTCTTATGGCAACAAGTCTCATTCGATACAAAGTGTCGATCAATGTGTAACGCGATTGAAGCCTCATACCGCTAGGGTTGCCGGTTCAAGCGGACGTTCAATCTGCCTTTGTAGGCGCTGAATGATGGAACAGGCGCACACGGTCCTTCGGCCTGCTGTAGACGCACAACGCGTGCGCGCAGCTCAATACGTGCGAATGTCCACTGACCACCAGAGCTATTCGATCGACAATCAGAAGGATGCAATCCGTGAATTCGCGGATGCGATGAACTACGACCTCGTGGCCACATACGAGGACGCGGGTCGCAGCGGCTTGAACCTTGAAGGTCGCGCCGGCCTGCAAAGGCTATTGGCGGATGTCGAAACGAAGAACGCGGATTTCGAAATCGTTATCGTCTACGACGTGAGCCGCTGGGGGCGATTTCCGAACCCCGATGAGAGTGCGTCGTACGAGTACCGGTGTCGCGTTGCCGGCGTGCGAATTGAATACTGTGGCGAACAGTTTGCGAACGATGGCAGCATTGGATCAGATCTGCTCAAGGCGATAAAGCGCACCATGGCGGCCGAGCACAGCCGGGTGTTGTCGGTCAAGGTGTTTGCCGGCCAGTGCAGGCTCATTCAAATGGGATACCGGCAAGGAGGGTCGTCCGGCCTGGGCCTGAGGCGCCGGCTCATTGACCAGCATGGGCGTACAAAGACCATGCTCGCTCTCAAAGAGTACAAGAGCCTCCAGACGGATCGTGTCATCCTCGTACCTGGACCACCTGATGAAATTGCGACGGTGCGCTGGATCTATAATGAGTATGTGAAGGCTGGTCGGACCGAGCTCCAGATTGCGCGGTCGTTGAATGCCAAGGGAGTGGTCACCGATCTCAATCGATCCTGGAAACGCGAATCCATTCATCAGATACTCAGCAACGAAAAATATGTGGGCAACAACGTCTGGAACCGGCAGTCTTTCAAACTCAAGCAAAGGAAGGTGACCAATGGTACTGCCCAATTGGTGCGCGCCGATGGCGTCTTTGAACCCATTGTAGACCGCAAACTTTTCAAGCGGGCTCAAGCCATGGCCGATGCCCGCTCTTCTAAAATGAACAACGATCAGATGTTGGTTATGCTCGCTGGACTCCTGAAGAGGCACGGCACACTTTCCGGCCCGATGATTGACGCGGCGGCTGAGTGTCCGCCAAGCAGCCGCTACAGGAAAAAATTCGGCAGTCTGCTGCGAGCCTACCAACTCGTTGGATACGATCCGTCCCAGAACTATCGGTTTCTTGATATCAGAAGGCGGCTTCGTGAGATCTTGGAAGAAGCCGTCCAAACGATAGTCACGACCATTGAGCGGGCGGGCGGGTCCGCGGTGCGTCAGAGCGGTCTCGGCGTGCTCCGCATCAACGAGGAATTCACCGTATCCATTGCGATGGGTCGCTGTCGCAACACTCCGTACGGCTATCCTCATTGGGTGGCCTCTGCGGAAAGGGGTCCCGCTGCGGAGGTGCAAGTGGCCATCCGCATGAGCCCCGATAACCAGACGATCCTGGATTACCTGATTGCGCCAACACATGAAATTGGCGGGAAGCCCCTAAACCACGCCTTGAACAAAAGGCTGGAATTCAACACCTTCTTCTTCAAATCGCTGGATCCGCTGTTTGCCTTGGCCGAACGCGACGCCATCACGGCCGCTCGCTGATGGCCACCAACAGACCGATCTCGCTCCTGCGCCTGGACGCGATCAAGATTACCAACCCGCGTGCGCGAGGCAAAAAATCCTTCCTGGACATCGTCGACAGCATCAAGAACGTCGGCCTGAAGCGTCCCATCACGGTGACCAAGAGAGATGTCGACGAAGGCGCTTTCACGCACGATCTGGTTTGCGGCCAGGGGCGGATCGAGGCCTTCAGGCTGCTTGGCCAGACCGAGATTCCCGCGTTTGTGATAGAGGCCACCAAGGCCGAGGCGCTGGTCAAAGGGTTGGTCGAAAATTGTGCTCGCCGGTATCACACCGCTTATGACCTTCTTCGCGATATCGGTCGGCTGAAAGAAAGCGACTATTCGGACGCCGACATCGCAGCAAAGATCGGTCTTTCGACCGAATATGTCAGAGGGATTGCACGCCTCCTGTCGCAAGGCGAACAGCGTCTTCTGCGGGCAGTCGACTCCGGCCAGATCCCACTGTCGGTAGCAGTCGATATTTCCAGCGCCGACGAGCCCGGGATCCAGGCTGTTCTTCAGCTTGCCTATCAAAAGAACCAGCTGCGTGGTCATAAGCTTGTGATAGCGCGCCGCCTGATTGAGAACCGCCGCAGGCGGGGAAAAGGCCTGGGAACGTTCCTGCCCGAACGCGCGAAAAATCCTTCGGCGTCAGCGTTGATCAAGGCTTTCAAAGCGGACACGGACAGGAAACGCATTCTCGTCCTGAAGGCGGATGCAACGCGAAACCGCCTGCTGTTTGTCACCCATGCCCTGCGGCAGCTCTTGGCAGAAGAGGCATTCCAGGACCTTCTTTCGGCGGAGGGACTGAACACCCTTCCCCGAAACCTGGCGGCCCGGATCAGCAGGGTTGAGCCCGCATGACCACAAAGCATCCTACCCTTCCGGACGTAAAATCCGCTTTTGAGCGCGATACAATCCGCCTTCGGTTTGAAGACATCCAGCCGCTTCACCTGATCACCGAAAGCGCCAGGGAAACTCCAAAGTACCTACAGGTCAGGTCGTCCGTTCGCGAGATCGGACTGGTGGAACTGCCCGTAGTCGCAAGGGACAAGGACACGCCGGGAAAGTGCCTCTTGGTCGACGGCCACATGCGCATCGAGATCTTGCGGGAGATGGGCGTCACTGAGGTTGATTGTTTGGTCGCCAACGATGACGAGGCATTCACCTACAACAAACGGGTAAGCCGGCTCGCGACGATCCAGGAACACTTCATGATCCTGAAGGCCATCGACAGCGGCGTCCCGGAAGAGACCATCGCGAGAACCCTCAATGTCAACATCGGCCAAATCAGGCTTAAAAAGCATCTGCTGAAAGGGATCTGCCCGGAAGCGATCGACATGCTCAAGGACCGCTTCGTTCCCACCAACACGTTTATCGAACTGCGAAAGCTGGCAGCCGTGCGTCAGATCGAGGCGGCGCAACTGATGATCGCCATGAACAAGTTCTCGATCAACTACGCAAAATCGCTGGTCGGCGCGACCTCGCCCTCACAGCTTGCCGATACGTCGCAGCCGAAAAAGCTAGCCGGACTGAGCGATGCGCAGGTCGCATTGATGGAGAACGAATCAACCAAACTCGATAAGGAATACCAGCTTGTCGAGAAGAGCTACGGATCCGACCACCTGGATCTGGTGGTGGCCAGCGGGTATCTCTGCCGGTTGCTGGAGAACGCCCGTGTTGTTCGATATCTCGCGCAGAGTTTCCCCGAGATTCTCTCGGAATTTCAGAAAATGATCACTTCTGCCCAAACGCCTGTCAGTTCTGGCAAGAGGCATTCCCACTGACAACGTCAGCAATCCGCCCGACGTGGCGATGATGCCTCGCCGCTGGTTTCCAAAAGGGTCTTGGTAAGCGCCTCAACTCGGGGCGCGCGCCTAGCCGAGCGCGCCATTCGACGGCAACTACTTGGCGCCCGTGCGGCCATTGCAATCGAGGATGCCTGCCTTTCGCAGATTCGCCAGGAGTCTGGCAGGGGCATCATTGTAGCTGTTAGATGACTGCTCGGCCATGCTCAGCGAGAACCAGGCCGCTATTTCGGCAATCAAGGCCTCGCCTCCATCAATGGGCGCCGAAATAAGGTGTCCGTCTTTGCCCAAGGCAATTGCAACAGTGCCGTCCGCGCCATATCCAATAGCCGCAATTCTTTGAAATCGCCGGTCGCCATCGACACGGACGTCGAACAGCACCGAGCCGGCGGTCTTTTCGGCCGCGTCTTCCACCCGATCGGAAAACGGGCGATTCATACTGCCTAGATATGACAGCGACTGCTCAAACAAGACGAGTTCAACGTATTGCGCATTCATGAAGCGACTATGGACGCGCGGGAGCAGCCGGCAATCATGCCGTCGCCATTTCACACAGGAAACCCAACTTGGGAGGGCAATCGGATTTGACACAGGGCATATCCTGGCTGAACGCGGATGATCGTCTTCCCGAACGTTCTCTTTTGAGTTGAAGGTTGCAACGGCATCGTCGGGGGGCGCGATTATGCCGTTGTTCGTCCGCAATCTTCCGTCCCGCATCCGGTGAATTATCACCGATAGCCGGGTGCGATCGGTCCCTACGACGAAGCCAATCGCCAAGCCATTGGCGGGCGTTGCACCGGCCGGCCCGACGATGGTCACCAGCGTACTCCGGCCAGGATCAGGGCTGCAGACTGGCGCTTGCCTCAGTGCAAGGGTCTCGCGATCATACCACCGTCGGTGCGAGCCTGCCGATCTCCGGCGTGACCGTGGCAGGCACTGTTCCTGCACGGCTGTCTCAGGCGGGCAGAGCGTGCTTGCGGGGCGCCTGTCTCGCCGAGGGCTTTGCAGAAACACTGTTTTTCGAGTGGCCTCCGTCGAAAGATCGTAAGCTCGAGCATGTAGGCGATGGCGCCGGGGTGGCACTCGAGTGAGGAGAACTCCAAACCGCCTTCCGCACGAGCGCAGAAGCGACCGCTGGGTCGAAGGTTTCATCAAGAGTTTTGCTGGAGCCTTTGCGCGTCGTCAACAAGGAAACGCGAATGCCCAAGTGCAGCCTTTCGGAACTTGGGCAGAGACCGGAAGCTTTTATGAACCGTGGAAGTCTAAATTTAAGCAGTTCCTCCTAGTTTGACCGGTGGGATTGTTGTCAAGGAAACGCAATTGGGTGGATCGGAAAGAGCAATTTTTGATTTCCAGGGCGTAAGAAAGGCGGTTTTTTCAACGGCCAATCTGCCGGCGGCAATTGCGATCGCCGTGCTTGTGATTGGCGCGATTCTTGCCGACTTGCAGAACACGAAAGTCTCCGACCAGCTCGCGCGCGCCGAAGTTCAGGCCAAGGTCAACATCATCCGGGCCAAGCTCGAAGGCAATGTGAACGGTAACCTCCAACTCGTTCAGGGCCTGGTCTCGGCCGTCGTTACGGAGCCGTATATGGGACAGCAGAGATTTGCCTCCCTTGCCAGCAACCTGTTCCAACAGAGATCGCAGCTGCGCAACATCGCTGGTGCTCCCGATCTCGTCATCTCGCTGATGTATCCCATGGAAGGCAACCAGAAGGCGATCGGGCTCAATTACCGAAAGAGCGAGGCGCAACGGACGGCCGCGCTTCGCGCGCGTGACCTCGGCGTTCTTGTGCTGGCAGGTCCTGTCGACCTGGCCCAGGGAGGGCGGGGCTTTGTCGGCCGCATTCCGGTCTTTGTGCCGACGGCGGGCGGCGGCAGCCGCTTCTGGGGCATCATCTCGGCCGTCATCGATGTCGACCAGCTCTACGCGGCAAGCGGCCTGAATGACCCCGGGCTGGACATCGACGTCGCGCTGACGGGGATCGACGCGCTAGGCGGGGGCGGCAAACGTTTCTTCGGGGAAGACAATGTCCTCGCCGGCAAGCCAGTGTCGGCAGATGTGCAACTGCCTTCGGGCTCTTGGGTGATTTCAGCTATACCGAAGGGGGGCTGGCCAGCCACTCCAAAGAATGCCTGGATTTTGCGGGGGCTCATAGGCTTTGCCGGCGCCCTGGTGGTGCTGCCGATCCTGGTGGCCGGGCGGCTGTTTGGCGAGAGACAGAAAAACTATGCCGAGCTCAGACGCTTGTCCGGCCGTCTTGAGCTGGCTCTGGAAGCTTCTGGGATTGGCGTGTGGGAGCACGACCTGGCCACAAAAGAGCTGCTATGGGATGACCGCGTCAACCAGATCTACGGCAAGCCATCCGATGGCAAACCGCGGGGCTATGATGACTGGGCTTCGGCCATTCATCCCGACGATTTCAACCGCGCGCTCCAGGAGTTTGAGTCGGCCGCAGAGAGCAAAGGACCCTATTCCTCGCAATACCGAGTCCTGCTTGCGGAGGGCGGCATCCGCCACGTGCGCACGCGCGCAGCTTTCTTCCAGGACATCGGCGGCACGCCAAAGATGATTGGGGCCGAGTGGGACGTGACCAGCGATGTGCGGCTCAACGAGACGCTCATGCGCGAGCGCCAGCTGTCAGAATCGAAGAATGCCGAACTCAAGGTCGCCAAAGCACATGTCGAGCATGTGGCGCTGCATGATCCGCTGACGGATCTGCCCAACCGTCGCTATCTCGATGAGTTGCTTGCGGAAAACAGCGAGAAGGACACCCGTACGGCACTGCTGCATCTGGACCTCGACCGATTCAAGCAGATCAATGATACGCTGGGCCACGCGGCGGGTGACGCTATGCTGGTGCACGCTTCCAAGGTCATCAAGGTCAACACGACTCCCGGTGATTTTGTTGCACGCATTGGCGGTGACGAGTTCGTCGTGGTGAGCCATGGGCGTGATGACAAGCAACTTTCCGCACTCGCCGACCGCATCATCACACAGATGCGCCGGCCGGTCGATTTTCTGGGCAATCCGTGCCGGTTCGGAGTGAGCATCGGAATCGCCGCCGGAACCGAATCCAAGCAACTGCTGGTCAACGCCGATCTCGCTCTTTACCGGGCGAAGGGCCGTGGTCGCAATCGACACGAGTTCTTTGACGAAGAGCTGCAAAGCGAGATCGTGCGGACCAAGCAAATAGCCGACGAAATTCTGGGCGGGCTGGAGCGCGCCGAATTCACGACATACTATCAGCCGCAGTTCGACGCCAGCACGCTCGAGATCGTCGGAGTAGAGGCGTTGTCGCGCTGGAAGCATCCAACACGCGGCATCCTGGCGCCTCAAAATTATCTCAAAGTAGCCGAAGAACTTAATGTCGTGGCAGTCATCGATCGCGCGGTCCTTGAACAGGCGCTAGAGAATTTCGAGCACTGGTCGAGCAGCGGTCTCAACATTCCGCACGTCTCGGTCAATGTCTCCGCCAAGCGCTTGGAGGACAAGGATCTGATCCAGGGCTTGCGCAAACTTGCCATCAAGAAAGGAACCGTTTCGTTTGAGCTGGTTGAGTCCATCTTCCTCGATGATAATGACGACCTGGTCACGTGGAACCTAGAGCACATAAAGGAACTTGGCATCGACATTGAGATCGATGACTTCGGCACTGGCCATGCCTCGATAGTGTCCTTGCTCAAGCTGCAGCCGCGCCGGCTCAAGATCGACCGTCAACTGATCACGCCCGTCACCCAGTCTATCCCGCAGCGTCAACTGGTCTCGTCCATCATTGAGATCGGCAAATCGCTCGGCATCGAAGTCATTGCCGAGGGTGTCGAGACGAACGACCACGCGCGTATCCTGAAGGAGCTAGGCTGCGATATTCTGCAGGGCTATTTTTTTGGTCGCCCGATGGAGGCCAAGGCGTTCACGGCGTTTGCCCAATCGCGCAAATGGTTGGCAGCCGGGTAAGGTCATGCCCACTGCCGGCGCGGCGAAGGAGCGCCGCCCCAGATTGCGCCTACAATTGATCGTTAGAAGGCTTCAGAGGAACGCTGTGTGCCATTGTTGTCTCTTTAGCTAACGGTCCAGCAGTTTTTTTAGCGTACAGCAGCCTCATGACGCTGCCCCGGCACTTCGGGAACCAACACGTCGCCATTTTCATGAGAACGGCTATGCCCATGCCATGGCTCTGCTTGTTGCGACCGTTACGACAGGCCCCTTGACCGTGTTCAGGACGTTGAGCGCTCCGGCGGCGACGTTCGCCTTCCCGAAAATAGTTGAGGGTCGAGCCGCCGGATAGACTGAGGTTGCCGGCGCCGGCGTGCCTGGCGTGCCATCGGCCGAGCCAGGCGGCAGGGTCGCGCTGTCCGCCACCTTGACGTCGGCGCCGATCATGCCTTGCCGCGGAGGGTTGCGCCGCTTGCGACCGACACTGCCCCGGTTGACGCGCTGTTGTCGCCATCGACATAGAGCTCGCCGGCTGTCACCATGGTCGGCCCAGCGTAGGTATTGGTGCCGGCGAGCGTGAGCGTCCCAGCGCCAATCTTGCTAAGTCTTCCGGCACCGGCGATCGGGCCCGACAGAGTGCGGTCCGCATCGGTCTGGACCATCCCAGTACCCGAGGTCAGGGTGATGTTGCGCGCCGAGGTGAAGGCCGCGGTGGTCCTCAGCGTCGTGCCGTCGGCCAGGCTCAAGCCGCCGGCGGCGTCGCCCAGATTGGCGTCCGCCGCAACCCTGCAGTCCTCGCCGCGTAGAGACAATCGTCGCCGATGCCCGCTTGCTGCCGGACGGCGTCGTGCCGGGGACCGGCGGAACGTTGCGGGTCCCATCTGTTCACCAGCGATCCGACTTGGGGCGGCTGCTGCCGTCGGTGGCGCCATTCGTCGATACCGGCCCCTACGGTCTGGCGTTAGATCGATGCGCGGTGATCATGGTATGAGGAAGTTGGCCGCTTCAACCCTGATGGTTCGCCGTGCATGTGCGTAGCCTGTTCGACGCGACTCCGCCGAAGCCCGGCTTGCAACAGCATTAGCATCGGGCCGGTCGCTGAAGGAAGCCGCTGGGGCTTCTGCCATCACCGGTCCTACCGCACCTATCTCGAACACTGATTTTTCCCTAGACCGAACTGGTCGCTTTGCTCAAAGTAGCGAGCCCTCAGCGGCAGGTAGCAGCCCTCGCCTAGACTAAGATGTTGACGCCTGGTTCAGCATTGTCTCGAACTGAATCCGTCATCGCCAACGACATGCCGTCCATGGAATTGGTGTGGATGAGCTCTCATTGCCGATCGACGCCGGCCTGGCCTGGCCATCCATGTTCAAGCCCAACACGCTGACGATCTAGGTGGTGGCCGGCTGCTGCAAAGCCCGCGCCACTTGCGGAGGCGAAGGGCCGCTATATCGAGATGATCCAATGGCGCGCTCGGATGAAAACCGCAGGAGCGCGACCGTATCTTCTTTGATCATTGTCTGATGAACATGCCCGTATAGGTCTGGCCGGCGAGCGTATGGGTTCCGGCCAGCGTTCCGTCGGGCAACATCATAAAACTGACGTCCGCGCCATTCGGGAGGCGCCCCAACTTCAACGTAGTCCCTACAATTTTACCTTCGCCTGCGGCCTCTCCCGGATTGTTATCGCCCAGAATTCCCCACGCGTAGGTTACGGTCACCTTTCCCTTCGAAGAAACAGATTGAACAGCCAGTTTACCTTCATATGTGCCTTCCAATCGTCCGGCCCAATTGCCCGAAAAAGCAGCGTACTTTGTTGGAACGCCCTTTGAAGGAGGAGTGATTGTCACGGCTTGATCCATGATTGGCTGGACAGGCGGAACAACGGCAGGATCCAAGGCGGGTTGGGAGGGAACGGTAGCAGGTGCGATAGGGGCGGATTGCGGCGGTTCAGGAGCCGATTGGCACGCGGCTAGGGCAAGTGCTGCGAAGGCCAGCATAAGGTTCCGCATATATTTCTCCACATCGTCTCCGACGAACGTATCCGAAAGCCCACTGATCGGCAGAAAGTTCCATTCCCTACCTGGCCGGATTTTTGGAGACGCCTGGTAGACCAAAGAGTGGCTATAATAGATAGCCGCTCGTCAACCGTGTAGCGACATTAAGCGGACGGACCTCAGGTGGCTTGTTGGCGAGGTGCACTACGCTTGATCTAGTTTTGGTATCTGGCTCTGAAACAGCTTGGTCCGGCCATGTTAGGACTGGCTAAGAAGCTGTCGTGACTGCCTTCCTGGAAAATCTGACGGGCGTACGTGTAAATCGCGCGGTCGGCAACGGCACGCGCAAGGCCAGATTTCTCGCTGCAGGTAAGACGCCTTTTTGGCCGAGTCCGGCCGGTCGCATCAGCCCCGCGGCGGCGGGGGCGGCACGGCGAAGGGCCTGCCGTCCGTACGCCTATGACGACGGCCGACAAGATCGTCGTCATGGACAACGGCAGAATGGATTCGCAAGGTCTATCGGTGATCGACACTGCAGAAGGGGGTCAGCTTGCCGGTGTCGCCTGTCGTCCCATGGTAGCCCCGAACCGCGATGTAGGCGAGCGGTTCCCAACTTTTATCTGGTGCCGGCCTGATGGACCCGGATGTACCAGCGAAGTTGCGTCCCTATATCCACAAATGAACACAGGCTCCTGGAAGCGGGAGCTGTGGGCCCCCTCCCTTCTAGAGTCAGATTGTCATGACGTCACCTGCGACCGCTGAACAACCCCAAGCGATTAAGATGGGGCCTCCCGCCCTCAGCAACAGCTATGCGCAACTGCCGGAGCGCTTCTTCGCGCAAACAGATCCGAAGCCGGTGTCCAAACCCAGGCTGATCCGGTTCAACAGGCCCCTTGCCAAGGAACTCGGGCTCGATGCCGACCAGCTTACCGGCCCGGACGGAGTGGATATGCTCGCTGGCAACAGATTTCCGGCAGGCATGCAAGCAATCGCCCTGGCCTATGCAGGTCACCAGTTCGGAAACTTCGTGCCTCAGCTCGGCGACGGGCGCGCTCTGCTGCTTGGCGAAGTGGTGGACGTCAACGGCATTCGCCGTGACATCCAGTTGAAGGGATCGGGACCGACGCGGTTCTCGCGCAACGGTGACGGCCGCGCAGCGCTCGGCCCGGTCCTGCGCGAATATGTCGTCAGCGAAGCAATGGCCGCGCTGGGCATTCCTACGACGCGATGCTTGGCGGCTGTGCTCACCGGTGACCCGGTCTATCGCGAGGTCCAGCTGCCCGGCGCTGTCCTTACAAGAGTGGCGGCCAGCCATATCCGGATAGGCACCTTCCAATATTTCGCTGCGCGCCACGACACCGGGGGGCTCAGGATCCTCGCCGACTATGCCATTCAGCGCCACTTCCCGCAGCTGGCGGGTCAAGCGCGGCCGTACCGCGCTTTGCTGGAGGCCGTTGTCGCTGCACAGGCCGATCTGATGGCGCGCTGGATGCTGGTCGGCTTCATCCATGGCGTCATGAACACCGACAACATGGCGATCTCGGGCGAGACGATCGACTATGGCCCATGCGCCTTCATGGACGCCTATGACCCGAGCGCGGTGTTTAGTTCGATCGACCGTGTCGGCCGCTATGCCTATGCCAACCAGCCTCGTGTCGCGACATGGAACCTTGCGCGCTTTGCCGAGACACTGCTGCCGCTCTTGAGCACGGACGAGAATGAAGCCGTCTCTGAAGCCGATGAGGTGCTTGGGTCTTTCCAGTCCTCCTATGAGACTGTCTTGCAGCGCGGCTTCCGCGGAAAACTCGGATTGCTGACCGAGGCGGAAGGCGACTTGCAGCTCGCGGCTGATTTTCTGGATGTACTAGCTCGCGGCGAAGCGGACTTTACGCTCGGCTTCCGGCGTCTGGGCGAGGACCTCGACGCTCCGGATGCTCAGGGCACGGCGCGGCAGTTGTTTCAGAATCCAGGCGCATTCGATGCCTGGTCGGCGCGGTGGCGCGAACGGATTGCAAGCGAAGCAGCCGATACGGCCACGCGCCGCTCTGCCATGGATTCTATGAACCCCAAATTCATTCCTCGCAACCATCGCATCGAGGCGATGATTCAGGCGGCGCTGGGCGGCGACTTCACACCTTTCGAGGAGATTCTGAGGGTCATCAGCCGGCCCTTCGATGAGCAGCCGGGAATGGAACGCTATGCTGACCCGCCACGCCCGGATGAACGCGTCCTACAGACATTCTGCGGTACATGACGGCCGCTTAACATGCGCAAATCCGGAAGACCGTTTCGCAAGCTACCGTTGTGACTACATAGAAGGCTCTTACCTATGAAGATTATAGATTAGCATTCGGAGTGCTGGCACGGAAGCTTGTAGACCACACTGAATATCCACGAAGAATATTCGTGACCTTGTCGAAGCCATGGGCGCTGAAGGGTTGCGCTCGAGCGAGCGGTTTCTCTCCTCAATATTACGCTTGGAGAGGAGAAGGCGACTGACGAGGCGCTGACACAACTTGCTGAATCGGCTGTCAACATGGCGGCCGAAAACGCGTAGTAGTCCGCACTAGGTGAGGCGGTTGAGACAACTTCTAACCTGCCCCATTAGGTCGACATGCGTGACTTGCAACACGAGGTCCGAAGTACAAGCTGCCCCTCTCGATAGTCTACATGCTGGATGTCAGTTGAGCTGCCCGACAGCGTGAATGCTCGGCTTCGAGCAGCAAGATCGTGGATGCGGCCTTCTAGGCGGCGGTCACAGGGATGGATGCGGGCCGATTAGTAATCAGGCCGCCTCGTTGATCGCTACGTCGCCGGAAATTTCGGAACAGCCGGCGCTGGCGTCGAGCCCAGTTTCTCGGCAAATTCATCTCCCCGGCTAGGATAAATAGCTTGACCAAGCGCAGCCAAGCGCTCCCGCTTTGGCGACTTGGCACGACACCGCGCTCGTACCGATCGTCTCAGCAACCCCGGTATGCCGCTCTCCTGAAAGCTACGGCATCGAATTGCGCAGGTCGCAGAGGCTCGCAAATAACTATGACAACAACCCATTTCAGATTTCGTCGAATGCAGTTGCTGTTCGCCCCGGGACGGACGTGGCAAACACGTTGATCAACTAGAGGCATCTGAACCTCGCGGGCTGCTAGACCAATGCCATCGGTAGGTAGCGTATGATGATCTCGTCCTGCCGGAAACGGCGCTCCAACTCCGCTCGGCGCCTTCGCCAATCGGGCAGATCGACTTCTTCCGTCATCACCTCGAAGATGACGATCTCGTCCATGTCGGACTCATTTCCCTGCCTCCACACCCCTTCCGCGGGCGCCCGAAGATACGCAGTGACACCTTCGAAGGTATCAGCGAGTTCTTGCTTCACACGGTCGAAGTCTTCCTTGGCGAAGGGCTCTCCCGCGTTGTCGGAACGAGGAAGCAGGATCTGGACAAGGTGCATGCGGCCACCTCCAAGATCTTTAAACGGCCGCGACATTCACGATGTTCCATCAGCCGCCGCATTGCACGCGCCGAGGCGCAAACCTGCCCGGGATAGTTGCAAATCGCGTTCGGACTCGTTTGGACTGGTGGCTCCCACCTGGGCACTGTTCTCGGCGACGGACCGGGCGGCCCCCGATCAGAGGTCATTTGTGAGTGAATCTAACGGCGCTCCAAGACAGACTGGTTGCCATATCCAACTCGATGGGTTTTACCAGCTTGCAAGCTACCGCTTCCTGTGAAAACCGCGCGTGTTGCTATTCCTGGCCTTCCGGCCGCGGCTGCAAGTCTATCGTGTCAGCATCACCGTGCACCTGGTCTCGATCCCAATCATTCGTTTATCGGGTTTGGCGGCAGCCTCTTGCGTGCGGCTAGCGCCTCATCCTTACGATGGCCAGGCTGCGTCGCGAGATGATTTGGCGCCCATGGATTTCCCTCCGGATTTTCTTTGCCCTGGGGAAACATGCCAGGGAAAGTTAGGTTCCCCTCACCTGCGCCGAAGCACGCGCCGGATATTCCACCGATACGCGATCATGAGCCATGCCGCGGCACTGTAAGCCGTTTTGGTGCCCATTGGTCGCCAGCCCAGAACCTCATGAGCAGCCTTGTGCCTTCAGAGACCGGACCATGCGCACTACAATAGGATCATACGGTTCCTTTTCCGATTGCCTATAGTTCATTGTGAAAAGTGCGGCCCGCTCGTCGCACACCATAATTGCGCGGACATAGCGAATATCGCCATTCTTGACACCGGAGTAGCTGGCCCATCTGGGGGCTATGCGCCGATAGGTCAGTCGCCAACCGGCCCTTTCGTCTTCAATCATGCGATGCTCGATCTCGGCGCGAAAACTGGCTTTGCCCAGTCGCGCGCCCCAAACGACCAGAAGCGCATCCCTTGGGCCCCGAAAGGCCGCCCCCTGCTGCGAACGTTGAGTCAGGGCGAAGCCTGGAGGGATATCGAATGTGAAGCCAAGCTGCCGGACCCCGAAGGGCTTCCAGGCTTCGGCCTGAAGCCACGTCGTGCAGATGAGGAAGGCTGTAGGGCCTAGAAGTAAGCGTCGCATTGCCTTGATTTAGCATCGGCTGACAAGGGGTCCAGAGGTCCGTGACATTAATGCAGCTCGAAGCTGGAGCGCGAGCGCCTACGCAGGGATAGGCGAACTTGCCGGCGATTGTTAGCGGTGCCGAGACAAGAGCAAGCTTTCGGGGGCTATTGCTGTCGTTGATCTCGTCGGTCTTTTTTCGCGCGTATCTCTTGTTCCGCCCAAAATGGGCACGCACCTGCTCAAGGAGTCCGCCGCAGCGCGCTTTCCGCTCGCCAAACCGAGATGGAAAGCCAGGCACGGCAGAACTTCAACGACCAGAGGCGGCCCGGGCAAGGCCACAAAGAGCTCCTCCACCACAACAATTTAGGGCATCAATCCCGCCGCGCGCAACGCATCTTCGATGACCTTGGAAATCCGGCTCGCCGGGCCACGCGCATTGGCTCGCTCCGGCGTGGGATCGATACGGACTGCCCGCGGTTTTTCCATTGGTGCAAAGAACTGCAATGCGGCAGCTGAAGCGACCTCGGCTTTGCCTTTGCTTCGCACGACGGGCTTCGTCAATTCCCAGAAGCGGGCGATGTGGCGTGTCGAGGAAATCCCAACATCCAGCATGAAAGGCCCTGCTTTGCCGAGACCATCGCCGCCACCAGTTTGCAGTGGCGTTCCATGCCCCATCCCGGCAATGGTGAACGTCTCGACCACTTCGCGACCTTTGCCGTCGGACCAGATCTTCCGCGTCTGGCCGTCGATCTTCTCTATGCGTGTTGGCTTTTCGCTGAGGTTGTGCACGCTTTGCCACTGCGCCAGCACCGCGTCCGCATTCGCTGGCACGACGGTCGTGTCGGCCGAGCCCTGCCACAGCGAAAGCCGCGGCCACGGGCCGTTGTGCGGCGAGGCTGCCCGCAACAGGCGCTGGAGGTCGGTCCCGGACGGACCGCCATGGCCGCGCATGCGGCCGAAGGCTTCGGGGATGGTCGAGGCAGTGCCATAGGCAAGCCCGGCAATGATCGCGCCGCCGGCAAACAGTTCGGGATAGTTTGCCAGCATCACCGCCGCCATGGCGCCCCCGGCGGACAGACCTGTGATAAAGATCCTCTTGCGATCAAGCCCATGCGTAACGACTACCGCCTCAATCATCTGGCGGATGGACAGTGCCTCGCCGCTGTCGCGGCTGATATCGCCTGGCACGAACCAGTTGAAGCAAAGATTGGCGTTGTTGGCGCGCTGCTGCTCGGGGAAAAGGACGGCAAAATCATGCTTGGCGGCGAGCTCGGTCCAGCCGGAGCCATGATCATAGCTGGCCGCATTCTGGGTGCAGCCATGCAGCACGACGACCAGCGCCGACTGCCGGGTTAGATTCTCCGGAAGATAAAACCACGCACGCAAGGCCCCGGGATTGGACCCGAACCCTGTGATTTCGGACAAGTGAGCGTCCTTGCGTTCCCCTGATCCGGCTGGCCGCGCGCTCAGGCGAGCGATCGTGTCCGATATACTTCGCAAATCAGTGTCCTTGCGCGCCGGAATGGCACAGTATGGCACAACGCACATGCAGCCATATGGTTGCTGCAATGCACAATATGAGCCGCCCTCATCCGGGAACCTTGTTGATTGCCACGCCAATGCGCGCTCCGTGCCTCCGTACCCGGACCCAAGCAAAACGGCCAGCAGGCAGACGGGCGAAACGGCCATCGCCTTTCCTTCCACCTCTGACGCCGGCCCCGCACGTGAGTCCGCCAGCTTAAAGCAAGGGTGCAGCTATCCGGTCATCCTCGGTTGCTGACCGGCGAGCAGCTCTCTGAGAAGGCGGACAACTACTTCCGGGAAGGCCGGCTTCACCGTCATCCCAAGTGAGAATACTTCATTACTCTCCTCGGGACCCAGGCCGGAATAGACGACGAAGGGCACATCCCGGCCTCCCAACTCGTTCTTGCCGCTTCAACGCTCTCGCCGACGAGCTATAGGAACAAATTGGCGACACCCCGCGTTATGGCGGGTTAAACAGAGAGGGGTTTTGGATGAATGAAGTACCGCAGGCGAATGTTGTCGCCTTTCGCGAACCCGGAAATGCCCGGTGAGGATAACCGGAAAGCCATGCCAAGATACCGAACTCACAGCATCGAATTTAAACGTCAGGTCGCTCAGGAATCTTGGCGGCGAAACGTTGCACGGGCTTGCCATGCGCCACGAGACCATATGAGCGGTCGATTCCCAAAGGTGTAGTCGCGCCCCAATAGGCGGCGGACTTCTAATGACGTTCCTTCAAAAACCGACCTTCCCGCAACAGCGAATTCCCATCCGTGCCAATGAGCTTGATCAGATCTCGCGCATCAGGCTCCGAAATGCCGACCTCTTCAGACGAACGTCGGGCAAGCAGTTGCTGATTGCCCTCTTCCACACGTCCATCGCCATCCTTTTCATTGGCTCCTCCTTTGGACCAACTTACAGAATGATCTTTGGTTTCAAGGAACAGCCCGCCGCCCCATTCACCGCAGCGGCGGGCCGCCCCTAAGGGATATAAGGGCGGCCGAGCGTTGGAACCCGGCAGGCAACCAATACGCGGCGTAGACTTGTTCCTCTAAAAGCGGCCAAATCCGTGCTTTCAGACCTCTGCTTTGCCGTTGCATCCCAAGAATTTAGCCCAAGAAAAAAGCCCGCCAACCGGAGCCAGCGGGCTTGCTGATACTGAACGTTACTTTGTTCAGGTTGCGGTGCTCGATGAAGGAGGAGAGGCAGTGACCTTCGACAGGCAGTCACGCTTCGTCAGAACCGGCTTTTCGTATGTCTTTTTCAAGGTGGCGTCCTCCGTTGTTATCAAGCGCACAGACGTATGAACTGCGCTTCATTGTCAAGCGTTCAAAAGAGCCCGCCCGAATGGGACGGGCGGGCTAGGGTGTTGAGTGCGCTGGGAGCAACCAGCATAGGTCAACGGGCGGCGGCAGAGTTTGGTCGCGCTCATCGTTCACCGGGATCTTATCTTACGAGACATTTCTCGCGCCTGAAGGAAATGGTAGCCGACCACCGGGACGCGGTGCGGTTCGAACGGGAGATGGGGGCATCACTCGGTCGGGCCACGCTCAGGCGGGGTGCCGCATCCGCACCAGCTCTGCACGGGTTTGCGGGACCGCTACAGCCCCTTTGCCCGTCATCTGCTCGCCAATGGCGCCTTTGGCCCTCGCCATCGGCATTGCCGTAGGGCGGACGTCACTCAGCCAAGCCGGGATCGTAGTGGACTCGCGTCAAGGATGGTATTGTAAGCGCTGACTGTGGCTTCCTCAATTTCAGCTCTGCTGATGCCTACCGCCTTGGCGTCTGCGAACAGCTTCTGGGTCAACTCAGCGACTGAGATGATGTCCGCGCCGACCGTTTCGGGAACGTTGTCCGAAACCATCTTTACAAGAAATCTCTGCCGCGTTTGCTCATCCGACGTGAGGCTGACCATCGCCACCGCGACCAGAACCGAAAGCGGGAACTGCAGCGATCAGGGCGGCTTCTAAATCTCGTGTTTCTTTATCTCTGAACATGAGGCGGGCCTCATGCAAGCTTGGTTGAACCCAACAGTTGCAAGCCCCTGATTCGGTTCCGCTTGATGTGGTTATCGCCGTTTGCAGCAGCAGCCGAAGCGCCCGCTGCGGCGTGTGTCACCGGCAGCAGGCGCCTGCTATCTCTCCTAGGCAGGTATCAGAACGGCGATGCGATGCACGCCGACCAAGGCACTTGTATTAGTGGCCTCATCGGTCTTTCCCTTGGCGCACGTATACATATCGCCTTCCTTGAGCTTGAATTCCTTGTCCACCTTTTTGATGATGAATTCGCCCGCAGCGATTGTGCATACCATGTCGTTGTCCATCATCATTGCCGGAGCGTGTGCACCGGGCTGGAAGACAACATCCACAATTGCGATGCTCTTGTAGGCGCCAATATCCGCGTTCCCGGTGCCGACCTCCACCACCCTGACGCCGGGGGCAATCTCCTTGCCATCCGTTGGGCCATATTCCTTGGTTTTTGCAGATGCCGCCAAGGCGAACAATGGCGTTACGGCTGCGGCCGTCACACCGAGAGCAATTGCAGACCTGCGATTCAAGTTATTCATCGCATCCTCCTATTTTCGTCACGCGTGAATGTGCGGGACGCTTCATATTAGCCGAAATGCGTGTGCAAGGCTCTTCCCGATTTACAGCCGATCTACGTGGCGTACCGAATGCCCCAGACTCCCATGAGAACAAAAGAGGGTTTCCGAGATTCGAGCTCTCGATCTAAGGTTTTAGGATGGAACACGCCTTCGATGACATCGCCAGCGCCCTCAGAGCCCCAAAGGCATGTGCAGGAAAGCGAACAGCGGATGTTAGGTTCCGATACTTGACGCGTGCCACGGCCGCACCAGAGTCCATTGCATGGCTAGCGGTCTCAACATCGGCGATGAGGTGGCGATCGACGCCACCATTATTCGACGCGTCACTGACGACAGGATCAGCGTGTCCATTCCGACCTACGGATTCCCGCATTCCGTTCGGGATAGCACCACGAAGGTGGTCAAAGGCCAGACTATGGAACTGATCGGCAGCGTCACACGGGTCGAGAACGACGCTGTAACGGTGAGCCTGGGTGGCCCAGTGGTGACGGTCGCGCTTGATGCTGTGCGCCTGGTGAAGCTCTAGCTTTCCCCACCTTACCGCCCCAACGGCTGCCTCGAAAGCGAGAGAAGTTCGGCCTCATCTTTTATGCCGGCCATGTAATTGGCGATCACACGTGATGCGATGGCGTCGCGGGCATCTCCCGACTGGCCGTCAAAGTTGAGCTGCTCGAAAACACGCCCCAGCAAGTCCAGCTCGGCCGGCCGAAAAATGCCCGCGTCAGCGGCCTTTCGATGAATCGGCATGATCCTCCTCCCTGAAATTTTGCAGCGAAGCGTGCCGCAAATACTCATGGCCGCGCAAGTGCTTCACGCGCCCGATCAGGCCCCGCGTGACCCATTGCGTCGCCGGCCCCTTCATGCCCTTCGGCGCCGGCCCGGCGTGCTGCTGGACGCGGATACGCGAATGGCTTGGCCACATAGAGTTGGTACGCGTCGACCCATTCGAAGTACTCGCAACATGCTGTCCACAGCTTTTCTGGATGAGTGAAGATCGGGGTGCGGCCATGTGAGCTAGGGCCTTCCAAAACTGGTTTCCTGCGGGGGCTGGCATGGATGGTCTCCCCGGTCTGACCGGGTGCGGGAATTTGGTATGTTTCGAACATTGATAGCGGCGGCCCGCCACGGTGCTTTACACTGTTGCATCTGCGGAGGAGTGCGGATGGTGGACGACAAACCAAAGAACAGTGTTTCAATTGAGCAATTAGACGGGCACTGGGCGGTTCAGATACTCGAGGACGGCGCGATCACGCAGCAGCTTTTCGAGACCTTGGAATTCGCAAGGAATTTCGCAGCCGGTCAGTGGCAAAGGCTAAACCCGAGGCCTATTCCCCAATGCGCCGGCAACGACGTTAGTGGCTAAGCTTCAAAATTGCTCAATTCTCAGTTGCTGCACCGGGGGCCGGAACTTTGATGCAATAGCGAAGTTCGACAGGAAATATTTTCGCAACAGGCACGCAGATGAACGGGATCGTAAACGACATCCTGGCAGAGGTGGCTGAGATACTTCCTTCGCTATCACCGGACGAAAACAGTTCGCTGCCGAAACTGCCGGTCGACGAGACGCCACCCGCGGAGCAGAAAGCAGAAACCGTAGACCGTCAGTGCGACGGGAAGCCGCCTCAAGGCGAAGCTTGATGTCGGACGTGGCGGAACCGAGTTCGAGAAGGCGCGTTGCTCACCAGCGCCAGTTCACGAAAGGCCGGAGCAATGGCGGACAACCTATCTCGCAGGGAAGAACAACGCGGCACGCGAAGACTCATGGGGTGGGGCGTGGCGGTTATCGCCGTCATTTTTGTAGGCCTGATGGCATTCTTTGTACTTACGCCTCTATCGAACGGCTCTTGGCAGACGGCACCGTTCAAGCGTGCTCCTGAGCAAAACCAGGGAGGTAATGCACCAGCGGACACGTCACCCAGTCCAGGCGTGAAAAAGGACCCTCAGGAAAATACGGAAATGCCCGAGCAGCAGTAGTGGGTTTGGGAAACACCGCATTGATGACTGCAGGAAATCTCGGGATAGACGAGTGCCCGCCGGGCCAGAGCCATGACCGCGTGGTTGTCGGATTAGCTTGGCGGAGACCTCGCTCCGGCCCGACCGCCGTAACACGTTCGCTCATGCCCATGTCTTCAGTCCTTCGCGAGCCGCCAGCTAATCGAAGGCCGCTATGGCCCGTTCAGCGTCACCGACTGCCACGGCTTCGAAGCCTGCTTCCTGGAGTGCCCTCCTATCGCTGCCGTGCGCACAGGTGGGTTGCATCGGGGGCACATCGCTACCACCATTGGGACGGTCGCGCCAAGCAAAGCAATGTAAGCCGCCCCAAGGGCGGTAGATTGGGGACAGAAGCTTGATTTGAGGGGCTTCTGGAACTGCTTTCTCCTAGACATCTGGAAGCCAGTTCGTTCGCCACCGATCCGAAGCTCGACGTCTTCCGATAAGCAGCGATTTCCCTGATGGCCAGCTTTTCAGTTCATTCGACGCAAGATTGGAGAGGCTTGCTCCGGAAACCATAGGCAGAGGCAACGTGGGGCGAGAACATCGGTACATCGAAGGCTGAAGACACAGCTCTGCAAACTCGGCAGACCGACGTCAAAGACAGCCGCAGGTTCGATGCCCCTCCCGACTCTGGAACATTCGCGGCGATGGAAAGTTCGGCTCAATACTTATCCAGGTCGGCCTATTTGTCCCCCACCTCACCCTCGGAAGTGCTCATTCGCAAGCAGCAGAGAATCTCTGAGCTCCGGGAGCCCGACCTCGCGGTCCTGAGAGACCTCTCGATCCAAGAGCCAACTTGGAATGAGCACGCCATGATGGGGACCAAAGAAACAATCAGCCCGAGCTTGCGTTCGGTACCATTGCTCAAGAACGCAGTCCGGAAGATGGGCGGAGCTTTGGCCGGACTTGCCGCTCGCACCGCGCGGACGCTCGCTTCCAAACCCTCTCAGCGAGGCGCGCGGATCTCGGATCGCTCGACCGGTTGGCCCGATTGCGGCACCGCTGTTGTTTCGCCTGGCTCGGCGTGCAGACAGGTTGAGGCGCGACTGCCACTGCCGTTTTCAGGGTACGCGAGGTGAAGGTCCTCGTCATCGGCGCGTCGGGTCTGATCGGAGCTTCGCTTTGCGCGCGGCTGGCCGCCGATGGATATGAAATCGTTCGCGTGCAGCATCGTGCCGGCGCCGCGCCCTTCACAGGCTTGCCGCCTGTCTTGCTCGACATGGCAAAGGCAGTGCGGACACAGGACTGGAGCCCGCATCTGATGGGCATCGATGCGGTCGTCAACTGCGCCGGCGTGCTACAGGACAGCGCGCAAGAAAACACTGGCGGTGTGCATGCGGCCGGCGCATCGGCACTCTTTGCCGCCTGTGAGCAGGCGGGAGTGAAGAAAGTCATTCACTTTTCGGCTATCGGAGTCGATCGGCTGCAGCCGTCTGCCTTCTCGGCCAGCAAGCTGGCTGGCGACCTGGCGTTGATGGCGCGCGATTTAGACTGGGTCATCCTGCGGCCTTCGGTCGTGCTGGGCCGGCCGGCGTTCGGCGCCAGTGCGCTGTTTCGCGGACTGGCCGCATTGCCGCTGTTGCCGGTGATGCCCACCACAGGTCGGCTTCAGGTCGTACAGCTGGACGACGTGATCGCCACTGTCCTGCATTTTCTCCGACCTGATAGCGCATCGCGCCTAGCACTTGACCTTGCCGGACCTGAAGCGCTGCCGATGACCAAGGTGATCGGCCTCTATCGCCGCTGGCTCGGGTCGAGACCGGCTGGAGAGTTCACCCTGCCCGGTAGCGTGGCGGCCGGCCTGTACCGGATCGGCGATGCGGCGGCTCTGCTCGGCTGGCGCCCACCGATGCGCAGCAATGCAGCCAAGGAAATCGTACGGGGTGCTGTCGGCGACCCCCACCCGTGGATCGCAGCGACAGGGATCCAACCATCCGGCCTCCAAGTGGCGCTGAACCTCAATCCCGCGACGGTGCAGGAGCGGTGGTTCGCCCGCCTCTATTTCGTCAAGCCGGCGATCTTTACTGTCCTGCCCTTCTTCTGGATCATGACGGGTGTCATTTCCCTGACCACCGGCTGGCGCCGCGGGGTGGACTTGCTGGAAGGCACTGCCATCGGTCCGCTGGCGGAACCGGCGGTCATCGCCGGAGCGCTGGCCGACATGGCGGTCGGCGCGCTGATCGCCTGGCGACGCACTAGTCGGCTGGGTCTGTTCGGGGCGATCGCGGTAGCTGTTTTCTATGCGATCGCGGGGACCATGCTGCGGCCTGAGCTGTGGAACGAGCCGCTCGGACCTTTCCTGAAGATCCTGCCGGTTCTGGTTCTGCATTTTGTTGCGCTGGCGGTCCTGGAGGAACGCTGATGGTCTACTTCATGCTCAAGTTCCTGCATGTCATCGGCGCGGCCGTGCTGCTGGGCACCGGCGCCGGCATCGCCTTTTTCATGCTGCTCGCCCACCGGACCGGAAATTCCGCAACCATAGCGACGGTCGCGCGCATCGTCGTGATCGCGGATTTTGTGTTCACGGCAACCGCCGTCGTCGCCCAACCTGTCACCGGCGCCCTCCTCGCCTGGCATGCGGGCTATCCGCTGACCGAAGGGTGGATTGTGCTTTCGATCCTGCTCTACCTCATCACCGGCCTGTTCTGGCTTCCGGTCGTGTGGATGCAGATGGAGATGCGCAATCTCGCTATGCAGGCCGCGGCATCGAAGCAACCTCCACCACAGCGCTATAACACCTTGTTTCGGCTCTGGTTCGCGTTCGGCTTTCCTGCCTTTGCCTCTGTGCTTGCCATCTTCTGGCTGATGATTTCGCGGCCGCCGATCGATTGGCCAGGCTTGTAGGACCGAATTCATCTCGCAGGGGGCCAAAGTCTACCCTATCCCGTTCTCCGCATTGCGCCTTCTGGTGCGCAGTCCTATTTGTACCCCGATTCTTCCCGATCCAAAGAGCAGATCCCTGTCCGACCAGTGACGCACCTGCTGGCCGGGCTTGCGGGAGCTCGATGATAGTCAGCGTGCAGCTGGGGAGAGCGCGTCGCTGCGGTCTCCGTCTTTTGGTGGACGAGGCATGCAGGTGACCTTGTCGATCATTCGGAGCACCGTCTGCGGGCCGCTGTGGTGAGCCATGTGCCCGGAATTCGGGATTATTTCTATCAGTGATCCTGAGATCTCGGCATGCAAGCGCTCCGCTTCATGCCTAGCGTCGAACAGCCTGTCCCCTGCTCCAGCGACGATACCGGTCGGCACTGTGATGTCTCGATAGCTAGGCTTCGTCAACAGCGCCGCGCCGAACATCAGGGTCGTCTCCACACAGATCGAGCGCAGCTGTGACGGGCGGCTGACGACCTCCCTTGTGCTCACCCAAAAAACATCGGAGATCGGCCCGGGCCGGAATATCGTTCGCATGGCCGATGGCCAGCCGAGTCTTACTGCGAGCGGCAGCAAGGTGTGACGGAATGCCGTGCCGATCAGCGGTACGGCCGGTAGTGCTGCAAGAGCGAGATCCAGCCTCGGTGGCGGATAGTAATAACCCGAGACGAGAATTAGGCCGGCGACCGAGGGAGCATGCCTGCGGGCCATCTCCAGCGCGATCCAAGCGCCCCAGGAATGTCCGAGCACGAGGTATCTGTGAATGCCGAGGCTGGCGGCGGCTTCGTGGAAGAGATCGGCCTGCTCTTGCGCCGACCAGCACTTTCCAGCCGGTCGCGAGCTTCCACCGAAGCCGGGCCGGTCGAAAGCGAGGACCCGGTATTTGGCACTCGCCAGGTCGAGCGTGCCGCTGATCGCAAAATCCTCCGCGACCGAACCATTGCCGTGCAGCAGGAGCAAGGGAAGCCCGCTGCCTTTCTCGATGACGCGCAGTTCCACTCCATCGACCCTGAAAGTGCGTCCCATCAAACCGGGAACCATAGCCTTCCTGGCGCGCGCGTGATTGTATGCCGCCAGCGACAGGGCGGTAGCCGCAAACAGCGTGGCGAGCTTTATTCGCTTTGATAACATGCTGAACTCCGCCGCTGGGACTGCTCGTGGCACCACTGTTGAGCGCGTCGTGGTTTACAGATTTGGATCGGCGCTGCACCCCAACTCTGTTAGCCTGATGCCGCCGCTATCCTTGCCATCACGGTGTCGAAGTCTCACGGAACCAACACCGGAAGTCGCAGCGCGAGATCGAACGTATCGCCTGAGCTCAGCACGTGAACCCTCAAATCATGCTTATAAATCAAAAAAGCCCCCCACCTTTCGGCAGCGGGCCAGGGTCATGGCGTGCTGGATAAACCAGCATAGGTCACTTGCGGCGGCGGGGTTGGTTGCGCTCATCGTTCACCGGGGTTTTATCTTGCGAGGCATTTCCCGGCGGTAAGGGCATGATAGCCGACCACCAGGACGCGGTGCGGTTCGAGCGGGAGATGGGGGCATCACTCGGTCGGGCCACGCTCAGGCGAGGTGCCGCGTCCGCACCATCTCTGAACTTGGCCTGAGAGCCCCGCCACGGGTTTGCGGGACCGCTACGGCCCCTTCGCCCTTCATCTGCTCGCCAATGCCGCCTTTGGCCCTCGCCATTGGCATTGCCGTAGGGCGTGCCATCGCCGGATGAAGGGACGTCACTCAGCCAAGCCGGCATGGTAGGGAAACCGATGATCGGCCACCATCGTCTCGGGAACGTTGTTCCGGATCCAGTGGTCGAGAAAATTGGTGCCTCGCGTGCTCATATGCAGAAAGCGAAAAGCGCATATTAGGTTCCGCTACTTGACGCGTGCGACGGCCGCACCAGACTCCTATGCATGGCTGTTGGTCTAAACATCGGCGATGAGGTGGCGATCGACGCCACCATTATTCGACGCGTTACTGACGACAGGATCAGCGTGTCGATACCGACCTAACGGAGAAAAAAACGCCTATGGATAAACCAACGTAGAGACCCATGACAAAGTTGTCCGATCTCGGCCCGCCGATTACCGGGACGCGCCATGGCGGCCCGCCCAAGAATGAAGCGGAACATTTCTACACCTGTCCGACCTGTGGACAGCCTGTCGATATGCGGGATCTCAGGCAAGTGATCTGGCATGACAAGCCGGTCCACAATCGGCTCGAAATGGACGCTTGAAATTCTGCTTAGCTATCGTTTCGGCGGTAATGGAAATGGTTGCGAATGTGACTGTTGAAGTACCGTCCCTTGGCGAAGGCGGATCGAAACGCGTCAAAGGTCTCGGGAGGTACTCCCTCAAAATCATAGCGCTTGTCACTGGTCACTAGCCAAACAGAGAGGATCCTCCTGTCCGGATCGTACTCCGTTCTGCGTATCAAGGTCGACGGCATAACAAGCAATCAACGGACTAGGGGAGCACGCGTTCCTCCCCGCTTCATGCGCTTCGGTGCCGGCCCGGCGTCGGCTTCCCAATCGGCCTAAGAATCGCCATAGAGGCTACGCCGTAAGCGGGCTGAACCCATAGCGTTCACTCGGCCGTAGGAGCACCGGCCCGGTGGTATTCCACTGGATGAACTCGACTTCCTTGCCGGTCACTTCCCGCACCGACTTCAGCAGCGCCTCATGCACGGCCTGGAGCGATCGATAATGATCGCAGTGTGGCGATATAAGCGGCTTGACGATGCTCTTGTGCAGCGCCTCTGCGGCCTTCAGGAAGCGTTCGATTTCTTCCTGTGAGAGTTGCTTTGAGGGTTTTGACCTAGCCATTGCGACATCTTTTCGAGAGTCGCTCCACCCGAGGACAATATTCCTACAATAGCCGTTCCCTGTAAAAGGCTCAAACGGCGAAAGGTCGCTTGGCCCAGCAACTTCGTCGATTATGTCGGGCGTTGCGGCGTTCTAGCCGCGCTCCATCGGCACTTTGTGCGCAGCATATTCTGGGAACTCGGCCTCGGCCCACGCACTCAGCGGCTTCACCAGAATGAGCGCATCATCGGCATAGCCGTTGCGGCTGTAGAACTTGTGCGTGCGCTCCTTGCCGAGAACCATCGAGATGCGGGTGACGTCGCAGCCGACACGCGCTGCTTCCTTCTCGATCCACGCCATCAGTTTGGCGCCGATACCAGCACTGCGCATCTGGGCATCGACAACCACATGGTCGGCCTCCGCCCACTTTCCTGCCCATAGCTGTACCCCTATCCAGAAGCCCGACATGCCGACCATCCTTTCATCGATGAAGGCGGCAACGCAGCGATAGTTGCCCTGGGCGATCATTGCGGCCAGGCGCTCGTGAAACAGGCCCTCCGGCATGGACCCGGTTTGCTGATAAAGCGGGTAGATGGCCGCGATCTCTTCGATGCCCACCAGTTCGCGAATGACGATGTCCACTTTCAAAAGCCCTCCTTTTGCACCAGGCGTCACGCCGCCGTCGACACCATATCATCCCGTGGCGTAAAAGTCGGACACTCCAGCCAACACAGTCACGCGCATCGAGAACGGCGCCGATGACAAGCAGTCTACGATCGACGCAATGCGGTCCGTTCTAGAGGCGGCAGGGATCGTCTTCCTCACGGACGGCGAGACCATCGACAGCGGCGCTGGCGTTAGGCTGCGGAAGGCCTCAAATCGTCAAGTACTCCCCGCCGAGGGAGAAGCTTGCGTGTTCCCGCCACCCTACACCTCCGAAGCGTCGGTTGCGTCCTGGCGCAATCCGAGATGGGCACACTGATCCTTGGCGAAAGCAACGGCATCTTCCTTATGTTCAAAGCTTCGGAAATACGCGTTGCCGTGGCCTCCTACGACGCGCACAACCCACTCTCCTAAGGAGTGGCGAACATCTACAGAGGGTTTTTGCCGTCCGCCATATTAGCCTTTGCAGTGGGTGTTTTGTTCGCCGGTCGCATTCGCCGTTGCAAGCGCGGTGCCAACTTAAGGTGTCCCCTAACGGGAGACCCGAGCCACCGGCTGCCATTGGGCGGCCGAGAAGGAGCAGGCTTGCTTTCATGTTTCTGCGGCGCGATGCTTTCGGCGATTTTTGGGAGGGGAATAGAGGTTCTGGCCCATGCAGGAAATCTTGGACGAGTCGGGCGCATAGATCAGCCCGACATCTTTCGACTTGCACTTTTCGCATCTAAGGCGCGGGCGCAAATCCCACTCCATCGCCGTAGCATCGGACCCGAAGCGGTCGCGTAGCTTTTCCAGGTCGAGTGTCTTCGTGTGGCCGCACGCCGCTACATTGCAGTAGGCGCTGACCTGCATCTTGCCGTCGATAAGCGATTGGAAAGTCCATCCCTTGCCCGCCATGGCTGTCAGTCCGCCAGACCCGCGTCGTGGTGCACGATGGCGTCCAGGATGGCATTGTAAATGCTGACTGTGTCTTCCTCAATCTCGGTGCTGCCGATGCCGGCTGCCTTTGCATCGGCGAAGAGCTTTTGTGTGAGTTCGGCAACTGAAATCACGTCGGCGTCGACAGTTTCCGAGACGTGGTCGCTCAGCCATCTGTCGAGAAAGTTGATGCCGCGCGTGCTCATGAGCGGATAAGCTCGCGGTTTATATTAGGTTCCACGCATATTGACGTCGGCGCCGGCTGCTCCAGAATCGTTGGCATGGGCCAGGGCATCAAAGTTGGCGATACCGTCGCAATCACTGCCACCGTGCGCAAGCGGGTCACGGAAGACCGTGTGAGTGTTCTTATCCCTTCCTACGATCAGCCGCACTCGATCATAGACAGCACGCCATACATAAGCAGTGGGCAGAAACCGGCGAAATGGTCCGCGTCGACTATGATACGATGACGGTCGGCGGCAAGGATCTGGGCATTACGGTCAAGCACAGTGCCGTGCGGCTCGTCACTAGCCATGTGGCGCCGAAGCGGAAAACCTTGCTCGTCGATAAGGCTTAGCCCGCATGAGAAGCTATCCGACCTAGGCCCTCCGATCCCCGGCAAGCTGCACGGCGGCGACCTCATCCGCGAAGAGGACCATTTTTACAGCTGCCCCTCGTGTGGCCAGCGCGTCGATCAGCGCGATTTGCGGCAAGTCTTATGGCATGAAAAGCCTGGGCACGATCCATTGGAGCCGGAGCCAACGGCAACGGTCATCGAATTCCCACGACCGAATAAAAAGCCCGCCGGCCGGAGCCAGCGGGCAATCAGAGGGGGAAAGCCGGAATGGGATACCGGCCGGCCACCAAACATCGATATTGCGAGGATGTTCCTCCAGCAGGCAAAAAGCCCGCCACCTTTCGGCAGCGGGCCAGGGTCACGGGAGATGCACCGGGATGGGAGGGACGGTGCAATCGCCAAAGCGTTTCGACACCCTGATGTTCCATGTCCGCCAATGAAAAAGCCCGCTGCCCCTTGGAGGAGCCAGCGGGCAGGGTCTGGAGTGCTGGGATCAACCAGCATAGGTCAACGGCCGGCGTCGGGGTTGGTTGCCGACCACTTCAGCTCGGCCGTCACGCCCGAAAAGGCTTAGGCCGCCACGCATGGACGAAAGGCCACCCCAAATATTCCGCCGTAAGTGTTAGGACGTGCTAATGCAATTGATTCTGCGCGGACCGGGGCTGTGACCTACCAATTCAAGGAGTTATTGGCTGGGCGGCTGACAAGGGAATTTTGTTCCGAGGAGCCGACCGCACGTCGCGCAGTCGAAAAAGCCACTGGAAACATATTGGCTGCATTGCATCGATCTGGAAAATTCTTTGTGGAAGTCACCGACATCAGCAGCGGTCGCACGTACGTTTATGAGTACGCCGATGATGTCGTCTCAGCCCCGGCCGCGCTCGGCCCTCACATGAAATAGTCATCCCGGCAGCATGCGCCAGATATCATGCCAATATGCCGTGACGATTGACACCGGGCATGTCATTGGCTGGTTGTTCCTCGCGGCCGTTAAAATCAGGAAGGCGATCCGCTAAGCCGGGAATCTCTCGCTAGCATAGAGGCCTCTGGCCGGATTCGGATCCAATTCACAAGCTCTCGCGCTGCTTAAGCATCCCTCCCCTGTGACATGATCCTGTAGCGGCCCGTCGTGATGCTGGCTCGTGTTCAAGCGCGCCAACCTGAAGGTTCGAAAAGCTTTCATTGAACCAGTCAAGGTGGACACCCAAAGCGGGATAATGAGGTTCGATGGAAATCCCGGCGAACAACCGCATTGGGGAGGTTAATGCCGTCGGCCCAAGAGGATTTTTCGCTATCTCAGAATAGTTTCGACTTTTCCGCAGGATCGGATGAACTGGTAGGCCCGCAGGGCGTCCTAAAATTGATTTATTGTCTTTTTCGAGGGCAAATCCGAAGTCTTTCCGTATCGTTCCGTCTGGTTCCGCTCACAGTTGGAGCTACATCTCGCTGGCGTAACGAGCCTGCGCTTCAAGCGCTGACCCGCAACGGGCTCTCTGCCAACGCCATGATGGCTGACTTGCGCCACATCAATAGCAACACTTCCTATCAGCTGTAGATATCCGGAACGGTGACCAGCTGCGTCCCGATGGAACTCCCGTGGGCGCTCTTTGAGCCTCCGGAAGGCACAGACTAGTTCCTTCGGCGAATTGACAGGTCGGTGACCGACTTGGGAAACAGCCTCACTATGACAGGGCATTACCTGAAAGAGCGTGACTGAACAGACAAGGGAAAGTTTCGAAAGCGGGAGGACAGCGTGAACGGGCACTCAGCCGGCCATCATGAAGATCGCGTCCAGACTGCGATCAATTCCGACGCGGCAGCAAAATCGGCATTAATTGCCTCGTGGCAGCGATCCTCTAACCTGCACCGGCTTGATCCGGCCGAGCGCAAATCGCCCAAGCGTCTGACGGAAGCGGAGCTTAGAACAGCCAGGCAGAGGATCGAGCCGCTGCAAATGGCGGCGCGGTCCAGCCTCGACAAGCTCTATCTTGCGGTGGGCGGGGTTGGCTGCTGCGTGCTTCTGGCCGACCTCGACGGAGTTCCGGTGGATCGCCGTGGCGCTGCCTCCGACAACCAGACTTTCGAAGATTGGGGACTGTGGACGGGCACGGTTTGGGGCGAAGAGAGCGAAGGCACGAATGGCATCGGAACATGTCTCGCCGAGCGGCGAGCGCTGACCATCCATCGCGATCAGCATTTCTTTGCACGCAATACTCTGCTGAGTTGCACGACAGCACCGATCTTCGATCATGAGGGCAATCTCACAGCGGCGCTCGACGTGTCGTCTTGCCGCGCCGATCTCACCGAAGCGTTTACCAACCTGATCTCGGTGGCCGTCGCGGACGCCGCAAGACGGATCGAAGCGGAGAACTTTCGCCGGGCATTCCAAAGTGCCCGTGTTCTCCTGCTTCCGGAAACGAGTAGCGGGCTCGCCGGGCTCATCGCGGTCGACTCCGACGATCTTGTGGTCGGAGCGACACGGTCGGCAAGGATCGCGCTGGGCATCTCCCAGGAATCGCTGGCAAGAAGCCTGCCCGCCATGGACGTGTTGAGCGGTGCCGAAGGCGTGGAAGGAAGCCTCGGTCGGGCCGAGCGCGCTGCGCTTCAGAGAGCCTTGGCTCGAACCTCAGGGAACATTTCAGCGGCCGCCGACGCGCTCGGAATCAGCCGGGCAACACTGCATCGCAAGTTGAAACGCTTCGAACTAGGGCGCACCCACTGAATTTGCCGGCCCAACTGTCTCAGTTCTGCGACACTCGCGCGAACGACATGGTTTCGACGGCCTGACAATCGGCGCCTGCGCAAGCATATCTCCTCCACGCGTCGCATTCCGCGGCGTCAGCTTTGGGAGGAAGATGTGAACAAGGTTGAATTCTCACGGTCGGTCAAGGCGCCCTTTGACAGGCGCTATGGCAATTTCATTGGCGGCAAATGGACCGAGCCACGCTCCGGCCGCTACTTCGAGAACTTCTCGCCAGTGAATGGTCAATTGCTGTGCGAGGTGGCCCGCTCGGACGCTCAGGACATCGAGGCCGCCCTGGACGCCGCACACGCCGCCAAGGACGGCTGGGCACGCACCAGCGTGGCCGAACGGTCGCTCATCCTCAACCGCATCGCCGATCGCATGGAGGAAAACCTCGATCTCCTGGCACGCGCCGAAACCTGGGACAACGGCAAGCCGATCCGCGAAACGACAGCGGCCGACCTGCCGCTTGCCATTGACCATTTTCGCTATTTCGCCGGCGCGCTGCGTGGCCAGGAAGGCAGCCTTTCGCAAATCGACGACGATACGGTCGCCTATCACTTCCATGAGCCGCTGGGCGTGGTCGGTCAGATCATCCCGTGGAACTTTCCGCTGCTGATGGCATGCTGGAAGCTTGCTCCCGCAATTGCCGCTGGAAACTGCGTCATCCTGAAACCTGCCGAGCAGACGCCGGCCGCCATCATGCTGTGGGCCGACCTTGTCGGCGACCTGCTGCCGCCGGGCGTGCTGAACATCGTCAACGGCTTCGGCCTCGAGGCCGGCAAGCCGCTCGCCTCCTCACCGCGCATTGCCAAGATTGCGTTCACCGGCGAGACCACCACGGGCCGGCTGATCATGCAATATGCCAGCCAGAATCTCATTCCCGTCACGCTCGAACTGGGCGGCAAGTCGCCCAACATCTTCTTCAAGGATGTCGTCGCCGAGGACGACGATTTCTTCGACAAGGCGATCGAAGGCTTCGTCATGTTCGCGCTGAACCAGGGTGAAGTCTGCACCTGCCCAAGCCGCGCCCTCATCCATGAATCCATCTATGACAGATTCATGGAGCGTGCCCTCAAACGGGTCGAGGCGATCGTGCAGGGGGATCCGCTCGACCCGGCCACGATGATCGGTGCGCAGGCCTCGTCCGAGCAGATGGAAAAGATCCTTTCCTACATCGACATCGGCCGCCAGGAAGGCGCCGAGTTGCTGACCGGTGGCGCGCGCAATGTCCTGCCTGGTGATCTGGCGGGCGGCTACTACGTCCAGCCCACGGTATTCAAGGGTCACAACAAGATGCGCATTTTCCAGGAGGAGATCTTTGGGCCCGTGGTTTCGGTCACGACCTTCAAAGACGACGCCGAGGCGCTGGAAATCGCCAACGATACGCTCTACGGCCTCGGCGCCGGCATCTGGACACGTGACGGCAACCGAGCCTACCGCTTCGGCCGCGCCATCCAGGCCGGCCGCGTCTGGACCAACTGCTACCACGCCTATCCCGCGCATGCGGCCTTCGGCGGCTACAAGCAGTCCGGTATCGGCCGCGAGACCCACAAGATGATGCTCGACCACTACCAGCAGACCAAGAACATGCTGGTCAGCTACAGCCCGAAGAAGCTCGGCTTCTTCTGATCGCCTCTTTGGCTCAATGGCTCGGCCCTGGCAGGGCCGAGCCATAATTTTGAAATCGGAAAAGACCATGCATGCGAAAGTCACCGCGACACCGGCAGCCCTTGAACTGATCGCGGAGATTGTTGCCGATCATGGCCCGGTGCTGTTCCATCAGTCCGGCGGATGCTGCGACGGCTCTTCGCCCATGTGCTATCCGCGTGCTGACTTCATCGTCGGCGACCGGGACGTGCTGCTTGGCCACATCGGCGACGCACCGTTCTACATCGGGGCATCGCAATTCGAGGCCTGGAAGCATACCGATCTTATCATCGACGTGGTGCCTGGTCGCGGCGGTATGTTCTCCCTCGACAATGGACGGGAGAAGCGGTTCCTGACCCGGTCGACGATCTGCGCCGTATAGGCGAAACTTGCCGGTTTTGACTTCGAGCAAGGAAGGCGCCGGATCGATGTTTACCTTCCGACGATGATCCTCAATCTGCTCATCGGCACCGTCGTCATAGGTCTAACGGTCTTGATCCACACGTTTGGCCTGATCGCCGTCACGCATGCCATGAGATACTTGGTCGCGCGGTTTCGTATGCATGGACGCCGCAGCCGTATCGTCGCTATGATCAGCGTGGTCATGGGGCTCTTTGCCGTCATCACCGCGGAGGTCTGGCTCTGGGCAGGGCTATATAGGTTGCTTGATATCTTCGTTGACTTCGAGACCGCACTCTATTTTTCGACCATTACCTTTTCGACTGTTGGCTATGGCGACATCGTGCCCGCTCACGCGTGGCGTGTCCTGGCGGCGCTCGAGGGTGTGAACGGGTTCCTGCTCATCGGCTGGTCGACCGCCTATCTGATCGCGGCAGGCACCCGCATCGGCCCGTTCAAGGCTGGCGAACACTTCTGACCGGGCCAATGTTCACACCGCTACCGAATGCCTGGCTTTGCCGGGTTCGAGATATTTGTCGAATTTCGCCGCGACGCTTCTGACAAAGGGGCGACTTTCCGCCGGCACGACGAAGCGGTCACCATCAAGTTCAAGCAAACCCTCGGCGTCACGCAGGGCGGTGGAACTTGCCTTGAGCAGAAGCCTTTGGCCAGCTTCGCCAAAGCGCTCCACCAGTTCGATCGCCGAGAAGGCAAAATCACACATCAGCCTCTCGATGATCCAACCGCGAACGCCGTCGTCGTCGGAAAGCGCGATACCGCGGACGGCCGCCAGTCCACCGTCCGAGACAATGCGTCCATACTCCGCGGTCGACGGCATGTTCTGCGCATAGCCTTGGCGAAATTGACTGATGGATGATGGGCCAAGGCCGATCAATGTTTCGCAGCGATCCTCCGTGTAGCCTTGGAAATTGCGGCGCAGGCAGCCGGTTCGGGCCGCTACGGCCAACGCATCGTTGGGCTTGGCGAAATGGTCGAAGCCGACGGCTTCATATCCCGCGTTCAGCATAAGACAAGCGGCCAGCTGTGATTGAGCAAACCGCTCCGCCGGACCCGGCAACCATGCCTCGTCGATCATCGTCTGATGCTTCTTGAACCAGGGCACATGCGCGTAGCCAAACAATGCCAGCCGATCCGGTTCCAGGGTCAACGCCTGCGCGACGGTGGAGGAGACGCTCTCCCTGGTTTGGTGTGGCAAGCCGTAGAGCAGGTCCAGATTGACCGATTCGACGCCGCGCGAACGAACGCCGTCGACCACCGCTTTGGTCTGCAAAAAGCTCTGCTCGCGGTTAATTGCCTTTTGCACCTTCGGGTCAAAATCCTGGACGCCGAGGCTCGCCCGGGTCATGCCGATCTCGGCAAGCGCATCGAGCCGGCCATCATCCATATCATTGGGATCGATTTCGACGCTGATCTTGGCGTCCGGAAGGAAATCGAAGTTCGCACGCAATGCTTTACCCAGCATCACCATGTCCTCGGGCTTCAGCATCGTCGGAGAGCCGCCACCGAAGTGGACGGCGCGCACGCCGGCCTTGCCGCCGACAATACGGGCAATGGTGGCGATCTCGGCATGCAACGAGCGGAGATAGGCCGTCACGGGTTCATAGTGACGTGTCTGCTTGGTGTGGCAGGCACAGAACCAGCAGAGCCTGTCGCAGTAGGGAATATGCAGATAGAGTGAAATCTCATCGCCGTTCTCAAGCGCGTCCAGCCAGCTTCGATAGACAAGGGCACCGACGCCGGGGTGGAAATGCGGCGCGGTCGGGTAGCTCGTATAGCGCGGCACGTTCTCAGCAAGTCTGGCAAGCAATTCCGGCCGCATGTCTCTATCCGCTCCACTTTGCATGGCGCGACAATGATTACATTGGACACCGGAAGCCTTGATTTCGGTCAATGCCGTCTTGCCGCGGACAAACTGCCGCAAGGCTTTTTCTCGGACCGATGCTATATCCTGGTGGAACTTTCGGATTTCTCGGGCGATCGTGGTGACAGTGCGTCAGGATGTTCACAGCGCCGGCATTCCCGTGCTTTGCCAATCGTGCGAAGCACGGCACCGCGGCGTTTGCGGCGCGCTCGATCCCGATCAATTGGTGGAGTTGGCCAAGAGCTCATCTAAGCATAATGTTGAACCAGGGGTTGAACTGATTGGCGACGCCGAGACCGTCGACAGCTATTCGAACGTGCTTTCTGGCGTCATCAAGCTGACTAAGAGCCTTTCTGACGGGCGCCAGCAGATTGTTGGCCTGCAGTTCGCCCCCGATTTCCTGGGCAGGCCCTTCAAGGTGGAAAGCGCGATCAACGCCGAAGCCGCAACCGCCGTTTCCGTGTGCTCGTTTCCAAAGGCGGCCATCGAACGGATGATGAAGGAATCACCGGAGCTTGAGCATCGTCTGCTCAAGCAGGCGCTGAACGAACTCGACGAAGCCCGCGACTGGATGGTGACACTGGGGCGGAAGAGCGCTTCGGAAAAGGTGGCGAGCTTTCTCCTGATGATCGCCAAAAACATCGATCCCACGCTTGACGCGGCCGCCCAGTCGACACGTTTCGATCTGCCGCTGACCCGCGCCGATATCGCCGATTTCCTTGGTCTGACCATCGAGACGGTGAGCCGCCAGCTGACCAGGCTGCGATCAGATGGCGTGATCCGGGTCGAGAATAACAGGGAAGTGACAGTCGACAGCTTGGCCCGGCTGCAGCGACGCTCTGGCGTCTAGACTCAATCGACGACGCCGATCATCGGCAAGACGTGCTCGCGTTCAAAGGCGATATGCCGGCGCATGCTTTCGAAGAAGCCGCGCAGCATGAAGCCGACGGCCTCGGCATTCTCGACTGGCTCGCCATGGCCAATCGCCAGCAGGATTTCAGTCACCTCGCCGGCAAAGCACTCGTCCTCGACGTGTTCGGCACGCAATCGTCGGGTTGAAGCATCGCCGCCGCTTAAAGCAGCCTCGTAGGCCGGAAAGATCACCGTCTCTTCGTATTGATGAATGCTGCGCAACAGCGGAACTATCGCGTTTGCTGCAGCCAGGCATGCCAGGCAATCGACCTTGGGCAGGATGTCGGCGATCCTTTCCAGGGCATCGCACAGCTGCAGCTTTTCCAGATGCGCACGCTTCATCACCACCGCCGGGACCGTTTCTCTGTCAGATCGACCTGACAGTATCGAACTGGCGCGGCTTGTTTCGAACAGCGACGATGCCGGCTCCCTCTCCCTGTTCAATAACAGTCTCCTGATCGTTTGCGGTTTGAGGCTGCCCAATCCAAACGCTAATGGCTTTGACATGGATCAAGGCGGCGGCAACGCGACTGCTGAATTGGTGTCATGCGGATTGGCGTCCGCCCATCGAAATCCGAAGTCGGGGACATCTCATGAAGTTCGGCACGCAAATCTTCGCTTTGGGCCTGTTCACATTTGCAGCCCTGGTGGCCGCCGGCTTCGGTGTCGACGAGCCTTTCCGGCAGCATATGTGGGTGCTGTTTTTTGTGCTGCTCGGTTTTGTCGCCATCCTCATCCGCAACTCGAATTTCGAAGTGCCCGCTTCGATCGATCCGTCCGCTTACATGGATGGTCCAATCCGCTACGGCGCCATCGCCACCATGTTCTGGGGTGTGGTTGGCATGCTTGTCGGCGTCGTCATCGCGCTGCAGCTCGCCTACCCCGATCTCAACATCCAGCCCTGGTTCAATTTCGGCCGTTTGCGGCCGCTGCATACGTCGGGTGTCGTCTTCGCCTTCGGCGGCAACGCGCTGCTTTGCACGTCATTATACGTCGTGCAAAGAACCTGCCGCGCCCGGCTGTTCGGCGGCGATCTCGCCTGGTTCGTGTTCTGGGGCTACCAGCTCTTCATCGTCATGGCCGCTACCGGCTACCTGCTCGGCATCACCGAGAGCCGCGAATATGCGGAACCCGAATGGTATGTGGACATCTGGCTGACGATCGTCTGGGTCGCCTATCTCGTCTTGTTCCTCGGCACGATCCTGAAGCGCAAGGAACCGCATATCTACGTCGCGAACTGGTTCTACCTCTCCTTCATCGTGACCATCGCGATGCTGCATGTGATCAACAACCTGTCGATGCCGGCTTCCTTCCTCGGCTCCAAAAGTTACTCTGCCTTTTCCGGCGTCCAGGACGCCCTGACGCAATGGTGGTACGGCCACAATGCCGTCGGCTTCTTCCTGACCGCCGGCTTCCTCGGCATGATGTATTATTTCGTACCCAAGCAGGCAAACCGGCCGGTCTATTCCTACCGCCTGTCGATCGTCCATTTCTGGGCGATCATCTTTCTCTACATCTGGGCCGGGCCCCATCACCTGCACTACACCGCCCTGCCCGACTGGGCGCAGACGCTCGGCATGGTGTTCTCAATCATGCTCTGGATGCCGTCCTGGGGCGGCATGATCAACGGCCTGATGACGCTGTCGGGCGCCTGGGACAAGCTCCGCACCGATCCGATCATCCGCATGATGGTGATGGCCATCGCCTTCTACGGCATGTCCACCTTCGAAGGCCCGATGATGTCGATCAAGACGGTCAACTCCCTGTCGCACTATACCGACTGGACCATCGGCCACGTCCATTCCGGCGCGCTCGGCTGGGTCGGCATGATCTCGTTCGGCGCAATCTACTTCATGGTGCCGAAGCTGTGGAATCGTGAACGGCTCTATTCGCTCAGGCTCGTCACCTGGCACTTCTGGCTGGCGACGCTCGGCATCGTTGTCTACGCCGCTGTCATGTGGGTGTCGGGCATCATGCAGGGCCTGATGTGGCGCGAATACGACGAGCAGGGCTTCCTGGTCTACTCCTTCGCCGAAACCGTCGCCGCCATGCACCCCTACTATGTCATGCGCGCCATCGGCGGAGCCATGTACCTCACCGGCACCCTGATCATGGCCTGGAATATCGGCATGACCATTCTCGGATACCAGCGCGAGGAGGAGCCGATGCCTGGCTCCGTTCCTGCCCTTCAGCCTGCCGAATAAGGAGCCAGAAAATGGGCTTGATGGACAGACACGCACTCATCGAGAAGAACGCCACGCTTCTTCTCGTCGGCTCCCTTCTTGTGGTGACCGTAGGCGGCATCGTCGAGATCGCACCGCTTTTCTATCTCGACAACACGATCGAGAAGGTCGAAGGCATGCGCCCCTACTCGCCGCTCGAGCTTGTCGGGCGCAACATCTATGTGCGCGAGGGTTGCTACCTCTGCCACAGCCAGATGATCCGGCCGTTCCGCGACGAAGTCGAGCGCTATGGTCACTACAGCCTGGCGGCCGAGTCGATGTACGATCATCCGTTCCAATGGGGATCGAAGCGCACCGGACCGGACCTTGCCCGCGTTGGCGACCGCTACTCGAATGTATGGCACGTCGAGCACCTCACGGATCCTCGTTCGGTTGTGCCGGAATCGATCATGCCAAGCTACGCGTTCCTGAAAGACGCGCCGATCGACGTGAAGGACTTCTCGACGCATCTGGTCGCCAACCGGCGGGTCGGCGTTCCCTATAGCGATGACATGATCGCGCACGCCAATGCGGATTTAATGGCGCAGGCCGATCCTAACGCCGACACATCCGGCCTCGAGGCCCGCTACCCGAAAGCCAAGGTCGGTGACTTCGACGGCAACCCGCAACAGGTGACCGAGATGGATGCCCTCGTCGCCTACCTGCAGATGCTCGGGACGCTGGTCGATTTCAAGAATTACGACGAAGCCGCCGGCTACCGCTGAGGAGTTTTATCAATGGATTACAATCTGATGCGAGAGTTTGCCGACAGCTGGGGTTTGGTCGCGATGGCGCTTTTCTTCGTTGGCGCTATCGCCTTTGCGCTTCGCCCTGGCAGCCGCAAGCTCGCCGACGAAGCTGCCCGGATTCCCCTTGAGGACGAGTGATCATGAGCGACGAGCACATCGATGAAATCTCTGGTGTTTCGACCACCGGCCATGAGTGGGACGGCATCAGGGAGCTCAACAACCCACTACCGCGCTGGTGGGTATGGACGTTCTACATCACCATAGTCTGGGCGATCGGCTACACCATTGCCTATCCGGCATGGCCTCTCCTGCACTCGGCAACCAAGGGTGTGCTCGGCTATTCGAGCCGCAACGATGTCGGGAACGAGCTTGCGGCGGCCGAAGTTGCGAAGGGCAAATATGTCACTGCGGTAGAATCGAAAAACGTCTCGGAGATTGCCGCCGACGATGCGTTGCGCGAATTCGCGGTCGCTGCCGGTGGCGCCGCTTTCAAGGTCAATTGCGTACAATGTCATGGCTCCGGCGCCCAGGGCTCCAAGGGCTTTCCCAACCTCAATGACGACGACTGGCTGTGGGGCGGCAAGGCCGAGCAGATTCAGCAGACGATCACGCATGGCATCCGCTTCGCGTCCGATCCGGATACGCGCCTGTCGGAAATGCCCGCCTTTGGCGACATCATCACCGCCGACCAGATCAAACAGGTCAGCGCCTACGTCGCCAGTCTGTCGGGCACGGTCAGCGATCAAGCATTGGTCGAACCCGGAACCATGGTCTTTGCCGAAAATTGCGTGGCTTGCCACGGCGACAATGCAAAGGGCAACAAGGAGCTCGGCGCCCCCGATCTGACCGATGCGATCTGGCTCTATGGGTCAGGCGAAACAGCAATCGCCGCCCAGGTCCGTGCGCCGAAACAGGGCGTGATGCCGGCATGGGTCGGCCGCCTTGGCGAAACCAAGGTCAAGGAACTGGCGGTCTACGTCCATTCGCTAGGCGGTGGGGAATAGGAACGGGGGCCTATTCCCTGCCCTTCACCGCCCAAGCGACGAGGCCCGGCTCTGCCGGGCCTCGATTTGTTTCCGTGGTCCAGGCGATTGACCTGCATCAACGCGGTGAAATCCAGTCGGCGGCACAATCCGTTCGACGCTGTATTTCGCGCACCTCCCTGCATCCAGCAAGGTCACTTGCCCGGCGAAATCACAAGCTGCACGACGGAGAAACCAGTGCTGGACAATACGCAGGTAGAACGGCTCGAAGCCGAGGCGGTCAACTCCGCCAAAGTGCGCCAGCCAATGTATGCCGCGCGCAAGAAGATCTTCCCAAAGCGGGCCTCGGGAAGCTTTCGCCGGTTCAAATGGCTGGTGATGGCGATCACGCTCAGCATCTACTATTTGACGCCGTGGTTGCGATGGGATCGGGGCCCGTTTGCTCCGGACCAGGCGGTACTGCTCGATCTCACAAACCGGCGCTTCTATTTCTTCTTCATCGAGATATGGCCGCAGGAATTCTACTATGTGGCCGGACTTCTGGTGATGGCCGGCGTCGGTCTTTTCCTCATCACGTCGACTGTCGGCCGTGCCTGGTGCGGCTATACATGCCCGCAGACCGTATGGGTCGATCTGTTCCTGGTCGTGGAGCGGGCCATCGAAGGCGATCGCAATGCTCGTATCAAGCTCGATGCCGGGCCCTGGACCGCCCGCAAGCTGGTGCTGCGGGTGTCGAAACACGCCATCTGGCTGGTCATAGGTGCGCTGACCGGCGGCGCCTGGATCTTCTATTTCGCCGATGCGCCGACGCTGGTCGGCGAGCTCTTCACCGGCGCTGCGGCACCTGTCGCCTACATTACCGTCGCCGTGCTGACGGCGACGACCTATACGTTCGGCGGGCTGATGCGCGAGCAGGTCTGCACCTATATGTGCCCATGGCCGCGCATCCAGGCAGCCATGCTCGACGAAAGTTCGCTCACCGTCACCTACAATGACTGGCGGGGCGAACCGCGCTCACGTCACGCCAAGAAGGTTCTTGCCGCAGGGCAGCCCGTCGGCGACTGCGTCGACTGCAATGCCTGTGTCGCTGTCTGTCCGATGGGGATCGACATTCGCGATGGCCAGCAGCTCGAATGCATCACCTGCGCGCTTTGCATCGACGCCTGTGACGGCGTCATGGACAAGCTCGGCAAGGAGCGCGGGTTGATTTCCTACGCCACGCTCTCCGACTACAACGCCAACATGATGCTGGCGACCGCAGGCGGTGCGAGTTCGGTCAATCCGTCGCTGGTCAGGGCGGCTGATGGCCTGTTCTCCGACAAGGTGGCGCATTTCCATATCCGCAAGATCTTTCGGCCGCGCACCTATGTCTACATGGGTATGTGGTCGCTGATCGGCCTGGGCCTGCTCTATTCGCTGCTGACGCGCGACCGGCTCGAAGTGAACGTGCTGCATGACCGCAATCCGCAGTTCGTGACGCTGTCCGACGGTTCGATCCGCAACGGCTATACCGTCAAGCTGCTCAACATGATCCCCGAGCCAAGGACGATCATCGTCACGATGCAAGGCTTGCAAGGGGCTGAAATGAGCGTGGTCGGCGACGACGTTCAGGCAGGCCGCTCTTTCGCCATTCCGGTCGAACCCGACCGCCTGAAAATGCTGAAGGTCTTCGTGCGCCAGCCCGCCGATCAAATCCACGGCACAGCGCAAACCTTCACGTTCCGTGTCGAGGACAAGGCGAGCTTCGAGGCGGACGAATACACCGCAACCTTCAACGCGCCGGAGATCGCCAGATGACCGCCAACGCTCACAAATCCCGCGAATTCACCGGCAGGCACATGTTGGCCATCATCCTTGCCTTCTTCGGGGTGGTGATCGCGGTCAATTTGACAATGGCGACGCTCGCCAACACAAGCTGGACCGGCCTTGTCGTCGAAAACACCTATGTGGCGAGCCAGCAGTTCAACAAGAAGGCCGAGGAAGGGCGCGCGCAGGCAGCCCTCGGCTGGACCGGCAAGCTGACCATCGCCTGGGGCGAAGTCCGCTATAGCCTCACCGACGCCGCCGGCAAGCCGGTTCTCTTGCATGGCGTAAAGGTGCTGTTTCGCCATCCCGCCTACGAGAATGAGGATAAGGCCGTCACGCTCGCCCTCGCCTCGGGCGAGGAGTTTGCTGCGCAGCACATGCCGAAGGACGGTGTCTGGATCGTCGAAGTCGACGCGGACGCGGGTCTGGCAGAGCCCTACCGCGAAGTCCACAGGGTCATGATTTCCCATGGAGCGCTGCAATGAGCTGTTGTGCGCCGGGCGCTGAAATGGCGCTGGATCTGGTCGGCCCCGCTTCAATCCTGCCGTCAAGCCAGGAGGTCAGGCTGGCGAGCCGATCGCTTGGCGATGATCTTCACCAGACCGACCTTTCGGTACCGATGGTTCACTGCGGCGCCTGCATCCAGACGATCGAGACGGCTTTGGGAAAGCTCGACCGCGTTGAGGCCGCGCGCGTCAACCTGTCAACGAAGCGGGTCTCGGTCCAGTGGCGCGGCGGCGAGGTTCCACCATTGGTCGCGGTGCTCGGGCGCCTGGGCTACCAGGCACATCTGTTCGAAGCCGACACCGATGCGAAGGACAAGACGCTATCCGAGCTCATACGCGCCGTCGCCGTTGCCGGCTTTGCGGCGGGCAACATCATGCTGCTCTCGGTATCGGTCTGGTCCGGCGCCGACGGCGCGACGCGCGACCTGTTCCACTGGGTCTCGGCACTGATCGCCATTCCCGCCCTCGCCTTCGCCGGCGGTATCTTCTTCAGGTCGGCGTGGAATGCGCTGCGCCACGGCCGCATGAACATGGACGTGCCGATCGCAGTCGGCGTCTCGCTGGCCTACGCCATGAGCCTCTATGAGACGATCACCCATGGCGACCACGCCTATTTCGACGCGTCGGTATCGCTGCTGTTCTTCCTCCTGATCGGGCGCACGCTCGATCACGTGATGCGCGAACGCGCTCGGACCGCGGTGAAGAGTCTGTCACAGTTGGCCGCGCGTGGCGCCATGGTGCTGCGCGGCGACGGCGCACGGGACTATTTGCCGGTTGGCGAGATCGAACCAGAGATGCAGCTGCTCATTGCAGCCGGCGAAAGAATCCCCGTCGACGGCAAGATTGCGCGTGGAACATCGGACGTCGACTGCTCCCTGGTCTCCGGCGAGAGCACGCCCAGAAGCGTGGCGCCAGAAGATACCGTGCAGGCCGGTGTCCTCAACCTTACCGGCTCGCTGACGATAGAGGCGACTGCCGCCGCGAAGGATTCGTTCTTGGCGGAGATGGTTCGGCTGATGGAGGCCGCCGAGGGCGGTCGCGCACATTACCGCCGGATCGCCGACCGCGTTTCAGCGCTTTATGCTCCTGTGGTTCATCTCACCGCCTTCGTGACATTCCTTGGCTGGATGGTGGCGACCGGCGACTGGCACCGGGCGATGACGATCGCCATCGCTGTTCTCATCATCACGTGCCCCTGCGCGCTTGGCCTCGCCGTTCCAATCGTCCAGGTGGTCGCCGCACGGCGCCTGTTCGAGCACGGCATCATGGTCAAGGATGGGTCGGCCATGGAGCGCCTGGCGGCAGTCGACATGGCGGTGTTCGACAAGACCGGGACGCTCACGCTAGGACAGCCACGGCTCGTCAATGCGTCGTCGATCGATGCCGCCATGCTGGCAATCGCTGCCGACCTGGCCGCGCATTCGCGTCATCCATACTCAAAGGCCATTTCCGGCTTTGCCGTCAGCAGCAGCCAGCACAAATTCGATGCTGTGACCGAGCACCCGGGTTTCGGGATCGAAGCCACCGCCGCCGGTAGCATCTGGCGGCTGGGCAGACGCGGATGGGCTGGCTGGAAGGCTCGAACTGGCCGCGAAGGCAAGCATGGCTACGGCGGAACAGTCCTGACGAAAAACGGGATGATTGTCGCGTCCTTTGTTTTCGAGGATGCGCTGCGCGTCGATACCAAGGTAGCCATCGACCAGCTGCACAACGCTGGTATGCGGGTGGAAATGCTGTCGGGCGATACCGCGAAAGCCTGCGCCGAGGTTGCGGACGTGTTGAGTGTCGATGACTTCGTTCCCTGCCTGCTGCCATCCGGCAAGGTTGAACGCATTGAGAGCCTGTCGAGAGACGGGCACAAGGTTCTAATGGTTGGCGACGGGCTCAACGACACGCCGGCGCTGAGCGCCGCGCATGTCTCGATCGCACCCGCCACGGCCGCCGACATTGGCCGCAACGCAGCCGACTTCGTGTTCCTGCGCGAAAGCCTTCTTGCCGTTCCTCTGGCGATGAACGTCTCGCGCAATGCGGGAAACCTGATCCGCCAGAACATCGCCATCGCCATCGTCTACAATGCTGTCGCTGTGCCGATCGCCATTCTCGGGCAAGTCACGCCATTGATAGCGGCGATTGCCATGTCGGCGTCATCGCTGCTTGTCATTGGCAATGCAATGCGTTTGCGGAGTTCCATGCCAGGTTCGCTGGCGAAAGAGGTTCGGCCCTCCAAACGATCCGAAATCAACGAATTGGCCCAATCCTCATGACGACGCTCGTCTACCTCATCCCCGTAGCGCTATTCCTTGGCGCACTCGGCCTCTCCGGCTTCCTTTGGGCGTTGAGAAGCGGCCAGTACGAGGATCTCGATGGCGCGGCGGAGCGCATTCTCATCGACAGCGACGAAGGCGCGGAGAATGCCACTCGTTCCAAGTGACTCAGATCAAAGCGCCGCGGGTCGGGATGTCCCATCGTCGTCCGACGAAAAATCAGGAGGGTGAGGATGCAAGCCGAAGCCATTATGACGAAGCCAGTCATCACGACGGATGCGAACGCGACGATCGCCGAAGCGGCCGAACTCATGCTTTCAAACAAAGTCAGCTGCCTCCCGGTAACAGACCGCGACGGTGCCTTGGTTGGCATTGTAAGCAAAAGCGATTTCTTGCGCCGACAAGAACTTGGGACTCAGCGTGTGCGTCCACGCTGGCTGGAGTTTGATCTTGGCCCGGGCACAATCGCCGATGACTATGTGCGCTCGAACGGACGGATCGTCCATGAGGTGATGAACACAGCCGTCATTTCGGCGGCTCCAAGCGCCTCGATTGCACAGATTGTGACCTTGATGATGCAGCATCGCATCAACAATGTCCCGATTGTCGATCGGGAAAGGGTCGTCGGCATCATCACGCGAACTGATTTGCTGCCTGTCCTGATCCGCGCACTGCCGAAACAGGGTACAACTTCACCCGATGACGACCTGATCCGCAAGGCGATACTTACCGAACTGCAAGGACAATCGTGGAGTGGTGGTGACTTGATTGAAGTTAGGGTCATCGATGGCGTCGTCGAACTGACGGGGGCGATTGTTGACGAGCGTCAACGGACAGCTGCGATCGTTGCGGCGGAGAACGTTGCGGGGGTCGTACACGTCAAGGACAGCCTCGTCCTTCGTACAGATACGTTCTCGGTGATGATGGTTTCGTAGCTGCGGAAAAGCGGGGACGCAAAGCAGAGCCCCTGATGGGTTCTGTTCTCTTTTCGCACCTCCTTCACAGTGACGCCGATGGCGAGTTCCTTCGGCGTAGAGCAGCACTTCATACTTGCCGAGCACGCTGTCGGCAACGACGACGCCCGTCCTGACGGAAATGCGATGGCCGCGGCCTTTTTCTGCTGGGCTTGGCCACCGAGCGAATTCTGATCTTCTGTAAAGGCAATGGCGGCCGCTGTTCTTCAGGGAGCCAATGGCTGCGGACGCTTGCAGAAAACCTCGACACCAAACTGCGGCATCTCAAACTTGGCGCACAAGATTGCCGCAGTCCGAGGGCTGTTGTTGCTCCGATTAACACTCAGCAATTTGCGCCAGCGCAAAGAAACGCTGCGTCAGGTCAGTTACCTTCTGCTCATCCGCAACGGTAGAGATAGGAGATTGATATGATCACGCGACGCGAAACCCTTTTCGGAGCGGTGATTGGTGCCGCCGCCGTGGCCGCACTGCCCGCATTTTCGGCAACGGTGACGAAGGCCGACATTCGAGGGCTTCCCCGCGAAAAGATCAAGCTCTTGGCACCGCCTTTTGTGCATCCGCACGACCAGGTGGCCAAGGGCGGACCGAAGATCGTCGAATTCACCATGACGATCGAGGAAAAACCGATGGTCATCGACGCCGACGGGACGCAGCTCAATGCAATGACTTACAACGGCTCGATCCCGGGCCCGCTGATGGTCGTGCACCAGGACGATTATGTCGAACTGACGCTCATCAATCCTGATACCAACTCCCTTGCCCACAACATCGACTTCCATGCCGCGACCGGTGCGCTCGGCGGCGGCGCCCTCACCTTGATCAATCCCGGCGAACAGGTGACGCTGCGCTTCAAGGCCACCCGAACGGGAACGTTCGTCTATCACTGTGCCCCCGGCGGACCGATGATCCCGTGGCATGTCGTCTCCGGCATGAACGGCGCCATCATGGTGCTGCCGCGCGACGGCCTCAGGAACGACAAGGGCAAGCCGGTCAAATACGACAAGATTTTCTACATCGGCGAAAGCGACTTCTACATTCCGCGCGACGAGAAGGGCAATTACAAGAGCTACGAGTCGGCGGGCGACGGTTACGACGACATCGTCAAGGTCATGCGCGGGCTGATCCCGACGCATGTCGTGTTCAACGGCAAGGTCGGTTCGCTGACCGGCGACAACGCCATGAAGGCGAAGGTCGGCGAGACCGTGCTGATCGTGCATTCGCAGGCCAACCGCGATACGCGGCCGCATCTGATCGGCGGTCACGGCGACTATGTCTGGGAACAGGGCAAATTCGCCAACCCGCCGGCCAAGGATCTGGAAACCTGGTTCATTCGTGGCGGCTCCGCCGGATCCGCGCTCTATACGTTCCTGCAGCCCGGCGTCTACGCCTACGTTAATCACAATCTGATCGAGGCCGTGGAACTCGGGGCGACCGCTCACTTCATGGTCGAGGGCGAGTGGAATGATGATTTGATGACGCAGGTCGAGGCGCCGAAACCCATCGCCACCAACTGACGGCACTCCAATTTACCCCGGACAGCGTCGCTGTCCGGGTATGGACAAAAGCCATGTCTCCTTACATCTTGAAGGTTGCCTCAGTCACCCTGGCCGCCGCTGCTATTCCGGTAGGGCTCTCGATACCGGCGGTCTTCGGGGATCGACAACCCCACCCCACCGCTATGACGGTTGTCTTGCTTTCCGGTTCGATCACCTATCCGACGCCGGGCGAGTTCCTCAAGGATGGACGCCCGCAAGCCAATCCCCGCCTCAAGCGACAGTTCAACACCCCTCTTGAAATCATGACCTATCAAGTTAGCGCGGCCGACTATGCGGCCTGTGCCGCGGCTGGCAGCTGCCCACCGCCACAGGAAATGCGCACGATCCCAGTCAGCGCGCCCGTGACCGGTGTGAGCTATCTCGATGCCAATGCCTACGCCCGGTGGTATTCGGACGTGACCGGCGACAAATGGCGGCTGCCATCCGACGAAGAATGGGCGTTTGCCGCGGCGGAGCGGTTCGCCGGCGAATTCGAGGGCGTCGAAAACGACGCCAGCAACCCCGCCAGGCGTTGGCTCACCAGCTATAGGGCCGAGGTGGACCTCAATCGCAAACCGGACCCGTTGCCCAGGAGCCGCGGCTCTTTTGGTATGAATTCCCTGGGCCTCGCCGACTTTTCCGGCAACGTCTGGGAGTGGACCTCGACTTGCTATATCCGCACCACGTTGGCTCCCGATGGGAGCGGTGTTGCAAGTTCGGTCGACAATTGCGGCGTCCACGTCCTTGAAGGACTTCACAGAGCCTATATGTCGAACTTCGTTAGCGACGGAAAGAGCGGCGGCTGTGCCGTTGGCACGCCTCCGGACAATCTGGGATTCAGGCTGGTCCGGGACCATCGGGGGTGGGTGAACCGCGTCATCGGTTACCTCGGCATTGCCTGACAAATCTGAAGCGGCTGCTGCATTCGCATTTCGACGGTCGCCGGCTCTCCCCGCCGGCTCACCGCGCCTTTGGCGTCATCAATGCGTTGCCGTAGACCAGAATGAAGCCGGAAAATGCCGCCACCCAGGCGGCACCGGCAATGTCGATCACCAGCCCAGAGGGGACGAAGGCGGCCAGGATTCTCAATGATCCCGCGAGAAGGACGGCTACGAAGATGAACGAGGCGCCTCTTCCAGCCTTGAGCTCTCGCCCGGTGTGCCCGAGCGTTGCGCGGGTCATCACGGCAAGCGTCATCGCGCCGACCGCACCCGTTCCGAGCGCGTGAAATCCCGCCGCCGCTGGTACGGCATCGGGGAAGAAGACCGACGCCGAGACAAGGGTGAGACCGACCGGCACAAAGGCATATGCAAGATGGAGTACGAGCACGAGCGGATCGCGCAATGTGCGCTCGCCAGCCCAGCGCGACAGACGCCACGCCTGGCAGATCGCGGCGACAGCCATAAGCATTCCTGAGGCATTGTTATCGGGGGCGAACGTCCATGCTCCGAGAGCGATCACTGAGATGGCTATCGAGACGACGTCAAAACGGTCAAACGGCGCAGGCAGCCTGCCAGGATTTTCGCGGACGAGCCAGTTGCGCGTGAAGCTCGGAATGATGCGCCCACCGATCAGCGAGATGAGCATGATCGTCGCAGCCATACCGAGCCTGCGGCTGATGTCGGATGTGCCTTGAAGGTGCGCCTCGATGTGGAACGCGCCATTAGCGCCAGCCAGGACGGCAAGCGGCAGCAGCACCTTGAGATTGCGCCAGTTCCGTCCCGCGACGATTTCGCGTGCCGCCGCCGCAGCGACCGCGAGCAGAAAAGCGCCATCGATCACGGCGGCGGCTGGCCAGCCGATATCCGCCGAGAAGAAGACAGCGGCGCGGCCGGCAAGCCACAGGACAACCAGCGCCAGCAACGGCGGTCCCCGCACGGGCAGCCGGCCCGTCCAGTTCGGGATGGCGGTCAGCAGGAACCCGGTAACGATCGCCGGCAGATAGCCGAACAGCATCTCGTGGATATGCCAGTCGACCGGGACAAACACACTGTGGGCAACAAGCTCGCCTGCATACATCGGCAGCCAGAGCAGAATGGAGAGCGCGGCATACAGCGACCCGAGGAGGAAGAAGGGCCTGAATCCATAGGAGAGAACCGCGGGACCGGAATAGCTCCGCAGGCGTGAAACTGCCATGACTGAATCCTCAAATGAAAAGGGCCGGATGAACCGCCGCCCTCGGTCCGTCCGGCCCGCGCCCCGCCCCCTTACGGCAGGCAGACTGTATGGTGGTCAGTTGGCCGGAACCTGGGTGAACAGGTCGGCGAACACCGTTTTTGCCTTGCCAGGATGCTTGACCGCCTTGGCGGCATCGAGATTGACCGGCTTGCCGACAACGATCAGCGCGACCATCCCCATGCCGTAGTGGGGCGCGCATTTGACGCCGTAAACGCCCTCCTTCGTCAGCGTAACGGTGATTTCCTCGCTGGGCTTGCCCTTGAAAGGCTCAGCGCCATCCGGAAGCATGCCCTTTATCGACTCGGCGTCGTGGGTCTTGTCGGTCGGGACGAACTTGACGGTGTCGCCAGGTGCCGCCTTGACGAAGGCCGGCTGGAAAACCATGGCGCCCTTTTCGCCCTTGTTGAGCATTTGCACCACGTGCTCTTCCGCACTTGCACCGCCGGCGAGCGCGAGGAGGGAGATTGCGGCAGCGAGGATGGAGAGTTTCATCGATTTGTCCTTTGTTTCGTCTTCGCGGCGTTGCGCCGTTCCATGTCATTTAGCCTGATGTGGCAGTGGACAATTTGCGCTGGCGCAAACTCGGGATAAGAAAGGGTTGCCGCACGATTGATGCGGAAAGGCCGTGAGGAAATTCGCTTGGTTGCGCTGGACCGATCGCTGATATCGCGGCTGCCCCTCTTTCAAGGGATGACGCCCGAAGAGCAAAGCGAGCTTCTCAGAAGTGCTCGATCGTCACGCTATGCCAAGGACTCAACGATCTTCGAGCAGGAAGCCGAGGCCAATTCCTTCTTCGTGCTGATCGCCGGGCACATTCGGGTGGTCCGCACCACGCCGGACGGACAGCAGGTCATCGCGAGATACATCAGCGAAGGCGAGATCTTTGGCGTCGCCGCAGCGCTGGGCCGGACGACCTACCCCGCCACCGCTGTCGCGGCGGTGGATTGCGTGGTGCTGGCCTGGGCCAATTCTCAATGGGCGGAACTGGCGCGCCGGTTCCCGGTGTTTGGGGCAACCACATACAAGACGGTTGGAACCAGGCTGCAGGAGACCCAGACGCGGGTAGTCGAGATGTCCACGGAACAGGTGGAGCAGCGGGTTGCGCATGCGCTTTTGCGGCTGGCGAACCAGACCGGCCGTAAGACCGACAGCGGCATCGAAATCGATTTTCCGATCTCGAGGCAGGACATCGCCGAGATGACGGGTACGACGCTGCACACGGTCAGCCGGCTGCTGAGCAAGTGGGAAGACAACGGAATAATCCTCAGCGGGCGCCAGAAGGTCACGGTCAAGGATGCGCATCGTCTTGTGGTTCTGGCCGAGAACCGGGACAAGGGTTGACCGTCACCATTCTCCTCGAACAGTCGCTTCGAGTTCGACGAGAAAGTCGTCCTCATCGATCTGATGTTCCCGGCACGCCTCAGTCACTGTGTGGAATGTGCCGATCGGACAGCCGACGCAGAGCATGTTGTGTCTCAACATCACCGCCACCGTTGCCGGCCATTTCCTCATGATTTCGTCGACGACCATGTCGGGGTTGATCGAACTGCGCTGTTTCACGATGAAGTCTCCGCGATCTGCGAAGCGTCTTCATAAATGCGGCTCTGGCTTCCTTCGTTGCGCTTTCGCAACTTCGTAGCGCTGACACCTGAAGGGCCGGATTCTCTTGCGCAAGAAAAGGCGCTCGTTGCATCTACCGAGATCGAAGCCGGACCAGATCAGATGGCGGTACCAACCACGGCGCCAATGCCGGCCGTCAGCGCCATTGCCAGGGCACCCCAGAATGTGACGCGAAGGGTTGCCCTCATCACATCGGCGCCGCCGGCTTTCGCGCCGATGGCACCCAGCACAGCCAGGAATAGGAGCGAGGCAACAGACACGGTTGCTGCAAGCCAGGCTGAAGGTGAAACAAGCACCATCGCCAATGGCATGGCCGCGCCAACCGAAAATGCAGCCGCCGAGGCCAGCGCCGCCTGGATCGGTCTCGCCGTCGTCACCTCCGAAATACCGAGTTCGTCGCGAGCATGAGCGCCGAGCGCGTCCTTGGCCATCAACTGGTCGGCGACCTGCAATGCCAGCGTTGGCTCCACGCCCCGCTTGACATAGATATCCGCAAGTTCCAGTCGCTCGAAGTCTGGCTGCGTGGCCAACTCTCCTTTCTCGCGGGCAAGGTCGGCTCGTTCGGTATCGGACTGCGAACTGACCGAGACATACTCGCCGGCCGCCATCGACATCGCGCCAGCTACCAAACCCGCTATACCGGCCACCAGAACATTGGAGGCCGCGGCATTGGCTGCAGCCACGCCAACGATCAGGCTGGCCGTCGACACAATGCCGTCATTGGCGCCAAGCACCGCGGCCCGCAGCCAGCCAATGCGCGATACGAGATGGTTTTCCGCATGCAGGCGGCTCATGATGTCACCGCGCACGCCGGGCGGCCGGCCGCAGCATCCTGATGAGCACGCCGGATTTTACATAAAAATGTTGCCATAGAGCGGCCGCCGCATGGAGGGAGACGACAACGATGATAACTGGCTTGGCCAGTTCATGGATGTCGCCCATGGCAGCAAGGCGGAAGTACCATACCAAAGCTCCGGTTATCGGCATGCCGAAAATGAACACGTAAAGCATGAAGTGGGTTGCCGTCGCGATCCGCTTCAAAGCGACGCTTTCTTCTTCCGGGGCAACGGGGACGCCACGCTGCAAGCGGATGGCAAGGCGCCAGACCGCCAGCACCAGGACGGTCAAGCCGACATAGACGTGAATGTTGGCGTTGAAGATGTCGCCAGCCGCTGGTTCGGTGCCGCGCGAGAATGCCCGATAAGCTGGCTTAATGTCCTCTCCCAGCAAAAGCTGCAGGACGATCAGCGCCGCGATCGCCCAATGCAATACAATCTGCGTTGCCGTATATCCGGTCGGCTCGTTGGCAACGGTCATAGGCAACAATCTCCCTTAAGGGGACCGTCCTACCTTGCGGCCTAGGCGACAGTCTTGATCTGGGACAAAGCAATTTCCCGTTTCTCCTTGGAGCTTTCACGGGGCCTTGGCAGCTTTAACTCGGCTGACAGCCAGTTGTCAGCTTGGTCGTGGGATATTGCATCCGAGCGGACCAGATGCATCGCCCCGCAAGATTGAACGTGGAAACACAATTCCGATGAAACAGATTGCCTTGTCACTTTTCGTGATCGCCGCCTCCGGCGCTTATGTCTGGGATCAGGCCGGCAAGGATCCGGCAAACGATATGCTTGGCGAAGCGCTGCCGGCCGACGCAGCCCAAGCGCCTTCCGTGCAGCCAAAAGAGTCGTCATCCGCTGCGACTTTGCCGGGGCTTCGGACCTTGCCGGCAACCCTCAATCCCCGGTTCAGCACAAGGTTCCCGATTGCCCGCGAAACGATGGCAGGGATAGCAAAGCCCGCTGAATGGCCAAATGATCCAGTCAGGCAGACCGTGGTTCCGGTGGCACCACAACCATCGCCAACGCCACCGCCTCAGCCAGTGGCTCCGGCTGTCTCCGATCCTGCGTCGTCAGCACCTGCATTCGCCGTAACTCCCGCCGTCTACATACCAGTTCCGCAGCCGAGGCCGGCATATCGGGATGCGCCAGCACGTGTCGTGCAGGTGGGCATGAAGCTGGCCGCAAAGGGCTATGCCGACGGCGTCTACACCGGCCCGCCCGCCGATGCCTACTACGGCATCATCCAGATTCAAGCCCTCGTACAGGGCGGGCAGCTTACGGCGCTGAAAGTACTGAAATATCCCTCCGATCGCCGCACCTCGATCAACATCAACAGGCAGGCGCTGCCGATGCTGCGCGACGAGGCGATCAACGCCCAAAGCGCCAGTGTCGACATTATTTCGGGCGCGACGCTAACCAGCAGGGCCTTCATCCAGTCGCTGCGCGGCGCGCTGAAGAAAGCGTCGTCCTAGTAAAATGCGTGAAACGCGCATTCTGATGGGCATGCCCATTACGGTCGACGTCGGCGGTGCGCCGAACGGTGAACTGATCGACGCGGTATTCGGCTATTTCGAGCACATCGACCGGCGCTTCAGCACATACCGGGCCGACAGCGAGATCACGGCCATCAACCGCGGCGACGTGCCGGTCGTCGACTGGAGTGGCGAGATGATGGAAGTGCTCGCACTCGCCAGACAGACGAAAGACGAGACGGATGGATACTTCGATATTCGTAAACCCGACGGGTCGCTCGATCCTTCCGGCATCGTCAAGGGCTGGGCAATTCGCAATGCGGCCGGGATCGTTCAACGGGCCGGCATCAGCGATTTCTTTATCGAGGCCGGCGGGGATATCCAGTCTTGCGGCAAGAATGCTTTGGGTCATGACTGGAGCATCGGTATCCGCAATCCCTTCAACCCGGACGAGATCGTAAAGATCGTCTATCCCCGCGGTCGCGGTGTCGCAACCTCCGGCACCTATGTCCGCGGTCAACACATCTACAATCCACATGGGATTGGCGGTTGGATCCAGGACATCGTCAGCCTGACCGTCATCGGCGCCGATGTGCTCGAAGCCGATCGTTTCGCTACCGCGGCGTTCGCCATGGGGCGGGACGGCATTCTCTTCATCGAGCAGGCGCCTGGCCTGGAGGGCTATCTCGTCGACGCCAATGGCCGCGCCACGCCGACAACCGGGTTCGGAGCCCTTTGCCTGCCATGATCAAGACCATGGACCGATTTCTCGATCACCTGACCATGTACAGGCTGGTCCTCTACTATCTGATGGCACTGGTCGGCGCAGCGTTCGTGCTCGGCTTCGTCAAGCTGGTGCCACATGATCCGATTGCGCTTGCCTTCACGACGGCGCTTGCGCTGACCGCCTGCTGGATCACCAACAAGGTCTTTGCGCATGCCTTCGCAGTCCCGGCCAACAACGAGTCCGTCTACATCACAGCACTCATCCTGGCGCTTATCCTCGATCCGGTTTCGGTCACGGACATAAAGGGGATCGCGGCGGTGGCATTCGCGTCCGTCTGGGCGATTTCATCCAAGTTCATTTTCGCCATCGGCCGAAAGCACCTTTTCAACCCGGCTGCGCTGGGCGTGGCGCTGTCCGCGCTGCTGCTCGACCAACCAGCCACGTGGTGGGTGGGCGGCAATCTGCCATTGCTTCCGCTCGTGCTCATTGGCGGCATGCTTATTGTCCGGAAACTGCGCCGGCTTGACCTTGTCTTGACCTTCGTTTTCGTGGCGCTGGCGACCATTCTGGCAACCACGGACCCGTCGCAGTACTGGACCGCGCTTGCAGAGACGCTGGGTTCGTCGCCGCTGCTGTTCTTTGCATTCGTGATGCTGACCGAGCCGCTGACCGCGCCGACGATGCGTTGGCCGCGTATCGCCTTTGCCGCCATTGTCGGCTTTCTGTTCGCTCCCAACGTCCATATAGGCTCGTTCTATTTCACCCCCGAACTGGCCTTGCTCGCCGGCAACCTGTTTGCCTATGCGGCAGGCCCCAAGGGACGCTTCGTGCTGACCTTGGAACGCATTGAACAATCGGCCGTCGACAGCTTTGACTTCGTCTTCCGGTCGCCGCGCAAGCTCGCCTTCGAGGCCGGCCAGTATCTCGAATGGACGCTTGGCATCGATCGTGCCGACAATCGCGGCAACCGCCGCTATTTCACAGTCGCCTCGGCGCCGACGGAGGAAACAGTCCGACTCGGCGTCAAGTTCTATCCGCAATCAAGTGCCTTCAAGCGCGAGCTGATGACCATGAAGCCGGGTAGCACGATCCATGCCGCGCAACTGGCCGGCAACTTCACGCTGCCCGCCCGATGTGAAACCAAGATCGCGTTCCTGGCCGGAGGCATCGGCATCACGCCGTTCCGCTCGATGCTGCAATATCTCATCGACCGCAATGAGCGGCGACCGATCGTCATCCTCTACGGAACCGAAGGCCAGCAAGACATCGCTTATCGCGACGTGCTTGGCGCGGCCAGGCAGGAACTTGGCATCAAGACGATCCACGCTGTGGCGCGCGGTAGCGAGCGCGGGCAATATCCCGGATACATAGACGAGCGCCTGATACGTCTGGCCATACCCGACTACCTCGAGCGCACCTTCTACATTTCCGGCCCGCAGGCGATGGTCAAGGCGCTGCGCCAGAAGCTGTTGGCCATGGGCGTTCGCCGCTCGAAGATAAAGGTCGACTATTTCCCGGGTTTTGCCTGAAGCACACTCAACTGTGTCGCGGCAAGGAAATGGTCACCACCAGGCCCGGATCGGCGTTGGCCATGGCAAGGCGTCCACCATAGGCTTCGACGATGTCGGAAACGATGGCCAGGCCAAGACCCCTGCTGCCGCCCTTGCTGTCGAGCTGGACCCCGCGCGAGAGTGCGGACTTCCGATCAGCATCCGGTATACCTGGGCCATCATCAGCAACACTGACGGTCACCTCGTCCCAGGCAGTGGAGGCACCGACACGAACTGACAATTTTGCATAGCGCGCGGCATTCTCGACCAGATTGCCGAGAACTTCCGACAAGTCGCCTTCGTCGATTGGCGCCGTCAGATCTTCCGCGACATCCAGCTTGAACGAAAGCTGCTTGCCGCTTGGTGTCCGTTTGACGACGGCAATGACGCCAGCCGCCACGTCCGACACAAGGCAGGATGCCTTGCCGGAAACGCCGGGTGCGAGGCGGGCGCGCGCGAGCTCCCGCTCGACATGGCGCCGGATCGCTCCGGCGCTTTTCTCGATCTCGTCAGCCAGATCCGTCTCACCTTTCTTGCGCAAGGCCCGGATGTCGGCCGACAGCACTTGCAGCGGTGTCTTGAGGCCATGCGCCAGATCGGTGGCGCGCGAGCGGGCTCGCGCAAGCGCCTTCTCCTGGGCATCGAGAAGACGATTAATTTCGTCCGCGAGCGGCTGCACCTCGCTTGGTGCCACCACATCGAGCCGTGCTGATCGCTGCGCAATCACGTTTTTGACGGCGACCCGCAAGGTCTCCAGCGGTGCAAGGCCGATGGTGATCTGGATGAAAAACGCGGCCATGAGAACTGCAGCGAGCATCAGGAGAGCCGGAGCAAGGTCGCGAACATATTCGCTTACAGACACCTCAACGGTTCGATGATCTTCCGCCACGACGGCGCGAAAGGACCGACCTCCGGCATCGATGACCGTACGCTCGACCGCAATGCTGAGTTCTCCGCCCGGGCCCGTGAACTCCTCGACCGTTCGCAGGCCACCAGTTTCGCTCTGGGCAGCCAGGAGAAGCTTAGCGTCCCATAAGGATCGCGAACGCTCGAGGCTGCCGGTGGCGATGTCTTCCACCTGCCAGTAGTACCCGGAGAGTGGATTGGCAAACCGCGGGTCGGTCAGCACTGGGGCCACGACAAGGCGGCCATCGCTTGTGAAGGTCGTTGCGCCGATCAGTTCGTTGAGGTCGACCGTGAGCTCGCCCACGACGCGCCGCTCGACGTGGAGTTCGAACAGATAGCGCAAGCCGGCGCCGGCGATAGCGAGTGCGACAAGAATCGAGATCGTTGCCGCCAACCACAGCCGGAAGCGGATCGAATTGCCCATCAGCGGGATTCGTCGGGCATCAGATACCCGAATCCGCGCCTCGTTTCGATGACGTCGCTCCCGAGCTTGCGACGCAGGCGCGCAACGATAACCTCGATCGTGTTCGGATCGCGGTCGTTGCCTGAATCGTACAAATGCTCGGCAAGTTCGGTCGGCGCCACCACCCGGCCGGCGTGGTGCATCAGAAACGCCAGGAGCCGGTATTCCAGCGGCGAAAGCGGAACGGGGATGCCGCGTAGCGAAATGCGCATCTGGCGTGTGTCCAAGAGCAGCGGCCCGGACCTTAACACGGGTGCCGCCTGGCCGGCCGAGCGACGCAGGATTGCCCGTAACCGGGCGAGCAGTTCTTCCATTTCGAAAGGCTTGGGAAGATAGTCGTCAGCACCGGAATTGATCCCGTCGACGCGTTCGGTCCACATGCCTCTTGCGGTCAGGATGAGAACCGGAAACCTGCGCTCATTGGCCCGCCAACGTTTCAAGACCGTAAGACCATCGAGCTTGGGCAATCCGAGATCCAGAATCGCGGCGTCATAATTCTCGACATCGCCCGCGAACCAGGCGGATTCACCATCCTTTACAACATCGACCGCCATTCCGGACGCCTTGAGGACGGTCGCGATATCGGCAGCGATACGGAGCTCGTCTTCGGCAAGGAGGATCTTCATCAGTCACCCTCCCCATCGCGCATGATGACGCCGGCGCCGGCGTCGACGTCGACGGTCTTTCGCCGGCCATCGGCACCCACGACCTGAAAACGGTAGACCCATCTGTCGGCCTTGCGGATGAGATCGACCGCAACAACATCGCCAGGAGCTTTGGCGCGGACAACGTCCAGTATATTGGCAAGGCCCTTGATTTCGCCGCGTTCGTACAGATCCCGCGCCCGGTCATGGTCGCCGTCATCGTCCTCGTCGGCACGGGCAGCGATAGGCATGGCCAGGACAAGTCCCGCGAGACCCAGCACCGCCAAACGCTTCCATTGTCTTTTCATCGGCAAGGCATGTCGCACGTCGCAGCTTTCAATTTGCTGTCAGTTGTCCTCAGCCCACAGCAAGCAAAGGGTCCATATCAGGGCATCATCGCGTCCAATCATGGCCGCGCTGAGAAGGATACGAGACCATGCGCAACTCCATGCTTGTCCTTGCAGCACTTGCAAGCCTCACGATCATTGCCCTGCCGGCGGCCGCTGAATCGGACGAACGATCATGTGGGGCGTCATCGTCTGTTGTCCCATCCGGTCCGATCGATCTGCAGGCCATCCCCATGCAGGACGCCTCCACCCCGAAAGCCATCAAGGGTGGCGACGATGCGTGTGACGACCAGCAAGGCGATGAAGCCGACGAAAACGACTAGGTCTTCCCTTCGCTGTGCATGGCCCACCACAGCACATGACGCTTGCCAATGTCGTGGGCCAGGGCTCGCGGCAAAGCCGGCAAATTATCAAAGTCTCTTGCCAATTTCTGGAGAGTTTTCGTGATCCCCATTCAACATATCCATCCCATGCTTGTTCATTTTCCTATTGTTCTGATCTACATGCTTGTGGCTATCGACCTTGTAGCGCTGGTTGGCGGCAGCGCCGTCACCAGGAGATCGGGCGCCGGTACGATCTCTACTTTTGTGGCCCTGGCCGCCGGAATGTTGGCTATGGGGACCTGGTTCTTCGGAGGTCTTGCGCTGGATCATGCCGAAGCGGCCGGATTCAGCAGCGATGTCGCGGAAATCCATGAAAGCCTGGGAGGTATCACTGCCTTTGCTTTTCTGATCTGGGGATTCGTGCGGCTTGCGCTTTGGACGCGGAACCGTGACACGCGGGGTGTAACGATCGCCATTCCTCTGATCGAGATTTGCGGTGCATTTCTGGTCACTGCGACGGCCTACTATGGTGGACTGCTTGTCTACGAACTTGGCGTGAACGTCGCCAAGACCGCGATCGCTGGTTGACCGGTTCGCGCCCGGTCATTCACGGCCCAGCTTTGGACCATTTGCCTCCGCCAACAAATGATTCAAATCAAGGCGCTTCGTGCATGTGAAATCTAAGAAAGCCGGACGTTGGAAAAACTCCGGAGAGCGAACATGCAAGCCGAAGCCATCATGAGCAAGCCAGTCGTCGGCATAGACCCGTCAGCATCGATCGCCGAGGCTGCCGGGTTGATGCTTTCCAAAAAGGTCAGCGGCCTCCCCGTCATTCGCAACGACGGCAGGCTGGTGGGGATCGTCAGCGAGGGCGATTTCCTGCGACGCGGGGAACTGGGCACGGAGCGCAAGCGCTCGCGCTGGCTGGAATTTCTCGTCAGCCCCGGAAAGGCCGCCGACGAATATGTCCGCGCCAATGGTCGACGGGTTGAGGAGGTGATGTCGCAAGATGTCGTCACGACATCCCCTGCAGCATCGCTCGCGAAAGTCGTCGAGCTCATGACGCGTCACCATGTCAAACGCATTCCGGTCGTAGAAGCTGGGAAAATCGTCGGCATCGTCACCCGCTCTGATCTTCTGCGGGCATTGCTCGGCGTTCTTCCCGATGGTGTCGCTACGGTCATTGATGACGAACAGATTCACCACAACATCGCTACTGAGCTTGCAAGGCAGAGATGGGCCGGCAACGATTTGATCAACGTGATGGTGGACAAGGGTGTGGTAACACTGAGCGGCGCCATCTTCGACGAACGCGAGCGCCAGGCAGCGATAGTCGCGGCCGAAAACGTCTCCGGCGTCAATGCCGTCAAGGATAATCTCTTCTGCGCCGATCCCGTCTCGGTCGTCCTTGTTTCGTAGCGGGGCAGACCATTGATCCGCGGCGAGGCACCATTGCCTCCCCGCCAGCAAAAGAGCGTTGGTTGGCCCTGGTGCGACAAAGAGCAGGAATGCTTCCAGAAAAAATAAAGCGTTCAACTGCCTGGTCCCGTGGATTGCAAACCTATCAACTGCAAAAACGCGGTTTGCGTTGACTCTCGTCAAAACACGGGCAGAACGATATCGTCCAGGCTGAGTGCTCGAATGGCTAGCGTTGGCCGGCCGCATGCTGCAGTCGAGCGATCAGGTCGCTGTTGCGGCAATAGTCCGGCGGGTTATCGGCTCGCTGATGTTCGTCGAGCCAGACCGAGCATTCATCCTGATGCCCGCAGGAACGGCAGCGGTCCACCGCCCGGTTCGTGACTGCCGTATGGTCTGCCACGACCTTCAATTGTCTGTCGACGCCCAACTTCCGCATCATGCGGTCCATCAGGGCAGTTCTGGCATCAACTGAAATCAGGTAATCGAGAAAGGTCATGGTGATCACTCCTGCCTACTGGCCATCATTGGCACGTTGGCGGCGGGCGGCGTTGATCTCGATCAACGAGCGATCAGCAGACAACCTCTTGAGCGCTGAACCGAAGCGACGAGGCGGTCGAGAAAAGGCCGTTGACCGACAACCAGCTTGTCCCTGGCCAGTGCTAAATCCAGCCATTCACCACGATCGACCTCGGCAAAGGATTGTACCCGACCGCTGCGTGGCGGCCATTCCATTTCAAACAGGTTGCTGCGCAACCTCGCGGTATCGAAGTCGCCTTCGAACGCGAATGCCGTGATGAGTTTTCCTCCTCGCTGGCGCAACTGCCCCAGAGTGAGCAGGGTTCCCTTGGGCTCCCAGCCTGTCTCTTCGCTGAATTCGCGCCGTGCCGCTGCCTCGGGCAGCTCGCTTTCGTCATACTCGCCTTTGGCAATCGACCAGGCGCCAAGATCGCGTCTTTGCCAGAACGGGCCTCCAGGATGGACAAGCAGCACCTGCAGCCCCTTGCGCGATCCTCGATAGGGCAGAATGCCTGCGCTTCTTTTCGTCATCGCTTCAAGCCTCCGCACGGCCTATGATCTCGGGTAGGCTGCATGAGGCTTGGCCCCTCTTTCAATCGTCCGCCCAGCCCTCTTCCGGTGCGACTTGCGGTTCTCTTGTCCGAAAAACCAGCGCTTGGTCGCCTCAGAGGCGAGTAGATAGAGCGCGGTAATTGCGACAAGCCCGGCAAGCATGGGCAGAGGCAAGGGCACGAAGCCGAACCAGGCTGCAAACGGCAGATAGGGGATCATGATCGCGATAATCCCGACAGCCAATGTAAGCCAGGCAAGCAACGGGCTTGGACGGCTTGCCCAGAAAGCCCTGTGCGTGCGCACAATGAGCACGATGGCAAGCTCCGTCAGCAACGACTCGACAAACCACGCGGTCTGGAATGCGGCCTCCGTGGCGTGCGCGAAGAAAAGAAGGAATGCGAAGGTCGCGAAGTCGAACAGCGAACTGACCAGGCCAAAGCTGATCATGAACCGCCGCACAAAACGGATATCCCAGTGGCGAGGCCGGCGCAGTTGGTCGGGATCGACGTTGTCGCTTGCAATGGCGAGTGAAGGAACGTCAGAAAGGAAATTGTTGAGCAGGATCTGCTTGGCCAGAAGCGGCAAGAAAGGCAGGAACAGCGAGGCGACAGCCATGCTGATCATGTTGCCGAAATTGGCGCTGGTGGTGATGGAAATGTACTTCATCGTGTTCGCGAAGGTCTTGCGGCCATCGTCGACGCCGCGCACAAGCACGCCCAGATCCTGCTTGAGTAGGATGATATCGGCCGCCTCGCGCGCGACATCGACAGCGCTGTCGACCGAGATGCCGATGTCTGCCTCATGAAGGGCAGGCGCATCATTGATACCGTCGCCAAGGTAACCAACGACATGGCCCCTGCTCCGCAAGGCCTGAACGATGCGCTCCTTCTGGTTTGGGTCGATCTCGACGAAGAGGTCGGTGTGCTGCACGCCTGCGAAGAGCGCGCTCTTGGTCAATTTAGACAGCTCGTCGCCGGTCATGATTCTGTCGGCGCGCAAGCCGATCGCCTGGGCGAGATGCGCGGCAACGTAACGGTTGTCACCAGAAATGACCTTTACCGCGATGCCGCGCTGGGCGAGCTCGGCAAGCGTCTCCTTGACGCCTTTCTTTGGCGGGTCGAGGAAAAGCAGGAAGCCCGCGAAGGCGAGATCGATCTCGTCTTTCCTGCTGAACGTTTTCGCGCTCTCAGACCGACGGATTGCCAGGCCCAGAACGCGGTAGCCGTCCGCGCTCCAGCGTCGGAATTTTTCGTCGATTGCCGCACGGTGCGTCTCATCGAGGGGCTCCAGCCCTTTGGCTGTGCGGACGAAGCCGCAGGTCTTGAGAACATTTTGCACCGCGCCTTTGGTGATCAGCAGGTCTTCGGCGTCCCTGGTCCGAACAACCACGGAGAGCCGCTTGCGGATAAAATCGTAAGGAATCTCGTCGACCTTCTTGAAGGCAGCCAACGATGCGCCCTCGCCCGGCGCAGCGGCGATCGCTTCGTCCAGCGGGTTCTTCAGTCCGGTCTGAAGGGTCGCGTTGAGACGGGCCCAAAGTAGGATGTCGGCTGACGCATTGCCATCGACATCGAGCCAACCGTCGAGCTGGATCATGCCTTCCGTCAGCGTGCCGGTCTTGTCGGTGCACAGAAGGTCCATGCTGCCCAAATTCTCGATTGCATCGAGACGGCGCACGATGACGCCCTTGGCAGCCATGGCGCGGGCCCCTCTGGCCAGCGTCACACTGATGATGGCCGGGAGAAGTTCCGGCGTGAGGCCCACCGCGAGTGCCAGCGAAAACAGCAGCGATTCAATCAGCGGTCGATGAAGCATCAGATTTGCGAAGAACACCAGGATAACAATCGCCAGCATGATCTCGGTCATCAGATAGCCGAACTGTCTTATCCCCCGGGCAAAGCCGGTTTCGGGGATCTTTCGCTCCAGGGCTGCGGCGATCGATGCGAATTCCGTGTGGGCACCGGTCGCTGCCGCAAGCACGGTTGCAGTGCCGCTGCGAACCGAAGTGCCCGTGAAAACGGCATTGCCGCGCTGCGCGACGGAAGCCTCTGGCGCCGACCGCCCCGGTGCCTTCACAACCGGAAAGGTTTCCCCGGTCAGCACGGCCTCGCTGACATTGAAATCGCGGGCGTCCAGAATGATGCCGTCCGCGGGAATGAGGTTCCCGGCCGAAAGTCGGATAATGTCGCCCGGCACGATATCTTCGGCAGCAACCGAGCATTCGACACCGTCGCGTAACACTATAACCTTGCGCGAAATACGCTGTTTCAGTAACTCGGTCGCCCGCGACGCACCATACTCCTGGGTGAAGCTCAAGAGGCAGCTTGCCAAAACGATCGCGCCGATGATTGCAGCCTCCTGGCCCTCTCCGACGAACGCCGACACGCTGGCTGCGAAAATGAGGATCAGGACCAGCGGGCTCCGGAACTGGCGGGCAAACACGACCAGGGCCGAAGCGCTCGACTTCGACGCCGGTGTGTTTCGACCGAATTTTGCCAGCCGCGATGCGGCCTCGGAGGCGGCAAGCCCCGATGGCGACGTCTCGAGGCTCCGCAGGAGGTCATCGGTCTTGATCGACCAATAAGCGGCGCCGTCCGGCGGCACGGATTGCTGGTCAGCTTCGCTTGTCATCAATACGACATGAAGCGGCTTATGCCGCTCTCTTCGATGAGCGTACGGGTGACGCCGCCGAACGCCCATTCCCGCAAGCGGCTGTGGCCATAGGCGCCCGAAACGATCAGATCCGCATGGATCGAGCGTGCAAAAGTAAGCAGCCGATTGCCATCGGCCTCGCCGGCAATCAACTCGGTTCGCGCCTTGATGCCATGGTGTCCAAGAAAGGCGGCGACATCGTCGAGGCTGTCACGAATGCTCTCGTCACGGTCGGTGTCAATTGTGGCGACGACAACCTCGTTCGCCTTGGCCAGAAAAGGCAGTGCATCGGCTATCGCTCGCCGTGCCTCCCTGGTGTCCTTCCAGGCAACCAGCACAGTTTTTGCGCGGATATGCTCCATATTGCCTGCAGTGACCAGAACCGGCCGCCCAGTCCCGAGTGCAAGGCTGCCAATATCAACAGCGCGAAAGACATTGTCTCCATCCACGCCGCCGGTGACGATGAGGTCGGCCGCTCTGGCCGAAACGCTGAGGAATCGGGTCGGACTGCAGACAGCCTGTCCCCATTCGCTTGTAATCGAAGCCGGCACAAGTGTCTCGAATACTTCACGCAATTCGGCGAGCCGCTTTTCGATCTCCGTTCGCTGGATCTGCATAATCTCGCCTTCGTAGACCATGCCTTCGCCTGTCGCGACCAGAGGTGGCACATCGGCCGCCGCCAGGCCAATAAGATGTGCTCCAAATCGCTCGGCAAGTTCGATCCCAACCTGAACAATGGGCGCAGGAGCCGCATCGATGGCGAGGTTCACGATAATTGCCTTGAAGGACATTGCGGGTGCCTTTCGCTGAAACGGCGCTATGCGTGAGGGATCGCATGCGCCAGCGCCCGGTGCCTTGACGCGCGTCAAAGACCCGCCAGTTGCGCCGACAACTGAATCTCTTGCGATACGTCGTCTCGATCTGTTTTGCCTGTGCGACGAGAAGTGATAGTTAGCCCGGGTAGCACCGTCTCGAACGCAGGAATTTCAGGTGATCAAAGACGAAGCGCTCAGCTTGTCGCCCGGTGGGACGACACTGAAAGCCCTCTTGTCGCGGATGTTCGATCAGGCTCCGGGCTTTATCGCGCTCATGCGCGAGCCGGGTCACGTTTTCGAATTGACCAATGCCGCCTACCAGCGATTGATTGGCCACAGGCACGTGATTGGAAAGTCAGTAAGGGACGCCTTTCCCGAGCTCGAAGGGAATGAATTTTTCGAACATCTGGACCACGTGTACACGACCGGCGAGCCCTACATCGGCCACGGGGTGAAGGTTGGCCTTCGCAACAAAGCCGACGGGCCGGTCGAGGAGCGCATCCTTGATTTTGTCTATCAGCCGGTCAAGGCCGACGATGGCCGTATCACCGCGATCTTCGTTGAAGGCACGGATGTCAGTGACCTGTCCTTTGCAAACGCAGCACTTCGGCTGCGTGAGGACCATTTGCGGTCGATCCTGGCAACAGTGCCGGACGCGATGGTCGTCATCGACGAACAGGGTGGGATTCAATCCTTCAGCACCGCTGCCGAAACGCTGTTCGGCTATCAGTCAAGCGAAGTCATAGGTCAAAACGTGAAAATGCTGATGCCCTCGCCCTACCGCGACGAGCATGATGCCTATCTGCTTCGCTACCTGACGACAGGAGAGCGCCGGATCATCGGGCTCGGCCGGACGGTTACCGGCGCGCGCAAGGATGGCACGACTTTCCCGATGGAGCTTTCCGTCGGCGAGATGCATCCGGGAACCGGACGCTTCTTTACCGGCTTCTGCCGCGACCTGACCGAACGCCACCGGGCGGAGGCAAGAATCCAGGAGCAGCAGCAGGAGCTCCTCCACATGGCGCGCTTTACAGCACTTGGCGAAATGGCTTCAACGCTTGCCCATGAGATCAACCAGCCACTGACTGCGATTACGAACTACCTCAAAGGCAGTCGTCGGCTGCTTGAGAAGAGCCAGGACGAGAATGCGCCTATGCTTCGGGATGCGGTCGAAAAGGCAGCTGAGCAGGCCTTGCGGGCAGGCGACGTCATCCGTCACCTGAGGGATTTTGTAGCCAGGGGCGAAAGCGAGCGCCAGGTCGAACGGCTGCCGATGCTGATCGAGGAAGCCGCATCGCTGGCCTTGGTCGGCGCGCGGGAGATAAACCTTCTCGTCAGCTACAAGCTTGACCCTGCCGCCGAACTGGTCTTGACCGATCGCATCCAGATTCAGCAGGTTCTGCTCAACCTGATGCGCAACGCGGTGGAGGCCATGCAGGACGCGCCGCGCCGCGAATTGAAAGTCACAACCATTGCCCGGGATGATGGGATGGCCGAGGTAAGCGTGATCGATACAGGCCCGGGTCTCGCGCCGGAGGTCTCGGCCCAGCTCTTCCAGCCGTTTGTAACGACCAAGAAGCAAGGCATGGGTGTCGGCCTTTCCATTTGCCGCACCATCGTTGAATCGCACGGTGGCCATATATGGGCCGAGGTCATGCCGGCCGGCGGAACCGCTTTCCGCTTCACCTTGCGCATCGTAGAGAAGGAAGAGATCACAAATGGCCGACAGTGATCTGGTGCACGTGGTCGACGACGATGTCGACGTCCGCAAATCGCTCGGTTTTCTTCTGGCGACAGCAGACTTCGCCGTACGCCTGCACGAATCGGCCACCGCTTTTCTCTCAACGGCGACTGGCCATCTCGACGGCTGCATCGTCACCGACGTGCGCATGCCGGGCATAGACGGCATCGAGTTCCTGCGCCAGCTCAGAGGGGGCGGACATACAATTCCGGTTATTGTCATGACGGGCCATGCCGACGTAGCGCTTGCCGTTCAGGCCATGAAGGAAGGCGCTGCCGATTTCATCGAGAAGCCGTTCGACGACGAAATTCTGATCGAGGCGATCCGCTCCGCGCTGGCCAACCGGAACCAGGCGAACGCGGCGCATCCCCAGTCTGCGGATATCCGCGCGCGTCTGTCGACCTTGTCAGAACGCGAGCGGCAGGTGCTGGATGGACTTGTTTCGGGCCTGCCGAACAAGACGATTGCCTACGATCTTGGGATCAGCCCGCGCACGGTCGAAATCCACCGGGCCAATGTCATGAGCAAAATGGGCGCAAGCAGCCTGTCACATCTCGTGCGCATGGCGCTGATCGTGGAATCCCGACCCTAGGGAGAACCTTCAAAAGGGTTGCCAGTGCTGGCCTGAACCTTCTCCTCTTCCCACTCGCGCCAGTGGGTCGGACGGATGTCGACACGGGCGCCGGTGGCGGCATTTTTCCAACCTTCGCGGCTCTTTATGCAGGGAAATACCAGCGCATGCGCCCCCTCCTCGTCGAAGACGGCGAGTTCGAGATGGCGACCATAAGGTGCGCTTAGGATAGGGTTCCACATCGCATCAAAATCTTCGCAAACGATGCGTTGCGCATTGATCTGCATCATTTTCTGGAATCGCCGAAACAGCACACGCGTTGCCGGGCGTCGGGCTGCCGTGGCTAACAGTTCTTGCGGTAGACGCCATATCGGCATCGGTGCCGATCACATGCACGGCGCGGGCAACCCAATTGATTGCGAACGCAGCGCCAATGTCTGATCGGACGCTCATCGCGACGGCTGCCTTTCTCTGTAATGCTTCATGACCTCACTCCGTCGACGGCCGGCCATCCTTAGGACAGCTGCCGCATCAGAAATTGATCGCCGTCAAACGCCGCGCGATTGCAGCACCCTGCGTCGTGCGCCGATTGATCGGGATCAAGGACCGTGCTGCGCGAGCGCATATCATTCGCCGGCATAGGGAGAATTGCGATGCACTATATCAAGGTCGATGAAGCCCTGTGGGCGTCCAGCATGTTGCCGGAGGGCATCCTGGAGCGCTGGTTCATTACGAGCGGTGACACAATCAAGGCCGGAGAGCGAATAGCCGAAGTTCGCGTTGAAGACGCGCTGCACGAGATTGTCGCGCCGGCAGGTGGCCGCGCGACGATTGTCGCCATTGCGAATACCGTCATCGAGCCCGGCTCGATCCTGGCGACGCTGGAGTCTTAGCCCGCGTGAGGACGTCTCGTCGGGTTGATTGCGCTCATTCCTCAACTATAGCCTCAAGGATGTATCAATATGCAGACCCAACATGCCGTTGCCTGGCTGGACCATCGCGAAGCCAAGGTGTTTTTCTTCAATCGTGAATCGGCCGAGAGCCTTAGGCTTGCCACCACGCTTGCGCATCATCAGACCCACAACAAGGCAGGCACCGTCGACGGCAAGCGTGCACCGGAAAACCAGTCCTTCTACCAGGACATCGTCGCGGCGCTGCAGCCGGCGAAAGAATGGCTGATCGTGGGGCCAGGATCAGCAAAAGACGAGTTGGCAAAGCATATACGCGACCACCATGCCCACTTGAAGGATCACATCATCGGCGTCGAACCTGCTGATCATCCCACCGAGGCCCAGATCGTGGCGCATGCTCGGTCGTTCTTCCGTGCAGCTGACAGGATGTTGCCCTAGCTTGGTACGAGCCGGTTTGCTGGCGCGTTAACAGCCACCAGATCGATAGCCTCCATTGTGCAATGGAGGCGTCAGGTTCGGTGGGCTGCCGCGTCCACAGCCCCGATCACGGTTGCTGCAAGGTGCTGATGTAAGCGATAATTGCGTTGATCTGGTCGGGGCTGGCGATCCACTCAGGCATGTCTGGATGGCCAGTCGAAATCCCCTCAGCGAGGGCCTCCTCGAGATCGGTGATCGGATATCGCTTTGACAAGGTGCGGAACGCCGGAGCGTCAGGATGCCTGCTCTTGTCGGTTTTTCCAATGGCGTGGCAGCGGGCGCAATTGACTTCCACCAACGCCTTTCCGTGATCAGTTAAGCTATCGGCCAGGGCTGGATTCATATGTCCGAATAGCATCAGTGCAAGGACGGAAGCCGGCAGACGACGACGCCTGCAAAAGTTGGTCATGTTTGCCGACCTCCGCATTGCCGATCTACGCGACTGTCTTCGCCGCTGCGTCCTCGATCGCGGTTCTGGCTTCCTCGCGAACCCGCTTGGCCGTTTCCGAAGCAACCCTGGAGGTCAGTGTCGCGACCTTACCGGCTTCGCTGACATATTGCGATGTCGCATTCTGCAGGAAAGCAGCAAAGATGTCGAAAGCGTCATTGAACTCCGGACCGGTGATGAGATCGTCGGCCAGCTTGACGTCCTGTTCGCAACGATGCTTCAGAAATGCCAGCGTTTCGACGTTGTAGCGCATCATCGCCTTGAAGGCGTGCACTTGAAGAGACGCGGCAGCAAGGAAGAACTTCTGGCCATTTCCCGCAATCGGCAACAATTGTGTGCCGAATGAGGATGGTTCGGGCTGGGTGTGCATTATCGGCTACTCCGTTCTGAATCTCCACAGTGCGACGTTGACGCCATTCGTCGTCATGTCCTTGATCAGGATCAACCCTATGGCCTTGCGGACTGTACGAGCGTGCCGGCATCAACCGGTTTCGTTGCGCGTTTGACCCGCATCAAGGTGCCTCCCTCCATTTGATGGCCAAGTCGCGTCAACCGCAGATGGAATGACGCGATGGCTTTCAAGACGATCATGGTTCAACTGGACGCGGACGCGATCGCCGCGCCACGCATCGCGATGGCATGGGATCTTGCTCAACGGCTCGAGGCCGACCTGATTGGCTTCTGCGCCGCCGAGCCGCATTTTGTCCTGCCGACCGGCACTGATGACCAGGCCGCGACCAAGGCGTTGTGGTGTCAGGTGGAGGAGATAGAAGGTCGCCTCGACTGCCTGAGAGAGGAATTCCTGAGCATCGTCAAAGGCAGCAACCGTGCCTCGTGGCGCGGAGAGATAGGCAATCCCACGCGCCAACTTGCACTCAATGCGCGTGCCGCCGACTTGATCCTCATTGGCTCGCCTTCGGCCGATCTGGTGGTCGACCGTCATCGTATGCTGGATCCGGCAAGTCTCATCCTCGCGGCCGGCCGTCCGATACTCGTGGCATCCGACCCATTGGCACCGATCAAGGCCGAAAGCATCCTGATTGCGTGGAATGATACCCGGGAAGCGCGACGTGCCGTCATCGACGCTATGCCTTTCCTGATCACCGCCAGGGATGTCGTGATCGCCACCGTAGACAATGGGAATACTGGGCCCAGGGGAAATGTGGCGGATGTCGAACTCTATCTGACGCGCCACGGGGTGAAGGCGCGGTCGGAAATCTTGGATGCGCGCCGCTCCGAACCGGCGGAAATCCTCCTGCAGATCGGACAGGATATTGCGGCCGATCTCATTGTTCTCGGTGGCTACGGTCATAGCCGGGTACTGGAGAGGACCTTTGGCGGCGTGACGCGTTCTGTGCTGCGCAGCGGATCATTGCATCGCTTCATATCGAACTGAGGAAGGAGCCTCGGAGTCGTGATTTTGACATGAATCAAGGTCGTCCGTTCCCTCAAAGGGTTACGTCCAACCCCTTGCCAAGTACGGTGTAGCCGATGCCCGCAGCGCAACGGCGAGCACACAAGGAAATTCGGATATGAACTATCAGCGGTTCTTCGAGGAAGCGATCGACCAGCTCCACGCGGAGCGTCGCTATCGTGTCTTCGCCGACCTCGAGCGCCTTGCAGGCAAGTTTCCGCGCGCCATCTGGCGTTCCAATGGCCGTGCCGAGGAAATCACCGTCTGGTGCTCCAACGATTATCTCGGCATGGGCCAGCACCCTGATGTCATCGCCGCGTTCCAGAATGCGGCCGGCAAAATGGGTTGGGGCGCCGGCGGCACCCGCAACATTTCCGGCACCAGCAATCCGCTGGTCGAACTCGAAGTGGAACTGGCCGACCTGCACGACAAGGAAGCAGCTCTTGTCTTCACCTCCGGCTTCGTCTCCAACGAAGCGTCGATCTCGACCATTGCGCGGCTGTTGCCTAACTGCCTGATCATCTCGGACGAGTTGAACCACGCTTCGATGATCGAGGGCGTGCGGCGCTCGGGCGCCGAAAAGAAGATCTTCCGCCACAATGACGTCGCGCACCTGGAAAGCCTGTTGCAAGCGGCGGGCCGCGAGCGCGCCAAGCTGATCGTGTTCGAGAGCGTCTATTCGATGGATGGCGACATCGCGCCGATCCGGCAGATCGTCGAACTCGCTGAGCGCTACAACGCCATGACCTATATCGACGAGGTCCATGCCGTCGGCATGTACGGCCCGCGCGGCGGCGGTATCACCGAGCGCGAGGGGCTGGCCGACCGCATCGACATCATCGAAGGCACGCTCGCCAAGGCATTCGGCACGCTCGGCGGCTACATCGCCGGCAACAGCGCCATCATCGACGCCGTGCGCTCCTATGCGCCGGGCTTCATCTTCACCACAGCGCTGCCACCGGCCATTGCCGCTGCCGCCACCACCTCGATCCGCCATCTGAAGCGCTCGCAGGCCGAACGCGACGCGCAGCAGCGCCAGGCGACGCGGACCAAGGAGGTCCTCAGCGCCGCCGGCCTGCCGGTGATGGAGTCGCCCACCCATATCGTGCCGCTGCTGGTCGGCGATCCCGAGCTTTGCAAGATGGCCAGCGACCGCCTGCTCGGCGTGCACGGCATCTACATCCAGCCAATCAACTATCCGACCGTGCCGCGCGGCACCGAGCGGCTACGCATCACGCCGACGCCGTTCCACACCGATCAGCTGATCGCGGGACTGCAGGACGCGCTGGTCGAGACATGGGACGCGCTGGGCATTCCCTACGGTTCGGCAGGCCGGCCCGCTGTCGCCAAGAGCGACCGGATCATTCCGCTGCTGATGCAGAAATCGGCGGCTGAGGTCGCGCCAGCGCCATCACGGCCGACGTCCAATGCCCGGCGAGACAATTCCCGCAATTTGATCCGGCTCAAGGCTCGCAGGCGCCCGATGCGCCAGAATAGAGTAGATCATTGAGGACGACCGTCATGAGCCATATTTCTCACACTTCCTTTGCTGACTTCACGCATGCCTCAAAACAGGCACAACTGTGGGTGAGAGAGCTCGCTGCGGACCTTTGCTGGAGCGAACCTAGCGCGTGCCGACTTCTTAGGTCCGTTCTGCACACAATCCGGGACTGGTTGCCGGAATCGGAGATGGCCGATCTTTCGGCCCAGCTTCCCGTTCTGATTCGCGGCATGTACTTCGAAGGTTGGAACCCGGCCGGACCTGGTGGTGAACGCAAGAAACGCGATTTCGTTCTCAGTGTCAGACATTGTTTTGGCTATGACGATGACGTCGATTTCGATGTCGCGATCAGTGCTGTGTTTAATCTTCTCGACCGTCACATTTCGCATGGTGAGATCGCGCAGGTCAGAAACTCGATGAAGAAGTCGCTGCGAAAACTGTGGCCGGTGGATTGATCGATGTTCAGTGACCGGGAAGACGCTGGAGTGAAGCTTGGCCTGGAATTGAGCAGGCTTCAACTGCATCGGCCCGTCGTACTGGCATTGCCACGTGGCGGCGTGCCCGTCGCAGTGGAAGTGGCCAAAGCCCTCAACGCTCCTCTTGACCTGCTTATCGTCCGCAAGGTCGGCGCCCCGGGCAATCCCGAGTTGGCTGTTGCCGCGATCGTCGATGGCGACCCTGGGGAGGTCGTGCTGAACCGTGAAATTGTCGAGACCTATGGCCTCAACGACGACGCCTTACGTGTCTTGATTGCAAATGAGCGTCCCGAACTCGAACGCCGGCGCGTTGCCTATCGAGGTAAGAATAAACCGATGTCGATCGCGGGAAGGATCGCGATCATCGTCGATGACGGGGCCGCAACCGGTACGACCATGAAAATCGCGATCCGCGCCCTCAAGCGCCGGTCACCGAGGGAAATCGTCGTGGCAGTTCCCGTTTCACCGCAAGAGACAGTCGCCGCGCTGGAACAGGAAGCGGATCGTGTGGTCTGCCTTAGTCAGCCAGGACAGTTCCGGGCCTTGGGCCACCATTATCTGCGGTTCCCGCAGCTCTCCGACAGCGACGTTGTCTCCGCTATGGACGAGGCTGCCCAGCTGTACAAAACTGGCCAGCGGCAGGTTTCCGGCCTGAATCAAAAGCCGTGAAGAACAGGAGATCGCACTGATGCAAATCCGCACGCTTTCTGCTTTGGAATGTACCAAATTGCTGACGGCCAATCGCGTGGGCCGCCTGGCATGCGCGAAGGATGGGCAACCCTATGTCGTGCCCTTCTACTACGCCCATTCGGACGCTCATCTTTACGCGTTTTCGATGCCGGGCAAAAAGATCGAATGGATGCGCGCCAATCCGTTGGTGTCCGTCCAGGTCGATGAACATGGCCAGGGGCGAGGATGGAAAAGTGTCGTTGCCGACGGCCGATACGAAGAGTTGCCGGATCGAATTGGCCACAAGCTTGAGCGGGATCATGCTTGGTCGGTCTTGAGCAAGCACTCCGACTGGTGGGAGCCTGGCGCACTCAAGCCGGTCGCTCCTCCTACAACCGACAGCGCACCCCACGTTTTCTTCCGGATCCTGATCGAGCAGGTGTCCGGACGAGAAGCAAGCGAGTAGTCGCCCCATCAAGTCTTGCGAGACATGAAATGAAAGGGCCGGCGCAATCTGCACCGGCGCTTTTTTCTTTACCGTTGAATTGCTATCGCGCCATCAAGACCGGCAGCGATTGACCCGCAAGCATCGACTTGGTGACCCCGCCGAAAATTCGCTCGCGCAACCGGGAATGACCGTAGGCCCCCATCACTATCAACTCTGCAGCAACGTCGCCGGCATGCTGGCGAAGCACATCGGCAACCGAATGGTTCGCGCTCGGCAGCCGGTCGACCGTAACCTTCACGCCATGCCGGGCAAGATAGGCCGAGGCATCGGCTCCGGGTTCCGCGCCGTGATGGAACTCGTCCTCGATCGGGTCGACAATTACGAGGTGAACCTCTTCGGCACCTTTCAGCATATCGAGCGACTCGCGGACGGCGCGCGATGACTCGAGGCGGGCGTCCCAAGCAACGAGGATGCGTTTCGGCTTCAGCGTTGGCCGCGCACCCTCGGGAACGAGCAAGATCGGCTTTCCCGATGAAAACAGCGTGCCCACGATGACTTTGTCCTTCAGCGTGTGGCTTGCCAGCAGATCTGGTCCGAGAATTGTCAGATCCGCGTAGCGGGCACGCCTTCCGATAACGTCGTCCGCCCATCCCATGTCGGGATAGTCGTCGCTTAGATCGGCCGATACGGCGGTCTGGGAGAGAAAGCCAGCGACGTCGGAAATTCGTTTCTCGAGCCTTTTCAGTTCGGCCTGGCGTTCCTCCAGCCAGGCCGGTGAGACGACAGCGGCATACTCGCCGCCAGAGGGCGGTGCGGCCAGCTCGAGAACGAGCACGGAGAGATGGGCGCCAACCTGTTCGCACAGCGAGGCGGCTAGCTTTAGATCACCTTCACCTTGGTTCGGCCCGGTAACCGTAAGCAGTGTTCTGAAAGTCACGGCGGCAACTCCTGATTTCGATTGAAGGGTCAGTCGTGGTTTCAGTGATTAGCAAGGGCGCTCGATGCCTTCATTGCGCTGAATCAAACACCGTGACCGCCGCGGCATTTGATCCGCATCAACGCACTGCCAAAGCAAGGCCTTAGATTTCAGCCGAACAATCGGGGAAACACACATGAGATTCCTGATCACAGTGGCTCTGGCAGCATTGGCCTTCAATACGGCGGACGCCCAGGAACTCGGCGATGGCAAGGCCGAATACATGAACTCATGCGCCGTCTGCCATGGTCCCGAAGGCAAGGGCGATGGCCCGTTGGGCGACGAGCTGTTGAAGCGGCCGAGTGACCTGACACGCCTCTCCAGGCGCAATGGCGGAGAATTCCCTTACTGGCGCGTTTATGCCGTGATCGACGGTCGCGCCATGGTGCCGGCGCATGGCGAGCGCGACATGCCAGTGTGGGGCAGCCAATTCCTGCCTGCCGACGTGAAGAAATATGGCCCGAACGCAGGCGAAATCGTCACCAGGGAACGCATCCATGAGTTGGCAGGTTATGTCCAGACATTGCAGCAATGAGCGCAGATCGCGGAAACGAATTTCCCAAGACACACCGGGAAGGCCGGCCATGATCGTCGACGACCAGCAAGCCGCTGCCGCGTTTCTGCTTGATCCTGCTACCCATGGCGCGATTGGGCCCGTCGAGGCGATCGAGACTCACATTTCGCGTATTTTCCTTGTTGGCCAACGCGCCTACAAGATGAAGCGGGCGGTCAAGCTGCCTTATGTCGATTTCTCGACGGCGGCACAGAGGCTGGCCGCATGCGAGAATGAGGTAGAACTCAACTCGAAAACCGCTCCCGGCCTCTATCTGAGGGTGCGTCGCATCACGCGGGAAGCCGACGACAGATTGGCTCTTGACGGCACCGGCCAAATGCTCGACGCGGCGATCGAGATGATCCGCTTCGACCAGTCGAAGCTTCTCGATCGAATGGCAACCGCGGGAGAATTGACGCCAGCGCTGATGACCGCCGTCGCACGGATGATGGTTGGATATCATCGCGCAGCGCCGGAGGTCCACAACGGCACCGGCTCGTTCAATTTGATGGGCGTGCTCGACATCAACGAGGCCGGCTTTGGCACCAGCAATGTTTTTACGAAACGGGAGATCGAGACCTTTGCCGGGGCCTTCCGCACCGCGCTTGCCCGTCATTCCGGATTGCTAGACCGCCGGGAGGCCGCGGGCAAGATCCGCCGGTGCCATGGCGATCTGCACCTGCGCAACATCTGCCTTCTCGATGGCGAGCCTCGCCTCTTCGACTGCATCGAATTCAATGACCAGATCGCCAGCATCGATGTTCTGTACGACCTTGCCTTCTTGTTGATGGACCTCTGGCATCGCGGCCTCCCCCAGTTCGCCAATCTCGTGATGAACCGCTATCTCGACGAGGCCGACGATGAAGACGGTTTCATCCTACTGCCCTTCTTCATGGCCGTGCGGGCTGCCGTGCGCGCCCATGTGACCGCGACACAGGTCGAGGAAGGCAGTGCCGACGGCGACAAGCTGATTGCCGAGGCGAGATCCTATTTCGAACTGGCCCTGACATTTCTCCAGGAAACAGAGCCGCGGCTCGTTGCCATCGGCGGCCTCAGTGGTTCCGGCAAGACGACCATTGCCGAGGCGCTCGCTGCCTATGTTGGAGCGCCGCCCGGCGCACGCATTGTCGAAAGCGACCGCATCCGCAAGGCGATGCACGGCGTGCCCGCCGAGACCAGGCTGCCGGACAAGGCCTATCGACCTGAGATGTCCGAACGGGTCTACAACGAAATCGCATGGCGCGCCGGCCTGATCCTCTCCGAGGGGGGCTGGGTTGTCGCTGATGCGGTTTTCGATAGACCGGCCGATCGTGACCGGATTGAAAAGGCAGCGCGCGACCGAGGTATCGCATTCTCCGGCTTCTGGCTGGAGGCGGATCCACTCGTCCTTTGGCAGCGGGTCAATGAACGCAAGGGCGGCCCCTCGGACGCCACGGTCGATATCCTGTCGCGTCAATTGCAGCGCAATGCCAGCCAGGCCAGTTGGCGCAGGACCGACTCCGATCGACAGGTCGTCGACATTGTTGCCGAATTGAGGAGATCTTGCGCGCACGGCGCTTCGGAGATCCTGCGCACAGCGTCCTGACCGGGTGCGGACGATCGGTCTCAACTGAGTTTGAGCTTGGCCTCGACAAGGCCGGGGTCGTTCGGAAGATGCGTGATCGAGAAGCCAAACTCGCGGCACATGGCCAGCATCTTGCTGTTTTCGCTCAGCACGATGCCTTCGATGCGGCGGATCCCATCCGCTCTTGCATAGTCGACGATCTGCCTGAGCAATTCCCAGCCCAGACCATGACCCTGCAGATCAGTGCGCACCAGCAAGGCGTATTCGGCGACGGCGTGGTCCGGATCGCAAGACAGGCGGCTGATGCCGCCCAGCGCGCCGGAGCTTGTCTCCAGGGCGACGAAAGCCATGTTGCGATCGTAGTCGAGTTGAGTGAGCCGCTTCAACATCTGGTAGGAGAAGCTCTTGCGCGGCGACAGAAAACGCAGGCGCAGATCATCAGGCGAAATCCTGGCAAGGAATTCGGGATAGAGCGCGATGTCGGCCGGCTTGATCGGCCGGATATGATAGCCAGCGCTGCCTGCCGAAAACTCCTTCTCCCAACCCGAGGGATAGGGCCTGATCGCAAGCGCCGGGTTTGGCCCTAGCTCCTCCACGCTTCCCGGCTCGATCTCGATGCGGGCGTCGAGTGCAATCACGCCGTCGGCATCGGCTAGCAGCGGATTGATGTCCATCGAAACGAGGCACGGAAAGTCGACGATCATCTGCGAGAGCCCGTTGAGCGCCGCGACGATTGCCCCTCGATTTGCCGGTTTGCGATCGCGGAACCCTGCGAGCAGGCGGCCGATCCGCGTTTGCCCGATCAGGTCACCGGCAAGAACGTCGTCGAGCGGTGGCAAGGCGATCGCTGTGTCGTCCATCACCTCGACGGAGACGCCGCCGGCTCCAAACAGGATGGCCGGCCCGAAGATCGGATCCCGGCTCATGCCGAGGATCAGTTCCTGCGCCTGTTTTCGCGTCACCATCGGCTGAACGGCATAGCCTTCAATATCGGCTTGCGGTGCGTGTTTGCGCACGCGCGCTTCGATTGCGCGTGCCGCCTCCCCGGCAGCGGCGGCGTCGGAAATGCCAAGCACCACCCCGCCAATGTCCGACTTGTGCGAGATCGCCTTGGACAGCAGCTTGACGACGATCTGTTCAGACGTCTTGAGGAGCCGGCCGGCCGCTGCTTCGGCTTCGGCGGGAGATCTGGCGACGATCGTCTCGGGCACCGGGATGCCGTAGGCGGAAATCGCTGCCTTGGCTTCGGGCTCTGTCAGCATTCGCCGCCCGTCCTTCGCGACCTGACTGAATATGGCAAGCACAGCCTCCCGATCGCTCGTCACGTCCTCGCTGCTGCTTGAGGGCGTGCGCATCAATGCCCGCTGGGCACGCGACCATTCGCTCAGGTAGGAGACTGCCGTTGCAGCATCAGCGGGCGTTTCGAAACTGGCAATGCCGGCATCTTGAAGGATTTGCCGCCCGGCGCGCGCCGTGTGTTCCCCGAGCCAGCAGGTCAGGACCGGTTTGCCGGCGATCATCCCGTCCCTTGTGAGTTCCGCCACCGCGCTTGCCGCGGCAAGCGGCGAGCCCAGACCCGTTGGACAATTCATCACCAGGACGACGTCCGTTCCGAGGTCGGCCGCTACAGCTTCGACGGCGGCCTTGTAGCGCTCCGGCGGGGCATCGCCGATGATGTCGACCGGATTGGCGTGCGACCATGTTGGAGGCAATACAGCATTCAGGCGTTCGATGGTGGCGGGTGATAGCGCGGCCAGTTCCCCTTGGCAGTCCATGAGCTGATCGATAGCCAATACCCCTGCCCCGCCGCCATTGGTGACGATGCCGACGCGGGCTCGTTTGAGCGGAGGGAAGCGGGCGATCGTTTCAGCGGCATCAAACAGCTCTGTCAGGCCTTTGACGCGCAGGATTCCTGCGCGCAGCAATGCCGCATCGACGACACGATCGGCACCCGATAGCGCGCCGGTGTGGGTCGCGGCCGCTTTGGCCGATTGCTCGTGTCGGCCCGCCTTGATCGCGATCACTGGCTTGATGCGTGCCGCCGCACGGGCGGCCGAGATGAATTTGCGTGGATTGGGAATTGCTTCGAGGTACATCACGATGGCGCGCGTCTGGGCATCGCCCGCCAGCATGTCGAGACAATCCCCGACGTCGACATCAGCCATGTCGCCGAGCGAGACGATCTGCGAGAAGCCGACATTATTGTCCGCCGCCCAGTCGATCAGCGATGTGGCAATGGCGCCGGATTGCGACAAAAGCGCGATGTTGCCAGGCTTGGCGGCCATATGCGCAAATCCGGCATTGAGTTTGATGGGCGGGATCATCAGTCCGACTGTATTCGGGCCGATGATCCGGAAAAGGGTGGGCCTGGCGGCGTCAAGCATCGCCTGGCGCAGGCCGTTTTCGCGTGTCAGCCCTGCAGTGATGACCACGGCCGCTCGCGTACCCTTGTCACTGAGGTCGCGCACGATGCCGGGAACAGTCTCTGGCGGCGTAACGATAACACCAAGCTCTGGAATACCTGGAAGATCGGCCGCTTTGGCATAGCAGCGTCGCCCAGCCACCTGCGAATATTTCGGGTTGACCGGCCAGACCGTGCCCTCGAAGCCGCCGCTGACGATGTTGTCGAAGACGACACGGCCGACGGAGCCGTCGCGCACCGACGCTCCGAAGACCGCAACCGACTTCGGCGCGAACGCATGTTCGAGATTCCGAATCGTCACCCCTGGTGCCTCCTATTCGTGGCGATCATCGCCGGTCGATCTTGCCCGTTCGTTGCGGTGGATCAAAGCGTTCGCCGCTTATCGCGATTAGCTGTTCCCCGACTTCGACGCGCTCCGTCAGCGCTGGCGATAATTGGCGAGCATCGATCAAATCGGAAGGCATCGCATGAACGAGTCCACCCTGCGACGCGCATTGCTGATAATCGCCATTCTGGGCCTCGCCGTTGGAATCGGCGTCTGGCGAACCGGGCTCGGCCCCCTTGAAGCCGACACGATCTGGACCGTGGCGACCTTGCCCGTGGTGGCGGCCCTTGCCATCTCCATTCTGCGTGACTTCTGGATCGGCCGCTTCGGTGTCGATGCGATTGCGCTGGTGTCGATGTCCGCTGCGCTGCTGCTCGGACAACCCCTGGCGGCCGTGGTGGTTGCGATCATGTATGCCGGCGGCACGGTGCTTGAGGATTTCGCGCGCGGCCGCGCGGAACGCAACCTCAAGGCATTGACCGACCGGTCACCGCGTGTCGCCCATCGAACGTCAAAGCTGGGGACCGAGACCATCTCCGTTGAAGACGTTGCCGTGGGCGACGAGCTTCTTGTCCGGGCCGGCGAACTGCTTCCCGTCGATGGCATCCTGCTTGATGATTCCGCCTCTCTCGACGAGTCCGCGGTGAGCGGAGAACCGCTGCCGGAACGGCGGACAGCGGGCGATATGCTGCGCAGCGGCACCATCAATGCGGGGGAGACCTTCAGCATGCAGGCTTCTGCCTTGGCAGAGCAGAGCACCTATGCCGCGATCGTACGCATGGTGGCTGCAGCGCAGACGGCGAAATCCCCGTTCATCCGCATGGCCGACCGCTTTGCCCTGTTCCTGCTGCCAGCCACTTTGCTGGTCTCAGGTGCCGCCTGGTACATCTCCGGCGATCCGATCCGGGCGCTGGCCGTGCTGGTCGTCGCGACACCTTGCCCGCTCATCCTTGCGGCACCGGTTGCCTTTATCGGCGGCGTGTCCCGCGCCGCGCGTGCCGGCATCCTTATGAAGGGCAGTGCGGCTCTGGAGGCGCTTGCGCAAGTCCGAACCGCGATCTTCGACAAAACGGGGACCTTGACCATTGGCGGCGCCGAGCTCATCGAGATCGAAGCAGCACCCGGCCGCAACGCCGACCATCTGCTGCAACTTCTGGCATCCTTGGAACAGGCTTCGCACCATGTGCTCGCAGATTCTATCATCCGGGCTGGGCGTGGCAAGCAGCTCATGCTTTCGCACCCGCATGATGTCTACGAGACCCGCGGTGCTGGCCTGAAAGGTCGGGTCGAAAACATGTCGATCGCGGCAGGTTCTCGGGCTCTTGTGCTGGCCGGCAAACCGCTGCCCAGATGGGCGAAAGGCGGTGAGGACCGATACCGGGACGAGCCAGTGCTGAGGGTTTTCGTTACACTCGGCAAACGTCTTGCCGGCATCTTCACCTTCGGCGATGCGCTGCGTCCTGATGCACACGACACGCTCGCCAATCTGCGCTCGGCTGGCATCACGCGCATGGTCATGCTGACAGGTGATGATGGCGCAGCAGCCAAGCGTATTTCTTCCAAGCTGGATCTGGATGTCATCGTCGCCGATGCCATTCCTGCGGATAAAGTGGCGACGGTAGAAGCCGAGAAAGCAATCGCTCCAACAATGATGGTCGGCGATGGCATCAACGATGCACCCGCCCTTGCCGCCGCTACGGTTGGCGTCGCCATGGGGGCGCGTGGTGCGACAGCATCTTCCGAAGCGGCGGATGTCATTGTTCTCGCCGACCGCCTGGAGCCTGTTGCCGCGGCGGTACGGATTGCCCGACGTACGCGCGCGATTGCCCTGCAAAGTATCATCGCCGGGCTGGCACTGTCGGGGGTGGCAATGATCGCGGCGGCCTTGGGACAGATTACCCCCGTTGCCGGAGCGCTGCTTCAGGAAGGGATTGACGTGGCGGTCATCCTGAACGCGTTGCGCACCCTTGGCGATGGACATCTGTGGCGCGCATAGTGGACGACAGCAAAATCGGTGAATGGCCATGGCACAGCAGTATCTGGTGGTTTGCAGCAAATGCGGTGGGATCAATCGCCTGCCGCCGGCCCGCAATGCCATGGAGGCGAAATGCGGAAAGTGCGGGACCATGCTGTTTTCGGGCCACCCGCAAGACGTCGACGCCGCGACCTTCGATCGTCAGATCGTGCGCGGCAGCCTGCCCGTTGTCGTCGACATCTGGGCACCCTGGTGCAGCCCCTGCAAGATGATGGCCCCGGCGTACGAGGCGGCTGCCAACGAGCTGGAGCCTCGTGTTCGCCTGATCAAACTCAACTCCGACAATGAGCAGGCTGTTGCGGCAAGGCTCGACATTCGCAGCATCCCGACGATGGTCCTCTTCCATGGCGGGCGCGAGATTGCACGCACATCCGGCGTAATGACGGCCGGCCAGATCGTCAGGTGGGTTCGCGACCGCCTGCCGACGGTCGCCGCCTGAAGTCGCCGCGCCAATGGATCCGCTCATCGCCCGACTTGGGCTCGCCCTGGCAATAGGTCTGCTCGTCGGTTTGGAGCGTGGCTGGCAAGAAAGGGATGCACCCGATCGCAGCCGCACGGCCGGCATTCGGACATTCGGCATATCCGGCCTACTCGGCGGTGTTCTCGCCGCCTTGGCCAACGCGCTCGGCGCGGTATCCGTGCTGGTGGGCGGATTCATTGCCTTTGCGGCAATTTTCGCCTGGTACAAGGCGCGTGAGGCTGCCCATGATGAGGATTTCAGCGTCACGAGCGTGATCGCTGGCCTTGGCGTTTTCGCGCTTGGCGCGCTTTCCGTCGCCGGCGATTATCGCGCGGCTGCTGCCGGTGGCACGGCATTGGCGGCAATCCTGGCCAGCCGAGAGGTCCTGCACGGTCTTTTGAAGCGACTGACCTGGATCGAACTCCGTTCGGCGCTGATCCTGGCGGTGATGACGGCAATCGTCTTGCCCTTGCTGCCAAACCGGACGATGGACCCGTGGGGCGGTTTCAATCCCTGGGAAATCTGGTTCCTAACGGTGCTGATGGCCTCGATATCATTCGCCGGCTATGTAGCTGTTCGCATCCTGGGAAATACGCGTGGTCTGCTGGTCAGTTCGCTCGCCGGTGCGGTCGTCTCTTCCACCGCCGTGACCTTGGCGCTTGCCCGCGACGCCGCCTCGGCAAGCAATCCATTGCCACTCGCCGGGGCGGCATCGCTGGCTGCAATGGTCTCGTTGCTTCGGGTCTGCGCCGTGGTCTTGATCGTCGAGCCAAGCGTGTTCGCTTCGGTCGGCATACCGGCGATTGCCGCTGCGCTCGCCTTCGCTTCCTGCGGAGCATTGCTGCTGGCCCGCGACAGCGGGGGTGGCGAAAGTAGCGGTATCGCGCGCAATCCATTCGAACTGGGCCGGTTGCTGCTCTTCGCCTTGCTCTTTGCGATTGTCGCAAGCGCGAGCGCTGGATTGGCAGCTCAATTCGGCGGCCGTGGCTTGCAGGTAACCTCGGCGCTGGCAGGCACGTTCGATGTCGATGTCTCGGTGCTCAGTGCCTTGCGGCTGGTCAAGCAGTCGGTCCCCGTCGAGACTATCGGGCAGGCAGTGCTGGGAGCGCTGGCGGCAAATGCGATCGGTCGCCTGCTGCTCGCAATCTCCACTGGTCCGTTCCGATTCTGGTTGCCGCTGGCCGGCGCAACCCTCGCCGCCGCGACCGCGGGCACCTGCGCCATGTTGTTGCTCAGCCCTTGATTGAAACGGATTCTTGAGCCTTCCTTGATGCGGATCAAGGGCCAGGGTCTGCGACCGCTCTATGGAACTCCTTGAAAGGAGTTCGCCATGACAAATTTGAAAGACCTCACCCCGAAATTCCGACATGTTCGGCTGCTGCTTGCCCGCGAGAAAGGCCATCCGGAAGGTGACCGCGAGGAGGGCTACGACGTGCTCGCTCCGTTGACCGGCGAAGGCCGAATCGATGCGGAAGAGTGGAAATCGCATAGGGCCTCCTGCCGGGTTCGCCGATTTCGCACCGGCGAGGAAGATTTGATCGGCAGGCTGAGACGCAAGCCCCGGGGCCAGTGGTTTTTCGACTACGCGGAAGGCGATCGTGACGACGAGATTGGCTTCCATCTCGGCGACGAACGGTTCGTGACCGGTGAATATGTATCGATCGAGCGCAATGGCGCCATGCACACCTATCAGGTAGCAAGGGTCGAGCGTCCCTAACGCTGCAACGCCAGGCTCCCCCGGGGCACACCATGTCGCGACGCATCCTCATCGTCGTCGGTCACCCCGACCCGTCCCCTGACCGGCTCTGCCGTGGTCTTGCGAAGGCCTATGGGGAGGCCGCGGAACAGTCGGGACATGTCGTCCGCCGGGTCGATCTGGCAGCAATCGAATTTCCGATTCTGCGAACGATGCAGGAGTTCGAACACGGTGCCGTTCCCGACGACCTGAAGGATGCAGCCGACGCGATCGTTTGGGCTGAGCACATCGTCTTTGTCTTTCCGCTGTGGCTCGGCACCATGCCGGCCATGCTCAAGGCATTTTTGGAGCAGGTGATGCGACCAGGAACGGCCTTTGCCTACCCAGAAAAGGGCGGCGGGTTCACCAAGACGCTGCTTCGCGGCCGCTCCGCGCGCGTCGTGGTGACCATGGGCATGCCTCCCGTTCTTTACCGGTTATGGTTCCTAGGACACGGCATCGCTGGCATGCGGCGAAGCATCCTCCATTTTGTCGGTATCAGACCGGTGCGGGAGACCCTGTTCGGGATGGTCGCGGGCGCCAGTGATGCGACGCGGGCGAAGTGGATCCGGCAAATGCGCAAGCTCGGCGAGCGAGCGCTTTAGCTGGCGATGCAGAAACCGGGACAGCGGTTCAAAGCCATCCTTTGCCGGCGCCGCAAACAAAGCCAGAGCCACCAGGCCTTATGCGGCGCCCAAACCGGCAAGACGGCGACCCAGGCAAGCTTGGGACGGTCGCAGGTTCCGGCCAAGAGGCTGCCTACTTTAGGGCCTATGGATCGACGGTAAATTCGGCCCACATGCCGGCTCCATAGTGGCCTGGCACGTTGCAGATAAGCAGGTACTTTCCAGCCTTCAGATCGACAGTCAACGAGCCTGATTTGCCGGGATCGAGCTCCGAAACCTCGCCCTTGTCGCCAGCCTTGTCTTCGTCGACCCGGTTCTCGGCGTCAAGGTAAGGAAGCGGTTTGCCAGGATTGGCAAGGTACATCACGATCATTTCGTGAACGGTGTCCTTGGAGTCATTTTTCACATTGAATGTGACCTCCCCAGCCTTTACCGCTCCGGGCAAAGCCCTCATGCCCATAGTCGCCTTGGTGATATCGAGTCCTGGCGCTGCATAGGCGAGCCCCATCGGCATCTCCGTACTCGCGCCCTTGTCCCACATCGAGATCTGGACAAGCGAAGCAGCGTGGACAGCGCCGGCACTGCCGGCCATGAGCATTGCGGCAGCAAGCCCGAGCGCTGCTCTTCTCGATATGGTTTTCATCGCGATCCTCTTTCAGGACGGCAGCAGAAGCGCTCTACATCCTGGCCGTGATCCTACTCGCGGTGTCACCCGCCGCCCTTGCGCCAGATCAAACCGGCCGGCGCGAGCGGCGACGCCGATCCAGCTGTCAGCCAGTTGTCAGGTTGAATTGGTTATGCCGCACCAATGACGGTCGTGTCGCCGTCTGACTGAAGCCGATCGAAATCCCACCCACAGGCGCAACATCCGCGCCCATTCTTCAAAATGGAGCCATCATGTACCGCACTCTTGTTCTAGCCGCCCTCGCGGGCTTGATTGCAGGGCCAGCACTCGCCGCCGGCGGCAGTTGCAGCACCGCCCCGAAATCACAGTTCAAGCCGAAAGCAACGCTCGAGACGCAATTGATCGGCGAAGGCCTCACCGTCCGCCAGATCAAGGTGGAGAAGGGCTGCTACGAAGTCTACGCGGTGGACAAGGCCGGCAAGAAGGTGAACCTGGCCTACAATGCCGAGACCCTTGAAAAGCTCGACAATGCCGAAGCCGGCGAAAACTGATCTGAGCGTTTCAGCAGCCGCGGACGCGCAGCTATCTCCGGAGATGGTGCGCGTCTGGGATCGGGTCGTGCGAAGTTTCCACTGGACGCTGGTGCTCAGCTTCGTCACGGCCTGGCTCACCTCCCATTCCGCGGAGAATATCCATCACTGGGCCGGATACGCCGCTGCCGGGCTGGTCGCGATGCGGCTCGTGTGGGGCGTTCTGGGCACGCCCTATGCGCGCTTCTCACAATTCGTGCGTGATCCGGCGACGGTGCTGCGCTATCTCTCGGCAATACTGAGCAGTCGCGAATCCCGCTATATCGGCCATAATCCGGCTGGTGGCGCGATGGTTATCGTGCTGATTGCGGCGATGGGTTCAACCGCGCTGACCGGCTGGCTGATGACGACGGATACTTATTTCGGCGTGGCGTGGGTCGAAGCGGCGCACAGCCTGGCTGCGCACGGCCTGCTGCTACTCGTCTTCCTCCACATTGGCGGCGTTGTGCTGGCAAGCTTCCGCCATCGCGAAAACCTGGTCCTAGCCATGATCACGGGGCGAAAACGCAAAGCCGAGCCCGCCGACATCACCTAACCCGCAAATGGAGTGATGTGGCTACAAGGTTCGCAGGGCATTGAGAGTTGAAAGATGGCTTCAATTGGGGGCCTTGCCCTCTTCTTGGGCTTGCCATGGGCATGTACCCAAGCTGCTTATCTGTCCAATCTATTGCCTTGGAATCCGCCATGAACACCAGCCAGATGGGCACACTCGCTGGAGAAAAACTTGAGTCGGGCGCGGCGACGCCCTCATTCGGAACCCGGCTTTGACAAGATCATGGCTGATTAGAGTTACCTCCAAACGGGATTGTCAGATGAACCCTACTTATTCAAGCTCCCAGAAGGCCATCCACTGGTCCGTGTTCGTGCTGGTCATCGGACTCTATGGGCTGACCTATGTCGCAGACATTTTTCCTCGGGGCGATCCCGGCCGCGATCTCGTCTGGTGGTTTCACATTTCGTTTGGCCTGGTTCTTTTTGCGCTTGTCGTCGTGCGCGTATGCCTGCGCTTGGTATGGGGCGCGCCGGAGCTGCCCATGGACGCGTCGGATCCGTTCATGGAAATGAAACAGATAGAGCGGTGGGCGGCTAAGGCCACCCATCTTCTGCTTTACGCACTGCTAGTGACCATCCCGGTTCTCGGCGTCCTCTTGACTTGGTACAGGGGCGACGCCTTAAGTTTCTTCGGTCTGTTCACCATACCGTCTCCATATCCACCGGATCGAGCCACGGCTGGATTCATCAGAGAATTGCATAGCCTCTGCGCCAATCTGATCCTCATCGTTGCAGGACTGCACGCGGCCGCCGCCCTTTTGCATCATTTCGTTCGCAAGGATGACGTACTCCGGCAGATGTTGCCCGAAAAAATGGGCTTGCGAAAGTGAGGCCGAAGGACTGCACGGGTCGAAGTGGGCAATATATGTACAAGCCCGGCGCGACCGAAACGAATTTAGCTAGGTCCATCTGGACGGCCAAGGATGCAGCCCTTGGCCCGTCACCAGGGCTTTAGCGTGACGAGCCGGAAGGCGGGAGACACCCCAGGCGCTTGAGGCTTCAGGGCTTATGGCTCGACGGTGAATTCGGCCCACATGCCGGCACCATAGTGGCCCGGCACGTTGCAGATAAGCAGGTATTTTCCAGCCTTCAGATCGACGGTTAATGTGCCTGATTTGTCGGGATCGAGCTCCGACACCTCGCCCTTGTCGCCGGCCTTGTCTTCGCCTCACGATGCGAATGCGGTGAGTGGATCGGACACATCCGACGTCGGTAAGCGAGTCTCTTTAACTTACGACCCGTGAACCGGGAACCCACCTTTTCTGGTTTGACCCGCATCAAAGCTGCCTGACCAATCTTCCTGTTCATTGCCTCCCATCAGAGCCTTCAAATTTGGGAGAGCATCATGACTACGGCTGATTTCAATATCCCTGTTCCGAAAGTAGCGACCGCGGCGCCAACGAGACTTCGACTGGGTTCCCTGACCGCATTGGTGATCGGTTCCATGGTCGGCTCCGGCGTGTTCAGCCTGCCGCAGAACATGGCAGCCGGTGCCGGTCCTCTCGCCATCCTGATTGGCTGGGCGATCACCGCGGTCGGCATGCTGGCACTGGTCTTCGTCTATCAATCGCTTGCGACCCGCAAACCCGAGCTCGATGCCGGACCCTACGCTTACGCCAAGGCCGGCTTCGGTCCCTTCATCGGCTTCAACAGCGCCTGGGGCTACTGGATCAGCGCCTGGGTCGGCAACGTCTCCTACGCGGTGATCGTGTTCAGCGCCCTGTCCTATTTCTTCCCGGCGTTCGGCGACGGAAACACCTGGCAGGCGGTGCTCGGCGCCTCGATCCTGCTATGGTTGATCCACGTCCTGGTTCTGACCGGCATCCGGCAGGCGGCGATCATAAACCTCGTTGTCACAGTGGCGAAGATCGCTCCAATCGCCCTGTTCGTCGGCGTTGTTGCCGTCGCCTTCAAACTACAAGTCTGGTCCCTTGACTTCACGGGCCTCGGCAATGCCAGTCTCGGCTCGATCACCGCACAGGTGAAAAGCACAATGCTTGTCACCCTGTGGGTGTTCATCGGCATCGAAGGCGCCAGCGTATTTTCCGGCCGGGCCGAGCGCCGTAAGGACATAGCCACGGCAACAGTTCTCGGCTTCTTCACTTGCCTCGCCCTCTACGCGCTGGTGTCACTGCTGTCGCTCGGCATCCTGAGCCAGCCTGAGCTCGCAGCGCTGAAGAACCCCTCGATGGCCGGCGTGCTGGCGGCCGTAGTCGGCCCCTGGGGCGCCATCCTGATCAACATCGCGCTTGTCGTGTCCGTGATCGGCGCCTTCCTGAGCTGGACGCTGCTTGCAGCTGAAATTCCACATGTCGCCGCCAAGGACGGAACGATGCCAAAATTTTTCGGCCGGGAAAGCGAGCGTGGCGTGCCGTCGACTTCGCTTTTGATTACCAACCTGCTGGTCCAGGCGTTCCTGGTGATCACGCTTTTCGCACAAAGCACCTATCAGGCGCTGTTCTACATCGCGTCGGCGGCGATCCTGGTGCCCTACATCTTTTCCGGAGCCTACGCGGCCAAGCTGGCGCTGACTGGAGAGAGCTACGAGAGCAATGAGCAGCGCGCCGGTCCGCTTTTCGCGGGATTGCTGGCAACGGTCTATGGGTTGTGGCTCGTGTACGCAGCGGGACCTGCATACCTGTTCATGTGCGCGATTCTCTACGCGCCCGGCATCATCTTCTACGTGTGGGCACGCCGCGAAACCGATCAGCGTGTGTTCCATCCTGCCGAAGCGGCACTCGCCGGAACCCTCATCGCTGTGGCCATCCTCGCCGTTTACGAGATGTGGACCGGCGCCATCAGCCCGCTGTGAGAGGATTGGCATGATGACAAGCCTGGGTGTCCATTCCGAGGTCGGCCGTCTGCGCGAGGTGATGGTCCATCGCCCGGACCTTAGCCTGCGCAGGCTGACGCCGGAGAACTGCAAGGCGCTGCTTTTCGACGATGTGCTGTGGGTCAAGCGCGCGCGTCAGGAGCACGATGTCTTCGTCGATGCGTTGCGTGAACGCGGCGTGCTTGTGCATTCCTTAGGGGAGCTCCTGGCTGAGACGATGAGCCTGAGCAAGGCCCGTCACTGGCTTCTCGACCGCCGGGTACATCCCAGCGTCGTCGGGCTCGACATGGTCGACGAGCTGCGCGGATGGCTCAACGAGATGCCATCCGAGCTGCTGGCGTCTTACCTCGTCGGGGGTATTGCTCGGGCCGAGCTTCCTTTTGAGCCCAAAGGCCTGACTGGAAGAACGCTGGCGCCCCAGGATTTTGTGCTGCCGCCGCTGCCGAACCAGCTCTTCACCCGCGACAGCTCCTGCTGGATCTACGGTTCGGTCTCGGTCAATTCCATGTACTGGCCCGCACGGCGCCCTGAAGCGGCCAATGTCGAAGCCGTCTACCGCTTCCATCCCCGCTTTCGCGACAGTGGTGTTCCTTTCGTGTCGCCAGACCTGGGAACAGGCACCAGCCTTGAAGGCGGCGATGTCATGCCGATCGGGGGTGGAACGGTCCTCGTCGGCATGGGGGAGCGCACCACGCCGCAAGCCGTGGGCGGCCTTGCGCGCAGCCTGTTCGCGGCTGGTGAAGCCACGCGTGTGATTGCCGCCCTGATGCCGCGTGACCGCAGTTTCATGCATCTCGATACCGTCTTCACCTTCTGCGATCGCGATCTGGTGACCATGTACCCGCCGGTGGTCGACCGGCTGCGCGCCTTCTCGCTGCGGCCGGGCGATGGAGAGGCAGCGGTCGAGGTCACCGATGAGACAAAGCCGTTCACGACGGTGGTCGCCGAGGCCCTTGGACTGAAGTCGCTGCGGATCATCGCCACTGGCGGCGACCGCTACGAGGCCGAGCGCGAGCAATGGGATGATGGCAACAATGTCGTTGCGGTCGAGCCCGGCGTGGTCATCGGCTACGACCGCAACGTCTACACCAACACACTTTTGCGCCGTGCCGGAATTGAAGTGATCACCGTCGAGGGCGCCGAGCTCAGCCGCGGCCGTGGCGGCGGTCACTGCATGACCTGTCCTATTGTCCGCGATCCGATTTGACCCGAGAGGAATTCCCGATGTCCATCAATCTTCATGGCCGCTCCGTCTTGACCCTGGACGATCTCACTGCGGAAGAGATCCGGTTTCTTCTCAAGCTCGCCGCCGACCTCAAGGCGGCCAAACTCGCCGGTCACGAAATCCCGCGGCTTGTCAGAAAGAACATCGCCCTGATCTTCGAAAAGGATTCGACGCGCACACGGACGGGGTTCGAAGTGGCGGCCTATGACCAGGGCGCCCACGTCACTTACTTCGGCCCCACCGGCAGCCATATCGGCCACAAGGAATCCATGAAGGACACGGCGCGCGTACTCGGCCGTATGTATGATGCGATCGAGTATCGTGGCTTTGGCCAGCACCAGGCCGAACTGCTTGCCACGTATGCGGGTGTGCCCGTCTACAACGGTCTCACCGACGAGGCGCACCCGACGCAGATCCTCGCTGATCTCATGACCATGCGTGAATTCACGCACAAGCATCTTTCGGACATGACCGTCGCCTTTGTCGGCGAGGGTCGGGATAATGTCGCACTGTCGCTGGCACTGGGGGCAGCCAAGATCGGTATCGACATGCGCATCGCTTCGCCAAAGGAGCTTTGGCCGGATGAGGAATTCTGCGCCCATGTCCGGGATCTGGCGGAACGCAGCGGTGGCCGTTTCCGGCTCGACGAAGACGTGAAGGGCTGTGTCCAGGACGCCGACTTTGTCTACACAGACGTGTGGATGTCGATGGGCGAGGACAAATCCGGCTGGGCCGAGCGCATTCGCCTTTTGACGCCCTATCGTGTCACCAGAGAAGTGATGGCTGCCACCGGCAACCCCCACATCAAATTCATGCATTGCCTGCCGGCATTCCACGACACCGCTACGGAGGTCGGCGCCTTCATCGAGAAGGAATACGGAATCGACTGTATGGAAGTCACGGACGAGGTGTTCGAGTCGGGTGCCTCAATCGTCTTCGACCAGGCCGAAAACCGGATGCATACGATCAAGGCTTTGCTCGTCGCCACGATCGGCAACTGAGATGCTTATCGTCGTTGCGCTCGGCGGAAACGCACTGCTACGCCGTGGAGAACCGATGACGGCCGGGAACCAGCGCGTCAACATCGTGCGCGCCGCGGCTGTATTGGCAAATCTGGTCGACGCAGGGCACTCGATCGTAGTCACGCACGGCAACGGTCCGCAGGTGGGACTTCTGGCCCTGCAGGCAGCGGCCACTTCGGATGGCCGGACATTTCCACTCGACGTGCTTGGCGCCGAAAGCGCAGGCATGATTGGCTATGTCATTGAACAGGAACTCGGCAACCTCCTCAAAGAGAGGCTTTTTGCGACCCTGCTGACCCAGGTGAGGGTCGATCCGCACGATCCTGCTTTCGCTCATCCGACGAAGCCAATCGGCCCGGTCTACGATCAGGCAACGGCCCGTGCGCTTGCCGAGGAACGCGGCTGGCAGATTGCGCCCGATGGCGACAAATGGCGCCGTGTTGTGCCCTCGCCCAGGCCGCTGGAGATCCTGGAAGCGTCCGTGATTTCCTTCCTCGTCGAACACGGTGTGATCGTCATCTGCACCGGCGGCGGCGGGGTTCCGGTAATAGCCCGGGACGATGGCAGCCTTTACGGCGTGGAGGCCGTTATCGACAAGGATCTGGCAAGTTCGCTTCTTGGGCGTCAATTGAAGGCCGACATGCTGCTGATGCTGACTGACGTCGACGCCGTTTATGTAGACTACGGAACAGCGACTGCTCGGGCGCTCCGGCGCGTGAGCCCCGGGGAAATATCTGAAAGAAATTTTCCAGCGGGCTCTATGGGGCCGAAGGTCCGTGCCGCAATCGAGTTCGCTAAAGCAATGGGCAAGCCTGCCGCCATCGGCAAGCTGGATGACGCCGTCAAAATTGTCAAAGGCGAGTGCGGAACGTGGTTCGAAGCCGGCGCGCCGCTTCACCCGTGATACCGATGTTTTCAACCGGACGTCCGCTCCGTCCTAAGTAGTTTCCCGTAGGGATATAACCGAATTTCGCGACCTGCGGATTCGCGCGATTGCTGTGTCACGGAACAACCGGGAAAACAGCCATGCACGCCTACACAGCCTCCAGGATTTCATTGTCGTCGCACTCTGCTCAGCCAAGCCTGCCGGACGCGTTCGACCCCGCGCCTCTGCAGCCGGTCAGCTTTTTTCCCGCCGGCGCGGAAATCTATGCCCAGGGTGAGAAGGCCGGTGCCTTCTATCAGGTGGAGTTCGGCGCCGTGCGCATCTACCGCCTGCTTGCCGACGGCCGCCGGCAGATCAGCGCCTTTCACCTGGCTGGAGAGACATTCGGCTTCGAGGCTGACACGACACATCATTTCTTTGCAGAGGCAATCAACGCGACCGCTGTCCGTGTCTTGCGACTCACTGCCGGCGCGGACATATCGCGCCAGCTGCTGCCCTTGGCGCTCAAGGGTTTGACCCGGGCCCAGGAACACCTGCTGGTTCTCGGTCGCCAGAACGCCATCGAACGCGTGGCTGCATTTCTTGTCGACATGGCGGAGCGCCAGGGCGGCTTGCGCCAGGTGGAACTGCCAATGTCGCGTATGGACATCGGTGACTATCTCGGCCTCACCATCGAGACCGTGTCACGGGTCTTCACCCGGCTGAAGGACAAGGGCGTCATCCGCTTGCTCAGCCTGCGCAGCATCGAGATCCTCAAAAACGACGCCCTCCACTGCATGAGCGAATGACGGGGCTTCGCACAACGCGCGGCAGCCGGGCTTCCCTCACCGTCTCAACACGCAGTGACATTTGGCTCTTGCGCTCGCTCCGTCCAATCGCTTGCCTACCATGCGCATGGCAAACCGCCGCTTTATCCTGTGAGACTAGACGTCAGCGGCTTTGCGACGGCCTGAATGCCGTTTTCCTGAAATGCCTGCTGCACGGCGATCAAGACGGCGCGGCGGATCATGAAGTTTCTGCCCGCTTTCGCCTTGAATTTAGCTCGGATGACCAGCGTGCCGTCCTCAACCTCGGCAATTCCCTGGCTCTTGAACGGCTCGAGCAGATCTCCAGCAAGTTCCGGGTTGGCCGAAATATCCTGGCCGATCTTCTTGAAAATCTTGCGAACTTTGTCGACATCGGTGTCGAATGCAACGCGAAAGGTCAGTTTCTCGATCATCCAGTCGCGGCTGAAATTCTGGATCTTGCCAATCGAGCCATAGGGGATTGTCGCCAAGGCACCGCGCTGATGGCGCAGGGAAACCGACCGGACCGAGATTTTTTCCACGGTTCCTTTGGCGCCTGACGTTTCGATATATTCGCCGAAGCGGAATGCATCGTCGATCAGGAAGAACAGCCCGGAGACCAGGTCCTTCACCAGCGTCTGCGAGCCGAAGCCGATGGCCAGCCCGAACACACTCATGCCGGCGATCAGCGGCCAGACATTGATCCCGATCGTCACCAGGATCGAGAGAAGCGCCAAGGCCAGAATGCTCGATTTGCCGACCGCGTTGAGCAGCGGCACCAGCGTGCCCAGCCGTGAACGCGGCGCACCCTGCACCTCCTCGTCACCCCCTACGGAGGGCAACTCCGCGCGCAAGGCACGAGCCGTCCCTGCCCCGACCACGTTCCAAAGAAACGCCGCCCCCAACATGATCAGCGCCACACCGGATGCGCCCTTGGCGACCTCTCTTAGATCTATGCCGAACCCGGCAGCCAGCGGTGTCGCCCATAGCGTTCCCAGCATGGCAACAATGATAGCCACGACGGTGAAGCGGGCGGTCTGTCGCCCTGCCGCTGCCAAGATCGAGATGTCAGGAGATTCGAAGCCGCGCTGCGCCCAGTTCCCGATCATTGCGTCGACATGCGGCGCGGCGAGAAACATCAACGCGGTCAGCAGAACGGTCGACCCACGAAGCGATGCTCCCAGGGTCACTGCGGTCTGAGCGCTGAGAAAGGTTGTTATCACGAACGCGACCACGATTGCCGGCCACATTTTGGCGAAACGGGTGCGCCAGCGGCTTCTGGGGCGCGGACCGGCGACGGCGGCTGCCATTGTGCGTCTGTGCCGCCATACCGCCCATGCAAACAGAAGGTAGATCGGAATTGCCGAGCCCGTTCGCAGCAGATCGTCCAAGGCCGGCCCGACGCTCCAGAGGCGCAACGTCGCAAGCAGCGTAACGGCGATGATTGCCAAGCCAATGGCAAGTGAGAGGTCGCGCACGAGCGCCACCAGATGGGCGGAGCGCTCTGCGAATTCGGTTCGCCGCGATGCCATCAAGAGCGATCTGACGGCGGCGAGAATGATGAAGCCGAGCACGGTCGCCACCGTCCAAAGGCGAAGGGTTTGCAAAGGCAGGCCAGAACCGGCCAGCAGCCGCGCGACGATGAAACCGACCACCAATGCCACCACGGTAGCCGCCACGCCTGCGAAGAATCTGCGCCATGCACTGCTTGTGACACTCGCCGTATTGAACCGCCAGGCGAGCAGGATGAAAACGCCCGCGACGAGCGCAACAATCAACACAATCTCGGACAGGAGGACAAGGAGAGATGTTCCCCCGGCCGCAAGCGAGGCCCTCAGGTTTTCAAGGTCGACCGGGACGTCGCTCAAAGCGGCAAACCGCGCGAACAGTCCGGAGACGAAACGCTCGGCTAGCTGTTCGAAGCCCGAAATCAACGAAGTAACGTCCGTTTCCGCCGTCGTGTCCACGTTTTCTCCCCTCAGCGCCTCGCCCGTAGTAGCCGACAAGTCCTGCGCGTCGGTTCTCCAGGACGGATCATTCGGTGGTCGCATCGCCCTTCAGGATCGTCTCCAGTTCGTCTGGCGCGGGTTTGTCCGCTTTCCCCTCGACTGTTGTAATGGGCGCACTTAACGTCGCTGCCGCGGCGTTGCCAACCGTGTCGACCGTGCCGGCAACCATCAGACCCAGCTTGTCACCAAGGCCTACTCGCGAGTCGGTCAGGATTTGACCGGAACCCAATTGGGCTCCCAACAGCTGCACGATTTCCGGGCTTTCGGCAAACTTGCTGTGGTTCAACCGATCGTCGGTCTTCACGTCGGTCAAATCGAGGACGGTTATTCCGGCTGCCTCCAGCTTCGATTTGTACGGCTCCTTTGACGGATCAGCCTGCCCAACCCGATCGACATTGCCTGCAATCAGGCGCGAGACCGCAAGCGCCCGATCGTTCCGTGAAACGGTGATCGTGAATTTCGGTTTTTTTGGTCCAAGTTCGGTCCACTGGCGACCAAAGACATCCACATCGAGGTCGGGAGACGCGAGGATAACGTTGCTGATCTTGGGCGAAACCTGCCCGTCCTCCAAAGCCATCTGCCTCAGCGATTCCATGGCGAGCCATGTTCCCATCGAATGGGCCATGACGGTAATGTCCGTCACGCCGCGGTCGTCCGCCAAAGCCTTCAATGTTCGCTCGAACGCCGTCCGTGAGAAATTTGCGCTTTCCTTGTCGTAGTTGTAGCCGAACACGCTCGCGCGTGAAGGCCACGTGAAAAGAATAGGCACGACCTTTGCTCGCGAGTCATGCACAAACTGCGCGAAGCGAAAAACCGAATCTTCGTAACGGTTGTTGAAGCCATGTACGAATACGAGAACACGGCCGTTCGAATTGTGAGAATGTAGCCAGTCGTGAGCCTCGGGAATCGAAAGGCTCTTCGCGGCAATGACAGCGAATTCCTTCTGGGGATTCGGCGGCAGCTTTTTCGGCCACTCGACCGTGCCGGGCGCACGGTTCGGCGGAATTGAAATGGTCAAGTCGGTCAAGGAAAGTGCCGGACTGCGCTCGCCTGTAAACAGCGTTGCCGGGTCGCCGGAAGGTTTGCGGCTGGTCGCCACCAACATTGTCACGTCCGATGCCGACGGTGAAACCAGATTCGCGGAAATCGGCGTAAGGACGCCTTCCGGCCCTCCTCCGCATGCCGTAAGCGTAAGAAGAAACAGAGCCGATATACTTCCCTTAGTCCGCCCATTAATTGAGATGGACTGCGACATCATTGTCAATTTACTTTCCCGCCGGATCTCTCGGCGCGATGAGGATCGCGTTGCGTGGGGGCAAGCGTCCATCAGGCTGGGCGCGCGATGCAGCGGAAGCCGAGATGGCAAGTGGACGTATCTACAGGCTGTGCCATGCGCGCGGCCGGCCGGTAGCGCCGACAGTAGCTGGGAGCGCAGAGGAAAGAGCCGCCTTTGGTGACCTTGCGTGGAATCGTGATATCGGGCGTCGCCGGATCGTAACTCGCGTCGCGCTGGCCGCCACGCGGGTTGGTCATCGTGCAGCAGGGGCTCTCGATCCGGCGGTGCTCCTGGTACCAGTCCACGGTCCACTGCCAGACATTGCCGGCCATGTCGAAGAGCCCATAGCCATTTGCCGGAAATGAACCGACCGGCGCGGTCCATTCATAGCCGTCCTCGCAGGCATTTTGGTACGGGAATTCGCCCTGGTACGTGTTGGCCATATGCTGGCCACCGGGGGTCAGTTCGGCGCCCCATACGAACTCGGCGCCATTCAGCCCGCCGCGGGCGGCGAACTCCCATTCGGCCTCGGTCGGCAGCGCCTTTCCCGCCCAGCTCGCATAGGCTTCCGCGTCCTCGTATGCGATGTGGACGACAGGATGGTTCTCGATGCCCTTGAGGCTGCTCGCGGGCCCGCGCGGATGCTGCCAGTTCGCTCCCCGGACATGGGCCCACCAGTTATAGTGATTGCTTCGATCGACGCCGCGCGCAGGCTTGACGAACAAGGCCGAAGCCGGTGCCAACGAATCGACGCTGGCTCCGGGATAATCCGCGGCATTCGCCGGACGCTCGGCCAGCGTGACGTAACCGGTCGCCTGCACAAAACGCCTGAACTCGCCAGTCGTGACCGTCATGCGATCCATCCAGAAGCCGCCGACGACAACGCGATGTGCCGGCGCCTCTTCCGGATAGTGGTGATTCGAGCCCATCAGGAATTCGCCGCCAGGAATCCACTCCATATCCGGGAATGGCGGGCTGCGCTCAGGCGCGGAACCGACATGTTCCATATCCCCTGTGGATAGCACAGCCGGGCTCGCGTCATTCATTGATTCTAGTTTCATGGAACTCCGGACCGATCTGGCGCGCCTAGTCTCCGACCTCATTAAACAACGAAGACGGATCGGCCGAGATCGGCGGCGCGCCGAAGGTCAGCTTGATCGCTTCCATCATCAGCAGTGGCGGCGCCATTTGTTTGGCGAGATCCACGATCTTCCCTTTCAGTTCCTTAACTTTATCGGGATTCTTCTCTGCCAGATTGGTACTTTCGGACTTATCGGCGGCAAGATCGAACAGTTCGACCCGCTCCAACACACCGGCCGACCAGACAAGCTTCATATCGCCTTCACGGATTGCTCCGCCAGTCGGGTCAACATTGTAGACTATCTCACTGCGAGGCGATGGCTTGCCTTCGCTGAGCGTGTCCCAGACATTCATGCCGTCGAACGGCTTGTTCTTGGTCGGTTTCGCCCCGGCGAGCGCGGCGAGAGTCGGATACATGTCGACAACATGGAGCATGCCACCGATATCGCCCGATTTGACCTTGCCTGGCCAATTGACAAGTCCGCAGACATGCGTCCCGCCTTCGTAAAGCGTGCCCTTGCCATCGCGGTACGGCCCGTTGTCCGCCGGCAGGTTGTTGCCAACCTTCGATTCGCCCGCGAACATGGCCGAACGGACGCCGCCATTGTCGCTTTGGAAGATGATTATAGTGTTGTCGCGCATTTTTTTCTTTTCGAGCGCTGCAACAACCCGGCCGATTTCGTCGTCCATGACAGAAATCATTGCGGAGTAGAGCCGGCGCTGCTCGTCGGCAACATGAGCATATTTTTTGATGTATTCTTCCGGTGCCTGATAAGGCGAATGCGGTGCAGTGAATGCCAGATACAAGAATAATGGCGCCTTCCCGTCATGTTTTTCGATTACTTTGGCGGCTTCCGTGCCGAACAGGGTGTTGTCGTAGCCTGGCTCCTTCACCGGCTTGTTGTTGCGATACCAGTCCATCACGCCATGGGACGCGTGCTTGAAATGATCGATTTCGCCAACCAGGGCGCCGTAGAACGAATCGAATCCCCGCTGACGCGGCCAGTATTCGGTCTTTGCGTGCCCCAGATGCCACTTGCCCACCATCGCCGTCTTGTATCCCGTGTCCTTGAGCATCTGCGGCAGGAGATACTCGTCGGTGGCAAGGCCGTAGCTGCCGCCCGACGGGATAACGCCCATCTGCAGCCCGTAGCGCAACGGATAGCGGCCAGTCATCAACGCCGCTCGAGTGGGCGTGCACATGGGCTGCGCATAGAACTGTTCCAGGCGCGCGCCTTCGGCGCCGAGCTTGTCGATGTTGGGCGTCTTGACGTCCGAGCCGTGAAAGCCCACGTCCTTCCAACCCTGGTCGTCGGAGATGATGTAGACGATGTTGGGCGGTGGTGGCTGGGCCGCTGCCTGCTGAACGCCGGCAAGGCCGGCGAGCGCGCCCGAAACGCCGACCGGTGCGGCAAATCGCGAAACGGCGGCCGCCGTACCGCCCATTAACGCGTCCCGCCGCGTGATTTTATTGATACCGGGTTCAGCCGGGACGTCTCGATCGTTGCTCATACTTTCCACCCTTCTCCCTACGGGTAAACACTCTTGCTGGCAAAAAACCCGTAATCAAAACCCGAAGTCCTCAGAACCAATTTTCTGCTTTCCGAGCCGATGCCTGCTCCGCCGTCACACGGCAGTCCGCGCTAAATGCACGCGCCGCGACGAAGCAACGGCTTCATGTCAATCCTCCATCGTTCCATGATGGGCAGCTGAGAATTGGTAGGTGAAACCCAACATAGGACCCTGCTGAGTGACATCATTCACGAAACCGTCGTGGCGATAGTTGTCGTGCACAGCCCGATAGCCAACGAACATGGACGACTTCTCGTTGAACTGGTAACCGGCGCCTCCCATCACGTCCCACATGGATTTGGATCCTGCGCCGAAGCCCCCGACGAGGCCCCAGCCGGCCAAGTAGAATCCATTGCCAACATTGGCCTTGAATTTGGCGCCGATCACCGGATCGACCCATGTATCGCCGTCACTGGCAGACGTGCCGTCAAATGCGCCACCGTGGAACTCGAATCGATTGTCTGCTGACCAGAGGCGGGCGCCGGCCACCAGATCGAAATTCGTGCCGTCTTGGTAATACACGCTGTAACCACCGAGCGCCGTGCCCATGAAAGTGGTGACCGTCGCATCGATATTGGAAGCGATAATTCCCCGGGGGGTGCCTATGTCGGCGTTGAGCCTAGCGTACACTATGTCTGTGCTGATGGTGAAACGCCCGTTGCGGGCTTCCGCAACCCCCATGAAGCCGAATCTCAGGTGTTGCAACACGTCGCTGAAGCTCACGTCCACATCTTGGGGCGGAAAGCCGAAGAGGCCGCTTTGGCCGTTGATTCCCGATGCCCAGAGATACGGGGCGGCAGTAAAGGTCCAACCTTCGTCCTGCTGGTTGATAGTCTCCGCTGCCGCCTTGGTAGTATCCGCTGCAAACGCATTGGCGGTATAAAGCGCCGACATTGCCGCCGCCCCCAAGGCAGCTAAACCAAATCTCTTCATAAACCCCCCGTTGTCCTTCTCGTCGGCCCGGCTACGCATGGCAAAGAATTCAGCGTCCCGCGCGCCCCGTCATATTCGGCGCAGTATCGGGCAACAGACGAACCCGCGCTTTGCGCTGGATCAACTTCGCTATGTGCATCGTAGCGCACGGAGCGTGCCACCCGCATTGTCGATCTCGTCATATCGCGGCTTCGATAGGGCGCTCGATGTCCCCGGCACCTGTCTAAAAGATATTCTCCGCCCATAGTCCCCACTCGCCGTTATCGGCGTTATTTGCGCGCTAATTGATCTCGCGCAATTTGCGATAAGATATACCTATACAATCGTCCTGCTATCCACTTTGCGCAAAGGACGCATTTTGACCTAATGGCCTTCATCGCCCTCGCAAAGGGACGTGCGGCTCAGCCCAGACGAGCTTGCCAGCGCAGCTTCTGGAATGCTGGTCAAGGTTGACAGGCTTTTCGGCCCACTGGGGGCGTCGCGCATCCGGCAACTCCAGTCCACCGGTAACTGCCGCACCTTCTTGCACCGGTCAGGAACTGGCGCCCGGACCATTTGGCGCTAGCGACCCGTGCGGACAAGCTCAACCCGGCGATTGATGGATCGGCCTTCGAGTGTGTCATGCCACCCTTGGGGTGTTCTCACCCTGGCCATCGGCGTCAAGCCGCGCTGCCGCGACGCCGCGTTTGACAAGCTCGGCCTTGATCGACGCCGGCATGCTGTTGAGGCAGCCCGCCATCAGCCGTCCGAGACTTCCGAGTCGATAATCTCCCACCAGCCGTCCGCCGGCCTTCGCCAATTTGATCGAGCGCAATTTTTTTCTATGAGCTATAGCTTATGTGTCCGCTACGCTATCCACTTTGCGCAAAGGACTTATCTTTTGACAAAACGGCCATCATTGCCTTCGTACAGGGACGTGGAGCTTGGCCCTGACGAGCTTACCAGCGCCGCCTCCGGTCTGCCCGTGAAGGTGGACCGGCTTTCGTCGGGCTGGCTTCCGTCGCGAATCCGGCAAATCCAGTCCCCGGGCAAATGGGCGCTTGACCTACCCGAATTTCATTGCGCCTTCCGCGCCGTTGGCGATTTCAGTCCGAGTTCCATCGCCCTTGTGTCAGTCCAGCGGGCCTGCGGGTCGACAATCTGCGGCATTCCGCTCAAGGACGACATGGTCGTGACGATCCCCGCCGGCACGACAGTGACGGCAACCATTCAGCCCGGACTCCGCTATGCGGCCGCCGTTGTTCCGACTGCCATCTGGGCGGAAATCCAGGCGCTTTCCACGGGAATGATCGAGGAGCAGGCGGCCGATCACCCCAGCGCCGTTCGGCTCGCGACCAGCCATGCACAAGCCATCCGGAATCAGATCGAGCCAATGGCAGACTGTTTCGCGGCAGCTTCAACCGATCCGATTCAACTAGAGCACCCTCCGCTCATGCTCGTCGAATATCTGGGAGCACTGGCTGACGCTCGTGCGGTCTCGGACCGTCATGAGCCTGGAATAACTCAGTCCGTAGGTCGGCATCTTCGCCAAGCCCGGGCTGCCGAAGATTTCATTCACGCCCACATTCAGGAAGAAATCCCAATCGTTCGGCTATGCAAGGAAATCGGCGTTAGCCGCAGACAAATGGAGTATGCCTTTCGGGCCACCTTCGGGGTAAGTCCGCTCGAATTCATCAGAGCGCTCCGCCTCAATGAAGCCAGGCGGCAACTGACCACTGCGCGCGCAAGCGGCTTAAGCGTCACAAGGGTGGCCATGGAGGTAGGGATCACCCACCTTGGGCGTTTCGCAGCGAGCTATCGCTCACTCTTTGGAGAGTCTCCCAAGGAAACGATCCATCGTGCCCGGCCATCATGACCGGCGCGCGAAAACCGCCGAATGACATGGAATCCCGGCATTGTGACGCCGAGGAATTGCATCATGGGCTGATCACCTCAATCGGATTTGCGCAATTCGGATAGCAGCTGCGTGCTAGAATTAGTATCTTCTAAATAGTTGAAAGAGCGCTGCCTCTGGCTCGCGTGGGGTCGAGGGAGTTGCGAATGCTTCAACTCGGATTCGGCGCAGACTTGCCTCGTGCGCCTGACCGCATGGATTGCGGATTCCACACGGACGCAATTGCTAGATTTTCTTGAGAGGACGGACAATGACTAGACTTAGCTTGAAGTTGACCGGCGCCGCCGGGATCGTCGTAATAATGTTTGCCGGTCTGCTCGATCCGATTGCGCCGTCCACCTCCTTCGTCGGTTACGCGCATGCGAGAGTGGGCCATCCACTCACGCCGGGCAGCGTCGCAGGCGTCGCGAGGCGGACCACACGCCGAACGATCCGCCGTTCGACTGTCTACGTGAGCAGGCTGCCCGCGGCCTGTGTGAAGACCTCGGTCAATGGCGCCGTGCTGTGGCACTGTGGCGGCGCCTATTATCAGTCGTACGGCGGACGTTACGTCGTCGTCCACATACAATGAATTGGGAACCGACATCGGTTTGTGAAGAGCCGGTATCCTGACGCGGCTCGCGCAACTTGCGCGGACCTACAGGGCGCCTGACAGCATTTCGGTCCCGAAGACCTTGACGAGCAGCTCGGACGCCCGTCGGCGACTTTCGGATGGTCCCGGAAATCGCCCGCCGTCGCGATGCAGACCCCGAGCTTGGCAACGCCAGTCACTATGTCGAGCGAGCCGAGATGCCCCTGATGGCAGACAAGGCGCTCAGAGTGGCGATCTCCGCAGCCTTTCGGCCGTCCTCGGCGGACCCTATTCAGACAAGATTGATCGATGCAAATGCGAACATATTGCACGTCACTCTCGATGAATTCGACGGTGACCGTGAGCTCAAGATCAAGTTCACCAAGATCTTGGATCTTCTTGCCGACGACCACGACAATATGGAAACGGTCGCTATCGAGACGGCCGCCAACATGACGGATTTTGAAGCTGTGAAGGTCGCGGATTTGATCTGCGACTTTTATTATGAGTTGACCTGATCCCGGGTGAACGCGCACCAAGATGCGAGCCTAGCGTCGGACGAGACATGAGTTAACCCGATTAAGCTGTCCGCGCTGGTATAAATGCAGGCGCTAGGCCTTGGTAGCGGTTGCTCGCAATGCAGGTCATCTAGCCCCTCCGGACTTGGCCGGACAACGGTCCGCCCCGGTAATGCAACGCTTGCCTTATGATCTGACCGTCAGCGTAGCTTAAGCCCCTGTGCGGATTATTGCGTTGAATGGGCCAAGCGGCCACATATTTGCGAACTGGAACCAAGATGGATCGTCTTCGTTATATGCCGTCGTGCTAATTTGTTCGCCAAGGAGGGGAGGCGATGCAGATACCGGGGGGCGAGAAACTCACGGAACGGGTGGATGAACTCAGCGCGCTTTACGTGCTGACAGACCGCCTGTATCGGGCAAGATCTAATCACGAAGCTTTCGAGGCTGGCCTGGATGCCATCCGCGATGGGCTCGGGTGTCGAAGGGCGTCCATGTTGCTTTTCGACGACGCAGGGGTAATGCGCTTCGTGGCGTGGCGTGGCCTATCCGATTCCTACCGACACGCGCTGGCGGGACATTCGCCTTGGAAAGCGGGCGAACGCAATGCGGAGCCGATCCTTGTAACGGACATCGCAGAGACCTCTGAACCGGCCAGCGTCAAAGACAGGATTGCCAGCGAAGGCATCGTCGGTTTGGCGTTCATTCCGTTGATGGCGCAAGGCGAAGTGGTGGGCAAGTTCATGACCTACTACGACCAGAAGCACTCCTTTGCCAGCCACGAGCTTGATCTTGCGATGACGATCGCCCGGCAGATCGGATTCTATCTTGAGCGGACCAGGGCGGAAGAGGCCCGCAAACTTACCGAAGATGAGTTGCGAGCATCCGAACAACAGTTCCGCCTGATGTCCGAACATGCGCCGGTCATGATCTGGACGTGTGACGCATCAGGTAAATGCACGAATTTGAACAGCATGCTGCGCGAGTTCTGGGGTGTCACGAGCGAGGAGATCCCGACCTTCAGTTGGCACCCGACCATCCATCCGGACGACGCTGCCGATATCGGAGCCCGGATGATGGAAGCGCTGACGACAAAGTCGAGTGTCACCGTCCAGGGTCGCTACAAGAACCGCAAGGGCCAGTACCGCACTCTGCTCACCGTCGCTCGCCCCCATTTTTCCGCCAAGGCCCAATTTCGCGGATTAATTGGGGTGAATGTCGACGTGACGGAAAGCGAACAGGCGGAAGCAGCACTACGCCACAGCGAGGAGCGATTTCGGTCGGCCGTGGAGGCAGCCCCCAGCGGCATGGTCATGACCGATGGGAACGGCCGGATTATCCTCGTCAATCTGCATGCCGAAGCCGTATTTGGCTATAAGCGGGAGGAGATGATAGGCCACGGCATCGAAATGTTGGTACCCGAGCAGTTTCGTAGTTCTCATCCTCTGTTCCGCGGCAAGTATGGAAAGCGCCCTCTGGCGCGACCGATGGGTGCGGGTAGAGACCTGTATGCCCGGCGCAAGGACGGAAGCGAAGTGCCGGTTGAGATTGGAATAAGCCCGATCCAGACGAGCGAAGGCTTGATGACACTCGCCTCGATCGTCGACATCAGCGAGCGAAAACGGTCAGAGACCCAGCGAGACCTGCTGATGGCTGAACTCAACCATCGTGTGAAGAACACGCTGGCGGTGGTCCAGGGAATCGCCCATCAGACCTTCAGGGGAACTGCTGCAACCGAGGCTCATGCCGCCTTTGAGGGTCGCCTCATGGCCCTCTCTGCCGCGCACAACATCCTGACCCAGACCAGCTGGGAGCATGCATCCTTGGACCAACTGGTTTCCGACAGTCTCCAGATCCGAGGCACGTTTGCCAACCGGGTCACAACGAGCGGGCCAGCCATTCGTTTGCAGCCGAACCAGGCCCTTTCCGTCGCACTAGCACTTCATGAGCTGCTGACCAACGCAGTTAAGTACGGTGCCCTTTCCAACGATGCCGGCAAAGTTTCGGTCGAGTGGGCTCGCACCGAAAATCCCAAGCCCCGGCTGAAGCTAATTTGGAGCGAGTTGGGCGGTCCCGCGGTGTCGGCTCCATCACAGCGGGGGTTTGGCTCGCGGCTGATTGTGGGAGGCCTGGCGGCCGATTTGGAGGCAGAAGTCGCAATGGAGTTTCAGCCCCAAGGGCTTGTTTGTAAAATTGATGCTCCGCTGCAGGAGGGGATACTCGCACAATGACGACACTGTTGGGCAGACGCGTCCTCCTGGTTGAAGATGAATCCCTGATTGCCATGATGGCCAACGATTTTCTCAACGACCTTGGGGTAGAGGTCATTGGTCCGGCCACGTCAATCGACGCCGCTTTGGACCTGATTTCGACCCATAATATCGACGCGGCCGTGCTCGACGTGAACATTCGCGGGGAGTTGAGCCACCGCGTGGCAGACGCCCTGAGAGAACGGCGCATCCCGATGGTATGTGCCACGGGCTACGGTCATGGCGCCGCTGACTTCGCCAAAGGTGCTCCGATCATCGACAAGCCCTACTCCAAGGAGAAACTGGCCAACTCGTTGCATTCCGCCCTGTCGGGACCCCAAGGATCAGGGAGCCCGTCAGCATGAGTTTCGGAACGAGACCAACATCGCGTAGTCTTGGTCTGTCTTGGGGGAACCGTGCGTCGGCCGATTGATAAGTTCCGCGATGATAATCTAAAGCTCAGGCTGGCTCTCCGCGCCGCCCCCCTAGGCATTTGGGACTGGAACCTCGAAACCAACGAGATGAGCTACTCGCCCCGGGCTCGGGTGATTTGCGGGTTTTCGCCGGACGAATCGATTACCATCGAGAAGGTTCGCGCCGTCACCCACCCAGCTGATTTACCTGTCACCAGCGAACAGGCCCGCATGGCGCTGGACCCTGAGATTAGGAACAACGAGCCCTACGAATATCGTCTCGTGCGGGCCGACACAGGCGAAATCCGTTGGGCTCTGGCCTACGGAGAGGTGGTGTTTCAACGCAGCGGCGACACCGTGAAAGCGGTGCGCTTCCTCGGCACCATCGAGGACATCACCGCTCGCAAGCAGGCGGAGAATGCGCTGCGAGAGGCTGAACTGAGACAACGACTGGCCATAGATGCCGCCAGAATGGCGGTGTGGGAACTGGATGTGCCGGCGGACCGCTTGATGGTCACCCCAGAGCTCAACCGTATGTTCGGCCTGGCGGAGGATGCATGTCCGACCGTTGCCGAGCTTCGGACCTTGCTGGCTCCAGGCGACCTTGAGAGGATCATGGAAATCCGAAGCCGCGCAGCCGACGTCGCTGATCCGTACTTTGAGGCAGAATTCCGTTGCCGATTTCCCGATGGTTCATTGCGCTGGAGACTGCTTCGGGCAGAGGTGCAACATTCTCCTGCTGGCGAGCCGCAGCGGATTATCGGCGTCTTGATGGATATCGACGAGCGCAAGCGCGGCGACGAACAGAAGCACTTGCTGCTGCGCGAGGTCCATCATCGTGTGAAGAATTCGCTCAGCGTCATCCAGGCGCTTGCAACCCAGTCGTTCGGACGAGGAGCTGCCAATCCAACCGCGCTGAACGGGTTTCTGGGCAGACTCGCTGCGTTGGCCAAGGCGACTGATCTGGCTGTTGCTCAACAGGGAGAACCCTTTAGCCTGACTGACCTGATCGTCGGTGTGGCGGAACCCTTCCAGTCCCCGAACAGATTCGACCTTCGCGGCGAGGACATCAAGCTGCCGGCGCGCATGAATGTGCCGCTAGCGCTCGTCTTCAACGAGCTTTGCACCAATGCTGCCAAGTTCGGCGCACTTTCCAACGCGGAAGGAAGGGTCGGTATCCGATGGGAGACCACGGCCAGGGGGCTCGAGGTCCATTGGCAGGAGAGCGGCGGCCCCCCTGTTCCTCCGAAGCTCGGCCGAGGGTTTGGCTTGAGACTGATCCTGGATGTGTTGCCTGTAGAGTTTGGTAGCGCGCAAATTGACCCGCTACCTTCCGGAATTTCCTGCCACATTCTTATTGCCACTCCCGGCTAGTCGGGGCGAAGAAGGAGCGCCGTGACCTTGAAATCCGGGTTAGGTGCAACCAATAGACATGGTCGCGTTGACAGCAACCGATTGCCGCCGAACGCGCTTGATTGATTGAGCGCTCTACCGACTCGAACCCAGATGAGTGTCTCGATCAAGTTTGCGCCAGTGCCAACCCATGCATCCCAACTTCTGTCATAAACGCGCGCAATTCGTATGGAGGCGCAAGGCAGGAAGTTCGGAAAGCTTCCAAGCACCCGAGGCAAATTGGATGCCGCGCGGACAATGAGCTCACGGATATCCCAGCGAACATCCGCATTTGAGCGGTCAATATCGTCGGCAGAAGCGTGTCCGAAAAGGGCTGTCGGCGGCTCCGTCGTGGGAACGAAAAAAGAAGAGAAGCAGAACTTTCGTGTGCGATTTTTGCACACGCCATCTCGTAACTAGCTGATTATATTGAAGTATCTTCCCCATCCATCATCGGGGCTATGGCTATCCTAAACCTTTGATAATCTTGCATTTTCATAACTTCAATAGGTTGAATCGCGTCGTACGGACTCTACCGTGTGCCATGATAGGCCGCCGCCGCAAATCGGCGGATGACCTGGCCGGCGCGACGGCGTGCGGCGCCGAATACCTCAATCGCAGGGTAGCGTATAGGTCGACCGGGCCGGAATTGCCAAAGTGTCATCTGCTTTCGATGCCTGGGCGGAGGACGGAACCCTCCAGCTTCGTATGACGGTGTCTGCGCCGATGAGTGGCTAGGAACTGGGAAGGCCAGCCCTCGACAGCATCTCAAGGAACCGGGAATGGTGATGATCCTTCACATAGCGCGGCACAAAGCCAGGGCAGACATTGCTCAGATTGAGATGCGGAAGTTGTGACAGGCAATGGTGGATGGCCCGGGACGCTTCTTCGTTGTTTCCGGTGGCCGACGCGGTCGCGGCCCAATAAAGGGCGCCGCGAACGAAGCCCGGCTTTGTCCTGACCACTTTGCGGGCGGCTTCGAGCGCCCGCTGGTTGTCTCCGCCAGCGAAGAGCGCCACAACCAGGCCGTGGTGGCGCCAGAAGTCGATGACATCGTGCGTTCCGAGCCGGATTGCTTCGTTGGCCTCGCGCACCGCTTCGTCGACCTGTCCGCGCAACGCAAAGAGCATCGAAATATCGCCGTGGCCAGTCGGGTAGCTTGGGTTGAGGCTGATCGCGTGACGGCATTCGGCGATCGCTTCGTCGATACGACCGCAACTTTCGAGAGCGAACGACAAGATACATCGGGCAATTTCATCGTCCGGCACCGCCCGCACCGCGGCTTCCGCAAGCTCGACCGCACGCTCGATCACCCCACTCTCCCGAGGCAGCGCGCCAAACGCTACGCCCATGGATATTATGATCGAGAGCGTCCGCTTTGCACGGGCATTATCGGGACCTATCGAGAAAGCCCTCTCGGCAAGCTCTATCCCGACCAAAAGCGAGTCCCGAGTCATCTCAAAATATTTCATGAGGGCTTCGTTCACCAGCCTGCGCACTTCAGGGGTACCCGGAGGGCTTTTGTCTCGAACCTTCCAGTTGGTCAGTTGAAGTTCGAGGATCACGGCAAGAACAACAGACTGCGCGATCCTGTCCTGGAATTCGAGCGCGTTCTCGGAGTGGCCGTCGAACTTCTGGGCCCAGACGTGGTGGCCGCCGGCGGCATCAACGAGTTGGACATTCACCCTCAGCCCATTGCCGGATCTCTGGACGCTGCCGCTGAGCATATATCGCGCCCGGAGTATCCCCGGCGTCTTGATTTCTTCGCCTGGGCCGCTCTTCTCGGGCGGAAGCGCGGCGAGCACGACATAGTCGGCCACTTCGGAGAGAGCCGTCGTGATGTCCTGAACAAGTCCCTTGGCGAAAAAGTCGTCGCCCTGCTTTCCGGTCAGATTGACGAAGTCGGCAACGCTGATGGACGGACGCCCAAGGCGCTGGCTGGCCGGAACACCACTTGTCGACTGCATATTTGAGGCGTCGTCGGCGGCAAGCAACAGAGATTGCCAAAGCGCCCGCGTTTCAGGGCCGGCTTCGACGCCGAACTCCTTCTTCAGCATGCTTCTGCAAGCTTCGTATGTCCTGATTGCCCTGTCGCGTTGGCCACATGCGAGCAGCAATTCCATCTTGAGCCGATAGGATTCTTCTCGAGTCGGTTCCATGGCCAGAATACGATCGGCCAGGATCAGCCCGGCATCGGGGTCGACGAGACGGGCCAGTTTTTCGAAGGACTCAAGCGCGCGGCCGAGCAGCCTGTCGCGTTCCGATGTGATCCAGTCATCGAACGCATTGCTTCCCAGATAAAGCCCGTCGAGGAAGGGCCCGGTGTAGTTCGCCAAGGCCTTCGCGAGGTCCTGAGCGGAACGGGCCGAGAGACCCGTTTCGAACTTCTCCACGTCGACTTGAACCGCCTCTGGCCTCAGGGCGATCAACTCCCCGCTGGAATGGATGAGGTCCACCCCCTCTCGCGCCAGATCCTGGCGCAGGACACTGAGGGCTTGCCGAAGGCTGTTGCGAGAATGTTCGCCGTCGCTGTCGCCCCATAGGAGGTCAGCCAGCCTCTCCCGCGTCGCCGCCATGCCCGGACATCGGGCCAGATAGGCGATGATTGCCGGCCCTCGTTTCCCGGTCAGCCGAAGCGGACCGGCCGTTTCATTTTCAATCCGGAAACCGCCGAAGAGTGAGATTCTATTTGCAGCGCTGCTGTCCTCACTTTGCATTTGCTGTCCCAGCCTGACGAAATCCTAACTCAAAACTAACGCTTCGCAACAGTCGGCCTTGGCGCTCAAGCGCTGCCGTAACGGCAGGCTATTTAGGCTTTGCTAAATTAAGGTGACCAAGTCAACGAAAGGCTTGGTCCGAGGGGGACGCGTGTCCAGGACAAGAGCCAATTTGCTGCTGCTATTTGCAGCCGCTTTGTGGGGCTTCGGCAATGTCTCGCAAAAGATGGTGCTTGTACATCTCGACGCGCTGAGCGCGGTGGGTCTGCGCTGCCTGATCGGCGGGCTGCTTGTGCTCCCCTTTGTCTTGATGGAGAGGCGGCTTCCGATCAGGCTGGACCATTTTTTCCAGCTTGGCCAAGGTGGGCGCGCTGTTTGCCATCTCCATCACGCTCCAGCAGCTTTGCTATCTCAGTGCCTCCGTCACCAATGCGAGCTTCCTGGTCAGCACGGCAACGGCAATGACACCGCTGGCCGCCTGGTTTCTCGTCGGCGAACGTCCGACAGCGAGTCTCACGCTCGCAGCCGGGCTGACCGTTGTTGGAGCACTGCTGTTGTCGGATGGGATTGCCGGGTTCAGCAGTGGCGATCTCACCGCGGTCCTGTCAGCCGCCTGCTATTCGCTCTGGGCAGTCGAGCTGGGCCGGCACATGCAGGTGCATGCGCGGCCGTTCACCGCAGCCGCGACACAGTTCTTCGGCGCCGCAGCCTTTGCCCTGCCGCTCGGCGCAATGCAAGGCAATCTGTCGTTGGCCGCCGCATTCGCAGCCGGTCCGGAACTGGCGATCCTCGGCGTGTTCTCCACTGCGATTGCCTTCGGCATACAGACGGTTGCCCTCCGCTTTACACCGGCCAGCCACGCCGCCGTGATCGTCAGTGCAGAAAGCGTTTTCGGGGCGCTGGGCGCGGCGGTCTTTCTCGGCGAGCGGAGCTCGTCCGCGAGCGCATTGGGCGCGGCCATCATTCTGGGTGCGATCCTGTCCGTTGCGATGTCTAACCGAGCGCCGCAGGCACGCACGTCCTTGCGAACCGCTTCGGTTCAACCCTTCGACGCGGCCCCTGCCTTTGCAGCTGCTGGCGAAAATTGGGCAGGCGATCGTCACCCCGGGGGCGCAATGATGGACGCGCGGACAATCCTTCTTCTTCCGATCGCACATTTGGTATCGGCGCTTCGGGCCCGCATGAAGGGACCGGGCGGCTATTACAACAGCGGCAACGCGCTCGGCCTCATTGTCGGTCTCGCGATCCAGATTGCCACCGCGCCGGTCGGCTTGCATGAGGGAAGCAGCGTCACTACGGCGGTGATCGAATATTTCGCTGGGAGCCATGGCACTGTTGCGCTGACCCTGACCACCCTGGTCTTCTTCTGGGGCGGCGAGGCCTATCACCGGGCCTGGGCAAGGCCGGATGCTCCAGATCCCACCCTCAACCGTCTGGGCGACTTCCTGTCGGGTCTGGGTGCGATCGGGCTCGGCATTGCGCTGCTGCTGCTCGGCGATCCATTGCTTGCGGCGACCTCCGGCCTGCTGCATGCGCTGGGCAAATTCGGCAGCACCTTCCACAGGCCCGGCAGGCAGATTCCGATGTGGCCGGCCGCTTGGCCCGATCCGTTCCGCAGTGCGGTGCTCGCCAGCCGGTTGCCGGCAATGCTGGCGACCACCGTGGCCCTCGGACGTGCCTTGCCTGAGGTCTGGTCGGGCGGGTCCTTCGCGGCACTCGCCATGCCACTGACCTTGCTCGGCTGTTGTCTCTTGTGGACCAAGGCCGATCTGCTGCTGTTCGGGGTGGGCACCAAGGCCACCCGCCAGATTTCCACATGTTGAACCCGCTTTTTAAAACGACCGGATGTCGAGATGGAGAATGACATGTTTGGCAGTGTGTATCAGGACGCCGGACCCCCATCCTCTCGCGAGCGGGTGCGGACGACAGGCTGGGGCAGTCTCCTGACGCCGGCCAGTTCAATCTCGAGAGTGACAGGAATACTTGCAGCTTCGATGTTTTGGGGTGTCTCTGCCCATGCCGCGAATGTTGACGTCGCCATCGTGTTCGCGGTCGACTTCTCGTCGTCGATCGATCCGAAGATCGCCGATATGCAACGCGAGGGACATGCCGCGGCACTCACCTCGCCAGAGATCATCGCCGCCATCAGCCGGAATTACGTTGGCTGCATCGGCGTCGCCTATTTTGAATGGTCGAGCCCCGGACACGCGCGCGTCGTGCTGCCGTGGACAAGCATCTGCGGACTGGAAGATGCCAAAGCGGCGGCAGCGGTGATCAGCAGGAAAGGCGATACCGGCTTCATCCGCAGGGGGCGTGGCGGAACATCCGTTTCCTCGGCTATCGACATCGGCAGTCTCTTGCTCGACCAGTTCCCGGGAAAGGCGGCCAAGAAAGTCATCGATATCTCTTCCAACGGCGAAAACAACGACGGGCTTCCCGTCCAGCCGAGCAGGTCGAACGCCATAGCCAAGGGATATACGATCAACGCCATCGCCATCCCGACGGAGGATGAGAATCCCGGCGAACCTCTGGCATCCTATTTTGCCAAATCGGTCATTGGCGGTTCCCAAGCCTTCGTCATGACGCCGAAGGGGCCAGACGACTACACCATGGCGCTTCGCCGCAAGCTCGTGACTGAAGTAAGCATGAACGACGACCGTCCGCTGTGAAAGTGTGCCATGCAGGACGAACTTTCGACGCCCCAAACCGAGCGCGTTGCACGACGAGACTCGCGCCGCTGTAGCGCGAGACCTGTAGGAGCGTCAGGACAACAGCCTATCGCCGTAGCGCGTGCACGCTTGCCTTGCCTTCGCTGGGCACGGGCGACGCCATGTCGTCGTCGAGAAGGCGCGTGATGCGGGCAAAGCCGGTGAACGCTTTCCTTGCTTCCTCGACCGACATCTGGCCCGACAAGGCGGCCGAGCAACAATTCAGCGCGCACTGATAAACCGGACCGCGCCGTCCCGTCGGCCATTTCCGCAAGAACATCATGGCTTCGGCAACACTATCGATTTCTTCCACAGGATGCCCCTGCCCGCGCGAAATCCGCACGGGCGAAAAGAAATGCAACTGATCCATCGTTTCCTCCCGGTCGACCGCAATGCGCTCGATCGAACCCCACCAAACGCGCCAACAGCCCGTTGGTTCCAGGTAAAAATGGAATCTTTTTGGAAATCTGTCGGGCGAAGGCGATCACCCGTGCGGTGGTGAGTGTCGCCTACATCGTCGGGAAGTGGCAGGCGACTTTGCGACCCGGTCGGTATTCCCGTAACTGTGGCCGTTCCGAACGGCAGCGTTCCACCGCGATCGGGCATCGGGGATGGAAACGGCAGCCGGTTGGAGGGTTCAGCGGGCTCGGTACGTCGCCGGTGAGGATGATGCGCTTGCGCGTCCCACCGGGCGTCGTCTCCACGACGGGAACCGCCGATATCAGCGCCTGGCTATAGGGGTGGGCTGGTGCTGCAAACACGTCTTCCGCCGGCCCTTCTTCGACGATCGAGCCGAGATACATGACCGCGATGCGGGTTGAAACCTGACGTACCACCGACAGGTCGTGGGCGATGAAGATGTAAGTGAGGTTGAGTTTCTCCTGCAGATCGGCGAGCAGGTTGACGATTTGCGCCTGCACCGACACGTCGAGCGCGGAGACGGGTTCGTCCAGGACCACGAGGTCCGGGTTCAGCGCAATAGCCCGCGCGATGCCGACGCGCTGGCGTTGTCCGCCGGAAAATTCGTGCGGAAACCGCATGACGTGATCCGGCAGCAAGCCGACAAGGTCGAACAGTTCCGCCACGCGTTTGGTGATCTCGCTCGACGAGAGCCTGTCATGGATGCGCAGCGGCTCGGCCACCAGGTCGCCGACGCGCCGGCGCGGATTGAGCGAAGCCGACGGATCCTGGAAAACCATTTGCAGGCGACGCCGCAGCGGCCTGAGTTCGGATAGCGATTTCGAGGTGATATCGTTGCCTTCGAACAGAAGCTCGCCGTCCGATATGTCGTAGAGCCTCACCAGGCAGCGCGCCAGCGTGGACTTGCCGCATCCGGATTCGCCGACCAGTCCGACAGTCTCGCCGCGCCACACGGTCAGGGAAACATTGTCGACCGCATGAACGATTCGCTTGCCTTCGGCGGAAAAACGGCTGCCTATCGAAAAGCGCTTGCCCAGCGAACGCGTCTCGAGGATTGGGCGGTTCTTGTCGATCATCGGCCCGCTCATGCCTGTGCCACCCTGAAGCATGCCGCGGCATGGGTGCCGCTCCCGAGGTCGGGCTTGCCGGCCTCGCAGGGCTCGTAGTGAACTGGACACCGCGGACCGAACGCACAGCCCTGCGGCAGTCGCAGCAATGATGGCGGCGAACCGGGAATGGCCGGCAGGCGCCGTGGTTTTTCGCCGGTCAGCGGCGGAATCGAACCGAGCAGCGCGCGCGTATAGGGGTGTCGCGGATCGGAAAACAGCTCCGCGCGACTGCCGCGCTCCACCACGCGGCCGGCATACATGACCATGACCCGGTCGGCCAGTTCGGAAACCACGCCCATGTCATGTGTGATGAAGACGACCGCTGATTTGTGCGTCGCGCGCAGCTTGCGCACCAGATCGAGAATGCCGGCCTGCACGGTGACGTCGAGCGCCGTGGTCGGTTCGTCGGCCACCAGAAGCGCAGGATTGCAGGACAAAGCCATTGCGATCACCGCCCGTTGACGCATGCCTCCGGACAGTTGGTGCGGGTAGCGCGACATCGCCTCGTGCGGGTTCGGGAAATTTACCTCGGCCAGCAGTTCCTCCACGCGCTCCATCGCCTTGGACTTGCTGATGCTGCGATGCGCGCGGATCTGTTCGGCGATCTGCCAGCCGATCGTGTAGACAGGCGTCAACGCGGTCATCGGATCCTGGAAGATCATCGCGATCTCGTTGCCGCGCAGCCGCCTGAGTTCGCGCGCGGGCAGTCCCACGAGTTCGCGGCCCTTGTAGCGGATCGACCCTTCGATGGTGGCGTTGGGGTCGGTGATGAGACCCATGACGGCCAGCAGCGACACGGTCTTGCCGGAACCGGATTCACCGACGACGCCGAGGATCTCGCTCTCCTCGAGGTCGAAGGAAACGCCGTCGATGGCCCGCACCAGGCCGTCATTGGTGCGGAAGGCAACTCTGAGGTCGCGCACCGACAGTATCATGATGTCCTCAGGCGCGGATCGAGAAGGATGTAGACGAAATCGACGACCGCATTGGCGATGACGACGAACATCGAAGCATACATCACCGTTGCCATGATCATCGGCAGATCGAGATTCTGCAGCGCGTCATAGGTGAGCTTGCCGATGCCGTGCAGCCCGAACACCACCTCCGTCAGCAGGGCCGAGCCCCCGACCAGCGCACCGAAGTCCAGGCCGAACAGCGTGACGAAGGCGATGAGCGACGTGCGCAGGGCATGGCGCAGCAGGATGCGGGTCTCCGACAGTCCTTTGGCCCGGGCCGTGCGGATATAGTCTTCCTGCAGAGATTCGATGATTGCCGCGCGCAGCACGCGCCCGTAAATGCCGATATAAAGAATGGACAGTGTGATCCAGGGAATGACCAGGGTCAGGAACCAGCCCTTCGGATCGTCGGAGAAATTCTTGTAGCCGAGCGGCGGCACCCAGGAGAACGCCCAGCTGTCGTGGTAGCGGCTCTGGGTGATCAGGTTCATCACCTCGCCCAACCAGTAGACCGGCATGGAAATGCCAAGCAACCCTAACGCCATAAGCAGCTTGTCCAGCCAGCTGCCGCGCGTGGCGGCGGCTGCGATACCGATGATGATGGAGACGACCACCCACAGGATCGCTGCTCCGAACACCAGCGAGAGTGTGACCGGGATCGAATCCATCACCGCCGGCACCACCCTCCAGCCACGATTGACGAAGGAGGTCAGGTCGCCGGTGACGAAGATCTTCTCCATCATCGTCACATATTGCACGTAGAGCGGCCGGTCGAAGCCGAAGCTGTGGCGCACCGCCTCCAGCACTTCGGGCGATGCATTGCGGCCGGCAATGCGCGCTGCCGGGTCGGCACCCGGCGTTGCGAAGAAAATCAGGAAGACGATAACCGAGATGCCAAACATCACGAACAGCATCTGGCCGAACCGGCGCAGGATTGCGTAGATCATCAGTCGCGCCCCAGCCGAACCTTGGAGCGCGGGTCGAGCGCGTCGCGCAGGCCATCGCCGAAGACATTGAGCGCCATGACGGAAACCGCGATCGCCAAGCCCGGCACTAGCGCCACCAATGGCCTGGTGTAAAGCAGCGCCTGCCCGTCCTGGATGATGGTGCCCCAACTCGCGGCGGGTGGCTGCACACCGATCGAAAGGAAGGAAAGCGCTGATTCCGTAAGCATGTTCAGCGCCATCATCAGCGGCACGAAGACGATGAGCGTGGTGGTGACGTTGGGCAGGATGTCGCGCCACAGGATGCGCCATCCCGGTACGCCCAGATTGATCGCGGCCAGCACGAACTCGCTTTTGCGCAGTGCCAGAACCTGCCCGCGTATTGGGCGGGCCACATAGGGCACGTAGACGATGCCGATGATGATGACAGGCAGCCACAGACTGCCGGACTCGATCTGGATAGGACCGATCGTGATGCCATGCGCGATGGTGACGATAGAGAGCGAAATCGCCAAGAGATAGATGGGGAACGCCCACAGGATGTCGAGGAAGCGCGACAGCACCGTGTCGGTGACGCCGCCGAAATAGCCGGCGATCAACCCCGCCGCCGTGCCCAGGATCAGGGTGAAGATGGTCGCCGCTCCGGAGATCAGCAGCGAACTGAGCCCGCCATAGAGCATCCTGGCCATGACATCGCGCCCCTGGCTGTCGGCACCGAGGAAGTAATTGCCCAGCCGCCAGGTGGGACCAAGCGGTGTGTAGCCAAGCCCGAGCCCCTCCGTCGACTGTTCCATCACCGGAACGTCGGCGCCGTCGATCTGGATGACGGCGTCGAGCGTCGAGGCGAAGGGGTCCACGCCTGCCCATTTCGCATAAAGAGGCGCACTGAGGCAGGCAAGGACGATGAGGAGGAACACGGCCAGCGACGTCATGGCAGCCCTGTCCCTTGCCAGCTTCGCAAACGCGACGGCCCAGGGCCCTCGCGTCTTGCGCGGCGCGGCGACAGCTACGTTCGACACGGACGTGCCCTCCGCGGTTGGTTACTGCACCCAGGCCCTTCACTGCACCCAGGATTGGGTGATCATCCAGTTGAACTGCCGGTTGAATTTGAAATTGCCAAGACGTTTGCTGACAAAATCAAGCCGCTTCGGCGTGAAGAGGCCCACGGCGGGTGCCTTGTCGGTGACTTGCCTGTCGATTTCAGCCCACATTTTGTCGGCGGCTTTCTGGTCGGTGACGCCGAGGTCCAATGCTTTTTGCATCTTGGCGTCAATTTCCTTGTCGCAGAAGCCGGCGATGTTGATCGAGGCGTCCGAACCTTCGCGGAAGGAGGCACAGCTGAACAGGATGTTCAGGAAGTCCGAAGCCGCCGGATAGTCCTTGTACCACTGGGTGACGGACATCTGCACCTTGTTGTTGGTGTTCTGGATGTAGGTGAACTGGATGTTCGACGAGATCGGCTTGACGTCGGCGACATAGCCGATGCTGGTCAGCACGCTTTGCAGATAGACGCCGATGGAGCGCGAAATGGCGGTGTCCTCGACGATAATGGTCACCTTCTGGCCCTTGGTGCCGGAGTCCTCGACGAGCTGCTTTGCCTTGTCGAGGTCGGGGGCCGACCATTTGGCGCCCGGATTCTTGGTGAAGGGGCAATAGTCTTCATGGCCGGGGAAGTCCGGAGGCAGGACCTGGCAGACTGGCGAAGCCAGCACCTTGCCGCCGAACAGCTTGACCAGCGTGTTGCGATCGATCGCATAGGCAACGGCCTGGCGGGCTTTTTCATTGTCGAAGGGTGCGAGACGGTTGTTCAGCGGCGCGTACCACCAAGCCGAAAGCGGTGAGATGTGCAGCTGGTCCATGGACTTGCTGCCCAGTTCGCCCAGGCGGTCGCTCGGCAGAGCGTCGAACATCCAGTCCGCTTCGCCGTTCTGGATCGCGGTGACGGCTGCCTCCTCGGACAGGCCGAAATCGTACTGGACTACATCCGGATAGCCGTCCGGCTGGGCTTCTTCGCTCCACTGCTTGAAGTTGGGGTTGCGGGAAACCGTCATGCCCTTGTTGGGGTCGAAGGCGGAGATCATGTACGCGCCGGTGCTCGGAATGGGCTTGGAACCCATGTCTTCGGCGGGGGTGTCCGCCGGCAGGACCACGGCATGCGGCAAGGCCAGCTTGTAGAGCAGCTCGGCATCCGGCTTGGTGATGTTGATGGTGATGGTGCCGGCCGCTTCATCGCCGACAACGCCGCCTTCCAGCGTGCAGCTCTTGGTGTCGGCCAGGCATTTGTCGGCACCGACGATGCCGGCATAGAACGTGCCGGAGGTGGGTCCGGAAACCTTGAAGATGCGCTGGAAGGAAGCGACGACGTCCTTCACGCCAAGATCCTGGCCGCTGGAGAACTTGATGCCCTTGCGCAGCTTGAAGGTGAAGGTCTTGCCGTCATTGCTGACCTGCGGCATGGCCTCGGCCAGATCGGGAACGATGGTGAAGCCGTCCATGCCCTCGGCCTTGCGGAAGGCCACCAGGCCGTCATAGATCGGCTGGTACATCTGCCAGCCCTGGTCCGTGTAATTGATGTGGGGATCGAGCGTTCCGGCCGCGGAGCGGGCGAGCAGGCGGATGGTGCCGCCTCGGTGCTCCTTAAGATATTCGGCCTGTGCCGGGGCCAGCCATGTACCGGCCAGCAATGCCGCGGCTGTTGCCGCCAGAAGCAGTTTCTTCATGTTTTCATTCCCCTTTTCTTCAATTGTCGTTGTGGTCCAGGAAGTCTCCCACCACCCGCATGCACGCATCTTGCTCTTCGACATGCGGCATGTGGCTGGAATGCTCGAATATCTCCCAGCGAGACCCCTTGATGCCGTCCTTGTAGGGCTGCACGGTCGCGGGCGTGGCCTCGTCGTGACGTCCGGAGATGATCAGTGTGGGAACATCGATGGCCGGCAGGCGCTCGACGATGCTCCAGGTCTTCAGCGTCCCGATGACATGGAACTCGTTCGGCCCATTCATCAGATGATAGACGGTAGGATTGCGCACGACCTGGGCGAAACTTTCCGTGACTTCGGGCGGGAAAGGCACGACCCGGCAGACATGCCGCTCGTAGAACGCCATTGTCGCCGCCTGGTACGCCGCATCGTCCGTCGTGCCGGCCTGCTCGTGCCGGGTCAGAGTCTCCTGCACATCGGCAGGCAGATCCGCACGCAAGCGGATGGCCTCTTCGACCCACAGCTTCATGGACGCCGGTGAGTTGGCAATGGTCAGCGACTTCAGACCCTGCGGCCGCTTCACGGCATATTCGGCACCCAGCATGCCGCCCCAGCTCTGGCCGAGCACGTGAAAGCCCGGCCGAATGCCGAGGTGGTCGACCAGGTTGTCAAGCTCGTCGATGAACAGCCGGGGTGTCCAGAAGTCGGCGCCTTTTTCGGGCAGCAAGGTGGAATTGCCGCAGCCCAACTGGTCATAATGGATGACGGCGCGATCCCTTCGCGCAAGAAGCTTGTAGGCATCGACATAATTGTGGGCGACGCCCGGGCCGCCATGCAGGATCACCACCGGTGCCTTTTCGCCACCGAGTTCGCCACTGACCCGATACCAGGTCTCGTAGGCGCCGAAAGCGGCCCGTCCTTCCATGCCGATGATATCAGATGACATCCCAGTTCCCAGTGCGGTTGAAGGCATCTCGTATTTGTCCGTGACGACGAGCGCCTAGTTCACGTTGCGGCTGACCTGCACCCACTCTTCCAGCATCTGCACGCCAAATGCCGTGGCACCTTGCCTGCCGAGCGGCCGATCGGTGTCGGTCAGTTCCTTGCTGGCGATGTCGAGATGCACCCACGGGCGATCTTCCGTGAAGTGGCGCAGGAAGGCCGCGGCATAAGGGGCATCGCCGTCTTCCATGTCCTTGGCATGATGCCTGAGGTCCGCGAACGGCGATTGCAAACCCTCGTCGTAGGCCCGGTCGAGCGGCAGCCGCCAGAACCGTTCGCCGACCGTTTCTCCGGCCGCGATCATCTGTGACGCGATGGCATCGTCGGTGCTGAACAGGCCGGCGAATATCGACCCAAGGCCACGCGTCACCGAATAGGTCAGCGTCGCCAGATCGACGATCACCGAAGGGTTGAAGCGCGTGGCTGCATAGTGGAGGCAGTCGGCCAGAAGCAGGCGTCCTTCCGCATCCGTGTCGAACACTTCCACGGTCTGTCCCGAGGCCGTCGTGATGATGTCGCGCGGTTTGAGCGCGGTGCCGGATGGCATGTTCTCGGCGATGCCGAGAACACCGACTACGTGTACCGGGCTGCCTTGCCGGGCGAGCGCGATCAGCAGCCCGACCACAGCGGCCGCTCCGCCCATGTCGGCTTTCATGTCGAACATCTGCGCTCCGCCCTTGATGCAGAGGCCTCCCGAATCGAAGCAGACGCCCTTGCCGACGAAAGCGAGTGGTTGGGCAGGAGCACCCTTGCCCCTGTAGCGCAGGACAGCGACCCGGGGCGGGCGCGCCGAGCCCGATCCAACGGCCAGGAGCGCGTTCATGCCGAGCTCTTTCAGCTGCGCGGCATCGAGCATTTCGATGTCTATGCCGGCTTCACGCAGCGGCTCCAGATGATCATGGAAATTGTCGGGGTGGAGATGGTTCGGCGGCAGGTTGACCAGGGTGCGCGCATATTCGACGCCGTCGGCGATTGCATTGATCCGCGTCAGCGCCGCGGTCAGATCCGGGCCGCGGGCCCCGACCAGTTTCACCCGCAAGGTTCGATCCGCTCCCGCTCCTTGCCGCCGGTTGCGCATGTCGAAACGATAGCGGCGCAGCCGCATGCCAAGCGCGACACGTGCCAGGATTTCGGCGCCGGATAGTTCAACGCCGGCGATGGGGTCCAGGACCAGGGTGGCCGCGCATTCCCCTTTGCCTTCCAGATGCGCGGCAAGCAGACCGCCGGCGCGCGCCAACGACAGGGTGGTTACGGCTTCAGCTTTGCCTAAGGCCAGGACGACCACGCGCTTGGTCGATACGGCCTGCGGAGCAATAAGATCGATGCAAGTGCCGGATTCGGCCAGGGTGGCCGGGTCGGAGCATGCACGAGAGAGAATCCCGCTCATCTCGGCATCCAGGGCGACTGCCCGCGGGCCGAAGCCTGTTTGGGCAGTTTGCAAAATCACGACGACGGAGGCTTCGGCGGAAATCTCGTCCGCGGTCTCGAAGACCGGCGCTGGCGATTGAGGCATAGGCTGGCGCTCTCTCCAATTGCGGCAATACCGGCCGGGTAGCGAGCAACGCTTCGCTCGCCCCGATGGAGACTGGTCAAGCCGGTCTCCGCCGTTCGTGGTACAATGCCGGTCCCCAAACAGTCGCCTTCTTGAGACGACTTAATTGCTCTTGTCTTCTGGGTATCCCCTAACGGGGCAGGCGATCAAACGCGAATTCTGCCCATGTCAATTGACAAAAACTCAACCGACAATTCATGATCGGCCAATGGCCCTTCCCTCACTCAATGGCATGCGCGCTTTCGAGGCCGCCGCTCGCCTCGGCAGCGTCAAGGACGCGGCGGAAGAACTGCATCTGACACCCTCGGCTGTCAGCCGCCACATCCGCGCGCTTGAACGAAATCTTGGCCAGGACCTGTTCGAACGCGGTTTTCGCCAGATAACCCCAACCATAAGGGGCTCCTACTATGCGCGCAGCCTCTCGGAGGCGTTCGAAGCCATCTGGCGCGCCACCGATGACGTCAGCCTCTCCGAGGGGTCGCGCCACGGCAAGATCCAACGTGTCCGGGTCTTGTGCGTGCCCACCGTTCTGAACCTTTGGCTGGCGGACCGGTTGCCGAACTTCCGCCGGTTGCATCCGTCGGTGGATCTAGAGATCTCCACTTCAGGCAAGCGCGCCAACTTCGATTTGGCCATTGTCGACGAGTTCGTCTACAAGGCCGGCCCGGCTTTGACGCTGCTGATCCCGCTGCTTTTGACGCCGGTCTGTGCGCCTTCGCTTCTGGAGGGACCTGTGCCGCTGCGGTCGCCGGCCGATCTGGTCAATCATCATCTGATCCATGAATGCGAAACCATGAGATGGAAGCGGTGGCTGGAGCAGGAAGGCGTTCTGGAAACGACGCCAAAATCCAGCACAACACTGGATGATTGCACCCTGATCATGCGCGAAGCGATCAATGGCGCCGGAATAGCGCTTGCGGACACGATCATGGCGCAAGATTTTCTGCAGCAAGGCAAACTGGTCGCCCCGTTCCATGCCCGCCACACCTATCCGGCCGGCATTTACCTGCATCAGCGTCGCAGCATCGGCAACAAACCGGGCACCGGCCTGTTTCAGGATTGGCTGCTCGCCGAAGTCGCGGACCACAAGCAGGTGATGGCCATCGCTTAGATGGCCCCGACCGAAGGTGTCGGCAGCCACCGCTTCAGATTGAAATCCCGGCGTCGAACTTCGAATCATCCGTGCCGGGTTCAGCGATGACCCACCATCGCCTTGCATCGATAATCGCAGTTCTCATTGAATATCTTTAAGGCCAAAGCCGGCAAATAGATTGCTTGTCGGTTCCCCTGCGGCAGGCTTAACCTGCACGCGGCCAACGCGTGAGGGCGCGTGCTGCAAAAGGGGAACATTGCCATGACGATACAGGGTGCTTCACCTGATCTCTACAACGAGGATCTCGCGCCAGCCAAAGTTCGAAACTGGGGACCATTCTCGATCTTCAACGTCTGGACGTCGGACGTTCACAGCCTCTGGGGCTACTATCTGGCCGCCAGTCTGTTTCTGTTCTGCGGCGGCTTCGTCAACTTCATCATCGCCATCGGCATCGGTTCGCTCATCATCTACGTAATGATGAACATGGTCGGCTATGCCGGCGTGAAGACCGGCGTGCCCTACCCCGTGCTTGCCCGCGCCTCTTTCGGCATCTGGGGCGCCAACATACCGGCGCTGGTGCGCGCCATCGTCGCCTGCTTCTGGTATGGCGCACAGACGGCTGCCGCCTCGGGCGCGATCGTGGCGCTGCTGATCCGCACGCAATGGTTCGCCGACTTCAACGCCAGCACGCATTTCCTCGGCCATACCGGCCTGGAGGTGATCTGCTTCGTGGTCATCTGGGCGCTGCAACTGCTGATCATCCAGAACGGTATGGAAACCGTGCGCCGCTTCCAGGACTGGGCCGGCCCAGCGGTGTGGGTGATGATGCTGATCCTGGCGATCTACCTCTGCGTCAAATCCGGGAGATTTGCCTTCACCAGCGACATCCCCATGGACGTGCTGCTGGACAAGACCAAGGACGCGGGCGTGCCGGGTACGCCGGGATCGTGGACGTCACTGTTTGCGGTGGCGGCGATCTGGGTCACCTACTTTTCCGCGCTTTATCTCAATTTCTGCGATTTCGCCCGTTACGCGCCGGACAAGGCATCGCTGCGCAAGGGCAACATCTGGGGCCTGCCGATCAACCTGATCCTGTTTTCGCTTGTCGCCGGCGTCACCACCATTGCCGCCTTTGACGTCTATGGCGAAGTGCTGCTGCATCCCGACCAGATCTCGGCGAAATTCGACAGCTGGTTCCTGGCGGCGCTCGCAGCCCTGACCTTTGCGGTAGCAACGCTTGGCATCAACGTGGTGGCGAACTTCGTCTCGCCGGCCTTCGACTTCTCCAACGTCTTCCCCAGGCAGATCGACTTCAAGAAGGGCGGCTATATCGCAGCCGTAATCGCACTGTTGCTCTATCCCTTCGCGCCATGGGAAGGCAGTGCCGCTTCCTTCGTCAACATCATCGGCGCGACGATGGGGCCGATCTTCGGGGTGATGATGGTCGACTACTACCTGATCCGGAAGGGCGAGGTCGACGTCGAGGCGCTTTATCGCGAAGATGGCGAGTTCCGCTTCCAGGGCGGCTGGCACGTCAACGCCTTCATCGCCGCCGGCATCGGCGCTATCTTCTCGTCGATCCTGCCCAACTTCACCAACTGGCTGCCGTCCTGGTGGGGTGTCTATGGCTGGTTCTTCGGCGTGGCGATCGCCGGCGTCATCTACTACGCACTGCGCACCGCCGCTTTGGGCGCCGGCGCCAAGACCGCGAAAGCTTGACAAGCTGAATTTGGGGCGGCGAGAGCCGCCCCAAACCCTACCCGAGCATCTCGGCCAATCTGCGCACTGTGTTCCAGTTGCGCGACGTGCCCGTGCCCATGCGCTTGTGATTCATCGCCGCAAGCAGCCGCGAGCTTGGCCTCTCGCGTGAAAATACGACCCAGATGTCGCCGCCGACTGAAGTCACTTTTTCATCCTCGCGGGCATAGGCTTGAAGCCCCTTCACGGCCTCCACGGGCGCAGGCTTGCGCATCACCCGTACGGCCACCTGATCGCCTGCCTCAGCCGAATCGGCCGGGAACGGATTGCCGGAGGCAAGCTTCAGCCAGTCCTCGGCACCACGCACGACGATGTCGACATGGCGGCCGAAGGTTTTTTCGAAGGCTGCCTCCAGCCGCTGTTCAAGGTCGGCGATATCAGTTGCCGGCGCCTCGAAGACCAGATTGCCCGTCGCCACCAGCGTGCGCGTGTTCTTCAACCCGAGATCTTCCGCCATGGCCTTGAGATCGGCCATCACGAGCCGCCGCCCCTCGCCCAGGATGATGCTGTAAAGCAGCGCGACATAAGTCTGCATTGCCGCCAGCCTGGTCGCTACACCAGCCTGCTCTGCTCCACCGCCGCCTCGATGAAACTGGCGAACAGCGGATGCGGGTCGAGCGGTCGGCTTTTCAGTTCCGGATGATATTGCACGCCGATGAACCAGGGGTGGTCTGGATACTCGACCGTCTCCGGCAGCACGCCGTCGGGCGACATGCCGGCAAACACCAGGCCGCAATCCTCGAGCCGCTCCTTGTAGTCGATATTGACCTCGTAGCGGTGGCGATGGCGCTCGGAAATCTGCGTGTCGCCATAGATCTCGGCGATCTTGGAGCCCTTGGCGAGCTCGGCCTGATAGGCGCCGAGCCGCATCGTGCCGCCGAGATCGCCGGTTTCGCGGCGCTTCTCCAGCATGTTGCCTTTCAGCCATTCGGTCATCAGGCCGACGACCGGTTCCTCGGTCGGACCGAACTCGGTCGAAGACGCATGCTCGACGCCGGCCAGCGACCGCGCCGCCTCGATGCAGGCCATCTGCATGCCGAAGCAAATGCCGAAATACGGCACTTTCCGCTCACGCGCGAATTTCGCCGCCAGGATCTTGCCTTCGGAACCGCGCTCGCCGAAGCCGCCGGGAACCAGGATGCCATGCACCTTTTCCAGCCAGGGCGTCGGATCTTCCTTTTCGAAGATCTCCGATTCGATCCATTCGAGCTTGACCTTGACGTGGTTGGCCAGGCCGCCATGCGAGAGCGCTTCGATCAGCGATTTGTAGGCGTCCTTGAGGCCGGTGTATTTGCCGACGACGGCGATGGTCACCTCGCCTTCCGGATTGTGGATGCGGTTGGATACCGCCTGCCAGGGCTCCATGCGCGGCTTCGGCGCCGGATCAATGCCGAAGGCGGCCAGCACTTCCGAATCAAGCCCTTCCTTGTGGTATGCCATCGGCACATCGTAGATATGCGGCACGTCGAGCGCCTGGATCACGGCACTTTCGCGCACATTGCAGAACAGCGACAGCTTTCTGCGCTCTTCCTTGGGGATGGCTCGGTCGGCGCGGACCAGCAGGATGTCGGGCGCGATGCCGATGCCGCGCAGTTCCTTGACCGAATGCTGGGTCGGCTTGGTCTTCAGTTCGCCCGCCGTCGGGATGTAGGGCATCAGCGTCAGATGGACGTAGACGGCGTTGTTGCGAGGAAGGTCGTTGCCGAGCTGGCGTATAGCTTCCAGGAACGGCATCGCCTCGATGTCGCCGACCGTGCCGCCGATCTCGCACAACACGAAATCATAGTCGTCATTGCCGTTGAGGACGAAATTCTTGATCTCGTCGGTGACGTGCGGAATGACCTGCACGGTGGCGCCGAGATAATCGCCGCGCCGCTCGCGCTCTATGATGTTCTTGTAGATGCGGCCGGTGGTGATGTTGTCCTGCTGATTGGCGGAGCGGCCTGTGAAGCGCTCGTAATGGCCAAGATCAAGATCGGTTTCCGCGCCATCGTCGGTGACGAAGACTTCGCCGTGCTGGTACGGCGACATCGTGCCCGGATCGACATTCAGGTAGGGATCGAGTTTTTTGATGCGTGCGCGATAGCCTCGCGCCTGCAGGAGAGCCCCAAGGGCCGCTGCGGCAATGCCTTTTCCAAGTGAGGAAACCACGCCGCCTGTGATGAATACATATCGCGCCATGGGAGTCATCGCTTAACGCGGCCGGATTGATTCCGCCAGAGAAAAAACCACCGCGAAGGTTTTTTCCCAAGAAGGCGCTTGGGTCGTGAACAAGGCAAAACAAAAGGGCCGGCTGAGCCGGCCCTTTCGGCAGGATGACGAAAACGTCAGATGATGACGACCTTGGTGCCAACCCTGACGCGGCTATAGAGGTCCATGACGTGCTCGTTGATCATGCGGAAGCAGCCATTAGAGGCGCTGGTTCCGATCGACTGCGGCGCGATGGTGCCGTGGATACGCAAATGCGTGTCTTTCTTGCCGTCATAGAGATAGATTGCGCGCGCGCCGAGCGGATTCTGACCACCGCCGGGCATGCCGTCCTTGTACTGGCCGTAATGCTTCGGCTCGCGCTTCTGCATGTCCAGCGTCGGGATCCAGCGCGGCCATTCCTGCTTGTCGCCGACCGCAACCGTGCCCTTGAACTGCAGGCCCTCGCGGCCGACCGCAATGGCGTAGCGGCGCGCGGTGGAGGACGATTCGACGAGGTAGAGGCGCCGTGCGCTGGTGTCGATGACGATGGTGCCGGCATCGTAACCGCTGAATTCCACGTCCTGCGGCACGAATTCCGGCTTCACCTTGAACTGCTTCTTGGCTTCCCTCTTGGCGAGCACCTGGTCGAGAGCCCGTGTCTCAGGGAGATAGCTTATCGAAGACCCGGACGAGGTCCCGCCGAAGAGACCGGCGAACAGACCACCGCTGCTCGGCTGCTTCTGGCCGATGACCTCGCTGCGCAGCTCGCCATTGTTGCCGGTCAAGGCGACGTTCATCGCCTCTGCCGGAAGCGGCTCTGCTGATTGGATTGGTGCGATCGGTTCGATTGGCTCGATGATCTTGGCGGCCTGCTTCTTTGCCGGCTTGGCATCGGCCACCTCGGTTGCCGGCGCGCTCTTGCCCTTCTTGGCAAGGAACGCCTGCCGTTCAGCGTCGGCCTTGGCCTTGGCCGCCTCGCGCATCGCCAGCTTCCTGGCCTCGAGCGCCTTGGCTTTGGCGGCCTCCTTGTCGGCAACGATCTTGGCTTCGATCTTCTTGATCTGGGCCAGGTCGTCCGGTGTCGGGTTTTTCTTTTTCTTGAGAAGCTTCAATTGCGACGCATCACTCTTGACGGCGACATTGATGGCGCCGGTTTTCTCAACTGAAGGTGCGGCCATATTTGCCGGCACGCCGGCGAAGGCTGGGGAACTCATGCCGATTGCGGCGCAAAGTCCCAGGAAAATGAAGCTGCGAAGCTGCATGGCGAAGATCCGATCGTTCTATGCTTGTTGCCACGGCGTCGCCCAGCGCCCCCCAAGGGCGCCGGAAATGCCGCGTGCAATCTATAGTCGAATAAGCGCGGACGCCTCAAGCGTGGGGCCATGCCTCACCCCGTCGAATCTTCGTGATCTCGCTGCATTTGCCGCGACTGTGTTCAAACGACCACAGATCGCGTCTTCAGGCACCGAAGACTACTGGTTTGGAACCTGCGGGGTCGCCGGTGCGGCGGGAGCCGTGCCGTTGGTCGCCGGCGGCGTCGAGCCGGCGGCAGGCGCAGTGGCCGGGGCAGTCGCCGGAGCCGCGGCGTCGTTGCCGGATGGCGGCGCCGGCGTGGCGTTGCCGGCGGGCGCCGGTGTGGTCGTGCCGGGCAATTGGTTGAGCACGCCCTTGCCTGCCGCACCATCCGATGTCGCTGGGACGCGGTCGAGGATGTCGATCGGCTTCTCGCCATAGCGGGCAACGATCGACAGTGTCAGTGACGTGGCGAAGAAGGCGGCCGCCAGGATCGCCGTCGCACGCGTCAGCGCATTGGCAGCGCCGCGCGCGGTCATGAAGCCGGATCCGCCACCAATGCCAAGGCCGCCGCCCTCGGAGCGCTGCAACAGCACCACGCCGACAAGGGCGAGCACGACCATGAGATGGATGACGATCAGTACGGTTTCCATAGTTTATCCTGGCAAGGCCTTACCCGGCCGCGAACACGACCGGTGAATTGGAGGCGGCTCAATACAATGCTTTGACGGCATTTCCAAGCCCGTGGCCGGAATATGGGAAGCAACCCGCCCTTTGCAACGATTTCCGGCGCCGGAAGCCCATCCGGCGTGGCGAATGTCTTCAACCGATATTGCGATAGGCCTCGGCGATGGCGAGAAAATCAGCCGCTTTCAGGCTGGCGCCGCCGACCAGGGCGCCATCGACATTCCTGACGCCGAGCAGTTCGACCGCGTTGGAGGGCTTGACCGAGCCGCCATAGAGAATGCGCACTTTCGCCGCGACGCTGCCAAGCTTTTCCGACAGCTTTTCGCGGATATGTGCGTGTGCTTCGGCCACATCGGCGGCGGTCGGCGTCAGGCCGGTGCCGATCGCCCATACCGGCTCATAGGCAACAATGGTGTTGGACGGGGTGGCGCTTGGCGGCACCGAGCCATCGACCTGCCTCGACAGCACGTCCAGCGTCGCGCCCGCTTCACGCTGCTCATGCGTCTCGCCAATGCAAATGATGGCCACAAGCCCGGCGCGCCAGGCGGCGGAGGCCTTGGCCTGGACAGTGGTATCATCCTCGCCGCGTTGCTCGCGGCATTCGGAATGGCCAACGATGACATGGCTTGCACCGGCATCCTTGAGCATTTCCGCCGAGATGCAGCCGGTGTAGGCGCCGCTCTCCTTGGGGTGGCAATCCTCGCCGCCGGCATGCACCGGCGTGCGCGACAGGATCTCCGCGGCATGGGCAAGCAATGTCGCGGGAACGCAAACCAGCGCTTCGGTCTCCGCATCGAGCCCGCTCATGAAACCGTTACCGATCATCCTGAGCTCGTTGAGGGAGGCGCTGGTGCCGTTCATTTTCCAGTTGCCGGCGACGAGCGGGCGAATTCCTGGTGTCATGGGTTTGCTTCTCCGGGCGATATCGGGCTCTGGCCCTCACTACCAAAATCAGGCCACAAAGCAATCGACAGTGGACCGGAAGGGCGCTATTGCGCTTGTTTCAGACTCGGCGCATGCGAAAATGCGCATAAATCGGAAGTAAAAATGCTTGGTATATTGAGAAGCGCGGCAGGCACCTGGGTCGCGAAGGGGCTGTTGGTGCTGCTGGTGCTCAGCTTTTTGGTCTGGGGTGTTTCCGGACGGCTGATGGGCGGTCTTGCCGGTCATGATTCGGTCATAACGGCTGGCGGCACCAAAGTGTCGATCAACGAATACCGTCTCGCCTATGATCGCCAGCTCGCTGTCATGTCGCAGCAGTTCGGCCAGCGTCTCAGCCACGAACAGGCAAAGGCGCTCGGTGTCGACAACCAGGTGCTGGCGCAGCTCGTCTCGGGGGCCGTTCTCGACGAACAGGCCCGCAAGCTGGGCCTCGGACTTTCCAAGGACCGGCTGGCCGAGCTGACACGCGAAGACCCAGCATTCAAGGGCCCGGGCGGCCAGTTCGACCGCAGAACGTTCGAATATATGTTGCAGCAGATTGGCATGCGGCCCGAAGACTATTTGAAGAACCGTGCCCAGGTGGCCGTGCGCCAGCAGATTGTCGAGGCGGTCTCGGACGGCCTCAAGGCTCCGGACACTTTCTTCAAGGCGGTTGCGCTCTATCGCGGCGAAGACCGCACCATCGACTATTTGACGCTCCCCAAGGCACTGGTCGAGCCGATCGCGGCACCGTCCGATAGCGTGCTCTCAGCCTATTTCGAAGCCAACAAGAAGACATATGCGGCACCCGAATACCGCAAATTCTCCTATGTCCGCCTCGAACCCGTCGACATCATGGATACGACCGCCGTCACCGACAGCCAGGTCAGCGACGACTACAACAAGAACAAGGCGCGTTACACCACGCCGGAACTGCGCACCGTCGAGCAGCTCGTGTTCAAGACGCCGGACGCGGCCAAGGCCGCACTCGATTCGCTCAAGGCCGGCGCTACTTTCGACAAGCTGGTCACGGCGGAAGGCAAGACGCCGGCCGACACGTTGCTCGGCACGCTTGCCAAGGACAAGATCGCCGACAAGGCGGTCGCCGACGCGGCCTTCGCGCTCAACGCCAATGAAGTCAGCCAGGTCGTGCAAGGCGCCTTCGGTCCGGTGCTGCTGCGCGTCACCGAGATCAAGCCCGAGGTGGTGAAGCCGCTGGCCGAGGTGTCCGACCAGATCCGCAAGGATCTGGCGCTGGGCGAGGCAAGCCGCATCCTTCTGGACGTACGCGACAATTACGATGATACCCGCGCCGCCGGCAGTTCCCTGGCCGACGCTGCGGCCAAGCTGAAGCTGAAGGTCGTCACCATCGACGCCATCGATCGCAGTGGACTGCGGCCAGATGCAAGCATCGTCAAGGCCCTGCCGCAATCGCCGGAGCTGATCAAAGCCGTCTTCGACGCCGAACCCAACACGGAAAACGATGCCTTGACCACAGCCGACAACGGCTTCGTCTTCTATGAGGTGGCGTCCATCACGCCGGCTCGCGACCGCACGCTGGATGAGGTTCGTCAGAAAGTCGTGGCCGACTGGACGGCGGCGGAAACAAGCAAGCGGCTCGCCGCCAAGGCTGACGAGCTGGAAAAGCGGCTCAAGGCCGGTGCAACGCTCGACGTCATCGCCAGCGAACTGAAGTTGGAAAAGCAGACCAAGCGCGGTGTCAAGCGCGAGGCTGACGACGTCGATTTCGGCAAGGAGGGCGCCGCAGCGATGTTCGGAGTCGGCGAAGGCGGTACCGGCCTGATCCCCTCGCCCACCGGCGACGGGCAGATCTTGTACAAGGTCGCCGAAGTGTTCGAGCCCGCTGGGGCCGATGCCAGTTCGGTGCCGGACGACGCGCAGAAATCCTTCACCTCCGGCATGTCGGATGATCTGCTCGACCAGTTGGTGGCGCAGTTGCAGACGCAGTACGACGTTCGCATCGACCAGGCCGCCGTTGCCCAAGCCTCGACAAGATGAGCGCGCTGAAAACCCATATCGCCAAGGTCGCGACCGGTAGCGCGCTTTCCTTCGAGGAAGCCCGCGAGGCCTTCGACATCATCATGTCGGGTGATGCGACCCCCGGCCAGATCGGCGGCTTCCTGATGGCGCTGCGCGTGCGCGGCGAGACGGTGAGCGAGATTTCAGGCGCCGTCGCAACCATGCGGGCCAAGATGCTGCACGTCGACGCGCCCACCGACGCCATCGACATCGTCGGCACCGGCGGCGACAATTCTCACAGCGTCAACATTTCGACGGCATCGGCCTTCGTCGTTGCCGGCAGCGGCGTGCCGGTTGCCAAGCACGGCAATCGCGGCCTGTCGTCGCTGACAGGGGCAGCCGACGTGCTGGTTGCGCTCGGCGTCAAGATCGACATCTCGCCCGAATTCATCGGCCGCTGCGTCCACGAGGCTGGCGTTGGCTTCATGTTCGCGCCCGCGCACCATCCGGCGATGAAGCATGTCGGCCCGACCCGCGTCGAACTCGGCACCCGCACCATATTCAACCTGCTCGGGCCGCTCTCCAACCCGGCCGGCGTCAAGCGGCAGCTGGTCGGTGTGTTCCTGCCGGAATGGATCCTGCCGGTTGCCGAGACACTGAAGGCGCTGGGTGCCGAGCATGCCTGGGTTGCCCATGGCGACGGCTATGACGAGATCACCACCACCGGCGAGACGCAGGTCGCCGAACTGATCGGCGGCGAGATCCGCAGCTTCACGCTGACCCCTGAAGCGGTTGGGCTGGCGCGCCATAGCAAGGATGAATTGCGCGGCGGCGATTCGGACTACAACGCCAAGGCCTTGCGCGATATGCTCGGCGGCGGCGCCGGCGCCTATCGCGACACCGTGCTGATGAACGCCGGTGCCGGACTGGTCGTTGCGGGCAAGGCGACGACGCTTGCCGACGGCATCGCGCTCGCCGCGCAAGCCATCGACAGCGGCCGTGCCCTGCAAGTGCTGGACAGGCTGGTCGAGATTTCGAACGGATAAAACGTGTCTGACATTCTTCGCAAGATCGAGGCCTACAAGCGCGACGAGATCGCGGCGGCAAAGGCACGCATGCCGCTGGCCGAAATCAAGGCCCGGGCAAAAGATGCCGACGCTCCGCGCGGCTTTCTTGCCGCACTGGAAGCGAAGCGCAAATCCGGCGCCTTCGCGCTGATCGCCGAGATCAAGAAGGCAAGCCCGTCCAAGGGCCTGATCCGCGCCGATTTCGATCCGCCGGCGCTGGCGCAGGCCTATGCGAAAGGCGGCGCCGCTTGCCTTTCGGTACTGACCGACGCGCCGTCCTTTCAGGGCGCGCCGGAATTTCTGACCAAGGCACGTGCGGCCGTCGCCCTGCCGGCGCTACGCAAGGATTTTCTGTTCGATCCCTACCAGGTCTATGAGGCGCGCGCCTGGGGCGCTGATGCGATCCTGATCATCATGGCCAGCGTCGATGACGCCCTGGCCAGCGAGCTTGAGGCGACTGCCTTCGAACTCGGCATGGATGCGCTGATCGAGGTGCATGACGAGGCCGAGACGCTGCGCGCGGTAAAGCTGTCGTCGCAGCTGATCGGCATCAACAACCGCGATCTGAGAACATTCGAAACCAGCCTTAAAACGTCGGAGCGGCTGGCGCCCATGGTGCCGGGCGGCCGCCTGCTGGTCAGCGAGAGCGGTATTTTCACCCATGATGACTGCCTCAGGATGCAGAAGACCGGCATCGACACCTTCCTCGTCGGCGAGAGCCTGATGCGACAACAGAACGTCACAGCGGCGACGCGCCTGCTTTTGACGGGCAAGGTATCGGCCGAGGCCGTCTGACGATGACATCAGCCCTCACCCACCTCGGCCCGCAGGGCGAGGCCAACATGGTCGATGTCGGCGACAAGGCGGAGACAACGCGCACGGCGATCGCCGAAGGCTTTGTCGCGATGCGGCCCGAGACCCTGAAGATGATCCTCGCCGGCAACGCCAAGAAGGGCGATGTGCTCGGCACTGCGCGCATTGCCGGCATCATGGCGGCGAAGAAGGCGCATGAGCTGATCCCGCTCTGCCATCCGCTGCTGCTGACCAAGGTTTCCGTCGACATCGAGCCCGACCATGCTTTGCCGGGCCTGAAGGTCACCGCGCTGGCGCGCGTCACCGGCAAGACGGGTGTCGAGATGGAAGCGCTGACGGCCGCTTCGGTAGCCTGCCTGACCATCTATGACATGGCGAAAGCAGTAGACCGCGCCATGGTGATCTCCGGTATCCGCCTGGTCGAAAAGACCGGTGGCAAGTCGGGTGACTACAAGGCGAGTTCCTGATGGCGCTGGTTCCTATCGCGGAGGCGCTTGAACGCCTGTTCGATGGTGCGGCACCTCTGGCCGGCGAAAGCGTTCCTCTGTTCGAGGCGGTGGATCGTGTTCTGGCGGAACCGGTCGTGGCACTCCGCACCCAACCGCCTTTCAATGCTTCCGCCATGGACGGCTATGCGGCGCGCGCCGCCGACGTGGCGTCGGTCCCATCGAAACTATCGGTGATCGGCATGGCGCCTGCCGGGCGCGGCTTCGACGGCACGGTCGGCGAGCGACAAGCGGTGCGTATCTTCACCGGCGCGCCGCTGCCCGAAGGCGCCGACACCATCGTCATCCAGGAGAATGTCCGCGACCTCGGCGGCGGCGATATCGAAGTGACCGAGCCGACGGCGCAATGGCGCAATATCCGCCGCATCGGGCTCGATTTTTCAACAGGCGACATGCTGCTGGAAAAAGGCCGCTTGCTCGACCCGGCGGCACTGTCGCTGGCAGCATCGGCCAACCATCCCCGGGTCAACGTGGTGAAACGGCCGCTGGTCGCCATCATCGCCACCGGCGACGAATTGCTGCCGCCCGGCAGCGAACTCGGGCAGGACCAGATCATCTCGTCCAATGCCTATGGCGTCGCTGCCACCGCACACTCGGTCGGCGCCCGCGCGCTCGATCTCGGCATTGCCGCCGATCGCAAGGAGGCCATCGCCGAACTGGTGCAAAAAGCGGTCGCGGCCGGTGCGGATGTCATCGTGACGCTTGGTGGCGCCTCGGTCGGCGATCACGACCTGATCCACGACGTGCTGACCGGCGAAGGCATGACGCTCGGCTTCTGGAAGATCGCCATGCGGCCCGGCAAGCCGCTGATGTTCGGCCGCCTCGGCGACATCAGGTGCATCGGCCTGCCTGGCAACCCGGTGGCAAGCCTGGTCTGCTCGCAACTGTTCCTGAAGCCGTTGCTGGCGCGGCTCGGCGGCCGCAATTATCGCCAGGACATACGTCCGGCGCGATTGGGCGCCGCAATGCCGGCCAATGATTTGCGCCAGGACTATGTCCGAGCCGTGGTCAGGGAAGATGGCGGCGTGCTGGTGGCGACGCCGTTCGGCATCCAGGATTCCTCGATGCTGAGAATGCTGGCCGACGCCAACGGGCTGATCGTGCGGGCGCCGTTTGCGCCCGCAGCGGCCGCGGGCGAGGCTTGCAGTGTTTTCATGCTGCGCTGAAGAATCCCAGACAAGCTCTTCATAACAGACGAGAAAGTGATCTCGCCTCTAGTTCGAGATCAAGCTCTGTGTCAGCGGATGCGCCGGATCGGCAAGGCCGTCGACAATGCTGTAGTGATGCCGGTCGGGCTCGATCACGACGCTGGTGGTGGCCCCGAGGCCGGTCCAGATGTTGGCAAGCAACGCATTCTGGCGCAGGAACTCGGCGCGCTCGCCACCGCCGGCCCAGCAGGTGATGCGGGCACCATCCACGGGCCGCAGCAGCGCTGGGCTTTCAGCCAGCGCCTCCTCTTCGTCGATTGCCAGTTCCTTGTTCATGGCGGTGTACATGATCGGACGCAGGTCGTGGAGGCCCGAAATCGAAACGACATTGCGTATGCGCCGCGCTACATCGGCCGCCAGCGGCGTTGTTGTCGTCACCATCCGCGTCGCTAGATGACCGCCGGCTGAATGTCCGGTCAGCATCAGCGGTCCCCCAACCATTGCCGCTGCCTTGCCGATCGCCGTGCCGATTTCCCTAACGATGCCGCCGATGCGTATCTCAGGGCACAGTGAGTAGGAAGGCATCGCCACAGCAAAACCGCTGCTGACCGCGCCATTGGCAAGGTGCGACCACAAGCTCTTGTCAGTCTCCAGCCAGTAGCCGCCATGGATGACCACCACGAGCCCCCTGGGAGCGGCTTTGGGAAGGAAAAGATCGAACCGATTGCGCGGTCCGTCGCCATAGGCGATGTCGAGCCGTGCCCGGCCCTCTGCCGAGAGCGCATCGCGGAATGCTTGCGCCGGCTCCGCCCAGGCCGCCGGCCAGCGGTCGCTGCCGGCGATGTTCGCACCGTTGGCATAGGCGCTGTCCCAATCGGCAATGTGACGTTCGAACATCTGCGTCCCTTCCCAAGAGATCGGCATCATTTCAGCGGTTGGCAATTGCAAGCATGACAGCCCCAATGCATCACTGGGACACGAATACACGGTACGTTTAGTGACGTAGATCGTGGACGCCGAGTTCTCGCCACATCCATTCGAAACTGTAGGTCGCTATGGGATCTTCTGGATCAGCGCGCTTTGCAGACTGGTTTTCGAGATATTTGAGCCACTCGGCGACCTTCTGGCGACCGGCGGGTGTTTTGACGGCCTGGCGTGGCGTCTTGTTGCCGAGCATATCGACCGGCTGGTCGAGGGTTCCACGATATTGGCGGTCCATGAACTCGTGGACGACCTGCTCGGCGATTTCCAGAGGGATATCCGTTGACTTTCGTCCACGATCGCGGGTTGGTCGCTCGGCCATCAATTGCTCGACGGTTTCGATTTTGGTCTCAGGCATGCCGAGCAGATCGCCGAGAGCCTGCCGGATCAGCGCGGTTCCTTTGTCCGCGCGCGTGTCGGAATTGGCGGAAAGGTGCAGAAAGCATCCTTTCAGCTCGACATTGCCCAACACACGCAAACCGTTGTCCATAGTGGTATCGAGGGAAAGCGCGTCGCTGTGTTTCGTTTTCCTCCCGCCTTTCGGCTCATCCTCGAGCCAGTTCCAGAACTTCGGGTTTTGCTGCAACATTCCCGGAATAGCAGTCAACCGCACGGCGATGTCTTTCTGGGTTGTGCCGGATGACAGTGGAAACCGGACATCGTGGAACATGATGTCATCGCCTTCAGCGTTTTTAAGCAAAGGCGTCTCCAGGACCCGACCGAGCGTATCGAACAGCCATGAGAGGGTGAACATGGAGGCGACCGTCTGCAGGTCTTCGTTCTTGAAGACGGGGAGTTTCTTCACTCCCTTTTTTTCGAATATGCCCCGCAGGCCGTCGAACAGAATTTCCGTGGCCTGCGGCGTGAACGGTAGAAGGCCACCCGCGAAAAGGTTCTTGCCCATGACCGGCACGATGCGGGCGGCGACCTTGTCCCACTGTTTCAGGGTCTTGGTAGCCGTACCCTCGCTGACTGTGATCGGATCGCCGCCGCGAAGAAGGTCGCGCGCCACAAGCGACTTCCCGGGCACGACATCGCTCACCTCGTAAAGGCTCATGATCGATGTTCGCAACGCCTTCATGTAGGCTTTTGCCTGGGCGCCCTCCTTCCAGCCACGGCGCTTGAGATATTCGTCGACGATGTTGACGCCCCCGACGTCGAAGTCCTGGGTCAGAAAATCCTCGAAGGCGCAGCCCCACAGCGTCATGGCCCAGCTGTCACCAAGGATTTCGGCAAGGTCTTCGAACTCCATACCGTCGTCATCCAGGACCGGGCCGAGATGATCGTCGAACACCTCTTCGAAGCAGTCGCGCCATTCATCGCGGCCGAGGAATTTTGTCAGCCCCTTAAGATCATGGCTGGTGGGCATGGCGGGTCTCCAGATTTTGTTCGGCGACGCGAGAGACCACAGGCTCACTGAATCGCAAAGCCTGTTGATTTTTGCGCCGCCCTTGCGATCCGACAAGACGTTTTCGGTGATTTCCCAGCGTTTCTTAGGATTGAAATTCCTGGGACCAAGACAAACACGTCAATGGGGCAAAAATATTTTAGGCTTGAAACAAATTTCGACTAGTGCGATCCTGCGCCATGTCCGGTCACGGTCATGAAGCAGATAGGGCAGCCGCAAAATGCTGGGACCATCGGCCCATATAGACACGTTCACGCGCGATCACCTGCCGCCGCCGGAGCAATGGCCTGAAATCTTGCTCGATGGCTTTGACTATCCCGAACGCCTCAACGCCGGTGTCGAACTGACCGACAGGCTGGTCGAGAAGGGCCTCGGCGACCACACTGCGCTGATCGGCAATGGCCGCCGCCGCACCTACAAGGAACTGTCCGATTGGACGAACAGGCTGGCCCACGCGCTGGTCGAGAATTATGGCGTGAAGCCGGGCAACCGGGTGCTGATACGCTCGGCCAACAACCCCGCCATGGTCGCCTGCTGGTTGGCTGCCACCAAGGTCGGCGCCGTGGTCGTCAACACCATGCCGATGCTGCGCGCCGGCGAGCTCGCCAAGATCGTCGACAAGGCGGAGATCACCATCGCGCTCTGCGACACCAGGCTGATGGACGAGATGACCGCCTGCGCCAAGGACAGCGCATTCCTCAAGCAGGTCATCGGCTTCGACGGCACCGCCAACCATGATGCCGAACTCGATCGTGTCGCTCTCGACAAGCCGGTGACGTTCACTGCCGTCAGCACCGGCCGCGACGATGTCGCCCTGCTCGGCTTCACCTCGGGCACGACAGGCGTGCCGAAGGCGACGATGCATTTCCATCGCGACCTCCTGATCATCGCCGACGCCTATGCCCGCGAAATCCTGGAGGTGACGCCGGACGACATCTTCGTCGGCTCGCCGCCGCTGGCCTTCACCTTCGGCCTTGGCGGGCTCGCTATCTTTCCCCTGCGCTTCGGTGCGGCGGCGACGCTGCTGGAACAGGCGACGCCACCCAACATGATCCATATAATCGAGACCTACAAAGCAACGATCTCCTTCACCGCGCCGACTGCCTACCGCGCCATGTTGAAGGCCATGGATGAAGGTGCCGATTTGTCGTCACTGCGCGTTGCCGTTTCGGCCGGCGAAACCTTGCCCGCTCCGGTTTTCGAAGAGTGGACGCGAAAGACTGGCAAGCCGATCCTCGACGGCATCGGCGCCACCGAAATGCTGCACATCTTCATCTCCAACCGCTTTGGCGACATGAAGCCCGCGTCGACCGGCAAGCCGGTGGGCGGCTATGAGGCGCGCATCGTCGATGATGAGATGCGCGAGGTGCCGCGCGGCACGACCGGCAGGCTGGCGGTGCGCGGCCCGACCGGCTGCCGCTACATGGCCGATGGCAGGCAGAAGGAATACGTGCGCGACGGCTGGAACATCACCGGCGACACCTTCACGCAGGACGAAGACGGCTTCTTCCATTTCGCCGCGCGCTCCGACGATATGATCGTCAGCGCCGGCTACAACATCGCCGGCCCCGAGGTCGAGGCGGCGTTGCTGTCACATCCCGACGTTGCCGAATGCGCTGTCATCGGCGCAGACGACGCCGAGCGCGGCCAGATCGTCGAGGCGCATGTCGTGCTGGTGCAGGGCGTCGCGCCTGACGCTCTCACCACCAAGCGCCTGCAGGACCACGTCAAAACGACGATCGCCCCTTATAAATATCCACGGTCAATAAAATTCATCGCCGCTCTGCCCAAGACCCAGACCGGCAAGATCCAGCGCTTCCGGCTGCGCACGGAGAAAATCAATTGAGCGAACCCTACGATCCGGCGTCCGAAGGCGCCCAGATGTCGTTCAAGGAACGCATGTCCTACAGCGACTATCTCCACCTGGAGAAGGTGCTGGAGGCCCAGACGCCGCTGTCTTCGGCGCATGACGAGATGCTGTTCATCATCCAGCATCAGACCTCCGAGCTCTGGATGAAGCTCGCTCTGCACGAGATTGGCGCCGCGATCCGCTCGATCCGCGCCGACCGGTTGGAGCCGAGCTTCAAGATGCTGTCGCGCGTCGCGCGCATCTTCGAGCAGCTGAACAATGCCTGGGATGTGCTGCGGACAATGACGCCCAGCGAATACACCGAGTTCCGCGACGCGCTCGGCCAGTCCTCGGGTTTCCAGTCCTGGCAGTATCGCGCCATCGAGTTCATGGCCGGCAACCGCAACCTGGCCATGCTCGGGCCGCACAAGCACCGGCCGGACCTGAGCGGAAAGCTGGAAGCCATCCTGGCCGAGCCATCGCTCTACGACGAAGCGCTGCTGCTTCTGGCGCGCAACGGATTCGACATCGGTGCCGATGCCAGGCGCACGGACTGGCGTGAGACGCGAACCGAGAATGAAGAGGTGCTGGTCGCCTGGCAGACCATCTACCGCGATCCGCAGCGCTACTGGATGTTCTACGAACTGGCCGAGAAGCTGGTCGACTTCGAGGATTATTTCCGCCGCTGGCGCTTCAACCACGTCACCACGGTGGAGCGCATCATCGGCCTGAAACGCGGCACCGGCGGCACGTCGGGTGCTTCGTATCTGAAGAAAATGCTCGAGGTCGTGCTGTTCCCGGAACTGTGGACTGTCCGCACCCGGCTCTGACGTCGAAATGAAACTAGGCACACCGAGAGCACGCTCGGTGGCGGAAAACCCTTCGCGAACAACCGGGACTGACTGACCATGGGTGGAATTCCTGATCTCGCTGCAATCGAAGCCATGGATGCCACGGATCCGCTGCGTGCCATGCGCGACCGTTTCATTCTGCCGGAGGGATTGATCTATCTCGACGGCAATTCACTTGGGGCAGCGTCGCATGCCGTTTTCGGCGAGCTGCAGCAGGCGGCGACCCGGGAATGGGCCCAGGATCTTATCCGAGCCTGGAACACGGCCGGATGGTTCGAGATGCCGATCGAACTCGGCGATCAGCTCGGGGGTCTGATAGGAGCCGCGGCCGGCCAGACCGTGGTCTGCGACACGACGTCGAGCAACATCTACAAGGTGCTGCATGCGGCGCTGGAGATGCGGCCCGGCCGGTTGGCCATCGTCGCCGAGGGTGACAGTTTTCCCACAGACGTTTACATCGCCGAAGGCGTGGCCTCGACCCGGGATGGCGTCCTGCTGCGCCTCGCGGGCATCGACGCGCCAACCATCGAAGAGCTGATCGATGACAGCGTCGCGGTGGTGCTGGTCAACCACGTCAACTACAAATCGGGTGAACTGCGCGACATGGCGGCGCTGACGCGCAAAGCTCATGCGGCCGGAGCTCTGATCGTCTGGGATCTATGCCACACCGCCGGCGCCCTGCCCGTCGAGCTCGACCACGCAAATGCCGATTTCGCCATCGGTTGCACCTATAAGTACCTCAACGGCGGTCCGGGCGCGCCGGCCTTCATCTACGCCGCGCAGCGCCACCACGGCGATATCAGCCAGCCACTCAGCGGCTGGTGGGGCCATGCGCGGCCTTTTGCCTTCGAACGGGGTTATGTCGCCGGCACCGGCATCCGCCGTTTTCTGTGCGGCACGCAACCGGTCCTGTCGATGCGGGCGCTCAAAGGTGCGCTTGCCATCTGGGACGAGGTCGACATGGCGGCATTGCGAAAGAAGAGCGTCGCGCTGACCGAACTGTTCATCCAGCTCGTCGAAGCCAAGTGCGGCGCCTACGGTCTCACGCTGGAGACCACCCGCGACGCGACCAGGCGCGGCAGCCAGGTGTCATTCCTTCACGATCATGGCTATCAAATCATGCGGGCGCTGATCGAGCGCGGAGTGATCGGTGACTTCCGCGCCCCATCAACCATCCGTTTCGGCTTCACGCCGCTCTATGTCGGCTACAAGGATGTGTGGCTGGCGGTTGAGGTGCTGGAAGACATTCTGCGCACGGGTGAATGGAAGGCCCGGCGTTTCGCCGTCAAGGAGGCCGTTACCTGATGCAGGCGCCTCGACGATCAGTTGTTGCCGGCCCTGCCTGGTCGGACGACTGAGGGACGCATTTCCAGTGCATAAATGAGTTCCCTGCCGGGTGACCGGCCTGGCTGCAATAGGTCAGCCAGGTTGGCATTTTGGCTCCGTTTCGTTCACGGCAAACGAGCGCCTGGAAAGCTGGAAACGCCCCCGCCGCGGTCTATCGCCAGCCCATGCCAAACCTGGGCAAAAAGGATGAGCCACAGGCTATTAACCATAACAATTTCAATGCCCGCAAGCGCACTGTCGTGGCATGCAGTCGCCGACGAGCGCTCGCTGGCGAACGCCGATGGTTTCAGCCGCCTTAACAAATTCATTAAACTTTAAACAGTTGCAGAACACAACTGGAACAGATAGTGTTTGTTCTGGGTTTGTTTTTCGATTCTGGTTTCAGGTAATCTGGGGGCCGACATGCTGACGCGCAAGCAACATGAACTGCTGATGTTCATCCATGAACGCCTGAAAGAGAGCGGCATTCCGCCCTCCTTCGACGAGATGAAGGAGGCACTCGACCTTGCCTCCAAATCCGGGATCCATCGGCTGATCACCGCCCTCGAGGAGCGCGGCTTCATTCGCCGGCTGCCCAACCGGGCACGCGCGCTGGAAGTGCTGCGGTTGCCGGACTCGATCGCGCCTGGCCTCAACGCGGCAAAGAAGTTCTCGCCAAGCGTCATCCAGGGCAGTCTCGGTCAGGGTGGTGGTCTTGGCCGGCAGATCAAGCCGGCGCCTTCGCGGATGCCCTCGCCCGGCAATGACGACGATGCGGTCTCCGCCGTGTCGATACCGGTGATGGGCCGCATCGCCGCCGGCGTGCCGATCGATGCCATCCAGCATCAGACGCATTCGATCTCGGTGCCGCCGGACATGATCATGGGCGGCGCGCACTATGCGCTGGAGGTCAAGGGTGATTCGATGATCGACGCCGGCATCTTCGACGGTGACACCGTCATCATCCGCAATGCCGACACGGCGAGCCCCGGCGAGATCATCGTGGCGCTGGTCGATGAAGAGGAAGCGACGCTGAAGCGGTTCCGCCGCAAGGGCGCCTCGATTGCGCTCGAAGCCGCCAATCCGGCCTATGAAACCCGTATTTTCGGCCCGGACAGGGTCAAGGTGCAAGGCAAGCTCGTTGGTCTGATCCGCCGCTACTGAGGCGGCTGCGGGTTGGCCACTGGCTTCTCGGGTTTCTTGAAGGGTGCCAGCCCCCTCGCCTCGCGAGAGTATTTGCGTTGCGTGTGCCAGGGCCGATATGGACTGTCCACCGCGAAGCTGATCGTCGCCGGCGTGGTCGCCGATTGGCGATCGAAGAAGACCGCGGCACTGCCTTTGCGAGCCAGTTGCCGCTTGGTGATGACGAGAACCAGCGGGTTGTGACAGGCGTCATAGGCGGTGGCGTCATTGATGACGATCAGCTCGGCGAAGCCGCAGGCTTTCCAGGTGTCCTTGCGATCCTCGACATAGGCAATGATCGCACCGGACATGTGCCTGGCCACGCAAACGCCTGAGGAGCAATAGAACGGCGATCCCGGCGGTAGCTCAACGGCATCCGCGACGTCGAATTGCCCGTCGCTGTTGTCGAATACCTCCGGAACGACGATGGTTTCTGATGTCAGCGCGCGTTTCCAGTTGTCGACGGTGAATTCGTTCGGCCGTTCCCGGCTGACGGCAAGCTCACCGCCACCGATCGGCAACGCCACCAGCCGGGCGTCTTCCGAGATCAGCACATCCGGCGTGCGCGTATCCGAGACGGTCAGCAGTCCGGCAATAGCGAACGGAAGAGCCGCAAGCCGCAGCCATGTCGTCGCCATCGTCGCGATGACCAGGGCAATTGCCACCAGCAGGACCGACTGTTGCGAAATCAGCCCGACCCCATCGACCGGCGAACGCTCGGAGATCCAGCCCGATATGGCGATCATCATCGTCAGGCCCTTACCCATCAGGTAGAGAGCTGGCCAATCCAATCCGAAAGGCATTAGCAGCGCGCTGGCGACGGCCAGGAACATGACGAGGGTCACGATCGGCATGACCGCCAGATTGGCGAACAGGCTGAGCGGCGACACACGCTGAAAATGCCAGATGGCAAACAGCGTGGTGGCGCTTCCTGCGATGATGGAGGTCATGGCAAGGCCGCCTGCCGCCAGCAGGAATTTTCGCGTCAGGAAACCGGGCAAGGATCGTTTCGGCGGCGGCGGTCTTGCTTTTCCCGCGCGGTGATCCGCCCAGCCGGCATAGGCGCCGACCAGAGCCGCGGTCGCGGCGAACGACATCTGGAAACTCGGGCCGACCACCTCGTGCGGCGACACCACGATGACGGCGATCGCAGAGATCGCCAGATTGCGCATGGTGAGTGCTGCTCGATCGAACAGCACGGCAATCAGCATCACCGCCAGCATGATGAAGCTGCGCTCGGCGGCAACGACGACTCCAGAGATGATGAGATAGGCGGCGATCGAGAACAGTGCGGCGGCAGCGGCATACTTCTTGACCGGGCGACGCGCGGAAAAGTCGGGAAACAAGGCGAAGGCGCCGCGCAGCAAACCCATGATGGTGCCGGCGACCAGCGCCATGTGTAGTCCCGAAATGGAGATGATGTGGTAGATGCCGGTACGTCGCATCGCCTCATTGACGTCATCGGGAATGCCGGCGCGCACGCCGACGATGAGCGCCGCGGCGATCTCGCCTTCGGCGCCGCCGACGCTCGCCCTGATATGGTCGGCGATGCCTTCACGGGCATTTTCCACGCTAGAGGATATTCGGGCCGACAGCGGCATGTCGCCATCATCGCCGACGACAAGCTTTGGATTGCCGAGAAAGAATCCGCTGCCGCCGATGCCGGCAAAATAGCTGTCGAAGGAGAAATCATAGCTGTCCGGCCGCACCGGCCCGGTCGGCGGCAAAAGCTTGGCATATCCAGTGATGAGGGAGCCGGCGGTCACGCCAGCCGGGACCTTGCGTGCCGAAAGCCGCACCCGTTCCGGCGCATAGCGCAGTTTCGGCCGAGCGGTCGAGGTCACGTCGATGGTCAGCCGGATACGGCCGCTCTCCATACGATCGAGCGAAACGACGCGGCCGGTCACCTGCGTCGAGATTTCCGAACCGAGCATCTGCGTTCCCGCCCGCCATGTCTCGACCTTTGCAGCGAGCAGGCCGAGCGCGCACAAAAGTGCGGCCATGGCGCACAGATGGATCTTTGGCCATGAACGCGAGACCAGCGCGTAGATCCCCGTCAGAATGACAACCGCGACAGGTCTCGCAAAGTCAGGCTCCGCCGCCAGCGAAAAATAACCGATCGCTCCGATCGCCAGGCAGACCGGCACCAGCAGGAAGGCTACACCCCGGTCGAGTTTCAGGCTCGCCGCCATGTTCACGCTGTGGCGCAGGCGAGGCAGTGATGTCAGGCCGATCTGCCGGCGCACGCGCACGATCCTGCCGGTTTCGGCAACAGGAACAGAGGCGGCGACATCCGTTTGCAAGGGCGCCTTGCCGGGATCCGGCACAAGGGGCGACGGCGGCGGCAATGAGGCTGGCAGAGGCGCAAACAGGGACCGTTCGCTGACGCCAATGGCAGCGTCCTCGCCCTGATCCGAGCCCCAGCTTCGTCCAGCCATCGGGTCTGCCCCTTGCGCCCTCGACACCCTATGCTACATGAACGCGCAAAGCGCGAAAGTCCGCGCGACCGCACCCCGCTTCAGATGGTTTCCGAGAGTTCCATGTCCGACAAGGTCGTCACCCGTTTTGCCCCTTCGCCCACCGGCTATTTGCATATAGGCGGCGCGCGCACGGCGCTGTTCAACTGGCTGTATGCAAAGCACACCGGCGGCACGATGCTGCTGCGCATCGAGGACACGGACCGCGAACGCTCCAATGAAGCCGCGACGGCTGCCATCCTCGACGGGCTTTCCTGGCTTGGCCTGAGCTGGGACGGCGAGCCGGTTTCGCAGTTCAAGCGTGCGCCGCGCCACCGCGAGGTGGCCGAGGAACTCGTACGCATGGGCAAGGCCTATTATTGCTATGCCACGCCAGCCGAACTGGAGGCCATGCGCGAGGCCGCCAGAGCCAAGGGGCTGCCGCCCCGCTACGACGGCCGCTGGCGCGACCGCGACCCCTCTGAGGCGCCCGCAGGCGCCAAGGGCGCCATCCGCATCAAGGCGCCGACCGAAGGCGAGACCATCGTTTATGACCGTGTCCAGGGCGAGGTGCGCTTTCCCAACAAGGATCTCGACGACTTCATCATCCTGCGTTCGGACGGTAACCCGACCTACATGCATGCCGTCGTCGTCGACGATCATGACATGGCCGTCACCCACATCATTCGCGGCGATGATCATCTGACCAATGCCGCCCGCCAGACCGTCATCTACAACGCCATGGGTTGGGACGTGCCGTCCATGTCGCATATCCCGCTGATCCACGGCGCCGATGGCGCCAAGCTGTCGAAACGGCACGGCGCGCTTGGCGTCGAGGCCTATCGCGCCATGGGCTACCTGCCGGAGGCGCTGCTCAACTATCTGGCGCGCCTCGGCTGGAGCCATGGCGACGACGAGATCATGTCGATCAAGGATATGATCTCGTGGTTCGATATAGGCGACGTCAACAAGGGCGCGGCGCGCTTCGACTTCGCCAAGCTGGAGGCGATCAACGGCGCGCATATGCGCCGCATGAGCGATGCCGAACTGTTCGACATCTTCATCGCCACCCTGCCCTATCTCGAAGGTGGCCCGGCGATCGCCGCGCGCCTGAACGACAGCACCAAGGCGCAGTTGCTGGCGGCGCTTCCGGGCCTGAAGGAGCGCGCCAAGACGCTGGTCGAGCTCGTCGACGGCGCAGCCTTCCTGTTCGCCACGCGACCGCTGCCGATCGACGACAAGGCAGCTCTTCTGCTGACCGACGATGCCCGCAACATCCTGCGCAGTGCTCACGAAGCTTTGAACGGGCTTGCGAGTGACTGGACCGCCGCATCGGCGGAGGCGGCGATCCGCGAGGTGGCAGCAGCCGGCAGCTACAAGCTCGGCGCGGTGGCCCAGCCTTTGCGTGCCGCTTTGACCGGCAAAAGCACCTCGCCGGGCGTGTTCGATGTGCTCGCCGTGCTCGGCCGCGAGGAAAGCCTGGCGCGCATCTCAGATCAAATCGATTAGGAGCAAACTGGCCCAAGAAGATTGGCATTGAAAGGCGGGTTTCGCAGTGCAACATTAGGCCTTGGCCCAATCTGGCACGCACCTCCTGAAATGCGGTGGCGAATACGCGCATTGCGGTGATTTTCGACGTGTCGCTCTGCAGAATTTTGCCTTTGCCGGCATGAGGAAACAAGAAGGAGTTTGCAATGACCGAAGCTGCGAAAAAACTGGATTTGGGCGGCAAGACCCAGGAGGCCACGGCAACGCTTGAATTCGCCGGCAAGACCCATGAATTCAAGGTGCGAAGCGGTTCGGTCGGGCCCGATGTCATCGACATCGCCTCGCTCTACTCCACCACCGGCGCCTTCACCTACGATCCCGGCTTCACCTCGACGGCAAGCTGCGAATCCGAAATCACCTTCATCGACGGCGACGCCGGGATCCTGTTGCACCGCGGCTATCCGATCGACCAGTTGGCCGAACACGGCGATTTCCTCGAGGTCTGTTATCTCCTGCTCTACGGTGAATTGCCGACCAAGGCGCAGAAAGATGATTTCGATTACCGCGTGACGCGCCACACTATGGTGCATGAGCAGATGTCGCGCTTTTTCACCGGCTTCCGCCGCGACGCGCACCCGATGGCGGTGATGTGCGGAGTGGTCGGCGCGCTGTCGGCCTTCTACCACGACTCCACCGACATCTCCGACCCCTACCAGCGCATGGTTGCCTCCATGCGGCTGATCGCCAAGATGCCGACGATCGCGGCGATGGCCTACAAATACCACATCGGCCAGCCCTTCATTTACCCGAAGAACGAGCTGAACTTTGCCGCCAACTTCCTGCACATGTGCTTTGCCGTGCCGTGCGAGGAATACAAGATCAACCCGGTGCTGGCGCGCGCCATGGAGCGCATCTTCATCCTGCATGCCGACCACGAGCAGAATGCTTCGACCTCGACCGTTCGTCTCGCTGGCTCGTCGGGCGCCAACCCGTTCGCGTGCATCGCCGCCGGCATAGCCTGCCTGTGGGGACCCGCGCATGGCGGCGCCAATGAAGCGGCGCTCAACATGCTTGGCGAGATCGGCCATGTCGATCACATCCCCGAGTTCATCGCCCGCGCCAAGGACAAGGACGACCCGTTCCGCCTGATGGGCTTCGGCCATCGCGTCTACAAGAACTACGATCCGCGCGCCAAGATCATGCAGAAGACGGCACATGAGGTTCTGGGCGAGCTCGGCATCAAGGACGATCCGCTGCTCGACATCGCCATGGAGCTGGAAAAGATCGCGCTGACCGATTCCTATTTCATCGAGAAGAAGCTCTACCCGAATGTCGACTTCTATTCCGGCATTACGCTGAAGGCGCTGGGCTTCCCCACCACCATGTTCACCGTGCTGTTCGCCGTCGCCCGCACCGTCGGCTGGATCGCGCAGTGGAAAGAGATGATCGAGGATCCGCGCCAGAAGATCGGCCGCCCGCGCCAGCTCTATACCGGTGCGCCGGAACGTGATTACGTGCCGATCGCCAAGCGGTGATCGAGGCTGTCTGGACTGAAAAAAGGCGCCCTCAGGGCGCTTTTTTTATGTGACGAAGCACAACGCCTGCCGCTATCTCGCCGGAAGGCTTGTCGGTCGTCATACGCCGCGTGATGTCGGCAAAGCCTTGCTTCTGCCAGGCGCGATAGGCGGTGTCTGAGAACAGCGCCTCGAGCTGTCGCGCCAGATAGCGCGGCCGCACATATTGGTTGTAGTGCTCCGGCACGAGCGGCTGGTCCGCGATCAGGTTGGGCAACGCAGCACTCCACACCGTGACCAGCCCCTGGACCATCCGCATGACTGGATCAAGCCTGTAGCAAGAGATCATCGGCACGCCCGACAGGGCCAACTCCAGCGACACGGTTCCCGATGCGATCAGCGCCGCATCTGCCTTGCCGAAGGTCTGCCATTTGCGCTCTGGATCGAGGATGATCTCTGGTTTTTCATCCCAGCGCGCGACCGAGGTCCTGACCAGATCGGCGACATGCGGCACCGTCGGCAGAAGCAGGCGCAAGCGGTGTCCGCGCGCACGCAGGATCGATACTGTCTCGCCGAACGGACCGATAAGCCTGCTCACCTCGCTGCGCCGCGAGCCGGGCAGGACAAGCAGTGTCTTGACGCGATCCCCCGACAGGTCGCGCGGCAGGCTTTGCGCCTTGGCAGCACCCAGCACGCCTGGATCATGCGCAAGGCGATGTCCGACATAAGTGCCGGGCGGGCCGCTCAGGCGGCTCAGTTCCTTCACTTCGAAAGGCAGTATGCAGAGAACATGATCAACATAGGGCTTCATTGCCACCGCCCTGCCCGGTCGCCACGCCCAGACACTTGGGCAGACATAGTGGATGATCGGTATGGCCGGATCCGTGGCGCGGACCTTCCTGGCCACACGCAGCGAAAAATCGGGGCTGTCGATGGTGATGAGACAGTCGGGTTTTTCAGCCGCGACAGCACTTGCCGTCTGGCTGATCCGCCGCATCAGACGCGGCAGATCGCGCAGGATGGCGCTGAGCCCCATCAGCGCGATATCAGCCCCGTCGAATAGCGGGACCAGTCCAAGCGCCTGCAAATGACGCCCGCCAATGCCGACAAGCCTGATATCGCGACCGGTTGCACGCTTCAACGCCCCGATAACGTCGGCGCCGAGCAGGTCGCCGGATTCCTCTCCGGCGACGATGGCGATCTTCAGTGGGGTTTCACCGGCCATGCGCACGCTCCATGGCAGGCAGACCGATCACGAACAGGCCAAGCGCATCGGCGCGCGCAATGACGACAGGACCTTCCAGAACCAGTGAGTGGCCGGCTTCGACGGCAATGCCGACCAGTCCGGCAGAATGCGCTGCCTCGACCGTTTGCGGACCTATCGAAGGCAGATCGGCTCGCAATTCCTGCCCAGGCTTCGCGCATTTGACAAGGACGCCACGCGTCCTGCCGGCGAGCCTGCCATGGCTGCGCAGTTCCTTTGTCCGCTGGAGCAGCCCATCAGTCCCCTCGATGCCCTCCAGGGCGATGGCGCGACCACCAATAGCGATCGCCGCCTGGCCGATATCGAGCGCGCCGATGGCTTTCGCCGCCGCATAAGCGGCTTCGATGTCACGTCGATCCGATTTCAGAGGCGCAGCCTTGGTCAGCACACCCTCGACAGCGACAAGATCCGGCACGACCTGATGGGCGCCGACGACCTTGATACCGCGAGCCTCGAGACCGCGTGTCAGGAGCTTCAGCAAGCCGTCGTCGCCGCGGGCGAGCGCCACCATCAGTGTGGGTATCAGCGAAAGCAGGCCGAAGCTCAACCGCATGTCGGTCAGTTTCGGCCGGCGTCTGATCTCACCGGCCAGCACAAGGTGGGTGATCTTCCGGCGTTTCAGCAATGAAGCCAGCGCGCCGATCTGTTCGAGAGCAAGGCTCTCATGCTCATATCTGTAAAGTTCCGATCCACGGTCGACCTCGCCTTCGACCATGACGATGAAAGGTGGATGTCGATGTCTCTCGAGACCTTCGGCGACTTCCACCGGAAGATGACCACCGCCGGCGATGACGCCTACCTTGGCGCCTGGTGCGAGAACGAGACCAGCGGTCTCAGTCTTCGTCATCGACATCGCCGCCATCGCCGCCCTTGAGCGACGGCACAGCATAGTGCCGCTTGCCGCGACTGGTGATGAAATCGATGATCTTCATGGCGGTCGGCGACGACGCGAACTCCGCCTTGGCGAACTCGATGTTCTCTCCAACAGTGCGGGAACGATCGAAGATCATCCTGTAAGCCTTGCGCAGCACAAGGATTTCGGACCTCGGCAGGCCGGAGCGCTTGAGGCCGATGATGTTGAGACCGCGCAGGCTGGCGCGGTTGCCGACCGCTATGGCAAAGGGGATCACATCGCCGACGATCGCGGAGCAGCCGCCCAGAAAGGCGTTGTCGCCGATGCGGACAAACTGATGCACTGCGGTCAGGCCGCCGATATAGACATTGTTGCCGACCTCGCAGTGGCCGCCCAGCGTTGCGCCATTGGCGAACGTCGCATTGTTGCCGACGACGCAATCATGGGCGATATGGGCGTAGGCGAGGAAATTGCCGTTGTCGCCGACCGTCGTCTCACCGCGGCTGGAATCGGTACCGAGATGCATGGTCACGCCTTCGCGGATCGTGCAGTTCCTGCCGATGACCAGGGTGGTTCGGCCGCCCTTGTGCTTGGTGTTCTGCGGCGGCGCGCCCAATGTCGCCATCGGATAGACCTTGGTCGAGGCGCCGATTGACGTCGCCCCCATCACGGAGACATGACTGACCAGTTCGACGTCGTCGCCGATCACCGCTTCGGCACCGACATGACAAAACGGTCCGATGCGCACACCTTGGCCGATTTGAGCGCCTTCCTCCACAACGGAGGAAGCATGGATGGATGTCTTGATTTTCATAAACACTCGATCGTCAGTCGCTGGTGACCATCATGGCTGAAATCTCGGCCTCGGCCGCCTTGGCACCGTCGACCATGGCTTCACAAGCGAATTTGAGCAGGTTGCCGCGTTTCTTGATTTTCTTGACATGGATCTTCAGCTGGTCGCCGGGAACGACCGGTTTGCGGAATTTGGCGTTGTCTATGGTCAGGAAATAGACCAGCGAAGGCTTTTCGGTACCCAGGCTGCGGATACAGATGGCGCCGGCCGTCTGCGCCATCGCCTCGATGATGAGCACACCCGGCATGACCGGCTGCTCAGGGAAATGGCCCTGAAAATGCGGCTCGTTTATGGTCACGTTCTTGATGCCGACGGCGGATTCGTCGCCATCGATGTCGACGATACGATCGATCATCAGGAACGGATAGCGGTGCGGCAGGAGCTTCATCAACCCCATGATGTCGACCGCTTCCAGCGTCGTCGACGCGATCATGTCAGCCATTGCCTCCCTCGCCCTGTTTGCGGGTCCTGGCGAGCTTGCGCAGCATGGCTATCTCCCGCATGGCTTCCGCCATCGGCTGTGCCGGATAGCCGCCCCAGATCTCGCCTGCAGGGACATTGCTCATAAATCCACTTCTGGCGGCAAGCTTGGCCCCTGTCCCTATGGTCAGGTGATCCGCAAGCCCGACGCCGCCGCCCATGGTGACATTGTCACCCACGACCACTGAACCCGAAATACCCGAAAGCCCGGCTATTATGCAATTGCGGCCGATGCGGACGTTATGGGCGATCTGCACGAGATTGTCGATCTTGGTGCCTTGGCCGATGATCGTATCGGACATGGCGCCACGATCGACGGTGGTGTTGGAGCCGATCTCGACGTCGTCCTGGATAACGACGCGGCCGATCTGCGGCACGCGCTCAGGACCCTTGGCCCCGCCGACGAACCCAAAACCATCCTGTCCTATCCTGGCGCCGCCATGAATGATGACGCGATTGCCGATCAAGGCATACTGGATGCTGGCGCCTGGACCGACATAGCCGTCGCGGCCGATCTGGCAGGATTGTCCGATAACCGCATTTGGGGCGATGACGGTACCGCTGCCGATCGAAGCACCTGGCCCGATAACCGCGCCGGCCTCGATGACGGCACCGGCTTCGACATGCGCGGTCGCATCGACATGAGCGTGCGGCGAGACGCCGGTTTCACTGGTCATCGGCCCCGGTGTCGCCGCCCTCGGAAACAGCAGGCGTCCGATCAGCGCGAAGGCCTGTTGCGGACGCGGATGAACCAGAACGGCAACGCTTGCCGGCGCCTTGCCGGCAAATTCCGCCGGGCACAGGACCGCGGCTGCCCGCAGCGCCGGCATCAGCGCGGAATTACGCTTGCCGTCGACAAAGACGAGCGCATTCTCGCCGCCCTCACTGGCCGGCGCGAGTGCTTCGATCGAAATATTGGAGTGGCCGGAATCGACGAGCACCGAGCCGGTCAGATTCGCGACTTCGCCCGCCGTATACCGGCGTGATGGCGCGAAGAACACCGGATCGGTCATTCCAGAAGCTATATCCAGCTAGGTCGGAACATTTCTCCCGGACCCTGAAGACCCGGGAGCATCGTTGGCCGCCGATCAGAAGCGGGTCGATATGCCGAAGTTGAATTCCTGCACGTCGTCGCGCGCTTCCTTCTTGACCGGAATCGCATAGTCGATACGGATCGGACCGAACGGCGACGCCCACATCAGGCCGAGGCCGACCGAGGCACGCAACTTCATGCCGACCGAGTCCTGATTGACTCCAGCGGTGTCGACCTTGCTTCCATAGAGCGTTGCCGCGTCCGCGAAGACTGCGCCACGCAAGCCGAAGCTCTCCGGAATGACCGGGAGCGGGAACTGGGCCTCCGCCGACGCATTGAAATAGGTCGTGCCGCCGAGATGGTCGCCCGTAGCAGTATCGACAGGACCGATGCCGCCATAGGCGAAGCCACGGATCATGCGGTCGGAGCTCTGGAACTGATCAAAGATGCGCAAACCGTCACTGCCGTACCCCTCGACATGGCCCGCGCCGCCTGAAATGAGCCCAACAAGGTCGTACTGCTCCGACAGCGTCTGATAGATGCTGCCGCGTCCCGTGATCTTCACGAACTTGGCATCACCGCCGAGGCCTGCGACCTCCACGGTCGTGGTGGCATAGATGCCCTCATGCGGGTTCTTCATGTCGTCTATGGTGTTGTAGACCAATCCGAGGCTGACAGACGACTTGAGCCATGGACTTTGATCTATGCCATCCAGGATGGCGGTGGAAACATCGCACTTGGACGGATCATAAATCCCGCCGGTCACACAATCATCTTCGAGTTCGTATTTCTCCTGCGCGATGTTGTACGCGAGCTGTGTCGTAATGCTGTCGGTGATCGGTAGACCGAAGCGCACCGTCGCACCCACGGTATCGCTGTTGTAATTGTCGTATTCCCGCGTCTGCTTGAAGATGTCGAAGCCGGCGGCGATGCGCCGTCCGAGGAAATAAGGCTCTGTGAAGGACAGGCTGTAGTCGCGTGAATTCTTGCCGCCGCCCGCCGACACCTTGATGAACTGGCCACGACCGAGGAAGTTGCGCTCGGTGACCGATCCTTCGACCGACGGGCCGGCCGTGTCGCCACCGGTCGAATAACCAGCGCCCACCGAGAACTCGCCGGTCGACTTCTCAACCACATCGACCACCAGAACGACCTGGTCGGGCTGCGAGCCCGGCACGGTCGAGATGTCGACTTTCTCAAAGTAATTCAGATTTTCCAGGCGCTTTTTCGCGCGCTGGATGAGCACCTGGTTGAAGGCGTCGCCTTCGCTGACATCGAACTCGCGGCGGATGACATAGTCACGCGTGCGGTCGTTGCCGCGGATCTCGATGCGCTCGATATAGGCCTTGGTGCCCTGGTCGATCGTGTAGACAACCGAAATGGTGTGGTTCTCGAAATTGCGGTCGCCGCGCGGCGTGACCTGCGCGAAGGCATAGCCGGAACCGGCCACCTTCTCGGTCAGCGCGATGATGGAATCCTCGACGTTCTTGGCGTTGTAGACGTCACCCTTGTGAGTCTCGATCACCGATTCCAGCGACTTGCCGTCTACTTCAGGGATCGAGCTCTCGACGCTGACATCGCCGAACGTGTAGCGGTCGCCTTCCTGGACGGTGATGGTGACCGTGTACTTGTTCGTCGCGCTGTCGAGCTCGCCGACGGCGGACACGACCTGGAAGTCGGCATAGCCGTGATTGTAGTAGAAGCGGCGCAGCAGCTCCTGGTCCGCGCGCAGCTTGTCATCGTCATAGACGTCGTCGCGCAGGACGAAGGAAAGCCAGGACGAGCGCTTGGTGTTGATGATATCCGCCAGACGGCGACTGGAATAGGCGCTGTTGCCGACGAAATTGACCGCCGCGATCTGCGTACGATCGCCTTCAGCGACGTTGAAGACAACATTTACGCGATTATCGCCAAGTTGCATGACCTGCGTGGTCACAGTCACATCGTCGCGACCAATGCGCCGGTAGGCAGCCTTGACCGATTCCACGTCGGCGTCCAGCGTCGCCTGCGAGAACGTTCCGCGCGGCTTCAACTGCACCGCGGCCGCAAGCGCATTGTCCTTGAGCTTCTTGTTGTTCTGGAACAGCACCTGGTTGACAACCTGGTACTCGGCAACCTTGACCACCAGCGTCGAGCCGACCTGGTTGATCTGCACGTCCGAAAACAGGCCGGTGCCGAACAGTGCCTTGACCGCACCGTCGATGTCGGAACTGGAGAAAGCCTTGCCCGGCTTGATGGTGATGTAATTGCGGATGGTCTCAGCGTCGATACGCTGGTTGCCGCTCACCTCGACTCTGCTGACGACAGCGGCTTCAGCCGCCGATGTGGCAACGAACTGCACTGCGAGCGCGCCTGGCACGACCATGGCCGCGGACAGGGTCACCGCGGACGCGGCGCTTAGAAACTTGGATGCTGCCTTCATCGGGCTTAATAACCTTTTCTCGTAGTCCCCACGGCGAGAAAACCGGACGTGCGGTAATTTCCCCTACCGTATTAACCGGATTTTCCCTACACGCAAGGCTTCTGGTTAATTTGTATTTACTTAACCCTGCGGCGTGGCTTTCGCGTCACTCATATCCCCTTGCATGGTAAACGGCGTCTCAACATCGTCCATGCAGAGGCCAAATTTCTTCATGATTTCAGCACCCAAACAGATCGTTCCAAAAAACGAACCCCATGAAGCACAGCACCAGAAGCAACCCGGCCCGATAGGCCATTTCCATCATCCGTTCCGACACCGGACGGCGAATGACAGCCTCCACCCCGTAGAACAAGAGGTGACCGCCGTCGAGGGGGGGAATCGGCAAAAGGTTCAGAATTCCGATGCCAACGGATAGCAGTGCAACCAGCTGCACGAGCCATTCGAATCCCAGTTTCGCAGCCCTGCCCGCCATGTCGGCGATCTTCACCGGACCGCCCAGCTGACATTTGTCTTCGCGCCCGACAACAAAGCGCTGCAGGAACTGGCCGGTGCGCTGGATGACGTGACCGGTTTCCTCGACCGCCGCCGCGACCGCTCCGACCGGCGTGTAGGTGATGAGCCTCGGCTGGCCGAGTTCCTTGTTGTTGACGACACCGATCACAGCGACCTTGACCTTGTTGCCGAGCGCGTCTTCCTGTTCCATCAGCCGCGGCGCCGCGGTCACAGTGACCTCCTGACCGTCGCGCAGCATGACGAAGGTGATTGCGTCGTCGGCACGGCCCGAGACCAGGCGTTGGACGTCGCCAAAGGTTTCGACCTTGTTGCCGTCGACGCTGACGAATCGGTCGCCGGGAAGGATGCCGGCCTTCGCCGCCGGGCTGTCGGCGGTCACCTCGGCCACCATGGGCTCGGCGACATAGCGGCCATAGGCGGTGAACAGCACGGAAAAGACGACGATCGTCAGCAGGAAATTGAACAACGGCCCGGCCACCACCGTCGCCGCGCGCTTCCAGATCGGCTGCGTGTGGAAGGCGACCTTGCGCTCTTCCTCGGTCAGCGTTTCAATTTCTTCCGACGTGGGCTGGCTCGATGTGGCGTTCATGTCGCCGACGAATTTGACATAGCCGCCAAGCGGTATCGCACACAGTTTCCAGCGCGTGCCGTGGCTGTCGTTGAAGCCGAAGAGTTCCGGGCCGAAGCCGATCGAGAAAGCCCTGACGCCGATGCCGCACCAGCGCCCGACAAGGTAATGGCCCATTTCGTGGACGAACACGACCACGGTCAGCACGAACAGGAATGGCACCAGCGTGCCGAGGACAAAGCCTTGTGTGCTGAAAAGCGCGTGAAGAATCTCGTTCAAGACAAACCCTCAAATTCTTCCACGGCGCAGACTGCGCCGCGACTGTGACACCAATCCGGGCGAATCCAAGGCGCACCGCGCAAAGGACCTGAAATGACACCACTCAAACGGGAAACAGCCCCTGCGCCGGATGATCGGCGTTCGCCGAAATCCAGCCGATGACGTACAGGGCGAATGCCGCTGCGACAAGCCCATCGACACGATCCATGACGCCGCCATGACCCGGGATGAGCGCGCCTGAGTCCTTGCGGCCATGGCGGCGCTTGACCCAGGATTCAAACAGGTCGCCTGCCTGCGAGACAATCGACAGCACGAGCGCCACCAGGCCGAGCAATGCCAGATTGCCGACACCGGCAGCTACGGCGAGGATCAGCCCCGCGACGACCCCGCCGACAGCGCCGCCCAGCGCGCCGCTGCGTGTCTTGCCGGGCGAGATCGCCGGCGCCAGTTTCGGGCCGCCGACGGCGCGCCCCACGAAATAGGCAAGGATATCGGTGGCCCAGACGACCGCGAACAGGAACAGGATGGCAATGAGGCCTGAACGATCGCCATCGCGCAGCAAGGCGAGCGACAGGCCTGAAACCGCGGCATAGGCAAGGCCACTCGCATCCCATTGTCCGGTCTTGCGAACCGAGGCGGCTATCGCCGTTGCGGCAACAGTGGCGGCCACAAGCGGCAGCAGCCAAGAGGCGGCCAGGCCGCCAATCAAGGCGCCGATGAAGACAACCAGCAGCGCTTCCGGCAGGAAGCCCAGCCCCGTGGCCCCGGTCGGGCGGGACATGCGGGTCCATTCATAAAAGATCGCCGCCGATATTACGGCGCACAGCAGCCGGAACGGCAGACCGCCGATCCAGGTCAAGCCGAGAGTGATGATGGCGAGCACGATCGCCGAAACGACACGAAGCTGGAGATTGCTCATCCCGCGGCCGGTCGCGAAGCGACGTCCTGGCCTCCAAGTCCGCCGAAACGGCGTTCGCGGCCAGCAAACTCACGCAGGGCTTCGGCAAGGTGCTCGCGGCTGAAGTCGGGCCAGTAGCAAGGCAGGAAGACGAGCTCGCTATAGGCGGCTTGCCACAGAAGGAAATTCGACAGCCGAAGCTCGCCGCTGGTGCGGATGACCAGTTCCGGGTCGGGAATGCCTTGCGTATCGAGCGCGCCGGCAAAGCTTTCGGCTGATATCGCCTCGGCGTCGAGTTCGCCACGCGCCACGGCCGCCGCAAGCTTTTGTGCCGTGCGAACGATTTCGTCGCGGCCGCCATAGTTGAAGGCGATCACCAGCGTCAGAGATTCGTTTGCGGCAGTCAGCGTTTCGGCCTCGTCGAGCAGTCCCCTGATATCGGGCTGCAGCCCTGCCCGGTCACCGATGATTCTAACCCGCACACCGCTCTGGTGCAGTTCGGCAAGGTCGCGGCGGATGAACATTTTCAGGAGGCCCATCAGGTCGCTGACCTCGGACTTCGGCCGCGACCAGTTCTCCGATGAGAAAGCATAGACGGTCAGGTAGGAGATGCCGAGCCCGGGTGCCGCGCGCACTGTCTTGCGCAGCGCCTCGACGCCGGCACGGTGGCCCGCAAGACGGGGCATGCCGCGCGCCTTGGCCCAGCGTCCGTTTCCGTCCATGATGATCGCGACATGCGCGGGCGTTGCCATGTTCTCGCTTTCGGGTCAGCCGGCGGCCAAGACCCTAAACCTGCATGATTTCAGCTTCCTTATCGGAAAGCAGGTGGTCGATGGTGCTGATCGTCTCGTCGGTAAGTTTCTGGACCTGGTCCGAGCGCTTGCGCTGATCGTCTTCGCTGATGTCGCCGTCCTTCTCCGCCTTCTTCAGGAAGTCCATGCCGTCGCGGCGCACATGGCGCGCGGCGACACGGGCGTTCTCGGCGTAGGTGTGCGAGATCTTGACCAGTTCCTTGCGGCGCTGTTCGTTGAGTTCGGGCAGCGGAATCCTGAGGTTGGTGCCGTCTACGATCGGGTTGAACCCCAAATTGGATTCGCGGATCGCACGGTCGACCGCGCCGACCATCGACTTGTCCCAGACCGACACCGAGATCATGCGCGGCTCCGGCACCGAGACGTTGGCGACCTGATTGATCGGCATGGTGGTGCCATAGGCCTGCACCTGGATCGCATCGAGCAGATTGCTGGAGGCGCGACCGGTCCGCAGCGAGGCCAGATCATGCTTGAACGCGGCAATAGCCCCATCCATGCGCCGCTTGAGATCGTCGTACTCACCACTCATCTTTATCTCCTCGACCCGTCTAATGCGGGTTCACTGCTTCGGGGCGGCCTTATCGAACCGGATTTTCGAAAACCGGCTTCCCCTTTTGGGGTCAGACCGCCGATCAATCGTCGGCGACGACCGTGCAGCGGCCGCCGCCCCTTAGAATATCGCCGAAACCACCTTTTTCGTGGATCGAATAAACGATTATCGGAATGTTGTTTTCGCGCGCAAGTGCAATCGCTGCGGTATCCATGATGGAAAGGCCGCGATTTATGACTTCGCCATGGCTGATGCGCTCGAAACGCGTCGCATTCGGATCCTTTTTCGGGTCCGCCGAGTAGACGCCGTCGACCTGAGTGCCCTTGAACAGAGCGTCGGCGCCGATTTCAGCCGCGCGGAGGGCGGCGGCCGAATCAGTGGTGAAGAACGGATTACCGGTGCCGCCGGCAAAGATCACCACCTTGCCCTGGTTCATGTAGGCGGTCGCTTGGCGCTGCGAAAAGCTCTCGCAAAGTTCAGGCATGGCGATCGCCGAAAGCACCACGGCGTCGACGCCGATCTTGTTCAATGACGTGCGCAGCGCCAACGAATTGATCACCGTGGCAAGCATGCCCATGTGGTCGCCCGTGACACGGTCGCCGCCCTTGGAGGCAACGGCCACGCCGCGAAAAATGTTGCCGCCGCCGATGACAACGCCGACCTCGATGCCCAATGCACGCGCCTCGGCGATGTCGCCGGCGATGCGATCCACCACTGAAACGTCGATGCCGAAATGCTGCTCGCCCATCAATGCTTCGCCCGACGCTTTCAGCAAGACACGTCGGTAGAGGGGCTTCACCGTCATCTGGGCCTCGTCATTTTTGCGTGTGGCGCGTTCCAGGAGGCTACCCTCGCGCAGGTGCCGCCTCGAAACAATGGCGTTCCGATACACGAAGGGCGCCGCGATGTCACGCGGCGCCCAAACGGCAAATTCGCGGTTTCCTGTCCCATCAATCAATTGGTGGACACGCTGGCCGACGCTCCTTCGATGAGCACCGGTGACGCGTAGTTGGAGGGCTTGTCGCCGGTTGTAGCGCCGCCGGTAACGCGCGCCTGTATCTGCGAGCCGAAATAGGAATAGGGAAACGGCGCTGGAATTCTGCTGACTCTCTCCAGCCGGTCGCGATGCGCTTTCGGAATCTCGAAATCCAGCGCGCCAAGATTGTCATGCATTTGGCTGAGTGTCGTCGCGCCGAGGATGACGGTTGCGATCCCGGGCTGCGTCGCCACCCAGTTGAGCGCGACCTGAGGCATGCTGCGGCCGATCTCGGATGCGACCTTCTCGAGTTCGGCCACGATAGCCCAGTTGCGTTGGGTGAACTTTTGGAAACCCGGATGTGTCGAGTTGCGAAATCCGTCGAGCCGGCCCGCGTTTCCGGCCTGAGCCGGCCGATACTTGCCGCTCAGCAGTCCGCTGGCCAGCGGGCTCCACACCATGATGCCGGCGCCATGGCGTGTGCCGAATGGCACGAACTCGTTCTCGATCGCGCGTTCGGCCAACGAATATTCGAGCTGTAGCGTCGAAACCGGCTCATATCCGCGTAATTCGGCGATCGCCTGCGCGCGGCCCGCATACCAGGCGGGCACATCGGAAAGGCCGACATGGCGCACCTTGCCCATCCGAACGAGGTCGTCCAGCGTGCGCATGACCTCTTCAGCCGGGGTCAGTCTGTCCCACACATGCATGAGATAGAGATCGATATAGTCGGTCCCCAACCGTTTCAGCGAAGCGTCGACGGCCCGCATGATGTTCTTGCGGCCGTTGCCGCCGGCATTCGGATTGCCGGGCTGCATGTTCATGGTGAACTTGCTGGCGATCACCGCCGTGTCGCGCAGCCCGCGCTCGGCGATGAATTCACCAAGCCAGGCTTCGGCCGTGCCGTCTGTGTAGAGATCCGCCGTGTCGAAGACATTGCCGCCCGCCTCGACATAGGCGTCGAAAATCGCCCGCGCCGTATCCCTGTCGGCTCCCCAGCCCCATTCCTTGCCGAAAGTCATCGTGCCCAGTGCCAGCCGGCTTACCCTGAGGCCGCTGTTGCCAAGAGTGTAGTAGGTCATGGTCATGGTCATAATCGTCTTCCAATGCTTGGTGATAGATACCCCGCGCGTCACTGGCCCGGAGTGTTCTTGACCCAGGGATTGCCGCGCTCGTGTGTCATGTGGAACGCGAAGCCATCGACCTTCCAGCCATCCGCAAAACGCGTCAGGTGATGCTCGTAGCTGCCCCAGACCTCCCAAAGCGGGTCGCCGTTGCCTTCCATCCGGTTCCAGGCATAGCCGTTCGACAGGACAGTCGCCGTGTCCGCCTTGATAACGACCTGGTGATTGGTGCGCAGATGCAGGCTTGTCTTGCTGCCCTTGAGGTTGGCCGCCCAAGCGCCAACCAGATCGTCGGAGGCGATGTTGGCCGCCGGCTGTCCGGAGAGACTGCTGAAGTCGGCGGTGATCCGATCCGCAAAATAGCCGCGTGCAAGTTTCCAGTCCTGGGCGTCAACGGCCCGGTCGATGGCGTCGGCAATGCGAATGACCGCGCGTTCGTCTGCAAGGGCCCGCCAGTCTGACGGCTCCGCCCCGCCGGCATCCATCGGCGCCAACGCCATGCCTGCCGCGAAAGTTACGTGCTTTAACGTGTTCATGTCTCGTCTCCTCAGTGCCATCAGCCGATCGCCGATGAGTTGGCGACAATGTGGACCACCGCCTTGGCATCGATAAGGTTGCATTGTTGGCAAAGACCATGCGATATCATTCATGAATGGATCGCGATCTGCTCAGCCATCTTCCTGTCGTGGTCGCAGTTGCCCGGCGTGGCGGCTTCGCGCTTGCCGCCGCCGAACTCGGCATGAGCCCTTCGGCGGTCAGCCATGCGGTGCGCATTGTCGAAGAGCGGATCGGCCAGCCCTTGTTCGCCCGAACGACGCGCAGCGTTTCGCTCACCGAGGCCGGCAAGGCGCTGGTGGAAACGGCGGCTCCGGCCCTCCAGGATATTGCCGAGCGGATGGACCGCATCCGCAGCGTCAAAGGCAGGCCGTCTGGCCTGCTCAGGATCAACGCCTCCAACATCGCGATGCCATTGGCGGTGACGCCGGTGGTCGCGGCGATGGCCGAGCGCTATCCGGAGGTTACGGTCGAGGTCTTCGCTGACCAGGGTCTGGTTGATATCGTCGGTGAAGGCTTCGATGCCGGCATCCGGCTTGGCGAGATGATCGCCCAAGACATGATCGCGGTCAGGCTGACGCCGCCATTCTCCGTCGTCATCGTCGCCTCGCCCGCCTATATCGGAAGGCACGGCCGTCCCGGCGGCGTTGCCGACCTGGCGAACCACAATTGTATTGGCTACCGGCTCGTCCGCTCCGGTGCGCTGTATCGCTGGGATTTGATCGAGGATGGCAAGGACATCGCGGTGGAGACGCGGGGCAGCGTTGTCGTGACGGATTCGCTCGCAGCAATCGATCTTGCGCTTGCAGGCGTCGGGCTTGCCTATGTGTTCGAGCCGCTGGCGCGCGCCGATCTTGCCGCGGGCCGCCTCGTCCAGGTGCTGCAGCAGACGGCGATTGAGGAACCGGGGCTATTCCTCTATTTTCCGCGCCGGGCGGCGATGGCGCCGAAGCTCAGGGCCTTTATCGACACCGCACAAGAAATCGGCCGGGCCTCCTTGCGGACACCCGGCCGAGTTGCCTGAGTTCGTAAGCCCTGGAAAGGGCTATTTCTTGACCGCTGCAGCGACTTCCGCGGCGAAATCGGTCTCTTCCTTCTCGATGCCCTCGCCCAGCGCAAAGCGCAGGTAGGCGGTGATCTTGGCCGGCGCACCGATCTCCTTCTCGGCATCCTTCAGCGCCTTCTCGACAGTGATGTCGGGATTGAGCACGAAGGCCTGCTTCAGGAGCACGACTTCCTCGTAGAACTTGCGCAGACGGCCCTCGACCATCTTCTCGATGATCGCTTCCGGCTTGCCCGACTGGCGCGCCTGGTCGGAGAAGATCGCCTTCTCGCGTTCGACCGCGGCCGGATCGATCTGCTCTGCGGTCAGCGCCAGAGGGTTGGTGGCGGCAACATGCATGGCCACCTGGCGGCCAAAGGCGTTGGCGGCATGCTCATTGCCCGTGGTCTCGATCGCGACCAGCACGCCGAGTTTGCCAAGGCCGTCGGCAACTGCGTTGTGGACGTAGGTAGCGACAGCGCCGTGCGGAACCGTGAGCTTGGCCGAACGGCGGAAGCCCATGTTTTCGCCGATGGTGCCGACAGCGTCTTTGATGGTGTCGGCAACAGATTTGTCGGAACCCGGATACTTTGCGGCGGCCACAGCTTCGGTCGTGCCATAGGCCAGGGCAACCTTGGCAACGTTGGCGACGATTTCCTGAAACGCGGCGTTGCGGGCAACGAAGTCGGTCTCGGAATTGACCTCGACGACGGCAGCCTCGCGCACGCCATTGTCGACGCCGATCAGGCCTTCAGCCGCGGTGCGGCCGGCCTTCTTGTCGGCCTTGGAGATACCCTTCTTGCGCAGCCAGTCGACGGCCTCTTCCATGTTGCCGTTGGTCTCGGTCAACGCCGCCTTGCAATCCATCATGCCCGCGCCGGTCAAGTCGCGGAGTTCTTTGACCTGTGCAGCCGAAATGCTCATTGTCGCCTCTTTGGTTTAAATGCACCGACGCACCATCGGTGTTCGACGGTGCGTCTGTTTAGCGTGCCGGAATATGAGAAAGATGAAGGCCGCAACCGGCCTTCGCTTATCAAGCTTCGGGGGCTTCCGACGCCGGAGCCGGGTCGAGCGCGGGTTCGACCGGAGCTTCGACCGAAGCGCCGATGTCGACGCCGAGCGCGCCCTGCTGGCGGGCGATGCCGTCGATCGCAGCCTTGGCGATCAGATCGCAATAAAGCTGGATGGCGCGGGCCGCGTCGTCATTGCCGGGGATCGGGAAGTCGATCTTGTCCGGATCGCAGTTCGAATCGATGATGGCGACGACCGGGATGCCGAGGCGCTTGGCCTCGAGGATGGCGATCGCTTCCTTGTTGGTGTCGATCACGAACATCAGGTCGGGCGTCGAGCCCATGTCCTTGATGCCGCCGAGCGCCTTGTCGAGCTTCTCGCGCTCGCGGTCGAGGTTCAGGCGTTCCTTCTTGGTCAACCCTTGCGCCTCGCCGGCCAGCATCTCGTCGAGCTTGCGCAGGCGCTGGATCGAGTTCGAGATCGTCTTCCAGTTGGTCAGCATACCGCCGAGCCAACGCGAGTTGACATAATACTGAGCCGAACGCTGTGCCGCATCGGCGACGATGTCGGACGCCTGGCGCTTGGTGCCGACGAACAACACGCGGCCGCCCTTGGCGACAGTGTCGGAAACCTGCTTCAACGCCTGGTGCAGCAAGGGCACCGTCTGCGACAGGTCGATGATGTGGATGTTGTTGCGGGCGCCATAGATGTAAGGCGCCATCTTCGGGTTCCAGCGGTGGGTCTGGTGGCCGAAGTGAATGCCAGCTTCCAAAAGCTGGCGCATGCTGAAATCAGGCAGTGCCATTCAAAGTTCCTTTCCGGTTAGCCTCCACGGACACAGGCATTTTTGGACTTTGTCCTCGAACGCCACCGGAGGTTTCAGCCGGATTTCTCCCGGGCAGACACCAAAGTCCGTGTGTGGAATGAGCGCGCATATAAAGGGGATGCGCGATAAACGCAAGCGCCGCAGGATCTGTGGTGCGGCGTGCGACGATCGGCGCCCTGCCGTCAGCGCTTTATCTTCCCGTTCGGCACCCGCACCCGCCGGAAGACCGCGACGATCTCCTCGCGGCTGGATTCGATGGCGCCGAGCCGCACCGCTCGGTCGCGCTCGAAGCCGGTTATGTCATAATGCGGCGCCGATGTCATGGGCGGCCCCTGGTAGGATGAGCGCTTGACCCCGAGCCGGGCGGCAAAGCGATGCAACTCGTCGGTGTCGTCGGCCAACAGATGGCACCAGCGATGGCCGGCCCAGTTCCAGATCGCTGCGTCGACATAGACCGCCATGAAGCTTGCTGTTTGCCTTCCATCCTTCACCACAGCCGGCCGCATGGCCCGCCAGGATATCAGGGACGATAGAATGGATTCGGATAGAAAATGAAGCCGCCCTTGGCCGCAAGCTCGGCCACAATGTTGGTGACTGTATCCTGCATGCGACGGTGCAGCTCGGCAACCGCATCGTTGATCGAGCCCGCATATTCATGCAGGCCCAGCGCCTCCGGCACCCGGATATGGGCGCGACGCGGTCCGGCCGGCTGCGGAACGAACCGGTTCATCGTGTCGCGCAGTCCGCCCCGACAATAGTCGTTGCGGATCCGCTTCAGATGTTCGGCGATCTCCTCCTGAGTGATGCGCGGATTGGCCGAGGCCCAAGGTCCGACGCGTTGCAGCCTCTGAACCCTATCGGCGAGCGCGCGGACCTGCCTTTGCCGTTCCGCATCGCCAGTGTTTTCGCGCTGCCAGCGACGCGCACGTCGCAGAAGCTCGGTGGTGTCGGTGATGGCAGCTTCGGGTGAGATGCCTTCGCCGAGCCGGCGGCCGAGTTCGGTGATCAACCTCTGCCGGCGCTCGGCATAGGTCGCGCCTTCGTCAGACGGCATGCCCCATGCGGCCTCATCGCGGGCCAGCAGCGTCGAATAGACATGGTGGATGCGTTGCGGCAGCGTGTCGGTCGCGCGGGGTTCTATTTTCAGGCTTTTCTCGACATAGGCGCATTCCTTCGCCAGCGCCGCTTCGACATTCCCGGTGAAGGCAAGCTTCCAGACGACTGGCGCGATCCAAACCTTGAAATCGGGATCCGTGGCCCGACCGCGCTTGAGGGCCTCCAGCCCCATCTCGACGGCACCCGGCAGCAGCGGCGCAACGATGTTGGCATGCCAGCCGACGCCGCCTTCGGGATGAAGCAGCACACCATGGCCTTTCAAGGCCCAGGCGACGGAATGTTCCTTGGCCGCCCCGCTGTTGCCGGGAATCTGGGCGATCAGATTGTTGGCCAGCCAGAACTTCTGCATCAGCCGGCCAAGGCCGTTGACGACACCATTGGTTGCCCATGAGGCCGTGAGCGGGCTGACCTGCGACACGATTTCCTTGTCGATCATCCAGTCGGTGAAGAACTCGGGATGATTGGGCGTGATGAAGGTCGCCTTCCCTGCCCCGCAACTGGCCCTCAGCCGCTCAAGATCGGCGTCGGGAAAATCGATGTGACGGACATTGGCGACACCGCGCAGACCGGCCAGGCGATTGAACGGCAACAAATCCCGAAATCCGGGAATGCCGCGCAGCATGACGATCCGGTTGACGGATGTCATGGCCCTGATCAGTGCCGGGTTGGGCCGCGGCGCCACGAATGTATCGATCCTGCTCAAGCTGATCCCCCTCGCGCCTGGACGCTGGCAAGCAGGTTGGGAGACGATTGCGGCACGCTCAAGTCGTTCGTTACGACCGCGCCGTGTCGTGGTAAATCAACTGCCTAGACAGGCACTATTTGGCGGGACAAGGTTTAGTCTGGTCGAACAGAGACAGGTTGACCAGCTTGCCGGTCATCGAGAAGTCGCCATAGTCCATGACGAGATCGCGGGTGATGCCGTTCTCATGCAGCTTGAAGCTGATACGGTATTCCGGGACCTCTTCGCCCGTCTTGTCGGTGTCGTCGAAATAGGCGATGTCGACCGGCCAGTATTTGTCGGTGGCGAGCTTTGCCAGTGCGGGAGCCTCCGGGTCGGCCTTGTCGGCATCCGTTTTCTTGCCGACGACGACGGTGGTGGTCATCACCTTGTTGGCGTCTTCGGAACCATCGAACAGGTTGGTTTCGTAAAAATTTTCGCCCTTTTCGGCCTTGCCGATCAGTTCGACCAGATGCTGGGTCGGGAATTGGGTTGTCGCGAGCTCGACGCTGTTCTTTTCAGGCTTGTCGATGTCGACCTTCAGGCCCTTGGTTTCTTTCGTGGCGATGCCCTTGACCTCCTTGTCGAGATTCTGGTCGACGAAGGATTTTGTCACGAACGAAAAGGTCTTGCCCTCGGCATCCTCGAAAGTGGTCGTCTGCTGGTCGGTCAATCTGGTGTTGTCGGCGGTGACGATCTGGGTGACGAAGCGGAATTTCACCGTATACCCTTCGCAGGCCGAGCCATTGAACTCATAGACCATGCGGCCGGATATGCCCGTGATGCCGGACTGATCGGAAGCCTTTTTCAAGGTAAGGTCGTAGACGGCGCGGTGGGCTTGCAGCGCCGGCGCGGCAAAGGCGGGGCCTATCGAGCAGACCCCCGACAGCAGGACGGCATGGAATGCGAGGCGCGTTGCGCGCATGAGGTACTCCGATCGTCGCGACTGATGGCAGGCCGCAGGGAAAGATGGTCCAGCTTAAAAAAAGTCGTGGCGGAAGCGAGGCAAAAATAGCAATTTCGGCCCGGCCGGCGCGGCGTCACCAAGCAATAGGGAAATACCATGAGTGAAACAATCGAAAAGCGGCTAAGCGATCTGGGTGTGACGCTTCCCGTCGCCGCCGCGCCCGCCGCCAACTACGTGCCCTATTGCAGGACCGGCAACTTGCTGTTCACTGCCGGGCAATTGCCGCTCAAGGACGGCAAGCTACAGGCTAGCGGGCAGCTAGGCCGCGATCTCGATACCGCAGGCGGCAAGGAGGCGGCAAAATACTGCGCGATCAACATCCTGGCGCAGGCCAAGGCAGCACTCGGCGACCTCGAGAAGATTAGCCGTCTGGTGAAGATCACCGTTTTCGTTGCCTCGACACCTGAGTTCGGCGAGCAGCATCTGGTTGCCAACGGCGCCTCCGATTTCCTGGTCGCGGCCCTTGGCGAGCGCGGCAAGCATGCACGCTCCGCCGTCGGCACGGCCTGCCTGCCGCTTAATGCCGCAGTGGAAATCGAAGCCATCTTCGAAGTCGAATGAGCCAGGGGACAGATATGACCGACCTATCCTGGCTGACCGCCCGGCCCGTCGCCCATCGCGGCTTCCACGACATGAATAAGACTCGCTGGGAAAACACGCTGTCGGCCTTCGCCGCGGCGGCCGAGCGCGGCTATGCCATCGAATGCGACGTGCACCTGTCGTCCGACCGTGTTCCCGTCATCATCCATGACGGCGATCTCAAGCGCCTGACCGGCCAGGATGGTTTCATCTGGCAGCGTACCGCAGCTGAACTCGCGGCGCTCAGGGTCGGTGGCACGGCGGACCATGTGCCGACGCTGCAGGAAGCGCTCGACCTGGTCGACGGCCGCGTGCCGCTGGTCGTCGAGTTGAAAGGCACGCCCGGCTATGACGAAGGCCTGGTGGCAAGCGTCGGCAAGATGCTCAAGCGATACAAGGGCAAAGCGGCGATCATGTCGTTCGACCATTGGCTGGTCCGCGATTTTCCGAAGGACGCGCCGGGTATCCCAGGGGGTCTCACCGCCTACGGCAAGGACGTCAAGCTGATCGAGGCGCATTTCGCCATGCTGGCGCATGAGATCGCCTTCACCTCCTACGCCGCCGGCGACCTGCCAAACCCATTTGTCAGCTTCGTGCGTGAGAGGCTGAAAATGCCTGTTATCACCTGGACGGTGCATGACCAGCCGGCGGTCGACCTGACCTTCAGATATGCCGACCAGATGACGTTCGAAGGGTTCGAACCCGATCTGGTCAAAGTCGCCTGAGTGTCTGAAACGTGACTTGTACCAAGCCGGACGGAGCTTAAATAAGCCTCATGGATCAGGGCGACGAGGGTGACGGACAAACGGCCAATGCGGACTATTCGATCCGCGTCGCCGCCGGCATCGGCGCCTTCACCTATGATGAATGGAACGGCTTTGCCGGAACCGCGCGCGGCGATGTAGAAACCAGTTACAATCCTTTGGTTTCCTTCGCTTTTCTAAGCGCGCTCGAAGATTCTGGATGCGCCGTGCGGCGCACCGGTTGGCAGGGCCACCACCTCAGGCTGGAGGATGGGCAAGGCAGATTGCTGGGCGCGGTGCCCTGTTATCTCAAATCGCACAGCCAGGGCGAATATGTGTTCGACCATGGCTGGTCGGATGCGTTCGAGCGCGCCGGTGGCCGTTATTATCCCAAACTGCAAAGTGCCGTGCCGTTCTCCCCGGTCACCGGCCCTCGCCTGCTGGTCACCAGGGGCGAGGACAGTGCCGGGGTGAAGGCCGGTCTCGCGGCGGGCCTGAAGGCGGTGACGCAAAAGCTAGGTGTCTCTTCCGCGCATGTCACCTTCGCGCAGGAGAGCGATGTGGAGGTGCTGGAAGCGGCCGGTTTCCTGCACCGCACCGATCAGCAATTCCATTTCTTCAACGAAGGCTTTTCAACCTATGACGACTTCCTCGCCACCCTAGCTTCGCGCAAGCGAAAGGCGATGAAGAAGGAAAGGCGCGAAGCGCTTGCCAACGGCATTTCGATCGACCGGCTGACCGGCAAGAACCTCACCGAAAAGGCCTGGGACGATTTCTTCGCCTTCTACATGGACACCGGCAGCCGCAAATGGGGGCGGCCCTATCTCAACCGTCAATTCTTCTCGCTGATCGGCGAACGCATGGCCGACGACATCCTGCTGGTGATGGCCAAACGCAATGGGCGCTATATCGCCGGCGCCATCAATTTCATCGGCTCCGACGCACTCTATGGCCGCAACTGGGGCTGCATCGAAGACCATCCCTTCCTGCATTTCGAGGTCTGCTACCATCAGGCGATCGACTTCGCCATCGAGCGCAAGCTGAAGGTGGTCGAGGCGGGCGCGCAGGGCGAGCACAAGCTGGCGCGCGGCTATCGGCCGGTGACCATGCATTCCGCGCACTACATTGCCCATCCGGGCTTGCGCAACGCCGTTGCCGACTATCTCAGGCGCGAACGGCAAGAGGTGGAGCGGATGAGCGAATACCTGGAAGAGCACACCCCGTTCCGCAAGGATATTGAAGAGTAGCGGCCGGCTGGCCTGATGGGGGGCGACGATCATCTTGCCGAATTTCGACGCCTTCGCTACACGAAAGGCACAATCCGGAGCGTTCGCCATGACTGAGGCCGCCTACGATACCGACAACATTTTCGCCAAGATCCTGCGCGGCGAAATTCCCTCGCACCGCATCTACGAGGACGACGCGGTCATCGCCTTCATGGATGTGATGCCGCAGGGGCCCGGCCATACGCTGGTGGTGCCGAAAGCGCTGTCGCGCAACCTGCTCGACGCCGACCCGTCAATTTTCGGCCATCTCTTGAGCGTCGTTCAGAAAGTGGCGCTGGCGGTGAAAAAGGCCTTCGGCGCCGATGGCGTCACCGTCATGCAGTTCAATGAGCCGGCCTCGGGGCAGACCGTCTATCATCTGCATGTGCATGTCATCCCGCGCTTCGACGGCGTTCCCCTGAAGCCGCACACGGGCGGGATGGAGAAGCCTGAAATCTTGGCCGAGAACGCAAAAAAGATACGGGCGGCGCTGCAAAGCTGACGCAGCAATTAGCTGGCCGACATATCGGTCAGTTGCTCGATTGCACTAGGTCGTGCGATGCCTTGCTCCAGCCGCCGGCGGATCGTATCCGCGCATTGCTCTGGGCTCAGAAGCGAAGTGTCGACTTCCAGATCGTACACGCCTGGGCGGTGCACCTCTTCCTGCCACAGACGCACGGGCAATGGCGCGGGATCGTCAGGCGAGGCGGTCACATATCCCTTGTCCGCCGCCCTGGCGGCTCGCCTCTCCATGATGATTTCGATCGGGCAGCGAACGCCGACAAGCAGCACCGGCAGGCCGGCGAGACGGCGGGCGCAATCGACCAGGCAGTTGAGGGGTTTCGAATAGGCATCGTGGTGGCCCGACATCCGCAACGACATTCAGCCCCAGCCGGCTGTGAGCGGCTATAGATTCGTATAGCGCTGCGTATAGTCCGGGCACGACGCTTTCGAGATCCGGACGCTCGCCACCCGGGCGCAACCCAATTCCAGGCCGATAGCGTGCCGGCGTGGCCTGCTCGTAAACGTCGACGCCGAGATTGATCCAGACGCCATCGAAGAGCTTCTGAACAGCTCTGGCGATGCTTGTCTTTCCCGATCGCGGCGCACCGTTCAGGACGATGATCTGCCCGGCCATGTGTTCCTCGCTCCAATAAAAAAGCCCCGTCTCCGGGGCTTTTTTGACTTTCGTAAAGCTCAGTTCTTTCGGGGCAGTTGCGGCACCAGGCTGCGCTTGCCGCCGTCCTTGCCCTTGGCTTCGGGCTTCTGCGCCACCAGCTTCTTGGCCGCGGGCTTCTTCGCGACAGCCTTTCTGGGCTTCGGCGTTTCTTCCGGCTCTTCCTTTTTCGGCTTCACCGGCGCCTCGTCGGCGAGCGATTCGAGCTTCAGGCCGGTTTCGCCGGTTTCCTTCTTCTCGACGGTGACACGCACCGTGCCGCCCTTCTTGAGCTTGCCGAACAGCACCTCGTCGGCCAACGGCTTCTTGATGTGCTCCTGGATCACACGGCCAAGCGGCCGCGCTCCCATGCGCTCATCATAGCCCTTGTCGGCGAGCCAGGCGATCGCATCCGCCGACAGATCGAAGGTGACGCCACGCTCGGAAAGCTGGGCCTCCAACTGCATGACGAACTTCTGCACCACCTGATGGATAACCGGCACCGGCAGCGAGCCGAACGGGATGATCGCATCGAGACGGTTGCGGAACTCCGGCGTGAACAGCCGGTTGATCGCCTCGACATCGTCGCCTTCGCGCTTGGTCGAGCCGAAGCCGATCGCCGCGCGTTGCGCGTCCGACGCACCCGCATTGGTGGTCATGATCAGGATCACATTGCGGAAATCGATCTGCTTGCCGTTATGGTCGGTCAGCTTGCCATGGTCCATAACCTGCAACAGGATGTTGAACAGGTCCGGATGCGCCTTCTCGACTTCGTCCAGCAACAGCACGCAGTGCGGATGCTGGTCGACGCCGTCGGTCAAAAGACCGCCCTGGTCGAAGCCGACATAACCGGGAGGAGCACCGATCAGCCGCGAGACGGTGTGGCGTTCCATATATTCCGACATGTCGAAGCGGATCAGCTCGACGCCGAGCGACGCTGCCAACTGCTTGGCCACTTCGGTCTTGCCGACGCCGGTCGGGCCCGAGAACAGGTAGGAGCCGATCGGCTTCTCCGGTTCGCGCAGGCCGGCACGCGCCAGCTTGATCGCCGAGGTCAGCGCGGTGATCGCGGTGTCCTGGCCATAGACGACGCGCTTCAGCTCGATATCGAGGCCCTGCAGCACCTTCTCGTCGTCGGCCGAAACCGTCTTCGGCGGGATGCGGGCCATGGTGGCGATCGTCGCCTCGATCTCCTTGATGCCGATGGTCTTCTTGCGCTTGGCTTCCGGCACCAGCATCTGCGAGGCACCGGTCTCGTCGATCACGTCGATCGCCTTGTCCGGCAGCTTGCGGTCGTTGATGTAGCGCGCCGACAGCTCCACCGAGGCCTTGATCGCCTCGTTGGTGAACTTCACCTTGTGGAACTCCTCATAATAGGGCTTGAGGCCCTTCATGATCTCGATGGCGTCCTCGATGGTCGGCTCGTTGACGTCGATCTTCTGGAAGCGCCGCACCAATGCACGGTCCTTCTCGAAGAACTGGCGGAATTCCTTGTAGGTGGTCGAGCCGATGCAGCGGATCGCACCCGACGACAGCGCCGGCTTCAACAGGTTGGACGCATCCATGGCGCCGCCTGATGTAGCCCCTGCCCCGATGACCGTGTGGATCTCATCGATGAAGAGCACGGCGCCAGGATAATCCTCGAGCTCCTTGACGACCTGCTTCAGCCGTTCCTCGAAATCGCCGCGATAGCGCGTGCCGGCGAGCAGCGTGCCCATGTCGAGCGCGAAGATGGTGGCATTGTGCAGCACTTCGGGAACGTCGCCCTCGACAATGCGCTTGGCCAGGCCCTCGGCGATCGCCGTCTTGCCGACGCCGGGGTCACCGACATAGAGCGGGTTGTTCTTGGAGCGGCGGCACAGCACTTGGATGGTGCGGTTGATCTCGGACTCGCGGCCGATCAGCGGGTCGATCTTGCCGGCCTTGGCCTTGTTGTTGAGATTGACGCAATAAGCTGTCAGCGCGTCCTGCTGCTGCTTCTTCTTGCCGCCTTCCTCTTGCGGCTCGGCGCCGTTCTGGCCGCCCTGCTCGTCGTCAGCGCCGCGCGGCGAGCGTGTCTCCGACGCGCCCGGACGCTTGGCAATACCGTGCGAGATGTAGTTGACCGCATCGTAGCGGGTCATCTGCTGTTCCTGCAGGAAATAGGCGGCATGGCTCTCGCGCTCGGCGAAGATGGCAACGAGTACGTTGGCGCCCGACACTTCCTCGCGGCCAGACGACTGTACATGGATCACCGCGCGCTGGATGACGCGCTGGAAACCGGCCGTCGGCTTGGAGTCCTCGTCGTAACCGGTGACGAGGTTATCGAGCTCGGTGTCGATATAGGTGAGAACCGTATGCTTGAGCTCATCGAGATCGACATTGCAGGCGCGCATGACGGCGGCCGCCTCCGTGTCGTCGATGAGCGCGAGCAGCAGATGTTCTAGGGTTGCATATTCATGGTGCCGCTCATTGGCGAGCGTCAGCGCCTGGTGAAGCGCCTTTTCCAGGCCTTGGGAGAAAGCCGGCATGTTACCTCACTTCTTCTCCATCACGCATTGCAGCGGATGCTGATTCTGTCGGGCGAAATCCATGACCTGGGACACTTTGGTCTCGGCCACCTCGAATGTATAGACCCCGCACTCGCCCACTCCATGATTGTGAACATGAAGCATGATGCGTGTGGCGGCTTCGCGATCCTTCTGGAAAAAACGCTCCAGCACGTGAACCACGAACTCCATCGGAGTGTAGTCGTCGTTGAGGATGAGGACCCGATAAAGGCTGGGCTTCTTGGTCTTGGTTTTGGTGCGCGTGATGACGGCCGTCCCACGGCCGGCCCCATTGCCGTTACCGTCGCCGTCTTGCATCCGCACCACTCGTCTCGTGGCAGTCAAACCGATCGTCACGTATTCCTGCCTCTTTCGATTCCCCATGCGAGTTCGACATGTAGGTGTTCGATGTACGATTTTAAGCCCTTCTGGTTAGCTGACAATATGGCTAGGTCACCAAACTTGGACGATTTTCGCAATCGTGAAGGGGCGCGAGGCTCTGGAACGGAAATTGACACGAAAAAGCCCGGCCGCGTTTCCACGGCCGGGCTTTTTCTCGGGTTCAAAGGCTCAATCCGGGTCACGTCAGGCGAAATTAGCTCGCCCGGGCGAAATTACTTCGCCTTGGCAACGATCGATTCGAATGGCTTGTAAGCTTCCTTGGCGAGTTCGGCATAGAGATCGCCCATCTTGGTGGCCTCGGCGACGAACGCCTCATAGGACTGCTTGGCATAGTCCGACTGGATCTCGATCGCCTTTTCCAGCGACTTGGCTGAAAACAGCTTCTCCACAGTGGCGCTGCCGGTTTCAAAACTCTTCTTGGTGTATTCACCAGCCTCGGTAGCTATCGCCTGTGCGCCCTTGGAGAGCGACGCGAAGCTCTTCAATCCGGTGTCGGCGAACTCTTTGCCGTATTTGCTGAAGTCCTCATAGGTCTGGGTCATTTCACGATTCCCTTGACGGTTGAGACGTCCTTCTTCGGGGCGCCCTTGTGCAATGCAAGGTAATATATTGTGCGCCGCACAAAAGTCAAGATTTCGCGGGCTTGCGGACCCGCCTGCGCAGCCAAAGGCTAAAAATCGAATAAAGAGAGCTTCAAGCCCGAAGAAAATGGTGAACGCGGCGGTTACCATAAACGGATTGGTAACGCTGCGCCGGTAGCTTGACCGGAAGCGAGGCAGGACCCTTTGCCGCCTCCAACGCAACGAAGAAATCCAAGGGAAGTACCAGTGCGTAAGGCGTTGTTGGGCATCGTTTCCAAATCCACCTCCCCTCTCAAAACGATGATGATCATCGCCTTGGCGATGACATTCGTTTTTGGCGACGTCGCCTCGTCGCTGGCGGCCAGGCAGGCGGCCATCGTCGTGGATGCCAAGACTGGCAAGGTGCTTTACTCCGCAGATGCCAACGGCAGGCGCTATCCGGCTTCGCTGACCAAGATGATGACGCTGTACCTGACCTTCGAAGCGATGGCGAAGGGCAAGATCAGCCGGAACACGCCAGTGGTGTTTTCCGCCAAGGCCTCCGCCGAGGCGCCGACGAAACTTGGCGTGAAGCCGGGCGGTTCGGTCACGGTCGAGACCGCGATCCTGTCGATCGTCACCAAGTCGGCGAATGACTCGGCCACCGCGCTCGGCGAAATGCTCGGCGGCAATGAAACCACCTTTGCCCGCATGATGACCGCCAAGGCGCGTGCGCTGGGCATGAACGGCACCGTGTTCCGCAACGCCAATGGCCTGCCCGACCCCGGCCAGTTCACCACCGCGCGCGACATGGCGACGCTCGGCATCGCGCTGCGCGAGCATTTTCCCCAGTATTACGGCTATTTCTCGCAGCGCTCCTTTCTCTATGGACGCCAGCGCATCAACGGCCACAATCGCCTGCTCGGACGCATCAAGGGTGTCGACGGCATCAAGACGGGATACACCCGCGCTTCCGGCTTCAACCTCGTCTCGTCGGTTTCCGACGGCAATCGCCGCATCGTCGGCGTGGTCATGGGCGGCACCTCCGGCGGCAGCCGCGACAATCAGATGGCCAGCTTGATCAACACCTATCTGCCGAGGGCTTCGACGCGTGGCGGTGGCGACCTTGTGGCCAAGGCCGGCGGCAACAACCCGATCACAGCCCTTGCCAAGGTGCTGCTGCCCAAGCATGACGCGCCGACGCCGGACGACAAGCCGATGGTCGAAGACGATGCCGTGGCGTCCAACGACGATCCGACGGCCACGGACGCCGCGGCCGACGAGCAGACAACAGATGCTGTCGAGGAGACAGCGCCTGTCGTCAAGACCAGGAAGGTCAAGACCGTGATCGTGTCCGCCCCCCAGGTCGCCACTGCCCAGGTCGTCGCTGCCTACGCCGAGCCAACGCCAGCGGCCGTCGACCCGGTCAATACGGCGTCTGTGCCGTCGGGCTGGGCCATTCAGGTCGCCTCGTCGCCAAAGCAGGCCGAGGCCCAGGCCTTCCTCGACAAGACCACCAAGCAGGCACCCAAGGTGCTGGCCGACGCGTCCGGCTTCACCGTCGCCTTCGATAAGGACGGCGTCACCTACTACCGCGCCCGCTTCGGCGGCTTCGGTTCGAAGACCGCGGCCTGGAAGGCCTGCACCGCTTTGAAGAAGAAGAACATCGAGTGCTACGCCGTCCAGCAATAGGACGGCGTGGAAGTCATCTCCCGGAAAAGTTCTGCATCGAAGGAGACTAGTTGTGATTGGAGAGCAAGACGTCCTTGGCTTCGTTAATCCGCGCCGCCAGGAAAGACGTGCCGCCGATATCGGGGTGCAGGCGCTGCATCAGGCGGCGGTGCGCCTTGCGGACATCCGCCGCGGCGGCCCCCGCTTCAAGACCAAGGACCTTGTAGGCCTCCTCCTTAGTCATGGCGCCCGAACCTGGCGCAACACCCAGCCCTTCGCCACCGTTCGTCTCAGTGTTTTTGCGCCAGACGGGAAATCTGCCGTCAAGATACGTCTCTAGCAGCTGCCGGCTCTCCGGATCGCCGGAGAGTTCCCGGTAGAGATGCTGCAACTCCGTCAGCCCCATTGCACCAAGCATCTTGCCTTCGTGGCGGCCAGCCAGGACCAGTCCTTCGAGGCCGCCGGTATCGTGATCAAGCTCCATTTCCAATGCCGCTGTGCGCACCGTCGAACGTTTGCCCGGTGCCAGCCCGGCCGGCTGGCGTTTCATGCGCATGGACCCATACCAGGCGATTGCCGCAGTGAGGATTATGCCGCCGACGCCTTCACGGCCGACCACAAGCACGGCGACGCCGACAACTGCCAGAAGAGCCGGCCCGAGCGTTCGCAGCGTGCCCGCCAGTTTCGCTGGCTCGGCGCGCAGAAAGATCGTCACCGCGCCAAGAAGCAGCAGCAGCAACGCGACAAGAGCGATGGTTGCGCCCATTATTTTCCGCCGCCCCGCAGATGCTCGATCATCAGCCGGTCTTCCGGCCTGCCCCTGGCTTCGAGGGCCTTCAACCCGCCGGTCGCAAACACGGCGACGGCCGAAAGCAGTCCTGCCAGGGTCGCGGCAGCCCGCCGATCAAATCGGAACCATGCCCCTTTGGACAGCCGCGCAACCTCCTTGAACGCCTTTTCCGCGCTAGAATTATGGCCTTCCTGAAAGACGAAGACAGGAACGCCATGCAGACCGAGGCTGCCGGCCTTTACGGCCAGATCGTCGATATTCTCTTCCATCGCATCGCCGATATAGACCAACGCATTGACCTTGGCGGCCGCCGTCTGTTTCAGCGCATGCGCCAGCACCTTGCCGATCTGGGTGTGACCGCTGCGGCATTCGATCCGCGTCATCAGCTGCTTCAAGGCATTGGTGTCGCTCACGAAAGCGGACGAACGGCACTCGCCGAGACCGCGAAAATAAACCAGTTGCACGCTGAGGGTTCCGGCCTTGCCGACGGCGTCGAACATCTGGCCCTGCAGCGTGCAGGCCAGATCCCATGTCGGCTGGCGGCTCATCGTCGCGTCGACGGCAAGAATCAGCCTGCCCGAACCGGTCGCCGACGCGGCAAGTGTCTTCGCCTGACGAATGAAGGCGTCGATCTCGCCGGCGTTGGATTGAGGCTTGATCGGCGCAGGATTGGCCCTCGCGGGCACGGGCTGCTTCTTGTCGCTCATGAAAGCAAGATGTGGCGTTGTTACATCGCTTGCAAGCCCCACATCGGGTGGCACGAAGGGCCAGACGGTGATGCCACCTGGGGTCAGAGCAGGCCGAGATCGGCAAGCTCGCGCCTGAGTTTCGGCGGCATCTCGATCAGTCCGGCCTTGCCCTTGCCGAGATCGAGCGGCGCGTCAGCCGGTTTCAGATAGCGCCAGCCCTGAAATGCCCGGCGCGGCTGCCAGTCGGTTCGAACAATCTCGGGGTCGAGAATCAGGTGACAGCGGCCGATGCCCTCACTGTCGGTGAACGGCCGGATCTCGGTGATCAGTTGGCGGCACTGCACATTGCCTTTGATCACCCAATAGAGCGAACCGCCATCGGTGACCTCGGCGCCGCGCGTCGGCATCATGCGGGTGGTGTGATACTGCTCGACCGGCTCACCGGCGCGCCGCCGCTCGTCGAGGCGGAAGGCGATCCAATCTTCGAGATCCTCGACGCTGTCGCAGCCGACACAGAGTTTTATGAGATTGAGAGACATCGCTTAAGGTTAGTCCCGCACGCGGACGCGTCAACGACCGGATCGACTTCTCCACAGTGGCGGTTTAGGCCAGCCTTCAGCATTCCACGACATTGACGGCGAGCCCGCCAAGGCTGGTTTCCTTGTACTTCTCGTTCATGTCGAGGCCGGTCTGGCGCATGGTCTCGATCGCCGCGTCGAGTGGTACGAAATGGGTGCCGTCGCCCTTGATGGCCAATGATGCCGCCGTCACCGCCTTGACCGCACCCAGCGCATTGCGCTCGATGCAAGGCACCTGAACCAGCCCGCCAACCGGATCGCAGGTCATGCCGAGATGATGTTCGAGCGCGATCTCGGCGGCATTCTCGACCTGCTCGGGCGTGCCGCCCATGACGGCGCACAGGCCGGCCGCCGCCATCGCCGATGCCGACCCGACCTCGCCCTGACAGCCGACCTCGGCGCCGGAGATCGAAGCATTGGTCTTGATGATGCCGCCGACGGCAGCAGCCGTCAGCAGGAAATCACGAATGCTCGGCTGGTCCGCTTCGGGATGGAAATGCAGCCAGTAGCGCAGCACCGCCGGCAGCGTGCCGGCCGCACCGTTAGTCGGCGCTGTGACGACCCGGCCACCGGCGGCGTTTTCCTCGTTCACCGCCATGGCGTAGATCGACAGCCAGTCATTGGCGAGCAAGGGATTGGGCTTGTTCTGCTGCCATTGCTCCTGCAGCTTGTCGTGCAGCATGCGGGCACGGCGGCGCACCTTCAACCCGCCCGGCATGATGCCGTCCTGCGACAGGCCTCGGTCGATGCAGCCTTTCATGGCGCTCCAGATGCCGTCGAGGCCGGCGTCGAGCTCCTCGCGCGTCATCTGCGTCTCCTCGTTGACGCGTTTCATGTCGGCGATGGAAAGACCGCTTTTGCCGGCCATGGCCAGCATCTCGACCGCATTCTTGAACGGATAAGGCACTTTCTTGCCTTCTGTCGTTACCGATCCCTTGGCTTTCATCCGCTGCAGTTCTTCTTCCGAAACCACGAAGCCGCCGCCGATCGAATAATAGATGCGCTTGAGCAGCAGGCGGCCGCCGGCATCATAGGCGTAGAACGCCATGCCGTTGGCGTGGCCGGTGAGCGGCGTCTTGCGGTCCAGCACGAGGTCGGTGGCCGGATCGAAGCGATAGGCGGGATGGCCGGCCGGCGAAATGCGCTTTTCGGCGGCGATGCGGCTGGCAATGCCATCGGCCTGGTCGGGATCGACCGTCTGCGGCGTAAGGCCGGCAAGGCCGAGCATGACGGCCCGATCACTGCCGTGGCCGATGCCGGTGTAGGCGAGCGATCCGTGCAGGCTGGCGCCAAGCCGGTCGACCTTCACACCCGCCGGGCGCGGCCAGTCATTTCCCGCGACCTCGTCGAGAAACCGCGCCGCAGCGGTCATCGGCCCCATCGTATGAGAACTCGACGGTCCGATGCCGATCTTGAACAGGTCGAAAACCGAAAGGAACACGCGGCGTAGTCTCCTGGAGTCAGGGCGAGGACTATATATAGGAATTCCCACGATGTTTCCGCTCTTTTGGAAATCGCGGCGCTGCACCCGCCGACCTTGTTTGCTCCGGCAGCGACATTGGTACGATCGCTGTATGCGGACATCGAAGCGATCGCGCTGAATGTGATAAATTCAGGCCATGGGCGATTCCCTCGATCTTTCGACAGCCGATCTCGCGGCGCTGGCCTTCTTTCTCGTCGCGTGGCTGCTGCACACGTTTGCCTCCGACGGCAAGCTGGTCAGCCGCGTGTCGCTGACGACGGCGATGAATGCACAGCGGCAAGCCTGGATGCGGACCATGGCCGAGCGCGAGATCCGCATCGTCGACACCGCCATCATGAGCGGGCTGCAGCAAGGCACCGCCTTCTTCGCCTCCAGCTCGCTGATCGCCATCGGCGGCTGCTTTGCCCTGCTCGGCGCGTCCGACCGGGTTCTTGAAGTGCTCAGCGACCTGCCCCTGGGTGGCGCGCCGTCGCGCGCGGCCTTTCAGATAAAGGTGTTCGGACTGGTGCTGATCCTGGCGTTTTCGTTCTTCAAATTCGGCTGGGCATACCGGCTGTTCAACTATTGCACGATCCTGATCGGCGCCGTGCCGATCCCGCATGGCGAAGCCTCACGCAATCCGGTCACCGAAACGGCGGTGTGGCGGGCTGCACAGATGAACATGCTCGCCGGAAAGCACTTCAATTCCGGCCTGCGCGGCGTGTTCTTCTCGATCGGTTATCTTGGCTGGTTCGTCGACCCCATGGTGTTCGTGTTGTCGACGCTGTTGCTGCTGGCCGTGCTGGTGCGGCGCCAGTTCTTCTCGGCCGCCAGGCAGGCGGTGATCGGTCAGCCGCCCGGAAAAGGCTGATCGATCCGGCCTGACAGCCAGTAGGCAAAAAGCCCGATCCATTCGCGGATGGCCATGCTGGTGGCCTGCAGCGAATCGGCTGGATTGTCGCGGAACAGGCCAATGCCTTCTTTGCCCGAGGTGCGATAGTCGACCGGCCAGGGAACCGTCGCAAAGCCGGCCTTGTCGAACAGCGCCTTGGCGCGCGGCATATGGAAGGCCGAGGTGACCAGCAGCCAGGTCTCGCCGGGCTTCGGCGTTACCAACTCCTTGGAGAAGACCGCGTTCTCATAGGTGTTGCGGGACTTGTTCTCCAGGATCAGACGATCGGCGGCCACGCCAAGCGCGGTGAGCAGGCGCGGCGCGGTTGCCGCATCGCCCTCGCCATCAAGAAACAACGCGCCGGTGCCGCCGGACACGACCACCTTGGCGGTGGGAAAGCGCCGGGCGAGAATCGCGGTCTCGACCATCCGATCGCCGCTGCTGTTCAACTCATAGCCGCCGCGCACCAGATTGATGGCGCCCTCGAAGCCGCCGCCGAGCACGATGATGCCGTCGACTTTTTCCGGCAGCGGCGGGCGGGCGAAGCGCTCTTCGAGCGGATTGAGCATCATGGCGCCGAGCGACGTCCAGGCTGACAGCGCAAGGACCAGAAATGCCAGCACGCTCCCGGTGGCCGCCAGCCGCCGGCGGCCGATCATGGCTGAAAGCAGTCCCGCCAGCAGCAGGAAGATCGCCAGGTTGAGCGGCTGGATGAAGAACCAGAATATCTTTGAAAGGTAGAAGAACATTGGCTGCCTTATCGTCGACTCGAATTCTGGCGATCGATGAAGTGCTCGACGGCACTCGTCACAGCCTCGGCCTCGGGCCGACTCAACTCCCTGCCGAAAACAAGGACGCCGTTGGTGTTGGTCAACCTGATGACTTCCGACAGACCCGCTTCATCCGTTGGATAGGTATGGTCGAGGATTTCGGCCTCAAGGTGCCCTTTCAAAGGCAATGACGAACGATTTCGCACCCCCCCTGACGTCGCGCACGGCTGCGGCGTTGGTTAGCCGCAGGGTTTCCTTGCCGAATACCAGCCAGATGAAATCCTTGCCGAGGAAATAGGTGAAGAGGGCAATGATCGCCGTGAACGACAGCAGTCCGAGAGTGCCGCTGGCGACGGTTGCGGGCGACGTGTCGGTCAATCCCATGTAGCCGGTGTAGGCAACGATCCCGGCCCCAATCAGGGCGAAGGCCGTCCTGAAATCCGACGTGCGTGGTGGGTTGGTTATCAGCAGTTCGTCTCCCGTCTCGACGATGGAAATGCGAGACGGGGGCGGCATGCTACCACCACTTCTCCGGCTGGAAGGTGCCCGCGGCCTGCTCGATGACGGCAGCGGTCTGGAACAGGGTTTCCTCATCGAACGGCCGGCCGATCAGTTGCAGGCCGAGCGGCAGGCCCTTGGCGTCGAGCCCGGCGGGCACGGCAATGCCCGGCAGGCCGGCCATGTTCACGGTGACCGTGAAGATGTCGTTCAGGTACATCTTGACCGGATCGGCTGCCATGTCCTCATCGGCAACGCCGAAGGCGGCGGACGGCGTTGCCGGGGTCAGGATGACGTCGACGCCGGAGGCGAAGACCGTCTCGAAATCCCGCTTGATCAGATTGCGCACCTTCTGCGCCTGCAGATAGTAGGCGTCGTAGTAGCCGGCCGACAGCACATAGGTGCCGATCATGATACGGCGCTTGACCTCGCGGCCGAAACCGGCGGCACGGGTCTTCTCATACATGTCGACGATATCCTTGCCCGGCACGCGCAATCCGTAACGGACGCCATCGTAGCGGGCGAGGTTGGACGAAGCCTCGGCCGGCGCCACGATATAGTAGGCCGGCAGCGCATATTTGGTATGCGGCAGGGAAATGTCGACGATCTCGGCGCCGGCGTCTTTCAGCCAGGCAATGCCCTTCTGCCACAGCGCCTCGATCTCTTCGGGCATGCCGTCGACGCGGTACTCTCTGGGAATGCCTACCTTCATGCCCTTGATCGGCTTGCCGATCACCGCCTCATAATCCGGCACCGGCCGGTCGACCGACGTCGTGTCCTTCGGATCGACGGAGGCCATCGACTTCAGCAAGATCGCGGCGTCGCGCACGTCCCGCGCGATCGGTCCGGCCTGATCGAGCGACGAAGCGAAGGCGACGATGCCCCAACGCGAGCAGCGGCCATAGGTCGGCTTGATGCCGACCGTGCCGGTGAAGGCGGCGGGCTGGCGGATCGAACCGCCGGTATCCGTCGCGGTCGCGCCGGCACACAGGAAGGCGGAGACTGCGGTTGCCGAACCGCCGGAAGAACCGCCCGGCACCAGCTGCGCATTGTCGAGGCTGCGCGCGGTCCTGATGCCACCGGACGAGACGAAGCCGCCGTCGCCCTGATGCGTCGTCGGCATCACCACCGTGTCGACGCGCGAACGCCGCCACGGATTGATGACCGGGCCATAGTAGGACGTCTCGTTGGACGAGCCCATGGCGAACTCGTCCATGTTGAGCTTGCCGAGCATAACGGCGCCGTCGGCCCACAGATTTGACGTAACGGTCGATTCGTAGCGCGGCTTGAACCCGTCGAGCACATGACTGCAGGCCTGCGTATGGACGCCTTCGGTGCCGAACAGGTCCTTGATCCCGAGCGGGATGCCTTCCAGCGCACCGCCCTCGCCCTTGACCAGCCTTGCGTCGGACGCCTTGGCCATGTCGCGCGCCTTGTCGCCGGTCACAGCGACATAGGCATTGAGCGCGGGATTGGCGCGATCGATGGCCGAGAGGTAGGCCTCGGTGATCTCGGTCGCGGTGATTTCCTTGCCACGCAGCTTGGTGCGGGCCTGTGAAATCGTCAGCTGGGTCAGGTCGCTCATCAAAGGCTCTTTTCGTAAAACACCGACCACTCGGAATCGGGATAATCCAGCACCGGGCCGCAGCGCGAGAACCCGGCACGTTCATAGACTGTCCACGCCGCGGGATGACGATCGCCCGTCTCCAGCACCAGACGCTTCAGCCCCTCATTTCGCGCCAGCGCCTCGACCCGCTCGACGATGCTAGCGCCAATCTTGCGGCCACGATGCGAAGGCCGCGTGTACATGCGCTTGACCTCGCCGATGGCGCCATCATGGCGCTTCAGCGCGCCGCAGCCGATGGCCATGCCATTGTCGCGGGCGATGAAAACAGTCGTATCCACACCGGCCATCTGCTCGACCGTCAAATGGTAGCAATGCTCCGGCGGCGTCAGTTCGAGCAAGGTCTCGTTGAGTTCCTTGACCAGACCGCGCACGTCGTCCTGCAATGGCGTTTCAATGGCGATGTCGATTGCCATCGGCCGTTTTACTCCACGACCTTCGGCACGAGGAAGAAATTCTCTTCGGTCGCCGGCGCGTTGGCGACGATGTCGGCTGCCTTGCCGCCCTCGGTGACAACATCCCTGCGCTTCTTCATCTCCATCGGCGTCACTGAGGTCATTGGTTCGACGCCGGAAACATCCACCTCGTTCAGCTGTTCGACGAAGCCCAGAATGGCGTTCAGCTCGCCGGTCATCCGTTCGGCATCTTCTTCGCTCACCGCGATGCGGGCGAGATGCGCGACGCGCTTCACTGTCTGAAGATCTACGGACATGTTTTTGCCTCGGGGAAAACCAGTTCGGGCTATAGCGGCGCCGCGCGCGCTGCGCAACATGCATCGTGCGGCAGGCCGTGTTGGCGGCCGGCTCTTCGGTCAGTGGTCTACAGGGTGCTGTCTATGGCAGGGCAACGCCTTCGCATAGATAGTAGCTGCCGCTGTTGCCGCTTGCTTCGCTTTCGTCGTCGACGCGCCGGACCGACACGAGATCGATCTGCTTCGCGTTCATTTGCGTCACCGAGAGGACATCCGGGAAGACATAGCCCGGTTCCTGGCAGATGGCCGTCACCGCCCAGCTCGGCGAAGCCGTCGCCTTGCTGATTTGCAGAAACTCGCAATTGTATTCGACGCTCTGCAGGCCGTGCGCCGAAAGCACGATGTTGCCGGCGTCGATCAGCGTTTGCAGCGTGTCCTTTTTGGCCTGTTTGCAAAGCTCTTCGGACTGCAAGTAGACGCCTTCGATGAAATCATCCGCGGCGAGCGCGGGCGACGCCGCGACCAGCATCGATACACAAAGAGATTGCCTTAAAGCCATGGTTTTATTTCACTTTAGCCGCGCCTAGATCGTAATCGTCTCACCGATGCCAGGCAATGCCACCTTTACGCCGGACCCTTCCATGCCGGCCTCGAACTTGTCGGCGGTCGGGTCGATCATCGGAAACGTGCCGAAGTGACAGGGAACCACGGTGTCGAACTTGAAGAAGCGGCGGCAGGCAAGTGCCGCCACCGCGCCGCCCATGGTGAAGCGGTCGCCGATCGGCACCAGGCCGACCTTCGGTTCATGCAACTCGTTGATCAGCGCCATGTCGGAAAAGATGTCGGTGTCGCCCATGTGATAGAGCGTTTTGTCGTCCGGGAAATGCAGGACGAGGCCGCCCGGATTGCCGAGATAGGTGTTCTGGCCGCCCTCGCCCGGGAACGAGGATGAGTGCAGCGCCTGGACGAAAGTGGTGGTGAAGCTGCCGCAATCGACGGTGCCGCCGATATTGCCCGGGTTGATCTTCTTGTCGCTGACGCCCTTGCCAACCAGATACATGCAGATCTCGAAATTGGCGACCAGCTGCGCGCCGCTTTTGCCGAGCACTTCCAGCGCGCCGCTGATGTGGTCGCTGTGGCCATGCGTCAGCAGCACGTGCGTGATCCCCTCGGCCGGTCCCTCCCAGCCGCCCGTCCAGGACGGATTGCCGATCAGATAGGGGTCGACGAGGATCTTGGCGTCGGCCGTTTCGATGCGAAAGGCCGAGTGGCCGTACCAGGTCAGTTTCATGAATGCATTCCTCGATTTTTGGCTTGCCAAAGGATAGAACGCCGATGGCCCCGAGATCAAAGGGTTACTGTGTCCGCCACGCGTTTGACAAAACACGTGGTGGTGAAAGGACGAAGGACGGCCGGTGGGGATTATCACGATCGAGGAATTGCCGGCGCGGCTAACCGGCGGCAAGACGCTGGCGGGGCTTGACCTCGGCGACAAGACGATCGGCGTCGCGGTCTCGGACCAGAGGTTTTCCTTCGCCCATCCGCGTCCGGTCATCATGCGAAGGAAATTCTCGCTCGATGCGGCGGTGCTGCTCGCCTTGCTGCAGAAAGAGAATGCCGGCGCGGTGGTGATTGGGCTGCCGATCAACATGGACGGCTCGGAAGGTCCGCGTGCGCAGAAATCGCGCGCCTTCGTCCGCAACATGGCACAGATGAGCGACCTGCCGTTCGTGCTCTGGGATGAAAGACTATCGACGGTCGCGGCCGAAAGGACGCTGATCGAGATGGATTTCTCGCGCCGCAAGCGCGCCGGCAAGATCGATTCGGCGGCAGCCGCGTTTATTCTGCAGGGAGTTTTGGACCGGCTTCAGTCGCTCCACGCATCCGCTCGAACGGAACCCGACCCGCCGAGCGCTGTCTGACCCAGCCGGCGATTTCGCGGCGACGGCGGAAGGCCCAAAGCGCCATCAGCAGAAACCCGTCGAAGACACACGTCTTCGCCACCATGCCGGGGATGATCGCCGGGTCGATGCCGAGCATCTGACCATACAGCTGGAAGAAGAAGTCGTGCATCTGTCGGCTGAGCATCGTGTAGCCGAAATTGATGTCATTGGCCGACAGATAGAACCAGCCCCAGAAAATCGCCATCGGCGCCGCCCAGAATCCGAAGATGTAGCGCATCAGCGGCCTCCCCTGGGATGGGAGCCGGTCTTGGACACCGTTCGGCCTGATATAAGTGAAAGCAGAGAATTGTGGGCTGCGGCTTTTGCCATGCCGTGCGCGATGGCATGGATCTCGCCTTCGCCCGAAGCCGCTGTCGCAACCACGGATCGCCGTTCGGCAAGCATGGCGACATAGGACGCCAGAAGTGCTGTCAGCTGCACGGCGACAGCCATGAACAGCCCGTTGATGCCTTGTGCGGTGCCACCGATGACGATCAGCGACAACACGCCGGACGCGCAGATGAAGGCGATGCGGGCAACGCTGTCGGCGCCCGCGCTGGTCGCGTCGTTGACCAGGGCTTCGACAAAGGCCCAGAAAAACAGAACCGCGACGACAAGCAATGCGGTGGCTAGCGGCGCCACGACAACGACGTTGTCGAGGTCGATGAAGCGGGTACCCTCGATAGTGGCACCCAGCACGCCCAGCGCCGCCGCCACACCACGGTTTCCGTCGATGCAGATGAGCGCAAGCAGGGCGAAAACGATCGCCCAGTGCAAGGCCAGAAAAGAGGTTAGTACCTGTCGCATCGGTGTTCCTGCTTCGCCAAGCAAGGGACGACCAATTTGAGCCATTCCCTGCTTCGCCAGGACAGTGGGCTTTGCCGCTCGTCGCTGCAACGGAAACCATTTGTTAAGGTTAACGGCGATTAGCCATACGCGTGAGGGTACCCACCAACGCCTCAAAGCTGTGGATGGCGCCGGTTTTTGCGACGATCGCGGCTCAATTCACCGGCGGATAGAGCGTGTCAATGATCATGCGCGCATCGTGGCGCGAATCGAGCATGCCATAGGTGTTGCGCCACTGACCGGCCAATCGCGTCTCGACGAAAGCGTCGGCGATCCGCCCTGCCCCCAGCCGGCGCAACTCCGCTGCCGCAGCCGACAGTGCCAGTTGCTCGGTCAGCAGGCGGGCCGAACCTTCGTCGGTTGAAGCGACCTGCATCGCCGCCTTCAGAACGCCGATCGTGCCGCGTCCGCCGGCGCCGAGATCACGGTCGATGCCGGCCAGCACATCCTCGAACAGGCCGGGCGCGCGGCCAAGAACGCGCAGCACGTCGAGCGCCATGACATTGCCCGAGCCTTCCCAGATCGCGTTCACCGGCGCCTCGCGATAGTAGCGGGCGAGTGGCGCCTCCTCTACATAGCCATTGCCACCGAGGCACTCCATCGCCTCATAGAGCAGCGGGGGGGCGATCTTGCAGACCCAGTATTTGACGACCGGCGTCATGGCGCGGGCAAACGCCGCCTCGCCGCGATCGCTGGCCGCCTCGTCGAAGGAGCGCGCCAGCCGGAACGACAGCGCGGTGGCGGCGGCGACATCGAGCGCCATGTCGGCCAGCACGCGCTGCATCAACGGCTGCTCGATCAGGGTTGAACCGAACACCTGACGATGGCGGGCGTGATGAACGGCCTCGGCGAGGCCCGCGCGCATGATCGCCGACGATGCGATGGCACAATCGAGCCGGGTCAGGGTGACCATGTCCATGATCGTCTTCACACCGGCACCGGGTTCGCCGACCATCTCGCCGATGGCATTGACGAATTCGACTTCGGAGGATGCGTTGGATCGGTTGCCGAGCTTGTCCTTCAGCCGCTGGAAGCGGAAACCGTTGCCCGAGCCGTCACCGAGAACGCGCGGCACGAGGAAGCACGACAGCCCCTCCGGCGCCTGCGCCAGCACCAGGAAGGCATCCGACATCGGCGCCGACATGAACCATTTGTGCCCGGTCAACCGATAAAAACCGCTGCCGGCGCGTTCCGCCCTCGTCACATTGGCGCGCACATCGGTGCCGCCTTGTTTCTCCGTCATGCCCATGCCGAGCGTCAGCCCGGTCTTCTCGACGGGCGGCTTCTGGCTCTGGTCATATTTGCGCGTCGTCACGCGCGGCGCCCATTCGCGAAACAGCTTTGGGCTGGCCATCAGGGCGGCGAGCGAAGCGTTGGTCATGGTGATGGGGCACAGATGCCCAGTCTCGAGCTCAGCCGTCAGATAAAACCGGGCGGCACGGACCTGATGGCGGCGGCCGATCTCGGTGTCGCCGTTCTCCCACACCGAGGAATGCAGCCCGTTGGCCACCGAGCGGCGCATCAAGGCGTGATAGGCGGGATGGAACTCGACCACGTCGATGCGCCGTCCCTGGCGATCATGGGTCCTCAGCTTCGGCGTCTCGACATTGGCGAGGCGCGCCAGTTCCTGCGCCTCCTGTGTCAGCACGAAACGGCCGAGACCGTCGAGTTCCTTGCGCACCGGCTCGGAAAAACGCTCCGCGAGCTGGATCAGCAACGGATCGCCCCGCCAGGCGTTGCCGCCCGTCAGCGGCGGCGGCTGGTTCGTCACGTCGTCGGTCACGCCCAATCCTTCTATCGTCAGAAAGCCACGAATCCGAGGCTGTCGGCTAGATATAGCCAAGCCATGCAGCGCGCGCGACGAAAATACCGGCCGATTTAATCGGCCATCTACGCGAAAAAATAGAGGAGAACGGCTCCAATGCAAAGCTGGCGCTTGCAGCCGCAAAGTCTCCACCCTATAGCAGCGCCTTGAGATGACCGACGCTTCGTCCCCCTACCCTCACCGCCATCTTCTGGGCATCCGCGATCTTTCTCCCGCCGACATCGAGCTGTTGCTCGACAGGGCGGATCGAGCGGTCGCGATCTCGCGGCAGTCAGAGAAAAAAACCTCGACGCTGCGCGGCCGCACCCAGATCAACCTCTTCTATGAGGCATCGACGCGCACGCAGTCGTCGTTCGAGTTGGCCGGAAAGCGGCTTGGCGCCGATGTCATGAACATGTCGGTTGCGAGTTCCTCGGTGAAGAAGGGCGAAACGCTCATCGACACGGCGATGACGCTGAACGCGATGCGCCCCGACATTCTGATCATCCGCCACCAATCGGCCGGTGCGGCAGCCCTTCTGGCGCAGAAGGTCGGTTGCTCTGTCGTCAATGCCGGCGACGGCGCGCATGAACACCCGACACAGGCGCTGCTCGACGCGCTGACCATCCGCCGCGCCAAGGGTCCGCTGTCGAAGCTCATCGTCGCCATCTGTGGCGACATCCTGCATTCGCGCGTGGCGCGTTCCAACATCATGCTGCTCAACGCGCTCGGCGCGCAGGTGCGCGTCGTCGCGCCGTCGACGCTGCTGCCCACCGGCATCGAGAAGATGGGCGTCATCGTCACCCGCTCGATGGCCGAGGGTCTCAAGGGCGCCGATGTGGTGATGATGCTGCGCCTGCAGCGCGAGCGGATGGAAGGCGCCTTCGTGCCTTCGGTGCGCGAATATTTCCGTTATTTCGGCCTCGATGCCGAGAAGCTGAAGGCGGCCAAGGACGACGCGCTGGTGATGCATCCCGGGCCGATGAACCGCGGCGTCGAGATCGCCTCGGAAATCGCCGACGGTCCTCAAAGCGCCATCCAGGAACAGGTCGAGATGGGCGTCGCCGTGCGCATGGCGGTCATGGAAGCGCTGCTCGACCCCCGTCGCAATCGCGAGGTTGCGTGATGAGCACGACGGTCTTTGAGCGCGCTCGCATTGTCGACCCCTCGCGCGGCGTTGACGAGATCGGCGCTGTCATCGTCGATGGCCGCGAGATCGTTGCCGCCGGCAAGGCAGCGCTGAACCAGGGCGTCCCCGAGGGCGCAACCGTCATCGACTGCGCCGGCAAGGCGATCATTCCAGGCCTGATCGACGGCCGCGTCTTCATCGGCGAGCCGGGCGGCGAGCACCGCGAGACCATCGCATCGGCAAGTGTCGCGGCGGCGGCCGGCGGCGTCACCTCCCTCGTCATGATGCCCGACACCGACCCGGTGATCGACAATGTCGCGCTGGTCGAATTCGTGCTGCGCACCGCCAAGGACACGGCGATCGTCAATGTCTTTCCGGCTGCGGCGATCACCAAGGGCCTCGACGGGCGCGAGATGACCGAGTTCGGCCTGCTGCGCGAAGCCGGCGCTGTCGCCTTCACCGATGGCCGCCACACCATATCGAGTGCGCTGGTGATGCGCCGCGCGCTGACCTATGCGCGCGACTTCGGCGCCACCATCGTGCATGAGACGCAGGATGCGGACCTCGGTTCATCCGGCGTGATGAACGAGGGGCTCTACGCAAGCTGGCTCGGCCTTTCCGGCATTCCGCGTGAAGCCGAATCCATCCCGCTGGAGCGCGACCTTGCGCTGGCGCGGCTCACGCGCGGTTCGTACCACGCGGCAAAGATCTCGACGGCGATGGCGGCAAACGCCGTCACGCGTGCGAAGTCAGATGGTGCGGCCGTCACATCAGGCGTCGCGATCCACAATCTGTCGCTCAATGAAAACGACGTCGGCGAATACCGCACCTTCTTCCGCCTGACGCCGCCTTTGCGCGCCGAGGAAGATCGGCTCGCGATGATCGAGGCGGTCAGGGACGGCACGATTGACATCATTGTCTCCTCGCACGATCCGCAGGACGTCGACACCAAGCGCCTGCCCTTCGCCGATGCGGCGGCTGGCGCCGTCGGGTTGGAGACGCTTCTGGGCGCCGCATTGCGGCTCTACCACAATGGCGATGTGCCGTTGCTCCGGCTGATCGAGACCTTGTCCACCGCTCCCGCAAAACTGTTCGGACTGCCCGGCGGCACGCTGAAGCCCGGCGCTGTCGCCGATCTTGCGCTTGTCGACCTCGACGAACCCTGGATCGTCAGCGAAAGCGGCATTCGTTCGCGCTCGAAAAACACCTGTTTCGAAGGCGCGCGACTGCAAGGCAAGGTCTTGCAAACGCTGGTTGCGGGCCGCACAGTGTTCTCCGTCTGAGCCGGCCACCGCGCATCGCGCCTGACGCCGGTCCGTCAGGGGAAATGCAGGGGAACCAATGACTTACAGCCTCATCCCAGCGCTCGTGTTTGGCTATCTCCTGGGCTCGATTCCTTTTGGGCTCCTGCTCACCCGCGCCGCCGGGCTTGGCGATGTACGCAAGATCGGCTCCGGCAATATCGGCGCCACCAATGTTCTGCGCACCGGCAACAAAGGCCTTGCCGCCGCGACGCTGCTGCTCGATGCGCTGAAGGGCACGGCCGCCGTGCTGATAGCAGGCCATTTCGCGCCTGACCTGGCGATCTCGGCCGGTCTCGGGGCCTTTCTCGGCCATCTCTTCCCGGTCTGGCTCGGGTTCAAGGGCGGCAAGGGCGTCGCAACCTATCTCGGGGTGCTGATCGGCCTTGCCTGGCAGGTGGCGCTGATCTTCGCCGTCGTCTGGCTGGTGATGGCTTTCCTGTTCCGTTACTCCTCGCTGGCGGCGCTGACGGCAGCCGTCATCGTGCCGATCGTTCTCTATGTCCTGAGCACACCGCAGAATGCGGCCCTGTTCGTGGTGATGAGCATCATCGTTTTCATCAAGCACCGGGAAAACATTTCGCGCCTGCTTGCCGGCACCGAGGGCAAGATCGGAGCCAAGGGGTGAGCGAGCGCGCCACCGAGGTGAGCGATCGCGCCACCGCGGTGAGCGAGCCGGCCGCCGGGCCGCGCCTCAGCGACCGGCAGCGGCTGAACTGGCTTCGGCTGATCCGCACCCAGAATGTCGGCCCCGCCTCCTTTCGCGACCTGATCAACCGTTTCGGTTCGGCCGAGGTGGCGCTCGAAATGCTGCCGGAACTGATGATTTCGGGCGGCGCCCGCCGGATCGCCCGCATCCCTTCGGTCGCCGAAGCCGAGGCCGAACTGGAAGCAGCCCGAAAGGCTGGCGCACGCTTTGTCGGCATCGGTGAAACAGACTATCCCCAGCTCTTGCGCAACATGGACCATCCGCCGCCGCTGCTGGCGGTCAAAGGCAATGCCGCTGTCTTCCGGCTGCCGGGCGTCGCCATCGTCGGCGCGCGTAACGCATCGCTGGCCGGCATCAAGATGGCGCGCATGCTGGCGGCGGATCTTGGCCGCGACGGCTACGCAATCGTCTCCGGGCTGGCGCGCGGCATCGACACAGCGGCGCATCAGGGCAGTCTGGCGACCGGCACGATCGGCGTGCTGGCCGGGGGCCTCGACCTGCCCTACCCGCCTGAAAATGCCGGCCTGTGCGACGAGATTGCCGAGCGCGGCGCCATCGTTTCGGAGATGCCGTTCGGCTGGCAGCCGCGCGCGCAGGATTTCCCGCGCCGCAACCGTCTTGTTGCGGGTGCGGTCCTTGGGCTGGTGGTGGTCGAGGCAGCGCAACGCTCGGGATCCCTGATCAGCGCCAGGCTTGCCGGCGAAATGGGCCGGCTGGTCTTCGCCGTACCGGGCTCACCGCTCGATCCACGTGCCGCCGGCACCAACGGCCTGCTCAAGGATGGCGCCACCCTGGTCACCGAGGCCTCGGACATTTCGCGGGCTATCGCCCCGCTGACCGGCATGCGGGCGCCCGACGTGCCACCATTCGAAGAGCCGCCCGACTTCTTGGCCACGCCACCGCCCGGCGAAAGCGACCGCACCCGCGTCATCGAGGCGCTCGGCCCAACGCCAGTGTCGGTCGACGAGATCATCCGCCATACCGGCCTGCACCCAGCCCAGGTCTTCATGGTGCTGCTGGAACTCGACCTCGCCGGCCGCCTCGAGCGCCATGCGGGAGGCAATGTATCGCTGGTGTTCGAAGGTTCCTGAGGGGTAGCGTCGATCCCTGATCCATTCGACGCTCATCACCGTCGCAGCAGGCAACTCTATGCAAGATCCAGCGTATGTGGATTGTACAAATTGAGCAGCCGCGCAGGCCACCGCAGCTTTAACCTCGCCGGCGAGCCCGAAGAAACATTTTTCTCATAAACAACGGGATCATACCGTTGTAGAGCCGTTTGCTCTCATTGACGAAATTTGAAAGGACCAAAAGCTCTGCATCAATTTTTGCAAATTCGGGTCCAATGGATTTGACCTGCTCGCCAAGCACCATCAACGACGCGGCATTGCTCTCTAGCGTTTTTGTGTTTGATCGCAGCAATTCCACAAGCGCGGCCTGATCCGGCGAAATTTCCCATCCATGCATCTCCTTCACGATGGAGGCCCATCTGCGCGGCGAAAGCGACACGCCGATTTCCTCGATCCAGCACGCGGTTGCTAGTGACCGCTCGTCAGCGGTCGTGTTCGTACCGGCCTGGATGGCCAGGCTGTAGACCCTGATATGCTCTTCGACGAAGTGCGAGACATCAGCCACGTCACGAAAATAGGCGGAAACCTTGGCGGCATCGCCGGCATCGAACCGCGAAATCGCATCCGTCAGATTTTCGACGGTGGTCGGCCTCGTCAGGAGACCAACCCCAAGGTTCATTTGCCGCCATGCCTGCATGTTTGCCGTATCCAGAAGGCCGGCGAAGCCACGCGCGTCGCAGACGACGACCGAGCATCCCACCGCGGCGGCTTCGATGGCCATGCGCGCAGTTGCAAACACGATGTCGTATTCGAGCAAATCCTTTTCGAGCTGATGGGAAAAACGTCCCGTGGCCGGACCCAACTCATCCAGTTGAATGCTGCGTTTCGAGCAGGCTTCGCGCACCGCCTGTTGGTGTTCAAGATTCTTGGTCAGCAGCAGCCCTTTGGCGGGTCTGGAAGGCAGTGGCAGGCGGGGCTTGAAACGTTGAAGGTCGACCGCGTTGTAGATGAGGTCCAATTTGTCCGCAGGTACACCGCGCGACAGGCATTTGGCCCTGCACGCTTCGTCGACCGCGATCCAGCGGCGTATTTGCGGATGAAGCATGGGAGCTTCGACCTCAAAGAAAGCGCTATGGCAGGAAAACACGGCTGGCACATCGGGAAACCGCGCCAGCGCGGTCAGGCAAGGCGTCAAATGCTGACCATGGATTATATCGGGCTTTTCGACGATCTCCGCAATTCGGTCCACCACATGGTGTCCTCGCCTGCGCATTCTGTCGGCCATGTCGCCAAGGGTTGGAGCCAGCAACATGGTTTGATGACCGGCGCCGCGAAGCCCGTCGGCCAGCAATTCGACAACGGCTTCGGTACCGCTGTTATGCGACACGAACAGATTGGTGATGAGAACCCGCAAATGCCGCCTCCTGCCTGTTTCGCAATCGCCGCATTGGCGGCGAGGATAACAGATGCTACGCAGCGTTCTTAGTTTGAAGGCATTGACCAGACAAGTTTGGGCAAATTGACTTGGCGCCAACTCGATGTTGGGAACCCTTGATGCCTGGTCGCCGCCTTGGATGCAATCTGAAACGCGGATGCATGCCGAAACCTGGATTGGAGCCGTTGCTTGCCCGAAAAATTGCAACATGTGCTGATCCTTGCACATCCAGGGCATGAGCTTAGGATTCATCACTGGCTTGAGCTTAAGAAACCGCGAATCTACCTTCTGACGGATGGTTCAGGCGGTCGCCACTCTGCGCGAACCCAATATTCACGCGACGTGGTGGAAGCGGCTGGCGCAACCGCTGGGGCGGTGTTTGGCGATATTCCGGACAGCGCTTGGTATAAGGCGCTTTTGGCCAGGGACTTTGTCGTTTTTGCCGATGTGCTGGAAAGAATCAGCGTCGATGTGTCGGATATGCAGGACGTGCAAATCGTCTCGGACGCGGTTGATGGCTACAATCCGATGCACGATCTGGCATATGCATTCGGCAATGCCCTCAACGGGATGCTGCAAAGCATACGGCCGGGGCACAAGCAGCTTTGCACTGCCGCGGTTCCCAACGTGCCGGGGCTTGTCGAAGTGGACATTCAATTGGATTCTGCTGCTCGCGCCAGGAAGATGGCTGCGGTCAAAGCCTATACACCATTGGCGGACGAGGCCCGCCAGATTCTAGAGCGGGATCCGCGGTGCTTTGACAGGGAACTGCTCATCTCGCAGCACTTTGACTGGGATACGCCCTGGACGCCGGAGTGGGAGCGAATTGGCAGAGAGCGCGTGGCGAACAAAGTTTACGACAGGTGCATTACCTACTGGGAAAATGTGCAGCCGCTTGCGCAGCAACTCTTGTCGGGAAACGACCGAAACCACACGTAGCAAAGAGCCAAGCTCTCCGTCTTCCAGACGATCTGCAGTCACCCGGATTTTTGGTGAGCGCGATGGGATTCGAACCCATGACCTACTGATTAAAAGTCAGTTGCTCTACCGGCTGAGCTACGCGCTCCCTCGGGCGCGAAAGGCGGCCCTCGAAATTGCGCGGAACATAGGGAGAGTGCCGCGACCGGTCAACCGGAAAAAGAGGGCTCGCAACCACGGGGGCTTCGCCCTGTTGTGACACTTGCCCGCCGCGCCGCCGGTGGGAGAACTGCCAAGAAACACTACCATTTCTTCCAGACAGCGGCATCCAGTCTGGGGAACAATTGTATGCGCCGCTCGTTTTCCCGGCACAGGGACGTCCGCCAACCATCGAGGAGAAGACCAATGAACAGAATCACAACGAGCCTGCTGGCGGCCACTCTCTCCGTCACATTCGTTGCGGCGGAGGCGGCGTCGGTTAACGCCCAGCCGAACTATGTGCCGCAGTCCCAGGCCGCGGTGCCGGATGTGCAGACAGTCCAGTACCGGGAGTGGCGCAAGGACCGCTACAATCGCAATTTTTCGCGTGACCGCAGTTTTTCCCGCAATCGCGGCGCGTATTGGAATGGCCATCGCGGCTATCGCGAATATCGCCCCGGCTATCGCCGCCATGGCGATCATTGGTTTCCGCTGGCTGCATTCGCCACCGGCGCGCTGATCACCGGCGCGATCGTCAACAGCGAAAACAACCGTGTCTATGAAGGCAACTCGCATGTGCAGTGGTGCTATGACCACTATCGCAGCTACCGCGCTTCGGACAACACGTTCCAGCCGAATTACGGCCCTCGCCGAGAGTGCCGTTCGCCTTACTGATCCAAAGTGTGGGTGGTGAGTAAAAAGCCCGCGTCGGAAACAGCGCGGGCTTTCTATCGAGGAAAGTCGTTGTCAGATCGCCCAGTCGATGCTCTTAAAAATCAAATATAGCGCTCCACCCTCACCACGCGGTGAACGGTACGCCCCAAGAGCATCGCAAATTCGAGCCGTCGCTCCAGTCAACTCCCAGCCCAGCGCTTCCAGGTCATTGCCGGCGTCGGTCACGTAGGCCTGCGTCAACTCATCTATACTGTTCTTCTCGCCGAAGGAGCGAACCAGCTTGGCGTCGCTGAGAAGCTCGCCGGGCAAATTCGAATTTGCCCAAGCCCACAGCCAGTTGCTGGCCTTGGCTCGTAGAGTCCGCAATTTGGATCTCGGTGACGATCTTGACGCCTCCTTCATCCGAGAACAGGAGCTTTCCGGCCGTAAGGTCATAATCATAGCGCGACCAGCTGCCGAGGTGGAAATCTTTGTTCAAGCGTGCATTCTTGGCATTCAGCTGTTCGATAGCCTCGTCGCGCCACGCAGGATACCAGTCTGGCTTCAACCCCCTCGGCCCCATCACTCACCACCTGATAGCTGCTTATGGCACGCTCAGCGTCCTGCGCACAGCATCGCGCCAGCCAGCGAGCTTAGCTGCGCGCTTTGGGGCATCCATGTCAGGCTGGAAGCGCCGTTCGAGTGCCCAGCTTTTCGCGAACTTCTTGGCATCTGGCCACACACCTGCTTTCGAGCCAGCCAGCCAGGCGGCACCGAGCGCCGTCGTCTCGAGAATGGTCGGGCGGTCGACCGGTGCATCGAGGATGTCGGCCAGACGCTGCATGGTCCAGTCCGACGCCACCATGCCGCCATCGACCCGCAGCACAGTCTTGGCCGAAGCGCTCTTCCAGTCTTTGCGCATGGCGTCGAGCAGGTCGCGCGTCTGGTAGGCGACGGCTTCCAGCGCGGCGCGGGCAAACTCCGCCGGACCGGAATTGCGCGTCAGCCCGAAAATGGCGCCGCGTGCCTCTGCGTCCCAATGCGGCGCGCCGAGCCCGACGAAGGCCGGCACCAGATAGACATTTTGGGTCGGATCGGCTTCATCAGCCAGTTTGCCGCTCTGCTCGGCCTTGCCGATCACCTTGATGCCATCGCGCAGCCATTGCACGGCCGCTCCGGCAATGAAGATCGAGCCTTCCAGCGCATAGGTTGTTTTGCCGTTCAGCCTGTAGGCAATGGTGGTCAAGAGCCGGTTCTTCGAACGCACTAGGTCGCTGCCGGTGTTCAGCAGTGCAAAACAGCCGGTGCCATAGGTGGATTTCATCATGCCTGGCTCAAAACAGGCCTGGCCAATGGTCGCGGCATGCTGGTCGCCGGCGACACCGAGGATCTTTATTTCGGCGCCAAAGAGATTTTTCTCAGTGATTCCATAGTCATCGGCGCAGTCCTTTACCTCAGGAAGCATTTTTGCCGGGATGTTGAGAATAGCCAGCAGCTCGTCATCCCAGGCATTCTCTGCGATGTTGTAGACCAGCGTGCGCGAGGCGTTGGTGGCGTCGGTGGCGTGAACCTTGCCGCCGGTCAGCCGCCAGATCAAAAAGCTGTCGATGGTGCCGGCCAGCAATTCGCCTTTCTCGGCGCGTTTTCTCGCGCCTTTCACCTTGTCGAGCATCCAGGCGATCTTGGTGCCGGAAAAATAGGGATCGAGCAGCAAGCCGGTCTTGCGGGTGAACTTCTTCTCCAACCCCTGCTTCTTGAGTTTCTGGCACAGCGGCGCGGTGCGCCGGTCCTGCCAGACAATGGCATTGTGGATCGGCTTGCCGGTCGCCCCATCCCAGATGACGACGGTTTCGCGCTGGTTGGTGATGCCGAGCGCGACCACTTCGGATGCATTCCGGCCGGCCTGCTTCAGCGCCGCCTTCACGGTCGACACCACGCTCGCCCAGATATCCTCGGGATCATGCTCGACCCAACCGGAGGCCGGATAATGCTGGATGAATTCCTTTTGCCCGCTGCCGGCGAGCTTCATCTGGCCATCGAACAGGATCGCCCGGGTCGAAGTCGTGCCCTGGTCGATGGCAAGGATATATCCGGTCATTATGCCTCCCCGCTTAGTCTTTTACACAGACAGGGGAGACGGCAAGATGCCGCCTCCCCCTATTCTCATGATGCGGGCGCGAACGCCAACACCTAGATTACTTCTGCCAGCTCTTCACCAGTTCGTCGTAGTTGATGGTGATCGGCTTTTCCTTCTCGTTCTCAATCTTTAACTGAGGAGCGAGATTGCCTTTCTTGACCGCGTCGGCGTTCCAGTAGGCAAGGTCATGTTCTTCGGCCATCTTCGGGCCGATATCGCCCTGGACGCCCGATTTCTCGATGCGGCTCATCACCTTTTCCTGCTCGCCGCAGAGCGAGTCCATCGCTTCCTGCGCTGTCTTGGCACCCGACGAAGCATCGCCGATCGCCTGCCACCAAAGCTGTGCCAGCTTCGGATAGTCAGGCACGTTGGTGCCGGTTGGCGACCACTGCACGCGGGCCGGCGAACGATAGAACTCGATCAGGCCGCCGAGCTTCGGAGCGCGCTCGGTGAAGCTCTTGTCGTCGATCGTGCTCTGCCGGATGAAGGTCAAGCCGACATGGCTCTTCTTCACGTCGACGGTCTTCGAGGTCACGAACTGCGCGTAGAGCCAGGCGGCCTTGGCGCGGTCGGTCGGTGTCGACTTCATCAGTGTCCAGGAACCGACGTCCTGATAGCCGAGCTTCATGCCGTCCTTCCAGTAGACACCATGCGGCGACGGCGCCATACGCCACTTCGGCGTACCGTCGTCGTTCAGAACTGCCTTTGCGCCGGCATCGACCATCGAGGCAGTGAAGGCGGTGTACCAGAAGATCTGCTGGGCAACCGCGCCCTGAGCCGGAACCGGGCCGGATTCAGAGAAGGTCATGCCCTGCGCTTCGGCCGGAGCGTAGGCCTTCAGCCAGTCGAGGTACTTCTGGATCGAATAGACGGCGGCAGGGCCGTTGGTGTCGCCGCCGCGCGCCGTGCAGGAGCCGACGGGCCGAGAGTTCTCGTCGACCTTGATGCCCCATTCGTCGACCGGCAGACCGTTCGGCAGGCCCTTGTCGCCATTGCCGGCCATGGACAGCCAGGCGTCGGTGAACCGCCAGCCGAGCGACGGGTCCTTCTTGCCGTAGTCCATGTGGCCATAGACCTTCTTGCCGTCGATCTCACGGCCGGTGAAGAATTCGGCGATGTCCTCATAGGCCGACCAGTTGACGGGAACGCCGAGGTCGTAGCCGTATTTGGCCTTGAAGTCCGCCTTGTTCTTCTCGTCGTTGAACCAGTCGTAACGGAACCAGTAGAGGTTCGCGAACTGCTGGTCGGGAAGCTGGTAGAGTTTCTTATCCGGAGCCGTCGTGAACGAGGTGCCGATAAAGTCCTTCAGGTCGAGGTTCGGGTTGGTGACATCCTTGCCCTCGCCCGCCATCCAGTCTGTCAGGTTGCGCACCTGCTGGTAGCGCCAGTGGGTGCCGATCAGGTCGGAATCGTTGACCCAGCCGTCATAGAGGTTCTGGCCGGTCTGCATCTGGGTCTGGATCTTCTCCACGACGTCGCCTTCCTGGATGACGTCATGCGTGATCTTGATGCCGGTGATGGCGGTAAAGGCAGGGGCCAGCACCTGTGATTCATACTGGTGGGTGGCGATGGTTTCCGAAACGACCTTGATGTCCATGCCGGCGAAAGGCTTCGCGGCATCGATGAACCACTGCATTTCGGCTTCCTGGCCGGCGCGGTCGAGCGTCGAAAGCGGGCCGATTTCCTTGTCCAGGAAGGCTTTTGCCTCGTCCATCCCGGCATAGGCATTGCCGACCCCGAGCAACAGGACAAGGGCGGTCGTTGATGTTAAAAATTGCCGTCGCATGTGTTTCCTCCACGTTACAGGTTTCAAGTGCGATCTGGAGCGGCCGCCGGCACGCGGTCGCTCCAACAGTTTCCCCCTCTATACGTAGCGGAACACGCCAACGGCGTAGACCACGGAGAGAGCGAGAGCCCACCACAAATTGGATCCGACAAGACCCAACCAAGCGAGATGGATAAAGGCGCTGCCAAGCAGCGACAGGAAAAGACGATCGCCGCGCGTCGTCTCGAAGCGTAGCACGCCGACGCGCGGATTGCCGCCCGGCGAGGCGTATTCCCACGCCGCCATGCCGCACAGCAGCAGAAGAATGGTCCCGAAAAAGGCCGCCGTCGGCCACGTCCACGCCATCCAGGTGAGGTCGAAATTCATGGTCATATCCTCCCAAGGGCGAAGCCCTCGGCGATGGTGTTGCGGATGAACTGGTGCGTTTGTTTCATCATACCCTCCCCAGGGCGAAGCCCTTGGCGATGTAGTTGCGCACGAACCAGATGACGAGTGCACCGGGGATCAGCGTCAGCACGCCGGCGGCGGCGAGCAGGCCCCAGTCCATGCCTGCGGCCGAAACGGTGCGGGTCATTGTGGCGGCGATCGGCTTGGCGTCGGTGGTGGTCAGCGTGCGGGCGATCAGCAGTTCCACCCACGAGAACATGAAACAGAAGAAGCAGGCGACGCCGATGCCGCTCGCGATCAGCGGCATGAAGATCCTGACGAAGAAGCGTGGGAACGAATAGCCGTCAATATAGGCGGTCTCGTCGATTTCCTTCGGCACACCCGACATGAAGCCTTCGAGGATCCACACTGCCAGCGGCACGTTGAACAGGCAGTGCGCCAGCGCCACCGCGATATGGGTGTCGATCAGGCCGAATGCCGAATAGAGCTGGAAGAACGGCAGCGCGAACACCGCCGGCGGCGCCATGCGGTTTGTCAACAGCCAGAAGAAGAGGTGCTTGTCGCCGAGGAACCGGTAGCGCGAGAAAGCATAGGCCGCCGGCAGCGCCGCTGCCACCGAGATCACCATGTTCATCACCACATAGGTGATCGAGTTGATATAGCCCGAATACCAGGACGCATCGGTGAAGATGGTGACGTAGTTGGCGATCGTAGGCGCATGCGGATAGAGCGTCAGCGAGGAGACGATCTCCGCATTGGTCTTGAAGCTCATGTTGATGAGCCAGTAGATCGGCAGCAAAAGCACGATGATGTAGACCGTCGGCACGATCCACCACCAGCGCGATTCCTCGCCGCGACGGCGCATCAGCCGCGCGATCTGGTCCTGCGACATTGCGCTGGCAAGTCCTTCCGAAGCCGTCGTTTCGCTCACTCTGTCCTGCCTCGTCGTTCTTTCATTGGCGCCGCTCATCTCAGCGCTCCGCGTCGTAGTTGGTCATCACGGTGTAGAAGACCCATGACAGCAGAAGGACGATGAGGAAGTAGACCAGCGACATGGCCGCGGCCGGACCGAGGTCGAACTGGCCAAGCGCGGTCTTAACGAGGTCGATCGACAGGAACGTCGTCGAGTTGCCGGGGCCGCCGCCCGTCACCACGAAGGGCTCGGTGTAGATCATGAATGAGTCCATGAAGCGCAGCAGCACGGCGATCAGCAGCACCCGGTTCATCTTCGGCAGCTGGATGTAGCGGAACACGGCCCAGCGTGAGGCGCCGTCGATCTTGGCTGCCTGATAAAAGGCGTCCGGAATGGAGACCAGACCGGCATAGCAGAGCAGCACGACGAGGCTGGTCCAGTGCCAGACATCCATGATGATGACAGTGACCCAGGCGTCGAACGGGTCCTGCACGTAGTTGTAGTCGATGCCCAGCGCGTTGACGTAATAGCCGAGCAGGCCGATGTCGTTGCGCCCGAAGACCTGCCAGATGGTGCCGACGACGTTCCACGGGATCAACAGCGGCAGCGCCATCAGCACCAGGCAGACCGGCACGCCCCAGCCCTTTTTCGGCATGTTGAGGGCGATGAAGATCCCGAGCGGCACTTCGATGGCGAGGATGATGAAGGAGAAGATCAGGTTGCGGACCATCGCCTCCCAGAAGCGGCTTGAAGAGAGCAGTTCCTCGAACCACTCGGTGCCGGCCCAGAAGAAGACGTTGTTGCCGAAAGTGTCCTGTACCGAATAGTTGACCACCGTCATCAGCGGGATAACGGCCGAGAACGCCACCAGCACCAGCACCGGCAGCACCAGGAACCAGGCCTTGTTGTTCCAGGTCTTTTCCATCTACGCCTCCATCTCGACGCGCCAGGAATCGGCGTAGATGTTGATGCCGGCCGGATCGAAGCGCACCTTCGGATCGGCGGGAACGCTCTCATCCTCGCCGATGACGGCCGCGATGTCGCGGCCTTCGAGCTTGGCGCGGACCACCTTGTGGCGGCCGAGATCCTCGACTTTGCTGATCGTCACCGGCATGCCGTCATTGCCGAGCCTGACATATTCGGGGCGGATGCCGAGTTCGATGGCGCCGCTGCCCGCCTTCCCGGCAGCAGCCTTGGGCGCACCGGGCAGTTCGATCCGCTGCGACCCGAGCGTCGCCGTCTTGCCGTCGATCGCCACCGGCATGACGTTCATGCCGGGCGAGCCGATGAAATAACCGACAAAAGTATGGCGCGGCCGCTCGAACAGTTCGGCCGGCGTGCCGATCTGCACAATGCCGCCATCATACATCACCACGACCTGGTCGGCGAAGGTCAGCGCCTCGGTCTGGTCGTGGGTCACATAGACCATGGTGTAGCCGAACCGGCGGTGCAGTTGCTTCAGCTGCGAGCGCAGCACCCATTTCATATGCGGGTCGATGACGGTCAGCGGCTCGTCGAACAGGATGGCATTGACGTCGGAGCGCACTAGCCCGCGGCCGAGCGATATCTTCTGCTTCTGGTCGGCGGTCAGGCCCCTCGCCTTCTTCTTGGCCCATGACGCCAGGTCGATCATCTCCAGCGTCTCGCGCACCTTGCGGTCGACATCGGCTTCCGGCACGCCGCGATTGCGCAGCGGAAAGGCCAGATTGTCGTAGACGGTCATGGTGTCGTAGATGACCGGGAACTGGAATACCTGCGCGATGTTGCGCTCCTGAGTCGACAGACTGGTCACGTCCTTGCCGTTGAACAGCAACTGGCCATGCGAGGGATGAAGCAATCCCGAAATGATGTTGAGCAGCGTGGTCTTGCCGCAGCCCGAAGGCCCGAGCAGCGCATAGGCACCGCCGTCTTCGAAGACATGATGCACTTCCCGCAGCGCGAAATCGGCATCCTTCTGCGGGTTCGGCAGATAGGAATGCCTGACATGGTTGACGTCGATGCGCGCCATCTCTTTCCCTCAAGCCGCCAGCTTCGGCGTGCTCACGGCGCGGCCGTGCTCGTCGAAAACCATGATGTGGCGTGGATCGATGAAGACCTCGACCACCTCGTCCGGCTCGAAATGCCTGATACCGTGGGTCAGCATGACCCAGCGCGCATCGGCGAAATCGAGATGGATGAAACTCTCCGACCCGGTGATCTCGGTGATCGTCACCTTGGCCCGCACCGGCACCGCCGCCGCGTTGGGCCGATCGAGCGACAGGTGATGCGGCTGAAAGCCGACCGTATAGATGGCGTCGGCAATGCCGGAGAGCTCGGCCGGCACCGGCAGGTTCACGCCACCCTCCAGCAGGAAATCCCGGCCCTTCTTGGCGAGCACGATGGTGTTGAGCGGCGGATCGGAAAACGTCCGGGCTGTCACTAGGTCGGCCGGCTTGCGGAACACCTCGATGGTCGGTCCGAACTGGGTGATACGCCCTTCAGAAAGCGTCGCTGTGTTGCCGCCGAGCAGCAGGGCCTCATGCGGCTCGGTCGTGGCGTAGACGAAGATGGTGCCGGCGGCGGCGAAGATCCTGGGCAATTCGGCGCGCAGTTCCTCGCGCAGCTTGTAGTCGAGATTGGCAAGCGGCTCGTCGAGAAGGACCAGGCTGGCGTTTTTGACGATGGCGCGGGCGAGCGCGGTGCGCTGCTGCTGGCCGCCGGACAGGCTGAGCGGCGTGCGGTCGAGATAGGGCGTCAGCTTGAGAAGCGCGGCGGCATTGCGCACTTCCTTGTCGATTTTCGCCTGATCGGTTCCCGCCACCCTGAGCGGCGAGGCGATGTTCTCATAAACGGTCATCGCCGGATAGTTGATGAACTGCTGGTAGACCATGGCGATCTTGCGCTTCTGCACCGGCACGCCGGTGACGTTCTGGCCGTCGAACCAGATGGAACCGGAGGTCGGCACGTCTAGACCGGCCATCAGCCGCATCAGGCTGGTCTTGCCCGAGAGCGTAGGCCCGAGCAGGACGTTGAGCGAGCCGTGCTGGAGCGTCAGCGACACGTCGCTTATATGCGCGACCGCACCGACCGCTTTGGTGACGTTTCTCAGTTCCAGCATGATGCCTCCTCCCAGGCCTTCCGCATCAGCTCAAACCCCTCTTCATTCGGCAGCCGCGACATGGCGCCGGCTTATGCCGCGCATGAATTCATCAAGAGCCACCACCTGCTCGCGGCTGAGATGCAGACCGCGCTTGGTCCGGCGCCACAATACATCTTCTGACGTGACGGCCCATTCGTTTTGAACGAGATAGCGCACCTCGGCCTCGTAGAGATCGGCGCCGAAGTTGCGGCCGAGATCGACGTTCGATTTGGCCAGCCCCAACAGCATCCTTGCGCGGGTGCCATAGAGCCGGGTCAGCCGGCGGGCGAGGCGCGCGTCGAGGAATGGATAGGCGGTCTTCAGTTTCGCCACTTCGGCATCGAAACCGGTGGCCGGGAAATCGCCGCCCGGCAACGGCGCGTTCGCCGTCCACGGCTTGCCGCGTTTGCCAAGAAAACCCTCGATCTTGTCCAGCATCGATTCCGCCAGCCTGCGATAGGTGGTGATCTTGCCGCCAAAGGCGTTGACGATCGGGGCTGCGCCCTCGCCGCCATCGGCCTTGAGCACATAGTCGCGCGTCGCTTCCTGCGCCTTGGAGGCTCCGTCGTCATAGAGCGGACGGACGGCCGAATAGGTCCAGACAATGTCCGAGCGCTTGACCGGTTGCGCGAAATATTCGCTTGCCGCGGCGCAGAGGTAGTCGATCTCGGTGTCGCTGATCTTCACGTCATGCGGATCGCCGGGATAATCCTGATCGGTGGTGCCGATCAGCGTGAACTCTTCCTCATAGGGAATGGCGAAGATGATGCGGCCATCCCTGTTCTGGAAGAAATAGGCGCGCGGATCGTCGAACTTCTTGGCGATGACGATGTGGCTGCCCTGCACAAGGCGGACATTGTGCACATCGTTGAGGCCGACGACGCCGGACAGCACATGATCGACCCAGGGGCCGGCGGCATTGACCAGCAGTCGCGCCTTGATCTCCTCGGTCTCGCCGGTCTGCAGATCCTCGATCTGGATCGTCCACAGGCCGTTTTCGCGGCGCGCGCCGGTCACTTTCGTGCGGGTGCGGACCGTTGCGCCGCGGTCGGCGGCATCACGCGCGTTCAGCGCCACCAGCCGCGCATCGTTGACCCAGCCATCCGAATATTCGAAGGCCTTCTTGAACAGCGGCTTCAAAGGCTTGCCGGCCGGATCCCTGGCCATGTCCAGCGTCCGGGTCGCCGGCAGCAATTTGCGCCCGCCAATGTGGTCGTAGAGGAAGAGACCGAGCCTGATCAGCCAGGCCGGGCGCAGGCCCTTGGCATAGGGCAGCACGAAGCGCATCGGCCAGATGATGTGCGGCGCGTTCTTCCACAGAACCTCGCGCTCCATCAGTGCCTCGCGCACCAGGCGGAATTCGTAGAATTCGAGATAGCGCAGGCCGCCATGGATCAATTTGGTCGAACCCGACGAGGTCCCGCTGGCGAGATCGTTCATCTCGGCGAGAAAGACGGAAAAGCCACGCCCGACGGCATCGCGGGCGATACCGCAGCCATTGATGCCGCCACCAATGACGAAAATGTCACGGATCGGAGATGCGTCCACAAATTCCTCCAGCGATTTCGCATTGCACCATTTTTGGGCTTTTACGAAACCGTGTCGGAATTATTTCGAAATGATAACGAATGTCAAACGAAATATCACGAGCGCGTGATATCAGGTGAAAACCGCCTAGGCGAGCGACGTCTCGATCAGTTGAACCTCAGCCTCCTGGCAGATCTTGCGCACCGACGGGATGTCGCAACGATCGGTGATGAAGGTGTTGACCTGCGACAGATGGCCGATGCGCACCGGTGCGGTTCGCTCGAATTTGGTCTGGTCGGAAACCAGGATGACATGTCTTGCATTGGCGATGATCGCCTGCGCCACCTTGACCTCGCGAAAATCGAAGTCGAGCAAGGCACCGTCATGGTCGATGGCGGATGCGCCGATCACCGCGTAATCGACCTTGAACTGCCTGATGAAGTCGACCGCCGCCTCGCCCACCACACCGCCATCGGAACCGCGCACGACCCCACCGGCAATCACCACCTCAATCGACGGATATATCCGCATCCTATTGGCAACATTGATGTTATTGGTGATGACCATGAGACCGTTATGATCGAGCAACGCCTTGCTGACCGACTCGGTCGTGGTGCCGATGTTGATGAACAGCGAGGCGTTGTCGGGGATCAGCCTGGCGGCGGCGCGGCCGATCGCCTCCTTCTCGTCGGCGGCGATCTTGCGTCTCGCCTCATACTCCATGTTCTCGATGCCGGAGGGGTACAGCGCGCCGCCATGGATGCGCGAGAGCAGCCGCTGGTCGCACAAATCGTTGAGGTCCTTGCGTATGGTCTGCGGCGTCACATTGAAGTGGGTGGCCAGATCATCGACCAGTACGCGGCCATGATCCTTGGCCATCTGAATAATCTCGGCATGGCGCGGCGAAAGATACATGGGCAACCTCCCGTTTTCGTTTTTCTTGTCTATAGTCGAAAACGAAACCGATGAAAAGGCATAAGCCGGCTAACGAAATCAGCGATCCAAGCCACGTGCCATTTCAGTAATTACCACAAAAGCCGTTTCGACATCGGCGGCGGTCGCCTCGAACTGTCCGACCTGGAAACGGATCGCTATCAGTCCATCAACCTTCGTCTGCGTCAGGTAGATGCGGCCATCGTCGTTGATCGCATTGACAAGGCGCAGGTTGTGCTCGTCCGCGTCGGTTGCGGTCTTGTGCCGGAACGAGAACAACGACAGCATCGGTTCGCTGACGATCTCGAAATCCGGCTCCCTTGCCAGCCGCGCTGCCAGCCCTTCGCTCCAGGCGACATGATTGCGGATCATCGTGCGCAGGCGTTCCAGGCCATGGGCGCGCAGCAGGAACCATAATTTCAGCGCGCGAAATCGCCTGCCGAGCGGTACCGACCATTCTGAATAGTTGATGATGCCGTCATGACCGTGCGTCTTCAGATAGTCCGGTTTGATAGCCAGCGTCCTGACATGGCTCTGTGGATCGCGCAGGAACTGGATCGAGCAGTCGAACTGTGCGCCCAGCCATTTGTGCGGGTTGAAAACGATCGAATCGGCGCCTTCGACGCCTGTCCAGAAATGCCGATACTCCGGACAGATCATCGCCGATCCCGCCCAGGCGGCGTCGACATGGAGATAAAGCCCATGCCGCCGCGCCACCTCTGCCACCGCCGCGATGTCGTCGGTGCCGCCGGTGCTGGTGCCGCCGACGCAAGCGATGATGCCCGCCGGCAGCATGCCGGCTTCCCGGTCTCCGATGATTGCCGCCTCGAGCGCTGCCGTGTCCATGGCGCGAAAGCGGCCGCCTACCGGAATGCGCACGAGATTGTCCTCGCCGATGCCTGACACCCAGATCGCCCGGTCGATCGAAGTGTGGACCTGGTCGGAGGAATAAATGCGCAGCCGCGCCTGCCCTGCCAAGCCTTGTTTGTTGCCTTGCCAGTCGAGTGCCCGTTCGCGCATGGTCAGCACCGCGGCCAACGTCGCCGATGAGGCTGAATCCTGGATTACGCCCGAGAAACCTTTCGGCAGGCCGAGCGCCTGGCGCATCCAGTCGACGGTGCGCATTTCCAGCTCGGTCGCCGCCGGCGACGTCTGCCAAAGCATGCACTGTGCGGCCATCGCCGAGACCAGATACTCCGCCACTACAGAGACGGGCGCCGCATTGGCCGGGAAATAGGCGAAGAAGCGCGGATGCTGCCAATGCGTCATCCCCGGCAAGATCTTCTCCTCGAAATCGGCGAAAATCCGGTCCATCGGTTCGGCGTCTTCGGGCGGCGAAACCTCTATGCTTCGAAAAATGTCGCCCGGTTCGACCAGCGGCCGCACCGGCCGCTCGCGCAGCGAGTTGCGGTAGTCGGCGCCCCAGTCGGCGGCGCGCCGCGACCATTGCCGGAACTCATCGTTGTTCATCCTGTCCTCCCGACATGATCCCTCGCCGCCACCCATCGCGGCTGGCTTCTTTACTAATTAACGCGTGAAATATATGCAACCGCCAGCGAATGCGGCGTGCCTCAGCCAGGAAAATCCGGCAGGCTGGCGAAAGCCGTCTTCAGCGCATTCGACCAGCCGTCGGAGATCGTGCGGTAATACTGGTCGTCCTGGCCAATCCGCTTCTTCAACCCGACCTTGAAGGCGTCCTTCTCCAGGAAGAGCAGGTCGAGCGGCAGGCCGACGGACAGGTTCGACTTCAACGTCGAATCGAACGACACCAAAAGCAGCTTCACCGTCTCGGCGAGGCTCATCGTCCTTTCGTAGGCGCGGATGATGATCGGCTTGCCATATTTGGTCTCGCCGATCTGGAAAAACGGCGTGTCATCGGTCGACTCGATGAAATTGCCTTCGGGATAGATCATGAACAGGCGCGGCTCGCTGCCCTTGATCTGGCCGCCTAGGATAAAGGACGCATTGAAATAGGAATCCGCCTTCTCGCCAGCGGGTGACGAATTGGCGATGACCTCCTTGACCGTGTCGCCAACAATGCGGACCGTTTGGTACATCGACGGCGTTTCGAGCAGCGTGGAATGTCTTTCGGAGATCGCCTTGGTGCGCTCGTCAAGCAGGCTGACCACGGCCTGCGTCGTCGCCAGATTGCCCGCCGACATCAAAACGATGACACGCTCGCCCGGCTCTTCCCAGACATGCATCTTGCGAAAGGTGGAGATGGAATCCATGCCTGCATTGGTGCGCGTGTCCGACATGAACACGAGCCCGCGATCGATCTTCAGGCCAACGCAATAAGTCATGGAATCTCTTCTAACGGCAAATGCTGGCGGATTACTGCTCCACCGTGACGGTGACCGCAAGCTGTTCTTCCGCCTGTCCCAGCCGAATTCCCGACACCGGCGTGGCGTCGCGGTAATCGCAGCCCGTTGCCACCTTTACATAACGCTCGTCGGGTGAAATGCCATTGGCGGCATCAAAGGCAACCCAGCCGAGACCCGAAACGTGCGCTTCGGCCCAGGCATGGCTGGCTGCCTGCTCGACCGTGGCATCCAGCATCAGATAGCCGCTGACATAGCGAGCCGGAAAGCCCATGGCGCGCGCCGCGGCGGCAAAGATATGGGTGTGATCCTGGCAGACACCGGTTTTCAGCGCCAAGGCTTCCTCCGCCGGCGTCGTCGCATTGGTGGTGCCGGGCGTGTAGGCGACGCGTTCGCCAATGATGGCCATCAGCCGGTGCAGCCTTTCAATGTCGCTGCCCTTGTCGACCGATGCGGCGAGATCGCGAACACCGCTGCCGATCGTCGTCAATGGTGTCTCTTGGCTGTACAGCCAGAGCGGCGTAAAGCCCTGGTGTGGTCCCGAGACACCCGCGGTGTCGCGCGTCACCACCTCGCCCGACGCCTCCACCGTGATGAAGTCGCGCTCGCCCTCGACGCTCAACAGCCTTGTGTCGTTGCCGAAATGGTCGACAAAGCGGACCTCTTCGCGTGCGCCTTCGATCGCCAGAGCCCAGGACAGAACGGTCTGCGTCGACCCGCTGACTGGAAGCAGCCGCAGCCGCTGCAACAGATAGTGCACCGGCGCATCGTAACGGTACTCGGTCCGGTGGGTAATCTTCAGCCGCATGCTTCTATTCCGTTTGTGAGCACGATCTCCGGACAAACGGTTGTCTGAGAATACCGGCTCCCACCTTTCGGGACCATGCTCAATTGAACCGATAATCTTGTGCGATCTCTTCGCCCAGCTTGGTGTTGTCGCGAATGAAATTGGCCAGGAACTCATGCAAGCCCGCGTCGAATATGCCCTTGATCGACCCGGCTCTCAGCATTGTCTGCGTCTTCTCGGCCGTTGCGTGGCAGGCATGGCGTTCGCCGTAATCGTCGCCGAGGAATTCCAGATGCTCCGACAGGAAGCGATAGCAGAACATCAGCGAACGCGGCATGCGGACATTGAGGATCAGATAATCGGCAATGTTGGTCGGCTTGTAATCGGCGTCGTAGACCCAGCGATAGGAGCGATGCGCCGAGACCGAACGCAGGATCGATTCCCACTGATAATTGTCGAGCGTCGAGCCGACCCAGGAGATCGACGGCAGCAGCACATAATATTTTACGTCTAGGATACGCGCCGTGTTGTCCGCGCGCTCGACATAAGTGCCGAGCTGCGAGAAATCGAAGATCTCGTTGCGCAGCATGGTGCCGTAGAATGAGCCGCGGATCAGCGCCGTCTCGCGCTTGATAGCGTCGAGCACGCTGGGCAGGTCGCGCTCGTCGATCGGCCTGGCCAGCATCCGCTTCAGCGACATCCAGGCTTCGTTGATGCTCTCCCAGGTCTCGCGCGTCAGCGCGGTACGCACCATGCGGGCATTGTTGCGGGCTGTCTCGATCGACGCCATCGTGCTCGACGGGTTCGACGTGTCGCGCAACAGGAAGTCGGCGACGTTGGCGGCGGTATAGTCAGAGTATTTCTGGCTGAAGGTGACGTCGGAACCAGCGCTGAGCAGCACCGAATTCCACTCTTCCGAGGCGCTCTGGGTGCGGGTAAGCGCCATGCGCAGGCCGGCATCGACCAAGCGTGCCATGTTTTCCGCCCGCTCGATATAGCGATTCATCCAATAGAGCCCGTTGGCAGTGCGGCCGAGAAGCATGGAATGGCCCTTCGGGCTAGTGAGTAGGGAATAGTGAGTGGGGAATAGTATGGGTTTGAATCTCAATGGAATATGGCATTTCCTGTTCCTCTACTTCCACCAGTCACTACTGACTACTGACTATTCCCTACTCACTAACTTCAATCATCCAGTACCCATGTGTCCTTGGTGCCGCCGCCTTGCGAGGAGTTCACGACCAGCGAGCCTTCCTTGAGCGCGACGCGGGTCAGCCCGCCGGGCACGATCTGGATGCGATCGGAGACCAGCACATAAGGCCTGAGATCGACATGGCGCGGCGCCAACCCTTTTTCCGTCAGGATCGGGCATGTCGACAGCGCCAGCGTCGGCTGGGCGATATAATTCGAGGGTTTTGCCTGGAGTTTCTTGGCAAACGTCTCGCATTCCTTCTTGGTAGCCGCCGGTCCGACCAGCATGCCGTAGCCGCCGGAACCGTGCACTTCCTTGATCACCAGTTCGTCGATGTGTTCGAGCACGTATTTCAGGCTGTCCGGCTCAGAGCAGCGCCAGGTCGGAATGTTGCCGAGGATCGCCTTGCGGCCGGTGTAGAATTCGATGATCTCGGGCATGTAGGAATAGATCGCCTTGTCATCGGCAATGCCCGTGCCCGGCGCATTGGCGATGGTGATGTTGCCGGCGCGATAGACATCCATGATGCCGGGTATTCCAAGAGCGGAGTCCGGACGGAACGTCAGCGGGTCCAGATAAGAATCATCGACGCGGCGGTAAAGCACATCGATCTGCTTGTAGCCTTCGGTCGTGCGCATCGCGACATGGCCGTCGACCACGCGCAGGTCCTGGCCTTCGACCAACTGCACGCCCATCTGGTCGGCGAGGAAGGCGTGTTCGAAATAGGCGGAGTTGAAACTGCCGGGCGTCAGCACCGCAATGGTCGGCGCGCCTTTGGTGCTTTGCGGCCGCACCGCCGCCAGCGACTGGCGCAGAAGCTGCGGGTAGTTTTCCACCGGTCGCACCTTGATCTTCTGGAACAGCTCGGGAAACAGCTGCATCATCGTCTCGCGGTTCTCCAGCATGTAGGAGACACCCGACGGCGTGCGCGCGTTGTCCTCCAGCACGTAGAACTCGTCCTCCGAGATGCGGACGATGTCGACGCCGATGATGTGGGTATAGACGCCGGCCGGCGGCCTTACCCCGATCATCTCCGGCAGGAATGCCTCGTTCCTGGCGATCAACTCCCTGGGAACGCGCCCTGCCCGCAGGATCTCCTGCCGATGGTATATATCGTCGAGGAAGGCGTTCAGCGCCTGCACGCGCTGCTCGATGCCTTGCGTAAGGCGCCGCCATTCATTGCCTGAAATGATGCGGGGAACGATATCGAACGGGATCAGCCGCTCGGAAGCCTCCTGCTCGCCATAAACGGCGAAGGTGATGCCGGTCTTGCGGAAGACGCGTTCGGCGTCTTGCATCTTCTCGGTCAACCTGGCCGGATCCTGCTCCTTCAGCCAGCGATCATAAGCCGAATACGGTCTTCTCAATCCGGAGACTTCCGGAAGCATTTCATCGAACGCTGCCAATCGCATACTCCCCTGTGACGCCATTTCACTGGCCTCGCCGGAGAAAATCAAGCGCAATCGGTGATTTGGGAGATACGGGCGATCAGTATGTTGCGCCTGCCTAAAATTGAGGCAGTCGAAATATGACAGTAGTCAGGCTTTGCCTTGTGTCCGGGCAAGTGGGTTAGCGGCTAGAAAGCGCGGAACGTGACGACGGTGAACGTGTCCTTGATGCCGGGGAGAATCTGCACCCTTTCGTTGACGAAATGGCCGACGTCTTCCTCGTCGTCGACATAGAATTTGGCGAGCAGGTCGTAGTTGCCGGCGGTGGAGTAGATTTCCGAGGCGATCTCGGCATCGGCAAGCGCGCTGGCAACCTCATAGGATTTACCCAGCTCGCATTTGATCTGCACGAAAAACGCCTTCATGGCTTCGTCCCGCTAAACGTCCAAGTCCAGCGCCCTTCTGGCAGACTGGAGGCGGGCTTTCAAGCGCTGGAATGAATGCTCAGTCGACCCGCGACGTGGGCTACGACCTGCCGCAGCTCTGCACCAGCATGCAACCTGCCGCCGATCGCCAACGATTATTCGCAATCGCTGAAACCGCGATGCGCTGCCAAGCGTATGTTATGATGCGCCTTCGGACAGCGCTATTTCGAGGGAAGATATTTCGCGGGACAACGGAGACAGGCCATGCGCCGCGCCTTTTTCGCAATTGCAGTCGTTCCATTCCTCTTTGTGTCGTCGGCATTGGCCGGCGATGCCGAGATCAAGGCAGGCCAGTCTGTCATCGACGGTCAGCTAAAGGCCCTCATCGCCAATGACGGCGCCACCGCCTACAGCTTCGCCGCTCCGAATGTGAAACGGATCTTCCCGACCGTCGATGCCTTCATGAACATGGTGACCAATGGCTACCCGCCGGTGCGCAAGCCGCGGACCTATTCCTTCGGCAAGGTCGAGGAGACCACTCCGGGTTCGATCGTCCAGCAGGTGCTGATCGTCGGACCGGACGGCAAGGATTACGAAGCGGTCTATACGTTGCAGCAACAGCCCGACGGCACGTTCCAGATCACCGGCTGCAGCCTGCGCGCCTCGAATTCGCTCAGCACTTGAGGCAGCGATGTTCCCCCCGCGCTAATTCCTTTTGGTATTTTTAAAAAGAACCCAGGAAGCGAACGCTCTCCGGTCCTTTGCAGGAGCCTTCGAAAAATTCTCGATTACAATTTTAACGCTTTCTATGTCAGCAAGGACGTCAGACCTGTAGAACCTTGCCAACGGATTATAATCCGCCTCATGCCGCTTGCTTTGGGTCTCTACAAATTTATTGGCGAAATCGTCAATCGACGCAGGGAATTTGCCGATCGTTTTTTTATCTTCACAAGCACTTTTAGCAGTTCCATGCGCAAGCGAGCGGTAAACTTCGACCCAAGCGTGTTTGCTCCTCTCCGAGCCACTGCCTCCTATCAACAGGTCCGCACAGGTACCAGCTAAGCAATGAAACATTGCGTAATATATCGTACTGGCTGAACGCCGCAGATTGACCTGAGACGGCTTGCCTTTCCCGGCAGTTGCTAGAGATTTCGCCGTATTGAGAAGATCACTTGGCTTCAGCTAAATCTCCCGCTTCCGATTTCGCCACATAGAAGAAAATAGGGAAGCTATCCTCACCAATTTCAGATAGATTATTTCGGACTTGGCGAGTAATTCCTATTGTCTCTCTTGCATCTATCTTATTATTTTTGCTATCAAATATCACATAAACGTTTAGAATATTGTCTCCATCGGTCGTAGTATCACGGTTAACCACGACATTCAGAATCTTTCCGCTGTGAATTTTGTCTCGAACTACCTTTGAGATCGCAGATTTTACTTTTTCGTCGGCTACCATAGCGGGTACTTTCCTCGGGAGGCGTTGGCACAACCCATCGTCAATCCTAGATCGGTAAAAGCTTTACACAATTCAAGGGAATTGTCGCCTCTTAGACGACTGGTGGTACCACATACGATTCATAGAGCTGCTAAATCGCCCCTCGCCCAGCCCTCGGTGATTTCCGCGCCGCGCGCCTCGAAGGCGCCTGCCTCGATCGCAGCGCGAATGTCCTGCATCAGCTTTTGATAGTAAGAAAGGTTGTTCCAGGTCAAAAGCATCGCGCCGAGCGCCTCCTGCGAGCGCACCAAATGATGCAGATAGGCGCGTGAGTAGTCCCGGGCGGCAGGGCAGTCGCTTTCCTCGTCGAGCGGCCTAGGATCGTCGGCATGGCGGGCGTTGCGCAGATTGACCTTGCCCCGCCTGGTATAGGCAAGGCCGTGGCGGCCGGCCCGCGTCGGCATCACGCAGTCGAACATGTCGATGCCGCGCGCCACCGATTTCAAAATATCGTCCGGCGTGCCGACACCCATGAGGTAGCGTGGTTTGTCGGCCGGCAGTTCCGGACAGGTGACGTCGAGCATTTCGAGCATCACTGCCTGCGGCTCGCCGACGGCCAGGCCGCCGACCGCATACCCCTTCAGATCCATCGCGCTCAGCGCCTGCGCCGAACGCACCCGCAGCGCTGCATTGTCGCCGCCCTGCACGATGCCGAACATCGCCTTGCCAGGCTGGTCGCCGAACGCCGTCTTGCAGCGCTCGGCCCAGCGCAGCGACAGCTCCATGGCGCGCTCGATCTCCTTCAATTCGGCCGGCAGCGCCGTGCATTCGTCGAGTTGCATCTGGATGTCGGAATCGAGCAGCCCCTGGATATCGATGGACCGCTCCGGCGACATCTCGTAGGCGGCGCCATCGATATGCGAGCGGAAGGTGACGCCCTTTTCCGTCAGCTTCCTCAGCTTCGACAGCGACATCACCTGGAAACCGCCGCTGTCGGTCAGGATCGGATGCGGCCAGCGGGCAAATTCATGCAAGCCGCCGAGCCGCGCCACGCGCTCGGCGCCGGGTCGCAGCATCAGATGATAGGTGTTGCCCAGGATGATGTCGGCGCCGACACCGCGCACCTGGTCCATATACATCGCCTTGACGGTACCGCCGGTGCCGACCGGCATGAAAGCCGGCGTGCGGATTTCGCCACGCGGCATGTCGATCACGCCGCGCCGCGCCTTGCCGTCGGTTGCCAGAACCTTGAAGCTGAACGGCTTAGCCATTGAATTCCTTGTCGTGGATCGGGGCGTCCGGCGCCTGATTGTCGAGCGACTGGCGGTAGTGGATGCAGCCGCGCATGAATTTTGGCCAGGGCGGCACGGCGATTGCCGGTTCGGTTTTTTCCGGCAGGAGGTCCCACAGATCGGGGTGATGCCAGCACAGTTCATGGCCGGTTGCGTCGCGATGCTGGCGAATACCGGCGCGCAGTTTTTTCACCTCCGCGATCAGCGCATCGCGGTCAAAGGCTTGCAGATCATCGTCCATCGCTCGTCTCCGCTCGGAAAAGCAGGCTTGCGTCGCCATAGGAATAGAACCTGTAGCGGTTCTCGATCGCATGGGCATAGGCCGCACGCATCGTGTCGAGGCCGCTGAAGGCCGAAACCAGCATGAACAGCGTCGAGCGCGGCAGATGGAAATTGGTCATCAGAATGTCGGCGGTGCGAAAACGGTAGCCGGGCGTGATGAAGATATCAGTCGGACCGGACCACGCAGCCAGAGTGCCGTCCTCACGCGCCGCGCTCTCCAGCAGACGCAGCGAGGTGGTGCCGACGGCGACAATGCGCCCGCCCCTTGCCTTGGCCGCATTGAGCGCGTCGGCTGTTTCTGCGCTAACCGAACCGGTTTCGGCATGCATCTTGTGGTCGGCGGTGTCGTCCGCCTTCACCGGCAGGAACGTGCCGGCGCCGACATGCAAGGTGACGAAGCGGCGTTCGATGCCCTTGGCATCAAGCGCCGCAAAGAGTTCCGGCGTGAAATGCAGGCCCGCCGTGGGGGCAGCGACGGCGCCTTCCTCGCGGGCATAGATAGTCTGGTAATCGGCTCGGTCGCGTTCGTCGTCATCGCGCTTCGAGGCGATGTAGGGCGGCAGCGGAATGTGGCCGACCGCGTGCAGCGCTTCGTCGAGGAAGGGGCCCGACAGGTCGAAGCCAAGCAGCGCCTCGCCGCCCTCGCCTTTCTCGATCACAGTGGCGTCGAGCTGACCGAGGAAACAGGAATTGCCGTCATGGCCGAAATGGATGCGGTCGCCGGCTGCGATGCGCTTGCCCGGCCGCATGAAGGCCAGCCAGCGGCCCGGCGCCATGCGCATGTGCAGTGTGGCTTCGACCTGCGCCGTCGCCTCGCCCCGCCGCCGGATGCCTTTGAGCTGCGCTGGAATGACCTTGGTGTCGTTGAACACCAGCACGTCGCCGGCCCTGAGCAAGGACGGCAGGTCGCCAACCCTGCGGTCGTCGAGCCCTTCGCCTGATTTGACCACCAGCATCTTGGCGCTGTCGCGCGGCTCCGCCGGGCGAAGCGCGATGCGCTCCTCCGGCAGATCGAAGTCAAAGAGATCGACGCGCATCAGTAGAGCCGGACGAGCAGCGCTCCGGCCAGCAGCAGCACCGCGCCGGCGATGCGGCCGAGCGAGATTTCACGCACCGCGACGCCGAGGAAGCCAATGCGGTCGATGAGCATGCCGGCCAGCAACTGGCCGGCCACCAGAAACGCCATCAGCGCGGCGGCGCCGATGCGTGGCGTCAGGATCGTCGACAGCGTGACATAGAAGCCGCCGAGCATGCCGCCGGCCACGAACAGCCAGGGCGCCGGCGCCTTCCAGTCGAGCGAGATGCCTTGCAGCTTGACCACCGTAACGGAGATGATGCCGAGCACGATCGCGCCCGACAGGAACGAAAACGCAGCCGCCGCGACCGGGAGACCCAGGCCGCGCGCGAGCTGCGAATTGATCGGCGCCTGAATGGCAATGAAGGCGCCGGACAGGATGCCGAGAAGCGACCAGACGACGCCCATCATTGTCGTTTGCCCTTACTTGACGTCGGCCGCGACCTTCAGCGACACGATCTTGTCAGGATCCTGCACCGGCTCGCCGCGCTTGATCTTGTCGACATTGTCCATGCCTTCGATGACCTGGCCCCAGACCGTGTACTGGCGATTGAGGAAAGCGGCATCGTCGAAGCAGATGAAGAACTGCGAATTGGCCGAGTTCGGGTTCTGCGAGCGGGCCATCGAGCAGGTGCCGCGAGCATGGTTGGCGTTGGAAAATTCGGCCTTCAAATCCGGCTTTTCAGAGCCGCCCATGCCCGCGCGGGACGGCGCGAAGGAAGGCTTCGAGGAATTGCCGAACTTGACGTCGCCGGTCTGCGCCATGAAGCCTTCGATGACGCGGTGGAAGACCACGCCATCATAGGCGCCCTCCCTAGCCAGTTCCTTGATGCGGGCCACATGGCCCGGCGCCAGGTCGGGGAAAAGTTCGATGACGACCGTGCCCTTGGTCGTTTCCATGATGAGCGCGTTCTCGCGGTCCTTGATTTCGGCCATGTCAGATATCCTTTTGAGAAAACAGAGTTATTTGACAATTTTACTTGTCTGCGGCGATGCGCACCTTGATCATCTGATCGGGGTCGGTGACCGTGCCATTGTCCGCTGCGTCGCCCTTCTTGATTTGGTCCACCAGTTCCATACCGCTGACGACGTTGCCGACGATGGTGTACTGGCCATCGAGCGGCGGCGCCGGCGCGAACATGATGAAGAACTGCGAATTGGCGGAGTTGGGGTCCTGCGAGCGGGCCATGCCGACCACGCCGCGCTTGTAGTGTTCGCTCTGCGAGAATTCGGCCGGCAGGTCGGGCAGGTCGGAACCGCCGGTGCCGACGGCCTGGGCGCTAAAACCCTTCTTGATGTTGCCGAACTTGACGTCGCCGGTCTGCGCCATGAAGCCGTCTATGACGCGGTGGAAAGCGACGTTGTCATAGACGCCCTGGCGCACCAGCTTCTTGATCTGCGCGACGTTTTTGGGCGCCAGATCGGGCCGAAGCGCAATGGTGACGTCGCCGTCCTTCAGCGTGATGATCATGGTGTTTTCCGGGTCGGCGGCGAAGGCCGAGACCGATGCGGTCACAAGGCCGGCAAGCACAACGAGGAACGAGGCGAGCTTTTTCAGCTGCATATCTGTCTCCGGGGATTTTTGTGTTTATGCATGTCGTTGCCCCAAAACCGGCTTCCACTTTTGAGCGACATGCATCATTTCTTGAATTTGGCGGTGAGTGCGCCGGCGACAGCCGCCGGAACGAAGGGGCGGATGTCACCCCCCATCGAGGCAATCTGGCGGACGAGTGTGGCGGTAATGGTGCGTACAGAGGGGCTGGCGGGCAGAAAAACCGTCTGCAGCTCAGGCGCCATGGTCTCGTTCATGCCGGCCATCTGCATCTCGTAGTCGAGGTCGGTGCCGTCGCGCAGGCCGCGAATCATGATCGAGGCGTCGTGCTTCCTGGCCGCGTCGATCACCAGCCCGTCGAAGGCGACGACCTGGATGCGGGCGCCGTCGCTGCCGAATTCCGTCTTCGTCGCCGTCTCGATCAGCTTCACCCGCTCCTCGAAGGAAAACAGCGGTTGCTTGCCCGGATGAATGCCGATCGCCGCATAAACGATATCGGCCACGGCCAGCGACGCCTTCAGCACGTCGAGATGGCCGTTGGTCAGCGGGTCGAAGGAGCCGGCATAGAGGGCGATGCGTTCAGTCATGGCTGGTGCTTCTAATGCATGATCCCAAAAAGTGGAAACCGGTTTTTGGAAAAGATCATGCTCAAATGAAAGCTAGAGCCTGTTCCATCTTCCGTCCATCAAGATGGAACAGGCTCTAGCGAGCCTCTCTCGCAAAGGCAAATCCGATCGGCGCGCCGGCCGTGAACCTTTTCCGGCGCATGAACGACAGATGAACACGCTGATCACGAAGCCTTCACGCAGCGTTCACTAGGTTGCACCTTAATAAGATGAAACCAAAATCCCATCTATCCGTTGTTAGGCGCAGGAGAACACGCACATGCTGATCTACATGCTCGCCACCGCAATGACCGTCGCCATGCTGATCGCCACCGTATTTGGGCTGCATCAGGAGGCACAACGCATCCGCGTCAAGGCAAACACCAAGCGCTTCGAAGGCTTCGGCCCGCGCAAGCCATATCGCCACTACTGATAAAGCCTGAACTTGCTGCCGCGCCGGCCAACTGGCCGGCGTTGCTATGTCGAAACCCGGGTTCCGGAGTTAGTCCGCAACCTCCGGACCGGCGTCAGGCGCCGGAGCGGCATCGGCACCGCCCTCGAACGTCTCTTCGCTTTCTTCGTCCGCTTGCGGTTCCGAGATCCGCTCGACCGAAACCACCTTCTCGCCTTCAGCCGTGTTGAAGATGGTCACGCCCTTGGTGGCGCGGCTGGCGAAACGGATGCCATTGACCGGAACCCGGATGACGGTGCCGCCGTCCGACACCAGCATGATCTGGTCGTCATTGCCGACCGGGAACGTCGCCACCAGCCTGCCAATCTCGGCAGCCTTCGACACATCGGTGGCCCGGATGCCTTTGCCGCCGCGTCCGGTCAGCCGGAAATCATAGGACGACGAACGCTTGCCGTAGCCGAATTCGGTCACCGTCAGCACATACTGTTCGTGCGCCTTGAGCTCTTCGTATCGGCTGTCGGAAAGCTCCGTCTCCTCGCCGATCTCCTCATTGGTCAGCGCGATCTCTTCCTCTTCGCCGGCCGTTTCTGTGGCCAGACGCCGCTCCGCCGCCGCGCGCTTCAGGTACGCGGCGCGTTCCGCCGGCGAAGCATCGACATGCTCGATCACCGACATCGAGATGATGCGGTCGGTCTCGGCCATGGTTATGCCGCGCACACCGACCGAATTGCGGCTCTGGAAGACGCGCACGTCGCCGACGGAGAACCGTATGCACTGGCCGGAACTGGCGGTCAGCAGCACGTCGTCCTTGTCGGTGCAGGTCTCGACGCCGAGGATCTCGTCGCCTTCTTCCTCCAGCTTCATGGCGATCTTGCCGTTGCGGTTGACCTGGACGAAGTCGGATAGATCGTTGCGGCGCACGGTGCCGCGCGTGGTGGCAAACATAACGTAGAGTTCGCCCCAGCTGGCCTCGTCCTCCGGCAGCGGCATGATGGTGGTGATGCGCTCGCCCTGCTCCAGCGGCAGCATGTTGATCAGCGCCTTGCCGCGTGACTGCGGATTGCCGATCGGCAGCCGCCAGACCTTTTCCTTGTAGACGATGCCGCGCGAGGAGAAGAACAGCACCGGCGTATGCGTGTTGGCCACGAACAGCCGGGTGACGAAATCCTCTTCCTTGGTCGACATGCCGGAGCGGCCCTTGCCGCCGCGGCGCTGCGCCCGGTAGAGCGACAGCGGCACGCGCTTGATGTAGCCGGAATGGCTCACCGTCACGACCATGTCTTCGCGCTGGATCAGATCCTCGTCTTCCATGTCCGAACCGCCTTCCGAGAGTTCGGTGCGGCGCAGCGTGCCAAACTCGTCGCGCACAGCGGCAAGCTCGTCCTTGACGATCTGCTGGACGCGCGCGCGGGACGACAAAATGTCCAGATAATCGATGATTTCGGCGCCGATCGTGTTCAACTCGTCGGCGATCTCATCGCGGCCGAGCGCGGTGAGGCGCTGCAGGCGCAGCTCGAGGATGGCGCGCGCCTGTTCCTCGGACAGATTGTAGGTGCCGTCCTCGTTGATCCGGTGGCGCGGATCATCGATCAGGAGGATCAGAGATTCCACGTCGCCGGAGGGCCAGCGCCGCTCCATCAACTGCTCACGTGCCGTCTGCGGATCCGGCGCGGTGCGGATCAGCTTGATGATCTCGTCGATGTTGGCGACGGCGATGGCGAGACCGACCAGCACATGGGCGCGATCGCGAGCCTTGCGCAGCAGGAATTTGGTCCGCCTTGTGATCACCTCCTCGCGGAAGGCGACGAACGCCTTCAGCATATCGGTCAGGTTCATCACTTCCGGCTTGCCGCCATTCAGTGCCACCATATTGGCGCCGAAAGAGGTCTGCAGCGGCGTGAAACGGTAGAGCTGGTTGAGGATGACGTCGGCAACGGCGTCGCGCTTCAATTCGATGACGACGCGGTAGCCTTGGCGGTCGCTCTCGTCGCGGATATCGGAAATGCCCTCGATGCGCTTGTCGCGTACCAGTTCAGCCATCTTCTCGATCATCGACGACTTGTTCACCTGGTAGGGAACTTCGGTGATGATGATGGACTCGCGGTCGTTGCCGCGCTGTTCGATGTTGACCTTGCCGCGCATGACGATGGAGCCGCGGCCGGTCGAATAGGCGTTGTAGATGCCCGAACGGCCAAGCACGATGCCGCCGGTCGGGAAATCCGGTCCCGGAATGATCTCCATCAACGCCGGCAGGTCGATCGCGGGATTGTCGATGAGGGCGATGGCGCCGTTGCAGATTTCGCTGAGATTGTGTGGCGGGATGTTGGTCGCCATGCCGACGGCGATGCCGCCCGAACCGTTGACCAGAAGGTTGGGAAACCGTGCCGGCAGAACCTTCGGTTCGCTGCCCGACGCATCGTACGTGTCCTGGAAATCGACAGTGTCCTTATCGATATCCTCCAAAAGCTCGTGAGCGACCTTGGTCAGCCGCGCTTCGGTGTAGCGCATCGCCGCCGGCGGATCGCCGTCGATGGAGCCAAAATTGCCCTGCCCGTCGATCAACGGAACGCGCAGCGACCAGTCCTGTGCCATGCGTACCAAGGCGTCATAGATGGAGGCGTCGCCATGCGGATGGTATTTACCCATCACGTCGGCGACAGGACGCGCCGACTTCACGTATTTGCGGTTCCAGTGGTAGCCGCTCTCATGGGCGGCGAAGAGAATGCGGCGATGCACTGGCTTCAGGCCGTCGCGCACGTCGGGCAGCGCACGGCTGACGATCACGCTCATGGCGTAATCGAGATAGGAGCGCTGCATCTCCTCGACGATGGATATCGGCTCGATGCCGGTGGGGCCGCCGTCGGCGCCGCGCGGTGTCTTCTGGTCGGTCAAATCGGATCACAATCTAATCAGGAATCACTTGGTGCTTATATAGGAAGCAAGCCAGAAACTCCAACCTTCACGGCAGTTTTCCAGTGTCATTTTTGATGGTAATTTCAAATGGATACCACCGATTGCGACGATATGGCCAAGGCGGTTTTCGCCGCCCCGACGCAAAAGCCTGCGTGTCTGCCTTTTGCGGGCACGGGGCCGATTCACGAAGCAGAAACGGGCTATGCGCCACGGCGGCTGCGATAGTGGCCCGGCGTCTCGCCCATGATCCGTCGAAAACGACGATTGAAGGTCGACAGATCGTTGAAGCCGGCGTCGAAGGCGATCGCCGAAACCGCATCGTTCGACATGCGCAGCCGCACCGCGGCCCTGTGCAATCGCGTCTTGAGCAGGAATTGGTAGGGCGTCATGCCCGCTACCTGCCGGAAGATGCGCAGGAAATGATACGGGCTGGTCGCCGTGTCATCGGCAAGCGCTGAAAGCGAGACCGTCCCGTCGGCATCGAGTTCGATCCGCCGCACGGCCTCGGCCACCCGCTTCTGATCGCGGCGGCTTGGTGCGCGCCTGACATGCGTAGCGCCAGAGGCTGTAGCGACGGCAGCACCGGCCATGCGCTGGGAGAGTTCCTCGAAGGCGTCGATGTCGGCCATCTCGCGCGCGGTCTCCGCCTCGGCCAGCAGTGGCGCCAGGACCGGCAAAGGCGGCAGGCGCGCCGCCTCGAAAGCCAGCTTCCTGGCGCCCGGCACGCCAGCCGCGATCCGTTCCATGTAGGACGGCCTGAAGTGGAACGAGAGGCAACGGTCGCCGCTACCATGCTCGTGCCCGCATTCGTAACATGTGCCGGGATTGCCAAGCAGGAGCGCGCCGGGCGCCAGCATCGCCGTGCCTTGTTGGGCGCGGTAGCGGAACGTGCCGCTGGTGACGGCGGCCACACAGAAATCCTGATGCGCTTCCTCGAACGGCCGATCGCCGGCACCAGCCGTGCAGATCACATCCGTCACATGCCAGCCGGGTCCGTATGCGAGCCTATGCGTGGTCGCTGTCATGACCCGAATATAGCAATTTTTCCCAAGCCCAGAACCCCATCACCGCCTACTCCCTCCCAGTCTCCTGACAAGAAGAGGCCACAACCATGTTCGATCAATCTTCGTTTGCCGAAGCCCTGCACAGCGCCGGACCACCAGAGGGGCTTGCTGAAAAGCTGAGCCTTTACGGCCGCTTCGTCGGCGCCTGGGCGTTCGACGCCTCGCGCCATCTCGAGGACGGTACGGTCCTGACAGGGCGTGGCGAGGTGCATTTCGGCTGGGTGCTGGAAGGCCGGGCGATCCAGGACGTCTGGATCCTGCCCGCGCGGGACACTGGCTCCCAGCCTTCGCTCGGCGCCTGGACGTTCTACGGCACGACGCTGCGTGTCTATGATCCCGGCCAGGACGCCTGGCACATCTTCTGGAGCGATCCGCGCAACCAGTACTTTAGCCGCCAGCTCGGCCGTGCCGAGGGTGGCACGATCGTGCAAGTGGGCGCCGACGGCACCGGTTCATCGGTGCGCTGGAGTTTTTCCCGTATCACCGAAAACTCCTTCCGATGGCTGGGCGAGCGCTCGCACGACGGCGCGGACTGGCACCTCGAAGTCGAGTTCCTGGCGCGCCGTCAATCTGCAAGATGACACCCCAAACTCTTGTAACAATGGAGAAAACCATGTTTGATCACATCTCGATCGGGGTCCGCGACGCCGCCGCATCCAAGCGCTTCTACGATGCGGCGCTGCAGTCGCTTGGCTACAGCTGTCTCAGCCAGTCGCCGGGCTCGTTGGGCTATGGAGCCCAGAGCGTCGCGTTATGGGTGAACGACGCGGCGCGGCCTGTGCCGGCCGACGACAAATCCGGCCTGCATTTCTGCTTCGCCGCGCCAACGCGGGGCAGCGTCGACGCCTTCCACGCCGGCGCCCTGCGTGAAGGCGGTAGTGACAACGGCGCGCCGGGTCTGCGCGCCGACTATGGCGATAACTACTATGCCGCCTTTGTCATCGATCCGGACGGCTATCGCATCGAGGCCTATTGCAGCGCTCCCGGCTAAACCCGGTTTCGCTCTCACGAACAGTTCCCACCGAACGGGCTTTGCTCTACCAATTATCCTGGTACGGGCACGGCCCGGCGGGAGGGTCAGAGATGCCGAGTTTCGACAGCCTGTTCAATGCCTTCGTCACCATTCTCGTGACCATCGATCCGCCCGGCCTGGCGCCGCTGTTCCTCGCCGTCACACGCGGCATGAACCGCGAGGAGCGCCAGCAGGTTTCCGTCCGCGCCTCGATCATCGGCTTCCTGGTGATGGCGCTGTTTGCGGTGGCAGGCGCCTCGATCCTGTCGGTGTTCGGCATCACGCTGCCGGCTTTCCGCGTCGCCGGCGGCTTCCTGCTGTTCTTCATCGCCTTCGAAATGGTGTTTGAGCGCCGGCAGGACCGCAAGGAAAAGATCGGCGACGTCGCCATCACCAAGGACATGATCCACAACATCGCCGCCTTCCCGCTGGCGATCCCGCTGATCGCCGGCCCCGGTGCCATTTCGGCAACAGTACTGCTTTCCGGCTCGTTTCAAGGCTTTGCCGCGCAGGCGGCACTGGTCGGCATCATCTTCGTCTGCCTCGCCATCACCTATCTGGTGTTCGTGCTGTCGGAACGCATAGACCGCTTCCTCGGCCAGACCGGCCGCTCGATCCTGACCCGTCTGCTCGGCGTCATCCTGGCGGCACTGGCCGTGCAATTCGTCGCCGACGGCATCAAGGCGCTGATAGCGGGCTGACAGGCTGACGTGGCGAGAATCCCGAAGCCGGTTCTATTTCGCCGTCGTGTCGATGACCTCGAAATCGTGGGTAATCGTGGCGGTCTTGGCAAGCATCGCGGAGGCCGAGCAATATTTTTCGATCGAAAGGTCGATCGCGCGTTTCACCTTGTCGCTGGAGAGCGCCCTGCCCTTGACGACGAAATGCATATGGATGCGGGTGAACACCTTTGGCTCGGTTTCGGCCCGGTCGGAGTCGAGTTCGACGACGCAGTCCTCGATCGCCTCGCGGCCCTTTTCGAGGATATGCACGACATCATAGGCCGAACAGCCGCCGGTGCCGATCAGCACCAGCTCCATCGGGCTCGGTCCCGGCGTCCTGCCTTCCGGTCCGGGCGCGGTTCCGAGCACGACCTTGTGGCCGCTGCCGGACTCGCCGATGAAGGTCCGTTCCTCGACCCATTTTACGCGTGCTTTCATCGAACTCGTCCTTCGCCATATTTCGTTGATCGCCAAGTCAGCGTTCAATTCGACAATGCAAAACCCCGAAAGTCCATGAGGGACTCTCGGGGCGCAATGTTTGACTTAAGCCAAAAATAACATCTGCTGTTGCGATCAGAACGGGATTTCATCGTCCAGTTCGCGCGACGAGCCGCCGCCACCGCCGCCCCTTGGCGCGTTGCCGCCACCACCGCGATTTAAGCCTTCGCTCGGGCTGGACTGGCCGAAATCGGATCCCCGGCTGCTGCCGCCGGAATAACCGCCGACCTGGCCGCCTTCGCCTTGGCCGCGCGCGTCGAGCATCTGCAGCTCGCCGCGGAATTTCTGCAGCACGACTTCCGTCGTGTACTTGTCGGCGCCGGTCTGGTCCTGCCACTTGCGCGTCTGCAACTGACCCTCGACATAGACCTTCATACCCTTCTTCAGATATTGCTCGGCGACCTTGGCGATGCCCTCATTGAAAATGACGACGTTGTGCCACTCGGTTTTTTCCTTGCGTTCGCCGGAATTCTTGTCGCGCCAGCTTTCCGATGTGGCGATGCGGATGTTGACGACCGGCTCGCCCGAATTCAGGCGACGGATTTCGGGATCCGCGCCGAGATTGCCGACCAGAATGACCTTGTTGACGCTACCCGCCATGATATTTCTCCGCGCTCATCCGAAACAAATTTTTGTCGCAGCACCTTACAGGCTGCAGGCGATCGCCGCTTGCCATGGCTGCCTTTACCCACAAGGTTTTTGTTCCCTTTTTGTTCTTATCTGCATCGCTGCTTATTGTCAAGGAATGGCAGCAACGCTGAAGCTAATCATATGGGTTTGAAAAGACCGCTTGCCAAATCAATAAGTATGCACTTATGCTTTCGGCATGATCGAAGCAGAGATTTTTCGCGCACTGGCCGACCCGACGCGCCGCGCCGTCTTTGAGCGGCTCGCCGCCGGCGAGATGAGCGTGTCGGAATTGCGCACCGGTATGACGGTGTCGCAGCCTGCGGTGTCGCAGCATCTGGCGGTGCTGCGTGGCGCCGGGCTGGTGGTCGAGCGGCGAGCCGGCCGCAACGCCTATTACCGCGCCGATCCGCAGGGGCTCGTCCCCTTGCTCTCCTGGATCGAACGCTACCGGACCTTCTGGCCGGAACGCATTGAAAGGCTGAAGGCGGTTTTGAAGGACATCGATCAATGAAGAAGGCGGGATCAACGACCAACGAAGGCCAAAGCGACGCCGCGGATGCGCTCGAGTTCGAGTACGACCTTGCTGAACCGCCGGAAAAGGTCTGGCGGGCCCTGACCGTACCGGAATTGCTCGCCGCATGGATGATGCCGAACGACATGAGACCCGAAATCGGCAACCGTTTTGCCTTCGCAGGGACGGGCGCGCCGATCGAATGCGAAATTCTCGACGCCGAACCCGAGAAGCTGCTGCGCTATTCCTGGCGGGAGCAGCCGGGCGACGCAGCCAGGCAGGATCCGCTCGACAGTACCGTCACCTTCACACTCGCCCGAACCGTTTCCGGCGGCACGCATCTGCGTGTCGTCCATGACGGCTTTGCCCGCAAGGCCATGCCTGCCATCGCCATGGCAGGCGCCGGCTGCCGGCTTTCGCTCGGTTTGCGCGCAATTGGAAAGCCCATCGCCGCGAACGCACCGCGCCTGCTGCGCGCGGCATAATACGAAAATCGGAGAAGAGAAATGAGCGGTGTTGCCAGTCTGGTGCCGATGGTCATCGAGCAATCGAGCCGCGGCGAACGCGCCTTCGACATCTTTTCGCGGCTGCTGCGCGAGCGCATCGTCTTCATCAACGGGGAGATCAACGACGACATCTCGGCGCTGGTCTGCGCGCAGCTGCTGTCGCTGGAATCGGACAATCCCGACAAGGAGATCTCGCTCTACATCAACTCGCCGGGCGGCGTGGTCACCAGCGGCTTCGCCATCTACGACACGATGCAATATATCAGCTGCCCGGTGTCGACCGTATGCATGGGCTTTGCCGCATCGATGGGCTCGTTCCTGCTGATGGCAGGCACACCGGGTCGCCGGATTTCCCTGCCGAACGCCACCATCCTGCTGCATCAGCCGCTGGGCGGGTTCCAGGGCCAGGCCTCCGACATCCAGCGACATGCCGAGCGCATCGGCAGGACGAAACAGCACATGGCCGAACTCTACGCGCAGCATTGCGGCCGCAGCTATGAAGAGGTCGAGCGAACGTTGGACCGCGACCACTTCATGACCGCCCGCGAGGCCCAGGCATGGGGCATCGTCGACCATGTTTTCGATACGCGAAAAAAGGCCGCGTAAGCCAGAGCCGGATCGGAGTCCGGCCGGCTGTCGAAGATTTGACGATGCCGGTCTGGTTCCATCGGGGGCGCGCCACTATAGTCCTGGGATGACCGACACTCATTCGTCCAGATCATTGCACCGCGTCATCGCCGTTGCTGCGCTCGCTTTTGCCGGCCTCGTGAGCGGCGTGGCGCTCGCCGAGGACAGTTCGCCGGCGCAGAAAGGCGCCCTGCCCGGCGTGACCGGCGACTACCGCATCGCCAAGCCGGCTCCCGAGCCGGATGATGCGCTGCCAGCCGGCGAGAACGGCACATTCAAGATCGGCGATACGGATGTCAGGATTTCCGGCAGCATCACCGTCGATGTCGGCGCCGGCTCGATCGGGCCGCCGCGCCACTGACAGTGCGTGCCGGCGCTTGCTGCGTTGCGCCTATCGTCAACAACAATCCGCACATGAAAACGGCCCCGCCGTGCCTTGGGGCAAACGGACGGGGCCTTTTTGGATCTCAAATCCAATTTTGCCGGGAGTGTACTGCCGGCGTTTGATTTCGGATGCACCGCGGCATTCAGCCGACGATCCGACTAGCAGTCTCTGATTTTTACGGAAGATGGCAGGTCACGGTTTGCCGGCTGGCGAAAACGCTGAACCCTGGCACTTATGCCTGCCTCGGCTCCAGTGACAACTGGAACCCTAGGGGACGATCCGGTGGCGTCATAGCTCCGCTCCTCTGTCCGTTGCGATTGTTGTCAACTCGAAGCACACATCGCGAATGCCTGCGGCGTCTCGCAGGCCGCCTCTGGGCGGCGAGGCCATCGAAAGACGGCCGGCTTCGTTGACTGCTGGAGACTGCGCCCGTGAGTCCGTCGCGTCAACCATCAATAGCCGGTTACCGAAAAACGTGATCGCGGGGAGGTTACGTACAAGTCAGTTTCTGCATAGCTTTGTCAGGAGCGTGTTCAGCCTTTGTTCTTTCCGCTTGCCCGGCCACGTGAAAGACGCTTAAACGCTTTTGTCGGGAATTGTGGCGTCTCTCGACGTGGCGGCAAAACTACCTACATAAGGGATGGCCGGGAAAACCCGCCATTCCAGGAAATTCCAGATTCTGAGGCGGCGACCGGCTATGGCCGACCATAAATATCTTTCCATTCGCGGGGCGCGCGAACACAATCTGAAGAATGTCGATCTCGACCTGCCGCGTGACAGCCTGATCGTCATGACCGGCCTGTCGGGGTCCGGCAAGTCGTCGCTTGCCTTCGACACGATCTATGCCGAGGGCCAGCGCCGCTACGTCGAAAGCCTGTCGGCCTACGCGCGGCAATTCCTCGAAATGATGCAGAAGCCTGACGTCGACCAGATCGACGGCCTGTCGCCCGCCATTTCCATCGAGCAGAAGACCACCTCGAAGAACCCGCGTTCGACGGTCGGCACCGTCACCGAGATCTACGACTATATGCGCCTGCTTTTTGCGCGCGTCGGCATCCCCTATTCGCCGGCCACCGGCCTGCCGATCGAGAGCCAGACGGTTTCGCAGATGGTCGACCGCGTGCTGGCGGTCGAGGAAGGCACGCGCCTGTTCATCCTGGCGCCGATGGTGCGCGGCCGCAAAGGCGAGTACCGCAAGGAATTGCTGGAGTTGCAGAAGAAGGGCTTTCAGCGCGTCAAGGTCGACGGCGTCTTCTATGAGATCGCCGACGTGCCGGCGCTGGACAAGAAGTACAAGCATGACCTCGATGTCGTCGTCGACCGCATCGTCGTGCGCGGCGATCTGGCGACGCGGCTTGCCGATTCCATCGAAACGGCGCTGAAGCTGGCCGATGGGCTTGCCGTGGCCGAATTCGCCGACAAGCCGCTGGATTCCAGCCAGACCGGCGAGGATTCGGTCAACAAGTCGAAGAACGAGACGCATGAGCGCATCCTGTTCTCGGAAAAGTTCGCCTGCCCGGTCTCCGGATTCACCATTCCGGAAATCGAACCGCGCCTGTTCTCGTTCAACAATCCGTTCGGCGCCTGCCCGACCTGCGACGGCCTCGGCAGCCAGCGCGCTATCGACGGCAATCTGATCGTGCCGGACGAAAACGTCTCGCTGCGCGACGGAGCCGTCAGCCCGTGGGCGAAGTCGACCTCACCCTATTACGCGCAGACGCTTGAAGCGCTGGGCAAGGCCTATGGCTTCAAGCTCGGCGACAAGTTCAAGGATTTGTCCGAAGAGGCCAAGGAGGCCGTCCTGCGCGGCACCGGCGAGCGCGAGATCACCTTCCAGTATGATGACGGCCTGCGCTCCTACAAGACGACGAAAACCTTCGAAGGCGTCATCCCCAATCTCGAGCGGCGCTGGAAAGAGACTGAATCCGCCTGGATGCGCGAGGAGATCGAGCGCTTCATGTCGGCGACGCCTTGCCCGGTCTGCAAGGGCTATCGGCTGAAGCCGGAGTCGCTGGCCGTCAAGATTGCCGGCAAGCACATCGGCGAAGTCACCGAGCTTTCCATCCGCAAGGCCGACCAGTGGTTCACCGATCTGCCCGCGTCGCTCAACGACAAGCAGAACGAGATCGCGGTGCGCGTGCTCAAGGAAATCCGCGAACGGCTGCGCTTCCTCAACGATGTCGGGCTCGACTATCTGACGCTGTCGCGCAATTCCGGCACGCTGTCGGGCGGCGAGAGCCAGCGCATCCGGCTGGCCTCGCAGATCGGCTCCGGCCTCACCGGCGTGCTCTATGTGCTGGACGAACCGTCGATCGGCCTGCACCAGCGCGACAATGCCCGCTTGCTCGACACGCTCAAGCACCTGCGCGACATTGGCAACACGGTGATCGTCGTCGAGCATGACGAGGACGCCATTCTGCATGCCGACTATGTCGTCGACATGGGTCCTGCCGCCGGCATCCATGGCGGTGAGATCATCGCCCAGGGCACGCCGCAGCAGGTCATGGCCAACCCCAATTCGATCACCGGCAAGTATCTGTCGGGCGCACTCGAGGTGGCGACGCCCGGCGTGCGCCGTGAAGCGAAGAAGAACCGGCGCCTCAAGATCGTCGGCGCGCGTGGCAACAATCTGAAGAACGTCACCGCCGAAATCCCGCTCGGCACCTTCACCGCCGTGACCGGCGTGTCGGGCGGCGGCAAGTCGACCTTCCTGATCGAGACGCTGTTCAAGGCGGCGTCGCGCCGCGTCATGGGCTCGCGCGAACATCCGGCCGATCACGACCGCATCGAGGGCCTCGAATTCCTCGACAAGGTCATCGACATCGACCAGTCGCCGATCGGCCGCACGCCGCGTTCGAATCCCGCCACTTATACCGGCGCCTTCACGCCGATCCGGGACTGGTTCGCCGGCCTGCCCGAAGCCAAGGCGCGCGGCTACCAGCCGGGACGCTTCTCCTTCAACGTCAAGGGCGGCCGCTGCGAGGCCTGCCAGGGTGACGGCGTCATCAAGATCGAGATGCACTTCCTGCCCGACGTCTACGTCACCTGCGACGTCTGCCACGGCAAGCGCTATAACAGAGAGACGCTCGACGTCGTGTTCAAGGGCAAGTCGATCGCCGACGTGCTCGACATGACGGTCGAGGAAGGCGTCGACTTCTTCGCCGCCGTGCCCGGCGTGCGCGACAAGCTCGAAACGCTGAAGCAGGTCGGCCTCGGCTACATCCACATCGGCCAGCAGGCGACGACGCTGTCGGGCGGCGAGGCGCAGCGCATCAAGCTCGCCAAGGAACTGTCGCGCAAGGCGACCGGCAAGACGCTCTACATCCTCGACGAGCCGACCACCGGCCTGCATTTCCACGACGTCGCCAAGCTTTTGGAAGTGCTGCATGAACTGGTCGACCAGGGCAACACGGTGGTCGTCATCGAGCACAATCTCGAGGTCATCAAGACCGCCGACTGGGTGCTCGACCTCGGCCCCGAAGGCGGCGACGGCGGCGGCGAGCTGGTCGCCTCCGGCACGCCGGAAGCGATCGTGCGAGAGAAGCGCAGCTACACCGGCCAGTTCCTCAAGGAACTGCTGGAACGGCGCCCGGGAGGCAAGCGCGAAGCGGCGGAGTGATGATCGGACCGGTTGGTGCCTGGAGCTTTTGAATGACAATCAGAAAAGCGCTTGCCGGTAATCTCCAAACTGTCGTCTCGCTGACGCAAGCGGCCTATGCGCCTTACACCGCACAGTTAGGCGCACCGCCGATCCCGGTCACCGAGGACTATGCGCCGCGCATTGAGGGCGGCGAGGTGTGGGTGTTGGAGAGCGGCAGCGAAATTGCCGGAGTGCTCACACTGGAACGGCACGACGATCACGCGATGATCTTCTCCATCGCGGTCTCCCCCGACTTTCAGGGCAAAGGCTTCGGCATCGCACTCCTCAAACATGCGGACGAGCAGACGCGCCTGTGGGGTTTGTCCGAGGTGCAGCTTTACACCAACGCCAGGATGGAGCGGAACATCGCGCTCTATCTGTCCTACGGTTTCCATGAAACGGGTCGCAGGCCCAATCCCTACCGGGCAGGATGGGTGCTCGTCGACATGGCCAAAACCGTCGATGAGATCACCGTGGCCTGATCTTTTTCAGCACTTGGAGGATGACAATGAGCACATCGGGAACAATCCGCGCCGGCATGGGCGGCTGGACGTTCGAGCCCTGGGATACGTCCTTCTATCCCGACAAGCTTTCCAAGGCCAAGCAACTGAACTACGCCACTCGCCAGGTGCCGAGCATCGAGGTCAACGGCACTTACTATTCGAGCTTCAAGGAGCCGACCTTCGTCAAATGGGCCAGCGAGGCGCCGGACGGCTTTGTCTATGCGCTCAAGGGCAACCGCTTCGTCACCAACCGGCGCGTGCTGGGCGAGGCCGGCGAATCGATGACGCGCTTCCTCGGCTCCGGCGTGGCGGCGCTCGGCGAAAAGCTCGGGCCGATCCTGTGGCAGTTCGCGCCGACCAAGAAATTCGATCCGGACGATTTCGAAGCCTTCCTGAAACTGCTGCCGGAAAGGCAGGACGGCGTTGCGCTGCGCCATGCGCTCGAAGTCCGCAACGACAGTTTTATCGTGCCGGAATTCGCGGCACTTGCCCGAAAATACAAGGCCGCGATCGTTTACGCCGACCATGCCAAATATCCCGATATCGCCGACATCACCGCCGATTTCGTCTACGCTCGGCTGCAGACCGGCAGCGATGACAATCCCGACTGTTACACGCAGAAAGGCCTCGACGAATGGGCCGCGCGGGTAAAGACCTGGGCGCAAGGCAAGCAGCCGGCCGACCTGCGGCGCGCCGACCCCGCCACCGATGCGCCGGTAAAGCCGCGCGACGTGTTCGTCTACTTCATCACCGAGGGCAAGGTGCGCGCGCCGTTCGGCGCCATGGCACTGATGAAGCGAGTGGACCAGGATCTGCCGGTGCACTGACGCAGCGGAATCATGGCATCTTCGCCACCGTCGTAACCATATCGATACTTCCTTGCTGCATGAATCCAGCTAAACCAGTCGCAGATCTGGACCTCCGCGGGCAAGGACGAGGGGCATGTCGCTCGACTACACTTCACTTCTGCTGGCTGTCGGTTTTTCCGCTGCCTGCCTGAGCCTGACATTGTTTGGCATGTGGCTGACCGCTCGCTCGGAGAAATTCCTGCTGACATGGGCGATCAGCCTGGTGTTCGTGGTCGGCGATATTTTTGTCTATGACGCCTATATCGATATGCCCGGGCGCCTGCTGGGCATCGCCACGCTGGCTTTCCTCCTGCTCGGTTTCTCGACAATGCTGGGCGCGGCCTACCAGTTCAGAACCGGCGGCTCGCCAGTGCCGCGAACGGTGCTTGGCAGCGCCATTTCGCTGGCCGTGACGTTGCCTCCCATGGCTCTAGGCTATGACGGGCTGGGCTTCCTATTCGAAAATGCCTTCGCCGCCTTGCTTCTGTTCGCAACGGCGGTCGAATACTGGAAAGGCCGCGACGAAGCCCCTGCCCTGACGATCGGCATCACCGCGCTCTATTCTGCCACGGCCGCATCCTTCGCTCTCTGCGCCATGGTTCTAGCCTCGGATGGAATGCTGGTCCTTGGACATGCGCCAAGCAACTGGGCCGAGGAACTGAGCCTCATCATCGTCATCGCCAGCATGACCGGGATCGGGGCGCTTTCCCTGGCCCTGAACCAGGGACGTCTGGCCCGGCATCACCGCCACAATGCCCTGACCGACCCGCTGACCGGCCTGCTCAACCGCCGCGCCCTGTTCGACCTGCACGGCGATGCGCCGGTCGGCGCCTTCACGGCGGTGGTCGTCTTCGATCTCGACAACTTCAAGGCCATCAACGACGAATTCGGCCACGCCCCGGCGATGAGGTGCTGAAGGTGTTCGGGCGGGAACTCGCCGGCAATCTCCGCCCGGCCGACGTCGCCGCGCGCATGGGCGGCGAGGAGTTCGCGCTGGTGCTGAAGCGGACCTTGCCCGAAACGGTGGAGGCCACCGCCGAGGCCATACGGGCCGCTTTCGCCGCGCACCGCATCGAAACCGAGACAGGCTCGCTGATATGCACGGTCAGTGCCGGATTTGCTTTCGGCACCAAGGAAGGCCTCGGCTTCGACAAGGTGCTCAACGCCGCCGACAAGGCGCTCTATGACGCCAAGCGCGGAGGCCGCAACCGTGTCACCGCCTCGGCATTCCGGCGCGCGGGTTAGACTGGTCAGCCTTGATATCTTATTGCCAATCATCCGGCGCAATTCGCACGGCCCGGTGGCCGCGATGGAACTTCACAACGTGGAGAATGTTCCGAAGGATAAAACCTTTCGGGAGAACCCGTGCATGACAAACGCTTCTCTGCACCTTCTGAAGGGGATCGGTTATTCGATCTCGACCGGAAGTGTAGCCCTGCTCGCCATCGTGAGCTGGTCGAGTGCCTCAAAAAGCCCTGTTCTCATCGCCTGTTTGATTGGCGGCGCGGCACTATCCATCATCGGAATGTTCTGTCGCTGGCTGACCTACCAAATTGAGATGCGCCGGCAGGACAACTAGATGGAGGCATCACGGTATGTTGGAGCTCTGGGCGGATGGTTGAGCCGCCGCAGAGCGACCATCTGTTCGCCGCGTCTGTCGCACGAACTGATTGCGATCGAAGCAGCGTCTACGCCGCCATGACGATTTCATTGAAGGCATCGAGATCGACGTAGAAAACCTTCGTGATTTCCTCGATCAGGTCGTCGTATTCGCAGCCCTGTGACCTCAAGATGTTGATGGCGGCGATGATATCGACACGTTCGGTAAGTCGCCGCTTCTGGTAGTCCTCGACGTAACGTTCCATGGCTGTCCCTTAGCCTGTGTGCCCAAACGCGTTTGAACGACAGAGATCGCAGGAGGGAAGCTAGGAAGCTTTGCTTGCGTGAAACTTGCCCGGTGCTAGCCGCGCCCTCGATCTGCGATAACCAGACTGATACGGAAGCGGCCGACTCACAAAAGCCATGGGAAAGACTAGCACGCAGCCCATGGTGCGCCAGTGACGCAGAGGGCTGGATCGGAAAAATATTAGACTTGCCAAGGATTTCGGACCGTCAACTGAAGTCCAACGACGATTCTAGACCGTCAGGAACTTCCTGACATCAGCACGGTCCAAATCTTCCGCCGGGCCGGTATGGACGATCAGACCCCGGTCCATGATGTTGACCTCGTCGGCGAGCTCGCGGCAGAAATCGAGATATTGTTCGACCAAAAGCACGGCGATGCCGGCCTGGTCGCGCAGATAGCGGATGGCGCGGCCGATATCCTTGATGATCGACGGCTGGATGCCTTCCGTCGGCTCGTCGAGCACCAGCAGCTTCGGCCGCATCACCAATGCCCTGCCGATGGCAAGCTGCTGCTGCTGCCCCCCGGAAAGGTCGCCGCCACGGCGGCCGAGCATCTGTTTCAGTACCGGAAACAGCTCGAAGACATGCGCCGGAATGTTGCGGTCGGCCCGTTTCAGCGGCGCAAAGCCTGATTCCAGGTTCTCCCGCACGGTGAGCAGCGGAAAGACCTCCCTGCCCTGCGGCACGAATGCGATGCCCGACCGGGCGCGGTCATACGCCGCGCTCCGGTCGAGCGCCTTCCCCTCGAAGGCAACGCTTCCGCTCGTCAGCCGGTGATGGCCGACGATCGATCTCATCAAACTGGTCTTGCCGACGCCGTTGCGGCCGAGCACGCAAGTGATCTTGCCGGCGCCCGCTTTCAGCGACACGCCGCGCAGCGCCTGGGCGGCGCCGTAGTGTAGTGTGGCATTCGAAACTTCGAGCATCTCTCAGCGCCTTTTCCAGAACCGGAGAAACGACAGATCGAAGCGATGGAATTGAACCCGCCAGACCATGCTCATCTCCCCAGATAGACTTCGACGACGCGCTCGTCGGCCGACACGAAATCGAGTGTGCCTTCGCTAAGCACCGAGCCCTCATGCAGGCAGGTGACCTTGACGCCTAGCTCGCGCACGAAATGCATGTCGTGCTCGACGACGATGACCGAATGGTCGCGCGCGATATCCTTGAGCAGCCGCGCGGTTTCCTCGGTCTCGGCATCGGTCATGCCGGCGACCGGCTCGTCGACCAGAAGCAGCTTCGGATCCTGCGCCAGCAGCATGCCGATCTCGAGCCACTGCTTTTGTCCGTGGCTGAGATTGGTTGCCAATTCGTTGCGCTTGTCGCCAAGCCGGATGATGCCGAGGATGTCGTCGATCTGCCGCGTCTCGGCGGCCGAGCGGCGATGGAACAGCGCCGGGAAGATCGAGCGCGGTCCCTTCAGCGCCAGCATCAGGTTTTCCTCGATCGTGTGGCTTTCGAACACGGTCGGCTTCTGGAACTTGCGGCCGATGCCCATCATGGCGATCTCGGCCTCATCGTGCTTGGTGAGATCGACCTGGCCGTCGAAGAACACCTCGCCCTCGTCGGGCCGCGTCTTGCCGGTAACGATGTCCATCATCGTCGTCTTGCCGGCGCCATTGGGGCCGATGATGGCGCGCATCTCGCCCTTGTCGAGCACCAGCGACAGATTGTTGATGGCGCGAAAGCCGTCGAAGGAGACCGAGACGCCGTCGAGATAAAGGATCGTGTTCGACTTCGACATCGTCGCTCACTCCGCCGGCTGCGGTTCGGGGTTGCTGGCGGACCAATCGCCGGGTTTTCTCGCCTCGCTGCGGACGATTTTCGCCGGCGGCGGGACGTCGGGGTCGCTGCCGGCTTCCTCGGCAACGGAAGCTGCCCGCAACGCCCTGCCGCGCCAGCTGTCCCACATGCCGATGATGCCCTTGGGCAGCAAAAGCGTGACGGCGACGAACAGCCCACCCAATGCAAACAGCCAGAATTCCGGCATCACGCCGGTGAACCAGGATTTGCCGGCATTGACCAGCAACGCACCGATGATCGGCCCGACAATGGTGCCGCGCCCGCCGACAGCTGCCCAGACGACGACTTCAATCGAATTGGCTGGCTCGAATTCACCCGGATTGATGATGCCGACCTGCGGTACGTAGAGCGCGCCGGCAATGCCGGCCATGACCGCCGAGACGGTGAAGGCGAACAGTTTTACGTTCTCCGCCCGCCAGCCAAGGAAGCGCGTGCGGCTCTCGGCATCGCGTACCGCCATCAAGAGCTTGCCGTATTTGGAGCCGACGATCGCCCAGGTGACGAAGACGGCGAGCGCGAGCATCACGGCGCTGGCGGCAAACAGTGCCGAACGCGTCGCGTCGGCCTGCACGTTGAAGCCGAGAATATCCTTGAAATCGGTCAGGCCGTTGTTGCCGCCGAACCCCATGTCGTTGCGGAAAAAGGCAAGCAGCAGCGCATAAGTCATCGCCTGGGTGATGATCGAGAGATAGACGCCCGTGACGCGGCTGCGGAAGGCGAACCAGCCGAAGACGAAAGCGAGCAGGCCAGGCACCGCCAGCACCATGAGCCCGGCGAACCAGAAATGGTCGAAGCCATACCAGAACCATGGCAGTTCCTTGTAGTTCAGAAACACCATGAAGTCGGGCAAGACGGGGTTGCCATAGACGCCGCGCGAACCGATCTGGCGCATCAGATACATGCCCATCGCATAGCCGCCGAGCGCGAAGAAGGCGCCGTGGCCGAGCGAAAGGATGCCGCAATAGCCCCAGACAAGATCGAGCGCCAAGGCGAGCAGCGCATAGCAGAGATATTTGCCGGTCAGCGCGACAATGTAGGATGGGATGTAGAAGGCGCTGGTGGGAGACACCGCAAGGTTGAGCAACGGCACGATGACGGCCACCGCCAGCAGGATGAAGATCGTGATGGCGATGCGGCGGTCCGCGCCGGCGGCAAAGAAGCGTCCCGTGATCATGCTTCCACCGCCCTGCCCTTGAGCGCGAACAGGCCGCGCGGGCGCTTCTGGATGAACAGGATGATCAGCACCAGCACGACGATCTTGCCCAGCACCGCGCCCGCATAGGGCTCGAGGAACTTGTTGACGATGCCGAGCGAGAAGGCGCCGACCAGCGTGCCCCACAGATTGCCTACGCCGCCGAAGACGACGACCATGAAGCTGTCGATGATGTAGCCGCGACCGAGATTGGGAGAGACGTTGTCGATCTGGCTGAGCGCGACACCGGCTATCCCGGCAATGCCGGAGCCGAGCGCGAAAGTCAGCGCGTCTACCCATGGCGTCCTGATGCCCATCGAGGCGGCCATGCGCCGGTTGGCGGTGACGGCGCGCATCTGCAGGCCCCAGGGCGTGCGCTTCATCACGTAGAGCAGGATGGCGAAGACAGCGAGCGCGAAAACCAGGATCCACAGGCGGTTCCAGGTGATCGCCAACTGTCCGACATTGAACGAGCCCGACATCCAGGATGGGTTGCCGACCTCCTGGTTGGTCGGCCCGAAGATTGAGCGCACGGCCTGTTGCAGGATCAGCGAGACGCCCCATGTCGCCAGCAGCGTTTCAAGCGGCCGGCCATAGAGGAAACGGATGACGCCGCGCTCGATGATCAGGCCGACCAAGGCCGAGACGAGGAAAGCGAGCGGCAGCGCGATGACCAGCGACCAGTCGAACAGGCCGGGAAAGGAGGTGCGGATCACCTGCTGGACGACGAAGGTCGTGTAGGCGCCGAGCATGACCATCTCGCCATGCGCCATGTTGATGACGCCCATGACGCCGAAGGTGATGGCGAGGCCGATTGCTGCCAGCAGCAGCACCGAGCCCAGCGAAATGCCGTACCAGATGTTCTGCCCGGCATCCCAGAAGGCCAATGTCGAATTGATGTTGGCGATCGCGGCTGTCGCCGCTTGCCTGACCGCGTCGGTGGAATTCGCCTCGACCGAGGTGAGCAGGGAAACCGCATCGCGGTCGCCACGCGCGCCGATCAATGCGATAGCAGCCAGCTTGTCGCCATCCGGCCGATCGGAGACCAGCACAGAGGCGGCACGGGCCTGTTCTAGAAGAGCCTTGACGCTCGACACGGTCTCGCTGGCGATTGCCGCATCGAGCGGTCCGATGTTTGCGGCGTCGGGTGTCTTGAACATGGTGTCGGCGGCGGCAATGCGCACGGCCGGATCCTTGGCGCCAAGCGTCAGCGTGCCCAACGCATCGCGGATGACGCGACGCAGCGTGTTGTTGACCTTGATCTTGGTGATGTCGTCCTTGGCTGCCTCGCCCGAGGCCTCGCCGCTCAACGGGTCGGAAAGCTGGACGCTTTCGCCCGCTTCCTTACCGACAAACACCAGGGAATCGGCCTTGCGGAGATAGAGATTGCCGTCGGCCAATGCCGCAAGCGGCCGCTCCACCGCCGGATCGCCGGCAGCAGCCAGTTCGTGGACGACGGCTCCGATCTCGGAAAAGCCCTTGGCCGTGGCGAATTTGGCGATGATGCCGCGCAGATCGGCTTCGCCAGCGCCCGAAGACGACAGCGTCGCCAGCAGGAACAACAGCGTCAGGCCCGCGCGGATAAAGGTCATCGGCTTCCGTTAGCCCCTTGAAGGTTGAAGTGGGCGTCCGGACGGCGGTAGTAGCCGTCCGGACGCGCGCGGTCTGACTAGGTCAGCCCTGGGAGGGATCAATTCGTGCCCTTGCCGCCGCACTTGCCGGTGGCAACGTTGAAGTTGCCGCAGGACAGAGGGGCGCGCCAATCGGAGATCAGGTCCTTGGAGTCCGGCAGATAGTCGGACCATTCGTCGCCCATCACCAGGCCCGGCGTGCGCGACACGGTTTCGAACTGGCCGTCGGCCTGGATTTCACCGATCAGCACCGGCTTGGTGATGTGGTGGTTCGGCATCATCGTCGAATAGCCGCCGGTCAGGTTCGGCACCGAGACACCGATCATGGCGTCGATCACCTTGTCCGGATCGGTGGTGCCGGCCTTCTCGACCGCCTTCACCCACATGTTGAAGCCGATATAGTGGGCCTCCATCGGGTCGTTGGTGGTGCGCTTGTCGTTCTTGATGAACTTGTGCCAGTCGGCGATGAACTTCTTGTTTTCGGGTGTGTCGATGCTCTCAAAGTAGTTCCAGGCGGCGAGATGGCCGACCAGCGGCGCGGTGTCGAGACCGGCAAGCTCTTCCTCGCCGACCGAGAAGGCCATGACCGGGATGTCCTCGGCCTTGATACCCTGGTTGCCGAGTTCCTTGTAGAACGGCACGTTGGCGTCGCCGTTGACGGTCGAGACGACGGCGGTCTTTTTGCCGGCCGAACCGAACTTCTTGATCGCCGAAACCTCGGTCTGCCAGTCGGAGAAGCCGAACGGCGTGTAGTTGACCATGATGTCTTCCGCAGCCACGCCCTTGGCCTTCAGATAGGCCTCGAGGATCTTGTTGGTGGTGCGCGGATAGACGTAATCGGTGCCTTCCAGCACCCAGCGCTTCACCGAACCGCCATCCTCGCTCATCAGATAGTCGACCGCCGGGATTGCCTGCTGGTTCGGCGCCGCACCCGTGTAGAACACGTTGCGCTCGCTCTCCTCGCCCTCGTACTGGACCGGATAGAACAGGATGTTGTCGAGTTCGGAGAACACCGGCAGCACCGACTTGCGCGACACCGAGGTCCAGCAGCCGAACACCGCCGCGACCTTGTCCTTGGAGATCAGCTCGCGCGCCTTTTCGGCGAACAGCGGCCAGTTGGACGCCGGATCGACGACGACCGCCTCGAGTTTCTTGCCGAGCAAGCCGCCCTTGGCGTTCTGCTCGTCGATGAGCATCAGCATGGCGTCCTTCAGCGTCGTCTCCGAAATCGCCATGGTCCCCGACAGCGAATGGAGAATGCCGACCTTGATCGTGTCGTCGGCAGCCTTGGCGGGAGCGGACATCAACAGGCCGGCGGCAACCACGCTCGCCGAAAACATTTTTGTTATGGTCGAGAAATTACCCCTCATATTACAGACTCCCAAGCTAGTTGATTGCAACGCAACAGTACAATGCAACCCCCATGCCAACCGCTTGGGGACGCCAAAGGGAGACCAGTAAATCAAGCATTATCAGCGGCTTGAAATATTAGGCTTACCAAAACAAAGAGAGCCGGTTAAAATCGACTGAGAGAAATTTGCGCAGCGCGCGGGGCAATTGCCTATTTTTCGCCCAATTTTGCCAAGTGCCTAGATTTTGGTCTTCTCAGGCGGATCACCGACGACCGATGTTGCGGCGCGGTACAAAAATAGGGCAAGCTCGCTCTTCAAGCGAGCGACGTCATGGCTTCCTGCATTTCACGCATTTTTGTCGGCATATTGCTTCTGGCGGCAGCGACTGGCTCCGCACGAGCCGGCTTCAGCGACGGCAAGATGCCCGACGGCACCTATCACTGCGAGGTCTACCTTCTCGGCATGTTCCTCAGCCTCGGCGACATCACCATCAAGGGAAACGTCTACAGCGGCCCAGTTTACACCGGCCTTGGCACCTTCGGCACCGCGCAGCAGGGGTACAATTATCAAATGGATGCAAACGGCGTGATCTCCTGGCTGGGGCCATTGGGCGGCTACACTGCCGGCGGCAATTCGCTGTCGCTGACCCAGGCAACGCTGGACGGCCAGAGCGTGCCCTCCTTCGACATCATCATGAAGCAACCCGACGGTGCCTTCACCGCCTCGACCTGCACCAAGCAATGAGGCGGCAAGAAAAAGGCGCGGAACCTTTCGGGTTCCGCGCCAGCAGTCTGTCGGGAGGATGTGACTAGATCGTCTTTGCCGACATCTGGGCGGCAATGTAGTCGGCCTGGCGGATCGCCAGCGATACGATCGTCAGGGTCGGGTTTTCGGCGGCACCCGTGGTGAACTGGCTGCCGTCCGACACGAAGAGGTTCTTGATGTCATGCGTCTGGCCGTGCTTGTTGACGACGCCGTCGGCCGCCTTTTCGCTCATCCGGTTGGTGCCGAGATTGTGGGTCGACGGATAGGGCGGCGTCGGGAAGGTGCGCGTGGCACCAACCGCCGCATAGAGCGCCGTGGCCTGCTTGTAGGCGTGGTTGCGCATCGCGGTGTCGTTCGGATGGTCGTCGAAATGCACGTCGGCGATCGGCATGCCGTGCGCGTCCTTCTCGTCGGCATGCAGCGTGATGCGGTTCTCCGCGCGCGGCATGTCCTCGCCGACAATCCACAGGCCGGCCATGTGATCGTAGTGGTCGAGTGCGGTGGTGAACGAGCGGCCCCAGGCGCCGGGATCGAGGAAGGCCGCCATGAACGGCAGGCCGAGTGACAGCGTCTCGAACTCGTAGCCGCCGACGAACCCGCGTGAGGGATCATGGCGCGCCTCGTCGCGGATGATGCCGGCCATGGTGGTGCCGCGATACATGTGCACCGGTCTGTCGAAGATGGCATAGACCGAGCCGGTGGTGTGGCGCATGTAGTTCTTGCCGACCTGCCCCGACGAGTTGGCAAGCCCATCGGGGAATTTGCCCGACGCCGAATTGAGCAGCAGCCTTGGGCTCTCGATCGAATTCCCCGCAACGGCGATGATGCGCGCCTTCTGCTCCTGCAGCTTGCCGTCCTTGTCGGCATAAACGACGCCGGTCACCTTTCCGCTAGCGTCATGGTTGATCTTGATCGCCATGGCATTCGGCCTGACTTCGAGATGGCCTGTCGCCTCGCCCTTGGGGATCTCGGTGTAGAGCGTCGACCATTTGGCGCCCCATTTGCAGCCCTGGAAGCAGAAGCCGGTCTGCTGGCAGGACATGCGGTCGTCGCGATCGACCGAGTTGATCGCCATGTTGCCGGTGTGGCATTCCTTGTAGCCGAGCTTGTCGGCGCCGGCCTTCAACACCTTGAAATTGTTGTTGCCCGGCAGCCTTGGCCAGTCATTGGTGCCGGTGACACCCATCTTGGCTTCGGCCTTGGCGTAATAAGGCTCCATCTCGACCAGCGTGATCGGCCAGTCGAGCAGGTTGGCGCCTTCCAGTTTGCCGTAGGTCGACAGCGTCTTGAACTCATGCTCCTGGAAGCGCAGCGAAGCTCCCGCCCAATGCGTGGTCGAACCGCCGACCGACTTGACGATCCAGGCCGGCAGGTTCGGAAAATCCTTGGCCACACGCCAGTCACCAGAGGTGGTGCGCTTGTCGGTCCAGGCGAGCTGGGCGAACGAACCCCACTCGTCATTGACGAAATCCTCATATTCGTGGCGCGCGCCGGCTTCCAGGATGACGACGTCGACACCCTTCTGCGCCAGTTCGTTGCCGAGCGTGCCGCCGCCGGCGCCCGAGCCGATGATGACGACCACACCGTCGTTGTTCAGATCAAATGAAGCTGCCATGGTTTCCTCCCATGATTTCTGTTTGCGGGTTCAGGAACGACGGGGCTCAGAGCCACTCTATGTCGTTGAAACCGCGCGCGATGTAGCCACCCTTGGAATAGGACTCGCCTTCGTAACCGAAGATCGGCCACACCTCCTTCTGGTTGTAGAGGCTGACGACGAGCCCGCCACGGATGGCCTGGAAGAACGGCGTCGCCTCGATCTGCTTCAGCACGCCGACGCGTTGGTCCTCCCAGCCGAGACCGCGGTAGCCGCCGTTACCGGACTTCTTGTCGAGGTCGGCGATGCCGTCTTCGATCATCGCCTTGTAGGCGGTGTCCTTGCCGGCCTGCTCGTCATGGCCCTTCACCGCAATGGCGTAGTATTTGTCGGGGACCTGATCGTGCGGATAGATGTCGCGCGCCATCTGGATCAGCGTCGCCATGGTTTCGGGCTTGAGTGCCGATGTCTCGAGCCCCCAGGCATGTTCGGGGCTGATGACGGCACTGCCGGAGATGACGAGCAGCGCGCCGATGCCACCGCGTTTGAGAAGCTCGCGACGTGAAAGCCCGGGCTTCGCGTCATAGATCGTGACCATTTTATTCCTCCCTGCTTGCTATCTGCGCTCTGGTAAGCGCCGTTGCTGGCGCCGCACCTACCGGCGCGGTTGCTATGTCTCCTATTGGAAGCGACCTCCGCGCTGCAGAACCTCGATCTTATAGCCGTCCGGATCCTCGATGAAGAAAAAGCGGGCGATCAGCGACCCGTCGCGGTTGAACTCGATGATCTTCTTCGGATTGAGCCCGAGCGCGCCGAGACGGTCATGTTCGCTATCGAGGTCGGCGACCGAAACCGCGAGGTGGCCGTAGCCATCGCCGAGCCCATAAGGCTGCTGCCGGTCCTTGTTCACGGTCAGTTCAAGCTCGAACCCTGCCTCGGCATTGCTGAGGTAAAGGAGCGTGAATGTCTCGAAGTCCAGCCTGTCGGCCACATCGAGCCCGAAGGCGTTTCTGTAGAAATCGACCGATCGGGCCTCGTCGAGAACCCGGATCATACTGTGTATCGCCTTGGCCAAATCAGTCTCCGCGCTGGTGTGGAGGCGATTATGCGCGGCACCGACAAAAGGTGGTGGCAGCCGGTTACCACGCCCGCAGCCGCGAACGGGACGAAAGTCCGATTGCCGGACCGGCAATTTTGACCGAGAATGCATGCGGGGACAGGTCAAGCAGTATCAAACTGCACGCCCGTCCACCCAAGACCAACAATCATGGGAGGTTTGTCGGATGTGCAGGGTGTTTGCGGGCCAGGACCCCGAAGGCTATCGCCAGATCAACCGCTCGATTCGCATCGACGGTCATTCGACCAGCATCCAGCTCGAAGCGACATTCTGGGCGTTGCTCGACGAAATCGCCGAAAACCAGAACCTGACGACGCCGAAATTCATCTCCAAGCTCTATGACGAAGCCATAGAGATCAACGGCGCCATCCCGAACTTCGCGTCGATGCTACGCACCACCTGCGCGCTCTATCTGCGCGGCCATCGGCCGGGGATGGATGAGCAGATGGTGCCGAAGCGGGAGGCTGCTTAGCGCATTGCGCTCAGCTGAGTTCTTGCGCGAGCCCTATCAGAAGCCCTCCAGGCCCTCGAATGTAGCAGAGCCGATACACGTCTTTATACTGGACGACTTCGCCTTCGAGCCGCGCACCGCGATTGCGGAGCCTTTCGAGCGTCCCGTCAATGTCGTCCACGGTGAACATGACGCGGAGGTAGCCTAGGGCGTTTACCGGGGCGTTGCGGTGATCCGCGACGACAGGCGGCGTGAGGAAACGGGATAGTTCTAGCCGGCTGTGGCCGTCCGGCGTCCGCATCATGGCAATCTCGACGCGCTGATCGCCCAGTCCAGTGACACGTCCGGCCCATTCTCCTTCGATCGTAGCCCGCCCTTCGAGCTCAAGGCCGAGCTCGCCAAAGAAACCAATCGTCCCTTCGAGGTCATCGACGACGATTCCTATGTTGTCCATCCGTTTGAGCGCCATGTGTTCAGTCTACAAGACGTCGTCCAGGTCGTAAACTCATCAGCCTGCTTGCCAGTTGAGGAATACTTCCAGCCGGCCGATCTGGTGCTGCTGTGCGCTTACCGACGCCGCCCGCCATGCCCTCCCTGGCCTGGCGCCGAAAGACCAGGAGGTCGCCGAAGTCCTGGTCTATGTGCGCCAGTTGGAGCAACGCCGCCCCGGCGGTCTCCTCAGACGATGTCACTGCCGTACGTAAGGGACTGACCCGGTAGACCCGCACCCTAGCTCTCTGCTGCGACAGCGAGCGCCAGCCGGCTCATGTCTGCGAACAACTCCTGGCGCTCGGAATAGCCGGTCTGTTCGCCGGTCTCGATGTTGTCGACCACGACACACATCGACAGCGCACGCGCCCCGAAATGCTCTGATATGCGATAGAGCGCGCTGGTTTCCATGTCCACGGCCAGGGCTCCTTCCGCCCGCGCATCGGCAAAACGGGCGCGCCCTTCCGGGTGATAGAAGATGTCGCTGCACACCGTCAGGCCGGCATGATGATCGATGCCAAACTCTACCGCTTTGGCCAGCGACGATGCGAGGAGCGCCGGGTCTGGGCCAGCCGGTTCATAAAGGCCGAAAACCTGGCCGCTCTGGGCGCTTTCCGCCTGTGCCGATTGCGAGATGACAAGGCTGCGCAGTTTTGCCTTTGCGGTCAGGCTGCCGCAGGTGCCGGTGCGGATCAACGTCCGGGCGCCATAATGGTCCAGCAATTCATGCGCATAGATCAGAAACGATGAAACGCCGATGCCCGTCGCTTGAATGCTGATGGACTTGCCACGAAACAGCCCGGTGAAGCCAAGCGCGCCGCGGCGGCGATTGATGCAGCGCGGCGCTTCCAGGAACGTTTGCGCCATCCATTCGGCGCGCTGCGGGTCGCCCGGCAACAAAACCGTGTCGGCGTAGTCGTCCTTGTCCGCTTCGTTGTGCGGCGTCACCACTTGCTCCCCCAAGCCTTCCTGCCGTTTCACCCGCAATCATGGCGTTGTCACGGCGTTGCGCAAGGAGGAACATGGGGAAGGCTTTAGGACTCCAGAACGTCCTTGACGATCGTCGCCAGTTGCTTGAGCGAAAACGGCTTGGGCAGAAAGCCGAAATGCGCATCTGCCGGCAGGTTTCTGGCGAATGCGTCCTCGGCGTAGCCGGACACGAAGACGAACTTGATGTCCGGCTGGCGCTTGCGCAATTCGCCAAGCAGTGTCGGTCCGTCCATTTCCGGCATCACCACGTCGGAAACGACGATATCGACCTTGCCGCCCAGCGCCTCGAACACTTCCAGCGCCTCGACGCCCGACGATGCCTCGTGCACGGTGTAGCCACGCGAGGTCAGCGCCCGCATGCCGCCCATGCGCACGGCATCCTCGTCCTCGACGAGCAGCACCGTGGCCGAGCCCGACAGATCCTTGGCCGGATCGGCGATCTTTGCCGGCGCCGCCGGCGCATCGCCGGGCTCGCCTGCTTTTTTCGCTTCGGGGATGTGACGCGGCAGGAAAATGCGGAAAGTCGAGCCTTTGCCGACTTCGGAATCGCAGAAGATGAAGCCGCCGGTCTGCTTGATGATACCGTAGACCATCGACAGGCCAAGGCCGGTGCCCTTGCCGACTTCCTTGGTGGTGAAGAAGGGCTCGAAAATCTTCTTCAGCACGTCGGGCGCGATGCCGCTGCCGGTGTCTTCGACTTCGACCACGACATAGTCGGCCGGGGTGAGTTCACGATAGGAAAAGGCCTTGCACTCCTCGGCGGTGACATTGCGGGTGCGCACGGTGAGATCGCCGCCCGCCGGCATAGCATCGCGCGCATTGACCGCAAGGTTGACCACCACCTGTTCGAATTGTCCGATATCGACCTTGACCGGCCACAGATCGCGGCCATGGTCGACCTTCAGCTTGATGTCGTTGCCGACCAGCCGGGCGAGCAGCATCCTGAGATCGGCGAGCACGTCGGTCAGGTTGAGCACTTCCGGCCGCAATGTCTGCTTGCGCGAGAAGGCCAGAAGCTGCCGCACCAGCGAAGCCGCCCGGTTGGCGTTCTGCTTGATGTTCATGATGTCGGGGAAGGAGGGGTCCGACGGGCGGTGGTTGGTCAACAAAAGATCGGACGCCATGATGATGGCGGTCAGCACATTGTTGAAATCATGCGCTATGCCGCCGGCAAGCTGGCCGACCGCCTGCATCTTCTGGCTTTGCGCCATCTGCCCTTCGAGCGCTTTCTGCTCCGTTGTCTCGACGGCGTAGACGATGGCCGACTCTTCGGCGCCCTCGCCGCCGGTGCCGTCAGCGACGGCGTTGACGTAGAAGCGGATGTGCCGGTCGTCGTTGCCGGGCAAAAGCGTGTCGATCGGCTCGATATCGGCCTGCCGCTGCTGCGCTTTCTCGAAGGCCGCCGCGAAGGCCGGCCGGTCGCGTTCGTGGATCACCGTGTCGAGCCGCACGCGGCGGTCGACGGCGTCGCGATCGACGACAGACGAGAACAGCGACAGGAACGGAGCATTGGTGCGCAGGATGCGCCCATCATGGTCGACGCCGGCGATCGCCATCGGTGTCGAGTTGAAGAAGCGGGTGAAGCGCACTTCCGAAGCCCGCAAATCGGCAGAGGCATCCTCGCCTTGCGTGCGGTTGAGCACGATCGTGCGTGTCGGCCCGTTCAATCCTTCGCGGCTAGCCGAAACGCGGTGCATGAAGCGCACCGGCAGCGCTTCGCCCGTCATGGTCGTCAGGTCGAGATCGATCACCGCGTTGCGTGTGGTGCCGGGGTCGGCCTTGACCGAGCGGACCAGCGCCATGCCGTCGCCGGCCACGATCTCCGACAGAGACACGGCGCCGGGCGTGAAGCTGGTGAGGTCGATGCCCAGCCATTCGGCGAGCGTGGCGTTGATGTAGGTGACGCGGCCTTCCTGGTCGGCTGAAAAGAAGCCGGCCGGCGCGTGGTCGAGATGATCGATCGCCTTCTGCAGATCGAGGAAGAAACGCTCCTGCTCGGCCCGCTCCTGCGAGATATCGGCAAGCTGCCAGGCCAGCATCGGCAGCCGCTGGCCTGGCACGTTGAACGTGCGGGCGCGCGCCCTGTACCAGCGGGCACCCGGCTCGGCACCGGGCCGAATGGACTGCGCGAGCCTAAACTCGCCGTCGCCTGGCTGGCCGTCGCGCAAGCCGGACGCCAGGCGATAGATCGTCACCGAGGCTTCGGGGACATCCGAGAGCAATCCCTCGACGGTCTTCAGGTCGGCAGCGGACGATGCTCCGGTCATATCCGCATAGGCGCGGTTGGCGTAGACGACGCGGCCCTTGGTGTCGGTGACGAGAAGCCCCTGCGACATCGAATCGACGAAGGATTTCGACAGTTCGTCGCCTGTCGAGCGTGGCGTGACCTGCACGAAGCCGATCGCCGTCGCAAACAGGAAGCCGACGCCGATCATCGCCAGCACGCCGAGCATGCCGAGCAGGAAAGGATCGCCGAGGCGCTCGCGGAAAAGCCCGAAGACGATCGCCGCCCCCGTCAGAACGACGATGAAAATGATAAGCCGGGTGACCGCGCCCGGTCGCGTATTCTGGTCGACGATCGGTACCGGATAGAAATCGCCGCGCGCTTCCTTGGCCATGTGCCCCCTGCTCGTGAATTCCGGTGTTCCGACACCCGCCCCGTACCGGGTTGAATCACATTCTCCTAGTCCGGAAAAGGCCCGGGCGGCAAATGTCGGATAAAAATGATGTCTTTCGGCCTTCTGAGTTTTTCAAGCTGTTCACCGGCGTGAAACGCAACTTGCGGTGGCCCGCTGCAACGGTCTAGTGTCTCGTCACTTCCAAGGGGCGATCAGGGGAAACCAATGCAATGGCTCGATAGCGTGGCAGGTCCCGGTTATGCCGCAGCATTGTTGTGGACGTTTGCAGCGCTTGTTTTGCTGGTCATCGTTCTCGTCATCATCAAGCTGGTGCGCAACCTGACATTCGGAACCTTCGTCGCCGGCGGCCGCAACCGCAAGACGCGACTGGCCGTCATGGATGCCACCGCCGTCGATAGCCATCGCCGGCTGGTGTTGATACGCCGCGACGACATCGAGCATCTGCTTCTGATCGGCGGCCCGACCGACGTCGTCGTCGAGCGCGATATCCGGCTTTCGGCGCCGCGCCGGCCGGCATTGACCGGAGACGGCGGCTTGCAGCCGGTCCCGGCCGCCGCGACCCCGGCAGCAGCAAGGCCGCGTCCGCCGCAACCCGCGCCACCCCCGCCAAGACAGGCACCCGCTCCACAGCCGGTGAACACCGCGCCGCCCGCCCGCCCGCGTCCAACAGCGCCGCCGGCACCTGCACCGAAGCCGGCAACGCAAAGCTACCAGCCGGCCAATGTCACGCCGTTGCCCGCCTACGGCTCTGCCAATGCCAACACCGCCCGGCACGCGCCGCCACCACCGCAGCCGGTGCAGGACAGCATCGACGACACGCTGATGAGAGAACTCGAAGTATCGCTGGACCAGCCCCGTTCGGGCGGCCCGGTGGGCAAGCCGGCGGCGCCGCAGTCGCTCGACGACGAGATGACCAAGCTTCTCGGCGAACTCTCCAGTCAGAAGAGATGAGCGGCCCCTGGGTCGCTATCCCCGCGAAACATCGTCGCCGGTCCACTGGTCCGCTGCCGAACCAGCTCGTCCGAAGCGCCAAATATCAAGGGTTCGCTGCCTTCGCGCGCCCTGAGCGGTGGATGCCGCACCAATAAAAATGGCCGGAAAACCGGCCATTTCAGAATCGAGTTCGTTTGAGACAGCCGGCCGTGAGCCGCCGGCCTTGACCTTCAGTCGTCGCGATAGACTTTTTCGCGGCGCTCGTGCCGCTCCTGCGCTTCGATCGACAATGTCGCGATCGGACGCGCATCGAGCCGCTTCAGCGCTATCGGCTCGCCGGTCTCTTCGCAATAGCCGTAGGTGCCTTCGTCGATGCGCTGCAGGGCGGAATCGATCTTTGCAATGAGCTTGCGCTGACGGTCGCGGGCCCGGAGTTCGATGGCGCGGTCGGTTTCCGAAGAGGCGCGATCGGCCAGATCGGGGTGGTTGGCGTTCTCTTGCTGCAGGATTTCCAGTGTTTCGCGCGCTTCGCGCAATATGTCATTCTTCCAGGTGACGAGCTTTGAGCGGAAGTAGGATTTCTGCCGCTCGTTCATGAACGGCTCGTCTTCGGAGGGTACGTAATCGGCGGTAACGATGTCGTTCATTCGACTCACCCAAACTGCCCCAATTTTGGCGCCTATATATTCGTCGTCCGACGCCTGCACAAGCGCAATCGGCCGCTGTTTCACGCAATTGTTAAAGTACCCTGCACGCGTCTTTACAGCCACGTACGGTCGCTTTGGTACAAACTCCGCCGAGACACTTTGGATCCGGTGGCACATGCTTTCCGAGATCGCCGTGACCGCGGGGCTGATACGCAAGAGCCTTTTGCGGCAGCCAGCATTGGGTGATTCGCCGTGTTTGAAGAGCGCGGGCCATTGTGCGCAACGCCGTTCTCGTGGCTAATCGAAGGCTTCGGCGTCAGGAGGTTGGGTGAGCAGGCTTTATCTGTTGCGACATGCCAAGGCTGGCTGGGCATTGCCCGGCATGCGCGATTTCGACCGTCCGCTCGATGCGTCCGGCCGCGCCGATGCCGAAATGATGGGGGCCGCCATGCGTTCCTGCCTCTACGTTCCGGACCGGACGCTCTGCTCCAATGCCAAACGCGCCAAGGAGACGCTGGAGGGCCTGGCCGGCCAGACCGACACCGGTCGGGTCCTGTTCTTCGACACGCTCTACAGCGCCGACGCGGCCGGTTACCTCCACCTCATCCGCGACAATGGCGGATCGGGCTCATTGCTGGTCATTGGCCACAACCCGATGATGGAAGACCTCACCATGGCAGTTTCGGGCGACGGCGACGAGACTGCGCGGGCCACGCTGAACCATGGGTTCCCGACCGCGGGCCTGGCGGTCGTGCGCTTCGACGGCGATCTTGCCAGCGCCGCCCAAGGCACCGGCTATCTCGAAGCGTTCCTGACGCCGGCCGATCTCTGAAGCCATTTCAAAGCCCTGATACAGAGCCTATATCGGACGGACCGAAGTTCGAGAGAGCATATTTTGGCATCATCGCTGACCACCTTCACCGACGAGGCGAGGATTGCCCTCGACACGCTATCTGGCCGCGCCACCGGGCTTTTTTCTCCATCGCTGCGCCTCGGCGTGACCGGATTGTCCCGCGCCGGCAAAACGGTGTTCATATCGGCCCTTGTCCACAATTTGATCCATGGCGGGCGCCTTCCGCTGTTCGAAGCGCAGAAATCGGGGCGCATCGCCCGCGCCTTCCTCGAGCAGCAGCCCGACGACGCGGTGCCGCGTTTCCAGTACGAGGACCACATCGCCGCCCTGGTCAACGACCGCGCCTGGCCCGATTCGACGCGCGCCATATCGGAACTGCGGCTGACCATCGAATATGAATCGGCTTCCGGCTGGAGCCGCATGTTTTCCTCGGGCAGACTGTCGGTCGATATCGTCGATTATCCCGGCGAATGGCTGCTCGATCTGCCGCTGCTCGGCAAGTCTTTCGCCGATTTTTCCCACGAAGCCTTCGAAATGGCCGTTCTGCCGGTGCGTGAGGACCTGTCGCAAGCCTGGCGGGCGCTGTCGGCCGGGATCGACCCGAACGCCGACGCCGACGAGATGACGGCGCGCCGCCTGGCCGAAAGCTTCGCCGCCTATCTGAAGGCCTGCAAGCTCGACGAGCGGGCGCTTTCGACCTTGCCGCCCGGCCGCTTCCTGATGCCGGGCGATCTCGAAGGCTCACCGGCCCTGACCTTCGCGCCACTGGCCGGGATTGGCGACAGGCGTCCGCGCGCGGGGTCGCTGCACGCCATGATGGACAGGCGCTATGAGGCCTACAAGACGCATGTCGTCAAACCCTTCTTCCGCGAACACATCACCCGCCTCGATCGCCAGATCGTGCTGATCGACGCCATGCAGGCGCTGAACGCCGGCCCCGGCGCCATGGCAGACCTGGAACGCGCGGTGACCGAGATCCTCAGCTGTTTCCGACCTGGCCGGGGCAGCTTCCTCACCGACCTGTTCTCGCGGCGCATCGACCGCATTCTGGTTGCCGCGACCAAGGCCGACCATCTGCATCACGAAAGCCATGACCGGCTGCAGGCGATCGTGCGGCGGCTTGCCGACCGCGCCGTGGCACGGGCGAATTTCACCGGCGCCGATGTCGATGTGGTCGCCATGGCGGCGGTGCGCGCGACGCGCGAAGGCACCGTCAAGCAAGGCCGGGAGACGCTTCCCGTTATCATCGGCACGCCGATAGCCGGTGAGAAGATCAATGGCGAAACCTTTGATGGAAAGACTGAAACAGCCATATTTCCCGGTGATTTACCGGAGAAAATTGATGCGGTGTTCGATGTTTCGGGCGCCGATCACAGGCAGGATGCCGCGGATCCTGCAATCCGCTTCGTCCGTTTCCGTCCGCCAAAGCTCGAACGCACGGCCGAAGGCGTTACGCTGTCGCTGCCGCATATCAGGCTCGACCGTGCCTTGCAGTTCCTGATCGGAGATCATCTGGCATGACCGCGCCCCGCAAGCCGGCAGCGTTCCGCATCGAGCCGAACGCCGAACCAAGGCAAGAGGCGCCGGAGGCCCGCCGTACCCAGGCCGACACCCAGCGCAAACCCCGCGCGATGAAAACCGATGTCGCGATGGTCATACCGGCGGAAGTCGACGTCTTCGATGAGCCCGACATCATTGCCGCCGAGCCGCCGCCGGCCATTGCCCCCAGGAAGCGCTCGCTGCTCGGCAGCATCTTCTTCGGCGCCTTCGGCGTGCTGATTTCGCTGGCGGTCGGCCTATGGACCGACCAGCTCATACGCGATCTCTTCGCGCGCGCCGAATGGCTGGGCTGGGTGGCGGCGGGCATGGCCGCCATTGCCGTGCTGGCGCTTGTGGCGATCCTGATCCGCGAGTTCCTGGCGATCGCCCGCCTGGCCGAGGTCGAAAAGCTGCAGAAGCGGGCGCTCGACGCGATCGCGCGTGACGATCCCAAGGCTGCACGATCTGTCGTCGACGAATTGTCGGCCTTTGTCGCGGCCAAACCCGAGACCGCGGCAGGCCGGCGCGCCTTGGCCGAACTGCGCGGCGAAATCATCGATGGCGGCAATCTCGTGCGCCTGGCCGAGGCTGAAATTCTCGGCCCACTCGATGCCAGGGCGAAGGTGATGATTCTCGAAGCCGCCAAACGCGTTTCGCTGGTGACGGCGGTCAGTCCACGCGCACTGGTCGATGTCGCCTATGTCGTGTTCGAGGCCGGGCGGCTCATTCGCCGCCTTTCGGAACTCTATGGCGGGCGGCCGGGAACATTGGGTTTCTTCCGCCTGGCGCGCAGCGTGCTGGCG
>NZ_RZRU01000074.1 GCF_003997495.1 Mesorhizobium sp. M7A.F.Ca.US.008.03.1.1 | reverse complement strand
CGCCCTGCGACGCTGGGGCCTGGACGGTCTGCGTCGACTTCGAGACCGAAGCGGTGATCGAATGGTCGACAGCGACGGCAGGCTGATTGGCGTTGGCCGAGCCATAGTTGTCGCTGCCGGCAAAAGCGGTGCCCGTGGCAACGAGGATGGCGGCGGCGGTGAGTGCGATCTTGGTCATTTTAATTACTCCTGGGTTCAAGGTTAGATTGGTATCGGCAGTCGCGATCAGCGGCCGAAGAGATT
>NZ_RZRU01000073.1 GCF_003997495.1 Mesorhizobium sp. M7A.F.Ca.US.008.03.1.1 | reverse complement strand
GAGGCGCAGGCGCAAGCGATCTGCATGCAGACGCGGGATTTTGAGCGTGCCTACAAGGCGTTCGTGGCCAAGGAGAAGCCGGTGTTCGAGGGGGACTGATGATGAGCGGTTCAATCGAGACGTTGGCAGGACAGAGGGGGGCGCCGTAGAGCGCAACGCTCCAAGCACTGCGGAGGCAAACATGCCTGACCGCTCCTTCCTCAACTGGCCGTTCTTCGAAGACCGTCATCGCGAGCTGGCCGAGCAGCTGG
>NZ_RZRU01000072.1 GCF_003997495.1 Mesorhizobium sp. M7A.F.Ca.US.008.03.1.1 | reverse complement strand
CAAAGAGCGTTTTCCAGTTGCATGGGGTGAATGAAGCTGAACAGCCGGTGTTGCGCAAGAAGCTGCGGCGCAATCAGGTACTGACCTTTTTTGCAGGGCTTTCGCCGCTGAAGATTGGCATGGAGGCACTACTGGGCGCGGGAATTGCGCGCGCTGGGCCATGAGGTGATGGTGTTGCCGCCGCAGTACGTGAAGCCCTATGTGAAGCGCTCCAAGTCGGATGCGGCGGACGCCGGGGCGATCTGCGAGGCG
>NZ_RZRU01000071.1 GCF_003997495.1 Mesorhizobium sp. M7A.F.Ca.US.008.03.1.1 | reverse complement strand
ATCCCGTACAGCGCGGATGAGCACATGGGTGCGCTCGCCGGGAAGCCTTGCAAACACTTCGTAGATGTCGGCTTCGCGGTCGCCGACCACCGTCATCTGCGGCGTGTCGGTCAGCGCCTGGCATGCCGCCTTGGCGGTGCCGATCCATTTGTGGCTTTCCTTGGCTTCGATCGGCAGCGCCTGGTAGTCATGCGCCTTCTTTGCCTCGCGCCGCCAGATCGTGGCGCCTGCAAGGCCCAGGACCGAGCCGTCCCCGGCATCCACGGCCAGCGCCGGATGCACGAACAGCCCGATATCCTTGCCATTGCCGACACGA
>NZ_RZRU01000008.1:47904-280313 GCF_003997495.1 Mesorhizobium sp. M7A.F.Ca.US.008.03.1.1 | reverse complement strand
CAACGCCGCAGGTCTCATGCGGGCCCTCGAAGGGCGAGCACCACAGGCGGTCGTCACGGTGGCGCGGGACCAACGCCCAATCAGCTCTTAAACTGATTCAACGCAATCGTGAGGTTGCCTGATGAGCCAACCCGTCGTCGTCGACAGCGTTGCCGCACTTCGCGCGCAAGTCCGGGACTGGCGTCGCGACGGCCTTCGTGTCGCCATGGTGCCGACCATGGGCGCTTTGCATGACGGACACATCTCGCTGGTCAAGATCGCGCTCGAAAAAGCCGAGCGCTGCGTCGTGTCGATCTTCGTCAACCCGACGCAGTTCGCGCCGAGCGAAGACCTCGACAAGTACCCGCGCCAACTCGCCCGCGATCTCGACCGGCTCGGCGCGGCAAAGGCCGACCTTGCCTTCACACCGACGGTTGGCGAGATGTATCCCGCCGGCTTCGCCACGAAAATCTCGGTCGGCGGTCCCTCCGCCGGGCTCGAATCTGATTTTCGGCCGACCTTTTTCGAGGGCGTCGCCACGGTGGTGGCAAAGCTCCTCCTGCAGTCAACGCCCGACTGTGCGGTCTTCGGCGAGAAGGACTACCAGCAGCTTTGCGTGGTGAGGCAGCTCTGCGGCGATCTCGACCTGCCCGTCGAGATCATCGGCGCGCCAACGATACGCGACGCCCATGGTCTCGCCATGTCATCACGGAACGCCTATCTCGATGAGGCCGAACTGAAGATCGCCCGCCAGCTCAACGTGATATTGCGCAATACGGCTGCGGCCCTGGCGGCAGGCGCCGACCAGAACGATGCAACCGAAGAGGCCAGCCGCAACCTCATCGCCGCCGGCTTTCAAAAAGTCGACTATGTCCAGGCACGCGAAAGCCTGACGCTTGCGCCATGGCGTCGAAACCGCGAAGGGCGTCTTCTCGCGGCAGCATGGCTCGGCAAGACCAGGCTGATCGACAATGTGGGGGTTCCCGCTGCCTAGCGAGGCTCGATCCTCCCGGCGGATCGCTGCCGCGCCTAGCTCTGGCTCTTTTGTCCGCCGGCCCTGACGATCAGGTGTCCCGCGACGATCCCAACCACCCCGGCAAGGGCTTTCACCAATGCATCGATGAGGCGTGCATGGCGACCCGGATCAATGAGCTGAAGCAGTTCCAGCATGCCGGCGGTCACAGCCACGAAGATCACGACCTGATACAGTCGGTTGGGGAAGCCGACCGCCAGGGCGAAGCCCAACAGGACATAAGCCAGGGCACGCTCGACATTCGCTTCAGCAAGGTGCGGCCGCATCTGGATCGGCGACAAGGTCGCGAAAATGATGATGGCGAGCAGCGCCAGCGCTGTAATGCGGGACAGTTTGGTCATGCCCTTGCATATCCGTCGTTAGCCGGTACAGCAAACGCCGCGATGACGCATGGCCGGATCGCTCTATTCATCCCGATGGCAATCTATCCCAGCGGCTTCTCGAAGCTCATCGTCTTCATCCCCGAGGTCTCACTGGATTCCGCGGCGGTGCCGGCGGGCAAGAACCCTTTCGACCGATAGAAGGCGATGGCGCCGCCATTGGCCTCCTCGACCTCGACGCGCAGCGTTCGCGCTTCCGGAAAACTGGCCTCGACCTCGTCGAGCAGTGCCTGCCCGATCCCACGCCTTTGGCAGTCCGGATGGACGTAGAGCTGGTTCAACAAGATGACCTTCGCATCCGCGGTGGCGGCGGCGAAAGCCATGCCGCCGATCCGCTTGCCATTATCGGCCACCAGGAATTCCGAATTCGGCCGTGTCAGCCGCGAGCGGAGCGAAGCGATCGAGTGCCATTCATCGGTGATCTCGGTGACTTTGGCAGCGCCATAAATGGCGTCATAGGTCGCATGCCAGGTTTCCACCAGCAGCATCCGCACAGCGGCAAGGTCGCGTTCACCTGCGGTGCGGACAAACACAGTGCTACTCGATGCCCAGTTTGGCCTTGACGAGGTCGTTGACCGCCTGCGGGTTGGCCTTGCCGCCGGTCGCCTTCATCACCTGGCCGACGAACCAGCCGGCCATGCTCGGCTTGACGCGCGCCTGTTCGACCTTGTCGGGGTTGGCTGCGATCACCTCGTCGACAGCCTTCTCAATGGCGCCGGTGTCGGTGACCTGCTTCATGCCACGGCTTTCGACAAGCTGGCGCGGATCGCCACCCTCGTTCCAGACGATCTCGAACAGGTCCTTGGCGATCTTGCCGGAAATGGTGCCATCCTTGATCAGATCGATGACCGCACCAAGCTGCTCGGGTGAAACCGGAGCGTTCTCAATATCTTTTCCAGCCTTGTTCAATTGCCCGAGCAGATCGTTGATGACCCAGTTGGCGGCGAGCTTGCCGTCGCGGCCGGCGGCCACCTTCTCGAAATAGTCGGCGATCGGCTTTTCCGAAACCAGGATCGAGGCGTCATAGACGGACAGGCCGAGCGACGCGATCAGCCGCGCCTTCTTGTCGTCTGGCAGTTCCGGCAATTCCTTGGCCAGCGCATCGACATAGGCCTGGTCGAATTCCAGCGGCAAAAGGTCCGGATCGGGGAAGTAGCGGTAATCATGGGCTTCTTCCTTGGAGCGCATCGAGCGCGTCTCGCCCTTGACGGCGTCGAACAGCCGCGTCTCCTGGTCGATCTTGCCGCCATCTTCGAGAATGGCGATCTGCCGGCGCGCCTCGTAGTCGATGGCCTGGCCGATGAAACGAATCGAGTTGACGTTCTTGATCTCGCAGCGCGTGCCGAACTCGCCGCCCGGCTTGCGCACCGAAACGTTGACGTCGGCGCGCATCGAACCTTCGTCCATGTTGCCGTCGCAGGTGCCGAGATAGCGCACGATGGTGCGCAGCTTGGTGACATAGGCCTTGGCTTCGTCGGCCGAGCGCATGTCTGGCTTGGAGACGATCTCCATCAGCGCCACGCCGGAACGGTTGAGATCGACATAGGACATGGTCACATGCTGGTCGTGCATCGACTTGCCGGCATCCTGCTCCAGATGCAGCCGCTCGATGCCGACTTCGATGTCCTCGAATTCGCCCTGCCGGTCCGGGCCGACCGAAACGATCACGGTGCCCTCACCGACGATCGGCTGCTTGAACTGCGAGATCTGGTAGCCCTGTGGCAGGTCGGGATAGAAGTAATTTTTGCGGTCGAAGACCGACTTGTGGTTGATCTGCGCCTTCAGCCCAAGGCCGGTGCGGATCGCCTGCTTGACGCATTCCTCGTTGATGACGGGCAGCATGCCTGGCATCGCCGCATCGACGAGGCTGACATTGGCGTTGGGTGCCGCGCCGAAAGCCGTCGAAGCGCCGGAAAACAACTTTGCTTCCGAAGTGACCTGCGCATGGACCTCGAGGCCGATGATGATCTCCCAGTCGCCGGTGGCGCCCGGGATCAGGCGTTTCGCGTCGGGGGTGCGGGTATCGATGAGGGACATGGCGGCCTGCGAACTGGAATGATGGGAAGGTGCATTAATGCACATTCTGATGTGCAACTTCGCTAGTGCAAACCGCCAAAAGAGACAAGCGCAAAGCCACGGACTGGTCTTTTCAGCGGCTTTCGCCTAAAGGACGTCCTTTCCAATGGAGAGTGGATGTCCACTTACGCTCAGTCCCGGTAAGGCCCTGACCTCCTGGCGAGGCAGGGCAGAAAACCTGAAACCCCGTGCCGCGAAGCTTCGTGGCGGCGGTATTTTTTGTTTTCCCGGAAAACTCTCACATGGATATTTCGCGCACTGAACAGCGCATCCTGCACCTGCTCGCGCAGGGCGGACGCATTGAAATCGAAAAGAACGAGAAAAAACGGATCGCTTCCGCCAAATGCCTGACCCGCGATGGCTGGCATTATCCGGGCGTCGATCTCGACATGTTTCGAAAGCTGAAGCGGAAGAAGGCTGTTTCTTCGTCAGGTGGAGGACCCTACCGCATCACGCGGCGCGGGCTGGAACTCGTCCGCTCCGAACTTGACAACAGGTAAACCACGGCTCCGCCGGTCGGTTCTCCGGCCGGCGGTTTCTTCACGCTCAGGCGGTGGCGATGTAGGCCCTGATCTCCTCGGCCTCGCGCTCGACATCCTCGATCCGGCGCTTGACCACGTCACCGATGGACACGATGCCATCGAGCATGCCGTCCTTCTCCACCGGCAGATGACGGAATCTGCCTCGGGTCATGATCTCCATCACCTCGTTGACGGTGTGGTTTTCGTTGCAGATCTTCACTTTCGGTGTCATCGCCGAACGCACGGCGATATCCAGCGCGGCTCCACCTTCGCGGGCGACCACCCGGACGATGTCGCGCTCTGACAGGATGCCGACGATCTTGCGATCGCCATTGGTGATGACCAGCGCACCGATCTTGTGTTCTGCCAGGATGCGGATGGCTTCGCTCAGCTTTTCGTTCGGCCCGAGCGTCAACACGTCATGGCCTTTTCTCTCGAGAATTGCCTTAACCGTCATGGCGTCCTCCTCTGCTTTGTACGCCGGTTCCTGCCCTGACCGGCCTTCACGTAAGAGTGAACATCGTGCGCCGTGATCGGTTGCATTTCAAGTGCGGTGGTCGGTCGTCTCCCATTCGGGCGCCTGCCATCGCCTGTCGAACCAGCGCAGGCCGAAGAAGCCGGCGACGAAGCCGCCAATATGGGCCTCCCAGGCGATCTGGCCGTCTGCTCCCGGGGCAAAGCCGACAAGGCCGGTGGCGAGATTGATGATCATCCACATGGCGAGGAAGATCACGACACCGCGCAAGCGCAATACGAATCCGATCGGCAGCACAGGGCCGGCGAAGGCGGCCTTGCCGGCCGAACGGTCGGTGCGGAAGCCAAAACGCGCCGCAGCCCCCATCATGCCCGATATCGCGCCCGATGCGCCGACCAGCGGCGCCTCTCCGTACGGATGCACCGCCCAGAAAAGCGCGACCGAAGCCAGCCCGGTAACGGCAAAGAACAGCGCGAACCAGAGCGTGCCCAGGCGATTGGCCAATGGCGAGCCGAAGGCGGCGAGCCACACCATGTTGATGGCGATATGGGCAAGGCCGCCATGCATGAAGGCATAGGTGAAGGGCCGGGAAAACAGGAACCAGTCGAAGCCGTATTGGCCGGTGTAGAGAACAGGGATGAAGGCCCCGTCATACAGCAATGTCATCTGCTGGGATTCGCTCAACACATATTGCTGCAACAGATAGACGGCCACGCAGATGCCGATCACCGCCAGCACGACGGGCGGCAGGTTGAACACCGGCTCGCGCCGTCGGGGCTCGGGCGCGTCCTCGACCGGATCGACTTCCGAGGGAGTTACCGGTTCATTCATTTGAAAATGCACTCACTGCGGGATTTGGAATCCGAGCATCTAGATCACCGCGGACCGAACCGCAAACCGCGAATCGCTGGGCGCGAATCAAAAAAGAAGCCGTTCAAGGTTTCCCTTGAACGGCTGGTCGAGCCCCCTGCTCCCCTAAAACTCTTGACTGAAGTGCTGCCGATCGTCGCGAAACGACCGCTTCTGGAGTGGTTTTTATGTGCCATTGGGCTCGCTTCGATGCAATGTAAACCACTTGTTAACCTTAACGGCCCCGACCCGTGAACAAGTGTTAACGACGCTGGCACGCTTCCTGCTCCGCAACGCATGTAGGTCATCGGAGGGCGCCCTTCTGTTCACCGATGGGACATCAGACGACAGATTGCGCGGAGCAGCATAGTATGAACCAGAATGGATCGATCACGCTGTTCCAATATTGGAACCGCCTGCGTGATGGACGCCCTGCCCCGAAGCGTTCGGAGGTCGAACCAGCCGACATCAAGTCGCTGCTGGCCGACACCTTTATCCTGGAACGTGACACGCGTGGACAGGCGGTATTCCGGCTGGCCGGCACCAGGCTTTGCGCCTGCTACGGCCGCGAGCTCAAGGGGTTTTCCTTTCCATCGCTGTGGCGCGAGAAGGACCAGCGGCTCGTCTCGCGCCTGATCCATGGCGTCTTCGAGCAGAAATCGGTCGTGCTGATCAGCTATGAGGGCTTCAGCCGCAACGGGCGTTCCAACAAGTTCGAACTGCTTGCCCTGCCGCTGGACGGCGGCGTCGAAAATCCGCGCTGCCTGGGCGTCATCAGCGCCGTGGAGAAACCCTTCTGGCTGGGTGCCGATCCGATCACCGATGCGTTGATTGATTCGATACGTGTCATAGATCCGGAGAAGGAGCTTCTGAACAATCGCCCGGCGATCGATGTTCCCTCGCTCGTTCCCGATGAACTTGGGACACCCGAGACGATCTCGGCGCTCGGCCGGGCGCGCCGCATCCGCCATCTCGTCGTCTTCGATGGCGGGCGCGAGGAATAGTCCGCAATTTGCGGCCTGATGCACGTCGCCCAAAACTGCGCGGCCGTTTTGGCACAACGGCCTGCAAAAAAGGAAAACCCCTGAAGCGCCCGCTTTTCCCCTTTGTTAACCCGCTTTGTTGTACTTCTCTGATGAAGCTCCTCGCATCGGCGCGCGGGATGCCAAACGGGGTGTAGGCAGTCATGAGGTCAGCGGCGGTCGACTATGCGCCGTCCCAAGCTGAAAGGCGTAATTTTCAGCGTGTCCGGGTTAAAATTTACGGACGCTTCATGCTGGAAGACCGCACCGAACACCCCTGCCAGGTCGTCGACATGTCACCTGGCAATGTCGCGTTTCGCACCGACCGCATCGGCATGCCCGGCGAAAAAATCATCGCCTACATCGATCATATCGGCCGCATCGAAGGTGTCGTCACACGCACCTTGCAGGACGGTTTCGCGATGACCGTCATCGCGTCGGATCGCAAGAAGGACAAGCTGGCCGCGCAATTGACCTGGCTCGCCAACAAGCATGAACTCGACCTGCCGGAAGATCGCCGCCACGAGCGCGTCGCACCGCGCAATCCGACAAGCGTGCTGCAGCTCACCGACGGCCGCCAGTACCAGTGCCGTATCATCGACCTTTCGCTCTCCGGCGCCGCGGTCGAAATCGACGTCAAACCGGCAATCGGCATCCAGGTCATGCTTGGCACCATGCGCGGGCAGGTCGTGCGTCATTTCGAGGACGGCGTCGCCATCGAATTCGCTGTGATCCAGCGCCCTGAAACGCTCGATTCCGAATTCAACACACCACGCGCCTGAGCAGGCCCGACAGCAACACTCCAGGAACCGGCCCTTGCGGCCGGTTTTTTGTTTTCGACGTCATGACATGCTTCGGCCGCTCTTGGCGGGGGCCTGGGAGACTTCCGCGCCCGAGATGAGGGCACCAAGATCCAAACAATTTAATACTCAAATGATTCAAATTTTATGTTTATTCTACTGGAGTTTTACTCAATATCTACTTCGCGCTTTTGCGTCAAATAAATCCACATGTGGCAATGTCTCCGTCGAACGGGGAGACTACAACAATGAAGAAAACGAGGGGCAAGCTGTTGCTGGCGGCAATGGCGATGCAGCTTTCCGCTTGGGGATCAGCATATGCCGCGGGACCGGCCTATATGCACACCGGCGGACGCACCACCCAGCCTGTTGGTCATTATGAGTTCTGCCAGCGCATTGCTGGCGAATGCAGTGAACGGACCCCGAAGGGTCCGCCGGTCGAACTGACCCGCAAACTGTGGGCGACGATCGTCAACATCAACAATTCGGTCAACACCCGCATCAAGCCGCGCACCGACATGGAAAACTACGGTGTCGAGGAATATTGGGCCTATCCGGCCAATGGCTATGGCGATTGCGAGGATTACGCGCTGGAAAAGCGCCGCGAGTTGATGGATGCGGGCGTCCCCGCCGGCAATCTGCTGATGACGGTAGCGCGCCAGCCGAATGGCGACGGCCACGCGGTGCTGACCGTGCGCACGAGCCTCGGAGAATTCATCCTCGACAATCTGGAAACCAAGGTCCTGTCCTGGACGGATACCGACTATACCTATCTCAAGCGCCAGTCTGACCAGAATTCCGGCGTTTGGGTAACGATCAATGACGGCCGCTCCGACGCGGTCGCCAGCGTCCGCTGAGGACGCCGCCGCATGTCGCGGGGGATAGCGACATGTGCCTGGAACAGAGATCAAGCGCGTCGCAGCAGCGCGACACGCTTTACGAGAAACCCGGTCGAGTCCCCACCCTCCCCGTCCCCAACGACCGGGTTTAAGGAGCCGGCCCCGTCCCCGGGCCGGCTCCGCCATTTCTGGGATAAGACGAGGATATTCAAGAAATTTTCACGCACGCGAATCAAGCGGCCGGCGATGTCGGCAATATTAACCGGTCTTGTCGACAACTATTACACAAGAGAAAACATGTATTTTCCGCTCGACATCGAAATACCAATATATAAATTCTCTCGCCGGCACGGCGCATTGGGCGCCACGTAAATTTATTGAGCGCTTTTCCTTCGGACGCCCGTTAACAAGGCGCGAAGCGGAGCAGTTATACGCCAAGACCTGCTACTCAACAGCGCCCTCGCCTCACCGGTAGCCTGCTCAGCACGTGCGCTCTCAGCCGAAAGAGCTGTCCTAAGCTCTGCTATCTCAGCAACAGCCTGCGCAACGTGTGCACGTTCAGCCGAATTAGCTGTCCGAAGCTCCGCTATCTCACCGGCAGCCTGCGCGACGTGTGCACGTTCAGCCCAAAGAGCTGCCCGAAGCTCCGCTATCTCACCGGCAGCACCCGCGGTACGTGCGCTTTCAGCGGAAAGAGCTGCCTGGACCTCCGTTACCTTTCTTTCCGACTGCAAGGCGTCTTTTCGAACCCGCCCTAGCTCGCGCCGTAACGCGAGCATGTCTACCTCTTCAGGTCTCATCGATTGTGCCGCTCGGTGCGCTGATGCCGCATCAACGCGTCTTTCGTTTACGGTTGCCATCATTTCTTTGCCGACCCGTATCTTGGTGAGATCGGCTGTACGCGCATGCGCCTGGTAGGCCCGCTCGGCGGTTGTTCCATGTGGTAAGATGGGCCGGAGCGCATGGAGCAAATACTCCTTGTCCTCCACCATGCGCGGGAAAGCCAGAAAATGAACAGGCACCTCGGCTTCGGTTGCCCTCCACACCAAATTATGGAACGAAAAAGCGAGCAGCCGAGCCTGGTCGAGGGGATTAAGTGAATAGACCATGCCGCCAGGTGTTGTACCCCAAACCTCCCAGCTCCGGTCCATCTCCGCCATCCAGGGTGCGTGTTCGTGGATCGCACGCATTTCAAGTATCGCTCGACTGGCAGCAGCCTCCATCAAATCACGGACAGGAACCAAAATGGCGTCCACTGCAAGGCGCGGATTGCTCAGGATTTGCTCGATATGCTCCCCAATCCAAGGTGATTTCACGACATAGGGCAGCTCTGCCCCGCTGTAAGCAAGGTGTTCTTCCAAACCGGCACTTGCCAAATCGTCCCAGAAAGCTCCCGCCTCACCACGCCGCGATAGCGTGGTATCGAGCCCAAGTTCAGTCAAATAACGTACGAGGAAGCTGGTGCCGGCTCGACCCGTACCCGCGATCAACAGGTGGCGTGTCGACGGATGAACCGTTGCAGTTGGCGGTGTCCCGCCCCCTTGCTCCTCCATGTCTGGTTCTCCCGCCTGGATGGCCTGTTCTGCTAGTGTGACGATGAATGCGCCCGCTAGGTTTACCGCTGTACTGAAAAGGCTCCAACCGCGTCAAGCCAGCTTCATAATAGGCGGCGGGCAAATGGCGTCAGCGCAGACGGTATCGCGGCAGGATACAAGCTTGCTGCACACGCTGTTGCCTTAGAAGCCGCAATCCCGAGATTCGACACATTCTCAATATTCTTAGCCGCCTACGGTCTACGTGAATATCATGCGCCGATCTATTTGACCTCTGGGACAAATCGGCCATTTCTGGCGAGATCTCAGACCTTCTTCAGCCCCGCCTTGAAGCGCTTGCCATTGGCGACATAGTGCGCCGCCGAGCCGCGCAACCTGGCAATTGCCGCGTCGTCCAGCACCCTGATTGCCTTGGCCGGTGAGCCGACGATCAGCGAATTGTCCGGGAATTCCTTGCCTTCGGTAACCAGCGCGCCGGCGCCGACCAGGCAATTCCTGCCGATTTTCGCGCCGTTCAGCACGATGGCGCCCATGCCGATCAGGCTGTTGTCGCCGATCGTGCAACCATGCAGCAAGGCGCGGTGGCCGATCGTGCAGCCTTCACCGATCGTCAGCGGAAAGCCGGGATCGGTGTGCATGACCGTATGTTCCTGCACATTGGTGTCGGCACCGATGACGATAGGCTCGTTGTCGCCGCGGATGACGGCGCCGAACCAAAAGCCGGCATTGCGTCCGACCCTGACGTCGCCGATCAGCGTCGCATCGGGTGCGACCCAGTTCGAGTCCGCATCGGCGAAGCTGGGCTCTGTTCCATCGATCGCATAAAGCGGCATTTCTGGTCTCCGAATCGTCTCAAGCTGGCAATTCGGACCCTAGGAGACGGAGCGTCCATGAGGCAATGGCAAGCACGACGACGCCCAGCGCCAAGGTCCACGCAATTGCCGTGCAGCCGCAGGACATCAGCGCCAACGTTGAAATGCGGTGCTGACGCCGGGCATCGATGGCGTCGTTGACCAGCATGAAGGGTCCGGCACAGGCGGTGGCGAGCAGCGAGCGCAAGACATGTGACGGCGACACATAGGGTTCGGTGAAGGCGACCTTGCGGCCCGACACCAGTTCCATGGCCGATCCGGCAAGCCCGCAGGCCGTCAAGCCGACGGCAAAAGCAAAGAGTGTGAGTTCCAGCGGTCCCATCTTAACTTTCCGTTTACCATGAAATTGCACAGTCGTTCCATGCAGGCTGCAAGAGCCGTGCCGTGCGATGTGTGCCGCCAAGGGACACAGGAGACGGACAGGCGGCCCGAGATCCGAGGACTGAGATGAAGCAGGCAGCGCTCGCCAACGAACTCACCGTGGTCGATTCCAGGCTGATGAAGCGGGTGCTCTGCGGGTTCGCGGCGCTCGCCCTGTTGTCGGTGGCGATCAGCCTTGGCGGCAAATGGTTCGGTCATTCGATCGCCATGGCCGGATACACCGACGATGCAACGGTCTACCAGGTGGTGATCGGCAACAATGTCATCGCTGTCCCGGCCAACACTATCCGTTTCGCCCAGGCCCGGCGCGACGGCATTGCCTCACGGCTCGACCTCTATCTGCGCTATCCCCGGATGGACGGCTACAGCGAGGCGGCGCGGGACGATTTCAACCACACGGGCACCGTCAAGAACATCGTGTTCCTGTCCTTCGAACAGCAGATGATGTCGCGTGACATGAGTGGCCGCTTCACGCCGATCTACAGCGCGCTGATCACTCGACCCGGCACTGCCGGGCCTGGCGGCACGATGATCTATGGTTTCAACGAGAAATCAGGCTATTTGAACGAGGTGCTGGTTGTCGGCAATCGCCCCGGCAAGGAGCCGTTCGTGGCCCGCTGCCTGAGCGGGCAGAGTGCCGACCAATCGCTGGCGCCTTGCGAGCGCGACATCCAGGTCGGCGACGAACTCAGCCTCACCTATCGCTTCCCAAGGGAGTTTCTGGGCGATTGGCAGGCGCTCGATGCGGCAATCGCCACTGAAGCCGGGCGCGTTCTGAAGGCGGGACGCTAAGAACGCTTCAAGGGAACCGGCTGGCCGGCCGCATGGAGCCGACCGACCGCAAGATTTGCTGGCTCAGGCCAGATCGATGTCGAGGATCGCCATCGAAAAATTGTAGTCGCCGTCGTCCTCGTCCTTGAAGACGATGCCGAGGAATTCGTCGCCGACATAGACCTCGGCCGAATCGTCCTTGCGCGGCCGCGCCTTGACCTCGAGCTTGGGGTTTTGGAAGACGCGCTTGAAATAGGCGTCCAGCTTTCTGATTTCGTCCGGCTTCAACAGTCTTCTCCGATCATCGGGCTTGCTCGTTCGAACGCGCTTCTGGCACGTCGACAATGGCGATGTAAAGGCAAGCGGCCTGATAAGACGAGACAACCACCACTCATGCCGCGGCCGGAATCCGGCAGCAGGCAGCGGTCTCGCGAAAATCAGATGTCGAAGCTGACGACCTGATCCATCGTCTGCGACGGCAGAAGCTGGTCCATCTGGCGCGACGGCTGATCGCAGCCGGTCTCGCCGACGACGCGGGCCGGCACGCCGGCAACCGTCTTGTTGTGCGGCACTGGCGACAGCACCACCGAGCCTGCCGCGATCTTCGAGCAATGTCCGATTTCGATGTTGCCGAGGATCTTGGCGCCAGCACCGATCAGAACGCCGTAGCGGATCTTGGGATGCCGGTCGCCGCCGGCCTTGCCCGTACCGCCCAGCGTCACGCCATGCAGGATCGACACATCGTCCTCGATGACCGCGGTCTCGCCGACCACGAGGCCGGTTGCGTGGTCGATGAAGATGCCCTTGCCGATGCGGGCGGCCGGGTTGATGTCGGTCTGGAAGACCGAGGACGAGCGGCTCTGCAGATAGAGCGCAAAATCCTTGCGCCCCTGGTTCCACAGCCAATGCGCCAGCCGATGGGTCTGGATGGCGTGGAAACCCTTGAAATACAGCACAGGCATGATGAAGCGGTCGCAGGCCGGATCGCGATCGTAATAGGCCTGGATGTCGACACGCACCGTCGTCGGCCACTCCTTGTCGTCGGCCAGCATGGACTTGAACGTCTGGCGGATGAGATCGGAGCCGATGTCCTGGTGCGCCAGCCGCTCGGCCAACCGATGAATGACTGCTTCCTCCAGGCTGTCCTGGTTGAGGATGGTCGAATAGAGGAATGCAGCGAGCAGCGGGTCGCGGTTGACAGCCTCCATGGCCTCGTCGCGGATCGAACGCCAGATCGGATCGACCGGCTTCAATGCGCTGTGTCGGGAAATGCTGATGCTGTTCATCGCCGTCTCGTCCTGCGTCCTGCCTGGCTTGCCTGTCGTGCTTGCCTGTTGCCTGGCCGCACATATAAGCCAGATCATAGCACGATTGAACTCAATTTTCCTTAGTGCTTTGTCAAATGGATTTGGTTCGCGGGAATTCAAGCAGCCATGGAAAACGAACCCTTGATCGATGACGCGCTGAAAAGCGAGCTCTCAGGGCTCTACCGGGCACAGGGCCGCCACTACCACAACCTTGCCCATATCGAGGCGATGCTGGCGCTGGCAGGCGACTATCGAGAATTGCTCGGCGACCCCGGGGCGACCGAAGCGGCGATCTGGTTCCACGATGCCATCTATGACAGCAAGGCCAAGGACAATGAGGCGCAAAGTGCCGCCCTTGCCGAAAAAAAGCTGGCGGGCCGTTCAGATCCCTCACGCCTCAACCGCATCTCGGCAATGATCCTCGCCACCGCCACGCACCAGCTGCCGCCGTTCGACGACGCGGCGGCCACACGGGACGCAAGTCTTTTTCTGGATATGGACCTGTCGATCCTGGGTGCCGCGCCGGATGCCTTCGACGCCTATGAGCGCGCCGTGCGGCGCGAGCATCACTGGGTGGAGGAGCCGATGTGGCGGGCTGGACGCAGTGCGGTCCTGAAGAATTTCCTTGCCCGCCCGCATATCTTCCACACGCAAGAGTTTCGCCAACGCTTCGAACCGCAGGCTCGGCTGAACATAGCGCGGTCGCTGGCGGCCCTTTCTATCGGCCAAGGGACAATCACGTAAAAGCCCCTATTGTCGATGCCAGCATCGCCAGAATGGCTAGGCCCGCCATCACCGACAGCCCGTTGAGGATGATCCCCAGAACGCCAAGCGCGCGGCTGTCGTTCGAACGCACCAGCGCCATCACGCCGAAAACCGCGCCGGTGATGTGCGCCAGCGGAGCGGCGAGCAGAAACACCGCCATGAAGAAACCGGTGGCGATGTTCTGCGCAAGTGTCGAGGCGTCGTTTGGGATCGCCACCAGGATGGTTATTGCAAGTGCCCCTGCCGCGAACGCCGACAATGCCAGTATGACCGAACGTTGGCCGAGCCCGCCTTGCGCGACCGCGCCCGGCACGGCGGCCATGCTTCGTCCCCATTGTGGCATTATTGGCCGCTCCCCTCGCCGTCCGCTCAGAGCGGATTTTCGGCATAGAACTCCAGCACGCGCTGCTTGAAGGTCTTGTCCCCGACGGCCAGCATATGGTCACGGCCCTCGATGTGAAAGGCGCTCGCGTTCGGCATCAACGCTGCAAGCTCATTGGGCGAACCGCCAATGTCGTCCGTCGTGCCGACTGCGACCAGCGTCGGCTGGGCGATGCGGGCGATATCCTGCTCGCTCAGCAATTCTCGCGATTTGGCGATACAAGCGGCCAGCGCACGGCGATCGCTGCGGGTCTGGTCGGCGAAGGCGCGAAACGACCGGCCGCGCGGATGGCTGGTCGCGGCCGGATCATCCGCAAGAAGGGCCGCTGCAATAGGGTCCCAATCGCCAACGCCATCGATCATGCCGATGCCGAGACCGCCGAAGACCAGCGTCGCCACCTTGTCCGGATCGGACAGCGCCATGAATGCCGCGATGCGGGCGCCCATCGAATAGCCCATGACATGGGCGCGCTCGATGCCGAGATGGCCGAGCAAGGCAGCGGCATCGGAGGCCATCTTGACCGGCGTGTAGTCGGCCTCCTCATAGCTCTTCGACGACGAGCCGTGGCCACGGTTGTCGAAGGCGATGGCGCGGTAGCCGGCATCGTTCAGCGTCTTGAACCAGCCGGGCGACACCCAGTTGACATAATGGCTCGAGGCAAAGCCATGGATCATCAGCACCGGATCGCCCTCGCCCGATTCCGGCTGGCGGTCGAGGAAAGCAAGATCGAAGCCGTCATGGGTGAAAAACTGCATCAGCGACCCCGCTTGCGCACTCAACCGCCACCGCCACTGGGTGCATCGCCATTGTCGGCGGGCGGCATGCTCGGGCCGGACACCGTGCCCACCGCTGGATGGCGTAACAGGTCGCCATACTCGATGCCGTTCCTGGCTGCGGTGCCTGCCTTGAGTTCGAGCACGAAGCGCACCGGTACGCCTGGCGAAATGACGGCGTCTGATTGCGGCTCGCCGTGCTTGACCGCCCGGATCTTGCCATCCTGGCCGACAAAGATCAGATCAAGCGGCATCGGGGTGTTGTGCATCCAGAAGCCAACCTGCTGCTGGACGTCGAAGACGAACAGCATGCCGTGGTCGTCCGCCATGTCCTGGCGATACATCAAACCGGCCTCGCGCTCCGCGGCGGTGTCGGCGACTTCGATGGAAAAAGAGCGATCACCGCCTTTCGTCACCACGACCAGTGGCGCCGGATCGGCCGGAAGGATCATCGCCTGGCTGTCCGCCGAGGTCGGCTTTTCGGTATAGAAATAACCACCGGCGGCGGCGACGACAGCAATCGCGCACATCGCGCCCGCGGTCAGCCAGTTCCTGTAAGCCATTCGAGATCCTCGGCCGGAAATCGTCCTAGTGCGAGACCGGCAAGGTCCCCATATCGGGGTGAATTTCGGCGGCCATAAGGCCTTTGTCGCCGCGCCCGAAACGAACCAGCACGACCTGCCCCGGCCGAAGCTCGGTGATACCGTAACGGCGCAAGGTCTCCATATGGACGAAGATGTCCTCGGTCCCCTCGCCGCGGGTGAGAAAACCAAACCCCTTAGTGCGGTTGAACCATTTCACCAAGGCGCGTTCGAGACCGCTCTCCGGCGTCACCGCGACATGGGTGCGCTGCTCCTGCATCTCGGCCGGGTGCACCGCGGTGGTGACATCCATGGAGAGCACCCGGAAAGCCTGCAATCCGCGGTCGCCATGCTTGACGAGGCAGACCACGCGTGCGCCCTCCAGAGCCGTCTGGAAGCCGTCCCTTCGAAGACATGTCACATGGAGGAGGATGTCGCCCGAGATGCCGTCATCCGGCAGGATGAAACCGTAGCCCTTGGCCACATCGAACCACTTGATGGCCCCGGCCACTTCGAGCAGATCCGCGGCATCGCCGCCTTCGTCACGCTGCAAGGCGTCGCCGAGGGGTCCGTCCCGCCCCGTCAAAGAGGCCTTTTCCCCCATAAGAATGCCCCCTTTTTTCAAGAACACCGCAACTGATTCTTGCCAACAGATTAACACTGCGGCTTCCGGTGTGTGCAAGACCTGCCGTGCCTTTTTTCACGGTTCATTAGGGCAATACCGGATTTGTTCTTTGCCGGCATTGCGCGCACCGCACGATTGCCCTTTGACAGGCCCGACCCTATGTTGCGCCGCAACGCAATTTATCGAGGAAATCACATGCGCTATCTGCACACCATGATCCGCGTCGCCGACATCGATGCCTCGCTCGACTTCTACTGCAACAAGCTCGGCCTCAAGGAAGTGCGCCGCTACGAAAACGAGCAGGGCCGCTTCACGCTGATCTTCCTCGCGGCGTCCGAAGACGAGCAAAGCGGCATCGCCGACAAGGCACCGCTGGTCGAACTGACCTACAATTGGGATCCGGAAGACTACAAGGGCGGGCGCAATTTCGGCCACCTCGCCTATGAGGTCGACGACATCTACGGCACCTGCCAGCATCTGATGGACAATGGCGTCATCATCAACCGGCCGCCGCGCGACGGCAACATGGCTTTCGTCAAGTCGCCGGACGGCATTTCGATCGAGCTTCTGCAGAAGGGCCCGCCCAAGGCCAAGGCGGAGCCCTGGGCTTCGATGGCGAACACCGGAAGCTGGTAGCCGATCACGCTGTCTTGAGCGGACAATGCCAGACTGATGAGCCCGGTACCGTTTGGTTTTTCAGGGGCGGCGCCTATTTGTCTGGCTGAGGCGTCAGGCGTGGGCCGGCGCCCAGCCATGCAACAGGCGCTTGCCAGGAGAATTCATGCCGACCAGCCATGCCGACGTCGCCACCGAACATGCCAGCCGCTACCTGCAGCAGCTGTGCAAGCACTGGGCGCACAAATTCCCGGTCGAGTTCGATCCCACCCATGGCACCATCGATCTCTCAATGGGCCGTACCGTCATGGATGCCGATGCGGCGACGCTGCATATCACGGTGTCGACTGACGAAGCAGGATCGATCGAGCGCCTGGAAAGCGTTGTTGCCGATCACATCAAGCGCTTTGCTTTCCGCGAAGAACTGACCTTTGACTGGAAAACCGCTCCGGCAGCCTAGTTGGCGACTTACTTCTCAGCGGCCTGAGCGGCCATCTCCAGCAGCGCCTGCACGGAGCGCCAATTGCGCGCTGTGCCCGGCACTTTCAGCGTGCGCGGGATCAGCCCGGCAAACACCGATTTGCCCAGCCCGTCCGGTGCGCTGAGGTAGAGCACATCGCCCTTGATCTCGAAGCGTTCGGGGCCGGTGCACTTTTCGGTCAGCCGCGCCACCTCGTCCGCTGTCGGCTCGCGCTCCAGCACATAGGCGTGCAGCTTCGTGTGGTCCGCGGCAACTTCCGGGTACGGGTTTTCGTTCACCAGCCGCTCGAACCAGGAGAGATCGCGCACCATGATGCGCGAATGGAACCCCCATTTCTTCTCGAAGGCTGCTTCGAGCTGTTTCGCCAGTGCCGCCGCGTCGCCCTTCTTCGCCCGGAACACGGCATTGCCGCTCTGCACGTAGGTGGCGACGTCGGAAAAGCCGTGCCCCTCGAAGAACAACCGCAGCTCCGCCATCTTGACGATGCGGTTGCCGCCGACATTGATGCCGGAAAACAGCGCGACGAAGATTTTTTCTGCCTCCTTGCCGCTCATATGATGAACCCGGCCAGTGTCTCGTTGTCGGTGATGTCCTGATACTGGACGCCCTCGGCCTCGAACTTCGCCTTGAGCAGGTCGAAATTGCGGCGGTCCCTGGTTTCGATCCCGATCAGCACCGAACCGAAATTGCGCGCCGATTTCTTGAGATACTCGAAACGGGCGATGTCGTCGTCGGGCCCGAGCAGTTCGAGGAAGTCGCGCAGCGCGCCCGGCCGCTGCGGAAAACGGATGATGAAGTATTTCTTCAGGCCCTCGAAGCGCAACGCCCGTTCCTTGACGTCCGGCAGCCGCTCGAAATCGAAATTGCCGCCCGAAACCACGGCGACGATGGTCTTGCCCCTGATCTCCTTCTTGGAGAAATCCTTGAGCGCATCGATCGCCAGCGCGCCGGCCGGCTCGAGCACGACGCCTTCGACGTTGAGCATCTCGATCATGGTGGCGCAGAGCCGGTTTTCCGGGATCAGCCGCACCGCGTCGGCCGGAAAATCCTTGAGATGACGCAACGGCTCGCGGCCGATCTCGGCCACCGCGGCGCCATCGACGAAATTGTCGACCTTGGCGAGCTTGAGCCGTTTTCCCGCTGCGAGGCTCTCGCGCAGGCTCGGCGCGCCTGCCGGTTCGCAGAAGACGAAGCGTGCTTCCCTGCCCTGATCGGCGAAATAGTGGGTGACGCCCGCGGCAAGTCCGCCACCGCCGACCGGCAGCATGACGATATCGGGCATGCGGGCGCCCGGCATCTGGTCCGCGATCTCGTAGGCGACGGTTGCCTGGCCCTCGATGATGTCCTTGTGATCGAAGGGGGGCACCATATGGGCGCCGGAACTGTCGGTGAATTCCAGGGCAGCGCGATAGCAGTCGTCGAAGAAATCGCCGACCAGTCTGATCTCGATGAAATCGCCGCCGAACAGCTTGGTCTTGTCGATCTTCTGCTGCGGCGTCGTCACCGGCATGAACACGACGCCTCGCCTGCCGAAATGGCGGCAGACGAAAGCAAAGCCCTGCGCGTGGTTGCCGGCGGACGCGCAGACGAACAGTTCAGCCTCGTTGCCGGCCGCCAGTGTCTTGCGGAAGAAATTGAAGGCGCCGCGAATCTTGTAGGAGCGGACCGGCGACAGATCCTCGCGCTTCAACAGCACCCGCGCACCGGTCTTTTTCGACAGATAATCGTTTTCCTGCAGCGGCGTTTCGGGGAAGATCTGGCGGATCGCGGCGGCAGCGGCGGCAACGCGGGAAGAGAAGCTGTTCATCGGAAACCACCCTTGGGGAAAACCACCTTGCGTTGCATGCTGTCCACGGAGCTCTATCATTGATCGGGTTGCGGACGTTCGGTTGTTGAGCGCCGGGACCAGGTGCGGCGCGAGCCCGCCTATTGCATATCCGGCTACGCGGCGCCATCGTCCATCATGTGCGTCCTTCCGAGCGGAAATTTTACGGAATATTTTCAGCTACTTGTGGGTGCATTCTCATGTCCCCTCGCATCGGGCGGCTTGAAATGGCTATCTCTGCGGGAATTGGTAGACCGGCGGCGACGCCGCTCATTGCGCGCATCACGCAGGCGTTTCCCGCCATTTTGGCTTTCGCGCAACACTGCGATGGCCGCAGCGGGGCGCCGATCACATTTCGACTCGACAGGACTTAGTTCTGCCGCACTCTGCCTGTCCGGGAGGTATCGTAAGGATAGACAGGCCTTTCGGCCGGAGTTGGAAATTCAGGCGTGCCTTTGAAGAAGATTTTTACCGTTGTCCTGGCCTTGTTCGTCGCCGGCTGCGCCGGCCAGCAAACACAGGAATTGCTGGGCAGCGCCATGGTGTCCGCGCCGGTGACGGAGATCGCCGGAAACCACTCGATCTTCATCGCCACGACGCGCAAGAAATCCGACGATCCCAACAAGGTTTTCGACGGCGAACGGTCGGCGACGCTGAACTATGCCCGCGTCAACGTCACCGTTCCGGGGCTTCACAAGACCGGCCAGATCGAGCGCCGCTCGCGCGGCAAATCGGACGACCCGGCGAAGTACTTCATGGCGTCCGAAGTCGTCGGCTACGACACGCAGCCGAAATTCTCAAGCGCGCTCAACGCCGACATCGCGGCGCGCGGCGGCCGCGTCATGGTCTTCGTGCATGGCTACAACACCGGCTTCGATGCCGCCGTCTATCGCCTGACCCAGATCGTCCATGATTCCGGCTATCCCGGCACGCCCGTGCTGTTTTCCTGGGCATCGGGCGCCAGGACCACCGACTATGTCTATGACAAGGAAAGCGCCAGCGCTGCCCGCGACCAGCTGGAAGTGACGCTCAGGATGCTGGAGCAGTCCGGCGCGCGGCGCATCGACATCGTCGCGCATTCGCTCGGAACCTGGGTCACCATGGAAACGCTGCGCCAGATGGCCATCACCGGCGACCGCGATCTCGGCGGCAAGCTCGGCGACGTGGTGCTGGCCTCGCCCGACATCGATGTCGACGTGTTCAAGAGCCAGATGCGGCGCTATGGCAAACCCGACAAGCCGTTCATCCTGCTGTTGTCGGACGACGACCGCGCGCTGCGGCTCTCCGGCCTGATCGCCGGTTCACGGCCGCGCGTCGGCGACTACAAGGATGCCGCCGATCTTGCCTCCTATGGCGTGACGGTCGTCGACCTGTCCAAGGTCAAGGGATCGGACAGCTTCAACCATACGAAGTTCGCCGACAATCCGACGCTGGTGAAAATGATCGGCCAGCGGCTGCGCGAGGACGACGGCTTTGCCAGCGACCGTGACGTGACCGACCGCATCAGCCTGCTTGGCCAATAGGTGCGGTCCCGCGGTTTTCGCCGTGCCTGCCCGGCATCGCGGACGTGTGGGTTCACTTTGAACTGGACCGCGCCGGTCTCTGGCCTTATCGGAATAGCCAGCGACGTCACGCGTTTGACGTCCCCTTTTGCGGGAGCCTGCGTGTGACCGTGCGTTCGAAGAGCTACCTCGTCGTTGCATTGGCGCTCGCTCTCACCGGCTGCGCTGGCGGGAAAACGCACGACCTGCTCAACACGACGACGGTCTCGGTGCCCGCTTCCGACATCGCGGCCACGCATGAGATCTTCGTCGCCACCACCCGCCAGAGGGCAACCAAGGATCCGCGACAGGTGTACGACGGCGATCGCTCGCTGACCACCAGCTTTGCCCGTGTCGATGTCACCGTTCCGAAAAGCCATCAGGTCGGCGCCATCGAACGGGCCAAGGGATCCGCAAATAGCAATCCTGCCAAGGATTTTACCGCCAAGGACGTCACCTTCTACGAAGGCGCGCCACAGTTCGCCAAGGCGGTCGGCGCCGACGTTTCCATGCGCGGCGACCGTGCGCTGGTTTTCGTGCACGGCTTCAACAACGGTTTCGATGACGGCATCTACCGACTGACGCAGATCGCGCACGACACGAAATATCCCGGCACCCCGGTGCTGTTCTCATGGGCTTCGAGCGGCAAGACCACGGGTTACATCTACGACAAGGAAAGCGCCAACGCGGCGCGCGACGACCTCGAGGCGACGCTCCGGATGCTGGCCAAGACCAAGGTCAAAAGCATCGACGTTATTGCCCATTCGATGGGAACCTGGGTGACCATGGAGGCACTGCGCCAGCTCGCCATCACCGGCGACCGCGATCTCGGCGGCAAGCTCGGCTATGTCATCCTGGCCTCGCCCGACATCGATGTCGACGTCTTCAAGAAGCAGATGATCCGCTACGGCAAACCCGACAAGCCATTCGCCATCCTGCTCTCGGCGGATGACCGGGCTCTCAAGCTCTCGTCCCTGATCTCGGGCGACAAGCCGCGCGTCGGCGATTACGGCGATGCGGCCGACCTCGCCAGCTACGGCGTGTCGGTGGTCGATCTTTCCCAGGCCAAGGGCGGTGACCGCCTCAACCACGCCAAATTCGCCGACAACCCGATGCTGGTGCAACTGCTCGGCGACCGGCTGCGAGCACCGGCTGGCCTGGCCGCGGACGAACCCGACGCGACACAGCTCAACAATCTCGGCCAGGGCCTCGGCAAGGCCGTCGGCTCGGTCGCCGAGATCGTCATCACCACGCCGTTCAAGGTGCTGACCATCGCCACCGGCGGGTAAAGGAGCCGAGCGCCGACGGCTGATCTCAAACGAACAGATCGACCTTTTGGAAGGTCGTCACGTCGATCAAGCCGACGTCCGAAATCCTGAGTTCGGGAATGACGACCAGCGCCAGCAGCGAGTGCTGCATGTAGGCGTTGTTCAACGAACAGCCCATCTTGCGCATTGCCTCGGTCAGCTTCTCGGCCTTGGCCGCGACGATTTCCGCCCGCTCGTCCGACATCAGCCCGGCGATCGGCATTTCGACCAGCGCCAATTCCTTGCCCTTGGAGAACAGCACGACGCCGCCACCGACTTCGCCCAGGCGGTTTACCGCCAGCGCCATGTCCTGCTTGTTGGTGCCGACGCAGATGATGTGGTGGGCGTCATGCGCCACGCTGGACGCCATGGCGCAGTCGCCCATATAGCCGAAGCCGGAAACGAAGGCGTTGGTGACGCCGCCCGTGCCCCTGTGGCGCTCGACCAGCGCGATCTGGCAGATGTCGTTGCGGCGGTCCATGGCGACCAGCCCGTCCTCGACCGGCAGATCGGCCTCCAGCGCGCGCGTCGGCGCCTGGTTCTCGATGACGCCGATGACACGCACCCGCACCTCATTGGCGCCCTTGGGGGCGGCGATATCGAAGTCGTCGCCCTTCAGCTTCTTGCCGAGCTTGACGGTGTTCTTCGCCGTCTTCGGGTAATCATAGGCCGGAATGTCGATTTCGAGCTTGCCGCCCTTGGCCAGCCTGACGCCGCGTGCATAGACCTCGTCGATGGTCATTGCGGCGAGATCCGAGACGATCAGCAGGTCGGCCAACCGGCCCGGCGCGATCGAGCCGATCTCGCGCTCCAGTTTGAAATGCTGGGCGGTGTTGAGCGTCGCCATCTGGATCGCCGTCACCGGCTTCAACCCCTGTTGAATGGCGTGGCGCACCACGCGGTCCATATGGCCCTCCTGGACCAGCGTGCCGGAATGGCTGTCGTCGGTGCACAGGATGAAGTTGCGCGGATCGATGCCGCTCTCCGTCACCGCCTTGATCTGCGAGGCGACGTCGTACCAGGCTGAACCCAGCCGCAGCATCGCCTTCATGCCCTGGCGCACGCGGGCGATGGCATCCTCGGCGCGCGTGCCCTCATGATCGTCCTCGGGGCCGCCGGCGACATAGCCATGGAACGGCAGGCCGAGATCGCGCGAGGCATAGTGGCCGCCGACCGTCTTGCCTGCATTGACCGTCGCCGCGATCTCGCCCGACATGACAGGATCATTGGCGGCGACACCGGGAAAATTCATCACTTCGCCCAAGCCGATAATGTTCTCCCAGGTCATCGCTTCCGCGACATCGGCGACGGTCAGCTCGGCGCCGGCGTGTTCCAACCCTGGTGCCGAGGGCACGCAGGAGGGCATCTGCACATGCACGTTGATGGGCATGGCAACGGCCTCGTCATGCATCAACCGCACGCCGGGCAGGCCCAGCACATTGGCGATCTCGTGCGGGTCGATGAACATCGAGGTGGTGCCGTGCGGAATGACGGCACGGCAGAACTCGGTCACCGTCACCATGCCGCTTTCGACATGCATATGCGCGTCGCAGAGGCCGGGCACCAGATAGCGCCCGCCGGCGTCGACCACCTTGGTGCCCTGGCCGATGGCATGGCTGGCATTCGGCCCGCAATAAGCGAAGCGGCCGCCGGCAATGGCGATGTCGGTACCGGCGATGATCTCCCCCGAATGGACATTCACCCAGCGGCCGTTGCGCACGACCAGGTCAGCGGGCTTCCGCCCCATGGCGACATCGACCAGATGTGTCGCCATCTCGGTCCATGGTCTGGGTTTCGCGGGCCTTGCGGGCTTGGCTTTCGTCATTGGCGATTCCTCGATTGCGGCCAGTGTCGCAAATGTAGGCGGGCGCCGCCAGAGCCGTTGGTCCGACATCCGGCGGCAGGCCGGGCTTGTTGACTAATCCGGCTAAAACGCGATGCTGACCGCGGACCGAGCCATTTGAGGGAAAACATGACCCGTTTTTGGAAAGCGTTCGCCATCGTCATCTTATTCGCTGCGTCGACCACTTTTGCTGTCGCCGAGGAACGTTGGCAGACCTTGCCGGAGCCGGCGGCCATGCCCAAACCTGATCAGAGCGGATATGCGCCGGTGAACGGCATCCAGATGTACTACGCCGTTTTCGGCGCGGGCGACCCGGTACTGCTCATCCATGGCGGCCTCGGCCACGCCGATATCTGGGCCAGCCAGGTGGCCACGCTTTCCAAAACGCACAAGGTGATAGTCGCCGACAGCCGCGGCCACGGTCGCTCCACCCGCACCGAGCAGCCTTACGGCTACGACTTGATGGCGTCGGACTATCTGGCGCTGCTCGACTACCTGAAGATCGACAAGACCGCGCTTGTCGGCTGGAGCGATGGCGGCATTATCGGTATCGACATCGCACTGCATCATCCGGAGCGGCTGACAAGGCTCTTTGCCCAAGCCGCCAACGTAACCACCGATGGCCTCGATCCGGGCGTGATGACCAACAAGACCTTTGCCGCCTACATCGACCGTTCCGGCCGCGACTACAAGAAGATGTCGAAGACGCCGGACCAGTATGACGCCTTCGTGGCGCAGATGAGCCATATGTGGGAGAGCGAGCCGGCGTGGACCAAGGAACAGCTCGCTGAGATAACCACGCCGACGGCGATCGTGGCAGGCGACCATGATGAGGCGATCAAGCGCGAACACACCGAATACATCGCCTCCGTCATCCCGGGCGCGAAGCTGATCGTTCTGCCCAACGCCAGTCATTTCGCCATGCTGCAAGCGCCGGATGAATATAGCCAGGCTGTGCTGGACTTCATCGACGCCAAGTAGAGGATTCTGTGCGGCGACAGGGGGATTGCGATTGCGGCGAATGCGGTTATCCTTCTAGCGATCTTTCTGAATCATCATTTCGGGGAGTTCGATGCGTCGCCTGATGATCGCAAGTGCCGGTTTTCTTGCCGCTCTGGCCGCGCCGGCTTTTGCAGCCGACCCAACGGTCGGCTTGCCGATGACCGCGCCCGGCTTCGACTGGACAGGCTACTACGCCGGTCTGCAGGCCGGCTATGGCTGGGGCCAATCCGATATTTCAGTGACGGAAGGCGCGCCGTTTTCCATCACGCCCGACATTGACGGCGGTTTCATCGGCGGCCATGTCGCCGGCCTGTGGCAGTTCGACCAGGCGGTGCTCGGCGCCGAGGCGGACCTCAACTATTCCTCCATCGGCGGCACAGCGGAATCGGGCCTGGGAAGCCCATTTGGCACCGACATCAAGTGGTTCGGGTCGGTCAACGCCAAAGCTGGCTACGCCATGGATCGCCTGCTGGTTTACGGCATTGGCGGCGTTGCCTTTGCCGGCATCGAAACATCGCAAGTCGCAGGCCCGGCGTTCGCGAGCACGCGCACGAATGTCGGCTGGACCGTGGGTGCCGGCGTCGACTACGCGCTGACCGACAAGTTCGTCGTCGGCGCGCAGTATCGCTACTATGATTTCGGCTCCGAACACTACGAGGTGGCAGAACCTTTTAACGATCGCGATCAGAACGTGAAGCTGAATGCGGTCGGGATCAATTTGAGTTACAAGTTCTGAGCAGGGCCACAATCGCGACGCTGCCGGCCCAGGCAACCACCCAAGGGGCTCTTTCATGGAAGGGCGGCCGACGCTCCCAGTGGGCGGGGGGAATGGGTTGGGCCTGAGAGGCGCCGGCCTTGGCGGATGAAATCCACCACACAGGCATCCTACCACTACCCGCCGCGTCGATAATTCCGTGATCGCGCCAGTATCATCAAGTCGCCCGGTCTGTTTGCACGTTCGGCGCACGCTCAACAACACGACTTGACGGCCTGTGTCTGGCGTCTGAAAAGGGCTGGCCTGCGGACGTGGCGGAATTGGTAGACGCAAGGGACTTAAAATCCCTCGATCTCTGATCGTACGGGTTCGATTCCCGTCGTCCGCACCACCCTCCGCTCTTCGAGCTTCGGGTGGCGGGCCACCTGAAGCTCGGCAGGTTCGAACTTCATCCGTTCAGGCGCACCAATTTCACCGGCCACGCCTTGTTCCGGCATCTCTACGCCTCGAACACTTTCTCAGTGAACCATTCCGCCAACCTGGCAAGCTCCGGCCCCAGCACGCGATCGGCGCCGACAGGCGGCACGATAGCTCTGATTTGATCGACGAAGGAGCGCAGTGCCGGCGGCGGCGTGCGTTCGGTGACGTGCAGCGCCTGCGAGGCGATCATTGCCAGCATCGCCATGGCCGCATCGACGCAGCGGCCGGCGGTCGCTTCCTTGGTCATGCGAAGAACGCCGTCGTGGCGACGTCGTCCTGCCCCGCGCCGGCCGATTCCGTGCCCGGAATGAAGGTACGTTGCGCTGCCAGCTTGGCCTGTTCGAGATAGCCGGTGATCGCCATCGGCACATAGCCGACATTGCCATGGCCATCGCTGTCGGCTGAGTGACGTCCGGTCATCAGGAGATCCGGCAGCAGCGACACCTTGCCGTTGAGGAGTTTTGAGGCGTGGCGGTCGCAGAGCAGGCAGATATCGGCCCATATCGCCGCCAGATCGTCCAGCGCCGGCGTCGCCATGGCGTTGTGATAGCCGCCGGTGCTGATGCAACGGCCGAGCGGATGTGCATCGTCGGGCGGGATATAGACCGGATTGTCCGATATCGAGGCCAGCGACACATCGGCCGCCCGCTCGGCCAACGACAGCGCACGATGCGCCTGGCCGAGGACGCGCGGCACGATGCGGTAGCTGACCGGCGCCTGATAATTGCGTCGCCCATCGCCGGCGCCGACCAGAAATTCCCGCAAACCCTGCAGGGCTGCGGCCTCATGCTCATCGCCCCAGAGCGTGTCGAGGGAGGCGTCATAGTGTTCGAGCGGGGCACGAAACGCCTCGATCGACAGCGCGAACACCTGGTGCGCCATGCGAATGCGACGGCGCGCCGCGAGCGCTGCGTCGGCCACCAGAGCGGCAGCGCAAGGCGAGCCGTTGATGAGCGAGCCGCGTTCCTTGACCTCGAGGTCGAAGCGCGTCGAAAGTTCTGCAAACAAGGGGTAGAGCGCCAGGATCTCACCGGCGCCGCCCTGGCCGGAGGCCGGCACCGTCGGCATCGGCCCACCGTCGAGCATTGCGGCCACGGCAAGCGCGATGCGCGGCGTTGTGGCGGCGTTGCCCTCGATGAAGTTCGCCAGGCGGGCAAGCACGATCGCCCTGACCACGCGATCCGGCAAGGGATCGCCGAACGAGGTGGCGGCGGCAAACGCCTTGATGCGCGCATGGCGATCACGCTCGTCAGCTTCGAGCTTTCGGCTTGCCAATTCCCCCATGGCGGTTGTGACGCCGTAGATGACGGGTGGCGGATCGGATTCAATCAGCCTGAGAAACGAGGCGCGGCATTCGGCGATGCGCTGCAAGGCCTTCTCGCCGATCTCCACCGTGTCCTTCTTCCAGGCGACGCGGAAAACAGTGTCGAGGTTGATGTCATCACGCTTCGACAGGCAAACTGGCATGCTTCACACCACTGAAAATAAGGGACTTAGTAGAGTGGTTCCTCGAACAGCGTCTTGTCGCCGTCGACCAGCGCCTTGATCTGCGCGGTGCCGTCGCCGGCGAGCGCAAGACGGATGCCGAATGGCCGCACCCGCATGTCGTTCTGGATCGCCATCCCCTCGCCTTCCGGCAGATAGAAGCGCTCGATGCCGTAGTCCGGCGCGATGGTCGCCTCTTCGCCGCGAAGGTCCCAGCCCTCGGCGACGTGGCCTGATATATCGGCTTCGTCGGCCGCGGCCGGCGTTGGCGCCTTGCCGAACCAGGCGGCCGTCGGCTGCCAATAGCCGTCGGCGCCCTTCTTCAGGCGCACCACAATCGAGGTGTCGTCGCTTGAAAATTTGTCGGGCGGAATGTTGGCGATCATTTTCACCGGGATGCGCGAAATCTCGTAGCCCAGGATAATATAGTCGCCGCGCGGGAGGTCGCGCGGATCGACAGGTTCGATCTTCAGCAGCACTTCCTTGCCGTTGCGCAGGATCGCTGCCCGGCCCGCGATGATCCAGCTCAGGAAGCCGATCTGGACGAGCGCCAGCACCAGTGCCGAGATGACAAGCCTTTTCCCGGTGATCATGCCGTGGCTCCTTTGGCATCTGGGCCCTTCATGCGTTTTTCCACGCGGATGATGACGATCGCAAGGATGCCGAGCAGCACCGCGGCGGCCAGGAAGAAACCGGCCGTATCGAGTATCGATTGCAGGGTCACCACATAGATGATGGCAAGTTCGAAGGCGAAGCCAAGATAGGCAAGCCAGCGCAAACCGCGGCTCTCCCGTCCCGCCAGCACGATTGCGGCGACGATGCCGGCCAGCGCGATCACCGAAGCGAGGGCGAAACCGCTGTTGTAGGTGCTCTCGTCGGCGAGTTCGAACTGGATCATTGCGAGGCCGGTGAGGAAGCCGAGCAGTGCGTGCAAGGGCAAGCGGCCGCCGAGCTGCACGACCCGGTTGACCGGATCCGGCGCGAAGACCGAGGCCGCGAACAGCAGCGCCGAGACGACGACCAGCGGGATCGCCACCTGCAGCGTGTCGTGGTTGGTGACGAGCAGCACAAGATAGAACAGAACCGACAGGATGATCAGGTGGCGCGCCGCCTGGCTGCGGGTCCAGAACGAGACGGCAAACAGCACGATCGCCATGATCACGAAGGCATGCGGAAATTCGCTGCGGCTGTAGTAGTCGAAGCCTTTGAGGAACAGCCAGGCATCGGCGATACCGACCGAAGCGACCGTCAGCGGATTAGAACGCAGCGCAACCGCCGCCAGCGCCGTGCCGGCGCCCCAGGTGACCAGAGCCGAGGCCTCGTCGCCCGAGAGATGATACATCTGGCCGATCAGCGCGATCGAGCCCCCGAAAGCCGCAGCCGCCACGATCCACAGCGCTTCCCCGATCGCCGCATGGTTGCGCATCTTCAACAGCGCGCCGCCGACATAGCCGCCCAGGATGACGGCAAACAGTGCCAGAACGCGCGCCAGCCGCGGGATCGCGTCCCAATTGGCGGCGACGAAAATCAGGATGGCAGCGCCGAACAGCAAGGCAGCCATCATCGCCAGGATAGAGCCGAAGCTGAGCGACTTGCGCTCGTTGGCCTCGACGTCGCGCGAAAGCGAATCGGCAATGGCGGCGTCGATCAGCCCGGCCTGCAGCCAACGCGCAATATCCGCCCTGACCCGCGACGAATAGCTCGCCATGCTGCATCTCCCCCAGTTCGGTCTTTTTTTCAGCCGATCCGGTCAAACCGCTGACGCTACGGCATTTTCCGATTCGGGTTTCTTTGTGTCAGGTCCGTGAACGCTCGTTAATGCTGCATTGCACAATTTGCATTGCTGCCATGCAGCCATAGCGCTTTTAAATCGATATGGGTCCGCCTATTTATAGTTCGTACACAAACGGAATGATCCGCAAGAAAGACGAAACGAGAACTACCATGAACCTGATCCGCAACTACCGCAACTGGCGCCGCTACAGGGACACCGTGTCCGAGCTGAGCCGCCTGAGCAACCGTGAACTGACCGACCTCGGCATCAGCCGCAGCGACATTCCTTACGTCGCTCGCAAGGCGGTCTAATTCTTCGGACCGCGAATGGTCCGAACCAGTTTGAAAAAGAGAACGACAATGAACCTGATCCGCAACTATCGTAACTGGCGCGTTTATCGCGAGACGGTTACCGAGCTGGGTCGCCTTTCCAACCGCCAGCTGCATGATCTCGGTATCGTCCGCGACGAAATCAAGATCATCGCCCGCCAGGCGATCTAGACAGAATTTCGGCAAGGTCGACCTCCTCCCCGACCTTGACGGATACGGTCATCCCTTACCTCCTCCCAAGGGTTGACCACAAAAACGGCGCCCGCCGCACCTCCTCCCGCGGCGGGCGCTGTTTCCCCGGGCAAAGCGATTTTGCCCCAAAGGTTTCGCCCCTTTTCAAACGGCGAAAGGAATTTCGTCAAAGCCGACCTCCTCCCCGGCGATGACGAATACGGTCGGCCTTCACCTCCTCCCGAGGGTCGGCCCCAAAAACGACACCCGCCGGACCTCCTCCCCCGGCGGGTGTTGTTGTTTTCAGGGGGCGCTCCCATCAGCAGCTGTTTGCTCGCACCGCGCACGGCAATTGCAATCGCCGCACCAAGCGATTATTCCGGCGTTCATGAGCAAAAACCCAATCCACATCATCGGCGGCGGCCTCGCCGGTTCCGAAGCCGCATGGCAGGCAGCGCAGGCCGGCGTGCCCGTCATCCTGCATGAAATGCGGCCCGTTCGCGGCACCGATGCGCACAAGACCGACAGCCTGGCCGAGCTTGTCTGTTCCAATTCCTTCCGCTCCGACGATGCCGACAACAACGCCGTTGGCCTGCTGCACGCCGAAATGCGGCTGGCCGGCTCGTTGATCATGAGCGCAGGCGACGCCAACCAGGTTCCGGCCGGCGGTGCGCTTGCCGTCGATCGCGACGGATTCGCCGAGGCCGTGACGAAAAAAGTCGAAGCACACCCGCTGATCACCATCCGGCGCGAGGAAGTGCCAAGTCTGCCGCCGACGGATTGGGACCAGGCGATCGTTGCCACGGGTCCGTTGACCGCCCCCGGGCTTGCCCGGTCGATCGCGGAAGCGACCGGCGCCGATGCGCTCGCCTTCTTCGACGCCATTGCGCCGATCATCCATTTCGACACGATCGACATGAATACCTGCTGGTTCCAGTCGCGCTACGACAAGGTCGGGCCAGGCGGCACCGGCAAGGACTACATCAATTGTCCGATGGACAAGGACCAGTACCTTGCCTTCGTGCAAGCGCTGGTCGACGGCCAGAAAACCGAATTCAAGCAATGGGAAGGCACGCCCTATTTCGACGGCTGCCTGCCGATCGAAATCATGGCCGAGCGCGGTGTCGAGACGCTGCGCTACGGGCCGATGAAACCGATGGGACTGACCAACGCCCACAATCCTGATGTAAAAGCCTATGCCGTCGTCCAGCTGCGGCAAGACAATGCGCTGGGCACGCTCTACAACATGGTCGGTTTTCAGACCAAGTTGAAGCATGCCGAGCAGGTGCGCGTGTTCCGCACCATACCGGGTCTCGAAAACGCCGACTTCGCCCGCCTCGGCGGCCTGCACCGCAACACCTACATCAACTCGCCGACCTTGCTCGATGCTTCGCTGCAACTGAAGTCGCGTCCTGGCCTGCGTTTTGCCGGCCAGATCACCGGCTGCGAAGGGTATGTCGAGAGCGCTGCGATCGGCCTGCTCGCCGGCCGCTTCGCCGCCACTGAGCGGCTCGGCCATGCACCCTCGCTGCCACCGCTCACCACGGCTTTCGGCGCGCTGCTCAACCACATCACCGGTGGCCATATCGTCTCCGATGACGAACCGGGCAAGCGCTCGTTTCAGCCGATGAATGTCAATTTCGGCCTGTTCCCGCCCGTCGAGGCGCCGAAGACCGAGGGCAAACGCATGCGCGGCAAGGACAAGACCGTCGCCAAGCGGCACGCTATCACATCGCGCGCACGCGCCGATTGCCGGCAATGGTTGGGGTTGGCGGCGCAAGCGGCCGAAGCCGCGGAATAGACGGCTTCGCCTTCTGATTGGACCTCTGGCAGTAAGTAGGATACTATCCTACTTTATACATAAGAGAAGCATCCATGGAATCCGCCGAGAAACTGTCGGTCACCGTCACGCCCGCTATGGCGCGTATGATCCGCGAAAAAGTAGAGGACGGCTCCTTCGGTTCGGCCAGTGAAGTCATCCGTGCAGCGCTTCGCGCTTTCCAGCGCGAAGAGGAGGAACATGCCGAGCGCATGGCGTCGATCAGGGCGCGGGTGAAGGCATCGATCGAGGACACGAGGCCTGCTGTTCCGCTCGACGAGGCGATCGACCGTGTAAAGAGCCGGATTTCGCAACTGGCGAGAGAGAGCGATGATCCGGCGTCTCACCGTCGTTCTTAGCGAAAACGCGATCTCCGATCTGGACGCGATTGGCACCTACATCCTTGAGAACAGTGGCAGCGAAAACATCGCCAATGGTTTCGTGGATCGGATCAAGGAGCGTTGCCAGAGCGAGAGCGATGTCATTTGCATCGTCAACGTTTTCTACGGCGGTCGCGACTACGAAGCGCTGATGCGCGATGGCGGATCGAGCGAACCGTCCTGAGGCCATAGTTATTCGGCCGGTTCGACACTCGCCGCCGGCAGCCCCGGCTTGCCCGCCTCGCCGGGATTTCGCCTGACATAGGCGGCCTTCAGACTCTCCGAGGTTTCGCGCGAGCCGTCATGGCTCCAGCCTGGCGGCTTGATCAGATAATTCACGCGGTTGCTCAAGGTCAGACCCGGCGCAAAGGCGTCCCTGAACATGCCGATCCATTCATGGAATGCCACTTTCAGCGGATTGAAGGTGCCGAGATTCCTGACGATGCCATAGCGCGGCCGGTCTTCTTCCAGCTCCTCGACGAAGGTGCCGAACATGCGGTCCCAGATGATCAGCGTGCCGGCGTAGTTGGCGTCGAGATAGCGCGGATTGGTGGCGTGGTGGACGCGGTGGTGTGACGGCGTGTTGAAGACGAATTCGAACCAGCCCCACATTTTGCCGATCGTCTCGGTGTGGATCCAGAACTGCCAGACCAGGTTGAAGCCGAAGGTGAAGGCAATCACCGCGGGGTGGAATCCGAGCAGCACCGGCGGCTCCTGCAAAACGAACATGAAGGTGAACAGGCCGGTCCAGCTCTGCCGCAACGCCGTCGACAGATTGTAGTGCTGGCTGGAATGGTGGTTGACGTGCTCCGCCCACACCCAGCGCACCCGGTGCGCGATGCGATGATAGACGTAGTAGCGCAGATCATCGAGCAGGAAGGCGGCGAGGAACACCCAGACCGACAGGCCGAGATTGAAGACGCGGAATTGCCAGAGCCACAGCAGCGCCCAGTAGGACACGACGCCAAGCAGCAGCCCGGCAACGACATTGCCTGTGCCCATCATCAGGCTGGTCAAGGTGTCGCGCGTCTCGAACGAACCCTTGGCACGGCCGGTGCGCACCAGCCAAAGCTCGATCAGTATCGCGACAACGAAGAACGGGATGGCGAGCTGCGTGACTTGCGGGAAATCGTAGCTGTCCATCACGCGGCCTCCTTGGCGGAATTCGAATGTTGCGGCTCGAGCTTTTTCAGCAAGCCTTGCGCATCGGCTGCATCGGCAAAGCGGAAGCGGCCGCCCTTCCAGGTGAAATCGGCGAGCCGGAACAAGACCGTATTCACGTCTCCGGCGTTCAAAACCACGACATCTTGAGGCGTGACGATGCGGGTCAAGAAGCAGTCGCCGATGCAGTGAACGATACCGAAGCGCCCTCGCCCGATATCCAGAAACGCGGTCCCGGCATCTGTTGTCAGGCGGGCCGCCGCAACGATCTCGTCGGGAAAATCTTCGGCGAATCGGCTCACTGCGTGAGCGGCACTGCTGAGCGTCGCCGTCTTGCTGCCGCCGGTGAAATGCACCGCCGCAACCGACAGCGCGATGCCGAAGGTAACGATCGCTACCAATATGGGCAAGCTCATGAATCTCCTCCGGGCCGGCCTGTCGTTCTGCGGCAACAGTTTTGGCACGGAGACTTTAGCATGATTGACGTTTACGTCAAAGTGCGGGCCAGCCCTTGCTCGCGCGACGCAGCAGCAGCCAATGCCGGCGCAAGGCCGACAGCCGCGCCACGCCTTCGAGCGGCGAACCATTCTCCATTTTGCCGAGATAGGCACGTGACAGGGCGAGCGGCAGGAATGCAGGACGCAGCGAAACCGGCAGAGCCGGTGCGCCTTGCTCGAAGGCGGAAAGATGTTCCCGTGCCAGCGCCATCATCGCCGCCACCGCGCGTTTGGCGCCGGGTCCACCGTCGCCGGCAACGAATTCTTCCGGCGACGATCCCGCCGCCGCCAGAATATCGGCCGGGACAAAACATTGTCCGCGCCGGCGATGCAGCGGCAGCAGCAGCAGCAGGCCGGTCATCGCTTGCGCGCAGCCTGCCCTGCCCGCCAATTCGGCAAAGCGTGGCGCCTCGCCGGGATCGAGCACCATCGCCGCAAGCTGGATGAGTGCTGCGGCCGTCTCGCCGCAATAGCCCTCCAGATCGGTGCGCGACGGCACCGGGTCGTCGTAGAGGTCGAAGATGCGCGCATCGAGCATGTTCGCGAAGGCCGGCTTCGGCAGGCCGAATGTCGCTATGGTGGCATTCAAGGCTTCGGCTGTGGGATGGCCGGCGCCCGCCTCTCCGCCTGCGGCAATGACATCGCGCCACCATTGCAGCCGCACTTCGCCCGGCAGTGCCTCATGGATGCGATCGCGGATGCCTGATATCTCTGCATTGAAGGCGTAGAGCGAAAACAGCGCGTCGCGCTTGTCGTCCGGCGCGTAGAGCGCGGTCAGATAGCGGTCATGGTCGGCGACGCGCACCGCGTCCATGACGATTTCAGCGCTTCGAGACATGTCAATCGACGGCAATGAGCGCCGCAGCCACCGCGCGCTCTTCCGCCAGAAGGACATTGTAGGTCCGCACGGCGGCCCCCGTCGACATCGGGTCGGATGCAATGCCGGCGGCCTTCAGCGCGGCCCGCAATGCGGCGGGCAATGGCCTGAGATCCCTGCCCATGCCGACCAGCAGGATCTCGACCTTGTCGGCCTCGGCCAGCAGCCTGTCGAAATCCGCCACCGTCAGCACCAGAGGATCAGCCGGTTCCCAGCCATGGATGCCGGATGGCAGACAGAGCAGCGAGCCACGATGCGACATGTCGGCAAAACGGAACCCGCCATTGCCATAGGCTTCGATCGGTGCGCGGCCCGGAAAATGCGCCTCGCGGATGACGATGCCTTTGCTGGTCACCGTTATACCCCTTCGGGGCGACGCGTCAGGTCGCGACCGCCTTGCCGCCATTGACCGGCTTCTCCTCGTCGGCCGAAGCCTGCGGCCGCAGCTTGAACAGGATCAGCAGCGGTGCGGCGATGAAGATCGAGGAATAGGTGCCGAAGACGACGCCGAACAGCATGGCCATGGTGAACGAGCGGATCACCTCGCCGCCGAACAGCACCAGCGCCAGCAGCGCCAGGATCGTCGTCACCGATGTCAGCGTCGTTCTCGACAGCGTCTCGTTGATGGCGTTGTTCAGGAGTTGCGGCAGCGGCATGCGCTTGTATTTTCGCAGATCCTCTCGAACACGGTCATAGACCACGATCGTATCGTTCAGCGAATAGCCGATGATGGTCAGGATCGCCGCCAGCGATGACTGGTTGAACTCCAGCCCGGTGATGACGAAGAAGCCAAGAGTCATGACTACGTCGTGCACCGTCGCCACGATGGCGCCGACCGCGAACTGCCATTCGAAGCGAAACCAGACATAGACCAGGATGCCGAGCAGCGCGATCAGCATGGCGATCGTGCCTTGCTTGGCGAGTTCTCCGGAGACGGTCGGTCCCACCACTTCGACGCGGCGGAAGTCATAGGCGTCCTGCAGCTCGCCACGCACCTTGTCGATGACGGTCTGTTCGGCATTCTCGCCGCCATCCTGCGTCCCGACACGGATCAACACGTCATTCGGCGTACCGAACTGCTGGACCTGGACTTCACCGATGTTGAGTTCGGTCAGCCGCGCGCGGAGGTCGGCGAGGTCGGCATTGCCGCTCTTGGCCTGCACCTCGATCAGCGAACCGCCCTTGAAATCGATGCCGTAGTTGATGCCGACCGTCATGAACAACACAACCGACAGGATCGACAGCGCGCTTGACAGCGTGAACGTCCAGCGACGGATGCCCATGAATGGAATTTTCGTGCCGGGCGGGACGAAGGTCACCGGCGCGCGCGGCAGTTCCTTCGGGCGAGCCCGGCGCAGCCAGATCGAGACCAGCAGCCGGGTGAAGGTGAAAGCGGTGAAGACGGTCGTCAGGATACCGATGGCGTAGGTGATGGCAAAGCCCTTCACCGGTCCGGTACCGAGATAGAACAGCACCACGGTCGCGATCAGCGAGGTGATGTTGGAATCGACGATGGTCGCCAGCGCCTTGGTGAAACCGGTATCAATCGCCTGGATCACCGAGCGGCCGGCTCGTCGCTCCTCGCGGATGCGTTCGTAAATCAGCACGTTGGAATCGACCGCCATGCCGATGGTCAGCACGATACCGGCGATACCCGGCAAGGTCAGCGTCGCACCGAGCAGCGAGAGCACCCCGACGATCATCGCCACGTGCACCGCCAGCGCGATGTTGGCGAGGAAGCCGAGTAAACCGTAGGCGACGAACATGAACACGACGACAAGGATCGAGCCGATGATGCCGGCGACCTTGCCGGCATGGATGGAATCCTGGCCGAGGCCCGGACCAACGGTACGCTCTTCGATCACCGTCAGCGTCGCGGGCAACGCACCGGCGCGCAGCAGCACCGCAAGGTCATTGGCGCTCTGGGCGGTGAAATTGCCGGAAATCTGGCCGGTGCCGCCAAGAATCGGCTCACGGATCTGCGGCGCCGAAATTACCTGGTTGTCGAGGATGATGGCAAACAGCTTGCCGACATTCTGCGCAGTCGCCTGGCCAAAACGCGCCGCACCTTTCGAATCGAAGCGGAACGAAACCACCGGCTCGTTGTTCTGCGAATTGTATGTTGCCTGCGCATCGACGAGGTTTTCGCCCGAAACGATGACGCGGTTCTCGATCAGATACGGAACCGGCGGATCGTCCTGCGAATACAGCACCGACGAGCCGGCGGGCGGACGGCCGTTGAGCGCGTCCTGCACCGGCATCGACTGGTCGACCATCTGGAAGGTCAGCTTGGCGGTCTGGCCGAGGATTTCCTTCAGCCTTTGCGGGTCCTGAAGACCCGGCACCTGGACAAGGATACGGTCGTCGCCCTGCCGCTGCACGATCGGTTCGGTCGTGCCGAGTTCGTTGACGCGGCGTTCGACCACCTCGATCGACTGCGTCAGCGCGGTCGACGTGCGGTATTTGATGCCGGCATCGGTGACGTTGAACTTGAGCAGGCCGGGCTCGGAATCGTCGAGCGTCATTTCCTGGACGGAGCCGCCGGTGAACAGGCCGGCAGCGACCGGATCGGTCAGCGTCTTCAGCGCCGCCTTGGCGGCATCGAGCTGGGCGGGATCGGTGATGCGGACCTGCAGGGTCCGCCCCGTGCCGGCAAGGCCGGTATAGCCGATCTTGGCGTCGCGCAGCATTGTGCGGATTTCGTCGCGCGTCGTCTCCAGCCGGTCCTTGATCAGATCGTTCTGGTTCATCTCCAGCAGGATGTGCGAACCGCCCTGCAGATCGAGGCCGAGCGTCATCTGACGTTTCGGCACCCAACTGGGCAGTTGGGCCAAGGTGCTTGCGGGGATGAGATTGGGCGCGGCGAGGATCACCGTGATGGCCACGGCCACCCAGATCAGGATCATCTTGAAGCGCGAGAAATACAACATATGGCGTCGTCCGTCAGAGCGTGTCCGCGGATCGCTCCGCCTGAAATTGGATTATTTCTTGGCGTTCTGGTTGGCCACCGGCTCGCCCTTGACGCGCACATCGGCGATCGTCGAGCGCAGCGCCGTCACCTTCAAGCCATTGCCGAGGTCGACCTCGAGCTCGTTGTCGTCGATCACCTTGGTCACCTTGCCGACGAAGCCGCCGCCGGTGACGACCGTGTCGCCGCGACGGACGGCGGCCAGCATCTCGCCGCGCTTCTTCAGCTGCGTGCGCTGCGGCCGGATGATCAGGAAATACATGATCACGAAAATCAGGACAAACGGCAAAATGCTGATGAACATGTCGGGAGAAGCGCCGACGCCTTGGGCGTATGCCGGTGTCACGAACATCGAGGTACTCCTGAATTTTGAAAACAGCCGCCAATTTGGCGGCCCCTTGAAATTTGGCCGGAATATAGTCGGTAAAGTTGTCAATGCAACTGCGCGGCCGGCCAAATCGGCTGCTTTTCCGGCCTGTTGAGCCGTGTTAGAGCAGGATCGCGAAAAGCGCGAGCCGGTTTTTGGAAAAGATCACGCTCGAACAAAAGGTTGCAACCGGTTTTGTATCAGACGGAATCGGCCAGCTTCACGCCCCCACACGTCAAAAACGCGAAAACAAAAGACAACAATGACCGACAGCAGCATTGAAGCCTTGAACCAGAAACTCGACCGGCTGATCGAGGCGGTAAGTCGCCTTGCCCCGCCGCCGGCGCCCCAAACCGACCTCGGCGAGGCCGATTGTTTCGTCTGGCAGGCCGATCCGGGCTATCTGGAGCCGGTGCGCAAGGTCAATCGCGTCGACATCGGCCTGATCCGTGGCGTCGACCGCGTCCGCGACATCCTTGTCGACAACACCGAACGCTTCGCCGCCGGCTACGCGGCCAACAACGTATTGTTATGGGGGGCGCGCGGCATGGGCAAATCGTCGCTGGTCAAGGCCGTGCATGCGCAGATCAACGCCGAGGCCAAGTCCGACCTGCCGTTGAAGCTGATCGAAATCCACCGCGAGGACATCGACACGCTGCCGAAGCTGATGGGATTGCTGAAGGCGGCCCCCTTCCGCTTCATCCTGTTTTGCGACGACCTCTCCTTCGACCACGACGACACCTCCTACAAGTCGCTGAAGGCAGCGCTCGAAGGCGGCGTCGAGGGCCGCCCGGTCAATGTCATCTTCTATGCCACCTCGAACCGCCGCCATCTGTTGCCGCGCGACATGATCGACAATGAGCGCTCGACCGCCATCAACCCTTCCGAAGCGGTCGAGGAAAAAGTGTCGCTGTCCGACCGGTTCGGCCTGTGGCTCGGCTTCCACAAATGTTCACAGGACGAGTATCTCGACATGATCGACGGCTATATCAGCCACCATGGCCTAGTCATGGATTCTGAGCAGCTACGCGCCGAGGCGCTGGAATGGGCAACGACGCGCGGCAGCCGCTCGGGCCGCGTCGCCTGGCAGTTCACCCAAGACCTGGCCGGCCGGCTCGGCAAGCCACTCAAGGACTAAGTCGGGGAAAACAGCTGAAAAAGCCCGTTCCTTGCGGAACGGGCTGAGCCGGCGGGCGGACTGGAGGTCAGACATCCCGCAAATTGCTTTTTTTCTTCTATTCGAGAAACCCCCGACTATTCGAGATAGCCGGACGGATCGACCGGGGCCGAGTTCTTGCGCACTTCGAAGTGCAGCTTCGGCGAGTCCGTCGTGCCGCTCATGCCCGACAGCGCGATTTCCTGGCCGCGTTTGACCTTCTGGCCGCGCTGCACCTCGATCGAGCTGGCGTGGCCGTAGACGGTGACCAGCCCGTTCTCGTGGCGCACCAGAACCGTATTGCCGAATTCCTTGAGGCCGTCGCCGGCATAGATGACGACACCGTTCTCGGCTGCCTTGACCGGCGTTCCCGACGGCACGGCGATGTCGACGCCATCCTTGCCGGAGCCGAAACCGGAGATCACACGGCCGCGCACCGGCCAGCGCATCTTGCCGATGCCGGTGGCGTCGGGCGCGACGGCGTCGTCGTCTTCGGCCTGCTGGATGACCTTCGAATCCTTCTTCGGCGGCGTGTAGGACGCCAGCGTTTCCGACGGCGTGGTCTTTGCCGCGGGCTGCGTCGTGGCCGTCGTCACCGGATCGACCTTGGCCGGCTTGGCAGCGGCGACGGTCGCGGTTCCACCGGCCGGCACCTTCAGGGTCTGGCCGATCTTGAGCAAGCCATCCTGCATGCCGTTGGCCTGCTTGATGGCAACGACGCCGACACCGGTCTTCCTGGCAATCGAGGAAAGCGTGTCGCCCGACTGGACCGTATAGGTGCCAGCTGCATTGGTCGCCTTGGCCGCGGCCACCTGGGGCTTGGGCTCCTTGGGCTGGCTCGCGGCGGTCGACGTGTCGACCTGAGCGGCGGACTTGCCCTCCTTGAGCTTCGGCTGCTGCGGCAGGACGGCGACCTTGTCCGGCGCAGTGGCTGGCAGGTTGTGCTTGGTGTCTTTCGCCGGCTTGGCATCCGCGAGCTTCGGCTCGCTCTTGCTCGAATAGGCGTAGGCCGGGATGATCAGCTTCTGGCCGGTCTTCAGCCCCTTGGTCGCGCTCAGCCCGTTGACCTTCATGATCACGTCTGACGGCACCTTGTAGCGCTGCGCCAGGCCGCCGATCGTTTCGCCGTCCCTGACGACGATCTCGGTTGCATGCGGAGTGCCGGAAGCTGCCACGCGGGGTTCGTCAGGTTGCGAAACCTTGAAAGGCGACGCCGCCGGAGCGACGGTGCCGGTCGTGGTCCTGTCGACATGCGGTGCCGGGGCCAATGCGGTGCGCACAGGCTTCGATGCCGGCGCCTGCTGCGCCTGGGCAACGGGCGGCGGCAGCGGCCGCGTCGAAACCGGCTCGAGGCTGGAGCGGCTGACCGACTGTGTATGGCTGCCATCGAGTGGAGCGGCCGCGACATCGCCCGGATAGGGCTGCTGTACGGCATCCTGCTTGTTGATGATGGCGCGCTGATTGTTGGTCGAGGATGTAAAGACGTCGTCGACGCCATTGAACCGCGAAACCTGGGAACTGCACCCCGCAGCAGCACCCGCGACCATCAGTATGGCGCAGCCTCGCGCCAGATTGCGACCGTTTGTCTTCAAAACACTGAGTTGCATCGCACTACCCGCACATACCCGGTACAAACTAGGCATGATTAAAGCGCGTTAATGTTACTCGACGGTTAACCCCATGGAATCCGGCGCCATTTTTCTTAAAATATTAGAGAGCGAGCCGAGGGGAGATTTTCAGGTCAGGCCAGCCGGGGTCGAACACGGGCTCGCGGCGCGGCGCGGCCTGAACATCGACATCCGCGCTAGATGATAGCGGCGACACCGCGCAGGATCGGCTGCAGGCGAACGAGGCCGATGTCTTCACGCTCGAAACGGCTGCCGACCTTGGTCAGCTTGGCCAGCACCTGTTCGCCCTCTTCAGGGCCGATCGGAGCGATGACGATACCGCCGCTCGACAACTGGTCGAGCAGGAAGCGCGGCAGGCTGTCGAAGGCAGCCCAGGCGACGATGCGGTCAAATGGCCCTTCATTCGGCAGCCCGCCGGAACCATCGGCATGGCGCACGATCACATTGCCGATGCCGAGCGCCTCGAAGCGCTGCCGCGCCTGCTCGGCGAGCGTCTTGTAGCGATCGGTGGTGATGACCCGCGCGGCCAGCCGCGACATGACCGCCGAGGTGTAGCCCGAGCCGGTACCGACCTCGAGCACACGGTTGCCCTGCTCGATGGCAAGCGCCGCGATCACCGCCGCCTGCATGTCGGCGCCTTCGATCGCCTCGCCGCATTCGATCGGCAGCATGCGGTCCGACCAGGCGATGGAATGGAACTGAGCCGCGAGGAACCCGCGCCGCGGCGTCGCCTCGAAGGCCGCGATCAGCGCCTTCGGCACAGTACCCCGGCCGCGCAGGCGCAGCAGAAAGGCGGCAAAACCTTCGCGGTCATCGATCCCCTGGTTCATGCAAGCGCCTTGCTCAATTGGTCACGGATTTCATGCGCGGTCAGATCGAGCTGCAGCGGCGTCACCGACACCAGCCTGTTGCGCAGGGCGTAGAGGTCGGTGCCTTGCTTGCCTTCGACCGGCTCCCGGCCGAAACGCAGCCAGTAGTAAGGCAGGCCGCGCCCGTCGCGGCGCTCGTCGACCCACAGGCTGTGCACCAACTTGCCTTGCGAGGTGACCACCGTGCCGGCGACCTCCTCGGGCGTGCAGTTGGGAAAATTGACGTTGAGCAGCACGCCGTCCGGCAATGGCGTCGCGACAAGTTTCTTCAGCAGCGCCGGCGCCAGCGCCTCTGTCGTCTCGTAGGGCACGACGCGATCTTCGCCGACATAGCTGTAGCCCTGGCTGAGCGCGATCGAGCGGATGCCGAGCAGCGCGCCCTCCATGGCGCCGGCGACGGTGCCGGAATAGGTGACGTCGTCGGCGATGTTGGCGCCCGAATTGATGCCGGACAGGATCAGGTCGGGTGCGCCAGGCAGGATCTTCTTGACGCCCATGATGACGCAATCTGTCGGCGTGCCGCGCACGGCGAAATGCTTCTCGCCAATCTTGCGCAGCCGCAGCGGCTCCGAGATCGACAGCGAATGCGCATAGCCGGACTGGTCCTGCTCGGGCGCCACCACCCAGACATCGTCGGACAGCGTACGTGCGACGCGTTCGAGCGACGCCAGGCCCTCGGCATGAATGCCGTCGTCGTTGGTCAGGAGGATGCGCATTATTTCGCTTCGATCTTTTCCAGACCGCCCATGTAAGGTCGCAGCACTTCAGGAATGGTTACGCTGCCATCTTCATTCTGGTAGTTTTCGATGACGGCGATGAGCGCGCGGCCAACGGCTGTGCCCGAGCCGTTGAGCGTGTGCACGAAGCGGTTGCCCTTGCCGTCCCTGTCCTTGTAACGGGCGTCCATGCGGCGCGCCTGGAAATCGCCGCACACCGAGCAGGACGAGATTTCGCGATAGGCGTTCTGTCCCGGCAGCCATACCTCGATGTCATAGGTCTTGCGTGCGCCAAAGCCCATGTCGCCGGTGCATAGCGTCATGGTGCGGAACGGCAGGCCGAGCCGCTTCAGCACTTCCTCGGCGCATTGCGTCATCCGCTCATGCTCCGCGAGCGATGATTCTTGATCGGTGATCGAGACCAGCTCGACCTTGTAGAACTGATGCTGGCGCAGCATGCCGCGCGTATCGCGCCCGGCCGAACCCGCTTCCGAACGGAAGCACGGCGTTAGCGCGGTGTAGCGCAGCGGTAGCTTTTCATGCGCGGTGATTTCTTCACGCACAAGGTTTGTGAGTGGGACCTCGGCGGTGGGAATCAGGCCAAGCCTGCCCTCCCCGTGCGGCGTGAAGAACAGATCTTCCTCGAACTTCGGCAACTGGTTGGTGCCGAAGAGAACGTCGTCCTTGACCATCAGCGGCGGGATGACTTCTTCGTAGCCATGCTCGGTCGTGTGCAGGTCGAGCATGAATTGGCCCAGCGCGCGTTCCATCCGCGCCAGCCCGCTTTTCAGCACCGTAAAGCGCGAGCCCGACAGCTTTGCCGCGCGCTCGAAATCCATCATGCCGAGCGCTTCGCCGATCTCGAAATGCTCCTTCACCCAGTTCGGCCGCGTCGGCACCTGACCGACGATATGCTTGACGACATTGTCGTGCTCGTCCTTGCCGACAGGCACGTCGTCGAACGGCACGTTGGGCAGCACCGCTAGCGCATCGTTCAGCGCCTTGTCGAGCTCGCGTTCGCGCGCCTCGCCGTTCTGGATGAAGACCTTGATCTCGCCGACTTCGGCTTTCAGCGTCTCGGCCAAGGCGGCATCGCCCGAACGCATGGCGTTGCCGATCTCCTTCGACGCGGCATTGCGGCGCTCCTGCCTGGTCTGCAGCTCGGTGACGTGTTCGCGCCGCGCCTCGTCCGAGGCGATCAGCCCGTCGACCATGGACTGCGCCTCACCGGCCGACCACGAGCGCTTCACCAGCGCCTCGACAAGGGCCTTCGGGTTGTCGCGAATCCATTTGATGTCAAGCATGGTTTATCCGTCCTCAAGCTAGGCCAGAGGGCGTAAACCGCATCCACGATCGATGCAAGATGGACGGGGCGGCGACTGTCTTTTTCCGCCGCTGCTGGACATGGAGGCTGGCGTCGGCGTTCCTTGGCGCAACCTATGTCGAGGACGCGTCCGCCGGCTTCTTCTCGGCGACGTCTTCCGCCGCGTCCTGCTTCTCGCGCGCCACACGCTGCTTTTCCTGATCGCGCTCGATCAGCCGGGCAGCCCAGATGGAGACCTCGTAGAGAAGGATGGTCGGAATGGCCAGGCCGATCTGGCTCATCGGATCGGGCGGTGTCAGCACGGCCGCGACGACGAAGGCGATGACGATCGCCCATTTGCGCTTCTCGGCCAGCCCCTTGGACGACAGCATGCCGACACGCGTCATCAGGCTGGTCACCACCGGAAGCTGGAACACGAGGCCGAAGGAGAAGATCAGCGTCATGATCAGGCTGAGATATTCCGACACTTTCGGCAGCAGCGAGATCTGCACCTGATCGTCGGTGCCAGCCTGCTGCATGGCGAGGAAGAACCACATCACCATCGGCGTGAAGAAGAAATAGACCAGCGACGCACCCATCAGGAACAGGATCGGCGACGCGATCAGGAACGGCAGGAAGGCGTTGCGCTCGTTCTTGTAGAGGCCGGGCGCGATGAATTTGTAAATTTGCGTGGCAATCAGCGGAAAGGCAATCACCATGCCGCCGAACATGGCGAGCTTGACCTGGGTGAAGAAGAATTCCTGCGGCGCCGTGTAGATCAGCTCGACCTTGTGCGGATCGAGCCCTGCCCACTGCGTCGCCCATTTGAACGGGACGACCAGCAGGTTGAACAGCTTCTTGGCGAAGAAGAAACAGACCAGGAAGGCAACGAAGAAGCCGCCCAGCGACCAGATCAGCCGCCTGCGCAGCTCTATCAGGTGCTCCATCAGCGGCGCCGACGATTTCTCGATCTCGTCCTTTTCGGTGTCCGAAACGCTCACTTGGCGGCTCCCGCCGTCTTCTTGGCCGCCGGCTTCTTCGCCGCTGAAAGCTTCGGTTCGGCTTTCGCCACCGTCTTGGTCGCGATCGCCTTTGCCGGCGCAGGCTTGGCTGTTTTCTTCGCCGCAGACGCCTTCGGCGCCGCAACAGGTGCCGCCAGCACTGATGACGTCACCACCGATTCGTCGGTCATTGCCGGGAAAATCGGCGCTGCTGGCGCTGCTTCCGGCCCGTTGACGCCAGGCATGGTCGTTGCACCGTTCTTCAATGGCTCGGCCGCCTGCGGGGTCGAAGCGGCAGGTGTTGCCGGATCATCCGCAGGCTTCGGCTTCATCGCCGCATCGACGCCGGAGCGAACGTCGGCCGCGGCCTGTTCGAACGGATTGAGCTGCTTCCTGATCTCGGCCATCGGGCTGAGGCCCCTGAGTTCGTCGACTGACTTCTTGACGTCGTCGAGCTCAGCTTCCTTCAGCGCCTCGTTGAACTGTTTCTGGAAGTCGGACGCCATGGCGCGCAGCTTCGCCGTCGTGCGGCCGAAGGTGCGCAGCATATTGGGCAAATCCTTGGGTCCGACGACCACGATCATGACGATCGCGATGACCAGCATTTCGGTCCAGCCGACTTCAAACATGGCACTCTGTTCCGACTAGAACCTTGGGCTCAGCTCTTGCTGGCTTTTTCCTTCGCGGCCGCAACGGTCTCGTCGGCGCGATGTTCGACGGTGCGCTTGTCTTCGGCAACATCGTCGTCGGCCATGCCCTTCTTGAAGCTCTTGATGCCCTTGGCCATGTCGCCCATCAGCTCGGGAATCTTGCCGCGGCCGAACACCAAAAGCACGATCACCAGCACGATCATCCAGTGCCAAATCGAAAATGAACCCATAGCAAATCTCTCTCGAATGTTTTCCCTGGCGATGATCTATGCGTTTTCGCGTTGGGATTCAAACACAACTGCGACAGAGTTTATGAAAGGGTGGCGGATGTCACGCATTTTCGACGCGAAGGCCCGCTACGAATCCGCGCATCCTTATCAAGTTGGCCGCCAATGCCAGTCAATCTTCCGTGACGCGGGGCGTCAGCAGGCCGAGTTCCTCGAGATCGATATCGGTCAGCGCATCCTCGTCGTCGGTCAATGCGTCGGGATCGGCCGGCGGCTGCGGAATGGAGAAATTCGACGGCATGCGGCCCGAAAGCAGTCCGGCGCCCTTCAGTTCCTCCATGCCGGGAAGATCGCGGATCTCTTCCAGCGCGAAATGGTCGAGGAAGGTCTCCGTCGTGCCGTAGGTGACCGGGCGTCCGGGCGTCTTTCGCCGACCGCGCATGCGCACCCATTCCGTTTCCAGCAGCGTGTCGAGCGTGCCTTTCGAGGTTTCGACGCCGCGGATGTCCTCGATCTCGGCCCGTGTCACCGGCTGGTGATAGGCGATGATCGCCAGCACTTCGAGGGCCGCGCGGGAGAGCTTCCTTTGCTGGACGGTATCGCGGCTCATCAGGAAAGCCAGGTCGCCGGCGGTGCGGAACGCCCAGGCGTCGCCGACACGCACCAGATTGACGCCGCGCCGCGCATAGATCTGCTGCAGCTCGGCCATGGCCAGGACGATGTTGATGCCGTCAGGGAGGCGTGCCGCAAGCTGCTTTTCGCTGACGGGTTCGGCGCTGGCGAACACGATCGCCTCGGCCATGCGCACGGCCTCGGCCAGATGCAGCCGCTCGGCCGGGTTTTGTAGCTGCTGCTCGGCCGGATCCTGGGAAAGCGACTCCTCTTCGGGTTCATCGCCGACCTTGAACGGGACAACCGAAGCGTTGGCGCGTTCGCTCATGATGCCACCTCGACTGCCTTGATTGCCTGCGTGCGGCCGCGCAGGTAGATCGGCGCGAACGTCTGATCCTGCCGCACGTCCATCGTGCCGTCGCGCACCAGCTCCAGCGTGGCCGCAAACGAGCTGGCGATCGCCGTGCGCCGCTCCTCGGGGCTGGTCATGTATGCGATTAGAAAACTTTCCAGCGCCGTCCAGTCGCTTGCAGCCCCGACCAGGCGAGTCAGGATGTCGCGCGCGTCCTTGAGCGACCAGACGCCACGCCTGGCGATCGTCACATTGTTGATCGCCTGCTTCTGCCGCTGCTGGGCATAGGCGGTCAAGAGATCGTAGAGCGAGGCCGAATAGGCGTTACGCTTTTCGACGATGACCATTTCCGGCATGCCGCGCGCGAACACGTCGCGGCCGAGCCGGTTGCGGTTGACCAGGCGCGCCGAGGCGTCGCGCATGGCTTCCAGCCGCTTCAGACGGAACTGCAGCACCGCCGCCAGTTCCTCGCCGCTTTCGCCCTCGTCGCCGGGCTGCTTGGGGATCAGGAGCTTCGACTTGAGGAAGGCCAGCCACGCCGCCATCACCAGATAGTCGGCGGCAAGCTCCAGCCTGAGCGCCCTCGCCGTCTCGACAAAGGTCAGATATTGCTCGACCAGTGCCAGGATCGAAATGCGCGCCAGATCGACCTTCTGGGTACGGGCAAGATGCAGCAGAAGATCGAGCGGACCTTCGAAGCCGGCCACGTCGACGACCAGAGACGGGTCGCCGGTGACGCGTGAATCGTCATTCTCGGCCCACAGACGGTCCATCGGTGCGGCCTTTGCGGCCTTGCTTTCCAATGTTTCCGCCACTGCCTCTCACTTTCCCTTTGCTATGCCACCGCATCGAAGAAGGTGGCGAATTCGGCACGAATTTCGGTTTCTTCAACCGTGTCACGGTTGTTTATATAGGTCAGCGCCCGCTTTGCGCGCTCCAGCGACGTGCCCTCAAGCCCGGTGGTGCGCGATGCGATGCCGGCCATCTCCTCGAAAACGCCGTTGCAGTGAAGGACCAGATCGCAGCCCGCCGCAAGGATCGAGGCCGCCTTTGTCGGGAAATCCCCAGAAAGTGCCTTCATCGAGGTGTCGTCGCTCATCAGCAGTCCGTCGAAGCCGATTTCGCGCCGGATGATCTCGTCGATGACCTTGCCGGAGGTGGTCGCCGGATTGTTGGGGTCTATCGCGCTGTAGACGACATGGGCTGTCATCGCCATCGGCAGATGGCTAAGCTCCTTGAACGGGGCGAAATCATGCCGCTGCAGATCACTGAGCGATGCATTGACCACTGGCAGTTCGAAATGCGTGTCGGCAAAGGCACGTCCATGACCCGGAATATGCTTCATGACCGGCAGCACGCCGCCCGACATCAGCCCTTCCGCGGCTGCGCGGCCGAGCTCGATCACCGGCCGCGGGTCCTTGCCATAGGCGCGCGCGCCAATGACATCGCTCGCGCCTTCGATCGGCACGTCGAGCACCGGCAGGCAATCGGCTGTGATGCCGTAGCGCAGCAGGTCGAAAGCATGCAGCCGCGCCATCAGCCAGGCCGCCCGGGCGCCGGCATCATGATCGTCGCGCCACAGCGCGCCGAGCGCGCCGCCGGCGGGATAGTTCGGCGCCAGCGGCGGTCGCAAGCGCTGCACACGGCCGCCTTCCTGATCGATGAACACCAGCGCGTCCGGACGCCCAATGCAGTCCCGCATCTCGGCGACCAGATCGCGGATCTGTTCGGTCTCGCCGATGTTGCGCGCAAACAGGATGAAGGCCCACGGGCATTCATTGCGATAGAAATTGATTTCTTCGCGGGTGAGCGATTTCCCGGCACAGCCGAGGATCATGGATTTTGATTCGGTCATGTCGGCAGTTTAGGGCTTTGTGCAATCAAAGGGAATCGTCAGGGATTTATCCAGGGCAACGCCGGATCTGCTTTCCCCATGAAAAAGCCGGCGCGGTGGACCGCGCCGGCTTTAATTGGTTGGCTCCGGCTTTAGCGCGAGACGAAGCAGTTGCCGCCGGCGGCCTTGTAGCTGGTGCACAAATTGATGGCGTCATTGCGGGACTGGGCCGGAACGCGCACGCGGTAGAACGTGCCTTTGCCGGCGATCTCGGCCTTGACGATGTTGGCGGTGCGCCCGGCAAGCACGCTGCCATAGCGGCGCTGCAGATCCTGATAGCTGGACTGGGCGCTTTCGACGGTCGGCTGCGAGGCGATCTGCATCGACCACGAGCCACCGCCGGCCGCGGTCGATGCCGGATCGATGGACGCAACCTGATCGGGCTTGACCTCGCCCACGACGTCGACCGGCTGGTCGGACGGACGCTGCGGCGCGAGCGGAACCTTTGCCGGCGTGTTGGCCGATTGGGCCTTGGCCTCGGCCTTCGGCTTGGCCACCGGCTTGAGGGCCGGCTCGTCGTCCGTCTGGGCGGCGGCAGGCGCCACGGTGCCGGTCTGGTCCGCATCGGCTTGCGCCGCCGGGGCAACATGCTGCGGCGCCGGATCGACCGGCTCGGTAGCGGCCACTTGTGGAGCGGCTGGCGCCGCCGGATCTTCACGCGGCACCAGCGAACCGTCCGACTTGACCACCATGGTCCTCACCTTGCGCGGCGCAACGGCGACGACATCGGCATTTGTGCCCTTGTCGGCATCCTGCAGCACCTGCGCGATGCGGTCCTCGGACTTGGGCGCTGGCGCCGTATTGTCGGCCGAAGCGGCGCCGGCCATCGGCGCGGCATTGCCGACATCGGTTCCAGCGGTGGCTGCATTCTGGTCCGGCGAAAGATCGATGGCGCGGGCCGGGTCCTTCGCCTGCACGTCCACCGGCTCTTCGGTGTTGGTGACCAGCTTTTCCTGGACCGGCTCGGCCGGCTTTGCGCCCCTGACAGCATCATAGACCTTGTTGTCCTGGTTGGGCACCACAGCGCCGCCCGGATTCTCCGGCTTGACCTTGATCGGCGCGTTGTCGGCCTTGACGATGACAGGCGCTTCGCTGCCGCCCTTGCCGCCAAAGGACAGCGCAAAGGCACCGAGACCGCCCGCGACCGCGACCGCACCGACAATCGCGGCGATGAACAGGCCGCGTCCGCGCGACGGCCTCGCGGCCTCACGCTCGCCGAGCCCCGGAACAGCCATAGCCTCGTCAAGTTCGGGATCGTAGTCGAGTTCGTCGACGGTGAAATCGTCGGCTTGGGAAACCGGCTGGCTCCCTGGCAGACTGTCGAGGTCGAAGCCAGAGGCGTCGGCATAACCCGTGGGCGCCGCCGCGCGGGCAGACATGTCCATCGGCCGCGCCGCATAGGTCCGCGCTTCCGGCTCATAGCCCGACTTGATCCCATCATAGCCCGACTTGGCACCGTCATAGCCTGGCTTGAGGCTGTCATAGCCCGGCTTGAAGCCCGCGGCATAGGAGTCATCATCGTAAGATGCGCCGGCCACGTTGCCTGTGGGGGCGGCAGCAACCTCCACCGCGTTCATCTCGGAGAGAAGGCTGGAGAACTCGGCATCGAGATCGTCGTAGCCAGGCGACGCCGGCTGGTCTTCCTCGAAGTGCAGCTCGGGAATATCGAGATCGTCCGCCAGCGCCACGACACGCTCGGGCACATCGACCGTCTCGACATCGGGCATGTCTTCGTAACGCTCCGGCTGGCGCGATTGCGGCGCCGATACTGGGGCAGCGGGAGCCACGGCCTCGACAGGCTCGGACGAACGATAGGACGTCATGGCGGCGACGGCCGGCGCTGCGGCCATGGATGCCATCGAAGCGGCCGGCTGAGCGCTAAACGCAGGTTGTGCGCTGAATGACGGCTGCTGCGGAACCGGCGTCACGCGGCTCCACGAACGCGTCGGCTCTGTCGGTTGGGAACGCTCCGCAAGCCAATCGAGAGAATCCGCCGAATCGTCCCGGGGAGCGGCTTCGTCACGCGGATCAAGACCCTGGGCCAAAGCCGCGTCCAACGCATCATCGTCGAAATCGACATCGCCAATGGTGTCCGAATTCGGATCTTGGAGTTCATCAAGCATAAGATCGTCAATATCCGCGTCGGCCGCTTGCGCCGTGCCAACACGTCGATTCTGCTCAGGCGTGGATTCGTCAAGATCCCAGTCGAGGTCGCCGACAAGGTCGGCCGGTTCCTCAGCGGGCTCGGCAACAGGCGGCAAGGCAGCGACAGCCGGCTGAGCCGTGACAGGCTCGCTGGCCACCGGCGCCGTGCGGGAAGTCATGGCACCCAGCAGCGCATTCAACTCGTCTTCCAGGCTCCGTTCGTCCGCGATCGAGGCGTGCACCGCCGGCTCCGGCTGGACCGTAGCGGCAGCAACCTCGGCGATCGGCTCTTCGGCCGTCTCGGCAAGCGCGTCGTCCAAATTCAGGTCGAAAGCATCGTCCGACAGGCCTTCAGGGTTGGAAATCTCGCCTGTTGAGTCCGCAGCATCGGCAAGCACTTCATGCGCTTCCGGCTCGTCGAAGGCGGTCGGCTCATCCGCGCGAACGTCGAAATCCATATCGACATCGGCCATGCCATCGTCGAAATGGCCGGCAAAGCTCTCGTCGGAGATTGCCTTGCCGTCAAGCGCCGCCGCCCGCTCCGGCATGTCATGCTCGACGGGATCGGCCGCCATGAATGACTGTTCCGCCGCCGAATGGTCGTCGAGCATCAGCTCGTCTTCAAGCGACACTGCCACCGCATCGTCGAATTCGTCATCGGAGGCAACTGGCTCGACAGAAGCGGGCGTGTCGGCAACGGCGTACTGGGCTTCTTCGGTTCCCTCATCGATCCGAAGGTCCTGGTCGAGCGAGGCGGCAAGCTCGTCCGCCATCGACTGATCGTCCTCGAAGGGGGACACGTCCTCAAGCGAACCGGCGACGGCATCACTGAAATCAGACGCGAAAGCCGGCTCGACGGACGGCGCGGCTTCAGTTGCGACCGCATGGCTGGCGCCGGCGACGTGGTCGTCGATCTCAGCCATGTCCAGTTGGAAATCGTCGTCGAGCGACACCGAAAGCTCATCGTCCATCCCGCTGGCGTCAGCCGCTTCGAATGCCGGCTCATGCACGAAGCTCGGCTCATGAGTCTGCTGAGTCTGCACAACCGGAGCGGCGTCGCTGTCGTCAGCGCCGAACTCGCCCATCATTTCTTTCTCGAGATCGATATCGAAATCGCCCTCTTCGAGCCCGTGACCGGCGGCTGGGGCCTGCGGCTGGGCGGGCGACTGCGGCCTGACCGGCTGGCGCGGGTCGAATCCCATGATCCTGGTCAGTTCCGCGAACGGATCATCGTCAGCGATGTCGTTGTTGTCGGCTACTCTCAGGTGGGTTCTGTCTGCCATTATTGTTCCCGAACTCGCACTCATTCGGACGCCATGGACGTCGCGTAGGGTTGGCCCTTACCAGCGCAATGTGGGCAAAAGGTGACAGGTTATTTAGTCAAACCTAACGCATTTCGGTGGGCGCGGCGGCTCCGATCAACGTCAGGCCGGACGTCACAACGTCCGAAACAGCCTGCACCAGCCCTAGTCTGGCATGCGTCAATTGTCGGTCGTTAACCTTAACAAAACGTAAGTCCGGATTATCCGTGCCACGGTTCCAGTGTCCGTGGAAGCTGGAAGCCAGATCATAGAGGTAGAATGCCAGCCTGTGCGGCTCGAGCGCAAGGGCGGCGGACTCGATGAGACGCGGGTACTCGGCAAGCTTGCGGATCAGGCCGATCTCGCCCTCGTCGGTCAGCAATGCCGCCGCCGAGGCCAGGCTGTTGCGGTCGAAATTGGCTTCGCCCAGTTGCTCGCTCGCCTGCCGGAACACCGAATGGCAGCGCGCAGAAGCGTACTGCACATAGAACACCGGGTTGTCCTTGGACTGCTCGGTCACCTTGGCGAAATCGAAATCCAGCGGCGCATCGTTCTTGCGATAGAGCATCATGAAGCGGATCGCGTCGCGGCCCACCTCCTCCACCACTTCGCGCAACGTCACGAAATCGCCCGACCGCTTCGACATGCGCACCGGTTCGCCCTCGCGAAACAGCTTGACCAGATTGCACAGCAGGACAGTGAGCTTCACCTCGTCGCCGGCAATCGCCCGCGCCAGGGCTTCCAGCCGTTTGACATAGCCGCCATGGTCGGCGCCGAGCACATAGATCAGGTCGACGAAGCCGCGATCGACCTTGTCCTTGAGATAAGCGACGTCGGCGGCGAAATAGGTGAACGAACCATCGGACTTGACCAGCGCCCGGTCCATGTCGTCGCCCACCGCGGTCGAGCGGAACAGCGTCTGCTCGCGGTCCTCCCAATCGTCAGGTTTTTCGCCCTTGGGCGGCGGCAGCTTGCCCTTGTAGATATGGCCCTTCAGCGTCAGATCGTTGATCGCGGAGCGGATCTTCCTGGCATTGTCGGCGTGCAGCGTGCGCTCGGAGAAGAACACGTTGTGATGCACGTTGAGCATCGCCAGGTCCTCGCGGATCATCGCCATCATCGCATCGATGGTGCGGTCCTTGACGATGGCGAGCGCCTCGTCATCGGGCATCTGCAGAAGCGAGCGGCCGAATTCCTGGACCAGCGCCTGGCCGACTGGCACCAGGTAATCGCCGGGATAGAGACCGGCGGGTATTTCACCGATATCGTCGCCCAGCGCTTCGCGGTAACGCAGGAATGCGGAACGGCCGAGCACGTCGATCTGCGAGCCGGCGTCGTTGATGACATATTCCTTGGTCACGTCGTAACCGGCGAAGGCCATCAGATTGGCGAGCGCGTCGCCGACGACAGCACCCCGGCAATGGCCGACATGCATCGGCCCGGTCGGATTGGCCGAGACATATTCGACATTGGTCTTCCTGCCGCCGCCAACTGTCGAGCGGCCATAGCTGCGGCCCTCGCCGAGCAGTGCGGTCAGATGTGCCTGCCAGAAGCCGTCCTTCAGCCTGAGATTGACGAAACCGGGGCCGGCCACCTCTGTTGCCGCGACATCCTTGTCGTCGCGCAGCGCCTGCGCCAGCCTTTCGGCCAGCGCGCGCGGGTTCTGGCCGGTCGGCTTGGCCAGCACCATCGCCGCATTGGTCGCCAGGTCACCATGGCTGGCGTCGCGCGGCGGCTCGACGGCAATGCGGGAAAGGTCAGGCGAAACGCCATCTTTGTCTTTCAGATCAAGCGCTTCGACGGCTTTTATGATTCGCGCGGTGAAATCGGCGAAGATGTTCATTTGTGTGACTCTGAGGTCTGGCTCTTGCGGCTTTGCAGCGAATCCGGCTCGTTGGCCGGCAAAATCGAGCCCGCCCTAGCCCAATTCAGGCGTATGGTCAAACAAACGCCGGTGCTCCTTGAGCGCGTAGGTGTCGGTCATACCCGCCAGGAAGTCGGCGACGCTGCGCGCCTTGATGCGATCATCGGCCCGATCCAGCCCCTCGCGCCAGCCATCCGGCATGGCGCGCGGATCGGCGAAATAGGCGTCGAACAGATCCTTGACGATCTGCTCGGCATCCGCGCGCACCCGCATAACCTCCGCGTGCCGATAAAGATGCTTGTACAGAAAGGCCTTCAGTTCTTTCTCCAAGGCAGCCATTTCGGCCGAGAAAACCACCATCGTCTCGCCAGCTGCCCTCACCGCATCGGCGCTCCGCGGCCTGATGCGATCGAGATTGGCGGTCGTCGACTTGATCACGTCCTCGACCATGGCGGTGATCTGCCGCCGCATCAGCTCGTGGCCGGTGCGCACGGCATCGAGGGAGGGATAGCGTGCACGAACGCCTTTCAGGATGGTTCCCGGCAGCAAAACCGTCTCCAGCATGTCCAGCGTCAGCAGCCCTGCCCTCAAGCCGTCGTCGATGTCATGCGTGTTGTAGGCGATATCGTCGGCGATCGCCGCGCACTGCGCCTCGATGCCGGCGAACCGGTCGAGTTCGAGATCGTGCAGTTCGGAATAATCACGGATCGCCTGTGGCACCGGCCCTTTCAGACCCTTACCGTTGGCATCCGTCAGCGGCCCATTGTGCTTGACCAGGCCTTCCAGCGTTTCCCAGGTCAGGTTCAGCCCGTCGAATTCGGCGTAGCGCGCCTCCAGCCTTGTCACGATGCGCAGCGATTGTGCGTTGTGGTCGAAACCGCCCCAGGTGGCCATCTTCTCGTTCAGCGCGTCCTCGCCGGTGTGGCCGAAGGGCGTGTGGCCGAAATCATGCACCAGCGCCACCGCCTCGGCCAGATCCTCGTCGCCGCGCAGCGCACGTGCCAGGGCGCGCGCAATCTGCGCCACTTCGATCGAATGGGTAAGGCGGGTGCGGTAGTGATCGCCTTCATGGGCGATGAAGACCTGCGTCTTGTGCTTCAGCCGGCGGAAGGCCGTCGAATGGATGATGCGGTCACGGTCACGCTGGAATGGCGTGCGGGTCGGGCTTTCCACCTCGTCGAACAGCCGTCCGCGCGAGTTTGCCGGATCGCAGGCATAGGCGGCGCGTGGCCGATAGCCGAATCCGATGTCGCCCAACTCATTGGTCATGGCTGCTGCTGCCGCGTTTGACTTAGCCAGGTTGACTTGGCCCCTCGCGCTTCATACCTATCATGTGAAACCGAAAGCAAGGTGACGCCCATGGGCGCTGATGCCAAGACTGCCATGAAAGTCGATATGACCGAGGCCGCCGCCAAGCGGATCGCTAGGATTGTCTCGAACGAGGCCGGCAAGACGGCGCTGCGCGTTTCGGTCGAAGGCGGCGGCTGCTCGGGCTTCTCCTACAAGTTCGATCTGGTCGATACGCGCAACGACGACGACGTCGCCATCGAGAAGGACGGTGCCACGGTGCTGATCGACGATCTGTCGCTGGTCTATATGGGCGGCTCAGTGATCGATTTCGTCGACGATCTGATGGGTCAGTCGTTCCAGATCCGCAATCCGAACGCCGTCGCCTCCTGCGGCTGCGGCACGAGTTTCTCCATATAGAATGCCTGTTATCGGCGCGGTCCGTCAGATCGCGCTGTCGGCTGGCCGTGACCTCGACGTGACGCTGGCTTTCTGGCGCGACGTACTCGGCATGGCCGTCCATGCACGCTTCGATCCGCCGGGCATCGCCTTCATCATGGCTGGAGAAATCAGGCTGCTGTTCACCGACGGCGTACCGGCCGGAACCGTCTATCTCGACATATCGGGCCTCGATGACTTCCATGCTTCGGCGGTCGCGGCAGGCGTGCCCTTCACCGCGCCACCGACGCTTGTCCATCGCGACACGGAGGGCCAGTTCGGTCCAGCGGGAGAAAGCGAGTGGATGGCCTTCCTAAAGGACCCCGCTGGCAATACGATCGGTCTGGTCGAACGCCATCCGCCGCCAGAACCCAGCTAACAGCATCGAGACCGACATGAAAATCGTCACCTGGAACATCAACGGTGTCCGCGCCCGCATCGGCAACCTCACCCATTGGCTGACGGAGAGCGCGCCCGACATCGTCTGCCTGCAGGAGATCAAGTCGGTCGACGAGCAATTCCCGCGCGCCGAGATCGAGGCGCTTGGCTACAATGTCGAAACCCACGGCCAAAAGGGTTTCAACGGCGTCGCCCTGCTGTCGAAGCTGCGCTTCGACGAGGTGATCAGGGGCCTGCCCGGCGACGATGCCGATGAACAGGCGCGTTTCATCGAAGGCGTTTTCTCAACCGACAAGGGCGCCTTGCGCGTCGCCTCGCTCTATCTGCCGAACGGCAATCCCATCGATGACGAGAAGAAGTTTCCTTACAAGCTGTCCTGGATGGCGCGGCTCGAGCGCTGGGCCGAAGAGCGGCTGAGACTGGAGGAGGCTCTGGTGCTCGCCGGCGACTACAACGTCATTCCCGAGCCGATCGACGCGCGATTTCCGGAGAACTGGCTGGGCGACGCCCTGTTCCAGCCGCAGACGCGACAATCCTTCCGGAGGCTGCTCAACCTTGGTTTCACCGAGGCGGTGCGCGCGGTCACCGACGCGCCCGACACCTACACATTCTGGGACTATCAGGCCGGCGCCTGGCAGAAGAACAACGGCATCCGCATCGACCATCTGCTTTTGTCGCCGGAAGCCGCCAACCGGTTCTCATCGGCCTCGATCGAAAAGCATGTGCGTGCCTGGGAAAAGCCGTCCGATCACGTCCCGGTGGCGATCGATCTCGCGCTTCAGCCGGCCTGAGAGAACCCTCGCCGGGCACGTCTGCGCTGGACCTCATATAGCCACATTCCGGCGCTTGATGGGGATCAGCATGGCGGCAGGGGTTCCCATGACCATTCGATTTTCTCTTTGTCCGATCGGCCTGGCATTTGCCGTGGCCGCTCCTGCGGCGGCACTTGCCGACCAGGAATGCCTGGCCAACGGAAAATCCTACCAGCTTGGCCAGGTCGCCTGCCTGACGGTTGCCGACCGGAGCCATCTGGCCCGCTGCGACATGGTGCTCAACAACACCTCGTGGACGAAGATCGGGGATAGCTGCCCGGAAAACACGCTGGCGCCACACCCCCATGTCACGCCGATCTCGACGCCGGTGCCCAGCATGGTGCCGACAGAGCCGATCGAGAACTGATCACGATCGAAAATCGAGTGCTGCTGGTGAAGCTGACGCGGCCGCGAGACTACTGATCCGCGTTGTTGCCCTTGGTGAGGATATCATCGGCCAGCGAGATGGCGGTGCGTCGGTCGGCCTCGCCGGCGGTGGCAAATGCCTCTTCCTGCATGCCGCGGATCCAGGGCCGGTCAGCCGGCGGAGCGCGTTCGAGCGCTGCCGTCATCATCGCCAGGCCGCGAACGATCTTGCCGCTCTGGAACAACAGATGGCCCAGTGTCGCCTGTGCACCGGCATGGCCTTTCTCGGCGGCGAGTTGGAACCAGCGCCCGGCCTGCTTGACGCTGGCCTTCACGCCGCCCTCGCCCTTCAGGAACATCTGCCCCATCTCGAACTGCGCGTTCGGGTTGCGGTAGTTGGCGGCGGCGCGCATGTAATACTCCTGGGCCGCCACCTCGTTCTCGGTGACCGGGCTGCCGGGAATGCCCGTGCGCAAATAGTCGCCAAGCGCCACCAGCGCGTCGGAGACATAGCTTTCCTCAGGCGAGCCGGGCTCGACATCCTGGTCGACGATCTCGGAGAAGAACTTGAACGCCTCGTAGTCGTCGCGCGCCACGCCGTCGCCCTCGGCATACATGCGGGCAAGCTTCCAGGTGGCGCCGATCTGGCCGTTTTCGGCGGCGTATTTGTAGGCCTCGGCGGCCTGTTCCTTGTGGCCGTTCTTGTAGGCGGAGAAGCCGAACTGGAACACCGCCCAGGGGCTCGATTGCGGCTTCACCCCGGTCTTGTCGTCGAACACCTTGTCGTCGAAGGCCATGGCCTGGCCCACGGCGCCAAAGGTCGCGCCAAACGTGGCGGCTACGACCAGTGCCGAAAAGACAGACGACCTCAACAACTCAGATGTCCGCATAACAGTGTGTTTCTTTCGCACCGCCTGGATGGGTCACCGCGCCATCGCGCGCCGGCCCTACCGTCTGTGCATATTTCCATATCGCGCCCGACTGATAATCGGTCGCGCGCGCCTTCCATGTCTTTGCCCTCGCCGCCAGTTCGCTATCGGACAACGCCACGTCGATCGTGCCGTTCACCGCGTCGATCGAGATCACGTCACCATCCCTGAGCAGTCCGATCGGGCCGCCCACGGCCGCTTCGGGGCCGACATGGCCGATGCAGAAACCGCGTGTCGCACCCGAGAAGCGCCCGTCGGTGATCAGCGCCACCTTGCCGCCCATGCCCTGACCGTAAAGCGCTGCCGTCGTCGACAGCATCTCGCGCATGCCGGGGCCGCCGCGCGGTCCTTCGTAGCGAATGACGAGAACCTCGCCTTCCTTGTAGTTGCGATGCGTCACCGCCTCGAAACATTCCTCTTCCGAATCGAAGCAGCGTGCCGGGCCGGAGAACTTCAACTCCGCCATGCCCGCGACCTTCACGATCGCGCCTTCGGGGGCAAGGTTTCCCTTCAAGCCCACGACACCGCCGGTTTGGGTAATGGGTGTGTTGGCCGGGCGGACCACATCCTGATGCTCATTCCAGACAACGTGCTGCATGTTTTCGGCCAAAGTGCGGCCAGTCACGGTCATGCAGTCGCCATGCAGATAGCCGTGGTCGAGCAGCGTCTTCATCAGCAGCGGAATGCCGCCGGCCTCGAACATGTCCTTGGCGACATATTTGCCGCCCGGCTTGAGGTCGGCGATGTAAGGCGTCTTCTCGAATATCTTGGCCACGTCGAACAGGTCGAACTTGATGCCGGCCTCATGGGCGATCGCCGGCAGATGTAGTGCCGCGTTGGTCGAACCGCCGGTGGCCGAGACCACGGTCGCCGCATTCTCCAGCGCCTTCAGCGTGACGATGTCGCGCGGCCGGATATTTTTCGCAATCAGTTCCATGATCTTTTCGCCCGAGGCGAAATTGAACCGGTCGCGCATTTCATAGGGTGCCGGGGCGCCGCAGGAATAGGGCAGCGCCAGGCCGATCGCCTCGGCAACGGTGGCCATGGTGTTGGCGGTGAATTGGGCGCCGCAGGAGCCGGCCGACGGGCAGGCCGCCTGCTCGATTTCGAGAAGTTCGGCATCATCGATGGTGCCTACCGAGTGCTGGCCAACCGCCTCGAACACATCCTGCACGGTGATCTGGCGACCGCGATGGCTGCCGGGCAGGATCGAACCGCCATAGATGAAGATCGACGGCACGTTGAGCCGCACCATGGCCATCATCATGCCGGGCAGCGACTTGTCGCAACCGGCCAGCCCGACCAGCGCATCGTAGCAATGGCCGCGCATGGTGAGTTCGACCGAATCGGCGATGACCTCGCGCGACACCAGCGACGACTTCATGCCCTGGTGACCCATGGCGATGCCATCGGTGACGGTGATGGTGCAGAATTCGCGCGGCGTGCCGCTGGCGGCAGCGACGCCCTTCTTGACCACCTGTGCCTGGCGCATCAGCGAGATGTTGCAGGGCGCCGCCTCGTTCCAGCAGGAGGCGACCCCGACCAGCGGCTGCGCAATCTCGGCCGCCGACAAACCCATCGCATAGAGATAAGAACGATGCGGCGCACGCGCCGGACCGACGGTCACATGGCGACTGGGGAGCTTAGCCTTGGAGATGACTTTGGCGTCCATACTCTTCCTTGCCCCATCTTCCCTGCAAATGGGGCGGAGCGGCCTGCCCCTCGCCGAGCCTTTTGGCGCGTGTCCCGAGACAAGATCGAGGTGCGCCGGGTTTATGGCGGGAAATGGGCAATTTCCTCAGCCCGGCTTCCAGCGCAGGGGTTGTTCAGAAAGTGTTGCCAAAACGTCACAATAGCACGAGGTGGCCCCAGTGCGGCTTATATGCAACGCAGCTTGGATACCGTAAGCACCGGGAATACGCACTCAAACGAAAAAGGCCGGGCAATGCCCGGCCTTTTGTTATAATTTTCAAAGACTTAAAACTTGATCTTGATACCACCCGAAATTGCCGTGACCAGATCGTTGCCGAAGTCATAGCTGACTTCATTGCCGGCGATATAGCCTTTCTCGCCAATCACCGTCCCTGAGTGGCCACTGGTCAGCACACCGACCGCACCCGCCAGACGAACCTCAATGTTTGGCTTGGGTGTGAAGGCGACGCCGCCGCCCAATGTCCAGGTATCGGTCTGCGAGCCATAGCCATGCGAAGTGCCGCGATCCCAGGAAAGCTGGCCGGCGGCGCTCCACTGATCGTTGAACTTGTGGCCGATGCCGCCGGTAACGGTCCAACCGTCACGATACATCAAGTCGAGCGAAGTGACCTGAGCTGAACCAGAACCAGCACCGCCTGTAAAGCAAGCCGCGGCGGGAGTACCTACGACACAAATCGGAACACTCTGCAGCAGGCTCCAATTGACCCACTTGAGCGAACCAAAGGCAAGCCAGCCAGGCGCAATGCCTGACTGCAATTTCAATTCGACCGTATCCGGCATATATTCCGTCGCGCCATAGATCGGCAGCACCACGCTGCCAACATGCGTCAAATCCAGCGTGCCGGAGATGTTGTCGAGCTTGACCCGCGAATTGTAGACGAGACTCGCGCGCAGCGCGATCTCGGGGATTTCATAGGCGAGGCCGGCGCGCCAGCCCCAGCCGGTGCCTTTGAGATCCACCCGACCGGTTCCCTGGAAATCCGGCACCAGCGGCGATATCAGGTCTTGCTTGAAGCCATAGACTTCCTGGTAGTAGACGCCGCCGATGAAGCGAACCTGGCCTTTGCCGGCGTCCATCTTGTAGGAGCAGGTTGTGGCGTAGTTGTTGCTTTTGATGTCGGTTTCCATGTTGGACTGGGCACCGGCCCAAAGACCCGGATTTGTGTGCGCACCCCAAGGCTGGGAATAGTCGAACATACAGTCGACACCTTGGACGATCTGGGCCTTGACGCCGATCCGCGGCACCCAATAGCTCTCGCTGTCCTTCGCCGTGCTGCCCAGTGGAGTCAAATTGCCGTCGAGCGGGTTGGTGTCCACCGCATTCTTGAGCTTGCGTTGCGGCATCACATAGGTCGATTCCGCTTCGGTGGCGAACGGCGCCGGATCGAACAGAAGGTCGATGTCGTAGCCGCCGCGCTCGATGCCGCCGGCATGTGCCGCGTTCATCGCCGTCCCGATCAAAGCCAGCGAAAAGCACCCCGCCCCCAGCAGCGCTTTCAGTCGCAGAATAGTCATGAAATGTCCTCCCCGAATTCGAGTGCATCAAGCTAGAACCAATTCAGGTTAACGGTGCAACAACGAATTCAAGGACGTACATGTACACATTCGCCAGGCGCATTTTCGAGGAAATGCAACGGTATGCGGCAAGGTCGAAAAACGGTCCATGATGGCGGATCCGCTATCAAAAACAGAGCAAACCCGTCCAAAAAGGTTCGAAAACAGCGTTTTTTAAGCTCCGGGAGCCCCATTGTTACATTATGGCAACAATGGGGCTAAAACTTCCGTTTACGTCAACATTAACGCAGCGGAATGCTGATTTTCAAGGCGGAAAACCAGCAATTTAGAGAGGGCTAAAGTCTCGCGAATCTACCCTCAGCCGGCGTCGCGAACCCTGACCAACGCGACCGACAGCTTGTCCTGCGCATCGCGGTATTCGGCGAGCTTTTCACGCTCGGCATCGACGATCTCGGCCGGCGCGCTGGCGACGAACCTTTCGTTCGACAGCTTCTTGTGCAGGCGCGCGATCTCTTCGGTCACCTTGGCCAGCTCCTTCTGCAGCCGTGCAGCCTCGGCGGCGAGGTCGATCAGGCTGCCAAGCGGCAGGCAGATCGTCGCCTCGTTGAGCACGATCTGCGCCGAACCCTTGGGCGCGACATCGGCAAGCGAGATGTCGCCGACCCGCGCCAGCCGCTTGATCGCCGAATCCTCGCGAACGAGGCGCTCGCGTGTCACATCGTTGGCGCCCACCACGACGAGCGGTGCAATGGCTGCCGGCGGCACGTTCATCTCCGAACGCACCGAGCGGATGCCGGAGACGAGGTCGACCAGCCAATTGATGTCTGCTGCGGCCTCGGCGTCTTCGAAATCCGGCGACGGCCACGCGGCATGGCACAGCAGCGAAGGGCGTTGCTTGCCTTCGCCAGCGGTCTGCGCCCACAGTTCCTCGGTCATGAACGGCATCATCGGATGCAGCAGCTTGTAGATCTCGTCGAGCACGAAGGCGACGCAGGCTCGGCTTTCGGCCTTGGCCGCCTCGTCGGTGCCCATGAACACCGGCTTCAGCAGTTCCAGGTACCAGTCGCAGAACAGGTTCCAGACGAAGCGGTAGGCAGCGCCCGCCGCCTCGTTGAAGCGGTATGAGGTAATGCCGTCGGTGATCTCGCGCGCCGCCCGTGTCAGCTCGGTGAGGATCCAGCGGTTGACCGCCAGCTTGGCGTCGTTCAGCCAGAAATCATCATTGCGCGCCACCTCGTTCATCTCGGCAAAGCGCGTGGCGTTCCACAGCTTGGTGCCGAAATTGCGATAGCCGGCGATGCGCGCCGGGTCGAGCTTCACGTCGCGGCCCTGCGCCGCCATCACCGTCAGCGTGAAGCGCAGTGCATCGGCCCCGTATTCGTCGATGAGATCGAGCGGATCGATGACGTTGCCTTTCGACTTCGACATCTTCTGCCCGTTCTTGTCACGCACCAGCGCATGGACATAGACGGTGTGGAACGGCTCCTCGTCCATGAAGTGCAGGCCCATCATCATCATGCGGGCGACCCAAAAGAAGATGATGTCGAAGCCGGTCACCAGCACGTCGGTCTGGTAATAGGTCTTCAGCTCGGGCGTCTCATCCGGCCAACCCAGCGTCGAGAACGGCCACAGCGCCGACGAGAACCAGGTGTCCAGCACGTCCTCGTCACGGGTCAGGATCTCGCCCGGCTTGAAGTTCTCCAGCTTGTCCTCGACCCAGGCCTTCCACGGTCCTTCCAGCGCCAGATAGAATTCGATCGCAGCGCTCAGCGCCTCTTCCTCGGTCTTCTCGACGAAGACGCGCCCGTCCGGCCCGTACCAGGCCGGAATCTGATGACCCCACCAGAGCTGGCGCGAGATGCACCAGGGCTGGATGTTCTCCATCCAGTCGAAATAGGTCTTTTCCCAGTTCTTCGGCACGAAGTTCGTGCGTCCTTCGCGCACTGAAGCGATTGCCGGCTTGGCCAGTTCCGCCGCATTGGCATACCATTGCTCGGTCAGGAACGGCTCGATCGGCACGCCTCCGCGATCGCCATGCGGCACGGCGTGGCGATGCGGCTCGACCTTTTCGAGGAAGCCGCCCTCTTCCATCAACTCGACGATCTTCTTGCGCGCGACGAAGCGATCGAGGCCGTCGAGCTCGTCCCAGACAAGCTGGCGCTCCGGCGTCACCTCGATGCCGGCAAGGAAATCCTCATTATCCCTGAGGCTTACTGCCGCCTCCGTGGTCAGGATATTGATCGCCGGCAGCTTGTGGCGCTTGCCGACCTCGAAGTCGTTGAAATCGTGCGCCGGCGTGATCTTGACCGCGCCCGAACCCTTTTCCGGATCGGAATACTCGTCCGCCACCACGGGAATCCTGCGGCCAACGATCGGCAGGACGATGTTCTTGCCGACCAGATGCCGGAAGCGCTCGTCGTCGGGGTGCACGGCGACGGCGGTATCGCCCAGCATCGTCTCGGGACGAGTCGTCGCCACGGTGATGAAGGTTTTCGGGTTCTCCGGGTCGAAGGTTTCGCCCTCGATGGGATAGCGGAAGTGCCAGAGATTGCCGTTGACCTCCTGCTGCTCGACCTCGAGATCGGAGATCGCGGTGAGCAGCTTGGGGTCCCAGTTCACAAGGCGCTTGTCCTTGTAGATCAGCCCTTCCTTGTAGAGCGTGACGAACACTTCGAGCACGGCCTTGGACAGGCCTTCGTCCATGGTGAAGCGTTCGCGTGACCAGTCGGCCGAGGCGCCGAGCCGCTTCAACTGGTTGAAGATCGCGCCGCCGGATTCGGCCTTCCACTCCCACACTTTCTCGATGAACTGTTCGCGGGTCAGGTCGCGGCGATGGATCTGCTTTTCCATCAGCTGCCGCTCGACCACCATCTGCGTGGCAATACCGGCATGGTCCATGCCCGGCTGCCACAGGACATTCTTGCCGCGCATGCGCTCGAAGCGCACCAATATATCCTGCAGCGTGTTGTTGAGCGCGTGGCCCATATGCAGCGAGCCGGTGACATTCGGCGGCGGGATGACGATCGCGAAGGCTTCCGCCCCCTCCTCGGCCCCGGCACCGGCGCGAAACGCGTCGGCCTCTTCCCAGACTTTGGCGATCTTCGGCTCGACGGTTTTGGCGTCGTAGGTCTTTTCAAGCATGGGAAAATGGTCCGCGCTGTCGGGAGTTTTGCTGGTCCGGTGTAAATCGGAAGGTTTTGGCCAAGTCAACCGCAAGGGCTGTCTCGGACCCTCACAACCAGATAGGCGCGACCTTGGTCATTTCAACGGAAAGCGATCCGTCGTCCTGCCAACAAACGACTTCACCAAAAGAAACGGCGCCACGAAGGCGCCGTTTCTCCTGGGCGATGGGTATGGAGAACTACTGCGCCCCGCGCGCCACGCGCTCGATCTCCTCGCGCACCAGTCTTTCGACCAGTGTCGGCAGATTGTTGTCGAGCCAATCCTGCAGCATCGGCCGCAGCATCTCTTCGGCCATCTCGTCGAATGTCTTCTTGCTGCGGCTGGCAAACGCGTCGGAAAGCTCGCCAAAGGCGGCGGCGACCTGCCGGCCGGTGTGCTCGGAAACGATCGCCGGACGCGGCGCGTCGCTGGCCGCCACCGGCCGCACCACGCTTGCATCCGGACGAGGCGGCTCGACGACCGGTTCCGCGGCCGGCTCGTCCCCGAGATTGTCCACCGGCGGCTGGGCAACCGCCTTGGGGGCCTCGCCCCTGTCCGGCACCGCCGCCCTCGCCTGCTCGCCAACCGCGGCGATCTCGCGCCGCCAGTCGGCGACGTCGGCAGCAGGAACAGGACGCGATGCTGGTGCGTCGACCGCAGCCGGCTCGGCTGCAACGCGGGCGCTGACCTCGGCGAGTGTCATCGATGGCCTTGCCGAGGCGGGATCGGGGCGTACCGGCGTTTCCATGCGCGCAATCACCGGCTCGGCCGCCGGCAACTGTGCCTGGACTTCCGCCAGCGTGACCGGCTTCCTGACCTCGGGGGCAGCATGCAGGTCGGCACGGAATGCTTCCACATCGGGGGTCGCATAGGCGCTCGACGCGCGCTCCAGATCCTGGCTGAGCTCATCGGCGTCGCCCGGCTGCTTGCGGCCGCCGTCGCTGTCCTCAATGATCCGCCTGATGGAAGCCAGTATCTCTTCCATGGAAGGTTCGCGCTGTGCGCTGCTTGCCGTTGCCATCGTCACATCCGCCGCCCTTGTGACCCCTGTTGGGTTTTCCGCTCCGGCAGAGCCGGATCGAATCATGGCGACAGCGTAACCGACGGATCGCCGCACGAGAATCCCCAATCTGGGGACTTGTGGGATTTCAACAGATTAGCGCGATCTGAACTCGAGAGCCGCAGTGCGAAAGATCCTGCTCAAACGAGCAACACGGCCAGTCCTGGCCGACGCCTCAGCGGCCGTCCGGCGTGCGCAGGCCGTACCACTTGTCCTTGACCGCGTTGTAGTGCTCTTCGGGCTTGTATTTCGCTACCTGCAAGCCAAGGCGGTCGACGGACAGACGGCCGGTCGCCTGCAGGATGGCGTAGCTCGCCACCACCACATCATGTTCGTAACCGGCCTGGTTGATCTGGGCGGTGATGACCGTCGCCTGCGCGTTGAGGACGTCGAGCGTGGTGCGCTGACCGACATTGCGCTCTTCGATGACACCGTTCAGTGCCAGCTTCGCGGCCTCGATCACCTGCCTGTTGGCCGTCAGCTGCTGCTGCGCGGCGGTATACTCGGTCCAGGCGGCGGTGACGGCCTGGCGCACCTGGTCGCGGCTGACGTCGACCTGGATGCGGGCCTGGCTGAGCGATTCCTTGTCCTGGCGCACGATCGCCGAGGTGCGGCCACCCGAATAGATCGGGATGGTCAGCGTTGCCCCGACACTGGCCGAATTGGTCGTGCCATCCTGCGAACCGACGCCCGGCAAAGGCGAGGTATTGCGATAGGCGCTCGAAACGCCGGCGGAAGCCGACAGCTGCGGCAGCAGCGCGCCTTCGGCCGACTTCACCGAAAACGCCGCGGCGTCGACCAGATGCTGCGTGGCAAGGATGGCCGGATGCTCGTTCGAGGCCACCCCGACAGCGGCGGCGAGGCTCGACGGCAACAGCTTTGCCACCGGCGAAGCGCCTTTGAGCTTGCCCGGCTCGTCACCAACGATCTGGCGATATAGCGCCGCACTTGCCAGCGCCTGCGCCCGGGCAGCACTCAGCGACGCCACGGCGGCGGCGCGTGAAGCGTCGGCCTGGGCGACATCAGTGCGCGTGCCTTCGCCAACTTCGAAACGCGAACGCGCCGCGCGCGCCGTTTCGGTCAGGAACTGCAGGTTCTGCTCGGTCAGCACAGCGACCTGGCGGTCGCGAATCACGTTCATGTAGGCTTGGGCCGCACTGAACAGGATGCCCTCTTCGGTGTTGCGCAGGCTTTCGACGGAAGCGCGGACCTGCGCTTCGGCGGCAGCAACGTTGTTCCTGGTCTGAAAGCCATCGAACAGCATCTGGTTTATCTGGACACCAAAATTACCGGTGGTCAGCCGCACGCTTGAGTTGGTGCCGTTGAGATGGCTGCTCGAATAATCAATATCCGCCGAGCCGGTGACAATCGGGCGGTAGCCCGACTTGGCGATGGCGACACCCTCGTCGGTGACGCGAACGCCCGCGCGGGATGCATTCAGCGAAGAATTGTACTGATAGGCCTTTGCGAGCGCGCCGGAGATGCTTTCGGCCGAAGCGGCCAATGGGGACAGCATGGTCGCCGAAACGAGGACGGCGGTGAAAAGTGACTTGCGTAAAGACGGCACGGTTAAACCCTCATTCGTTTTCCATGGGAACCGCGCCGCGCCTGCTTCTCTCATTGATCAGCCGGCGCCGCGTGTTCGATGTTCCCTGCTGCTCACCCCCAAAGTGCCCCCAGTTTGGCATCAGCAGCGATCGTTCAAATGCAAGCGACCATGACAAAGCCTCTCCTGCAAGGCCAAATCATTCAGAATTCGAATGCACGAATGCGTTCAAACCCCGGTAGTGGCTTAATTGCCGCATTAAATGCACGTCTTCCGGTTACAACCCCCCCGGCCTTGAAAAAGAGACGAGCCACGCCGGAATTGCCCTGCCCTTCGACGGCGACAAGGCGGCCGCCTTCGGCGAGCTGGTCCAGCAGCGTCACCGGCACTTCCGCGACGCTGCCGCCGACAAAGATGACATCATAAGGCGCCTGGGCGGCATGCCCCTGCGGCAATGCGCCCTGAACGACGGTCACATTGCCGCAGCCCAGCGACGAAAGCGTCGACCTGGCGGTTTCCGCCAGCGCCGAATCACTTTCAAGCGCCACCACGGACCCGGCGAGCCGCGACAGGATGGCCGAGGCGTAGCCCGTTCCGCAGCCGACATCCAGCGCCGAATCGGTCGGGTTGATCTCGGCCAGTTGGATAAGCTTGGCCAACGGCGACGCTTCCATCAGGTAGCGCGCGCCGTCCGCGCCGGCGGCAATGCGAATGTCCTCGTCGATATAGGCGAGATCGCGCTGGGCGGCGCCGACAAACATCTCTCTTGGGACGACAAGCATTGCATCGAGCAGCGGGGCGCTGGTCACATCGGTGGTGCGGACCTGGCCGTCGACCATCTTGACGCGTAGTTCGGAGAAATCAGCGCTCATGTCCCAACCAGTCCGCTTGCCGCGCCAGAACCGCGGTCCATTGTGTCAGGAACTTCAGGCCCCTGCGCTGCCGCGCGGGGGCCCGGGCATTGGAGGCCTCGCCCGGAATCGAACCGGGGTGCAAGGATTTGCAGTCCTCTGCGTAACCACTCCGCCACGAGGCCTCATTGCTCCCGGCGTTCCACCCGGTTCCAATAGGTTGCGGCGAAAATGCCGTCAAGCGGCCACCGTGCATTCCGAACGGTTTCCTCGCGTCAGTCCGGACGGCATCCGGCGAATCAGCGGACCGGCCTGACCGCTCCATTAGCGGACAATCAAAGGTAGCCCGCCGGGAGAAGAAACTCATCGGCGGCCCCTGCGTTGGACATGGCAGGAGGAAGACCCATGCGCCGGACAATGGCAGCAAACACGAGTGCCTCGTCCGCCTGTCCCTGCCACAATGCGGAGAGCTTCTGCACTCCGCCATCGACGCCTGTCGATCGAAGGCGCGGGCAGCCTGTCGCCGCACGACAGGGCAAGGCTTGCCTCAGCCGCAGCGATTCTCAAGCAGGCCCGTGAGGCTCTGGAAGAGCACGCCGCCCGCCGAAACGCCACCTTGCGCTCTCGGTGGTCAATCGGGCCGGCGACGCCGTTCCCACCAGACGACAAAGCGGCGCCGGTGACGGCGAACCATGGCGAACTCATAGGACAGCACCAGCAATCCGAGCGGAACCATCCAGAAGCCGAGGATCGGCAGGAAACCGAGGATGCCGCCGATTGTCAGCAGGACACCGATGGTGATTCTGAGCCAGCGCGAGCGCGGCATCTTGAACTCACGCCCGAAAACCGAGATTTTCCGCGCCGGCATCTGGTTGTCTTGTGCTGTCATCGTCTCGAAAAACTGACCCGTTTGATTGTTCGCAAGCATACTGGAACCAAAGCCGCCGCCGCGCTTTCGGTTCCATACGCCTGCCAAGACGGCTAATATGAGGGCATCCGTCAGCGATTGCGAGAAACGCCTGCGCGAAAAAGCCTCGGAAAAATGTGAAAAGCTCCTTTGCAAAGCCGAAAAGGGCAGCTATAGGCTGCGCCACTCACATAAGAGCCCCCGTTCCCCGGTAGCTCAGTGGTAGAGCAACCGGCTGTTAACCGGTTGGTCGCTGGTTCGAATCCGGCCCGGGGAGCCAATTTCTGCTCATAACCAATTGAAATTGCCAGGAATCGCCACACGACTTGCGGGCTTTCCTAACCATTTTCCCATTCTGGCGCCGCGCAACGTGGGCCTTGCCGTCTTTATCGGCATTCATTGAAATTAGCTCGCAGCCACTATCGCAGTAGCCGCGCTGCTCCAGCGAATCGAGGATCTGGAATTAAGTCCGGCCAGCCATACCAGGTGATTGGCGCCTTGCTTCGGCAGTGCGGCCTGCATGAAACGGCCGAAGGCACTCGCGCACTCGATTACTTTTCGCGGATGTCTCTCAGTTCCAAGGGCTTGTAGAAGCGTTTGATGTTGCAATGGCCGCATCGGATGCGTGCCACCTGCCCCGCATTATGGGCATGCATTAACGTCCAAGGGCGCCCCCTTCTTGTCGCCGTTCGGATTGGGTGCCGGTGCCTCTCGCACGTCTCGCGGCGGCGGGTCGACATGTTCAAGCTCTGGCGGGGCTTCCTTGTCCCGACGTCGGATAGGTACCTTCTCCGGTTCGGGCTTCGATGGCGGTTCTTTGATCTTGCTCGGCATAATCGAGTTAACCGCACTGCTGGTCCCTTGTTCCCGTGGCAAGCCGAAAACCTGAATGCGTGGGGAACCGGGAACATCGAAGAGCGTTTTATCGCATGCTCAAGAAGATCGCCCTCGCCGCCGTGCTGGTTCAGGTTGCCGCGTTTTCGGCTCTCATCACTCAGACGGTGCTCTTCGCGTCCACGGCCACACAGGCCGCCAACGCGCAGCCCGATGACGCAGTCGCTGTCACCGCCGAGAAGGAACGGGACAAGCCGGCGCAGCCTGGTGCCGACCAATGCCCAACGCGGGTTGTGGCGAGCAAGGTTTTCACGAGGAACGTAATTACGGCGCAACGATAGTTCGCCGTCGATGCCGCCTATCCGTCGATCTCCCCAATTTAAGTCAGGGCAATGTGCTTGAAAGCGCAATGATTCCTGCTACTTGCGGCGTCGGGCGAGTGCGTTTGGGTTGGGCAAGAATTGGTAATAATCTCATCGAATATAGAATGCCTGCGCTGTCACGGCAGCGGCAGGGTTTTCGACTGCTCCAAATGGCATGCCTCAAACGGGCACTGCTGCCCGCAGGGAACCCATCGCGGTGGCTGCCCCGGAAAGACGAGCGCCTGCACGGAATGCGACGGCTTGGGGACGATGGCGGAGCCTCCGCTTAGAGCCGTGGCGTAATCTACGAGAGCGGCACATGCCGCCGATGGCGGCGCGGACGCGCCCGAACGAGAATATCTTACTCAGTTGGTGTTTCTGCGGGTGGCGGGGTCAAAACCGTGATGTCCATCCTGGCGATCTTGGATGCCGCGCGGCCTTGCGCACCGGCGTCCATATCGCCGCCTGCGGCAACCATGATTTTGGCCAGATGTCCCACGGCGTCCGCGCTGCGGCCCGGCGAAAATCCTTCGCCGGTTTGCGGCTTCCCCACTGCCGTTTGTTTTTCCGGCACATGCGCGTGTTGACTTACAATCACAAAAACCATTGAACCTCCTATGGTGACGCTTCGAACATTATATTAGCGTTGACTGTTGCGAGGCTGACCTTGCCAGCCCAAAACCCACACTCGGAGGGCTCGAACAAACGACCGAGCCCCGCCAAAGGTGAGCTGGTAGGGCAGCTCACCTTGTAGCGATGCGAAAACGGCAGCCATGCAGCCGGGCCACTCCGATAGCGCCGCCCCTCATCAAGGCTAAGCGGTTACCCCACCGTGACCTGACTTTGTGCCGTCCATCCAAGGGAATTGAGCAAGCGGGTCCTGCAAGATTCTGACGGATCTTGCGAAGCCGGCCACCGCATCGCGCGCCACCGTCATCGGAACCTGGCCGTTGTAAGCACGCTGGCAGGCTCGAAAGGCCGTTTCGAAAATCGGACCCCGCCTTTCCCTTGGCCACTCGTCGAAGAAGTCGAAGGCGTCGTCGAGGCACCCTATTTCTTGAATGAACTCGCCATTCTTAACCAGGACCGGTCGGTCGAACGTCCTGTCGCTCATGTAATCCTCCATTCTGCACGGTGGGTTGTTGCTGGTTCGGTCATCATGCGATTGCATGCTCCGGTTCGGCCAATATGCCGCCACCTCCACGCCCGGGCGGCACCGTTGCAAAGGCCGGGATTGGCGGCGGATCATCGTCGTCATCTCGCCAGGGGTGCCGCATCCAACCGAGGCGGCTCTTCCTGCGGCGCCGGTCGAAAGACAGGCTGACGGTGCCCGGCACCTTTGAAATACGCGATTCCCGCCCGGATTCGTCCAGGAAGCGGAGGGCGCGAAGTATCTCGCTGACTTCCACGATCGCGCCGTTGTCCAATTGCCGCAACGCGGGATTGTCAGGAACCGCATGAATGTCGGAAGCCCAGAAAGCGAGCAAAGCCCGCTTTGCGCCGACCGTCATCGTCTCCTCGCTCAGAACATCATCCGGTGTCCGCAACCCAGCGGGTTCCGCGGCAGAATTTTTCGGTTCGGGTTGGTGAAAACTGTGAGCTTCGGTTCTCATCTCCATTCTCCGCGATCTGTGCCTCCCGGCAGAACCGGGAGGCGGACCGTAGATTTAGGTTTCAGGGAATCAGGCGACCTCGCGTTGAGGCTCCGCATGCCAATCGACCGACTGCTTCTTGTCGGATTGCTCGAGCGAAACCGCTTTGGCTTCGGACCCTATCTCTATGCGCCGAGGCTTGAGTTCCTCGGGCACTTCGCGGATCAGGTCCACCGACAGCAAGCCATTCTCGAGGTTGGCCACCTTGACCTTTACGTGGTCGGCAAGTTTGAACACCTGCTTGAAGTTGCCCGTCGCCAAGCCGCGATGAAGGACCTCCCGATTTTCCTGATCGGGTTTCCTTTGGCCGATGACAGACAATTCGGGGCCGTTCTGCATGAGTTCGACCTCATCGAGCGCGAAGCCGGCGATAGCCATCGTAATGCGATAGTCGTTCTCGCCAATCTTCTCGATATTGTAGGGAGGCCAGTCAGAGCGCACGCTTTTTTCGAGCATATCGAAGAGACGGTCGAAGCCGACCGTCGTGCGGTAAAGAGGGGTATAATCAGAGCTTCTCATAGCCATATCCTCCGTGAGCAACATGGGTTACGAGGCCGTCGCAGCGTCGCCGCGACGCCAATATGTCGAGCCGAAGCCTCGACGGAAAACGATCTGGTAATCGTGTTTTTTTCCGTCAAGAGGGACGTCTAAATTTTTTTGGCCGGCAGGCAGATCCAGCGAGCTTGCCAAGGCGCTGCCTTGCGTGCTGGTGGCCACTGCGCGATGTTGACGCTAGGGGTGGAGCGAATCATGCGAAAAATTTTGACGTCCGGACTGCTGCTGGCGGCGGCCTTTTCCGCGAACCCGGTCCACGCGCTGGACAGCAGCGGCACGCCTGTCGTCGTGACCCCTCTTGCGTCGCGCACGACGACCGCGTCCGGCCAGCCGATCACGCTGCCGCAGAAGAACGTGCAGGTGCTGGTCTCGACCTACGACATCGCGCCGGGCGCGACCTTGCCTGTCCACAGGCACCCCTTTCCGCGCTATGCCTATGTCCAGGCCGGCACGCTGAAGGTCACCAATGTGGAGACCGGCAACAGCAACACCTACAAGGCTGGCGATTTCATCATCGAAATGATCGGCCAGTGGCATCAGGCCACCAATATCGGTGATATCGAGGTGAAGCTCCTGGTGATCGATCAGGTCGAGCAAGGCGCCAAGAATACGGAATTGCGTCAATAACCGCCAAGTCTGTGCCCGAAGGTGGAAGGCTGTTCGCGCTTTCGCAGCAACCGGCCCGGTGGTAGGGCTGGCTGAGAAACCATGGACTGGATCGCCCCTTGACCAAAGCTCTCCGCCTGCCGCTGATCGAAATCTGTGTCGAAGGCATTGACGGCCTTCTCGCGGCGCAAGCCGCCGGCGCCGACCGGGTCGAACTATGCGCCAGCCTTATCGAAGGCGGCATCACGCCGAGTCTCGGCACGGTCCGCGCCGCCATCGAGCAGGCAAGCGTGCCGTTTCACGTCATGGTGCGGCCGCGCGGCGGCGATTTTCTCTACAGTGAGACGGAATACGCCTCGATGCTGGCCGATGTCTCGGCACTGCGCGAACTCGGCGTGCCCGGCGTGGTGTTTGGCTGCCTGAACGCCGATGGCACCATGGACGAGGCGCGCATGAGCGAACTGACGCAGGCGGCTGGCCCCTTGAATGTCACCTGCCATCGCGCCTTCGACATGACGCGCGACCCGGCCGAGGCGCTCGAATCGCTGATCCGCAGCAAGGTCGGCCGCGTGCTGACCAGCGGCCAGCGTGACACTGCCATCGAAGGCTTGCCGCTGTTGGCGGATCTGGTGCGGCAGGCCGGCGACCGCATCGTCATCCTCGGCTGCGGCGGCCTGGATTTGCACAACATCGCCGAAGTGCGCAGCAAAACCGGCCTGTCCGAAATGCATTTTGCCGCCCTCAAGGATGTGCCGAGTGCCATGGACTACCGCAATCCCCATGTCGGCATGGGTGGCTCCGATCTCGATCGCGAGTACCGCAACACGCTCACCGACACACCGCTGGTGGCGGCAACGATCGCGGCAGCCAAGGCATGATCTCGACCCCTGCCCCGATAGCCCGTGTATCGGCCGCAGACGAAGCGGCGATCCTGGCGCTCAACAACGAGCATGCCGCAGAACTGTCGTGGCTGGAGGCTGAGCGGCTGTCCTTCCTGCTTGGCGAAGCGTTTTACACCAGGCGCATCGGCGATCTCGAAGCCTTCATCATGACCTTCGACCAGGACGCCCACTACGACAGCCCGAATTTCCTGTGGTTCCGCGAGCGCTATGAGCGCTTCGTCTATGTCGACCGGGTGGTCGTGGCGGCACGTGCGCGCGGCCGAGGCCATGCCCGCCAGCTTTATGAGGACCTGTTCGACCATGTCGCGCGCGCCGGCCACACGCTGGTCACCTGCGAGGTCAACACCGACCCGCCAAACCCCGCCTCGGATGCCTTTCACGCAGCCCTTGGCTTCACTGAGGCCGGCGATGCCGTCATCCATGGCGGCAAGAAAGCGGTGCGCTATTACGTCAGGTCATCGCAGGCATAGAAGGCGAGCGCCGCAAGACCGCCCTCTATTCATCACCAGTTGCGGTTGAGCCATTCGCGCGCCGGGCGCTCGATGAGGTAATAGCTGCACAGCGCGCAGACGAAGACGCCGGCGAGCATCGGGATCGGCGCGCTGCCTTGCTCATAGACGAATTTGTAAAACGGCTGTTGCCACAGATAGAGCGAATACGACCACAGCCCCAGCGTCGCCATCGGCCAGGAGGACAGCAATCCGGAAAAATACCGCGGGCTGAAATCGAGTGCGTTGACGGCCAGAGCCAGCAGCGGCACCGCGAAGAGATAGTGGATCGGCGTCGACACCTGATCCAGGAACAGGACAACGGCACAGAACGTTGCCACCAGGGCTACATGCTTGCCTCTCAAAAACGCCGGCAGCCTCCCATCGGCCTTGAGCAGGCAGATCGAAGCCGACAGCAGGATCGACGCGATGTGCACGTCGGTGCGCCAATAGGTGGTTTCGTAGTCCATCCCGAAGACCCAGTACGAAACCGCGCCGTTGGCCATGGCCAGCAAGGCCAGCGCCAGGAGCAGCACGACCACGCGAGAGCGGCTTGAGACGATGACGCTGATCAGCGCCAGGATGATGTAGGCGTGCTCCTCGATGCAGAGCGACCAGATATGGTCGAGCGCCCCCGCCCGCGTCACGAGAATGCCGGCATAATTGTAGGTGAATGTCAGCGCCGTCAGCGCCGCCTTCCATTTGAAGGCGATGAATGTGCCGGACAGCGCAATCATCGCGACGACTACGAATACCAGAAGAGCCGGATAGATGCGGGAGAAGCGGCGTTTGAAGAATTTTTTCAGCGGGTAGCGTTCGATGAACAGGATCTCGCCCATCAGCCGGCCGCTGAGCACGAAGAAGAATTCGACGCCCAGCACGCCAAGATTGATTCCGGGGACGGGAAAGAAATGGCCGATCAGCACCAGCGCGATCGAAAGCCCGCGCCAGCCGTCGAGATAGGCCAGTCTTGTTCTGGTTGATCTGATGGCGGCGGATCGGGACGGAACGACATGCGTCGCGGAAATGTCGGTCATGCCGATCCTCTCGCAATAGGTATGCGAAGGGTACGACGGTATATTCCGAACCCAGCTCGCATTCCCGCCCCAAATCCATATTGCAGTGCAATATGGATTTGTGCAAGTGCGAGGTTGCCGCCGGTGCGGTTCCAGGAAAGCAACGCCCGGATCTGCTTCAAACAAAGGATTGGCGCGCGGCGGCGATTCCATCAGGAACCGGACAATTGCGGGTTTCCGCACACGAAAAGGGGCCGCATTGGCCCCTTCTCCCTGTCCACAACTGAGCGTATCAGGCGTTGGCGGCAGCCACCGCGCGCTTGGCCATCACCGCGATCAGATTGGCGCGGTAATCGGCCGAGGCGTGGATGTCGGTCATCAAATTCTTGGCCGGCACTTTCACGCCGTCGAGTGCCGAGGTCGTGAAATTCCCGGCCAATGCTGCTTCGATCTCCTTCGAACGAAAAACGCCGTCGTCGCCGGCGCCGGTGACGGCGACGCTGACGCCATCCTTGCCCTTGGCCACGAACACACCGACGATGGCGTAGCGCGATGCCGGATTGCGGAATTTCTCATAGGCCGCCTTGGCCGGCGCGGTGAAGGTGACGGCGGTGACGATCTCGCCATCCTTCAACGACGTTTCGAACAGGCCCTTGAAGAACTTGTCGGCAGCGATCTCGCGCTTGTTGGTGATGATGGTGGCGCCCAACGCCAGCAGCGCCGCCGGATAATCGGCCGCCGGGTCGTTGTTGGCGATCGAACCGCCGATCGTCCCCTTGTGGCGCACCGCCGGATCACCGATCAGCGATGCCAGATGGGAAAGCGCCGGACAGGCCTTCTTCAGCTTCTCGTCATTGGCAACAGCGTGATGCGTGGTGGCGGCGCCGATGGTGACGGTCTTACCCGACACCCTGACACCCTGCAGCTCCGTGATCCGCGACAGGTCGACCAGGTCGGACGGCGCGGCAAGCCGCGTCTTCATCGCCGGGATCAGCGTCATACCGCCCGAAAGCAGCTTGGCGTCGCCGGTCTTGATCAGCTTGGCGGCATCGGCGACCGAGGCGGCGCGGTGATAGTTGACTGCGTACATCTGTCTTTCTCCCCTGGGTGAAAGAGCGAATAGAGAGTAGCGAATAGCGAATAGGATCTGTCCCGTCGCACCGCCTTCTCTGCCCTATTCGCTACTCCCTATTCGCTATTCGCTTTTCAGTGTTTCGTCGCGCGGATCGCGGCCCACACGGTGGACGGCGACGCCGGCATGGCGAGATCGTTGCTGCCTATGGCGTCGGTGATGGCGTTGATCACCGCCGGCGGCGAGCCGATGGCGCCAGCCTCGCCACAGCCCTTGATCCCCAACGGATTGCCCGGGCATGGCGTATTCGAGGTCGAAATCTTGAACGACGGCAGATCACCGGCGCGCGGCATGGTGTAATCCATGTAGCTCGCGGTCAAAAGCTGGCCACTATTGTCATAGTAGGCGCCTTCGAGCAGCGCCTGACCGATGCCTTGCGCCAGCCCGCCATGTACCTGGCCCTCGACGATCATCGGGTTGATGATGTTGCCGAAATCGTCGGCAGCGACGAACTGGACGATCTCGGTGACGCCTGTTTCCGGGTCGACCTCGACCTCGCAGATGTAGCAGCCCGCCGGAAAGGTGAAGTTCGACGGATCGTAGAACGCCGTCTCCTTCAATCCCGGCTCCATGCCGCCCGGCAGGTTGTGGGCGGTGTAGGCGGCGAGCGCCATCTGGAACCACGGCACGTTCTTGTCGGTGCCGGCGACCTTCAGCGCGCCGTTCTCGATGATGATGTCGCCTTCGTCGGCCTCGAGCAGGTGTGCCGCGATCTTCTTGGCCTTGGCCTCGACCTTGTCGAGCGCCTTGACGATGGCCGACATGCCGACCGCACCCGAGCGCGAGCCGTAGGTGCCCATGCCCATCTGCACCTTGTCGGTGTCGCCATGGACGATCGAGACGGAATCGAGCGGAACGCCGAAGCGCTCGTTGACCAGTTGCGCGAAGGTCGTCTCATGACCCTGGCCGTGGCTGTGCGAGCCGGTAAGCACCTCGATCGTGCCGACGGCATTGACGCGTACCTCGGCACTTTCCCAAAGGCCGACGCCCGCTCCAAGGCTGCCGACCGCCGCGGACGGCGCGATGCCGCAGGCCTCGATGTAGCAGCTCATGCCGATGCCGCGCAGCAGCCCCTTCTTGGCGGCGGCGGCTTTGCGCTTGGCAAAGCCGGCATAGTCCGACGCCTTCATCGCCGCGTCGAGCGAAGCCGCATAATCGCCGGCGTCATAGCACATGATGACCGGCGTCTGGTGCGGGAACGAGGTGACGAAGTTCTTGCGGCGCAACTCGGCGGGCGAGACGCCGAACTGGCGCGCGGCGGTCTCCATCATGCGTTCCATGACGAAGGTCGCTTCCGGCCGCCCTGCCCCGCGATAGGCATCGACGGGCGCGGTGTTGGTGTAGATCGCCTTCACATTAGCGTGGATGGCCGGGATGTTGTACTGGCCCGACAGCAGCGTCGCATAAAGATAGGTCGGCGTCGCCGATGAGAACAGCGACATGTAGGCGCCGAGATTGGCTTGGGTTTCCACTTTCAGGCCGAGGATCCTGTGGTCCTTGTCGAAAGCCATTTCAGCATGGGTGTGATGGTCGCGCCCATGCGCGTCGGTCAGAAAACTCTCGGTCCGGTCGGCCACCCATTTGACCGGCACGCCGGTCTTCTTCGACGCCCACAGGCAGACGATCTCTTCGGGATAGATGTAGATCTTCGAGCCGAAGCCGCCGCCGACATCGGGCGCAATTACGCGCAGCTTGTTTTCCGGCGCGACGTTGTAGAAGGCGCTCATCACCAGCCGCGCCACATGCGGGTTCTGCGAGGTCGTCCAGCAGGTGTAGTGATCCTCGGCCTTGTCGTAGTGGCCAAGGGCCGCGCGCGGCTCCATGGCGTTGGGCACCAGCCGGTTGTTGATGATGTCCATCTTGACGACATGGGCTGCCTTGTTGAAGGCGGCGGCCGTATCGTCGGCATTGCCGATGTCCCAGTCGAAGATCAGATTGTTGTCGGCTTCCGGGTGGACCTGCGGAGCGCCCTTGTCCATCGCCTTGGAGGCATCGACGACGGCCTTCAGCTCCTTGTAGGTGATCTCGACCGCCTCGGCGGCATCGCGAGCCTGGCCCTTGGTCTCGGCCACGACGATGACGACGGCATCGCCGACATAACGGACCCGGTCGAAAGCGAGTGGCGACCACGCCCCCATCTTCATCGGCGAGCCATCCTTGGAGTGGATCATCCAGCCGCAGATGAGGTTGCCGATGCCATCGGCCTTGAGTTCCTTGCCGGTCAGCACGCCGATCACGCCGGGCATGCCTTGGGCCTTCTTCACATCGATCTTCTTGATCTGCGCATGCGCGTGCGGACTGCGCACGAAGGCGGCGTGCTTCATGCCGGGAACCACCATGTCGTCGACATAACGGCCGGCACCCGTGATGAATCGTTTGTCTTCCTTGCGCGCGACCCGAGCGCCAACACCTTCAATGCCCATCAGAAATCCCTCCCGAAATGCTGAAATAGCGAATAGTGAGTAGCGAATAGGGAGCAGTGAAGATCGAGAGCCGCGTTCAGTCAGTGGAATACTGACTATTCGCTACTCCCTATTCGCTACTCACTTCATCTCACGCAGCCTGTTTCGCCTTACCCTTCGACCCCTTCATCGTCTTCGATGCGGCGAGGATCGCCTTGACGATGTTGTGGTAGCCGGTGCAGCGACAGATGTTGCCGTCGAGCTCGGCACGCACCGTGGCCTCGTCGAGCCCTTCGGGGTGGCGGCTGATCATGTCGGTCGCCGTCATGATCATGCCCGGCGTGCAGAAGCCGCACTGCAGCCCGTGATGTTCCTTGAAGGCGGCCTGCACCGGATGCAGGTCGGCGCCATTGGCCAGGCCCTCGATCGTCAACACGGTCGAGCCGGAGGCCTGCACCGCGAGCATCGTACAGGATTTGACCGCCTTGCCGTCGACGTGGACGACGCAGGCACCGCATTGCGAGGTGTCGCAACCGACATGCGTGCCGGTAAGACCGAGATTTTCCCGCAGGAAGTGAACCAGAAGTGTTCGGTCCTCGGCAGCGCCGCTGACCCGCTTTCCGTTCACCATCAACGAAACGTCCGACATGGTCCCTCCCTGGGTATCAACCTTGGTCATCACGTTGCCAACGCGACGTTGGCGCATCGGCCATGCGTTATTGGTACACCGCACATCGGACAAAAAACAGCACGTCGCAAACGCGGCACATTGTACTTTCGGTCATGGCCGCGCCCAAGCATGCGGTGCCGGTGGCCCCATTGCCAAACCGCCGATTGAAGGCAACAATGTCGGTCGACGCCCGCGCACCAGAAGCATGTAAAAACAGCCGCACAAAAAAAGCGTCGGAGGAAATGCGGAGAACATCGCTGGCCAATTCACGGACGCGCTATGCATGCGGCCTGTCGGCGCTCACCACGGACGAGCCCGACATGGAGGCGTTTGCCAAGGCGATCGCGCTGGAAGCAGCCGCCATCGACGCAGGCTTTGCCCTGCTGTTCTTTTCCCAGAGCCTGGTCGAAGCCAGCGCCCTTTCCCAGGCGCTCATGACCCACGCGCCGGCGCTCCACCACGCAGGTTGCTCGACTGCCGGCGAGATCACGCCGCAAGGTCTCGAGGACGGTCATGTGCTGGCCATGCTGCTTCCGTCCACCGCCTTCACCGCCGTTAGCGTGATGGTCGAAAATCTGTCCTCGTCGGGTATGGACAGGATCACCGGCGAGGTAGAGACCCTGCGGCGATCGCTGCGCGCGCACCTCGGTTGCGATCGGACCAAAGGCACTTTCGCGCTCTGCTTCATCGACGGGCTCTCCTATGCCGAGGAAGCGGTGAGTTCAGCCATCCACTGGGGCCTCGACGACATACCGCTGCTTGGCGGCTCCGCCGGCGACGATCTGAAATTCGAGACGACGCGCCTGATCTCGAACGGCAAGGTCACCTCCGACAGCGCCATCATCGTGCTGATATCGACCGAAATTCCCTTCCATGTCTTCAAGACCGACAATTTCGTTCCCACCGATGAAAAACTGGTGGTGACGGCTTCCGATCCCGATCACCGCATCGTGCGCGAGTTCAACGCCACCAATGCGGCGCAGGAGTATGCCGCGTCCGTCGGCATCGTCGCGCAGATGCTGACGCCACTGACCTTCGCCTCGCATCCCGTGGTGGTGAAGGTGGGCGGCCAATATTATTGCCGGTCGATCCAGAAGATGCATGCCGACGGCTCGCTGTCGTTCTTCTGCGCCATAGACGATGGCGTCGTGCTGTCGATCGCCCAACCAAAGGACATGGTCGAATCGACGCGCGCCGCCCTGCGCGACGTCGAGGAGAGGCTTGGCGGCATCGACATGATCCTGGGCTTCGACTGCGTGCTGCGCCGGCTGGACGCGCGCAATCGGCAGGTGTTTCGCGACATCTCGGAACTCTACCGGGTCAACAATGTCATCGGCTTCGGCACCTATGGCGAACAGTACCGGTCGATGCATCTGAATCAGACTTTTACCGGCATCGCCTTCGGCGAGCGCCAGGCGGCGGAATAGGACGGCGGAACAAAGATGCCGCTGAGGGACATAAACGATCTTGAAAAGCTGAAGAAGATCAACGCGGCACTGGTCAGCCGCGTCGAGCGCTCTATGGACCAGCAAGGCAACGCCTTTTCGCTGTTTCAGACCGCGATCTCGCTGGAAAACCGGGTGCGCACCCGCACCGAGGAACTGCACTCGACCTTGCGCCGGCTGGAGCAGTCGAACATCGACCTCAGCGCCGCCAAGGAAAACGCCGAACTGGCGAACCTGTCAAAAACCCGTTTCCTCGCCGCAGCCAGCCACGACGTGCTGCAGCCGCTGAACGCGGCCCATCTCTCGATTTCGGCGCTCGCCGAAGTTCAGACCAGCGACGAGGGCAAGAAACTGGTGCGGCAGGTCGAGCGCTCGCTGGAGACGATGGAGGATCTGCTGCGAACCCTGCTCGACATCTCCAAGCTCGATGCCGGCGTGGTGCAGCCCGACATAAGCGACGTCAGCCTGGAGGCGCTGTTCTCGTCGCTCCGCTCGGATTTCCTGCCGGTGGCGGAGATGAAAGGCCTGTCGCTGAAATTCCGGCCGGTCAATGCGGTGGTCCGCTCCGACCGCACACTGCTGCGCCGCATCCTGCAGAACATTCTCTCCAACGCGCTGGGCTATACCCGCTCGGGCGGCGTGCTTGTCGGTACCAGGCATCGCGGCGACACCATCCGCATCGACGTCGCCGATACGGGCTGCGGCATTCCCGACGACCAGCGCGAGGCGGTGTTCGAGGAATTCCACCGCGGCACCTCGCCGGCCAATGCCGAACTGGACGGCGGCGGTCTCGGGCTCGGGCTGGCCATCGTGCGCCGCATGGCCAGCGCGCTCGGCCATCCCGTGACATTTTCATCGAAGGTCGGGCGCGGCACGATCTTCCACATCGACGTTCCCGTCGGCATCGGCGCCCCGGCCGACGCCATCGCCAGCCTTGCCGACATGGAACGGCCACGCGGCTACGGCCTGTTCGGCACCAAGGTGCTGCTGGTCGAGAACGATGTCGAGGTGCTGCAGGCCATGACCTTCCTGCTCGAACGCTGGCAATGCCTGGTGCGGGCCGCGACCTCGACCGACGATGCGCTCGACATGCTCGGCGACACCGACTGGGTGCCCGACATCGTCATTGCCGACCAGCATCTCGACGGCGGCGATCTCGGCACCACGACCATCGCCGAAGTCCGCGACTATCTCGGCCGCGCCGTGCCGGCGCTGATCGTCACCGCCGACAGTTCCGAAGCCGTCGCCAAGGCGGCCCGCGCCGGCGGCATAGAACTGATGCGCAAGCCGCTAAAGCCGGCACAATTGCGGGCGCTGCTGGCGCATCTGCTGGCTTAGAGCCCCCTCACGCGCTATTTCGATCGTCTTGAAAGAGCGCGTTCTCCCGCAAATAAGTCTGTGGATATTCCTGATGTGACGGCTTGGTGTCGTATCTGCCAAGTGAAGGAGGAATATCTGTAATATATTGGATCGGGGGATTTCATGAACCGCTTGCTTCTTGGCGCGGATTTTCTTGCCGCTGGTGTATTCGGCGCAGATACATCTTTCATATCTTATGTTCAATGAGCTTTGAGCACCTGGGCGAGGTTCGCAATCATTTTCTCCCAAAGCTGTTGCGCGTCAGGCGGTCCGGCGCCGCTTGCCTGGAAATCCAAGTGAGAGCCTGACGCCCTGGGTGTGACCGTTACATCGATCTGCGCCAGACCGGCGAAGTGTTGGGGCACTGCCAACGTGAACGACAGGCGTGTTGGCGCCTCGCAAATCGCGTACCGACCATCATGCGTGATGATCTCACTACTCTCGTGTTCGACAATTGAAAAAGCGCCTCCCGCCCGAGGGTCGGTTTGTGCTTCGAGCGTATTCGTCGGCGATTTGAACAGCCAGCGCTCCATCATCGACGGATCTACCCACGCGGCAAATACCGCTTGGGGATCTGCGTCGAGATTGAGCGCAACCTTGGCTTTGACCTCCGCTGTCGACATTTTACAGCCTTCTCTAGAGTCTTAGAAAGCCCGGGCTTCGGGATTTGTTCCCCTGCGGGAACGCCTGACAGTGGGCCGCTTAAGGAACCATGTCCACAGGGTCCGCATTTGATGGACGGGGAAGATATCTCAATATAAGCAACTAGTTACGAGCAATATAAGCAACTAGTTACGAGGTGGTGTGTGCAAAAATCGCACACGAAAGGTCTGCTTCCCTTCTTTTTTCGTTCCCACGACGGGGCCGCCGACAGTCCTATCGGGACGCTCTTCTGCCGACGATATTGACCCGTTCCACCGCAGACGTTCGCTGCGGTACCCGTACCCCTTGTTGTCCAAAACGGCGTACTGGAAGCTTTTCGAACTTTCTGTTCGGTCGAACTGGCTCTCTTCAAAGCGACGCGCGTTCCAGGTTTGTGATCGGTGAAAGCAACAGGATCGCTGCTCATCACGGATAGCGTTGCGGGATACCGGCGATATTGTCGGCCATTCGGAGCTTCCGTGCTGTTTTGGGCGACCGCAGCGGTCAAGCGGCGGTGCCCGAGCACGTTGGCGTAAGGACGAGGGAATTACGGTGACAGTGCACTTTTTGCCCCATTCGCTCGATCATCGTTGAGCGTGGCGCCTGCGGAGTTACCCTCCCGTCGATGGGGAGGGTAAAACTCAAAACCCCGCCTGATCGCGAAACAGTTCCGCATTGTCCAGCTTCGAAACCTCGATCACCGCCTGCGTGCGGCTGTACACATTGAGCTTGCGCAGTATCTCCGAGACATGCGCCTTCACGGTGGTCTCTCCCACCTGCAGCTCGTAGGCGATCTGCTTGTTGAGCAGGCCCTGGCGCAGCATCTGCAGCACGCGCAGCTGTTGCGGCGTCAGCGTCGACAGGCGCTGCACCATGTCGGCGCGGTCGACGCTTTCGGCGTCCGGTGTGCGGCCCTCGTAGGTTTCCGGCACATAGATCGCGCCTTCCATCACCGAGCGTATGGCGGCGGCGAGGTCGCTCTTGCGCGCCGATTTCGGGATGAAGCCGGCAGCGCCATAGGACAGCGCCTCGGAAATGATCTTCGGCTCCTCATAGCCAGAGACGATCACCACGGGCAGGCGCGGATAGCGGGTCCGGAGTTGCAGCAGGCCGTCAAAACCGTGCACGTCGGGCATCGAGAGGTCGAGCAGCGCGAGGTCGAACGGCTTGGCATCGGCCAGAAGATCGAGCGCCTCGGTGATCGAGCGCGCCTCCACCGTGTCGACTTCCGGATAGGCCATCTGCACGGCGCTGTGCAGCGCCTCGCGAAACAGCGGATGGTCGTCGATGATCAGGAACCGGGCGCGATCGTGGGTTGCGGTCATGGGGTTCATTTCAGTTCGTGAGCGATTAGAATAACCTCGTCACCATGGTCAGATTATTGCCAAATAGTATATCGCCACCTCCGGCGGAAAGTGCCGCAGGCACTTTCTCGACCAAATCGCCTTGCCCGGGCGCCTAAATCGGTCGAATGTTCCGGCAACCAAGCAGAGACCCTTGATGACAGACTTCGTCCTTCCCCTGCCCGCAATCCCGTCTGTGGCCGTTGCGGACTCGTCCGAGCGTTTCGCGGTGCGCCGCATCTTCTGTGTCGGCCGCAACTACGCCGCGCATGCCCGCGAATTCGGCAATGACGAGCGCGATCCGCCCTTCTTCTTCACCAAGCCGGCCGACGCGGTGGTCGATTCCGGCACCGCTATCCCCTACCCGCCGCTGACGGCCAATCTGCACCACGAGATCGAACTGGTGGCTGCGATCGGCAAAGCCGGCTTCCGCATTCCCCGCGACAAGGCGCTGGACCATGTCTGGGGCTATGGCGTCGGCATCGACTTCACCCGCCGCGACCTGCAGGATGAGGCCAAGAAGGCCGCCCGACCCTGGGACTGGTCGAAGGCCTTCGACCGCTCCGCCCCTTGCGGCCCGCTGGTGCAAGCGCAGGATTCCGGCCACCCACAGAAGGGCCGCATCTGGCTCGCCGTCAACGGCAAGGTCAGGCAGGATGCCGACCTCGCCGAGCTGATCTGGCCGATATCGGACATCGTGTCGATCTGCAGCGAGGCGATGGAGCTGGAGCCGGGCGACCTGATCTTCACCGGCACGCCGGCAGGCGTCGGCGCGGTTGGCCCCGGCGACACGATGACCGGCGGCGTCGACGGCATCGGCACGATCGAAGTGACCATCGGCCAACCGAAGTGAGCGCATGAGCGAACTCGTCCTGCACAACTACTATCGCTCCTCCACCTCCTACCGGGTGCGGATCGCGCTGGAGATGAAGGGGCTGAGCTACGACTACGTCCCGCATCATTTGCGCCATGGCGAGCATCTGGAGCCCGCCTATCTCGCGGTCAATCCGCAAGGGCTGGTGCCGGCGCTGATCCTCGGCGATGGCACGCTGCTGACGCAATCGCTGGCGGTCATCGAATTCCTCGACGAGAGCAGCCCGGAACCACCGCTGCTGCCGAAGGGCCCGGCCGGACGGGCACGGGTCAGAATGCTGGCGCAGATGATCGCCTGCGACATCCACCCGGTGAACAATCTGCGCGTGCTGACCTCGCTGCGCACCCTGTTCGGCGCCGGCGACGAGGACGTCGTCAACTGGTTCCGCCACTGGGTGAACGAGGGTTTTCAGCCGCTTGAGAAGATCCTGGCCTCGTCGGCGGAGACCGGAACATTCTGCCATGGCGACGCGCCGGGTCTGGCTGACATCTGCCTCGCCGCACAGATTGCCAGCAATGCCCGCTTTGGCGTCGATCTGACGCCCTACCCGACGATCGCGCGCATCAACGCCGCCTGCATGGCGCTGCCGGCCTTCCAGAAAGCCGCACCCCAGAACCAGATCGATGCCGAGTAGGCTTCATCGGCCCACGCGTGGCGTCGGCGCCGGAGATCTGGCGGAATCGATTTCCGCTTGGCCGGACAGGGAATCGGCTATCGTTTCCCCAGCTGCAGCAGTGTGGAGTGACCGATGAAAGCCGTCGTCTTCGAAAAATTCGGCGAAGCGCCGACGATCCAGACCGTTCCCGATCCGAAGCCGGCCGCCGATGGCGTCGTCATCAAGGTCGAGGCGACCGGCCTGTGCCGCAGCGACTGGCATGGCTGGATGGGTCATGACGACGGCATCACGCTGCCGCATGTGCCGGGCCATGAACTTGCCGGCATCGTCGTCGCCGCAGGCAAGCAAGTTACACGCTGGAAGGCCGGCGAGCGCGTCACCGTGCCGTTCGCCGTCGGCTGCGGCCGCTGCTTCGAGTGCAATTCGGGCAATCACCAGGTCTGCGAGCACCAGACCCAGCCTGGCTTCACCGGCTGGGGTTCGTTCGCCGAATATGTCGCCATCGAACACGCCGACACCAACTTGGTGCGCTTGCCCGACGAGATGGAATTCGCCACCGCCGCCAGCCTCGGCTGCCGCTTCGTCACCTCGTTTCGCGCCATTGTCGACCAGGGCCGGGTGACGCCGGGCGAATGGGTCGCGGTCCATGGCTGCGGCGGCGTCGGCCTGTCGGCGATCATGATCGCCAGCGCCATGGGCGCCAATGTCATCGCCATCGATCTCACCGACGAGAAACTGGATTTCGCCAAAAAGATCGGCGCCGTCGCCACCATCAATGCATCTACGACGCCGAACGTGGTCAAGGCGGTCAAGCAGATCACCAATGGCGGCGCGCACATGTCGATGGACGCGCTCGGCCACCCTACCACCTCGTTCAATTCGATATCCAATCTGCGCCGGCGCGGCCGCCATGTCCAGGTCGGTCTGATGCTGGGCGAGCATGCCCGGCCGCAAGTGCCGATGGACAAGGTGATCGCCTTCGAACTCGAAATCCTCGGCAGCCACGGCATGCAGGCCTACCGCTACCAGGCGATGATGGACATGATCCGCAACGGCAAGCTGAAGCCCGAGCTGCTGGTCGGCAAGAGGATCAGCCTCGACGAGGCGCCCGCGGCCCTGATGGCGATGGGCGGCTTCGAGGGCATTGGTATTGGGGTGGTCACGAAGTTTTAGGCGAGGACGGCACCGTCGTCAGGCGATCGCGCGTCGTGGCAATTCCTGCTTCGCGAAGCGCTTGGCGCCGACGACGCAAAGCACCACGCCAAGCGTGACGACGACCATCAGCGAACTGACCTGCTCGTGCAGCAGCGTCGCCGCCAGCGCGAGACCGAAGAAGGGCTGCAGCAGCTGCAACTGTCCGACGGCGGCGATGCCGCCTTGCGCCAGGCCGCGATACCAGAACACGAAGCCGATCAGCATGCTGAACAGCGAGACATAGGCAAGCCCGATCCACGCACTGACGCCGACGCCGTCGAACGACGGCGGCATGGTCATCAGCGTCAGCACCAGCATGATCGGCAGCGACAGCACCAGCGCCCAGCAGATCACCTGCCAGCCGCCGAGCCTGCGCGACAACGCGGCGCCCTCGGCGTAGCCCAGACCGCAGGCGATGATGGCGGCAAGCATCAGGCCATCGCCGACCGGCGAGGCCGTCACGCCCTGCGTCAGGGCAAAACCCGCGACAAGCGCACTGCCGATGCATGAAAACAGCCAGAAGGCCGGGCGCGGACGGTCGCCGCCGCGCAGCACGCCGAAGATTGCGGTTGCCAGCGGCAGCAGGCCGACGAAGATGATGGAATGGGCCGTGGTGACGTGCTTCAGCGCCAGAGCGGTCAGCAAGGGAAAGCCGACAACCACGCCAAGGGCGACGATCACCAGCGACAGCAGATCGCCGCGCTCCGGACGTTTCTGCCGGAACAGGAGCAGCAGCGCCAAGCCAAGCAGTCCGGCAATCGCCGCCCGGGCCGAGGTCAGGAATGTCGGATCGAAATCCCTGACCGCCACGCGCGTTGCCGGCAGCGAGCCGCTGAAGATCAACACGCCGATGAATCCATTCATCCAGCCGCTCGCGGTCTTGTCCATCGTATGCTCCGTTTGTCGGCTCCGTATCGCGCGGAGCCGGTAGTATCGCCAGAGACAATGCGGTACAATTATGCAAAACTGTCATGGTCAGCAGAGCAGTACGGATGGACAAACAGACCACAGGAAGCGAGAGCAGCGGTACGCTGGTCGAAGGCGTCATGGCGACGATCCGCCAGCGGATCGCAGCGCGCAGCCTCACGCCGGGAGCGCAATTGCCGTCCATCCGCGCCTTTGCCAGATCCATGCGGGTGTCCAAATCCACCGTGGTCGAAGCTTATGAACGGCTTGCAGCCGAAGGCGCGATCCGCTCGCGGCCGGGCTCTGGCTTCTATGCCGCAGGATCGCTTGCGCCGCTGTCGCTGGCCGAGATTGGTCCCCGCCTCGACCGCGCGGTCGATCCACTCTGGATCTCGCGCCAGTCGCTGGAGGCCGGCGACGACATGCTGAAACCCGGCTGCGGCTGGCTGCCGGCCTCGTGGATGCCGCAGGCAGGCCTGCGCCGGGCACTGCGCACGGTGGCGCGTGCCGACGATGTCGCACTGGCCGATTACGGCACGCCGCTCGGCCTGCCGCCGCTGCGGCAATTGCTGGCGCGGCGCATGGCCGGGTACGGGATCGAAGCCTCGCCGGAGCAGATCATGCTGACGGAGTCGGGCACGCAGGCCATCGACCTTTTGTGCCGGTTCCTGATCGAACCCGGCGATACGGTGCTGGTCGATGACCCCTGCTATTTCAATTTTCATGCTCTGCTGCGCGCCCACAGGGCCAAGGTCGTCGGCGTCCCCTACACGCCGTCGGGGCCGGATATCGAGCTGTTCGCGCAGGCGCTCACCGAGCACCGGCCACGCCTCTACATCACCAATTCCGCCATCCACAACCCGACCGGCGCGGTGCTGTCGCCGGTCACCGCACACCGGCTGCTCAAGCTCGCCGACCAGTCGAATCTGACCATCGTCGAGGACGATATCTTCGCCGATTTCGAACATGCGCCGGCCCCAAGGCTCGCGGCCTTCGATGGTCTCAGCCGCGTTGTCCACATCGGCAGCTTCTCCAAGACGCTTTCGGCGTCGGTTCGCTGCGGCTTCATCGCCGCACCGCGCGACTGGATCGAGCCGCTGACCGACCTCAAGATCGCCACGACCTTCGGCGGCGGCCGGCTGGGGGCCGAACTGGTGCTGACGCTGCTCAAGGACGGCAGCTACCGCAAGCATATGGATTTGCTGCGGACCAGGCTTGCGCGCGCCATGGGCGAGACGAGCGCCCGCCTGAAGGCGATCGGCGTCACGCCCTGGATCGACCAGCCGGCCGGCCTGTTCCTGTGGTGCAGCCTGCCGGATGGCGTCGATGCGGCCGAAGTGGCCCGCCGCGCTCTGGCCGACAACATCGTGCTGGCGCCCGGCAACGCTTTCAGCCTGTCCGGATCGGCCAGCCGCTTCCTGCGCTTCAACGTTGCCCAATGCGCGGACGAGCGGATTTTCAAGGTGATCGAGGCGGCGATGGCGCGTTGACGCGACCAAGTTGATCCTGTTGCCTGGGCAATCTGTGGCTGCTAGTGAACGGCCAGCGCACTCGAGAGAATGTCCGCGCCATCATTTTTCCGGGATAGCGGTTATGGGAACCAGCAAGTCAGCAGACAAGTAAGCCGCAACAGCCCTTCGTTGTTGCGGCGGCCCGTCATTTCCCATCTTCAGTGAGAACGGCAGATCGCCGCCAAATGTACCCATTTGAGCGGACGTTTAATCATGCCTTGTCCAAAAAATCCGACATGGACCACTTCCCTGCCAGCAGCCATGGTGCTGATGGCGCCCTTCGATATCCTGGCCTCGCTGGCCATGGATATCTACCTCCCGATCGTCCCCGCGATGCCGGGAATCCTCAAGACATCGCCTGATGTCATCCAGCTGACGCTGAGCCTGTACATGATCTGCCTTGGACTTGGTCAGATCGTTTTCGGTCCGATTTCCGACAGGATCGGCAGACGTCCGGTGCTGATTGGCGGCGCGCTGCTGTTCGCAGGCGCTTCCTTCCTGCTCGCCGGCACCTCGCTGGCTACTGTCTTCGTTGTCCTGCGCATCGTGCAGGCCATCGGTGCATCCGCCGTTCTCGTTGCGACCTTTGCAACGGTTCGCGACGTCTATGCGCAGAGGCCTGAAAGCGCCGTCATCTACGGCCTGTTCAGCTCGATGCTGGCCTTCGTGCCTGCGCTGGGGCCGATTGCCGGTGCATTGATTGCCGACAATCTCGGCTGGCGCGCGATCTTCCTGACGCTCGGCGGTCTGGCCACGGCCGCCATATCAAACGCATGGCCGCAATGGCATGAAACACGCCCTTCGAATGGCGACGGCAGGCGCATGGCGTTTCGCCCCATTCTCTCCAGCTTAGCCTTCTGGACCTATACGCTCGGCTTCAGCGCCGCCATGGGCGCCTTCTTCGTGTTCTTTTCGACAGCGCCACGGGTGCTCATGGATCGCGCCGGCTTTTCACAACTCGGTTTCAGCCTTGCCTTTGCCACCGCGGCACTGGTGATGATCGTGACCACCCGCTTCGCCAAAAAACTCATTGCACACTGCGGCATCGCGGGCAGCGTCGTGCGCGGCATGGCGATGTTGCTGCTCGGCGCGGCACTGCTGGCATTCGGACAGATATTCGCGGCACCGTCCTTCGTGACATTCGTCGGCCCGATGTGGGTCATCGCCGTGGGCATCGTCTTCACTGTTTCGGTCACCGCGAACGGTGCACTCGAGGCTTTCGGCGATGTCGCGGGAACCGCCGTCGCGCTCTACTTCTGCATCCAGAGCCTTGTCGTCGGCATCCTCGGCACGCTGTTCGTCATCCTGCTCGGCGGAGACACGGCGTGGCCATTGGTGGGCTACTGTTCGGTCATGGCGACGCTCACACTAAGTGCGCTGAGGCATTTGCGGAAACGCCAAACCGAATAGGCGGGACGGATGGGAAGCCTGGGCCGCCGGCCGGGGCTTCCCATCACCTCACCGAGACGTCGCACAGACCTCCCGCACGCAGCCGCGCAACCAGCGTTGCGCCGGATCGGCATCGAGGCGCGGGTGCCACAGCATGGAGATGGTGACCTCCGCTGTGGCAACCGGTAGGGGAAAACTGTGCATGCCGGCGCGTGCGCCCTCGGTATGACGCTCGGGCACGCTGGCGATCAGGTCCGACGTGCGGGCCATGGCAAGGGCTGCCGAGAAACCGGAAACCATGCACACGACTGTCCGCTGCAGCCCGCGCAGGTTCAAAGCCTCGTCGATCGGCCCTTTCTCGCGGCCACGCCGTGAAACGCTGATGTGCCGGCCTGCGGCATAGCGCTCCGGCGTCACCGCGCCCTCGGTCAAGGGATGGCCCGTTCGCACGGCGCCAATGAAGCGGTCTCGAAGCAACGCCTGAATGCGCACCTCCGGTCCGGTCTCGCCGGCGACGCCTATGTCCAGGTCGATCGCCGCGTCGCGCAACGACATGACGTCCTTGTCGGACTTCGGTGCAAAGCGCAGCCGCACGCCGGGCGCATCGGCCTGGATACGAGCAACGAGGCGAGGTGCGAACTCTTCGACGAAGCTCTCATTGGTGCGCAGCGTAAAGACCCTGTCCAGGCTCGGGAGATCGAGCAAGGTGGCAGGGCGCAGGAGCGCCTCCGCATCCTGGACGACACGACCAGCCTGCTGTCGCAGTTCTTCCGCACGCGGCGTCGCCACAAGGCCGCGACCGGCGCGAACCAGCAACGGATCGCCCGTAGCCTCGCGCAGCCGCGCCAAAGTGCGGCTCATCGCCGAGGGGCTGAGCCGCAGGCGGCTGGCGGCGCGCGCCACGCTGCCTTCGGTCAGCAGGATATCGAGAGCGAACAGCAAATTGAGATCTGGGGATGTCATCCACAGATGATGGCATGATATGGCGCCAAACGCACGAATAAGATGCAAATGCTGCGCCTTCCGCCACATAGGCCAAGGGAATAGATCTCCAGCAGTTCCGGTTGTGGGACTGATGGAAGGAGATCGCCGTGGCAATCGCTGAGCAAAATCGGAATGAGTACGTGTCGGCGCAGCCACAAACCCAATCTGCCCGCTGGGCGCTGGCAAGCCTGTCGCTCGCCACGCTGCTGTCGTCGCTGGGAACCAGCATTGCCAGCGTCGGGCTGCCGTCGCTGATGCAGAATTTCAGCGCGACGTTCCAGGCCGTGCAATGGGTTGTTCTGGCCTATCTCCTCGCCATCACCACACTGATCGTCAGCGCCGGTCGGCTGGCCGACATGTTCGGGCGCCGATCCTTGCTGCTTGGCGGCATCGCGCTGTTCACATCTGCATCGGTGCTCTGCGGCCTGGCGCCGACGCTGTGGCTGCTGATTGCCGCGCGCGCCGTGCAGGGACTTGGCGCAGCGCTGATGATGGCGCTGACGCTGGCCTTCGTCGCCGAAACCGTGACCAAAGACAGAATCGGCGGTGCCATGGGTCTGCTCGGCGCCATGTCCGCGATCGGCACGACGCTTGGTCCCTCGCTCGGCGGCCTTTTGATCGCCGGCTTCGGCTGGCGGGCGATCTTCCTCGTCAATGTCCCGCTGGGTGTGCTCACCTTCGCTCTTGCCTGGCGTGCCTTGCCGGCACACAGCAAGACAGCGCAGCAGGTCGACCGAGGCGCGTTCGACGTCGTCGGCACCGCCCTGCTGGCCCTGACGCTGGCAGCCTATGCGCTGGCCATGACGCTGGGCAGAGGCAATTTCGGCACGCTCAACATCGGCCTGCTGATCGCTGCCGGCACCGGCGTTCTTCTTTTCGCTGCCGTGCAGGCGAGGGTGAACAACCCCTTGATCCGGCTTGCCAGCTTCCGCGACCTCCCGCTCAGCACCAGTCTGGTCATGAGCCTGATCGTCGCCACGGTGATGATGGCGACCCTGGTGGTGGCTCCGTTCTACCTCTCCCGCGGGCTTGGGCTGGATACCGCAATGGTCGGCCTCGTGCTGTCGACCGGGCCACTCGTCTCGACCCTGTCGGCGCTGGCGGCCGGACGCCTGACCGACCGCTTCGGCGCCCACGCGATGATGGTCGCAGGCCTGCTCAGCCTCACGACAGGCACGTTCCTGCTGTCGCTCGCCATGACCAAACTCGGCATTGCCGGCTATGTCGTTGCGATCACTGTCACCTGCGTCGGCTACGCCCTGTTCCAGACGTCGAACAATGCAGCCGTGATGACCGGTGTTGACGCCGGCCAGCGCGGCGTCGTCTCCGGCCTGCTCAACCTTTCGCGCAATCTCGGGCTGATCACGGGCGCATCGGTGATGGGCGCCATATTCGCCGTCGCATCGGCCGAAGGGCACGAAGGCATTGGTCTTCGGAGCTCGGAGGCCGCCGCCCGGGGAATGCAGGTCACCTTTCAGGCGGCGACGGTGCTTGCGCTGGTCGCGCTGTTCCTCGCGCTGCTCTCGGCCCGCGCCGAGTTCAAGCGGCAGAGGCTGGTGGAAGTATCACAAGACCTCTGATTTGCGCTTCCGGTGAACAGCCTCTCAGGCGCCTGCCCGCTTGCGGCGCTCATAGAGCATGACCAGCGTTTCCGCCGTCAAAGCAGGCTTTTCCTCGCCTTCGATCTCGACCGTGTTGGCGGCCTTCATCAGATACTGGCCGGGGCCCCTGTCCTCCATGGACAGCAGCGTGATGCGCAGTCTGATGCGGGCACCGACCCTGACCGGCGCCAGGAATCGTACCTTGTCGAAGCCATAATTGAAGGCGGCCTGCGTATTCTCGGGCACGATACCCATGCCGAGCGCCAGTGCGCCGATGATCGACAGCGTCAGATAGCCATGCGCGATCGTCGTGCGGAACGGGCTTTGCCGCCGCGCCCTTTCAGGATCGACATGGATCCATTGATGGTCGCCGGTGCATTCGGCGAACTGGTCGATGCGGTTCTGGTCGACCGTCGTCCAATCCGACACACCGAGTTCCTGCCCGGCCATCGTCCTCAACTGGTCGAAGGTCGGCGGCGTTTCAGGCCGTATTTCGTTCATTCCTGGTTTCCCGATCGCTTCCAGAGCCTCCGGACCACGAACTGACGGCCTCTGTCAATTCGCTCTGCGCGAATCCGTTCCGTCGATTTCGGCCACGCCGCCGGCGCAGTCGCAGGTCAAATCGGGCTTTCCGGGCTTCAGGGCGCTGCCGGCAGCAATGAGCCGGCCCCTGCCACATCGGCTACTTCTTCTCGTAGCCGGCGCGGATTTCCTCCATCGCCTCCTTGATGCGGCTGCGCAGGATGTCGACCGATTCGGTGCCGGATTTCTTGACCAGTTCAGCCACTTCGCCGGCATTCTTCAACGCGGCCTCGAAGGACTTTCTGGCAAACTCCGTCTGTTTTGCCATAAGTTCCTGCGGATTGCCCGGCGCCCTGTAGCTTTGCGCCATATCGGTGACCTCGCGCAGCGTATCCTGCAGCATCTCGCGCTGCCTAGACAACAGCGAGGTGGCGCCGGCGGCACCCGCTCGTGCCGATTTCTCCAGCGCTTCGAGGTTCTTGCGATGATGGGCGAGGATCGCCTCGACATCGACATTCGGCACCTTCAGGTCGCGGCCGAACCTGCCGAACATGTCCATGAAGGAATCGGATTCCGGTTGTTTTGCCATGCTTGTCTGCTCCCCTTTGCCGCGGATGCGGGCACCCTCGGATGGAGAATAACACTCGCGTGCCGTGAGTCCATTCGGACGCGGAGGAATGAGCGCCAGACTGGCCGCGCATCAATTCACGAGGAATAGCCGCTCGGCCAAATAGAGCACGACACCGGCGAGCCCGCCGATGATCATGCCGTTGAAGCGGATGTACTGCAGGTCCCGGCCGATGTTCATCTCGATCAGCCGCGTCAGTTGCGCAAGGTCCCAGCGTTTGACCTGGTCGGCGATGAATGTCGACACGCCGGCCTTCTGGCTCTCCACGAACGACGCCAGCGCCACCACGAACCCCTGGTTCATGTCGGCCCGGATCTGCGCATCGCCGGCAAGGTGGCGGCCGACTTCGACGAACATGTTGGCAAGATGTGCACGGATGACCGAATTCGGCGCCTTGGCATCCTGCTCGATGAACTGGCTGAGACTTGCCCACATGTCGCCGGCCAATCCCTTGACCTCCGGACGGGCCAGGAAGTCGCGCTTCAGCTTCTCGGCGCGCTTGGCGTATTGCTTCGATGTCCTCAGCTTTTCGATGAAGCTCTGCGCGAAACGGTCGAATTCGGCACGCATCGGGTGGTCGGGATCGGCCCTCACCTCATCGAGCAGCGAGCCCGCCGAAGCGACGATCTTCTTCAGGAGATAGGCGTCGGCGCGGAACAGGTTGAACAGCGACGGCAGTTCCTCGCGGATCTTTTCGCGCATCGTCGCCAGCGCCTGCTCGTCGTTAAGGAATCGGCCGATCACCTTGGTGAACTCGTCGAACAGTTTCTGGTGGCGGCGGTCGTCGGTCAGGGCCGAGAGCAGCTCGGCGGCCAACGGTGCCAGCGGCACCTTTTCGATCTGTTCGAGCATGCGGCTGGTGACGAAGCCGCGCAGGCCGGATTGTTCGACGGCGGCCAATGTCTGCGGCACCAGCCGCACGACGAAACGCGACAGGCCGGCGGCGCGCTCGGTATCGGCCAGCCAGTCGGCGACCAACGCCGAAAAATCGACCTCGGCGAGCTTTTCACGCACCGGTTCGGGCGCCAGGAAGTTGACCTGGATGAAGCGGCCGAGATTGTCGGCGATGCGGTTCTGGTTCTCGGGGATGATGGCGGTGTGCGGGATCGGCAGCCCCAGCGGTCGCCTGAACAGCGCCACCACCGCGTACCAGTCGGCCAGCCCGCCGATGGTCGCCGCCTCGGCAAAGGCAGCGACGAAGCCGAGCCACGGATGGATGTGCTCGAACGATTTGGCGACCGCAAACACCAGCACGCAAAGCGCCAGCGCGGCCGCCGCGAGGAATTTCGTCCGCCGCAACGCGGAAAGCTTGGCATCCGCTTCGGCATCGAAACGGACCGGCGCCAGGGGCGAAGCCGATTGTGACATGGGTGAGCCGCTCCTCGTCGATCTCAGCCTATTTAGTGTTCCGACGGCCGAAATACCCGCTACAGCGGGGTTTGCCCGGAATCTTCCCCGGCTGCGCACACAAAGTTGAGGAGAAAATTCATCTATTGCGTGAAGCCAGTCTGGAATTATTCCAAGGTATAGGCCATATTCCGCCGAGGCCAATGTGGCGAATCCGGAAATTCGGGTCAAAGCCGCATCAGCAAAAATTTCCAGATCTGGCGTGGTTGCACCGCACCAGTGCCTTGTGAGGACAAAATGCGGCTTACGCGCCAGACCAACTATGCCATGCGCATCTTGATGTATTGCGCGGCAAATGATGACCGATTGAGCCGTATTCCCGAGATCGCGGCCGCCTATTCGGTGTCGGAGCTTTTCCTGTTCAAGATCCTGCAGCCGCTGGTCGAGCACGGCCTCGTCCAGACCGTGCGTGGCAGGAATGGTGGCGTCAAGCTTGGCCGGGCGGCTGAAGCCATCAGCCTCTTCGATGTCGTGCGCGTGACGGAAGAGAGCTTCGCCATGGCCGAATGCTTCGAGAACGACGCCGCCGAATGCCCGCTGGTCGACAGCTGCGCATTGAATTCGGCCCTGCGCGAGGCGCTGAATGCGTTCTTCGCCGTGCTGTCGCGCTACACCATCGCCGATCTGGTGGCGGCGAGGCCGAATGTGCGCAACCTGCTCGGCATCGACATGCTGATGGAGCGCCGCGCCCCGGCTGCCTGAGCAAGTCTCACGGCGTTTGAGTTGGTCTGTTGAGATTCAGGTCAGGCCGAGTCGAGAATGATGGGTTCCGAGAACCGGAACGGAGCGTACGTTTGGGTACGTGAGTACCCGAAGCGCAGGAAACCGCCATTCGCAGGCCGGCCTCACCTGAATATCAATAGACCGCTGATTGCGGCAGGACGAACGGCACGTTGCCTGCCGGCAGCACGCCGACCCTGAGCCGGCAGTCGAACACTTTTTCGATCAGATCATCGCTCAGCACGTCCTGCGGCGACCCGGTGGCGGCCAGCCTGCCACGATGCATGACGAAGATCCGCTCGGCATACATGGCTGTCAGATTGAGGTCGTGCAGGATGGCGACCACGCCGCCGCCCCTTCTGGCGAAGTCGCGGGCAATGTTCATGATGATCAGCTGGTGCTTGATGTCGAGACTGGAAACCGGCTCGTCGAGGAACAGAAAGCGCGGCTTGCCGTCAAGCACCGGCGCCCAGACCTGGCACAGCACGCGCGCGAGCTGAACGCGCTGTTGCTCGCCGCCGGAAAGCTCCTGGTAGAAACGGCCGGCAAAGCCGTCGAGATCGACACGCGCCAATGCCCGTTCCGGCAACCGCGCATCCTCGCCCGGCAAGGCGCCCGAACGGCCGCCGACAAGACCAAGCTTGACCACTTCCCGCACGGTGAACGGGAACGACAGCGTCGTCGCCTGCGGCAGCACCGCGCGATGGACGGCCACCTCTACCGGCTTCATCGTCGAGAGATCTCGGCCGTTGAAGGCGACACGTCCGGTATAGGCGAGTTCGCCGGAGAGTGCTTTGAGAAAGGTCGTCTTGCCCGACCCATTGGGGCCGACGATGGCGGCGATCTCGCCGGGCCGTGCGTGGAAATCGACACCACTGACGATAGGCTTGCCGGCGATATCAACCGAAACATCCTTGGCCTCGATCATCAAGCCTCACAAATCAACCACGCCGCGCTTGCGCAGCAGGATCCAAAGGAAAAACGGCGCGCCCGCTATCGCGGTGACGATGCCTATCGGCAGTTCGGCCGGCGCAACGATGGTGCGTGCGACGGCATCGGCCAGAAGCAGCAGCGAGGCGCCGAGCAGCGCCGACGCCGGCAGCAGATAACGATTGTCCGGACCAATCAGCAGGCGCAGCAGATGCGGTACCACGATGCCGACGAAGCCGATGCCGCCGCTGACGGCGACGGATGCGCCGACCGCAGCGGAGACGCCGACGATAGCCGTGTATTTCAGCCGCTGCACCGGAATGCCGAGATGACCGGCGGTCGCCTCGCCCAGCGCTAGCGCGTTGAGGCCGCGTGCCAGGAACGGCATCGCCGCCAGCGCCAGCACGATGATCGGCCCTACCGACGCGATCTTCGCCCAGGTCGCGCCACCGAGCGATCCGAGTTGCCAGAAGGTCAGGTCGCGCAACTGGCGATCGTCGGCCATGAAGATGAGGATGCCGGTCAGCGCCATGGCGAGCGCCGCGAGCGCGATGCCGGCGAGCAGCATTGTGGCAACCGAGGTTTGCCCCCGCCGCGTCGCGACCTGATAAAGCACCAGCGTGGTGGCGAGCCCGCCACAGAAGGCCGCCAGCGGCAGTGCAAGCGTGCCGAGCAAGGATGTCACCGGAGCCAATATCGTCGCGCCGAGCACGATGACGGCAACCGCTCCAAGGCTCGACCCGGCCGAAACGCCGATCAGGCCGGGATCGGCGAGCGGATTGCGGAACAGCCCCTGCATGACCGCGCCGGAGACTGCCAGCGCCGCGCCGACCAGCATGCCGAGGATGATACGCGGCAGGCGGATATCGTAGACGATCAGGCTGTCGCGGGCACTCAATGCGGCATTCTGGGGCACGATGCCGAACAGCCAGCCGCCGATGACGTTGACGGCCGATGCGTCCGACGCCCCCGACGTCAGCGACAGAAAAACGGCAGCCGCGAGCCCCAGGCACAGCAGAAGGATGACGATTCGGGCGCGGCCCGACCGGTCGCCTTCGGACACGCTTGCCATCACCGGGCCGGCGATCGATTGATCGACCATGATCCGCCCGTTCAGTCCGTGACCTGCCCGCCATAAAGCGAGACAGCGAGGTCGTGGATGGCATCAGCCGTGCGCGGCCCGAAGCCGAGCAGATAGGCGCCGTCGACGCGGATCAGCTTGCGCGCCTTTCCGGCCGGCGTGGAGGCGATCGATGGATTGCCGAACAGTTCGTCGTCCGAGACCGGAGGCCCGGCATTGCTCATCATCAGGATCACGTCAGGCCTGGCGGTTATGATCGCCTCGTCGGACATCTGCTTGTAGCCGGAAAAGCCCTCGACCGCGTTGACGCCGCCAGCCAGCTTGACCATTCCGTCGGCCGCGGTCTCGTTGCCGGCCGCCAGGATCTTGCCGCCCTGTACCGACAGCACGAACAGGATGCGCTTGCGCTCCTTGATCGACGCCGTCTGCTTCTCGGCGGCCGTGAGCTTGGCATCAAGCTCCTTGGCCAGCACCTCGGCCTTAGCGTCGACGCCGAGCGCCTTGCCGATGATGCGGACCTTCTCGAGGATGCCTTCGTGGCTATAGTGCTCGGGCACTTCGATGAACGGCACGCTCGTCTTCTTCAAGACATCGACGGCTTCCTTGGGACCGCTGCCATGCAGCGCCAGGATGCCTGTCGGATTGACCGACAGCACGCCTTCCGGCGACAGCGCGCGCATGTAGCCGACATCGGGCAGCTCAAGCGCCGCTTTTGGGTACCGGCTGGTGGAATCGCGCGCCACCAGATGCTTCTCCTCGCCGAGCGCATAGACAATCTCGGTGATCGAGCCGCCAATGGCCGCTATCTTGGAGGGATCGGCAAACACGGCCGTGCCTTCAGTGGCGCCGACAGGTTGCAGCGCGACAAAAGCCAGAGAAACACCGGCCATCGACCCAAGGATCGATCCGCGCACAGCCGACAGTCCGGGGAAAAAACGCATCTTACTTTCCTCAGGCTACGGTCGGGCTTGGTATGCGCGGCAGGTTTTCCGCCAGGAAGCGCCAGTCGTCACGCTCGCTTTCGCCTTCATGGCGCTTGCCGAAGAACTGGATGATCATCTTGCCGTCGGAATCATAGACCTCGAGCGAGGTGACATGACCGTCCTTGGTCGGCTTGCGCACCGCCCAGATCTCTTGAATGTGGTCGGTGCGCAGATGCAGGTGGAAGGTTTCGTCCAGCACGTTGATCCACGGTCCCATCGGCTTGATCGATTTGATCGGCCCCGAATGGATCTGGATGCAGCCGCGGTTTCCCACAAAGCACATGATCGGCATCTCGCCCTCCGCAGCGTGATGGAACATGGCCCGGACGGCATCATTGTCGAGTTGCCAGGCATAGTCCTGCCCGACCAGGCGCACCGCCTGCTGGCGGCTCAGCTTCAGCGTCTTCAGCATGCCGAAGAACTGGTGCACATCGGTCAGCCGGCTCCAGCGGTCGCGCAGATCGCTAGGATTGGCGGCCGATTCGTCGCCATGGATCTCGTCATCGGGGAGTGGTCCGGAAATGTCGACAGTCGGTTCCTGGTTGGACGATTCGAGCGCGGCGACCAGCTTCTGATAGGCATAGAGGCTGGAGGCCGGCCGCAGATGCACCTTGTGCACGGCCTCACCTGCCGCGTCGAAGAACTGCAGGCTGCGGCGGATCTCGTCGCCGTCGCGCTTTTCGACGGCAAAGCCGTGCGCCCAGACTTTCGGGAAGATGCGCAGGTCGATGTTTTCGCCAAGCACCATGGCATTGTGGTTGCCGGTGACGACCTTGTCATAGACGCCGATCTTTTCGTGCACCGCGCTCTCATTGCGGGTCAGCGCCATGACCTCGCCGACGGCTTCGAGGCCGGTCAGAAGGTCGTTGACGCGCGGCTCGACGCGCACGACGCCGTCGCCGCAATGCGCGGCGACCAGTTCGGCTTCCGAAATGCCGAGCTGGGCGGCCAGATCACGCTCGCGCGTTTTCGGATTGTCTGTCCGTGCCCGCCGGATTTCATGCGGGGCGGGTTTTACGCGCTGGTCCATGTGTCGTCCCTGTTGCCATGCCTTGCTTGTTGAAAATGGGCCTTACTTGTTGAGAATGAGCTTGCCCTGGCGGGTGATCTTCAGCCGGTAGAGCGCGCCATGATGCTCGATGCCGATCTCGTGCTCGCCCTGGAACAGGGTGTTGCTGGAAAGGGTTCGTACCGCCAGCGGAACCCGGTCGAAACGGGGGGAGGCATCGTCGGAACGGCGGACGCGATAGCGAAAATCGTTGGGATTGTGGGTGTTCATCTGGATCGATCCCTTTCCTGTGCCGGGCGTCTGGCTGGGCGTTGCGTAATCCGATTCATTTCTTGACTTGAATAATCATGTTTACTAGTCAGTGCATACCGGATTAAATGAGTCAACATTTAAGACGCCGTACATGATCAAAAATGCCAGCCAGCCCCGTGCCAGCCAGCATGAAACCTGGACTTTGGAGTTGGGGCATGGGGTTGGTGACTTGGGAATGGCGTGGCCGGTCGGCGGCGAACGGCGCGGCGGCTTTGCTGGCAAGCGTGGCGGCGATTGCCTTGTCGGCGCAATTGGCCAACGCCCAGCAGACGGCGCAGCCGACAGATCAAACGAAGAAGGCTGAAGAGGAAGAGGCCGCACCGGGGGGAGCGACACTGCTCGACAAGATCCTCGTTATCAGCCGCACCGGCGAGACGGCAATCGAATCGCTGGCATCGGCCAGCCATGTCGGCCAGGAACAGCTCGACCGCCGAATGGCGACGACGCCCAACGAGATGCTGCTCGGCGTGCCCGGTGTCGCCGCCCAGGCCGACGCCAGGCGCGTCAGCACCAGCATCAACATCCGCGGCTTGCAGGATTTCGGTCGCGTCGCGGTCATCGTCGACGGCGCCCGTCAGAACTTCCAGCGTTCCGACCACGGCACGCAGTCGACCTTCTACATCGACCCCGAACTCGTCAAATCCGTGGATGTTATCCGCGGTCCTGTCGCCAACACCTACGGCTCGGGCGCCATCGGCGGCGTCGTCTTCTTCGACACCAAGGACGCCGGGGATTTCCTCAAGCCGGAAGAAACATGGGCCGGCTCCGTCACGGGACGCTATGAGAGCAACGGCAAGGGCTGGACATCAAGCGCATCCAGTGCCTACGGCCTCAACGAGAACTGGGATGTGCTCGGCAACATCGTCTACCGCAACTATGACGACTACAAGGATGGCGGTGGCGACACCGTCAAGGGCACCGGCTTCGATGTGCTTAGCGGCCTGCTCAAGACCACCATCCGGCCGACCGACAACAGTGAACTGAAGCTCGGCTGGGTCGGCTCAAGCGACGGCTGGAACGAGATCAGCGGCGGCGTGCCGGTTAACGACGTCGACCTGAAGTCGAACACCTTCACGGCGCGCTACAATATTACCGATGAGGACAAGAGCTGGCTCGATCTCCACATCAACACCTCCTACAACAAGACCAACCTCGATCTGACCAGCCTTGTCCCGCAAAACCGCTTTGATCCGGTCACCGGCCTTCCCGTTGTCTTGCCGGCGGGATCGCAGTCGACATTCGACGTTGGCACCACCGGCATCGACATCTGGAACACGTCCCGGTTCGAGACCGGCAATGTCGCACATGAATTGACCTATGGCGGCGACTGGGCTGGCGACAATGTCAAGACAGGCGGCACCGCCGGCGGCGACAGCTTCTACACGCCGTCGGGCAAGCGCAACGTCTCCGGCTCCTATGTCCAGGACAAGCTCGCCTGGGAGTGGCTCGAAGTCATTGCCGGGCTGCGTTACGACAATTACAGCCTCAAAGATGACACCCACGACATTTCTGGCGACAGGGTATCGCCGCGCATCACCGTCGGCGTCTCCCCGTTCGAATCCGCGAGCCTTGCCGGCCTTCAGTTTTATGGCACCTACGCCGAGGGCTATCGCTCGCCATCGATTACCGAGACGCTGATCAGCGGCAATCATCCGGCAGGCGTCAGCTTTCCGTTCCTGCCCAATCCCAATCTGCGGCCTGAGACCGGCAAGACGACCGAATTCGGCATCAACTACAAGCAGAACGATATCCTCGAGGCCGGCGACGCGTTCCGTCTCAAGGCGGCCTATTTCGACAATGATGTCGATGACTACATCGATGGCGTGACGCTGTCGGCATTCGACCCGACGAGCGGCTGCCCGTTCGGCCCCGGCATCCCGATCTGCTTCCAGTATCAGAATTTCGCCAAGGCCAAGATCAACGGCTTCGAACTGGAGGGCGTTTACGACGCGGCATGGGGCTATGCCGGACTTTCAGCCTCCATCATCAATGGTCATACGATATCGTATGAAGGCGACCGGGCGGATCTCGCCACGATCCCCTCATCCCAGGTCACCGCGCAGCTCGGCTTGCGCTTCCTCGAGGACAAGCTGACTGTCGGCGGCGAAGTGCAATACAATGGCAAGCCGAAGGGCAATCCGATCGCCGAGGACTATACGCTGGTCAATGCCTTTGCCAGCTACCAGGCGACGGACAATTTGAAGATTGATTTCCGCGCCGACAATCTGTTCGACGTCAAATACGCCAACCCGCTCAACGTCACGACCGCCGGCCAGCCGCCGCAGCCGGTCTTCGCGGCCTACGAGCCCGGCATAACGCTGAAGCTAGCGGCAACGATGCGGTTTGGAGGCTGATTGCCATGACGAGCTTGACGACATCCCTTCGTCTGCTGACCTCAACGCTGGCGATGTCGCTTGCGATGATTCCGGCGTGGGCGCAAGGGTCCGCGCCGGTCCCCGCGCTCAGCCTCGAACTCAATGGTGCGCAACCTTCCGACAAGGGTTGCCGCCTGACGTTCGTGGTCAACAACAATCTCGGCGCCGACCTGTCCAAGGCGGCGTTCGAGATCGCCTTGTTCAACGAGGCCGGCGTCGTCGACCGGCTGACCGTGCTCGACTTCAAGGAACTGCCGGTGGGCAAGACCAAGGTGACACGTTTCGATCTGGCCGGCACCGAATGTTCGAAAGTCAGCCGCGTGCTGATCAACAGCGCGACCGAATGCACCGGTACCGGCGTCGAACCGAACGCCTGCATGCGAAAGCTGAAGACAGGCACCAAGACCGGGATCGCTTTCGGAGTCTGATGTGGGACTGCATCCTGCATTCCCGCGAAACACCGTGGCGTGGCCGATTGCCCGCCACGGCCGGTTGCCGGCGAACGATCTTGATTTGACAATTCTGCTCTTGTCGCTGCAGGTCTCGCGGCGAGACATGCAGGATATCAACCCCCTCCCCGCAGCCAGCGTCGAGCTGCCGATAACGCCAATCGAGCCGCTCGCGCTGCCGCGGCCATCGGCCTGGAACCGCAAATGGACGGCGGCGGTCGTCGTCTCCTGTCTGCTCCATGCCGCGGTGGCGGCGGCTTTTCTGATCTCGCCTACGGGGATTTCCAACTTCCAAGATGCCGAGCAGCCGGAAGGCAGTGAACAGTCGGGCACCAACGTGGTCGGCAGCGCGCTGGACAAGGACCCGGCGGCAATAAGCGTTGCACTGGTGCCGAACCCGCAACCGGCCAAACCACAGCGAGCAACGCCGCCCAAGCCAACGCCGCCAACAGAGCCTTCTCGACCAGCCGGGGAAGCGGCAAAGCCGCCGACCAAGCCTTTACCGGAACCTGTTAAACAGCCAGCGGTGACGCCGGACATATTGGTGACCGGCGCCCCTCGCCCCGATGACCAGAGCGTGGCTCCCAAGGCCGAAACACCGGCGCAGCCGACCGTTCAGCCCGAGAGCACCGAAGTGCCCGTCGCGGTTCCAGAACAGCCGCCGATCCCCAGCGCCAGGCCAGATCCGGCGGTTGCCCCTTCAAAGACGGCGGGTGAGAAGCGAGGCACGGCGGATGGTCAGGACCGGTTGGCGCAGGCCGCCAGCAAGGGCAACAAGCAGAAAGAGGCAGGCAGTGCCGCGGAAGACAACTACCGCAGCGACGTCATCAGAAAGCTCAGCCGCGTCAATCGTGCGGTGCCGCCTTCGGTGCAATTGACCGCCCGCAACAATGCCGTCGTGACATTCGTCATCGGCAGCCGTGGCGGCATTGACGAGCTGCGCATTCTGCAAAGCTCCGGATCGCCAAATTTCGATCAGGTCGTGCTCGGCATCGTGCGCAAGGCGGCACCCTTCCCACCCATTCCGCCGAAGGTCGGCGACAGTCTTGTGTTCACCGGCGCGATCGGTCCGTTTTGAGAGCCCCGCCTCGCCGCTCGAACATCCGTCAATCATCACAGTTCACCAACATTGAAAGGAACCGCCATGTACATCGCCATGAACCGCTTCAAGGTGCAGACCGGCTCGGAGAACGATTTCGAAGCCGTGTGGAAGAACCGCGATTCCAGCCTCGCGGAGATGAAGGGTTTTCGGGAATTCCATTTGCTGCGTGGCCCTGTCAACGAGACCGAAGGCTACACGCTGTTTGCATCGCACACGGTGTGGGCAAGCCACGAGGATTTCATCGCCTGGACCAAGTCGGAGAATTTCCGCGCCGCCCATCGAAATGTCGGCACGACAAAAGTCCACTATCTCGGCCACCCTCAGTTCGAGGGTTTTTCGGTCGTCGAAGGCGCGTAATGCATGTCGCCCAAAAGTGGTCCCGGTTTTGAGACAACGACATGCATAAAAAGAGTTAGAACCATTCATCGTTTCCACGAAACGGTGAATGGCGCGTAACGACTGGTCGGGGTCAAGCCCCGGCCAGCAGGCTCGCATTGCCGCCGGCGGCGGTGGTGTCGACGCAGACAGCACGCTCATGCGCATAGGCCGCCGGGTTCAGCACTTCGCTGACCAGCGGCACGATCGGGCCTGAGCGGTCGGCGATGACCTTGCGCACGATGCGCGCGGCCTCGAGCGTACCGGAAAAAGCGACGACGTCGACGCGCAGCGAGCGCGCCTCGACCGGATCCGGCCGACCATCGATGGCGGCCAGCGGCAGGCCCTTGCCGGTCAGCGCGGAAAGGGCAGCCGGTGCGCCGGGCGCCACCGCCAGCACCGCATTGCCGGCGGCGAGTGCCTGGATCGTCTGCGCGAGCAGCGTGTCGCCATCAGGACCAAGGCACAGCACCCGTCCGCGTGGCGACAGCGACAGCGTGTTGGCCTCGCCGGTCGGTCCGGGCAGGTCGACCTGGCCGAAGTCGATGCCGGCGGCGGCACCAATGGCAGCGGCACCCTTGCCGCGCAGATGCTTCCTCAGAATGGCGATCCGGTCGGGCCGTGTCGACCAGCCGCCAAGCGTCGGATCGGGCAGATTGTCGGCAAGTTCGGTCGCCGTGACCTTATGGCCATCCTGCAAATGGGTGCCGGCCTCCGGGCCCTTGCGGAAGCGTCGGAGATAGTGCGGACCGCCGGCCTTGGGTCCGGTGCCGGAAAGCCCCTCGCCGCCAAAGGGCTGCGACCCGACGACGGCGCCGATCTGGTTGCGGTTGACATAGATGTTGCCGGCATGGATGCCGTCGACGAAATGCTGCACGCGGCCCTCGATGCGGGTGTGCAGCCCGAAGGTCAGCCCATAGCCCTTTCGGTTGATGGCGGCGATGACCGCGTCGATCTGATCGGCATCGAAGGTGGCGACATGCAGCACCGGCCCGAACACCTCGCGCTCCATGTCCTCGATACCCTTGACCCGGAAAACATGCGGCGCGACGAAGCGACCTTCTTTCGGTGCCTCGAGCTTGGCGATCAGCCGGCCCTGCAGACCCATCTTCGTGCAGTACTCGCGGATCGAGCTCTGTGCCTCGTCGTCGATGACCGGGCCGACATCGGTCGAAATCCGCCAGGGATCGCCGACATTGAGCGCCTCCATGGCGCCCTTCAGCATCTCCAGCATCTTCTTCTCGACGTCCTTCTGCACATAAAGCACGCGCAGCGCCGAGCAGCGCTGGCCAGCACTCTGGAAGGCCGAGGCCAGGATGTCGCGCACCGCCTGTTCGGGCAGCGCGGTGGAATCGACGATCATGGCGTTGAGGCCGCCGGTCTCGGCGATCAGCATGGCGTCGGGCGCGGCCGTCTCGGCCAATTGCTTCTCGATCAGCTTGGCAACCTCGGTCGAGCCGGTAAAGCAAACGCCGGCAATGCGCGGATCTGATGTCAGCGGCCCGCCGACCGATGGGCCGTCGCCCGGCAGAAGCTGGATGACATCTTCCGGCACGCCTGCCTCGCGCAGCAGTTCGACAGCGCGGAAGGCGATCAGCGGCGTCTGCTCGGCCGGCTTGGCGATCACCGAATTGCCGGTGACAAGTGCTGCGGCGATTTGGCCGGTGAAAATGGCGAGCGGGAAATTCCACGGCGAAATGCAGACGATGGCGCCGCGCGCTTGCGTGCCCGCCTCGGCATTGGCCGCCTCGGTAACGTAGTAGCGCAGGAAGTCGACAGCCTCGCGCACTTCGGCCACACCGTCGGCCAGCGATTTGCCGGCCTCGCGGGTAGCGAGTGCAAAGAACTCGACGGCATTGGCCTCATAGAGATCGGCGGCGCGGTTGAGGATGGCAGCGCGCTCGGCGACGGGGCGTTTTGCCCAGGCTGGCTGCGCTTCCACCGCAAAGCGCACGGCGGTCGCGACCTGCTTGGCAGCCGCTTCGCTGACCGTACCGACCATTTCGGAAGGCTTTGCCGGATTGACGATCGGACGCTGCTTGCCGTAGCCGGCAGCCCGCGTGATCGGCTTGGCGTGCCAGCGGTCGGGTCCCGCGAAGGCCGCCCTGGCCTTGTCGATCGCCGCCAGCGTCACCGTGTCGGTGATGTCGAATCCTCTCGAATTGCGACGGCCGGCTCCAAAAATCTGGGAAGGCCGGGCAATCGCCGGATTGGCTGCTGGACCCTGGTTCTCGACCGTTTCGAGCGGATCGCGCGCAATGTCCTCCGGCTCGACATCCTCGTCGGTCAACTGGTGCACGAAGGAGGAGTTGGCGCCGTTCTCCAGCAGCCGGCGGACCAGATAGGCCAGCAGATCGGAATGCGCGCCGACCGGTGCATAGATGCGGCAGCGTGTGCCTTCGGACCGGCGCACCGTCTCGTGCAGCGCCTCGCCCATGCCGTGCAGGCGCTGGAACTCGAAAGAGTCGCGATTGTCAGTCATCGACAGTATGGCGGCGACCGTATGCGCGTTGTGGGTGGCGAATTGCGGATAGATGCGGTCGGTCATGCCAAGCAGTTTCTTGGCGCAAGCCATGTAGGAGACGTCGGTGTTGGCCTTGCGGGTGAAGACGGGATAGCCGGTAAGTCCGAGCGTCTGCGCCCGCTTGATCTCGGTGTCCCAATAGGCGCCCTTGACCAGCCGCACCATGATGTTGCGGTCATATTTCTTGGCCAGCGCATAGAGCCAGTCGATGGCAAAGGCCGCGCGCGGCCCATAGGCCTGGACGACGACGCCAAAGCCGTTCCAGCCGGCGAGCTCCGGCTCAGCCAGCACCCGCTCGATGACATCGAGCGACAGATCGAGGCGATCGGCCTCCTCGGCATCGATGTTGAGACCCATGCGCGAATGGCGCGCGGCAAGCGCCAGCGACAAAAGCCGCTCGGCCATGACCGGCAGCATCTCTTCCTTCTGCGCCACCTCATAACGCGGATGCAGCGCCGAAAGCTTGACCGAGATGCCGTGGTTCTGCCTGATATCGGGACCGTTGGAGCCGGAATCGAGCGACGAAATCGCGTCGGCATAGGCCTTGTGATAGCGCAAGGCGTCGGCCTCGGTGCGGGCCGCTTCGCCCAACATGTCGAAGGAATAGAGATAGCCCTTCTGCGTCATCGGCCGGCCGCGCTTGACGGCTTCAGTGATGGTGCGGCCGAGCACGAACTGCTCGCCCATCTCGCGCATGGCGGCGGCCACCGCCTTGCGGATGACCGGCTCGCCCAGCCGCCGCACCATCGAGCGCAGCGTGCCCTCGATGCCGCCCTCGCCCTCATCGAGGACGCGGCCGGTCAGCATCAGCGCCCAGGTCGAGGCGTTGACGAAGATGGAGCTCGAACCGCCCGAATGGGCCGACCAGTCGTGTGGCGCGATCTTGTCGGCGATGAGGTCGTCCATCGTCTCGGTATCGGGCACGCGTAACAGTGCCTCGGCTAGGCACATCAGCGCGACGCCTTCCTTGGTGGAGAGACCATACGCCGAGAGGAAGACTTCCATCAGCCTTGGATCGGACGAACCGCGCACCGCCCGCACCAGATCGGCGGCCCGGGCCGAAATCGCGTCACGGTCTCTCCGGGAAAGCCCCGTCGCTTCAGCCAGCCGCTTCACGGCCTCGTCTTCGTCGGGCAGATAGTTGGCGCGGATCTGCTGACGGATGGTATCGAGCGGCATGGCGGTCCCATGGATCGAGCAAAAGGGAGCGGGCCGGCGGTCACCGGACCGAATGGCGCAAGCTAGCACAGCTGCGAAATTTCGACCGGTCCAAAGAAATCGACATTGAAGGTCATTCGATCTATCTTAATGGCTCAGAATTGACATGTAGACTGCATTTTCGATGACAGAAGACCAATTGGACCGCATCGACAGGAACATCCTGTCGGCGCTGGCAAGCGATGGCCGGCTTTCCATGTCCGAACTGGCGACAAAGGTCGGCCTGTCGAAGACGCCGGTGCAGGCGCGGGTGAAGCGGCTTGAGAAGGACGGCTATATCAGAGGCTACCAGGCGATCATCGACCGCGAGCGGATGGGCGAAGGCCATGTCGCATTCGTCCAGGTGAAATTGTCCGACACCAGATCCGCTGCGCTCGACGCCTTCAACCGATCCGTGCAGGCCGTGCCGGAGATCGAGCAGTGCCACATGATGGCGTCGAGCTTCGATTATCTGCTGAAGGTGCGTACCCGGGATATCGCCGCCTACCGTCGCGTTCTGGGCGAGCGCATCTCGGCTCTGCCCCATGTCGCACAGACCTCGACCTTCGTGGCAATGGAGACGGTGAAGGATCGGTAGAGGTCAATGACCGGTGCGCGACTTCGGCTCCGCTGGTTCGAAGCTGATGCGGAGTTTTGAACCAGTCGCCTTGGCGAAGCGCTGCAAGGTCCGGGTCGAAGGCATGTTTCGACCACTCTCCAAACGAGCAATTACGGCCTGTGTCGTCCCCATCGCGGTGGCGACCTCTTCTTGCGTCATGTCAGCCTCGCCTCGGGCCTTGATCAACGCTTCGGCGATTGCGAACTCCTCTTCCAAGGCTTCGTACTCGGCAACGAATTCCGGGTCCTTGAACCATTCCTTGGCGACGTCCTCAACGGGGATTGTTTTCCGGCTCATAGAACCTCCTTCGCTCGCTTAAGAGCCAACTCGATCTCGCTTCTTGGCGTCTTCTGGGTCTTCTTGGCGAACACTCGCACCACAACCACACGGCGCTCGGCCGCAGTCACATAGACTGCCCGGGCAATGCCATCTCGGCCCTTCATGCGCATCTCCCAAAGCCTACCTTCCAAGTGCTTGATGTATGGCTCGTGGACTTTCTGCAGCCCGTGCGCCTCGATCAAACGCGATATTCGCAGAAAGCTGGCCAAGATATCTTTCGGTTGATCCTCAAGCTCCCGTTTCACCTCAATATTGAGAAATACGACCGACCAGCTCATCGTATTATATATACCTTTTTTGCAATATTCCTTCAACCATTGATCGCTGGCTAAGTCATTCCGAAAGCGTCTTCAGGAAAACCACCAGCGCCGCACGCTCACGATCCGACAGTTCGAGCGGATGAACCTCGGATGTCCCCTCGACGCTGGGCACCGCCTTGGCATAGTGCGCCACCACCTCGTCAAGCGATGAAAACTGCCCTGCGTGCATATAGGGCGGCCGCGTTGCCGCTCCGCGCAGCGACGGCGTCTTGTAAGCGCGAACAAGCTCCGGCGCGTCCCTGACCATGAAGCGCAACTCGCCGCAGGCTGCGGCGGCGCCGTCGCGAAAAGCGCCGAAGCAGTTGAACGGGTCGGCATCGACTTGGCGCACGGCATCGATTCGGCCACGATCCGGCGGCAAATCCGCAACGGGCGGCACACCGGTGTTGTGAAAGCCGCTGTCGGTGAAGCGCGGGCCTTCATGGCAGGTCACGCAATTGGCCTTGCCGATGAACAGTTTCAGGCCAAGGATTTCTTCCCTGGAAAAGACCGCGTCGCCTTTCGTTTCGGCGCCGGTCGCCAGATCCAGCGCGAAGCGATCGAAGCGGGTCTGCGCCGGCTCGATCGAGCGTTCGAAAGCCGCGATCGCCTTGCCGATATTGGCGAAAACACGGTTGACGTCCTCGGCCTCGTCGTCGGGCATAGCATTCCATGCCGCCTTCTCGGCATCGGTGCCGAGCGGACTGGCATTGGCAGGTACCGTCGACAGGTCAGGCAGCGGTCCGAAGATGCGCTCATAGCGCTCACCGAAGCGCGCCTTGATGTAATGCGCGTAAGCGGTGCGGTTTCCCGCCTGCTCCAGTGGGTTTTCGAGCGGCGTCAGCGCTTGCGCCCACAGGCTGTCGCGGCGGCCGTCCCAGAAGAACCAGGGATCGCGCGCCACGCCGGCCAGCGGCATGGTACGCCGGTTGGTGTGGCCGACGCCGACCGCTTGCGGCAGGTCGTCCTGGAACTGGCGGTCGATCTTGTGGCAGGTCGAGCAGGACACTGTGCCGTCACGGCTCATGCCCTGATCGAAGAACAGCGTCGAGCCGAGTGCGGCGGCGGCCGGCACGTCGGCAAAACGGTTGGTGGTGTCGGGTTTCAGCGGCGGCAATGCCGACAGCGCCAGCGAGGCGATGGTCTTCTTCTCGGCGTCGGAAAAGTCAGGCTTGCCGCAACCGGCAAGGACAACGGCAACCATCAGCGCCAGAAAACGTGAAAGCCACCTCATTTCTTGCTCACAGAACCACGTTGAACAGCACCGTGTCGGAGCCGGCGGTGGCCGAAATGGCGAAATGCACCTGCCACCAGCCGCTCATGGTGAATTTCACCCCTTCGATCCGGTAGCGCCCGTCGCCGAGATAGTCGGTCGCCTGCGGGCTGGTTGGCAGGCCGTGACTGTGAAGCGGCATGCCGCCGGAAATCGCGATGGCGGCACCTTCCACCGGAACTCCTGCCTTTGTCTTCAAGGTCAGCAGCCAGGATTGCAGTTCGCCCTGCCGCACGACACCTCGCTCCGGCGCGAAGCTTGCCACGAACAGCGCGTTGGCGGTGTTCTTCGTCCGCGAGACATCAGGGCCGGCTGGCAGCGACGACCGCGGCGCCGTCAGGAAGACGACCGCGAGAATGCCGACCAGCAAGGCAGCCAGACCAAGACCCGCCAGAAGATAACGCCATATCGATGCCAAACCGGTTCCTCTTCTGCAGACAACGCTCTGCCGAACGGATCGCATCCCGCCAGCCTGTGGGAAAACGCTGTGGCGGAAAAAACCCTGCTTGCCAAGCATGGCGCTGCCGATGGCAAAAAGCTACAGCACCGAGATCACTGGAGGACTGTAGATGGCGGGAACCGGCGTCGCCTCGATCGGCGAATGCATGCTCGAACTGTCGGGCCAGACGGGACCGAACTGGCGCATGGGCTTTGCCGGCGACACGTTCAACACGCTGTGGGCGCTGCATGCGTTGAGCACCGAGCGGCCGGCAACCTATGTCTCGGCCTTCGGTGACGATCCCTTCTCGCAAGGCCAGATCGATTTCCTGGCCGAGAACGGCATCGGCATCGGCTCCAGCCCGGTCATAGCGGGCGCGCGGCCCGGCCTCTATGCCATCACGCTGACCGGGGCCGAGCGTTCCTTCACCTACTGGCGTTCCGATGCCGCTGCGCGGAAGCTCGCCTCAGACCCAGTTGCATTGTCGAAAAACCTGGGAAATCAGGCGCTTGTCTATTTTTCCGGAATCACTTTGGCAATTCTGGACGAGGCCGCGCGCGCGGTTTTGCTGGCGGCTGTCGCCAAGGCACGCTCGGCGGGTTCACTTGTCGCCTTCGACCCCAACTACCGGCCACGGCTCTGGCGCAATCGCGAAGATGCGCAGGCAGCGATCGTCGAAGCCCTTGCCGTCACCGACATCGCATTGCCGACCTTCCCCGACGAGCAGATGCTGTTCGGCGATGCAACACCGCAAGCCACAGCGAAGCGGCTCGGGCAACTCGTCAGCGAGGTCGTCGTCAAGAACGGCGAAGCGCCGGCACTGATTGCCCAAGCAGGAACGCTGCGCGAAGTCCCGGCGATCCATGTCGCCGCTCCCGCCGATACGACCGGCGCCGGCGATTCCTTCAACGGCGGCTATCTTGCAGCACGTCTTGCCGGGCACGACCCGCAGGAAGCCGCCAGCCGTGCCCATCGCGTCGCCGCCGCCGTGGTGCAGGTGCGCGGCGCGCTGGCGCCGTTCGAGATATTGCGAGCGGCATTCGAAGGCTAAGGTCTGAAAAACTAGCAATTCCAGGAAAAGTGTGAACGGTTTTCCGTCCGGAATTGCGTCAAAACAAAGAGTTGGAGCAGTTCACCGTTTCCGTGAAACGGTGAACTGCTCTAAGGCAGTCGGAACCTGTATTCCGTCACATGGTGGTAGATCGCGCCCGGCCACAGCGTCGCCTGTGGGAAATAGGGCCGGTTCGGCGCATCCGGCCACACCTGCGGCTCCAGGCAGAAACCGCAAAAGGCCTTATAATTTCGCCCTTCCAGCCCGGTTCGCGGGGTCACATACTGGCCGGTATAGAGCTGAACGCCGGGCTCGGTGGTCCAAACCTCCATCTCGACACCGGAACTGGCGCCTTGCGACCATGCCGCTTGCTTGAGCGGCCCGCGTGCCGAAGCGAGGCAGAAATTCTGGTCGTAGGGCAGCTGTTCGCCCTCGGTCTCCATGCGCAGCGGCCGCGCCTGGCGGAAATCGAACGGCGTGCCGTCAACCGGCTTGACCACGCCTGTGGGGATCATGTCGCCGTCGACCGGCAGATAGGCGCCGGCATTCAGCATCATCCTGTGGTCGAGAATGTCGCCGGCACCGCCGTCATCCAGGTTGAAATAGGAATGCTGGGTGAGATTGCACAGCGTCGGCTCCTCGCAGGTGGCCGTCAGCTCGACGCTGAGCGTGCCGGGGATCTTCAGCCGGTAGGTGCAGGTGACATCAAGCGCGCCGGGAAAACCCATCGTGCCGTCCGGGTCGTGCAGCGTCAGCGTGACGAAATCCCTGCCATGCAAGGAAACCGTCCACGGCCGGTGGGAATAACCTTGCGAGCCGCCATGCAGCGTATGCTTGTCGAGAAAGTTTTGCTCGGTCTGGTAGCGGCTGCCGCCAATGGTGAAGCGGCCGTCGCGGATGCGGTTGGCGTAGCGGCCGACGACCGCACCGAAGAAGGCCGTATCCGTCTCGTAGCCTTCCAGACTGTCATAGCCGAGCACCAGCGGCGCATCGTGCCCGGTCAGGCGCAGATCCTGGATGATCGCGCCCAGGCCGATGATGTTGGCTGTGATGCCGCCGCCCCTGATCGTGAAGCGACGCACCTGCTCGCCAGCCTGCGTCGTGCCGAAAACCTCGCCGTCCTTCATCGCCATGCCCGTAAATGCCAGTTGATCCAGAAGACTTCGGCTGGTTTTCCCGTGAGAGATGGGCAGGCCATTGGCCTCTCCATCTCAGGGATAGCCTATCAGAGGCCGAGGCCGCCGATGCAGACATATTTGGTGTCGAGATAATCCTCGATGCCCTGATGTCCGCCTTCCTTGCCGAGACCCGATTCCTTGACGCCGCCGAACGGCGCCTCCGGCGTGGTGATGAGGCCTTCATTGACGCCCACCATGCCGTATTTCAGCCCTTCCATAACGCGGAAGGCGCGGCCGAGATCGCCTGTGTAGAAGTAGCAGGCGAGGCCGAATTCGGTGTCGTTGGCGAGCGCGACGGCTTCCTCTTCGGTCTCGAACTTGAACACCGGTGCGACCGGGCCAAAGATCTCTTCCTTCATGAAGCGCATCTTGGGTGTCGCGTTGGCGATGACCGTCGGCTGGAAGAACGAACCGCCGAGCGCATGGCGCTTGCCGCCGGCGACGATCTTGCCGCCCTTGGATGTGGCGTCGGCGATCAGTTCCTCGACCTTCTCGACCGCCTTCTCGTCGATCAGCGGCCCCTGCTGCACGCCGTCCTCGAGGCCAGAGCCGACCTTCAGCCCGTTGCTGGCGGCAGCGAGCTTCTCGACGAACTTGTCATAGACACCTGCCTGGACAAGGAAGCGGTTCGTGCAGACGCAGGTCTGGCCGGAATTGCGATATTTGGCGGTGATCGCACCGGCAACGGCACGCTCGAGGTCGGCGTCGTCGAAGACGATGAACGGTGCGTTGCCCCCGAGCTCCATCGACACCTTCTTGACGGTGACCGACGACTTCTGGATGAGAAGCTTGCCGACCTCGGTCGATCCGGTGAAGGTGATCTTCGACACCAGCGGATTGGCGCAGATCTCGTCGCCGATCTCGCTGGCCGAACCGGTCAGGATGTTGACGACGCCCTTGGGGAAGCCGACTTCCTCGGCGAGCGCGCCCCAGGCGAGACCTGAATACGGTGTCTGCGACGCAGGCTTGACCACGGCGGTGCAGCCGGCGGCGAGCGCCGGGCCGAGCTTGCGGGCCAGCATAGAAGACGGGAAATTCCACGGCGTGATGGCGGCGATGACGCCGACCGGCTCCTTGGTCACCAGGATACGGCGATCCGCCCACGGCGACGGCACGACGTCGCCATAGGTGCGGCGGCCTTCCTCGGCGAACCACAATATGTATGCCGCGGCGGAGCCGATCTCGCCCTTCGATTCGAACAGCGACTTGCCCTGCTCGATGGTCAGCAGTTCGGCCAGCACGTCCTGATTGTCCATCATCGCGTCGTGCAGCTTGCGCAGCAGTTTCGAGCGCTCAAGCGCAGTCGTCTTGCGCCAGGTCTTGAAAGCTTCCGCGGCGGCTTCGATGGCGCGACGGGTCTCGGCTTTGCCCGACTTCGGCACGGTGCCGATCTTGAGGCCGGTGGCCGGGTTGTTGACGTCGACCGTCTGGCCGCTGTCGGCCTGCACCCATTCGCCATTGATGAGATTGGCCTGCCGCATGAAATGGCTGGTTTTCTGAAGCATGGTCTATCCTCCGTTTCGGCGCCCTGACGGGCCGGTCTGTGAATTCTTTGGCGAGCGTGCGCAATGGACTGAAGCCGGCATGCCGGAGCCACTGCTCTTTACCGAGGGCAAGGCCCGCAAGCAATCGCAAGATGGCATATAGGGGTTGGACCAGCCCGAGGCGAGAGCAGGCCAGACATATGCCATGCCGATCGCGGGGCGGCACTCATCTGAATATCGACATACCCTATCAGAAAACGTGGAGCACCACCGTCAGCCAGAAGGCGGTTGTAACAACCGCACTCGCCGTGGCGATGGTCATCTGGTTCGACGCCAGCGCCTGGCCGGTGTTGAACTGTACGGCGATGAGATAGGAATTGATGCCGGATGGCAGCGCCGCCACCACCACCGCCACCTTGGCCGTCAATGGCGGCAGGCCAAGCAGCCAGACCAGACCTAGAACCAGAGCCGGCATCAGGAACAGTTTCAGCACCGACAGCGCCAGCGCCGGTCGGATGTTACCGGAAATGCCGAATCGGCGCAGGCTGAGCCCCATGGCGAACAACGCCACTGGCCCGGCAGTGTCAGCCAGCGCATCGATCAGCCGCGTGGCAAGGTTCGGCAGCGGCGTGCCGGTTAGGCGCCATGCCAGCCCGGCCAGAATACCGATGATCAGGGGGTTGGTGAACAGTCTCCTCAGAAAGCTCTGGATGATGCGCAGCGGGTGTACGGGCTCACTGTCACCGCGGCCAAATATCTCGAACATGATGATCGAAGCCATCATCATGGTCGGCAGATGCACCGAAACGAGCAGCGACAGCACTTCGAATCCACTGGGCCCGAATACGCCGAGAACGAAGGGAATGCCCAGCAACACCACATTCGAGAAGGACGACGACACTCCACCGACGATGCCTGTGCGTGCGTCCCGCCCGAAGATCCGCGTCGTCACCAGATGGCCCGCAGCCCATGTCATGGCAACCGCGGTGAAGTAAGCGCCCCACAGCGACCAGGGCGCCACGCCATGGAAATCGGAATTCACCATCGTCCGAAACAGCAGCAGCGGCATCGCCACGTTGATGGCGAATTCGGAGATGCCGTCCCCGCTGGCCGGTTTCAGATAGCCGGTGAGCCCGGTGAGATAGCCGAGCGCGACGAGGCTGAAGACGAAAAGAACGGTTTCGGTGAGCGGCGACATTTTTCAGGGATAGGCGAGCCACGACCGCAGCGCAATCGCGCCCGAATTTGATCATGGTCCACTGGCAGCGTTATAGAGGTTTGGATCATCAGGGCGGGCACGAACGACAAATGACCTTTGTCGAAACCACAAAGCTTAATCTTTTGCGGCAGGCGTGGCTGACGGCTTTCGTCACGGCACTGCTTTGCCTGGCCACGACCGCGCTCGCAGTTGCCGAGACGAAAAGCCTGAAGGGCGTGGCGCTGATCATCGGCCAGTCGAATTACCTGCACATCGCCGCCCTGCCCAACCCCGCCAACGACGCCCGCGACATGGCCAAGATGCTGACCGACCTCGGCTTCGACGCCCGCAGCGTCACCGACCGCGACGCTGCAAAGCTGAATCGCGACCTGGAGCGGTTCACGGAAGATGCCGACGGCGCCGATGTCGCCTTCATCTATTATTCCGGTCATGGCATCGAGGCCGGCGGCGAAAACTATCTGGTTCCAGTCGATGCCGACGTCTCGTCGCTGAAGGATGCCGGCACCAGCCTTGTGCCGGTATCCGCCGTCATGGAGGCATTGAAAAAGACAGTGCCGGTGACGATCGTGCTGCTCGACGCCTGCCGCACCAATCCATTCCCCGCGGATGCAGTGGTACGGCGCTCACCGACTGCTTCCGCCTCGCCTATCGGTGCCGGCGGGCTGGAACCGGTGCGCGGCGCCAAGGCGCTCGGCAATGCGCCGGCGGCCGACGCGAGCCTGGGCACGGTGGTCGGCTTTGCCGCCGAACCGGGTCGTCCGGCGCTCGATGGCGCCGCCGGCGAAAACAGCCCTTACGCATCCGCCCTGCTGCGCCACCTCGCGGCGATGAAGGGCACCGAGTTCGGCTCGGTCATGCGCATGGTGACCGAGGAGGTCTATCTCGACACAAAGGCAAAACAGCGCCCCTGGGTCAATGAAAGCCTGCGCCGGCTGCTCTATTTCGGCGTCGCGCCGGCGGAGCCGACCGGCGACGACGGGCTGATCACAGGCGAAAGGCGCCAGCTCCTGCTGACGATTTCCGACCTGCCCGACACCAAACGGGCGCAGGTGGAATTGGCCTCGCTGCAGGAAGGCGTGCCGCTCGACGCGCTTTATGGCGTGCTGAAAGCGCTCGGCACGGAAAAAATCCCGGAAGATCCGACCGACCTGCAAAAGGTCCTCGACGCCCAGGCCGAGCGTCTGAAGAAGATGATGTCCGAGCGCGCCGCACTGCGCACCGACGATCCGGAGATCAAACGCCTTGTCGCCTCGGCCGACAAGGCGATCGGCCAGGGCGCCATCGTGACGGCGCGCAGATTCCTCGACGATGCCGTCGGCCGGGTCGAGCAGACCAACGATGCGGTCGATGAGGCCGAAGATCTCGTCAAGCAGAAGCGTTTTGCCGATGCCGCGATCTATGCCAGGCGCGCCGATGCCTCTGGCCTGGTGTTCGACTACAAATCCGCCGCCGGCGACTACGCCAAGGCGTTTTCGCTGGCCGAAAAATGGGACGACAGGCTGCGCTGGAACTACAAGAACCAGGAAGCCGAGGCGTTGAACGCCTACGGCTACGCCACCGGCGACCTCAATGCGCTGCAGCACTCCATCGAGGCCTATCGCACCATCCTGAACTTCATTCCCAATGGCGAACAGAATCGCGACTGGGCGATCACCCGCAACAACATGGCGGTGGTGCTGCAGACCATCGGCGAGCGCGAGACAGAGACCGCGCGCCTTGAAGAGGCAGCGCGGATCTTTCGCGATTCCCTTGTCGTGTTCGAGCGCGAGAAGGACGATCTCAACTGGGCCGCCGCGCAGAACAATCTGGCCAATGTGCTGTTGAAGATCGGCGAACGCGAGAGCGACCCGAAGCGCCTGAACGAGGCGGTGGTGGCGATGCGCGCGACGCTCCAGAAACGCCCGCGCGAAAAAGTGCCGCTCGACTGGGCCGCTTCGCAGAACAATCTCGGCCTAGCGCTGTACGCGCTTTCCGAGCGCGAGGCCGCCGGCGAACATCTGACGCAAGCCGAGGCGGCCTACCGGCTGGCACTTGAGGAGTACACGCGCGAAAAGGCGCCCGTTGAATGGGCAATGGTCGAGAACAATCTCGGCAACACGCTGGTGTCGCTCGGCATCCAACTCAACGACAAGGCGAAGATAAACGAGGCGGCCGACGCGTTCCGTGCCGCGCTCGAGGTGCGAACCCGTGAAACCTTCCCGGTTTCGTGGGCAACCAGCCGGCTCAACCTCGGCAACGCGCTGAGCGGTGTCGCCCGCTTCGATATGGGCACCGCCGCGCTGGAAGAGGCAGCTGCCGCCTATGACGATGCGCTGACGGTGTTTACCCGGCAGCGTTTCCCGATGGACTGGGCGTCGGCGCAGAACAATCTCGGTTCGATCTACCAGACACTTGGCCAGCGCACCCGCGACGCGGCCAAGCTGGAGCAGTCGGCGGCGGCGTTCCGGACCGCGCGGCAGGTCTATGTCAGACGGAAATTCCCGCAGGACTGGGCAATGAGCCACTACAATCTCGGCAACACGCTGCAGCTTCTCGGCGGCGTCACCGACAAGCCTGAACATTACGGTGAGGCCATTGCCGCCTACCGCGATGCGTTGCGCGAGTACAAGCGCGGGACGAACCCGCGCCAATGGGCGCTGGCCCAGGCCGGCCTCGGCTCGACGCTGCACTGGCTGAGCATGAGCAATGCCGACCCCAGGATTTTGCTGGAGTCCATCGCGGCCCGCCGGGCAGCCCTCGAAGTGCTCACCGTGGACGCGGCACCGGTCGACTGGGCCAACGCCCAGAACGGCATCGGCATGAGCCTGCTCAACCTCGGCAATCTCGAACGCACCGACAAATATCTCGGTGATGCCGAGGCGGCCTTCGCGGCGACGCTGAAGGTATTCACCAGGGAAAGCCTGCCCATGCAATGGGCCTTCGCGCAGAACAATCTCGGTGACGTCAGCTGGAATCGGGCCGGCTATGGTGGCGGCAAGGCCGAATATCAAAAGGCGATCGGATTCTTCGAGAACGCCAAGCAAGGCTTTACCGAAGCCGGCTACACGATCCCCATCCCGCTCACCGACCAGAAAATCGATCTGGTGAAGAAGCAGATGGCGAAGAAGTAGGTCTGCGCTTCCCGCCGACCGCGCCTTGTCTTTCGGCCGGCTTTACCGTCCCTATATGTCGTGCCACCGGAACCCATTGCCGGGAACCGGAGAAGGATAGCGGATGATTCGATTTGCCTTGGCGTTGTTCCTGCTTGTTGTTCCCGGCGTGGCGCACGCCACGGATGCAGGCTGGGCGCTGCTGCGCGATGGCGGGCATGTCGTGCTGCTTCGCCACGCCATGGTCACCGGCGCCACCGATCCGGCCAATTTCGACATCGGCAACTGTGCCACGCAGGTCAATTTGTCTGCGCGCGGCAAGCAGCAGGCGAGCAAGATCGGCGCCTTGTTCGCCGCCCGGGCGGCACCGATCGAGCGCGTGCTGTCCAGCCGCTATTGCCGCTGCCTCGACACTGCCCGTATCGCCTTCGAGGCCGAGCCGGAGCTGTTTGCACCGCTCGATCTCATGAAGGGCGACGAGACGCAGAAGGCCGCGCAGGTCGCCGCGATCATGAAGGAGATCCGCGCCTATTCCGGTTCCGACAATCTGGTCATGGTCACCCACCTGGAAAATATCGTGGCACTGACCGGTGTTTCGCCGCGCGAAGGCGAGGCCGTGGTCGTCGAACCGCAGGGCGACGGCCTGCGCGTACTCGGCCGCGTCACCTTCTGAGGCTTCCCACGCACCTTCGGCATTGGACCGGTGTTGCCGAAATGTCACCACTGAAAGAAGCCGCGAATTCGCCATGACGATGCCGCTTGCGACAACCCGTCGCAGGCGCTATAGGCGCGCTCCCGGTCACGAGAACCGAAGTGAGCACAGCGGTTGGAGCTTTCGTCTCCGCCCGTGCAGGCGGCATTGCCGCCCTGTATACGGCGCCGCTTTGGGGATTGGGATCGCGGATGTAGCTCAGCGGGAGAGCGCCGGATTTGGGTCCGGAGGTCGGGGGTTCAATTCCCTTCATCTGCACCACGGATAGCTCAGTTGGGTAGAGCATCAGATCGAGAATCTGACTGTCGAAGGTTCAAATCCTTCTCCATTGGCCTGATAAGCCAGCACCCTGCCAGGTGTTATCTGAAAAACGGTCCGGGGACTGGAATGCGAAGACTGGACGGATGAACCCGAGCCCTCGGGCGCGGATCATCCCAGCGTCTTTCGCCATCGGCTCGCGGCCAGGCCCGCGGTGACGATCAAGGCGCAGCGTCGCCGGCAAGGGAGGCCAAGGCTTCCGGCGCCCGCTTCGCTGCCACGCGATCCGCTCCCGAAGGCCCGCCACGGTTCGATGCCACCAGTCCCCGGATCATTCGTGCCCGGACTACGACGTGAAACGAGAAACGAAGGGAAGATCGACGCATGACGTGACGCCTCGCATGGGGCCATGCCCGACAGGAGTAAGACAATGACCATTCTCGACAAGGTTCTTGGGCGCGAGCGCGTCCTCGTAAGGGAAAACGAACGTGCCCTCACCCTCCACAAGGGGGAGATCAAGGCTGTCCTGCTGCCGGGTGAGCACTGGCTCGCCAACCGGCGCGGCAGCCTCGAAGTGTCTCGGCACGATCTGAAGAACCCGGAATTCGTTTCGGCATACGAGAAGGCGTTGTTCGACAAGCTCCCGGATGTGGCCGCGCGTCATTTCACCGTCGTTCGCACCGGGCGCACGGATGTCGCCGTCATCGAGCGTGATGGCAATCTGCACGCCGTGCTGGCGCCGGACCGCAAGCTGGTGCTGTGGACGGATGCCGGTCCGTGGAAGGTGACGCTGATCGACACGTCAGTCGATCTCGCCATCGATGCGGCGGTCATGCGCCGGCTGGGCCAGGCCCGGAAGGCGGAATTGATGTCCGTCCATCCGGTCGTCGATGGTCAGGCCGGACTGCTGTTCATCGACGGTGTCCTGGTTAGGACGCTGACGGCGGGCGTGCATGGCTTCTGGAACGTCGGACGCACGGTGCAGATCAAGGTCGTCGACCTCAAGCGCCAGTCGCTCGACGTTGCCGGGCAGGAAGTGCTGACCAAGGATCGCGTGACGATCCGAGTCAACATCGCAGCCGAATACCGGGTCGTCGATCCGGTCAAGGCGGTCAGCATGGTGAAGGACTTCTCCGAAGCCCTCTACCGCGCCCTGCAATATGCCTTCCGCAAGACACTTGGCGCGCTGACACTCGATCAGATCCTCGAAAAGAAGGTGACGATCGACGAAGAAGCGGCAGCCAAGGTCCGCGCCGACATGGCCGAGATCGGCGTGGAGGTCAGCGATATCGCCCTCAAGGATGTCATCCTGCCGGGCGAGATGCGCGAGATCCTCAACCAGGTGGTGTCGGCCGAAAAGCAGGCCGAGGCCAACATCATCCGTCGCCGCGAGGAGACGAACGCGACGCGTTCCCTCCTCAACACGGCCAGGGTGATGGCGGAAAACCCGGTGATGCTGCGGCTGAAGGAGCTCGAGGCGCTGGAGACCATCGCCGGCAAGGTCGAGCGGCTGACCGTTCACAACGGAACGGGCGGGCTGCTCAACGACCTGGTCAAGCTCCGCGATAGCTGATGCATGTCGCCCAAAAGTGGTTCCGGTTTGGGAAAACGACATGCATCGAAATAAGGCCTGACGTGGCGTCAACAGAAGGGCCGCCGGGTAAAACCGGCGACCCTTCTTGCGTTTCCTGGACACCCTACCCATCTGCGCCCGGCGTATCAGGCCTTTTCCTGCCGGGAAAAACCGATTAGACAGCGCCCAAACAAGATGCGGACAGATTCCGCCCGCAACCGAAGGAAAAGCCCCGTTGTCCACCACGAATTCCACCACGTTCGACAAAGTCGCCAAGATCATTGCCGACACCAGCGAGATCGATATCGACACCATCACACCCGAAAGCCACACGATCGACGATCTCGGCATAGACAGCCTCGATTTCCTCGACATCGTCTTCGCCATCGACAAGGAATTCGGCATCAAGGTGCCGCTGGAAAAGTGGACCCAGGAGGTCAATGACGGCAAGGCTTCGACCGACGATTACTTCGTCATGAAGAACCTGTGCGCCAAAATCGACGCACTGGTCGCCGCCAAGACCGCCTGACGTCAGTTGATCGCACGATCTTGACGCGCTCTGCCGCCTGACCCACAAAGCCGCCTATGAGCAGCCCCCGCGACGTCGTCATCACTGGTATCGGCCTTGTCTCCTCACTGGGGGAAGGTCCTGACGCCCATTGGCAGAAGCTGGCCCAGCCGGGCCCGCAGCCGGTGCTCGAAGCGACGCGCTTTGCGCCCTATACCGTTCATCCGCTGCCTGAGATCGACTGGAACCTTCAGATTGCCAAGCGTGGCGACCAGCGCCAGATGGAAACCTGGCAGAGGCTCGGCACCTATGCTGCCGGCCTTGCGCTGGACGACGCCGGCATCAAGGGCAATGACGAACTCTGCGCGACCATGGACATGGTTGTGGCCGCAGGCGGTGGCGAGCGCGACGAGGCGGTCGATGCCGCCATTCTCGCCGCTTCGGAAAGCCGCAATGACCGCGATGTGCTGCTCAACGAGAAATTGACCACCGAATTGCGGCCGACACTGTTCCTGGCCCAGCTTTCCAATCTGCTCGCCGGCAACATCTCCATCGTCCACAAGGTCACCGGTTCGTCCAGGACCTTCATGGGCGAGGAAGGTGCCGGCGTCGCCGCAGTTGAAACGGCCGCCGCACGCATCCGCTCGGGCCAGTCGACGCACATCCTGGTCGGCGGTGCCTTCCAGACCGAACATTCCGACATGCTGCTCGGCTATGAACTCGCCGGCTATCTGCATCGTGGCCCGTGGAAGCCGGTCTGGCAAAGACAGGGTGCCGAGGGCGGTGGCGTCGTGACCGGCTCCGGCGGCGCCTTCCTGGTGCTGGAACAGCGCGAACACGCGACAAGCCGTGGCCGAAAGATCTATGCCGAGCTTGGGCCGGTCGTCTCCGGCCGCGCCAGGCGCTCGCGCGGAGAGCTCGATGCCGAGATCGCCGCGCTGCTCAAGCAGGCGGCGCTGCCGAACGGCAAATTGCTGGCGCTGTCTGGTGCGTCGGGCGCGCATGCGGCGACATCAGCCGAGAAGGCAGCGCTCGATGCCAATCCGGCGATCGCCGCGCGCGGTTTCTCGACGCTGACCGGGCACATGAAGGAAGCACAGTTTCCTTTCGCCGTGGCGCTGGCGGCACTCGCTGTCGACCGCAAGGCCGCCTATCCTGTTTTTGATGCCGCAGCCGAGACGCCGTTCGAAGGCGTTCCCGCAGCCGTCCTTGCAACGGCGATCGGCTATCACCAATTCGAGGGCATGGCGCTGGTCAATGCCGCCTGAGGCGGTGTTTTCACGATCCATGCTGCAACGATAAAAGGTCGAGGGCTACCGGATGGCCAATCTGAACGATCATATGGGCAGGCCGATCGTCGCCGTCACAGGCATCGGCGTGGTGACCTCGCTTGGCGTCGGCAAGACGGACAATTGGGCGGCGCTGACCTCCGGCAAGTCGGGCATTCACCCGATCACCCGCTTTCCCATCGATCAACTGAACACCCGCATCTCCGGCATGGTCGATTTCCTGCCGTCGAGTTCGAAAGGTGCCAGCCCACTGACCTATGAGCTAGCCGAGCTTGCTGGCCTTGAGGCGGTGACCGAAGCCGGTCTAGATTCCAGCGACTTCGGCGGACCGCTCTTCCTCGCATCGCCGCCAGTCGAGCTCGACTGGGCCGAGCGCTTCTCGCTCTACAATTCTGACAAGGGCAAGGATGACACTGCCGCCGAACGACTGCTTCGGGTCGCGCGTAGCTTGAAAGAGCTGGATATTTTCGAGACCACCCAGTTCGGTTCGATCGCCGACCGCCTTGCCGACCGCCTTGGCACACGTGGTCTGCCGATCACTCTGTCGACGGCTTGCGCTTCAGGTGCCACCGCGATCCAGCTCGGTGTCGAGGCGATCCGACGCGGCGAATGCGACCGTGCGCTATCGATCGGCGCGGACGGTTCCGCGACCGCCGAGGCATTGATCCGTTTCTCATTGCTTTCAGCGCTCTCCACACACAACGACATTCCCGAAAAGGCATCGAAGCCCTTCTCCAGGGATCGCGACGGCTTCGTGTTGGCCGAGGGATCCGGGGCGCTCGTGTTGGAATCGCTTGAGACGGCATTGGCTCGCGGCGCGACTATTCTGGGCGTCCTCGGCGGTTGCGGCGAGAAGGCCGACGACTTCCACCGCACCCGCTCCAAGCCGGACGCTTCACCGGCCATCGCCGCGGTTCGCGCCGCTCTCGCCGATGCCGGCCTGAGTGAAGACGAGATCGACCACGTCAATGCCCATGGCACTTCGACGCCGGAAAACGACAAGATGGAGCATCTGGCGCTGTCGACGGTGTTCGGCGAGCGGATCGGCTCGATGCCGGTCTCGTCGAACAAATCGATGATCGGCCACACGCTGTCGGCGGCGGGCGCTGTCGAGGCGGCTTTCTCGCTGATGACGATGCGCGAAAGCGTCATTCCGCCGACCATCAACTATGACAATCCCGACCCCGCGATCGTGCTCGACGTGGTGCCGAACAAGAAGCGCAACGCCGAGGTCCGCACCGTTCTGTCGAACTCCTTCGGCTTCGGCGGCCAGAACACTTGCCTTGTCATGGCGCGGGAACCGGTCTAAGCGACCTTTTTCAGCCAGACTGAACCGACAGGCCCCATGCGCGCATTGCAACTTATAGAGGACCGCCGTCTTGAGACGGTGGACCTGCCGCCTCCTCCACCGCCGGCACTCGGCGAAGTCACGCTGCGCATCAAGGCGGTGGCGCTGAACCATATCGACGTCTGGGGCTGGCGCGGCATGGCCTTCGCCAAGCGCAAGCTGCCGCTGGTCGTCGGCGCGGAAGCCTCCGGCGAGGTCGAGGCGGTCGGTCCCGGCGTTTCCAGCCTGCTGCTCGGACAATTGGTGTCGATCTATGGCGCGCGCACCTGCGGCCTTTGCCGAGCATGTCGCGAAGGCCGCGATAATCTCTGCGAGCACGTTTCAGGCGTTCACGGCTTCCATCTCGACGGCTTCGCGCAGGAGAAGATCAACCTGCCGGCCCGCCTGCTGGTTCCTGCTCCGCCCGGCGTGACCGACATTGGTGCAGCGGTGGCGCCGGTCACCTTCGGCACAGTCGAGCACATGCTCTTCGACAATGCCAGGCTGCAGCCCGGCGAGACCATCCTCATCCATGCCGGCGGATCCGGCATCGGCTCGGCGGCCATCCAGCTGGCCAAGCGGATGGGCTGCACGATCATCACCACGGTCGGCTCAAACGACAAGATCGACAAGGCCAAGGCGCTCGGCGCCGACCATGTCATCAACTACCGCGACGACCGTTTCGAGGGCGTCGTGCGCAAGCTGACCAAGAAGAAGGGCGTCGACGTCGTCTTCGAACATGTCGGCGCCGACACCTTTGCCGCCTCGATGCTGTGCCTGAAGCGCGGCGGCCGCCTGGTGACCTGCGGTTCGACTTCCGGCGTGTCGACGCAGATCAATTTGATGCAGCTGTTCCAGCAGCAATTGAAGCTGCTTGGCTCCTTTGGCTGCCGCATGGAAAATATGGCCAACGCCATGCAGAAAATGGCGGCGGGACAGGTCGCACCCGTCATCGACACCGAAGTCGGCTTCGACGGTATCGATGCCGCGCTGAAACGCATGGAAGGCCGCGACGTGTTTGGCAAGATCATCCTGCGCGTCGGCTAGAGCCTTGACCTCTGTGTTCAAGAAGTTCCGCCGGGATCTCAAATTTCGCTACGGCAGGCAGCTGCGCCAGTTGAACTACTGGCTGGTGGCGCGGGCGGCGATGATGATCATCTCGGTCCTGCGCCTGCTGCCGGCCGACAGTGCGCTGAAATTCGCCGACCGCGTCGCACGCATGGTTGGCCCCCGGGTGGGACGCCATCAGGTTGCCGTCGACAATCTGCGCAAGGCCTATCCGGAAAAGAGCGAATCCGAGATCCAGGCGATCGCCTCCGACATGTGGGGCAACATGGCCCGTCTTGCCGCGGAATACATCTTTCTCGACGTCCTCTTCGACTATGACCCCACAGCCAGCAAGCCCGGCCGGGTCGAGGTCAAGGGAGCTGACCACTTCGTCGAAATCGCTGGCGAAGAGAGGCCGCATATCGTCTTCACCGGCCATCTCGGCAATTTCGAATTGCTGCCGGTGGCGGCGGCGACCTTCGGCATGAACATCACGGCGCTGTTTCGGCCGCCTAACAATCCCTATCTTGCCGACTACATCCTCTCGACGCGCCGCTCGACCATGGGCTCGTTGCTGCCATCCATGGCGGGCGCCTCATTCGCCCTGGCCGGTGTCCTGGAGAATGGCGGCAACATCGGCGTCCTTGTCGACCAGAAATTCACCAACGGCCTGGAGACGACCTTCTTCGGCCGGCCCTGCCAGAGCAATCGGGTGCTGGCCACCCTTGCCCGTCACTACGAGTGCGACGTCTACCCGGCGCGCTGCGTCAGGTTGCCAGGCAACCGCTTCCGGCTCGAAATCGAGGACAAGCTGACATTGCCGCGCACCGCTGACGGCAGCGTCGATGTCCACGCCACCACCCAGCGTCTCAACGACGTCGTCGAACGCTGGGTGCGAGAAGATCCCGGCCAGTGGATGTGGTTCCACAAAAGGTGGGAGATCAGCGGTGGGCGTCGAAAGCGACCGCAGCAGGCAAAAGCGGTCCCAAACGTTTGAGCAGAGCTGCTGGCGTGGGTGTTAGCCTTGCGCCAGCAGATAACAGCGAACCTGAATCGCCTCAGTTGGTGACGACAATGCGTGTGTTGCCGAAGCCCACTTCCCGCACCATCGAATAGAACGTTGCGGCATTGGCCGTGTGCAGCCTCACGCAGCCATGCGACGCGGGGCGGCCGAGCTGCCGGACGGCGCCGGTTCCATGGATGGCATAGCCGCCATGGAAGAACACCGAATAGGGCATCGGCGACATGTGGTATTTGCGTGAATACCACATCCTGGCCGTGCGCTGCGGCCGATAGGTGCCGCGCGGCGTGAAATAGCCGGTGCGGGCGGTGGAGACACTCCACCGGTAAACCGACGCGCCATATCTGACGGTCATCGTCTGCGACGACACGTCTATATTTGCAACGAGGCTGGCTGCCCAGCCCTGCCCCGAAGCACCGAACAGCATCGCAACAAACATGGCTGCCATGAGAACTGTCTTTTTCATGCGATCAAACCCCTTTGATTGCCCCTAACCTGCCTGCCCTCTAATTGTTTTTCATCTTTTTAATGGCAGATGCACGGGCTAACACACACACCTTGACCAATTCGCCAATCCAAAGCAGCGAATTTGAACGATTTCCCGCAATAGTTGCCGCAACGACACGCCGCACCGGCTTGACCGCCTGCGGGCTTGCAAAATCGCTGAGATCGCTGCTCAACTCTGCGCATGAACCAGCGACTCCTCCAGGCAATCGATGACAGGCGCGACGATGTCGTCGCGCTGACCGCCGAGCTGATCCGTTTTCCGACCATCAATCCACCTGGCGAGGCCTATCGGCCATGCGCCGAATATCTCGGCGCGCGGCTGAAGAAGAGCGGTTTCGAGACCGAGTTCATCCGCGCCGAAGGCACGCCCGGCGACACCGACCGCTATCCGCGCGTCAATGTGGTTGCCCGTTTCGACGGGAGATCATCAGGCGCCTGCGTCCATTTCAACTCGCATATCGACGTCGTCGAAGCGGGCGACGGCTGGACCGTCGATCCCTTCGCGGGCATCGTCAAGGACGGCAAGGTCTATGGCCGCGGCGCCTGCGACATGAAGGGCGGTCTTGCCGCCTCGATCATCGCCGTCGAAGCCTTCCTGGAAGTCTTCCCCGATTTTCCAGGCGCCATCGAAATATCCGGCACCGTCGACGAAGAGTCCGGCGGCTTCGGCGGCGTCGCCCATTTGGCCAGGCTTGGCTATTTCTCAAAACCCAGGGTCGACCATGTCATCATTCCCGAGCCGTTGAACAAGGACCGCATCTGCCTCGGTCATCGTGGCGTCTGGTGGGCGGAGATCGAGACCAAGGGCGAGATCGCGCACGGCTCGATGCCGTTTCTCGGCGACAACGCGGTGCGCCATATGGGCGCCGTGCTGCGGGCTTTCGAGGACGAACTGTTCCCCGCGCTCGACCGCAAGATGACGCGCATGCCGGTCGTGCCCGAAGAGGCAAAACGCTCGACCATGAACATCAATTCGATCCATGGCGGCCAGACCGAGGATTTCCGACCCGGCCTGCCCTCGCCCAACGTGCCCGATTCCTGCCGGCTGACCATCGACCGTCGCTTCCTCCTCGAGGAAGATCTCGACACCGTCAAAGGCGAAGTGACCGGTATTCTCGATCGACTGAAGCGCGAGCGGACAAAATTCGACTACGAAATACGCGACCTGATGGAAGTCTTGCCCCTGATGACCGAGCGCGACGCGCCGGTGGTCAAGGCGGTTGCGCAAGGCATCATGGCGATCTTCGACCGCGAACCCGACTATGTCATTTCGCCCGGCACCTACGACCAGAAGCACATAGCCCGCATCGGCCATATCTATGATTGCATCGCCTATGGGCCGGGCATTCTCGACCTCGCCCACCGGCCGGACGAATGGGTCGGCATATCGGACATGGTGGAATCGGCCAAGGTGATGGCGATAGGGCTCAACGTGCTGCTGCGCGGCACAGCCAAGGGATAAGGTGCGCACAGCGACAAGCTTCGACCCGCCGACGAGGCCGCCAGGACAAAAACATTCCCGGCCACGCCAACGGGCAGAACGAAACGCAATTTACTCCGTGGCGAAATCACGCTTCTATCGCCCGGGTTTGAGCACCTGTCTGAACGCATGGGGAGTTGCACGATGAAATTGTGGAAAACCATTCTGGCGGCCGCGGTGCTGTCGCTGGCCGCCGGCACCTCTGCGTTTGCCGCGCGAACCGATCTGGTCATCGGCATTCCCCTCGAACCCCCGCATCTCGATCCGACCGCCGGTGCCGCCGCGGCGATCGACGAGGTTCTCTACGCCAATGTGTTCGAAGGCCTGACGCGCATCGGGTCGAAGGGCGAGGTGCTGCCGGATCTGGCCGAAAGCTGGACCATTTCCGATGACGGCAAGGTCTACACTTTCAAGCTGCACACCGGCGTGAAATTCCACGACGGTACCGACTTCGACGCCAGCGACGTGAAATTCTCGCTCGATCGTGCCCGCGCAGACAATTCGGTCAACGCGCAAAAGGGCCTGTTCGCAGCCATCGACACGGTCGATGTGGTCGACGCGGCAACCGTCAAGGTCACGCTGAAGAACCCGCAGGGCTCGTTCCTCTACAATATGGGCTGGGGCGACGCGGTGATCGTGGCGCCCGAATCGGCCGACACCAACAAGGAAAAGCCTGTTGGTACCGGCCCGTTCAAGTTCCAGAACTGGGCCAAGGGATCGTCGATCACCCTGGTCAAATCAGACAATTACTGGGGCACACCGGCGTCCCTCGACAAGGCCGAATTTCGCATCGTGCCGGATGCCGCGGCCTATGTGCCGGCGCTGCTCTCGGGCGATATCCAGGCTTTCCCGTTCTTCGATGCCGACAGCGTCGCCCAGGTCAAGGACGACCCGCGCTTCAAGATTGTGATCGGCGCGACCGAGGGTGAGACCATCCTGTCGATCAACAACAAGAAGCCGCCTTTCGACAAATTGCAGGTGAGGCAGGCGATCTCCTACGCACTCGACCGCAAAGCGATCATCGACGGCGCCTCCGCCGGCCTCGGCGTGCCGATCGGCTCGCACATGTCGCCCGCCAACAAGGATTATGTCGACCTCACCGGCCGCTACCCGCATGATGTTGCCAAGGCAAAGGAATTGCTGAAGGAAGCGGGGCTGGAGAACGGCTTCAAGGCGACGCTGAAGCTGCCGCCACCCACCTATGCCAGGCTCGGCGGCGAGATCATCGCCTCGCAGCTTCGCGACGTCGGCATCGATCTCGAAATCATTCCGGTCGAATGGGCGCAGTGGCTGGATCAGGTGTTCACCAAGAAGGACTACGACCTGACCATCGTCTCGCACACCGAACCCAACGACATCGATATCTATTCGCGCAAGGATTATTACTTCAACTACGACAACCCGGCCTTCGACAAGGTGATTGCCGATCTCGGCGTCACCTCCGACGAAGCCAAGCGCAAGGAATTGCTGGGGCAAGCGCAGAAGATCCTGGCGGACGATGCCGTGGTCGGCTTTCTCTACGAACTCCCCAAGGTCGGCGTCTGGGACGCCAAGCTGCAAGGGTTGTGGGAGAACGCCCCGATCCAGGCCAATGATTTGACCAAGGTGAAGTGGAGCGAGTGAGGTCGGTCGGTCAAAGGCGCAAGGTGCACTCCGTCCCACCCCCCTCTGCCCTGCCGGGCATCTCCCCCTCAAGGGGGGAGATTGCGCTCTCGCCGCTGCTTTCGCCAATCATCTACGCAGTATTTGTGCCGCCGGCGCCGAAACTGCCAATCTCCCTCCTTGAGGGGGAGATGTCCGGCAGGACAGAGGGGGCGCCGTAGAACGATACGGCAGCCCGATCTTTGTGACAGACAACGCAGTGGTTCTTTCGCCCCCATGACCGCCTATCTCCTAAAACGCCTCGCTATCGCCATCGCCACGCTGGTGCTGGCTTCGATAGTGGTGTTCGCCGTGCTGGAGATCCTGCCCGGCGACCCGGCGCGGCTGATGCTGGGTCTGAACGCCAGCGCCGACCAGGTCGAATTGCTGCGCAACCAGATGGGCCTCAACGCGCCGCTGGCCTTGCGCTATCTGCACTGGGCCGGCGGCCTGCTTAGCCTCGATTTCGGCCGCTCCTACACCTATTCGGTGCCGGTCATCGATCTGGTGCGCGAGCGGCTGGCCGTCTCGCTGCCGCTGGCGCTGATTGCGCTCGCGCTTTCCACCATCATCGCGATTCCCGTTGGCCTGTTTTCCGCCAGCCGGCGAGGACGCGCCGGTGATACTGTGGCGATGGGCGCCGCACAGCTTGGCGTTGCCGTACCCAATTTCTGGTTCGCGCTGATGCTGATCTATGTCTTCGCCGTCTGGCTGCGTCTGGTTCCTGCCGGAGGCTTTCCCGGCTGGAGTGCCGGCGTCTGGCCAGCCTTGAAATCGCTGCTGCTGCCGGCGGTGGCGCTTGCCTTGCCGCAAGCCGCGATCCTGGCGCGCGTCACCCGCTCTGCGCTGATCGAGGTGCTGAACGAGGACTATATCCGCACCGCCCGCGCCAAGGGCTTGCCCCACCGAGCCGTGCTGTGGCGGCATGCACTGCGCAACGCCATGATCCCGGTGCTGACCATTCTGGGCCTGCAGTTCGCCTTTCTGCTTGCCGGCACCATCATCATCGAGAATGTCTTTTATCTGCCCGGCCTCGGCCGGCTGGTGTTCCAGGCCATCACCCAGCGCGACCTGATCGTCGTCGAAAGCGTCGTCATGCTGCTGGTCGCCGCCGTCATCGCCGTCAACCTTCTCGTCGACCTTTCCTATGCGGTGGTCGATCCGCGCCTGAGAAGCCGGCAATGACGCTGCACATCGACATCCCTGAGGAGACGTTCGGCAGCATCCTGGCCAAGGCATTTGGGAATACCGCCTTCGTTGCCGGTTTCGTCATCACCCTGCTGATCCTGGCAATGGCTGCAGTCTCTTATGCCTGGACGCCCTACGACGTCACAAAACTGGTGATATCGGACAAGACGCAGGCACCCTCGCTGGCGCACTGGTTCGGCACCGATCATTTCGGCCGCGACATCCTGTCGATGGTCATGGTCGGCGCCCGCAATTCGATTGCCGTGGCGCTGGTTGCGGTCGGCATCGGCATGGGCGTCGGCGTGCCGCTCGGCGCCTTTGCAGCGGCACGCGGCGGCCTCGTCGACGAAGCGCTGATGCGGCTGAACGATCTCGTCTTCGCCTTCCCGGCTTTGCTGTCGGCGATCATGATCACCGCCATCTTCGGGCCGGGTGCCGTCAACGCCATCATCGCCATCGGTATCTTCAACATCCCGGTCTTCGCGCGTGTCGCCCGGGCCGGCGCGCTGGCGATCTGGCCGCGCGAGTTCATTCTCGCCGCACGCGCCGCCGGCAAGAGCAGCGCGCAGATCACAATCGAACATGTGCTGCCCAACATCGCCACGCTGCTCCTGGTGCAAGGCACCATCCAGTTCGCTCTGGGCATCCTGGCCGAGGCCGGGCTTTCCTATCTGGGCCTGGGTGCGCAACCGCCAATGCCGAGCTGGGGCCGCATGCTGTTCGACGCGCAGACCCGCATGGTGGTGGCGCCATGGATGGCGATCTTTCCGGGCATGGCGATCGTTGTCGCCGTGCTGGGGCTGAACCTCCTGGGCGACGGCATCGCCGACATCCTCGATCCGAAATCGCGGCGGCAGCGATGAGCCTGCTCGACATCGAGAACCTGTCGCTGACCATCGGCGACACGCAGATCCTCAAGGGTGTGGAGCTTTCCGTCGCGCCCGGTGAGGTGATGGGGCTGGTCGGCGAATCCGGTTCCGGCAAATCGATGACCGCGCTGGCGGTGATGCAGCTTCTGCCCCATGCCGCGCGCGCCACCGGACGCGTCACATTCGACGGCATCGACATCCTCGCGGCAACCGAGGACCAGATGTGCGCGCTGCGCGGCGACGACATCGGCATGGTGTTCCAGGAGCCGATGACGGCGCTCAATCCGGTCAAGACCATCGGCGAACAGGTTGCCGAAGGCATACGCTGGCACACCAGGGCCAGCCGCGCCGAGGCCGAAGACCGGGCGCGAAAAATGCTCGACCGTGTCGGCTTGCCCGAAGCGAAATTCCCGATGTCGCGCTACCCGCACGAACTGTCAGGCGGCCAGCGCCAGCGCGTCGTCATCGCCATTGCTTGCGCGCTGAAGCCGAAGCTGCTGATCGCTGATGAACCGACGACGGCGCTCGACGTGGTGCTGCAGGCACAAATCCTCGACCTGCTGCGCGACCTCGTCGCCGAAAGCCGCATGGGCCTGCTCCTGATCTCGCACGACCTCGCCGTGGTCATCGAGATGGCCGACCGCATCACCATCCTGCGCCACGGCGAGGTGATGGAGGCCGGCGACACGGCGCGCACGCTGTCCGAACAGCTCCACCCCTACACGCGCCAGTTGGCGCAGGCCTCGATGCATGTGCCGGCGCGCGCCAGGCCGCATGGCATCGAGACGGCCCGACCTTTGCTCGAGGTCGAGGGCGTGACCCGCGACTACCCAGGCCGGCGCACCTCGCTGTTCAAACGGGCGCCAACGATCCGCGCTGTCGACGACGTCTCCCTGTCGATGGCGCCGGGCCAATCGGTGGCGCTGGTCGGGCGCTCCGGCTGCGGCAAGTCAACGCTCGCCCGCATGATCCTGGCGCTGGACCGGCCAAGCTCGGGCACGATCCGGTTTCGAGACGAGACCATCACCGGCAAGAGCGAAGCCGAACTGAAGCCGGCCCGGCGTGACATGCAGGTCGTCTTCCAGGATCCCTATGGCTCGTTCGACCCGCGTCAGAAGGTCGAAAAACTGGTCGCCGAACCCCTGCATGTGCTGGAGAAAAAGCCGACAAGCGCCGAGCGCCGCGAAATGGTGGCGCATGCGCTGCACGAAGTCGGCCTCGGCATCAGCGACTTGGACAAGTACCCGCATGAGTTTTCCGGCGGCCAGCGCCAGCGCCTGTCGATCGCCCGCGCCATCATCACCCGTCCGAAACTGGTCGTCGCCGACGAGCCGGTCTCGGCGCTCGACGTCTCGATCCGCGCCCAGATCCTCGATTTGTTCGCCGAGCTCAACCAGAAGCTCGGCATCGCCTATCTCTTCATCACCCACGATCTGACCGTGGCCCGCGCCATCACGGACGAGGTGCTGGTCATGCATGACGGCAAGATCGTCGAGCGCGGCAAGACGAGCGAGGTGCTCGACCACCCGCAGTCCGAGGCTGCCAAGGCGCTTGTCACCGCCGCCCCTGATTTGCACCGGGCAATCGCGAAGCGGCTGCGAGAGCAAGGCTGATCAGGAGAGAAGGCGCCCAATCACTCCTGCGGCTTCACCACATCGACCGGGCTGATATCGAGCAGGTCGAGCGTGCGGCGCAGCAGTCGGATCTCGCTCTCGGCCAGTTGCGAATCCGCCTTGGCGATCTCCGCCATATGTTTGGCCAATTGCCGGCGCCGTTCGACGTCGAGGTCGCGGAACAGTGCGATCGCCTGTGAGCCATTGGTCTCGTAGCCGAACTCATTGAGATATTCGATGACGCTGTCGATGCTGCTTTCCTGAATGCCGAAGGCGTCCTTGCAGATGCGCCGGAAGGCAACCATCTCGCTCTCGCTGACCGACCCGTCGGCCAGGATCATGCGAAACAGCATCAGCAGTTCCGCCGACAGGACCGGATCGTCCGCCACCTTGCGCACGCCGGGGTCGCCGTCGAAGATCTGACGTATCTGGTCCAGCAATGCGAATGCCATCAGGAGCCTCTTTCCGGGTTGACTACACACAAACACAAATCCAAGCGCGATGCGCTTGGATAGAAGTAGCGCGGAATCGATCTTGCGCAAACAGGGCGGCCGTGGTCGAACGCTCGATATTTGAGCCGGCCGGACACCTCCATACCCCAGATGATCGACCTTAGTATCCAGACCGTCGCCATGCTCGCCTTCGCCGCCTTTGCCGCGGGCTTTGTCGATTCGATCGCCGGCGGCGGCGGGCTGATCACCGTGCCGGCGCTGCTGCTTGCCGGCTTCACGCCGGTCCAGGCGCTCGCCACCAACAAACTACAAGGGATGTTCGGCTCGGGCTCGGCGACCATCCACTATGCATCGAAGGGTCATGTCGACCTCCGCCGGCAATTGCCGTCGGCGCTTCTGGCCCTTGTCGGAAGCGCCGTCGGCGCCTTGCTGGCAACGATCGTGCCGGGTGACATTCTGCGGGCCGCGCTGCCCATCGTGCTGATCGCCATCGCGCTCTACTTCGCGTTCAAGCCCAATATGAACGATGTCGACCGGGCCGAGCGCCTGTCGCCGTTCCTGTTTGGACTGACCCTGGTGCCTGCGATCGGCTTCTACGATGGCTTGTTCGGACCAGGTGCCGGCTCCTTTTACATGCTGGCTTTCGTGGCACTTGCCGGCTACGGCGTGCTCAAGGCGACGGCCCATACCAAGCTGCTCAACTTCGCCTCCAACATCGGCGGCTTCATCGTCTTCGCGGCCTTCGGTGTCGTCTATTGGAAGATCGGCCTGATGATGGGCATTGCCCAGTTCATCGGCGCCCGCGTCGGCGCCAGTCTGGCCATGCGCATCGGCGCAAAACTGATCAAGCCGCTGCTGGTGATCGTGTGCCTGGCGCTTGCTATGAAGCTGCTGGCCGACCCGGCGAACCCGCTGCGGGCCCTGATTGGTGTGTGATCACGTGCCCTGATAGAATGCTGCTGTTCGAATCATGTTGGAGGAGCCACACATGAATCTTAGCGCACCTACGCAGATCGTTTTTATCATTTCCGTTGTTATCGCCATCATCGGCGTCCTCGCCGCGCTTGGCGTTCTTGCATTCATTCCACTCGCATCGGTGTGGATCGTGCTTATTGCTTTCATCGTGCTTGCCGGCGGCTGCTTGATGCGCGGCGCCTGACCATTTCCCTTGAAGTGGGGACGAGGAGCGCCCGGCCAAAAGCCGGGCGCTTTTGATTCCGGCCCCGGGTCTGCTAGATTTGACCGGCGCAAGGATGGCCGATGCCAGTCGAGATGCAACCCCGGGAAGAGCAGGACCGGTCCGCCGCTGGGCGGTTCGAGATGCGCCGACGCCTGCCCGATCCTCGACTTCAGGGCATTGTGTCGGACATTTGCGGCTATCGCGAAATGGCCCCCGGCCATATGCGCAACGTCGAATACGCTTCGCTCACCGTACCGCTGGTCATCAGCTTCGCCGAACCCTTCGCCATCGGCCTCGGCAAGGCGCCCGGCGACAATGACCGCTTCGCCAGTTTCGCCGCCGGCCTTTTTGCCGGACCGGTGGTGATCGAATCCTTCGGCGGCGCCTGCTGCATCCAGGTCAACTTCACGCCGCTTGGAGCACGCCGTTTCTTCCGCCTGCCGATGAGCGAACTGACAGACAGCATGGTCGTCCTCGACGACGTGCTTGGCGCGCAAGGCATGGCGCTGCGTGAACGGCTCGGCAACGCACCGGACTGGACGACGCGTTTCGACATAGCCGAAGCCTTCGTCACCGCCCGTCTCGAGAATGCTGCAGAAACACCGCTCGAAATCGCCTGGGCCTATGACCGCATCATCACATCCGGCGGCCGGACCCGCATTGCATCGCTTGCTGAAAGACTGGGCTGGAGCCGCAAACATCTCGCCGGCAGTTTTTCCAACGCCATCGGCATGGGCCCCAAGACACTGTCGCGCATCGTCCGCTTCAACCGGGCGCTCGGCCTGTCGAGGCAGATCATCGCCAACTGGGCCGATATCGCAGCCGGTTGCGGCTATGCCGACCAGGCACATCTGGTGCGCGAATTCCGCGACCTCGCCGGCGAGACGCCAACCGCGCTTTCAGTCAGGTAACATTTCTTCAAGACCCTGGAACGGCCTTCGATCACAGTGGGATATCGACCAACCCCATTGAAGGAGTTCCCATGCCCACCACCACTGAAGCGCCCCGCCTCTATCCCGCTTTGCGCTACAAGAACGCGGCAAAGATGATCGACTGGCTGAGCGAAGCCTTTGGCTTCAGCGTCCATGCCCGCTATGGCGAAGGCGATGTCGTGCACCATGCCGAATTGGTCTTCGGCTCCTCGATGATCATGCTGGGCACGGTGCGCGACGACGACTACGGCAAGATGGTCGGCGAACCCGGCTCAGGCGGCGGCAAGTCGATCTACATTGCCGTCGATGATGCGGATGCCGCCTATGCCAAGGCCGGGAAGGCCGGCGCCACGATCATCCAGGAATTGACCAACCGCGACTAGGCAGCCGCGAGTTCATCTGCCGCGACCCGGAAGGCAACGTCTGGTCCTTCGGCACCTACTGGCCGAAGGTTGGCGAGAAGGCCTAAGCCAATCTGTGCCGGGAATTACCGCGCCAGCCCAAAAATCGCATCGCAGTCGAGATGGGTCTCCAACTCGGCTGCGACCTCGTCCAGCGCCCGCTCGACTTCGGCCCGATAGTCGATGCCGCCGCCCTTGATGCCTAGGCTTTCGAGGAATTTGCCGCGAAAGCCGTCAGCGCCGAACAGGCCATGCATATAGGTACCCAACACCTTACCGTCGGCCGACACCGCCCCGTCCTCGATGCCATCGATGACGGCGGAAGGCCGCAGCGTATCCGGTCCGGTGGTGCGGCCGAGATGGATCTCGTAGCCTTCGAGCGGCAGGTCGTATTGTACCGAACGGGCGCTGACGTTGCGCACCGTCTTTTCCGGTTCCATCACCGTTTCGACGTCGAGCAGGCCGAGCCCTTCGGCTTCGGTAATGCTGCCTTCGATGCCGTCGGGATCGCGCACCATACGGCCGAGCATCTGGAAGCCGCCGCAAATGCCGACGACATGGCCGCCGCGCTTGCGGTGCGCGAGCAGGTCGCGATCCCAGCCGTTCTCGCGGAACTTCAGAAGATCGCCGATGGTCGACTTCGAGCCTGGAATGACCACCAGACCGGCAGCGGCGGGCAGCGGCTTTCCCGGCGGCACGAACACCACCTCGACCTGCGGTTCGGCCTTGAGCGGGTCGAGATCGTCGAAATTGGCGATGCGGCCAAGCATCGGCACGGCCACCTTCAGCGCGCGCGCTTCGCCGGACGCCAGCCGTTCCAGCACCACCGAATCCTCTGAAGGCAACCGCCCTGCTGCCTTCAGCCACGGTACGATCCCAAAACAGCGCCATCCCGTAAATGTCTCGATCGACTTCAGGCCGTCGTCGAACAGCGAAACGTCGCCGCGGAACTTGTTGATGAGGTAGCCGACGATCATGCGCCGGTCCTCTTCCGGCAGGATCAGATGCGTGCCGGCGACCGAAGCGATGACGCCGCCGCGATCGATGTCGCCGACCAGCACCACAGGCACATCGGCGCGCGTGGCAAAGCCCATATTGGCGATGTCGCGGCTGCGCAGGTTGATCTCGGCCGGCGAGCCGGCGCCCTCGACGATCACGAGATCGGCGCCCTCGCAGACCTTGCCCCAGGAGTCCAGCACGGCATCCATCAGCCGGCCCTTCATGGCCTGGTAGTCGCGCGCCCGCGCTTCGCCGAACATTTTGCCCTGCACGATGACCTGCGCGCCGACATCGGTCTGCGGCTTCAGCAGCACCGGGTTCATGTGAACCGATGGCGCGACACCGCAAGCGATCGCCTGCAGCCATTGCGCGCGGCCGATCTCGCCGCCGCCGGCTTTATCGCCGGGGATATCGGCAACGGCGGCGTTGTTCGACATGTTCTGCGGCTTGAACGGCCGCACCTTCAACCCACGCTTCTTTGCCGCACGGCAGAGGCCGGCGACCAGCACCGTCTTGCCGACATCGGAACCCGTGCCTTGCAGCATGATCGCTTTGGCCATCAGCCCCTGCCCTGCGCCACGGTTCCGGTGATGTCGGATTTCTGCGCCAGCGGCCCGCCACGCCAAATGTAGAGCGCCAGCAATGGGTCTTTGCCTGTACGCATGGCGTGATTGACGTTGGACGCGTGGTGGACGACCTCGCCGGCCGTGCGCATGCAAAAGCCGCTCTCGCCCATGCGCCATTCGGTGCCGCCGGTCAGCGGAATGTAGATTTCTTCAGCGACGTGATGGTGATCGGGATAGACGATATCGGGTCCAAGGATCAGCAGGCCGGCGGCGACCGCATCATTGGCGAAGTGGCCTCGGGTGCCGAACACTTCCAGCCAGCCGTAATTATCGATGAACTCTTTTCCGAAGTCCGCCTCGTCATAGGTCTGCCCCCAGCGGAAATCATTCCGACGCTCGGCAAGCAGTTGCACCAGCGGCTTGGCATCCGGCGGCGCCAGTTCGGCGGCGCGACCGAGATGGCGCAGGCAGGCGAGCGGATGCGGCTCCAGCGTGCTGGCCGGCATGTCCCAGCCTATCCGCGCCACGGCATCGCGCACCAAGGCGTGATCCACGGACGCAAGGTATGCGCGGAACCGATCCAGCAGTTCATCGAATTTTGTCGTCACATCGTGCTCCGGACATGCATTGATGCACAGCCGCTCCGCAGAGGGTCGGGTTGCGCGGCGGCATCATTGGTCTAGATTGGTGCGCGCGCAAAGCCAAAAACGACAGGCCAACAGGTCGAAGATATTAGGGAGCACGCCATGGACGCCGCGGTCGATGCGAGCACCAGCCAGTTCGAACTCAACGAGGAGCAGCGCGCCATCCAGGAGATGGCGCAGGCCTTCGCCGCCGACCGAGTCGCGCCGAACGCGCTCGACTGGGACCGCAACAAGCATTTCCCGGCCGACGTGATCCGCGAGACCGGGCCGCTCGGGCTCGGCGGCATCTATATCAGGGACGATGTCGGCGGTTCGGCACTTGGCCGGCTCGATGCCGTGCTGATCTTCGAGGCGCTTTCGCACGCCGATCCGGCCTTTTCGTCCTTCATCTCGATCCACAACATGGTGGCCTCGATGATCGACCGTTTCGGCAATGACGAACAGCGCCAGCGCTTCCTGCCAAAGCTGACCTCGATGGAATGGCTGGCGAGCTACTGCCTGACCGAGCCAGGCTCCGGCTCCGACGCCGCGGCGCTCAAGACCCGCGCGGTGAAGAGCGGCGGCGACTATGTCCTCAACGGCACCAAGCAATTCATCTCGGGCGCCGGCGACAGCGATCTCTACGCCGTCATGGTGCGCACCGGTGCCGACGGGCCGAAAGGCATTTCCACCATCGTCGTGCCCAGAGATGCGCCAGGCCTCTCCTTCGGCGCCAACGAACACAAGATGGGCTGGCACATGCAGTCGACCCGCCAGGTCATCTTCGAGGATTGCAAGGTGCCGGCGGAAAACCTTTTGTCCGGCGAAGGCACCGGCTTCGGCATTGCCATGGCCGGTCTAGACGGCGGCCGGCTGAACATATCAGCCTGTTCGCTGGGCGGCGCGCAGTCAGCACTCGACAAGGCACTTTCACACACCGCCGAGCGCAAGGCCTTCGGCTCGAAGATCAACCAGTTTCAGGCTTTGCAATTCAGGCTGGCCGACATGGAGACCGAGCTGCAGGCAGCGCGTATCTTCCTTTATGCCGCCGCCTCGAAACTCGACCGCAAGGCGCCGGATGCCGGCAAATGGTCGGCGATGGCCAAGCGCTTCGTCACCGACACCGGCTTCAACGTCGCCAACGATGCGCTGCAACTACTCGGCGGCTACGGCTACCTGCATGACTACGGCATCGAGAAGCTGGTGCGGGACCTGCGCGTGCACCAGATCCTCGAAGGCACCAACGAGATCATGCGCGTCATCATCGCTCGGGCGCTGATTGGCCGCTGAGATCACCAAAATTCGGAGAGAGACAATGACGACGATCGCCTTCATCGGCCTCGGGAACATGGGCAATCCGATGGCTGCCAATCTTGTCAAGGCGGGGCATGCGGTGAACGGTTTCGACCTCATGCCGGAAAACCTCACCGTCGCCAAGGAACATGGCGTGACGATCATGGCGAATGCCTTGGCCGCGGTGAAGGATGCCGACGTGGTGATCACCATGCTGCCTGCGGGCAAGCATGTGCTGTCGGTCTATGTGGACATCGCGTCCAAGGCGAAAAAAGGCGCGCTGTTCATCGACTCCTCGACCATCGACGTCGAATCGGCGCGCAAGGCGCATGCCATTGCCGCCAGGCACGGCCTACTGTCCATCGATGCGCCCGTCTCGGGCGGCACCGGGGGCGCCGCGGCCGGCACGCTGACCTTCATGGCGGGAGGCTCCGATGACGCCTTTGCAACTGGCGAGCCGATCCTGAAGCCGATGGCCGGCCGCATCGTCCATTGCGGCGGCGACGGCGCCGGCCAGGCGGCAAAGATCTGCAACAACATGATCCTCGGCATTTCGATGATCGGTGTCGCCGAAGCCTTCGTTCTGGCCGAAAAACTGGGCCTGTCGCATCAGGCGCTGTTCGACGTCGCCTCGACCTCCTCCGGCCAATGCTGGTCCTTGACCACCTACTGCCCGGTGCCCGGGCCGGTGCCGACTTCGCCCGCAAACAGGGACTACAACCCAGGATTTGCCGCAGCACTAATGCTGAAAGACCTGAGGTTGTCCCAGGAAGCCGCGCAAGGTGCGGGTGCTGTAACGCCGCTTGGTGCCGAAGCAGCTCAGCTCTATGCCTTGTTCAACGCCCAGGGACATGGCGGCGTCGATTTCTCCGGCATAATTAATTTTCTCAGGGGTAACCCAGCGTAACCCACGGATTTGGCGGGTTTTTCCGGTTTCCGTCGGTGAAAAAAATGCAAATTTAGATTTGCTTAAGCTCTCGATAACTCCGCGGTAACGATGTCCCTATAAAACGGATTGCGAGGCGGACATATCTCATCCGCCCGGCGCTCCGGATCAGGTCTCGCGTACCGGAGCCCGTAAGTTTCGACAAGTGCCATAAGTTTCGCAAAGTGTTTGTGTAGCGAAGCGCCATGCGTATCTGGCAAAACCGCGTTCCCGATGGAGCGCGGTTTTTGCGTTTTGCCCTGCAGCACGTTTCGAGACATCGACCTACCCGGATTGAACTTCGGGATGCCTCACATGCGCCCGCGGGCGCCTTCCGGATCATAGGGCGAGTCGGCGATCACCTTTGCCGCGCGGCGCTCGCCGAGGATCGAAACCTCGAGCTCGATACCGGGCAATACAAGGTCCAGCGGCAGCAGCGCGAGTGCGATGTCGTGACCAAAAGTATAGGAGTAGCCTGCCGACGTGACGTGGCCGACGAGTTCGCCTTCGCGGTAGACGCCCTCGAAGGCGAACGCGCTCGCATCGTCCGTATCAATCGACAGCGTGGCGATCCGGCGTGTGACCTGCTTCTGTTTTGCGACCAGTGCCGCCCGGCCGATGAAGTCCCCCTTGTCGAGACTGACGAAGCGCTCGAGGCCGCTTTCCCAGGCAGATAGTTCGAGATTCATATCGCGATACATGGCGCGGTAGGATTTATCGAGACGAAGCGATTCCAGCGCTTGAAGTCCGACCAGCCTCAGCCCGTGTGCCTCTCCCGATGCCAGGAGCGCATCCAGCAAATGCCGCTGATAGCAGAGCGGATGATAGAGTTCCCATCCCAGTTCGCCCGAATAGTTGACGCGCAGCAGCCGCACGTCGCTGGCCATGCCGACGGTGCCGGATTGCACGCTGAACCATGGGAAGGCCTCGTTGGAGAGGTCGATCTCCGTCAGCGGCTGCAATATGTCGCGCGCTTTCGGCCCAACCACCGTGAAGCTGCCGCGATCCTCGGTGACGTTGCGCAGCTGCACGCTGCCGTCTTTCGGCAACACCCGGCCGAGATCGTCAAGGTTCCAGCGCTCGGCGCGCGGCGTCGATATGAGGTAGAACAGGTCGCGCTGCAGCCGCGCCACCACATACTCGGCCTGCACGCCGCCGGCCGGCGTCAGGTGATGGGCAAGAGCGACACGACCGGGACGCGGCAGCCTGTTGGCCAGGATTCCGTCGAGCCAGTCCCTTGCGCCCGGCCCGCTGACCTCGAACTTGGTCATGGGTGTCATCTCGACCAAGCCAGCGGCCTGGCGGACAGCCTGGACCTCTGCGGCGACGTGGTTCCCCTTTGGGGTCCAGCGCCAGCTGTAGACGTTGCGCGCTTCGATACCGGCAGGCGCAAACCAGCTCGGCATCTCCCAGCCGTTCAACACATCCCATACCGCACCGAGCTGGTTTAGACGGTCATAGGACGGGGCCGTTTTCTGCGGTCGCGCCGCCGGCATGTCCTGGCCAGGATAGTGCTGTGCGGCGTGGGTGCCCCAGGCTTCCCGGACCTTGGCCCGGGTCCAGTTCTTGTTGGCATAGTGGCCGAACCGGCGGGGATCCAGTTCCGCCGTGTCGATGCTGCTGCCACCCTCCACGATCCGTTCGGAGAGGTAATAGCCAATCGCACCGCCCCAAAGGATGCCCCCAGGCACCCCTTCGGCGAGCCAGACATTCTCCAGGCCCCACGCCTGCCCCATCAGCGGCAGTTCATCGGCCGTCATCTGGAACGGGCCTCGCACATTCCGCTTGATGCCGGCGCGTCCGAGCGCGGGAACCAGTTCGGTCGCGCGTTCCCAGTTCCAGGACACAGCGTCGAAGTCTTCATCGAGCAGATCGGCACCGAACCATTCCGGAACGCCGTTTTCGGCGAACAGCTTGAGCTGTTCGGTGCGCTCATAGGGACCGAACATCAGCCCGTCCCCCTCTTCGCGCAGATAGCCCTCGTAACCCTCGTCCCTGAGGATCGGCATCTCCGGAAGACCAAGCCGTTTGCGTTCCACAATTTCGGGAACCGCCTCGGTGATCCAGTACTGATGCAGGATCGGGATCGCGGGAATGTCCAGGCCCAGCATGGCGCCTGTCTGGCGTGCGTAATTGCCGGTCGCAAGGATGACATGTTCGCAAACGATATCACCGCGCGAGGTCTTGACCTTCCACTCGCCGCTCGGCATCCGCTCGAAACCCACGACCTCGGTATCAAGATGGATCTTCGCGCCGAGGTCGCGTGCACCCTTGGCCATCGCCTGGGTGACATCGGCCGGTGCAATGTGGCCGTCATCGGGATGGTAAAGCGCGCCCAGCATGCTGTTGTTGTCGAGCAGCGGCCAGATCTCCCGCGCTTCCGCGGGCGATACGATCCGGGCTCGCACACCCTGGACTTCGGCGACGTCCATATAGCTTCTGTACTCGTCCAGCCTGTCGCGCGTGTTGGCAATGCGCAGTTGCCCGCATTTGTGCCAGCCGACGTTCTGGCTCGTTTCGGCCTCCAGGCCCTCATAGATTTCGATCGACCTGGCGATCATGCGGCCGACATTGCGGCTGCGCGCGTAAGAGGGGATGAGCCCCGCGGCATGCCATGTCGACCCGGCCGTAAGCTGTGTTCGCTCCAGCAGCGCCACATCGGTCCAGCCGCGCTTTGCCAGGCCGTAGAGAATGCCGGCACCCACACAGCCGCCACCGATCACGACCGCACGAACAGAACTCACCATATGCGCGTGCCCTTGTATGAAATTGCCACCGGTCCACATGAACGCATCCGCATACTGTCAGACAGCATCCGGCTTTTCAGCACATTTCCTTGTCTGAAGCGCAGCAGAGGTCACCCGCCTGTTGGGCCACAAGGCCAGCCGAACCGTCAGCCGTCACGCCGCCTATAGGCTGCGATTTTGCGTTTTTCCCAGCTATATTCCGATTGCCGCATTCGGGATCGGGACATGATCTTCGTTGATCAGCACGATCGGTGCATCGGCTCCTTCGACCCTGACGACCAGCAGGCGCAGGCTCCATGTGCCGGCTGTCCGGACAGCGGTCGAATAGGCCGTGCCCTTGCCCTTGGCGCCGTGGACGGGAATGCCGAACTGGGCGTCACCAGCCCCATTCGCATTGACGTTGAGTTGGCCGCCGACCCAGAAACTGTCGGTCAAATCATAACCCAACGCCCCCTTGACGCGGTCGTCGGCGCGAAGCCTGTCCATCGTCATGTGATAGGCATCGCTGCCTTTCAGGACGTAGGGAATGCTGCCCACCATCGTCGCGCAGCCGCCGATCCCGACCACCCAGACGGCAAGGCCGGCGATTGCCCAGTTGCGTTGCGTCTTGCGAAACTGTTCCGCGTCACGCCAGGCGCGGTTCTGCCAGGCCCAGCGGCTGCCGCGTGCGCCCAGCACGATGATCATGACGATGTTGACGACCGGGATCAGCGCCAGCAGCGCGATGAAGGTGCTGTTGCCGATGCCCCAGATCCAGTTGAGGAAGAAGGCGCCCCAGTTCCAGCGGTCGAGTTCGGCTGGAATTTCAGCCGGCTGGTTGAGCGGTTGTCCGGCCATCGTGTCCCCCATCGGTAACGTACCGACCGATTCTAGCGCATACGCTCCTCGATGCGCAAAATCAAAGTTCTGCAGCCTCGGTCAGGTCTTGTTGGACAGCCGCCGAAAATTTGCTTTCACAGCACGGCTTGCCGGCTTCAGCGCGGCGCTGATCGAGCGCTCCGCCGCGACACCGTTGAACAGCGATGGCGTGCGGCCGGAAAAGAGTTCCGGCCAGAACCGCGATGCCGATTGCAGGAAAGACATTTGTGCCGCAAACGCGCCTTCGGCCATAGCGGCGGTCTTCTCGTTTACTGCACACGCGGTCTCCGTGCTCCATGGCTGGCTGCTCCCGCCATCCATGGCCATCAACGGCAGCCGCATCATCGCCACCAGCGGCGCCAGCATCAGGTCGCCGCCGATGCTGGCCGCTTCTTGCGTCCGTCGGCTCTTGCCGGTCTTTCTCATGGAAATAACCCCTTGTGGCGGCCGAATCAGCCGCTGCCCCACACACTACGCGCTTGTGATGGAATTCGTTCCCTCGCCCCTTCAGCATGGTCTCACGGCTGGGCGCTCCCGCCGAGGAGCGCCCAGCCGAGGGGTCGAGTTCTACCGCTTGCGAAGATCGGCTTGCGCCAGATCCAGCGCCTTCGAGATGCGGTCGCAGGCCATATCGATCGTATCGCGGGTCCAGATCAGCGGCGGCGACAGGATCATCGTGTCGCCGGTGGCGCGCAGCATCATGCCATTCGCGATGGCGTGGTCGCGCACAGTTACCGCCGCACTCCCAGCCGGAAGGAACCGTTCCTTGGTCGCCTTGTCCTTGACGATCTCGATCGCGCCCATCAGTCCGATCGAACGTACCTCGCCGACCAGATCATGTCCGGCAATGCGTTCCTGCAACGCCTTGGCGAAATAAGGACCGGTATCGTTCCGGACGCGCTCGACCAGCCCTTCCCGCTCGATGATCTCGAGGTTCTTCAGCGCCACGGCACAGGCCACCGGGTGCCCGGAATAGGTATAGCCGTGATTGAACTCGCCGCCCTTTTCGACCAGCGTCGAGGCGATGCGGTCGCCAACCAGCAATGCCGACAGCGGCTGATAGCCCGAGGTCAGCGCCTTGGCGGTGGTGATCGTGTCGGGCTCGATGCCGAGCGTCTGGGCGGCGAACCACTCGCCGGTGCGGCCATAGCCGGTGATGACCTCGTCCAGCATCAGCAGGACATCGTATTTGCGGCAGATGCGCTGCACTTCCGGCCAGTAGCCGACCGGCGGTATCTTCACGCCGCCCGCCCCCATGACCGGCTCGCCGATAAAGGCGGCAACCTTGTCGGCTCCGGCTTCGAGGATGGCATCCTCGACGGCCTTGGCCGCGCGCAGGCCGAAATCATGATCGCTCTCGCCAGTCAGCGCCAGCTCATAGGCATAGGGCATCATCACATGGACGATGTTGGGCACCGCACCGTTGAGCTGCTTGTGCATACCATCCATGCCGCCGAGCGAGGTGCCGGCAACGGTCGAGCCGTGATAGGCCATCTTGCGCGAGATGATGCGGTTCTTCTCCGGCTGGCCTTCCAGCACCCAATAGTGGCGCACGAGACGTAGCGCCGTGTCGTTGGCCTCCGAGCCCGACGAACCATAGAACACCTGGTTGACGTGCTTCGGCGCGATCTCCGCCAGCTTCTTGGACAGCAGCACTGGCGTCGGCGTCGAGCATTTGAAGAAGGAGTTGTAGTAAGGCAGTTCCTTCATCTGGGCATAGGCGGCCTCGGCCAGCTCGTCACGGCCATAGCCGATGTTGACGCACCACAGCCCGGCCATGCCGTCGAGGATTTCAGCCCCCTCGGAATCGTAGATGAAAGGGCCGTTGGCATGGGTGATGATGCGCGACCCGGCCCCGCGCATTTCCTTGTGGTCGGTGAACGGATGCAGATGATGCGCGGCGTCGATCTGCTGAAGCTGCTTCAGCGAATAATTCTGATAGGTCATGTCTGATCTTCCCTCTGGATTCTATCCGGCAAGCCGGGGCGAATGCTTCAGAGGCGGAGAGGTGGCGAATAGCCGATGCGGGCACACAGCCGCAAAAGCTCGGCGCGCAGCGTGCGCGGTGACGGTGTCACCGCGACCCGCAATGCGCGAGCCTCAAATGCGTCAACCAACATCCTGACGAGAGCCATGGCTGGCACCTTAAGCAATTCCAGGAAAAGTGTGAAACGGTTTTCCTGGGAAAAGCGCATAGCGCTTTCCCCTTAGGGAATTGCGTCAAAACAACAGAGCGAGCAAAGGATCATCGAGGTGAACCACCCTTTGCGCCGGCAACGCTTGGCCTGCCGGTTATGCCGTCCCGCCCAGCGCCCTCTGCAGGAAGACATATTTCATCGCCGTCTGCGCCGCCTGCGGCCGGCGGTCGCCACGCCCGCCATGACCGCCCTCGGTCTCCTCGAAGAACAGCGTCCTGGCATGACCGGCTTCCTGCAGGCGGGCGGCCATCTTGCGCGCATGACCGGGATGGACCCGGTCGTCCGCGGTCGAGGTGGTCAACAGCACCGGCGGATAGGCGGTAGCGGCGTCGACATGCTGGTAGGGCGAGTAGGCGGAAAGCCACTTCGCGTCTTCCGGTTTCGACGGATCGCCATATTCGGCCATCCACGAGGCGCCGGGCGGCAATTCGGTGTAGCGCAGCATGTCGAGCAGCGGCACCTCGATGATGACGGCGCCGAAAAGCTCGGGATGCTGCGTCAAGGAAACGCCGGTCAGCAAGCCGCCATTCGAACCACCCTGGATGCCGAGTGAGCTTGCTGTCGCGATGCCGCGCTTGACGACATCCTGCGCGACCGCTGCGAAATCGTCGAATCCGTTCTGGCGATTGCCCTTCAGCGCCGCCTGATGCCAGGCCGGGCCGAACTCGCCGCCGCCGCGGATGCAGGCCTGCACATAGGCATTGCCCTTTTCCAGCCACAGCCTGCCGCGCACGCCGGCATAGCCGGGCAGCAGCGGCACTTCGAAGCCGCCATAGCCGTAGAGCAGCGTCGGCACCGGACCCTTCTGGCCCCGCCGCCTGACGACGAAATAGGGGATCATCGTGCCGTCCTTCGACCGCGCCTCGAACTGTTCCGAGATCAGCGGCGAGGCATCGAAACGCGCCGGCTGCGACTTCACGGTGGCGAGCGTCTCGCCATTGTCGTCAGACCAGATGATCGAGCTCGGCGTCAGGAAATCGGTGAAGGAGAAGGAGACGGTCGAGCCGAAATGCTCGGCATGGCTGATGCCGACATTGCCGTTCTCGGGCAGCGCAACCGGTTTCAGCGACCAGCTACCATCCTTGCGCTCGCAGACGATGACCTTGCCGCGCACATTGTCCATCAGGTTGATGAACAGGCGGTCTTGCGTACGGGCCATGCCGGCGATCGACACGCGATAGGCCGGCTCGAACAAGGTTTCCACAGGTCCGAGCGCGCCGGTCTCGGCCCAATGCGCGATATCGAGCGAATAAAGGCCGTCGGGCTTGCACAATGTGCCGTCGGGCGCCGTCCATGGGCTGCGCACGCCGAACACGAGCTGATCCCTGAATATTGCCGTATCGGTCATGTCATCCGGCAGCGGCAGCTGTTTGTTTTCGCCGGAAGGCAGCCGCAGGAAGATGTGCGAGGCGAAGAAATTCAGCGTCCGGGCCAGGATCAGATAGCGTCTGTCGCCATCGAACTCGACGGCGGCGCCAACGGCGAGATCCTCTTTCTGCGCCTCGAAGATCGGCGTCGCCTCTTCAAGCTTGGTGCCGCGTTTCCAGAGCTTGATCACGCGCGGATAACCGGAGTCGGTCTTGTCGGACTCTTCGAACGCGGCGGAAACAATCACGGTGTCTTTGTCCAGCCAGCTGAAGCCCGACTTCGACGCCCGCGCGTGAAACCCATCTTCTACGAACGATTTAGTTTCGATGTCGAATTCACGCATCTCGCTGGCGTCGCCGCCATCCGGCGACATCGAGACCAGGCAGAGATTGAAGTCCGGATAGAGCCGGCTGGCGCCGCCAAAAACCCATTTTATCCCCTCCTTCGCCGCAAGCTGGTCGAAGTCGAGGATCGTTTCCCATTCCGGCTTCTCAGTCTTGTAGGAAGCGACCGTCGTGCGGCGCCAGAGGCCGAGCACATTGGTCTTGTCCTGCCAGAAATTATAGACATGGCCGGCAATGGCGGCGCCAACCGCGATGTTGTCCTCGGCCGTCATCAGGTCGAGCGCGGTCTGGAACGACGCCTGATAGGACGGATCACCCTGCAGCTCGCCAACGGTGACCTCGTTCTGGCGATGCACCCAGTCGAGCGACTGGGTGGCTGTCCTGTCCTCCAGCCAGAGGAAGGGATCGTCGATCATGGGGGCGGAATTCGGCGTCTGGGTGGCAGGCTTGGTCATGAGATCTCCGATAAACGCGTTGCTTTGAAAAAGCCAACGCTGATAGGCCGTATCGATATTCACAATATTCAGCGCACAATTGAGGCTTTCCGCCGACCAGCAAGGCTCGCAATTGCCAGCGCCAGGCACAGCACCCCAAGCGTGATCGGCAGCCCGCCGGCGCCCAGAATATCCATGGCGCCGCCCGCCAGCGGCGGCACGGCGATGCCGCCGACGCCCCACATCAGCGAGAAGGCGGCATTGCCGGCAACCAGTGTCGAGCCGGTAAAGCGCTCGCCGAGCTCGATGATCGACATCGTGTAGATGCCGTAGGAAACCGCGCCCCAGACAAAGATCATCGGCCAGATCAGGGGCGACTCGATGAGAAGCGGAAGCAGGACGCAGCCGAGCACCGTGATCGCGACGCAGGCAAGCCGCACCAGGCGCGCGGAAAGCCTTTCCGCCAAAAGGCCGAGTGGCACCTGCATGGCGATGTTGCCAGCAATCATCACCGACAGCAGCGCCGACATGCGGGTTTCGGTGATGCCGTGATGGGTGCCATAGACCGGCAGCAACGCCAGCGCGCCCTGTTCGAAGCCGGCAGCGACTATGACGGCAAATAAAAGCAGCCACGCCAGCGGCACGAAACCCAGGACGGAAACCTGATGCCCGGCCTCGTCGACCTTGGGCAAACGCGGCAGCACCAAGCCCAGGCAGATGCCGCACAGCACGAAGGCGGAGACGCCGACGAGGAAGGGCGGCCAGCCCTCAGTGCCGACTGCAAGCAGGCACAGTGGCCCGGCCGCGAAACCGGCCGAGATGATCGTCGAATAGACACCCATGACGCGCCCTCGCCGGGCCGGCGGCGCCAGCGCGATGACCCAGATCTCGCTCAGCACATAGAGCGGGTTGGTCACCACGCCGATCAGGAAGCGCAGGGGAAACCACAGATAGACATTTTGCGTCCAGCCGATCAGCGCCAGCACGACAGCCGAAAAGGCCGCACAGGTAAGCGCCGTGCGCCCTGCCCCGAACCGCCGCGCCAGCGCCGGGATCAATGGCGACGACAGGATGAAACCAATCGGCGTCATGGCGGCCGACAAGCCGATCATCGCTGGCGAAACGCCCTGGCGCTGCAGGATGAAACTCAGCAGCGGATAGGACAACCCTTGCGCGATGGCGAACACCGAGACGGTCACGATCACACCGGTGATACCAGCCCATTGCATCGTCTCGTTCTTGTTCGATTCAACCAAATTCATTGTGCGCACCGCTATCGAGGCTGCAGGATTAGCGATTGAGCAACGTGGTGGTAAGCCCCTGGCGGGCGAAAACCGCTTGCTCCAGACAGTGCCTGTCAGGAGCTTGGGCTTGTCAGGAAGTTCGGCGCACGGACGACCGGTACAGCGCGAACATCACCAGCACCGCGTCGAGGCCGGCGATCACGACCGGCAGGCCGAGCGGGCCGATGCCTTGCATGAGCAGGCCCGCGCCGGGCGGGCCGACGATACCGCCGACGCCCCACATCAGCGCAAAGGCCGCGTTGCCAGCGACCAGCACAGAGCCCTTGAACCGGCTGCCGAGCTCGACCAGCGCCATTGTGTAGACGCCGTAGCCGACTGCGCCCATCACCAGCAGCACCACCCAGATCAGCGGCGTCATGATCAGCAACGGCAGCAGGGCCGCGCAGGTGGCGGTCGCCAGAGCGCAGACGATGATCATGGCGCGGCCGCCAAAACGCTCCGCCAGAAGGCCGAGCGGAATCTGCAGCAGGATGTTGCCCAGTGACAGCGCCATCACCAGCGAGGCCAGCACGGCTTCGGCCAGACCATAGCTGGCGCCGAAGACCGGGACCAGCGCATACGTGCTCTGCTGCACCGCCGCCGAGACCAGCACGGCAAGCAGCAGCGCCGGTGCCATTTTGGCAAAGCCGACAAGGCCGCTGGCAGGCTGGCCGTCATCCTCGAAACCGGTGAGCTTTGACGAGACGGCGTGCAGGATCACCGCGCAGAGCGTGAAGCCGGCGACACCGACAAGGAAGGGCGCCCAGCCCGACGTGCCCAGCAGGGTCAACGCGAATGGCCCGGCCGCGTAGCCGGCGCCCATCAGCGTGTTGAACACGCCCATCACCCGGCCGCGCCGCGACGGCGGCGCCAGCGATAGCGCCCACACCTCGCCAAGGATGTAGAGCGGGTTGATGACCACGCCGATGATGAAGCGGATGACGAACCAGGCCACCCAATCCTGCAGATAGCCGATCGCGAGGAAGCAGAGCGCGCCGATCAGCGAGGAGCCGACCGCCAAATTGCGTGCACTGACCAGCCGCACCGCCGCCGGCACGAACGAAGCCGACAGAATCAGCCCGAGCGGCATCATCGCCGCCGACAGGCCGATCAGTGCCGGCGACATGCCTTGCTTCTGCATCAGCAGCGTGAACAGCGGCGAGCTCAGCCCTTGCGCCGCGCCGAACATGGCCAGCGCCGCGGTGACGCCGGCAAGCGCTGCCCACTGCGTTCCCGCTTCGCCTTCGCTCGAGCCGGTCGCGACCATGCTGATGCGGTCATCCATATCAAGTGCTGGCCGTCAGGCCGGCAAGCCCGATTAATAAGGTGTGTTGAGATTCAGGTCAGGCCGAGTCGAGAACCACTGTTCGCAGGCCGGCATCACCTGAATATCAGCACACCTTAGCTACCGGTTCGATCCGGAGACAGGAAGGGCCGGATGACGAAATCCGCTTGCGCCAACGGGCCAACGCAATCAAGCCGATGTCGCAGCCGCGCGCCTGCCGTTCCGGCATGTCGCTTCCCTCGCCCTAGTGGTCGCCGCCTCCGCAATGGCTGGACAGCCGCCGGTCCATTATGCCGCCCGTTATCGCATCGTACGAGGACCATCATGACCGCCGCCCTACAACCCCTGGAACCGGCATTGGCCGGCGATCGCGCCCGTCGCGGCGGCCGCGCCGGAAAGCGCGCCAGCGGCTCGGCCGCGTTCGAGCAGCCGGCTTTCCGCCAGCTGAAGAACCCGCTGACGCCGACCAGGCTGGTCTCGGACGACGAGCTGGAATCGATCCACCTCGCTTCCTTGCGCGTGCTGCGCGAAATCGGCGTCGACGTGCTGCATGACGAAGCCCGAAGTATCATGAAGGCGCATGGCGCCGACGTGCGCGACGGCTCAGAGCGGGTGCGCTTCGACAGCGACATGATCCTCGAACTGGTGTCGCACTGCCCGTCGGAGTTCACCATCCATGCCCGCAACCCGGCTCACAATGTGGGCTTCGGCGGCAACAATGTGATCATTTCGATGATGGCGTCGGCGCCCAATTGCTCCGACATCGATCGCGGCCGCCGGCCCGGCAACCAGCAGGACTACCGCAACTTCTTAAAACTCGCGCAGATGCACAACATCCTGAACTGCACGGGCGGCTACCCGGTCGAGCCGACCGATATCCATCCGTCCGTCCGCCACCTCGAATGCATCCGCGATCTCAGCGTGCTCACCGACAAGGTGTTCCACATCTATTCGCTCGGCAAGGAACGCAATGTCGACGGCATCGAGATCGCCAGGATCGCGCGCGGCGTCAGCCACGAACAGATGCTGGAAGAGCCGTCCGTCTTCACCATCATCAACACCAATTCGCCGCTCAAGCTCGACGTGCCGATGATGGAAGGCATCATCCAGATGTCGAGCAAGGGCCAGGTCGTCGTCGTGACGCCGTTCACGCTTTCGGGGGCCATGGCGCCGGTCACCATCGCCGGCGCGCTGGTGCAGCAGAACGCCGAAGCGCTGTCCGGCATCGCCTTCGCCCAGATGGTGCGCAAGGGCGCCCCCGTCGGCTATGGCGGCTTCACCTCCAATGTCGACATGAAGTCCGGTTCACCGGCCTTCGGCACACCGGAATACATGAAGGCGCAGCTCGTTGGCGGCCAGCTTGCCCGCCGCTACAACATCCCCTACCGCACCTCCAACACCTGCGCCGCCAACACGGTCGACGCGCAGGCGGCATACGAGAGCGTGTTCTCCCTGTGGGGTGCCATCCAGGGCGGCGGCAATCTGATGATGCATGCCGCCGGCTGGCTCGAGGGCGGCCTGCGCTGCTCCTACGAGAAGACCATTCTGGACATCGACCTGCTGCAGATGGTGGCCGAATTCCTGACCCCGCTCGACCTTTCCGAAGAGGCGCTCGGCTTCGACGCCATCCAGTCGGTTGGTCCGGGCGGCCATTTCTTCGGCACCCAGCACACGCAGGACCGCTACAAGACCGCCTTCTACTCGCCGATCCTCTCCGACTGGCGCAATTACGAGACCTGGGCGGAAGCCGGCTCACCGACAGCGCTCGAAAAGGCCAACAAAGTCTGGAAGGAGCGACTTGCGTCCTATGAAGAGCCCTATATGGACCCGGCCATCCGCGAGGAACTTAACGCCTTTGTCGACAAGCGCCGGTCCGAGGGCGGCGCGCCGACCGATTTCTGATCAATGTTGTTGATGAACAGTCGACCCCCACTCAGTCGTCCTGCACTCGACACCTCTCCCCCGATCGACGGGGGAGAGGAAAGGCGCGAGCTTATGCCGGCTAGCGCCCTTCCTCTCCCTCCGGAGGGGGGAGAGGTGGCGTCGCGAAGCGGCGACGGAGTGGGGGAAGCCGTTCATGAAATGCGAAGTCGTCGAAAGACAGGCACAACTCAGCGAGCGAGAAAACTCAGGCAAGGTGATAATCAAGCCGAAGCGCTGCTTTGGCTTGAGTTAAAAGCCCGCAAGCTTGGCGGCTACAAGTTCACGCGACAGTTCCCTATCGAACCATACTACGCAGACTTCGCCTGCCGCGAAAAACGGCTTGTTGTTGAAGTCGACGGACACCAACACGCCGGCAGTTCATATGACCGCCGACGCGACGACTTCATGCGCGCTGAGGGCTATTCGATCCTGCGTCTTTGGAGCCATGACGTCCTGCAACACCGTACTTCCGTCTGTGAAACCATCCTCGCCGCGCTTGACGGCAGGCTCGCCGAGAACATCGCTGCATCCGACCTCCGCTTTGTTTTCACACCGCGCTCACCCGATTCAATCTCTTCAAAAACGGACCTATCTAGATGAAATCTCATGTAAAAGCGGTTGTCATCGGCGGCGGCGTCGTCGGCTGCTCGGTTCTCTACCATCTAGCCAAGGCCGGCTGGACCGACATCATGCTGATCGAGCGCTCGGAGCTCACCTCCGGCTCGTCCTGGCATGCGGCGGGTGGCTTCCACACGCTGAACGGCGACCCCAACGTCGCCAAGCTGCAGGCCTATACGGTGCAGCTCTACAAGGAGATCGAGGAAATATCAGGCCAATCCTGCTCGCTGCATTTGACCGGCGGCGTGATGATGGCCGATACGCCCGAGCGCATGGACTTCCTGCGCCTTGCCCACGCCAAGGGCCGCTATCTCGGCATGGACACCGAGCTGATTACCCCGTCCGAGGCCAAGGCGATGTTCCCGCTGATGGACGAGACCAACTTCGTCGGCGCCATGTGGGATCCGGTCGAGGGCCATCTCGATCCCTCGGGCACCACTATCGCCTACTCCAAGGCGGCCAAGAAGCTTGGCGCCGAGATCGTGCTGCGCAACCGCGTCGTCGAGCTGACGCAGGAGGTCGACGGCACCTGGAACGTCGTCACAGAACAGGGCACGGTGAAGGCCGAGCATGTCGTCAATTGCGGCGGCCTGTGGGCGCGCGAAATCGGCCGCATGGTCGGCGTCGAACTGCCGGTGCTGGCCATGGAGCACATGTATTTGCTCACCGAGCCGATGCCGGAGGTCGAGGAATTCAACAAGTCGACTGGCCGCGAAATGATCGGCGTGCTCGACTTCAAGGGCGAGATCTACACCCGCCAGGAGCGCAACGGCATCCTGCTCGGCACCTATGAGAAGGCCTGCAAGCCGTGGTCGCCGGTCAACACGCCTTGGGATTTCGGCCACGAATTGCTGCCGCCCGACCTTGACCGCATCGCTCCCTCGCTGGAAATCGGCTTCAAGCATTTTCCCGGCATTGAGAAGGCCGGCATCAAGCAGATCATCAACGGCCCCTTCACCTTCGCGCTGGATGGCAACCCGCTGGTCGGCCCGGTGCAGGGCCTGACCAATTTCTGGTGCGCCTGCGCCGTGATGGCCGGCTTCAGCCAGGGCGGCGGTGTCGGTCTGGCGCTGTCGAACTGGATGGTCCATGGCGATCCCGGCTTCGACGTCTGGGGCATGGATGTCACCCGCTTCGGCGAATGGGCCGGCCTGCGCTACACCAACGCCAAGGTGCGCGAGAACTATTCGCGCCGCTTCTCCATCCGCTTCCCCAATGAGGAACTGCCGGCGGCACGCCCGGCGCAGACGACGCCGCTCTACGACACGATGCTGGCCAACAATGCCGTCATGGGCGACAGCTGGGGACTTGAGACACCGCTATGGTTCGCACCTGAAGGCAAGGAACCCAGGGACATCGTCTCCTTCCACCGCTCCAACGATTTTGGGCCGATCGGCGAGGAAGTGCGCGCCACGCGTGAGCGCGTCGGCGTCACCGAGATCGCCAATTTTGCCAAATACGAAGTCTCGGGACCCGCGGCCGAGGATTTCCTCAACCGGCTGATGACCAACCGCATGCCGAAGACCCGCCGCATCGTGCTGACGCCGATGCTCAACGAGTTCGGCAAGCTGATCGGCGACTTCACCATCGCCAAGGCAGCAGAAGACCGCTTCATGATCTGGGGTTCCTCGGCGGCGCAGAAATACCACATGCGCTGGTTCGAGAAGCACCTGCCGAAGGACGGAACGGTGCGCATCCACCGCTTCGACCAGGCCCTGGTCGGCCTATCGATCGCCGGGCCGAAATCACGGGACTTGCTGCAGAAACTGGTCGATGTCGACGTCTCGACAAAAGCCTTCCGCTTCATGGATTTCCGCGAGATGGCGGTTGGCGGGGCGCCCTGCATGGTCAACCGCATCACCTACACCGGCGACCTCGGCTATGAAATCTGGATGGCGCCGGCCTACGAGCGCCTGGTTTATAAAGCGATCAAGGACGCCGGCGAGGAATTCGGCCTTGTCGATTTCGGCATGCGCGCGCTGCTCTCCATGCGCCTCGAAAAGAATTTTCCGACCTGGTTCCGCGAGTTGCGGCCGATCTACGGACCGTTCGAAGGCGCGATGGACCGCTTCATCAAGCTCGAGAAGAACGATTTCATCGGCCGCGAGGCTGCCGCCAAGGAACAGGCCGAGGGTCCGAAACTGCGCCGCGTTTCCTTCATCGTCGATGCCGCCGACGCCGACGTCATGGGTGACGAGCCAATCTGGGCCAAGGTCAGCAAGGATTACGGCACGGTGGAAAAGCCGCATGGCTATGGCGCGCCGCGCTTCGACAAGGGCGGCAGGGAAATACGCGGCTCCAAGGCTGCCGAAGGCGCTTCCGCCGTGCGCGGGATCGTCGATGGCGACTGGCGCGTGGTCGGCTGGGTCACGTCGGGCGGCTATGCCCATTATGTGCAGAAGTCGATGGCACAAGGCTACGTGCCGGCGGCTCTTGCCGAGGACGAAAGTGCCGGACTGTTCGAGATCGAGATCCTCGGACACCGCCGGCCGGCCCGCATCAACGTCGAAGCGCCCTTCGACCCGAGCGGCGAGAAGATGCGGACCTGAGGTTCGACCATGGACAGCGCGGGGCCGAAGGGCAGCTTTGGCCGCCATCGCAAGATCATGCCGTTCGAGCCAGGCTCGATCGAGGCCCTGCGCGACGCCTCCCGCCAGAAGGCGGCTTCGCTCAACCAGCATGTGCTGGGCTATGGCGCGCAGGCTGAGGCTGAATGGGCCGCGGCAGGCATTGCCGCGCCCGATCTTCCCGCGATGCGTCAATACCGGCTGGAGCGTATCCGCGCCGAGTTGAAGCGGCGCGGCTATGCAGGCGCCATGCTCTACGACCCCGTCAACATCCGCTACGCCACCGACAGCACCAACATGCAGTTGTGGGTGGCGCACAACCCGACGCGGCATTGTTTTGTCGCCACCGACGGGCCGGTGGTGCTGTTCGACTATTTTTCCTGCGAGCATTTGTCCGACCATTCCGGCGTCGTCGACGAAGTGCGGCCGGCGGTATCGTGGATGTATCTCTATAGCGGCGAACTGACGGAGCAAAAAGTCCGCCGCTGGGCAGCTGGGATCGCCGATCTGTTGAAACAACATGGCGGCGGCAACAGCCGCATCGCCGTCGACCACATCAACCCGGAAGGCGTCGAGGAACTGGCTCGCCTCGGCATTTCCATCGGCAATGGCGAAGCGGTGATGGAGAATGCGCGGCTGATCAAATCGCCGGACGAAATCCTCGCCATGCGTCGCGCCATTGTCGCTTGCGAGGCAGCGATGGGCGAGATGGAACAGGCGCTGAAGCCGGGCATTTCCGAAAACGAGCTATGGGCGGAGCTTCATCGCGGCAACGTCGCGCGCGGCGGCGAATGGATCGAGACCCGGCTGCTGACGTCAGGCCCACGCACCAATCCGTGGTTCCAGGAATGCTCGTCGCGCAAGATCGAGGCTGGCGATCTCGTCGCCTTCGACACCGACCTGATCGGCCCCTACGGCTTCTGCGCCGACCTCTCGCGCACATGGCTGTGCGGCGATACAACACCGACCGATGAACAGCGCGACCTGTTCCGCATCGCCGCCGATCAGATCGCCCACAACACGGCTCTGATGCAGTCCGGCATCTCGTTTCGCGACCTCGTCGAACGCTCGGCCGTGCCGCCGGGTGACTGCTTCCCGACGCGCTATGGCGTGCTCTATCACGGCGTCGGACTGGCGGACGAATACCCGACCTTGCCGCATGCCAGCGACTGGACATCGGACACGCCGGACGGCGTGCTGGAACCGGGCATGGTGCTGTGCGTGGAAAGCTATATCGGCCGGCTTGGCGGGCGCGAAGGCGTCAAGATCGAGGAACAGATCCTGATCAGCGAGACCGGCAACGAACAGCTCTCAACCTACCCGTTGGATACGAGGCTGCTCGGTTAGTCCGGCAATGGCCTCACGCAGCGCCTTGACCGTCTTTTCCGGCGTCGCTGCGGCGGTGATGTAAGGTAGGCCTTTGCGCCGCCCGGTCCAGCCGACGACCGCCACCTTTTTCGCCGCCGGCTCGAAGCGTTGCGCCAGCGCCCAGCTCTCGCAGTCGATCGCTGCGACATCGGCCTTGCGCTCCGCGACGGCGATGATCGAGCTGCGATGGCCTCCGCTTTCGCTACGCGTTGAAAAGATGTCCAAGCCTTCGCCGGCCGCTCGCAGGTCGCGCGTCAGCGCAATGGTACCCGACATGGAATCGAGGCTGTTGAAGGTGAAGCGCTTGCCGCGGATCAGATCGAGCGGGATGAGAGCGCTGCCATCCGCAGGCGATCGAACTTCCGGCCCCTCGCTTCTCCGCATCACCAGAGCGCTCGAATAGAGCTCGCCCTGCCCGCCTTCATAGGCGTCGTAACTGGGCTGGCCGATCACCTGCACGTGCCTGGAAAGGCCAAGTTCCATCGGCCCCCAGCAGGTCTGCGCGAACAGCAGCGCCGGATGCAGCCATAATCTATGGAAATCGAATTCATCCGGCGGCAATGTCGCGGGATCGGGCGCAACGAGTTTCCCCTCAGCATCACGAACTCCGCCCGGCACCGGCGGCAGGTCACCATTGCGCCGTACGACGGATTGCGGTGCGTCGATGCCCTTTTCCCGGAAAGCATCGCGCAACCGCGCCCATTGCGCGTCGACTTCATCGCGCACTTCAGGCCAATCATACATCGGCAACGCCGCTACCAATTCACTCATGCCGATATCAAATCATCATGTCTGGAAAAAGGATCGCGAAAACGCGGCGTCCAGTCAGAATTGGCCGACATGGATTCCGAGTAGACCGGGAATTATTCCTTCGGCGGCTCGGCGGGAACCGGCGCACTGCCGAGCCCGCTGATGCTGCGCGCCCTGATGCGCGGCTTGAAGGCCCTGCCCGGCTCCGGCGCACGCCGCAACGCCGGATGCACAATCGGCTCCTTTGCCTTGAACGCATAGGCTTTGATCAGCGCGAAATAGTTCGGATAGGCATAGCCATTGTTCATCCGCAGCCATTCCTCACGGCGGTCACGAAACAGCTTGGGCAGCTTGTACCAGGCCACGGTCGGGGTCTTGTGATGGACGAAGTGCAGATTGTTGTTGAGAAACAGGAACGACAGCGGCGAGCGCTCGACGATCACCGTGCGGCCTTCCGGATGTTCTGACCATTGATGCTCGGCGAACGTACGGATCGAGATCAGCGACTGGCCGAGCCAGACCGGCACCAGAATGTAAAGCCACAGCGGGATGCCGAAGCCGAACTGGACGATCGGCAGCACGACAGCCAGCCCGATCGCATGCAGCAGCCAGGCCTTGCGGATCGCCTTGTCGCCGGCGATCACCTGTTTGGCATCGTCGATGAAGAAGCCGACGCAGGACAGCCACGGGCCGAGCACGAAGCGGCCTGCCATGGTGTTGTTGATCTTGAGCAGGAATTTCATCGTCGGCGGCAGCTCCTCATGCTGCCAGAGCGCCTGATAATAGCTTTCAGGGTCATCGAGCGGGTCGGTCAGCCGCTCGTCGGCGTGGTGACGCAGATGGATTGTCTTGAAACGGCGGAACGGCCAGACCAGACCGATCGGCAGGAATACAAAGGCTTCATTGACCCACGCGTTGCGTGTCGGATGACCGTGCAGCACTTCGTGCATGATCGACGACTGCAATGCGGCGGTGAAGGCGAGGACGGCGAGCGCCAGGACGGGATAGGTGGGCCAGAGCAGGAAACCGGTGGCGAACCATGCCGCGTAACAGAAGAAAGCGAGAACCACGGTAGGCCACTCGATGGCCGGTACGCTGTGTCGCCTGATGCTCTGGCTCGTCATGCTATCGACCACTGTCCCTCAGTCGCCGGAACCCCAATTGGCTCCTGACAGCATAGTGTCAGGAGAAATGATTCCACTCAACGAGACAAAGTGCACAAACTGTTGCGATTGCGCATTTCTAACCGCACATGTTATACATTGTAAACAGACTTAGGGATTCATTTACGCCTGGCGCAGCCCTCCGCGCGGCTTCGGCGCAAATTTTTCCTCAATCCAGGTGGAGCACGCACATGGACAAGCGCGACCTGTCGACGATCTTCCGCGAACGGCTGAAAATGCTCTTGACACGCTCCGACCTGAACCAGTCGGCCTTCGCGACCGCGGTCGGCATCGACCGCTCGGCGCTATCGCAACTGCTGTCGGGCGCCTCGACGCGCCTGCCTCGCGCCGAAACGCTGCTCAACATCGCCGCCGAGTTCAAAGTGTCGCTCGATTGGCTTCTCGGCCTCAGCCAGGACGAGGGTCTCACCGGCGAAATCCGCGAGAGCCTGGAGATCGAGGAGGCACCGGACGGTTTCGACCGCACGCTGCTGGCCAAATGGCATGCCGAGGCGGCCGGCACCAAGATCCGCTACGTGCCTGCCGGCATTCCCGATCTTCTGCGCACCGAGGCGCTGGTCGACTACGAAGCCGGCATCACCAACAAGAGCCGCCTAGCGCAGGCCGGCGAAACCCAATACCGCATCGACTACAACAGGCGGCCGGAAACCGACATGGAAGTCTGCATGCCGCGCCACACGCTGGAGATCTTTGCCCGCGGGCTGGGTGTCTGGGACCGTTTCCCGGAAGCCGACCGGCGCGCCCAGCTGCTGCACATGGCGACGCTGCTCGACGACCTCTACCCGACCTTCCGGCTGTTTCTCTATGACGGGCGGATGCGCTATTCGATCCCCTACACCATCTTCGGTCCCTATCGCGCCGCCATCTATGTCGGCGACATGTATCTGGTGCTCAACGCCACCCAGCCGATCCAGACGCTGATCCAGCACTTCGACAATCTGATCCGGGCCGCCGACATCAATGCGCACGAGGCGTCCGGCTTCGCGCACAGGCTGGCCGGCATGTCGTTCCCAACCGGCACTGTCTGATCTCTGGCAACGATGATCCCTCGGACAGAAACCGGCCTCCGCATTGGTGGCCGCGCTGCCGCTATTTCATTGACTACACATAAAGACTTCTTTATATCCTTATTTGAATTCGAAACATGAAGGCCAATCCGATGACGACCACCAACCCGATCGATGCGCTGCTGGCTGAAAAGGGCGTGCTGCTGGCCGATGGCGCCACCGGCACCAATCTGTTCGCCATGGGTCTGGAGGCTGGCGAGGCACCCGAGCTGCTGAACGAGACGGCGCCCGACACCATCACCAGCCTGCACCAGAATTTCGTCGATGCCGGCGCCGACATCATCCTCACCAACTCGTTCGGCGGCACCCGTCACCGCTTGAAGCTTCATCATGCGCAGGATCGCGTGCATGCTTTGAACAAGCGCGCCGCCGAACTTGCGCGCGCCGTCGCCGACAGAGCCGGCCGCAAGGTCATCGTCGCCGGTTCGGTCGGCCCGACCGGCGAATTGCTGGTGCCGCTTGGCGCCATGACCTATGACGAGGCGGTCGACGCCTTCGCCGAGCAGATTGAGGGTCTCAAGGAAGGCGGCGCCGAAGTCGCCTGGATCGAGACGATGTCGGCTCCAGACGAGATCCGGGCCGCCGCCGAGGCTGCCATCCGCGTCGGTCTGCCCTACACCTACACCGGTTCCTTTGACACTGCCGGCCGCACAATGATGGGTTTGCTGCCGAAGGATATCCACGGCGTCACCGACGGGCTGTCGCAGGCACCGCTCGGCGTTGGTGCCAATTGCGGTGTCGGCGCATCCGACATCCTGGCCTCGCTGCTCGACATGACCGAGGCGAAGCCGGAAGCGACGGTGATCGTCAAGGGCAATTGCGGCATTCCCGAATTCCGCGGCACCGAAATCCATTATTCCGGCACACCCGAACTGATGGCCGACTATGTGCGCCTCGCCGTCGATAGCGGTGCAAAGATCATCGGCGGCTGCTGCGGCACCTCGTTCCAGCACCTTGCCGCAATGCGCAAGGCGCTCGACGCCCACACCAGAGCGGATCGTCCGACGGTTTCAGCGATCGTCGAGCGCATCGGTCCGATGCGCAACAAGGTCGCGACGGAAAACACCGCCGAGACCAGCGAAGCCCGCCGCGAGCGCCGCCGCAGCCGGGCCTGACCCCATCGGTTTTCGATTATTCGCTGTTATCGGCGTAGCTCGACAGCGCCGACTTGAAGTCGACCACATTGTCGCCGCGCATCGTCATAAGCGCGCCCGAAGCGCTGGGGTCGGTGATCTGTTCCAGCATGACGCGAAAGCGGTCGTTGGTCAGCGCCGACAGGGCGGTGTGGCGCGCCTGCGCAACATCATCGCTGATACGCCTGGATTCCGATGATGGGCCAGATGAAGCCGCCGAGGCGTCCCGTGCCGGCGGTGCCGGGTTGGCGATAATCCTGATCTGCAATTCCGGCTCCCTCAAGCCCAGTACACCCGTCCTGTGTAACAAGGAGGGGGTTGCGATCCGGTACCGGAAATGCGGCGCAATTTAACGACCCGGAGATTCTCCGAAAAAGGCCGGCAAGGGAATGAACCCCTCGCCGGCCTGCCTCACCCGCCCGTAGGTCGGTTTCCCCTGTCAGAACGATCCCATCTGAAAGAAACCGGCCGTCATCACCACTACCGGTTACCGCCCAGCGCCGAGGCAAGGCGCACTAGCGAGAGAAACTCGGACCTGTACCCAAACGGGTCGGCTCCTCGAGCGGCAGTGGCAATCTCCATGATCTTGTCGTAACCGAACTTCGCGGTCGCGTCCTCGTCGCGCAGCTTCTGGCCGAAGGCCGCGACCGCGACGGAGAAGCGCTGGTCGGTGCTGGCCTGGTCGAAGGACGAAATCTCGTTGGCCGAAGTCACCGGCGTGGTGATCAGCTTCGAGACGTCTTCATTCGGCAGCTTGTAGCGGATCTTGACGAAGGCATATTCGCCCGCATTGGCGACACCGCCATTGTCCACCGACGCCTGGCCGTAGCGCAGCGGATCGATCTGCTCGCCGCCGCTGCCCTTTGGTGTGATCTCGTAGATCGCGGTGACGGAATGGCCCGAGCCGATATCGCCGGCATCGACGCGGTCATTGTTGAAATCCTCGCGGTTCAACGCCCTGGTCTCGTAGCCGATCAGGCGATATTCCGAGACCTTGTTCGGGTTGAACTCGACCTGGATCTTCACGTCCTTGGCGATGGTGAACAGTGTCGAGGACGCATCCTCGACCAGCACCTTCTCGGCCTCGGCCAGCGTGTCGATATAGGCGGCGGTGCCGTTGCCGTTCTGTGCGATGGTCTGCATCATCTGGTCGTTCAGATTGCCGCGGCCGAAACCAAACACCGACAGGAAGACACCGGTCTTGCGCTCGCTTTCGATCAACCGCTTCAAATCGTCGTCATCAGTCTGACCAACATTGAAGTCGCCGTCGGTGGCGAGCATCACCCGATTGACGCCATCCTTGACGAAGGACTTTTGCGCCAGCCTGTAGGCCTCCTTGATACCCGCCTCGCCGGCCGTGCTGCCGCCGGGCGTCAGATTGTCGATGGCACCGAGAATCTTGTCCTTTTCGGCTGCCTTGGTCGGCTCCAGCACTGTGCCGGCGTCACCGGCATAGGTGACGATCGAGATGGTGTCGTCGGCCCTCAGCTTGCTGACCAGCAGCCGGAAAGCCGATTTGAGCAGCGGCAGCTTGTCCGGCTCGTCCATCGAACCCGAGACATCGATCAGGAAGACCAGATTGGCCTTTGGCTGCTCGGCCGGCTTGACGTCAAACCCCTTGATGGCGACGTGCATCAGCCTGGTCTGCGTGTTCCAAGGCGTCGGCATGACGCTGACGGTCGAGTTGAACGGCGTCGAAGCCGACTCCGGACCCTTCCAGTCATAGGGGAAGTAGTTGATCATCTCCTCGAGGCGCACCGTATCGGCCTGCGGCAGATAGCCCTGCTTCAACGAGCTGCGCACGAAGGAATAGGAGGCTGTGTCGACATCGATCGAGAAGGTCGAGACCGGATCTTCTAGTGCTGCATGCACCGGATTGGTCTTGAAATCCTCGATGCGGTCGCGGTTTTCCGGTTGCGGCTGCATCTGGTCGGCCGGCAAGGTCGACGGCGGCTGCACCATCAGCTTGGACTCGGCCGGCATGCGGGCGGCCCGGGAGGTGCTGGGCGCGCTTGTGGTGCCGTCCAGCGCAAACTCGCCCGTCGGGGCTGGCGCAGGAGGTGCAATGTTCGTGATCAACCTTCCGGCGCCGGCGGCATCCTGGCGGGGAGCGCCCGTCGCCGATTCCTGCTGTGCCGCACCGCCGGCGACGGTCGATTCGGATTTCGACGGCGAAGCTGGCGCCACAAGCGCATCGGTGGCGTCGCGGCTTTCCACATCGGCGTCGGCCTTCTTGTCCTTCTCCAGCCCGGTCGGAGCCGGCTTCGGCTGAGCGGTCGTTGGCTTCACCGCCGCCGGCTTGTCGGCAAGCGTCTCGGTGATTTTCTCGTCGCCGCCGAATTTCGGCGGCTGTTCCCTCAGCAGATGGAAGGTGGCGTATCCGGCGATCGGCAGGGCGACGAGCCCAGCAAGGGCCGGCGTGGCAATGAGTTTCTTTTGCATGATCTCGCTCCAGAGCTTTTGTGCTCGCTCTGTGAGACGAAGCCCGCCAACCGATCCTTGGGTAACGGCAGAAATATTTTCCTGATCGTAGGCGCGCAGGGCGGCCTCGAAGGCGCGGGCCTTGGCATCCTGGGCGGGCGCCGGCGCCGCTATATCGCGCAATCTGTTGAGTTCGTTGTCGTCGACCATGGTCACACTTCCCCGGCCGAGCGCATCAGCGTCTTCAGCCGTTTCTTCGCTTCATGGATGTGCCAGGAAACCGTCGTCTCCGAGATCGCCATCGCCTCGGCGGCGGCCGCGTGGCTCAACCCTTCGCCATAGACCAGCAGCACCGCGTCGCGCTGCTTGTCCGGCAATTGCCGCACCGCTGCCCACAGCGCTTCGGCCGGGTCTTCCGGTTCGGCGAAAGCCTCACCCGAGATCAAGGCATGGACGCCATAGGCCTCGGTCTTGACCGTCTCGCGCGCGGTCTTTCGCATCATGTCGCGCGCGGCGTTCAGGGTCACGGAATAGAGCCATGTCGTGAAAGCGGCGCCGCCGCGATAGTCGCGGATCGCCTTGCCCAGCCGGACACAGACTTCCTGGGCAATGTCTTCGGCATCGGCCTTCCTGCCGCACCAGCGATAGGCGGCGCGATAGACGAAGTCGTAGTGACGCTCCAGCAATGTGCTGAAGGCCCTCCTGTCTCCGCCCTTCGCCCGCCCGATCAGTTCGGCGTCGGAGGCTTCGCTCTCATCCAGCATCATCGCCATCATTTGCCTGTTGGACGAAGGCTAATGGCTAATCCTTGGGGCAATGGAAAGATTTTTTTGGAAACCGCCGAATCGTGACCGCCAACACCCCGCTTGACACATCCATACCTCGGTGGTTATACGTCAATCAATAGCCACCGGGTTATTGATCCCAGATGACGAACGCTCACGATGTCCTCTTCAGAACGCTCTCCGATCCGACGCGTCGCGCGATCTTCGAGCGCCTATGCCAGCAAGGCGAGCAGACGGTCGGTGCCCTGACGGCTCAATCAGGGGTCTCTCAGCCGGCGGTGTCGAAGCATCTCGGCGTGCTCAAGCAAGCCGGGCTGGTGCGCGACCGCCATGAGGGACGGCAGAACCATTATAGCGCCCAACTCGCGGCACTTTCCCCACTGACCGACTGGACGAACCAGATGAATGCCTTCTGGCAGAGCCGGTTCGACGACCTCGAAAATTTGCTCAAAAGAATGGACCAATGACCAACATCGCGACCGAAACGCGCTCCGTCATCGTCGAACGTGAGATCCCCTATCCGCCGGAAAAAATCTGGCGCGCGCTGACCCAGCCGCATCTGATCGAGGAATGGCTGATGAAGAACGACTTCAAGCCAGTCGTGGACCACCGTTTCAATCTGCGAAAGGAACCGCAACCTGACGTGAGCATTGTTATCGACTGTCAGGTAACAGCCGTCGAGCTGAACAAGACACTGTCCTACACGTGGCAGGCCTATGGCCTTGAAAGTGTCGTCACCTGGACTCTCCTGCCGACCAGCACGGGCACCCGGTTGCGTATGGAACAGTCCGGCTTCCGGCCGGATCAGGAGCAGGCGTATCGGGGCGCGGCGAGCGGGTGGCGGCAGTACTTTACGAATCTGAGTCAGGTCCTGGCGCGGATAGATTGAAACCCGCCGGTGCGGATCAGTGGTCCGCGTCGGCTGTTTTGACAGGAGGAGCTATTGGACTGGAACATGTGGGTTCGGCAAATTCATCGCTGGCTGTCGATCGTCTTTACGCTGACCGTCATCGCCAACTTCGTCACCATGGCATTCGGGCAGCCTCCCGCCTGGGTGGTCTACTCGCCGCTCCTGCCGCTCTTCCTGCTGCTGTTCAGCGGCCTGTACATGTTCGTGCTGCCCTATGTCGCCAAGGGCCGCGGCGCGCAGCGTGCCGGCGGATAGGAGTGGGCAGAATGGCCAGGACACAGGGACAATCGACCAAGGCCAAGGCCGCGCCAGTGCTGCTCTCGGGCGGCAACCCGCAAATCGCCAAGGGTGACGGCGACAGCCCGGTGCAGGCGTATATCGCTGCGATGCCTGGCTGGAAGCGTGGCCTGGGCGAGCGCCTCGACGCGCTCATCGTGCGCAACGTGCCTGATGTGCGCAAGGCCGTGCGATGGAACTCGCCCTTCTACGGCATCGAAGGCCAAGGCTGGTTCGTGTCGTTTCATGTCTTCACCCAGTACGTGAAGGTGACCTTCTTCAGCGGCATGTCGCTGCGGCCGATACCGCCCGGCGGCACGGCGAAGAGCAAGGATGTGCGCTGGATTGACATCCGCGAAGACGACCAGTTTGACGAAGCGCGGATGGCGGAATGGATCAAGCAGGCCGCCGCCCTGCCCGGCTGGATCCCGTAGCGGCCGCAGCGACGACTGCGAGCAAAAATTCAAATTCTTTCCTGCCGAAAGGGCGGGACCGAAGACGACAGAGGAGAAGTAGCGATGAAGATCAAGCTGACCAGCGTGTATGTGGACAACCAGGAAAACGCACTGCGCTTCTACACCGACGTGCTGGGCTTCACCAAAAAGGCCGATTTCAGCAACGGAGCTTTTCGCTGGCTGACCGTGGCCTCGGCCGAAGAGCCTGATGGAACCGAGTTGCAGCTCGCGCTGAACGACAACCCGGCCGCCAAGGCCTATCAGGAAGCCATCTTCAAGCAGGGTCAGCCCGCGGTCATGTTCTTCACCGACGACGTCAAGGGCGACTACGAGCGCATCAAGGCGAAAGGCGGCGCGTTTATCAAGCCGCCGACCGAGGTGACCGGCTCGACCATCGCCCAGCTGAACGACAGCTGCGGCAACCTCGTTCAGATCACCCAACTGGCGCGCTGGTGACAGGCAGCGGTTGAACGCATTGAGGCACAGGAGACACCCAATGACCCCCTCGCAACAGATCGACCAGCTGATCGCCGGCCTCTCGGACTGGCGCGGCGAAATGCTCGCCGGCATCCGCAAGACCATCCTTGCAGCCGACCCGGATATCGTCGAGGAGTGGAAGTGGATGGGCAGCCCGGTATGGTGCCTCGACGGGAACATCGTGGTCGGCAACGCCCACAAGGATAAGGTGAAGCTCACCTTTTCCCATGGCGCCAGCCTGCCGGACCCCGACAGACTGTTCAACAATGGTTTTGGCGGCAAGGTGTGGCGGGCTATCGATGTGTTCGAGGGCGACACGCTGAATGAGAGCGCTTTAAAAGAACTCGTCCGTGCGGCCATCGATTACAACCACGCCAAAAAGAAGAAGAAGGCGCCTGCGGTTGCCGGGGCGAAGCCAAGGACGTAAGTCTAGGCCGCCTGCCCCGCCACCCAGCCCGACGACCACGCCCACTGGAAATTATAGCCGCCCAGCCAGCCCGTGACATCGACGGCTTCGCCAATGACAAAAAGGCCCGGCACGGATTTCGCCTCCATCGTCTTCTGGTCGAGTCCGTTGGTGTCGACCCCGCCGAGCGTCACTTCGGCGGTGCGGTAGCCCTCTGAACCGGCAGGCTTGATGCGCCAGTCATTGACCGCGGCGGCGACAGTTCTGATCTGGGCGTCGGAAAGATCGGCGAGGTTGCCGTCGATCCCGGTGCGCTCGGCGATCGACTGTGCGAGCCGCTTCGGCAGATGGTTTGCCAGCACCGTCTGCACCGCTTGCCGCCCATTGCCGCGCTTGGCGGTACGAATGAGGTCCGCCACGTCAACCCCAGGCAGCATGGCGATGCGGATTTCATCGCCCTCGCGCCAATAGGAAGAAATCTGCAGGATGGACGGTCCGCTGACGCCGCGATGCGTGAACAGCATCGCTTCGGAAAACCGCGTCTTGCCGCAGGCGACTTCCGCGTCGACGGCGTTGCCGGCCAGCGGCGCCAGCCGCTCCAGAGTGTTTGCGTCGAAGGTCAGCGGCACCAGCGCCGGCCGCGTTTCGACAATGGCAAGGCCGAACCGTTCGGCAAGCTCGTAGCCGAAACCGGTCGCCCCGATCTTGGGGATCGACTTGCCGCCGCAGGCCACGACCAAGGACTGGCAGCTAATTGTGCCGGTGGAGAGGCCGAGCACAAACCCCTCCTCGGTTTTGCGGACATCCTCAACCTTGGTCGAGAGCGCCAGCTCCACGCCCCTGCCCTGCATTTCCGAGACCAGCATGTCGATGATCTGGCGTGCCGAGCCGTCGCAGAACAGCTGTCCCAGCGTCTTTTCGTGATAGGCGATGCGATGGCGTTCGACGAGGGCGATGAAATCGCGCTGCGTATAGCGGCTGAGCGCCGAAATGCAGAAATGCGGATTGCCCGAGAGAAAATTCTTCGGGCTGGCATGGATGTTGGTGAAGTTGCACCGGCCTCCGCCGGAGATGCGGATCTTCTCGCCAGGCAATGCCGCATGATCGAGGATCAGGACCGAACGGCCGCGCTTGGCCGCCTCCACGGCGCACATCATTCCGGCGGCACCCGCACCGATGATCACGACATCATAGAATTGCATCAGGCTGTTCGTTCCCGCTCGACCGGCTCATTTGCGGTCGCGCCACTTGTGCTGCCTGATAGCGCGAACGGAACGGGCCGCCAACAGGCAAGAACAGCCGAACGGGGGCTCAGATTAGTGTTTCGGCAAACAGCGTCGTCAATCGCTTCCAGTGGCGTTCCGCGCCGGCGGCATTGAAAACGCTATGATCGGGTACGCACCAGCCATGCGCCATGCCGGCATAGTTCTCGATGACGTGGTCGACTTCCGCGACCCTGAGCGCCTCGGCCAGCCGCGCCGACTGTTCCGGGGGGAAACTCCTGTCGACGCCGGACGTGCCGACATAGACGCGCGCCTTGATGGAGGCTGCCTTGCGATGCGGGCTGTCGGCGGCGTCGCTGGCTAGATTGCCGCCATGGAAGCTTGCCGCCGCCCTTATCCTGTCGCGATAGGTTGCGGCGGCATTCAGTGCCCGGCCGCCACCCATGCAATATCCGACCGTGCCGATCGGCCCAGTGATTCCTTCCGCCGCAAGCGCATCGAGGAACGCACCGCTGTCGCTGATGGTCATGTCCTGCGTCGTGCCGGTGACCAGCGCCATCAGCGGGATTTTGGTCTTTTCCTCGGCGAAGGCGGTCTTGGCGTCGAACGGCCCATAGGGTGCATTGCGGTAGAACAGGTCCGGCACCAGCACCGCATAGCCTTCATTCGCCAACCGCTCGGCCATACTGTCGAGCGCCGGCCGCGGACCGAAGGCGTCCTGATAGAGAATGACGCCGGCCTTGGCCGGAGATGTGTTTGCCGAGCGGAAAAGCCCTGCTTTGGCAACGCCATCCCTGGTCTTGATCTGAAGATCCTGTTTCGTCATCGCCCACTCCGTTCGATTGATGCGCGATACATATCCGGCCAAGCCGATACGGCAAGGCGTTCCCTGAACCTGACAGGATTGCGTGACGCGCTATCAGTCGTCGACTCGCACGGTCCGTGCGCCCACATGCAGCGCGCGGCCGGCACCGAGCCCCATGATGGCGGCGCCAAGCCCGAGCGCGACGAATAGCAGGGCCGACGCCGAAAAACTACCGGTCCAGCCACGGATCAGACCCACCAGCAACGGGCCAGATGCCGCCAGCACATAGCCGACGCCTTGCGCCATGCCTGAAAGATGCGCGGCGACATGCGGATCCGGCGAACGCAGCACGATCAAGCTCATGGCAGCCGCAATCAGGCCACCCTGCCCGATGCCTTGCAGGACCGCCCAGAACAGCACCGTCGAGGTCGGTGCGAAGAGAATGCCGAGCAGCGCAATCACTGCGGTGGCGACGAGCGCCACATTGATGCCGCGCTGGTTCTTCAGCCGCATCGCAAAAGACGGCACGGCGAGGCAGGTGATGACCTGCGCCATCACCGACACCGAAACCATGGCGCCGGCGGTGGCCGCATCGAAGCCGCGCTCGCGCAGGATCGGCGCCAGCCAGCCGAAGATGCAATAGGCAAGCGCCGACTGCAGGCCCATGAACAGTGTCACCTGCCAGGCCAGGCGATCGCGCCAAAGCCCGACGACGCGAAACCCTTGATGGCTCACCCGCCGACGGCTGCCCAACGCCTGCGGAATCCAGATCAACAGCACGACCAGCGTCGGCACCGCCCAGGCCGCGAGCGCTCCCGACCATGAACCCGTGACAAAATGCTCGATCGGCAGCGTGAAGCCGGCGGCGGCGGCCGAGCCAGCGCAGAGCGCCATGGTGTAGAGCCCGGTCATGACAGCGGCCCTGTCGGCGAAATCGCGCTTCACCAAGCCGGGCAGCAGCACGTTGCCGATGGCAATGGCAGCGCCGGCCAGAAAGGTGGCGACAAACAGCAACGGAACCGATTCGAACCAGCGCAGCCCAGTTCCCAGAACCAGCAGCGCGAGCGCGCCAAGCAAGGTGCGCTCGGCTCCATAGCGTTGGGCCAGTTTCGGCGCGAAGGGCGCGAACAGACCGAGGCACAGGACGGGCAGCGTCGTCAGCAGGCTGGCGCCGGTCGTCGACAGCCCGGTTGCCTGCATCACCTCGGGCAACAGCACCGACAGGCTGGAAAACAGCGGCCGCAGGTTGAAGGCGATCAGCACAAGGCTCGCGCCGAGCACGACACGCGCGACACGGCTGCGCAGATCAGGCGGCTGCGGCACAGGCAGGCTGTCGGCTTCCGCATCGATAAGCTCTAGCCCCTGGATGGCCCCGGATTGCGGCTTCGGGTCAGACTGACGGAAACTCTGGTTCATTGCGAAAGCAGTCTTTCAAGTTGGGCAAGCACCGGCGCCATGAAGGCGCGGACGGCGGCAACGGCGCGCTCGGGATCGCTCGCGGCAATGGCGTCGACGATTGCCGCATGTGCCTGGTGGTCCGGTTCTGGCAGATCGCCGTCGATGGTGGCATGGATGGTCTCGGTGATGGCGGCGGTGAAGAAGTCGTAGAGCTCCATCATCGCTTTGTTGCCGGACGCTCCGACGACCGATTTGTGGAAAGCGAGATCGCGCCGGATGAAGGCATCGCTTCCGCCGTCCGCGACGGTGCCGCGTTCGGCAAGCAGTTGCCGCATCCGCTCGAGATCGGCCGGCGTGTGGCGCAAGGCGGCAAGCCGCGCGGCCTCGAGGTCCAGCGCTGCCCGCGCCTCCCACTGATCGCGCAGACCGCTGCGTTTGACCCGGTCGAGCGCGGCAGAGGTATCGACGGCGGAGCGCACATAGGTGCCCGAGCCCTGGCGCGTATCCAGCAATCCCTGCGAGACCAGCACCCGCACCGCCTCGCGCACCGTGCCGCGGCTGACCGACAAAAGATCGGTCAGGGCCGCCTCATTGGGAATACGCTCGCCGACGCCCCAGCGGCCGCTGACGATCTCCGCACGCAGGCTGCTGGTGGCGCTGTCGGTGAGATTGGTTCTGGTAGCAGGTTGCATCGGCCTATTCATCAAGTCATCAGATGACTTGATGAATAGGCTTGCTGCCGTCAGCCGTCAAGCTACTGCCCGGATCAGGGCTGCGTTTCGATTAGGTCCACCGCCGCAAAGCTTGCCATGTGAAACCCTTGGACCTCCGGCGGATAGCGATAGGCCGTCCCATAGGGACAGGCATTGCGATCAAGGCAACCGCCGCTGCGGCAGGGTTCGCCATTCGCTCCCCGCACATGCGCCAGGCAGGATTGATAAGCGAATCCTTGCGCGGAATAGGCCTCGACCGGGCAGGATTTCAGGCAAGGTTTCTCGACGCAGCTGTCGCAAAGATGAGGCCCCGACTCAGCGGCTTGAACCGGAAGCTCGTCGTCGAACAGCAGCGCACCGCGATAGGCATGCCATAGCCCGTAGTGCGGATGCATGAGGATGCCGAGCGGCGACGGCTTCAGCCCCTCCGCCCGCATCGCCCATTGCTGGAACGGCAGATAAGGCTTGTCGGAAGGCGAAACGGCCCTCGCCCCGAATGTCTCCGCCACGGCGCCGATCACTTCGTGCGACCATGTGTCGAGTGGATTGGTGATTGCCTGTGGCTGTTGCTCCCGCCAACGCAGGAAATGCGGCCAGGGTGCCGCGCCCGCCTGCCCTACCAGCAGGAGGGCCGCTGCCGGCGCACCCGATGATCCCGTTGGCGGCGCATCGACTGGAGCAAAATTGAACCCGCCACGAAGAACAAGGCCGTTGGCGTGAAGCGCCGCAGCAATGCGGTCAACGCTGCCGGCAGGCGCAATCATTCCTTCTTGACCGGATCGGAGAACGCGCTCCGCCAGACTTCCTTGTGGATGATGTTGGCGACTTTAGCCCCGCCTGATTCGGGCTCCTTTCAAGTGAAGGCGTCGGGCATCGACCCCTTCTTCTTGGCGATGAAGTCCTTCAGGGCTTCGTCGATGCTCGGATCAAGATACGGCGCCTCGTAAGCCTCCAGCCAGCGACGGGCAAGTTCGTTGGCGCGCTGCGGCGCTGTCTTCTCGCCCTCAGCCAGCCACTGCTCATAGGAATTGTTGTCGGCGATGTTGGAGCGGTAGAACGCTGTCTGGAAATTCGCCTGGGTGTGGTCGCAGCCGAGATAGTGGCTGCCCGGTCCGACCTGGCGGATGGCGTCCATCGCCTGGCCGTTTTCCGACAGATCGACGCCCTCGGAGAATTTCTGCGTCATGCCGAGCTGGTCGATGTCCATCATGAATTTTTCATAGCAGGAGGCCAGCCCGCCCTCGAGCCAGCCGGCCGAGTGCAGCACGAAATTGGTGCCGGCCAGGATGGTCGAGTTCAGCGTGTTGGCGCTCTCATAAGCCGCTTGAGCATCCGGAACCTTCGACGCGCAGAGCGAACCGCCGGTGCGGAACGGCAGGCCAAGACGGCGGGCCAGCTGTGCGGCGCCATAGGAAACCAGTGACGGCTCCGGCGTGCCGAAGGTCGGCGCGCCCGACTGCATCGAGATCGACGAGGCGAAGGTGCCGAACAGCACCGGCGCGCCCGGCCGGATCAGTTGCGTGAACGACGCGCCGGCCAGCACTTCGGCCAGAACCTGCGTCAGCGTGCCGGCAACCGTCACCGGGCTCATTGCGCCGGCAAGGATGAACGGCGTGACGATGCAGGCCTGGTTGTGGCGCGCATAGACTTTCAGCGCGCCGAGCATGGTCTCGTCGAACACCATCGGCGAGTTGGCGTTGATCAGGCTGGTCAGCACCGTGTTGTTCTCGACGAAATCGTCGCCGAACACGATCTTGGCCATGGCTACGGTGTCTTCGGCGCGTTCCGGTGCGGTCACCGAGCCCATGAACGGCTTGTCGGAATATTTGATGTGGCTGTAGATCATGTCGAGGTGGCGCTTGTTGACCGGCACGTCGACCGGCTCGCACACCGTGCCGCCCGAATGGTGGATCGACGGCGCCATATAGGCGAGTTTTACGAAATTCTGGAAATCCTCGATCGTCGCGTAACGCCTGACGCCATCGAGGTCACGCACGAAGGGCGGACCGTAGACCGGCGCGAAAACGGTGGCATTGCCGCCGATCTGCACCGAGCGCTCGGAATTGCGGGCGTGCTGGGTGTAGACGGACGGCGCAGTCTTCAGCAGCGAACGGCACAGACCCTTCGGAAAGTGCACGCGCTCGCCCTTGACGTCGGCGCCGGCCTCTTTCCACAGTTGCAACGCTTCCGCATCGTCGCGGAAGATGATGCCGATCTCTTCGAGCACCGTGTCGGTGTTCTTCTCGATCAGCGCCAGGCCTTCCTCGTCCAGCACCTCGTAAACGTTGATCTTGCGTTTGATGTAGGTGAGCTGCGTGCCCGGACCGCCGCCGGAACGTGCTGCCCGCCGCGCAGCAGCACCGCCGCTGGCGCCGCGCCCACGTCGCGCATTGGACGCTTCCTGATCGACTGCCGCGTGTTCGCTCATGGTGGTTCTTCCCTGAATCTGTTCTTATCTGGAATCCATAGCGGCTGCCTCGCCGCTTCTTGCCAGATCGTAGCCATGCACCCTATTCGAAACGGCCCGCCAGCGCCAACGCCTGTCGCAAAATCGACAAGAATTCCAAGAGAGTTACGGTCGCTTTCCTTTTGCGGGAAGTCGCAAATCAGCTATGGCTACATGCCCTCAGCGGGTTAGGTAATGAACGCGAAGATGTGTGCCTTGCGACATGGTCGCGATGCCGGCAGGAGCTCGATACAAATGTCCGACGACGAGATCATCCTTTCCGAACTTTCCGACGACGAGTTGGTGCAGCAGATGCACGACGATCTCTATGACGGGCTGAAGGAAGAGATAGAGGAAGGCACCAACATCCTGCTCGAGCGCGGCTGGGTGCCCTATAAAGTGCTGACGGAAGCGCTGGTCGAAGGCATGCGCATCGTCGGCGAGGATTTTCGCGACGGCATCCTGTTCGTTCCCGAAGTGCTGCTTTCGGCCAACGCGATGAAGGCCGGCATGTTCATCCTGCGCCCGCTGCTCGCCGCCACCGGCGCGCCCAAGCAGGGCAAGATGGTCATCGGCACCGTCAAGGGCGACATCCACGACATCGGCAAGAACCTCGTCGGCATGATGATGGAGGGTGCCGGCTTCGACGTCATCGATCTCGGCATCAACAATGCGGTCGAGAAATATCTCGATGCGATCGAGCAGCATCAGCCCGACATCATCGGCATGTCGGCACTGCTGACCACGACCATGCCTTACATGAAGGTCGTCATCGACACGATGAAGGAAAAGGGCATCCGCGACGACTATGTCGTGCTGGTCGGCGGCGCGCCGCTGAACGAGGAATTCGGCAAGGCCGTCGGCGCCGACGCTTATTGCCGTGACGCGGCGGTGGCGGTCGAGACCGCCAAGGACTACATGAAGCGCAAGCACAATGTGCGCGCTTCGGCCTGATTGGCCCATTCGGCACGGACAATGAGAAAGCCGCGCCTTGCAGCGCGGCTTTTTTGTTCCCAGATGATGGAGAAGGCCGCGCGGATCAGGGCTTGGTGACGGTGTCTTCGACCGCCTTGGCAGTCGATTTGACGTCCCTGCCGACGCCACGGACGGTGTTCGCGCAAGCCGCAAGGGCCAAGGCGCAGGCAAGGATGGCAATCGGCGTGATGCGTAGCAGTTTCATGGACGGTGTCTCCCTCAATAGATAAATTAGCGCCACAGCAACGAAGGCCGGCTCGACGGGTTCCATGGCCAAGACGCAAAAAACGAAACCGAATCAAGACGACAGGCTGCTCGTTATCGCCTGCGGGATGATTGCGCGCGAAGTTCTGGCCGTCAAGGAACAGCTCGGACTGGATCACCTCGACCTGACCTGCCTGCCGGCGGAATTCCATTTCTATCCGGACCGCATCGCTCCGGCCATGGACAAGGCAATCGAAAAGGCCAAGGCTGAAGGCTACACCAACATCTTCGTCGGCTATGCCGATTGCGGCACCGGCGGCCTGCTCGACCGCATCTGCGAGAAGCATGGCGTCGAGCGCATGGCCGGCCCGCACTGCTTTGCCTTCTACCAGGGCATGGATGCCTACGCGAAAATCGCCGACGACGACATGATGTCGTTCTACATGACGGATTTCCTCTGCCGGCAGTTCGACGCTTTCTTCATGAAGCCGCTCGGCCTCGACAAGCACCCGGAGCTGATCAAGGACTATTTCGGCAACTATGAGAAGCTGATCTATCTGGCCCAGACCAATGATCCGGAGCTCGACAAGGTCGCCGAAAAGGCCGCCCAAATGCTCGGTCTCGTCTACGAACGCCGCGCCACCGGCTATGGCGACCTGACGGCCGGAATGGCGCAGGCGGCTGCCGTCACGAGCTAGGCAGCCCCTCTTCCGCCCGCAGCGCCGCAAGCACATCGGCAAAGCCCGTCTTGCAGACGAAACCCAGCCTGTCCCTCGCCCGCGACGCGTCATAGACGCGGTCGATGGAGGAAAACATCGTCCAGCCCCTTCGCGCGTAAAGTGCTGGAAAATCCGGAAAATAGCGCGCGACGACCGACGGAGCATCGGCGATCAAGGCCGCGCAATCATCCGGGTGGAACGGCGTCAGTGCCGAGACGATGAAAATGTCAAAGCCCAGCTGCGGCGCCTTTTCGAGAGCAAGGATGTGGGCATCGGCCGCGTCTTCCACTGTCAACCGGCGAAACAACAGCTCGTTGGCCTTGGTGTTGGCGTCCGATTGTTCGATCGCATGCGCCATGTCGTCGGCTTCGGGGAAGAAGCGGGCCGTTCGCAGCACCACCACCGGCAGCCCATGCTGGATATGATAGAGACGGCAGAGATGCTCGGCCGAAAGCTTGGTGACGCCGTAGATGTTGCGCGGCTCGGGCGACATCGCCTCCGTCAGCCAGGCAGCTTTCCGAGCACCGCCGCTGAACCCGTCGCGTATCGCTTGCGAAATCATCAGCGAGGTCGTCGACGTGAAGACGAAGCGCTGCACGCCGGCCGCCACCGCCGCGTCGAGCAGGTTCAGCGTGCCTTGCACATTGGTGGCGACGAAATCGCTGTTGGCGCGGTTTTCGATGTTGGGCTTGTGCAGCGCGCCGCTATGGATGATCGCCTCGATCCGGTTGCCGCGGACCGTGTGCAAGACAAGGTCACGGTCGGCGATCGAGCCGACGATGTGGGTCTCCACCGATGGCATGGGATCGAGCCCGATGACGTCGTGCCCAAGCGCGCGCAGACGCGGCGCCAGCGCGCCGCCCAGCCAACCCGACGATCCCGTGAGCAAGATTCGCATTCGTCACACCATGATTTTTGAACGTGACGCTGTTAAGCACGGATGACAGGCGCCAGCGACCCGATAAGTTATGCACCAGGTGGCAGCGGCGCTGTCCCAGACATCAACCGGGAGGCCTCCGATGACACTTCGCCCGCTGCTCGCCCTTGTCGGCCTGCTCTGCTGCACTCTCCCCGCGCTCGCCGATGGGCAGGTGCAGAAACTCATCACCCCAGCCGACAAGACGCGGCTCGACAAATATGGCGAGACCCGCAAGGCAGCCCTTGCCGAGGCGAAGGCAGGCAACCCGTCCGAGGTCAAGCAACTCGATGCCCTGCTGGCAAAGCCGCTGGTGGCTTTTTCCGACAAGGACCTGACCGGCAAATGGCAGTGCCGCACGATCAAGGCCGGCGGACCTTTGCCGCTCGTCATCTATGGCTGGTTCAAGTGCAAGGTGACCGATGACGGTTCCGGCTGGCGGCTGGAAAAGATCAGCGGCTCGCAGCGCACCAAGGGCCGCTTCTTCGACGATGGCGAGAAACGCGCGATCTATCTCGGCTCCTTTTATGTCAACGATGATCCGGCAAAGCCCTATGGCAGCGGCCCGCAAAGCGACCAGGTCGGCTACGCCTTCCGCAATGGCGCCAAGGAATGGCGCATCGAATTCCCGGCGCCCTACTACGAATCGAAGCTCGATATCATCGAATTCAAGCGCTGACGGTGTATCGATGAGATGATCACCAAGGATTAACCCGGACACCCTAGCATCCCGTCCATTGTCGAGAACGGGTTGCTTGGAGGGGGCAGGATCCATGGCAGCAGGAAGATCCAGTACACGTCCGATCGTGGTCGTCACCGGAGGCGGCCAGCATGTCTGGGCTATGATCAATGCAATCGCCGATCGCGTTGGTCCTGTCAGCGTCGTCCTCGAAACCCCTGAATCCAAAAAGCAATTGCTGCGCGGCCGGGCTCGCCGCCAGGGCTGGATCTCCGCCATGGGCCAGCTTGGCACGATGGTGCTGAGCAGGTTGGGCAAGCGATTCCTGGCCGGCCATAGCGCGCGATTGATTGCCGAGGAGCAGCTGGAGGTTGAGCCGCGACCAGGCCAGGAGATCATCCAGGTAGCCTCGGCCAATGGGCTTGAGTGCCTGCAGGCGATCCAGAAGATCCGGCCAGGCGTTGTGCTGCTCAACGGTTGCCGACTAATCTCGGCTGAGATGTTGAGCAAAATGCCCTGCCCGGTGCTCAACTACCATGCGGGCATCACGCCGAAATATCGCGGCATGAATGGCGGCTATTGGGCTCTGGTATCAGGCGATGCGCAGAATTTCGGCACGACTGTCCACCTCGTCGACGCTGGCGTCGACACTGGTGGCGTGCTGAAGCAAGCGCGCGGCAGATCGAAAAAAGGCGACACCATCTCAAGTCACGCGCTACGCCAGACGGCGTTCTCGCGCGACATCTGCGTCGAGGCGGTCAGCGATGCTCTGGCTGGAAAACTCACGACGATCGATCCCGGCCTGCCTTCGAAACTGTGGTATCATCCGACGATCTGGTTCTACGTCTGGACGGGCCTCAGAACCGGCATCTGGTAGCGCGTTTTTCGTCCCGGACGGCATGCCGCGCGCCAGCTTTTCCGACGCGTCGAGCCTGCTGCCGGCGGACGCCGCAAACGAATAAACGCACCTTTCATTTTACGACATTGAAATGCGTCGCTTTTGAATGCGCGCGCGTCGTCCCATAACAAGCGGCCCCACTGCGCTTGCGGCAATGCTCGATACTTCGAGGAGTGAGAATTCATGGCCGACCTGATCGTCGTCTACTGGCGCGATATTCCCGCCCAGATCATCGTCAAGAAGGGCCGGCAGAACGCCAAGCGTGAACTGCCGCTGCGCTTCACCGAGGCGATCGACATGTGCGCCATGCGCACCGGCGCCGGCGGCACCGACGACTATCTGGCCGAATGGCGCAAGGCCGATCCCATTCCGGTCGGCGACGACCTCGAGGCCGAGGTCGAGAAGGCTTTTCAGGACATCGACACGAAATATGACCGTGAGCGGCTGGTCGCGCTGGTCAAGGCGGGCGGCAAAGAAAATGTCTGAAACCATTCCTGCCAAGGATGGCCAGAGGGTTGTCCAGCCAGTTACCCAGGCCACTCTGGTCAAGAAGGCAGCGCCGAAATCCGACTACAAACCGGCCGACGTGTCGCCGCAGCGGCGCGTGCAGCGTTCCTTTGCGGTCCGGCTTTGGTCGATCAGGCATTCGCGCCTGCTCGAATGGTTCTACGCCAAATTCGCCGATATGTTCCTGCTCCTCCATCCGCTGTGGAAGGGCATAGGCTACGGCCGCGTCGAAGGACCGATCAAATTTGTCGAGAAGCGCGTCAAGGGCTTCATGTTCGACTGCCGCATGTGCGGCCAGTGCATCTTGTCGTCGACCGGCATGTCTTGCCCGATGAACTGCCCCAAGCAATTGCGCAACGGCCCTTGCGGCGGCGTCCGCGCCAACGGCAATTGCGAGGTCGAGCCCGATATGCCCTGCGTCTGGGTCAAGGCCTGGGAAGGCTCGCAGAACATGGTGCACAGCGACAGGATCCTGACTGTACAGAAGCCGGTCGACCAGTCGCTGCGCGAAACCTCGGCCTGGCTGCGGGTGACCGCACAGGCGGCCACCGCGCGCGAAGCGGCCGCTGCCGCCAAGAATGAGACGGCCAACACCGGAGCGTCGGCATGATCGGCCGCCAGCGCGACGAGAACCCGGCCGGCATCCACCTGCCGCTCGAACCCCTGCCCGGCCACACCTCGCGCGGTCGGCTGGAGCGCGTACTGCGGCGCGGCGAGTTCGCGGTGACGACGGAGCTCAACCCACCCGATAGTGCCGATCCCGAGGACGTTTACAACCGGGCGAAGATTTTCGACGGCTGGGTCGACGCCATCAACGCCGTCGACGCATCGGGCGCCAATTGCCACATGTCGTCGGTCGGCATCTGTGCGCTTTTGACCCGCATGGGCTATGCACCGATCATGCAGATCGCCTGCCGCGACAAGAACCGGATCGCCATCCAGGGCGACGTGCTGGGTGGTGCCGCCATGGGCGTCGCCAACATGCTGTGCCTGACCGGCGACGGCGTGCAGGCCGGCGACCAGCCCGGCGCCAAGCCGGTGTTCGACCTCGACTGCATGTCCCTCCTGGAAACCTGCCGCATCATGCGCGACAACGGCAAGTTCCTGTCCGGCCGCAAGCTGACGACGCCGCCGCAGCTTTTCCTGGGTGCCGCGATCAATCCGTTCGCGCCGCCGATCGATTTCCGTCCGCATCGGCTGGGCAAGAAGATCGCCGCCGGCGCGCAATTCGTACAGAGCCAGTATTGCTTCGACGTGCCGATGTTCCGCACCTACATGCAGAAGGTGCGCGACCTCGGCTACACCGAAAAATGCTTCATCCTGGTCGGCGTCGGCCCGCTCGCCTCGGCCAAGACGGCCAAATGGATCCGCTCGAACGTGCCGGGCATCCATATTCCCGATTCTGTCATCAAGCGGCTGGAAGGCGCCCAGGACCAGAAAAAGGAAGGCAAGCAGCTCTGCATCGACATCATCAACGAGGTGAAGGAAATATCCGGCGTTTCCGGCGTTCACGTGATGGCCTACCGGCAGGAAGAATATGTTGCCGAGATCGTCGATGAATCGGGCGTGCTGAAGGGCCGCCAGCCATGGAAACGTGAGATCCGCCGCGACGATCAGCTTGTCGCCGACCGGCTCGACAGCATCTTGCACGACGACATCACCGAAACGCAGGTGGACATGGTGAAGACTGCGCACTGACGGCGCGGACGGCCACCCATTCGCTTGAACGAAAACAGACAACGATATAAAGAAATCTTTATATCACGGCGGAGAGAATTCATGACCCGTACCATCGTCGCTTCGGCGACACGAGAAATCATCATCGGCTTCGACCAGCCGTTCTGCGTGATCGGTGAACGCATCAACCCGACCGGCCGCAAGAAGCTGGCCGCCGAGATGATCGCGGGCAATTTCGAGACCGTCATCAGGGACGCATTGGAGCAGGCAGCCTGCGGCGCCACCATGCTCGACGTCAACGCCGGCGTCACCTCGGTCAATCCGAACGAGACCGAACCCGGCCTTTTGGTGCAGACGCTGGAGATCGTGCAAGGGCTGGTCGATCTGCCGCTGTCGATCGACAGTTCCGTCACCGCCGCGATCGAAGCCGCACTGAAGGTTGCCAAGGGCCGCCCGCTGGTCAACTCCGTCACCGGCGAGGAAGAAAAGCTCGAAGCCATCCTGCCGCTGGTCAAGAAGTACAACGTGCCTGTCGTCGCCATCTCCAACGACGAGACCGGTATTTCGATGGACCCGGACGTGCGCTTTGCCGTCGCCAAGAAGATCGTGCAGCGCTGCGCCGATTTCGGCATTCCGGCGCATGACGTCGTCGTCGACCCGCTGGTGATGCCGATCGGCGCGCTCGGCGACGCCGGTCGCCAGGTGTTCGCGCTGCTGCGCCGCCTGCGCGAGGAGCTCAAGGTCAACACAACCTGCGGCCTGTCCAACATCTCGTTCGGCCTGCCGCACCGCCACGGCATCAACGCCGCCTTCATCCCGATGGTGATCGGCGCCGGAATGACATCAGCCATCATGAACCCGGTGCGTCCGCAGGAAATGGAAGCCGTGCGCGGCGCCAATGTGCTGAACGGCACCGACGAGAACTGCACCAACTGGATCCGCACCTACAAGGACTACAAGCCGGCCGAAGGCGGCCAGGCGGTCGCCGCCCCGACGCAAGTCAACGCGCCGGGCGACGGCGCCAACAATGGCGGTCGCCGCCGTGGCGGCCGTGAAGCCCGGATGGGCCGAGGATAAGCGCGCAATCGTGAATTCACCTGCCAACATCACCGATCCGCTCGTGCTGTTCATGCCGTCCGGCAAGCGCGGGCGTTTTCCAGTCGGAACGCCCGTGCTCGATGCCGCGCGCCAGCTCGGCGTCTATGTCGAAAGTGTGTGTGGCGGACGTGCCACCTGTGGGCGCTGCCAGATCGAGGTGCAGGAAGGCAATTTTGCCAAGCACAAGATCACCTCCTCCAACGACCACATTACGCCCAAGGGCGCCAAGGAAGAGCGCTATGAGCGCGTCCGCGGCCTGCCCGAACGGCGCCGCCTCTCCTGCTCGGCGCAGATCCTCGGCGACCTCGTCATCGACGTGCCGCAGGACACGGTTATCAACGCGCAGACCATCCGCAAGGATGCCGACACGAGAGTGATCGCCCGCGATGCGGCGATCCGCATGTGCTATGTCGAGATCGAAGAACCCGACATGCACAAGCCGCTGGGCGATCTCGACCGCCTGAAGATCGCGCTGATGCACGATTGGGGCCTGAAAAGCCTCGATTTCGATTTTTATCTGCTGCCGCAGGTGCAAGGCATCCTGCGCAAGGGCAACTGGACCGCGACCGCCGCCATCTACAAGGATGCCGACAGCGAGACAGCGCGCGTCGTGGCGCTGTGGCCCGGCCTCAAGAACGAAGCCTATGGGCTGGCTTGCGACATCGGCTCGACCACCATTGCCATGCATCTGGTGTCGCTGCTGTCGGGCCGCGTCGCAGCCTCGTCGGGTACGTCGAACCCGCAGATCCGCTTCGGCGAGGATCTGATGAGTCGCGTCTCCTATGTGATGATGAACCCGGACGGCCGCGAAGGCATGACGGTCGCCGTGCGTGAGGCGATCTCGGGTCTCGTCGACAAGGTCTGCGCCGAAGGCAATGTGCAGCGCAACGACATCCTGGACAGCGTCTTCGTCGGCAATCCGATCATGCATCATCTGTTCCTCGGCATCGATCCGACCGAGCTTGGCGGCGCGCCCTTTGCTCTGGCCGTCTCAGGTGCGGTGCACATCAAGGCATCCGACATCGGCCTGAAGCTCAACCAGGGCGCCAGGCTCTACATGCTGCCTTGCATCGCCGGCCATGTCGGAGCGGACGCGGCGGCGGTGACGCTGTCGGAAGGCCCGCATCGCCAGGACGAGATGATGCTGATCGTCGATGTCGGCACCAATGCAGAGATCGTACTCGGCAATCGCCAGCGGGTGGTTGCGGCCTCCTCGCCCACCGGCCCTGCCTTCGAGGGTGCCGAAATCTCCGGCGGCCAGCGGGCAGCACCCGGCGCCATCGAGCGCGTGCGCATCGATCCCGATACGCTGGAGCCGAAATACCGCGTCATCGGCTCTGAGCTGTGGTCCGACGAGCCGGGCTTCCTGGAAAGCGTCCAGGCAACCGGCGTCACCGGCATCTGCGGTTCCGGCATCATCGAAGTGGTGGCGGAGATGTATCTCGCCGGCATCATTTCCGAAGACGGCGTCATCGACGGCGGACTTTCGGCCCGCTCGCCGCGCGTCACCGCCAACGGCCGCACCTTCTCCTATGTGCTGAAGGAAGGCTCCGCCGCATTGACGGAAGATGGGCCGAAGATCACCATCACCCAGACCGACGTGCGCGCCATCCAGCTTGCCAAGGCAGCGCTTTATGCCGGCACCAAGCTGTTGATGGAAAAGCAGAATACCGAGCATGTCGACCGCATTCATTTCGCCGGCGCCTTCGGCTCCTTCATCGATCCGAAATACGCCATGGTGCTCGGCCTGATCCCGGATTGCGACCTCGACAAGGTCTCGGCCGTCGGCAACGCCGCCGGTGCCGGCGCCCGTATGGCGCTGCTCAATCGCGGCTATCGCCGCGAGATCGAGGACACGGTCAGCAAGATCGAGAAGATCGAGACGGCGCTGGAACCGAAATTCCAGGAGCATTTCGTCTACGCCATGGCGCTGCCCAACAAGGTCGATCCGTTCCCGAAGCTGTCGGCGGCGGTGAAATTGCCGCCGCGCAAGACGGTCAGCGAGGACGGCGTCGTCGGTGACGCCACCCCGCGCCGGCGTTCGCGCGAAGGCCACGAGGGGCGGCGGCGCGGCCGGGAATAGGCGGCCGCGCTCGAGCCGCCGTCTTTCCAAACTCGTTTGCATGCAAATGTTTCCGCATCGCTTGATCCGGAAACAAAAACGCTGTTTTCGTGAAATTGGCCAGATACATGGCAGGCGCATTCAACCGGCATCGAACGGCAGGCAGGAAATATCTTTCAGCCGCCGCAACGCTCCAGGGAGACAACGATGTCAATGCTCGAAAGCCTCGGCCGCTATGGCACGGCCATCAAGAATGCTCACGACCGCAGCAAGGCGCGGCGCCTGCTGAACAGTCTGCCGCCTGAAATCCAGAAGGATATTGGTTGGCCGGTATCGCCGCGATCCAGCGAAAAGGCAGCGCTCATCAACACCATCTGGAGCGCCGCACGCTGATGACCTTCGCCGACAAATGCAAATTGCTCGGCATGCGCCAGGGATCTCGCATGTCCCCGGCGACGAGCAACCGGCTGCGTGCCGCACTTTTACCGCGTCGCTGACCACCACGGCGCGGATCACACCGCCGTGTAGACACGGGCGTAAATCTTGACATTTTCAGCCACGGCACGATCTTCCAATTTAGGGGGTTCTCTTAGTCGGCTTTGGCCGAAGTTCGTGTATCCGCATGCCAAGCTTGAAAAGCCATGTCGTGTCTTTTGTCCTGCGGCACAGCCGTAAGCAGGCATTTGCCAGTCCGGAAAATCTGCAGCGCTGGATCGCGGCCGCGCGCAAGACCGAGAACCACCGGCCGCCCGCCTCGCTGTATCAGCGTCTCGACATCCAGACACATACCGTGGACGGCTTTCCTGTCTACGAAATCGCCCCCAGAGCCGACGAGCAGAAGCGGATTCTCTACTTGCACGGCGGCGCCTATGTCTTTGAAATCACGCCCTATCATTGGCACCTGATCGCCGACATGGCGGATCGATTGGGCTACGCAATCACGGTGCCGATCTATCCAATCGCCCCCGAACACGATTTCCATGCCATGTTCGGAATGGTTGGCGATGTCTACCGGCAGATGCTCGCCGAGACGGAGGCCGAAGACATCGTCTTCATGGGCGATTCCGCCGGCGGCAATATGGCTGTGGTCCTGACCATGATGGCCGCCGAAGAAGGACTGTCCCTGCCGTCGCGGCATGTGCTCATTTCGCCGGGTCTTGACGTGTCGCTTACCAATCCCGCAGTGTTCGAGGCGGAACGCAACGACCCTTGGCTGGGCATAGCTGGCGGACGAGAGGCAATTCGTCTGTACAGTGCCGGCATCGATCCCAGCGACTGGCATATCAGCCCGGTCTATGGAGATCTGTCAGTGCTGCCAAGAACACTGCTTTTGACCGGCTCGCGCGATCTTTTGACTCCCGACAATCTGATCTTCGCCGAAAAAGCCCGCGCCGCCGGCGTTGAAATCGATCTTGTCTATGAGGAAGGCATGTTCCACGTCTGGCCGCTGATCGACATGCCGGAAGCGCGGCGCGCCCGCGAGCGCATCGTCGAATTTCTCGGGGAGAGCCGGATCGTGCAAGACACGAGAATAAGGACTGAAGAGCGCCCCGCCGAAGCGGCGGAGTAGCTCTATATTATCATCCTTACCAGCCGGTCAGAACTTGCCGGTTTCCCGGAAGACTTCGAAAGTCGCGCGAATGTGGTCGGCAACGGCCTTGACCGGGGCGCTGGCGTCCGGCGCCACCACCATCGCCAGATTGTAGGTCCCAATGTCGGGCATGCCGTCCTTCGGGCAGAGTTCGACCATGTCATTGCCGAGGAACGACTTCGGCAACGGCGCCACGGCGAGATCGGACATGATCGCGGCGCGCTGGCCGGCCGTGTGCGCACTCATATAGGCGATGCGGTAGTTGCGGCCCTCCCGGCCAAGCGCATCGAGCGCTCCGGCGCGCCAGGCGCAGCCCTCTTCCCAAAGCGACACCGGCAACGGCTCGCGCAGATGCGCGCAGCCGCCCTTGGCGCCGGCCCAGACGATCGGCTCGGTCAGCAGCACCTCGGCGCCGAGCGCGCTGGTCTTGTAGGAATTGGTCAACAGCGTGATGTCGAGCGCCCGGTCGTCCATGCGCCGGCGCAAATTGCTGCTCTGGTCGATGGTGACGTCAACGGCGATCGACGGATGCGACTGCGCAAAACGCTTCAGCACATGCGGCAGCACGCGCTCGCCGTAATCGTCCGGCGAACCAAGTCGCACCACACCGACAATCTCGGGAATGATGAACTTCGACACCACCTCGCGGTTGATCGACAGCAGCCGGCGGGCATAGCCGAGCAGCATTTCGCCGTCCGTGGTCAGCGACACCGAACGGGCGTCGCGGGCGAACACCGAGCGGCCGAGAATATCCTCCAGCTTCTTGATCTGCATGGAGACGGCCGACGGCGTGCGGTAGACGGCATTGGCTGCGGTGGTAAAGCTGCCGGTCTCGGCAATCGCGACGAAAGTGCGCAAAACGTCGAGATCGAGCAGCGGCAGCGGATGATTGAGCGGGGCGTTCATGGGAACCGACCTTCAATTTTTCTGATACAAAGCATCATTCCATTTCGTTTGATTGAACATCAGATTGGGAGGATAGTCAACTCCATCGAGGCAGGTTGCTGCCACAAGCAGCCATGAAACGACCCCGACACAGACCTGCATTCGACACGAAATGAAGTTGAAACAGACCCGACGTAACCAACTCGCCACCAAAGGAGAATGAAATGTCTATCCTGTCGTCCCTCGGTCGCATCGCGACCGAATTCAGCGCGGCCCGCGCCCGCTATCAGACCGAGCGCGCCATCCGCTCCCTGCCGATCGAACTGCAGAAGGATATCGGCTGGCCTGAAGCGTCCGACACCAAGACCGGTACTCGCAATGGCATCGGATCCTGGGCTGGAGCAAAGTAGATCGTGTGTACCATGTGCTGAAGGCCTGCCGCGCAGCCCGCCCGGCAGGCCTTCTCTGTTTCATTTGTATTCAAATGAGTTTTTGGAGCCATGTCGCCGGCGCATGACGCATATGAGAAAGCCGCATAGCAGCTCCTGCTTCCAATTAATGCCTTGTAAACAATCGTAAATTTTGGGCACCTTGCCCAAATCTGTCGCAATCGATGTCGCATTTCATATCAAGCGCTTCGCTTTTGCGATTTAGTTTCTGCTTACACAAACCTATATCAGCGCCAGCAAACGAGCTGCCCCACTCCATCAAGCGAAGGCGACCCGTCTGAGCAACAAATGGAGATGATTATGAAGCTTTTTGCACGCCTCTTTGCCCGCCGCGAAATGAACCTGACCACCGCTCTCGAGCGTCAGCGTCTTGCCAACACCATGCCCGGCCAGACCGGCGCCATGAATGCGGCGCGCCTTGGCTTCGTCGCCTGAAGATTTTTAGAGGCAGCGCATCCCTGCCGCTGCTTTAAAACCGTAACGCCGCCTGGCTCCAGCCAAGGCGGCGTTTTTGTGCTGCGCGCAGGCCGTACGTTGCCCGTCCCTTGAACAGTTGGTGCCACTTCCAGGGCTGGCTGCACGCCGATTGCCCATTTGCGACCCATGTCGCAAATTTAATCTTGTCGTAGCGGCGTAGCCGATTGACAGACATGGTTTTTCCTGATGTCGCTATGCTATTCGCGACATCCTGTTCGCGCCATGGCTGTGAGGTTCCCTTGAACGCCGTAAAGCATCCGATCAAGCGATCGTTTGTATTCTTCCTTATTCCCGATTTCACCATGATCGCTTTTGCGACCGCGCTCGACCCGCTGCGCTCGGCCAATCGCATGCTCGGCTACGAGGCCTATCGCTGGCGCCTCGCCAGCATCGACGGCAAGCCGGTGCGCGCCTCGAACGGGGTCGAATGCGCGGTCAACACCTCGCTCGAGGATGAGCGCAAGAAGATGGCAGGCCCCGACCGGCCGAACATGGCCATCGTCTGCAGCGGCATCAATGTCGAGCGCTACCAGAACAAGTCCGCCTTCGCCTGGCTGCGCGAGGAATACAATCGCGGCGTCGCGGTCGGCGGCTTGTGCACCGGCGCGCATATCCTCGCCGCCGCCGGCCTGCTGTCCAACAAGCGCTGCGCCATCCACTGGGAGAACCTGCCGGGCTTTTCCGAGGCGTTCCCGAAGGCCAATGTCTTTGCCGACCTCTTCGAGATCGACCAGAACATCTACACCTGCGCCGGCGGCACCGCCGCACTCGACATGATGCTAAAGCTGATCGGCGACGACTTTGACGAGAACCTCGTCAACCGCGTCTGTGAGCAGGTGCTGACCGACCGCGTGCGCAGCCCCACCGACCGCCAGCGCCTGCCGCTACGCGCCCGCCTCGGCGTCCAGAACTCGAAAGTGCTGACCATCATCGAACTGATGGAGGGCAATCTGTCGGAGCCGCTGTCACTGATCGAGATCGCCGACCATGTCGACCTGTCGCGCCGCCAGATCGAGCGGCTGTTCCGCACCGAGATGGGCCGCTCCCCTGCCCGCTACTATCTGGAAATCCGGCTCGACCGCGCCAGGCATCTCTTGATCCAGTCCTCGATGCCGGTGGTCGAGGTGGCGGTCGCCTGCGGCTTCGTCTCGGCCTCGCATTTCTCCAAATGTTACCGCGAGCTCTACGCCCGCTCACCGCAGCAGGAGCGCGTCGACCGCAAGCAGCTGCTGGCGGCCTGATCCGATACGCAACCGTTCTGCGCTCCGCCGCGCCGCCTGAACCTCAGTAGTCGTCGCAGGTGCATTCCGCCGAGGAGATACGGTCGTTCCAGTCACTGCCGCCCAAATTGCGGATCCTGCGCGTGATCTCGATCGAGCGGCCGCCCATCCGAGAATCCTCATAGGCCACGAGCGTGCAGCCGCGGCGAACGATCACCGACGACACACGGTCATTCCAGAACTGGCCGCCACGAAAATTCACGGAGTCCTCAGCACCCATGCCGATGGACCGCCCGCGAAAATTCCCGTTCTCGAACATGATGCAGGCAGCCTGGTCGTTGTATTGGGCGCTGGCGACGTCGGCATAAAGCACGGACGCGACTGCGGTCAGGATGGCAAGATGTCTCATCGGTGTTTCCTCGGTTCGGCCGCGCTCCTGGCTGGGTCACGCGCGCTGCCCAGTTTGCCACTGCTTCGGTCGCGGAGGCAAGCCTGGAGCGTAAGCCCGAACAGATGGGCAGCGGGCAAGAATGGAGCCGGTTTGGCCAAAGATCACGCTCAACGGGAAGAGCTTTAGCGGCTGTCGAACATCCAGCTGCGGTTCCGCCACATTTTCTCGCCGACCAGACAGTCGGTGGTGGATCTCTCCTGCGCCAATATCACCGGCGGATGCGCGGCTTCTTCCGCCGCCCATTGCGGCGAGGCCGGGCCGGCGAGTTCCAGCACCAGCTTGCGACGGATGGCTTCGGGAAACTGCGTCCAGTCATTGACCGGGATCATGAAGGCTCCGGGACCACCGATGACGCAGTCGCTGTAGTAGCGATCGAGATTATTGACGTCATAGGCGCCCGAAAAACCGCCTCGCGTCATCAGCGGCAGGCCGTTGATGACGATGCCTTGCTTGATTAGATCGTCGCGGGTCAGATTGACCGGCGCACCCTGGTTGTTGGGGCCGTCGCCCGAAATGTCGATGACCCGCTTCGTGCCCTGGTAGCCGCTTTCGGCGAACAGGTCGTTGCCGAACTCCAGCGCTCCGGAGATCGAGGTGCGCCGCGCGCTGTTGGGCGGTTGCGCCGACAATTGCGCAACCACGCGCTCCGCGTCGGTGCGGCTGGCGATTACTGTCCACGGCACGATGACGCGCTGCCAGCTGGTGCCGGCCCATTCGACATAGGTGACGGCGATCTTGCCATAAGCACCGTCGGCAATGGCCTGAAGCACATTGTCGTGTGTCAGTGCCGCTGCGTAGCCGTGACGCTGGATCTCGAGTTCGTCCGGAGACATCGACAGCGAGACATCGACGGCCAGCACCAACTCGACGTCGACCGGCACGTCCGCGAGGGATACTGGCGTCAGCCAAAGCGTCAGCGCCAGCGCGGCGCAGCATGAAAGGAAATGTCTTGCGCAGGCAAAAGCAGACATGCCGCAAGGCTAAGCGAAAACAGCCTGTTTAAAAAGAGAAAAGCCGACGGCCAGGCTTTTGCCTTCATGCCCTTTGCGCCGGCGCGCAATCAGCTGCGCGGCTTCAAATTCTCCGGATCATAGAGCGGCTTGTAGCCGACGGCCGCCACTTCGACCGGATAGGTCTCACCGAAATACTCGATCGTGAGCTTGCGGCCTTCCTGGGCGTACGCCCACGGCAGGTAGGCGAGACCGATGTTCTTGCCGATGGTCGGACCGTAGGCCATCGAGGTGGTGAAGGACCGCCGGCCGAGTTCGTCGACCAGCGTCTCGCCGGTCTTCGGGTCCATCACCGGCATCGTGCCGACCGGATAACGGGCAACGCCTTTCGCATCGACGTTTTCGGTCATCACCAGCGTGCAAAGCATGGCCGGCTGGTGCTGGCGGGCGCGGTATTCGACGTGCTTGGCCTTACCGCAGAAATCGTTCTCCTTGACCTTTGGACGAGCGAGATCCGCCTCGAGCAGATTGTATTCGGTCAGAAGGTCGGCGTTCTGTAGGCGCAGGCTCTTTTCCATGCGGCGCGTGTTGGCATAGGTCTCGACGCCGAAAGGCATCACGCCGGTCGAGCGCAGCGCGTCCCAGACAGCGAGACCGTCCTCGTAGCGCATATGCAGTTCCCAGCCCTGCTCGCCGACATAGGAGATGCGGAAAGCGGTGACGTCCTTGCCGCCGATCCTGACTGGCTTGATCGTCGCGAAGGGGAAATTCTCATGCGACAACCCATCAGGATTCTCGACCTCCTTCTGCAGGGTCGCCCGGGCGTTCGGACCCCAGATGCCGATGGTGACATACTTCTCGGTCACATCGGTGATGATGACATCAAAGCCTTTGTCCTGCGCCGTGCGGCGCATGTACTGGAAGTCGCGCGGGCCGGCATCCGCCCCGTCGATCAAACGACAGCGGTCGGCCATGCGGATGACGGTAAAGTCGGCCCGCACCATGCCTTCCTCGTCGAGGAAGTGGGTGTAGATGCCCTTGCCGATGTTGTTGTCGCCGCCGATCTTGGCCGCGCACAGCCATTCCAGCAGCGCGACATGGTCCGGACCTTCGATATCGTACATGGCGAAGTGCGACAGGTTGACGATGCCGCAATCCTCGCTCATCGCGAGATGTTCGGCATTGGACACGCGCCAGAAATGGCGGTTGTCCCACTCGTTTGCGCGCACCGGCACCCGGTTGCCATACTTCTCCAAAAGGTGCTCGTTGGCGGCATAACCATGCGCGCGCTCCCAGCCGCCCAGCTCCATGAAATAGCCGCCGAGCTCCTTCTCGCGCTCCCAGAACGGCGAACGCCTGATGTTGCGGGCCTTGGAGAACGGCTCGCGCGGATGCACCGCCGGATTGTAGACCTTCATCGCCGTCTCGGTGCAGCGATCCCAGATGAACTGCTCCTTGGTCTGGTGCGGATAGAAGCGCGCATAGTCGATAGCGTGGTGGTCGATTTCCGTGCGGCCGTCGGTCATCCAATCGGCGATGAGCTTGCCCATACCGGGACCATCCTTGACCCAGATGGCGACGGCATACCACAGGCCCCGCACCTTCTGGCTTTCGCCCATGGACGGGCCGCCATCGGCCGTCACCTGGAGAAGCCCGTTGAAGGAATGGCTCTCGTTGTAGCCGAGTTCGCCGAGGATCGGCGTCAACTCCATGGCGCGTTCGAGCGGGGCCAGGATCTGTTCCATGTCGAGGTCGCGCTGCGAGGGTGAAAGCCGCGCCTGGTCCTTCTCCAAGAGGTCGCGTGGATGGCAAAGGCGCGGGTTGGTCTCTTCGTAATAGCCCCATTCGATCTGCCCGCCCTCGGCGGTCTTGGGATCGCCGGTGTCGCGCATATAGGCCGAATTGCCCTGGTCGCGTAGCAGCGGCCAGCCGATCTCCTTGCCGGTGCCGGCGAACTCGTTGTAGGGGCCGAAGAAGGTCAGCGGATGGTCGATCGGCATGACCGGCAGGTCTTCGCCCACCATTTCCGCGATCAGCCGGCCCCAGATCCCGGCGCAGACGACGACATAGTCGGCCTCGATGGTGCCGCGGTCCGTCATCACGCCTGATATGCGGCCGTCCTTGACGACAAGCGACCGGGCCGATGTGTTGGCGAAGGATTTGAGCTTGCCCGACGCTTCCGCCTGGTCGACCAGCTTGCCGGCGACCGTCTGCGAGCGCGGGATGACCAAGCCGGCATCAGGATCCCACAGGCCGCCCTGCACAATCGCTTCTTCGATCAGCGGAAATTTTTCCTTGATCTCGGCCGGCTCGATCAGGCGGGCGCGCGTGCCAAACGCCTTGGCCGAGGCGATCTTGCGCTTGATCTCCTCCATGCGGCTGTCATCGCCGACACGCGCGACCTCGAGGCCGCCGATACGCGCGTAATGGCCCATCTTCTCGTAGAAATCGATGGAGTAGAGCGTCGTCCAGCAGGACAGGAAATCGTGGCTGGTCGTGTAGCAGAAGTCGGAGGCGTGTGCCGTCGAGCCGATGTCGGTCGGGATGCCCGACTTGTCGATGCCGACAATGTCATCCCATCCGCGCTCGATCAGGTGATGGGCTATCGATGCGCCGACAATACCGCCGAGGCCAATGATGACGACCTTCGCCTTTTTCGGAAACTCTGCCATTGCCCGCGACTCCAAAGCGTTTTGCGGGCGGACTATAGGGCGGAGCGGCAGCAGGATTGAAGCCTGTTTGCGACATTGGCAAAAAGCCGAGCGACCAGACGGCAGAATGCTTCACACCGGGCGCCGGGACGGTTCGCTTTTCGGTGGGCTAACTCAGGCGAAGGCCCAGACATCCTCGGCCTGGAACCCCACCTGATAGCCTGCCGTCTTGAGCTTGACCACGACCTGGCCGATCTCGGCTGCCGGCAGCGCGCCGACCTCGACCTTGATCATGCCGGGGCGGTAGCGCTTGAGGTCAAGCTGTTCGAAGACGATCCAGTCGGCGCCCTCGCAATCGACGAGGAAGGCGTCGATATGGGTGATGCCGTTGCGGTCGAGCAGCGTCTGCAAGGTCTCGGATGGCACCTCGATGTCCCTGAGATGCGGCGCGAACTTGTTGAAGTTGGCGTCGGCCTCGCCCCAGGCATTCTTGCCCGACATCAGATTGGTGTCGGTAACCGACGAGCAGCCGATGAATTCGATCGGCAGCGTGCCGGCCTCGAGCGCGGCGGCATCGAAGGTATGGACGGTGATCGTCCCCCTGGTCTTTGTCACCGCCACCGGCTCGATGATGAACCGGCCGGTGTCGGGATAATTGGCGCGCAGTCTCTCCTGGTTGTACGGGATCGGCTCGACAAGCATGGCCCGTGCACCGGGAATCCGGTGTAGCCACGGTGTCACATCGTCGAACAGCGCGCCGTCGCAGGCGCCGACATTGACCATCTGGAACGGTCGCCCTGCCCCACCGAAGCGCGCCTTCAGCGCCGCCTTGGCCAGGAATTTCGTGCCGCGCAGCGACGGGCCGCGATCGAGAACGCCCTTGGGAAGACCAAGCGACAAGGCAACGCGCGCCAGGCTGGATAGCGAACTCATGACTTGTCTCCGGGAATGATTTGCATGGCAGCGCGATTCTGGCCGCGAGCTACGGCTGCCCACAGCGCCATGAACGGCGTCGCCAGCAGCAGGAATGGCGGGATCAGATGGGGGAAATAGATCCGGGTGTCGTGGATCGGGAAGACGGTGAACTTCGCCAGCGCACCGAGCACCAGCGCCGCAAACAGGATGCCGGCGCGGCGATCGAGGCGGAAGCCCGCGCGGGCGGCGGCAAACCAGCCGGCCAGTGCCAACACCGACACGCCGACCCAGCTGTTCAGGCTGACGGCGCGCAGCAGCGAGGTAGCAAACGCCCTGAGATAGGCCGTGACCGAGAATGGCGGCTCGAACCCATCCATATTGTAGTGCTGCTCGATGCTGGAGAACCACAGATGCGGCCACCAGCCGGGATGATGGGCCCAGTGCGAGATGGCGAAATAGGCGACGAAAGAAGCCGCGAAACCGGCCAGCGCGCCCCATGTCCACTGCCGGTACGCGACCAGCAGCACAGCGAAAATTGCAAGGAAAACAATATTGTCCGGCCGCACCATGAAAGCGAGGAAGAGCAGGATCGCGGTCGCCATCTCGCGGCCGCGAACATAGGCATAGAGCCCGCCAAGCAACAGCGCCGATGTGAGCAGATCCGGCGTCGAGGCACGCGCCGCATCGCCGAAATCGGCCATGATCAGCACCGCGCCGACCGCCGGCGCTAAAGCCAGTGCCTTTTCCGAGCGCAGCCAGAGCAGCGTGATCGCGCCGAACAGCAGCACCGAAAACACCTGCACCAGCCGCATCGCCTCGACCGGCGACATCACCGCGCTCAGTGTCGACAGGATCTCGGCATAGAGGAATTTGATCCGGTACATGCCGAGCAGCGAGTGGAAGTCGGCGGCATTCTCCGCCATGTGGCTGCGGAAGCCGCCGCCATCATCGGTCAGCGCCTTGTAGTCGCCAGCTGAAACGCCTGATTTGACGGTGTTGTAGGCGTAGTCATGCAGCGCCTGCGCATCGGGATAGGTGCCTTCCTCCGATATAGCGAGATAGGGCAGCATGTCCCAGTTGGCGTCGGGCATCACCCATGCCGTGAACCCCGTAAAAAGGATATAGAGGGCAAAGGCCGCCGCGCCGATCGGTGCCGCCAGCCGCGCATAAGTCCCCTCGCCCCACGCCAGGCCGGCCCCGGTGAGCCGGTCGAGTAGGTTGTCTGGTGCGGGCGACCTGGTCAGCATTGTCGAACTCGGCGAGCTTCGTTTCTAACGGACTTGGCTTTTGACGAAGTCCTTCACGATTCCCACGATGCCGCGCGACAGCAGGCTGTCGAAGGCATTGACGAAGCGGTCGACATGCTCGCGCTGGCAGATCAACGGCGGCTCCAGCCGGATGACGTTGCGGTTGTATTCGGTGAAGGCGACCAGCACGTCGTAGTCGCGCAAAAGCAGCGCCCCGACAAAGCCCGACAGCGAGCCCTTCAGCTTGTCGTCGAGCACGCTGACGATCGGCCGCAGCACCATCGGCAAGGTCTGCGAGAAGTCGTGGAACTCCAGGCCGACCATAAAACCCTTGCCGCGCACATCCTTGATGATCTTCGGGTACTTTTCCCTGAGCGTCTGCAGGCGCTGCAGCAAATAGTCGCCGGTGACGGCGGCATTGTCGATCAGCCCCTCGTCGTAGAGCACGTTGAGCCCCTCGATCGAGGTGACGCAGGCCTCGCCCATGCCGCCGAAGGTGGCCATGGCATGGATCATCGCCGTTTTCGGCGTGCCATAGGCCTTCATGTAGACCTCGCGCCGCGCGATCATGGCTCCCACCGCCGCCTTGCCGGCGCCAAGCGACTTGGCCAGCGCGGTTACATCGGGAATGACGCCGTAATGCTCGAAGGCGTAGAATCGGCCCGAACGGCCGTAGCCGCACTGCACTTCGTCGGCGACCCACAGCACGCCATACTGGTCGCACAACGCGCGCAGCTTCTGCCAATATTCGGCAGGCGCCTGGATGATGCCGCCGCCGCCCTGGATGGTTTCCAGCACGATGACGCCGACCTCCGGGTCGGAACGGAACAGGCGCTCGACCGCCTCGATGTCGGCAAACGGGATGCGGACCGTGTTTTCGGCCACCTTGAAGTCGGCCCGGTAGAGCTGGCCGTCGGTGATACCCAGCACGCCCTTGGTCTTGCCGTGGAAGGAATTCTCGGCATAGACGATCTTCGGTCGCTTCGGACCGGCGGCGCGCTCGGCGAGCTTAACCGCCGCTTCCATCGCTTCCGAGCCGGACGAACCCAGAAACACCATGTCGAGATCGCCGGGCGAGCATTTGGCGATGTTGTGCGCAAGTGCCGCCGCATATTGCGACATGAAGGCGATGGCGATTTCCTGGCGCTTCTCCTCCTGGAACTTCTTGCGTGCTTCCAGAATGCGCGGATGGTTGTGGCCGAAGGCCAGCGAACCGAAGCCACCGAAGAAATCGAGGATCTTGCGGCCGTTCTGGTCGATGTAGAACATGCCTTCGGCGCGCTCGATCTTGATCTTGTGGAAGCCGAGCAGCTTCATGAAATGCAGCTGGCCGGGGTTGAGATGCGCCTTGAACAGATCGGTCATGCGGGCGACGTCCATCGCCTTGGCCTGCTCGACGCTGATCAGGTCGGGCTTGGCGATAGTGGCGGGCGACAGCGCCGGCGCGCTGACCATGGTGCGCAAATTGATCTGTTCGGGCTTGGCCATGACGGTCATTTCGATCTCCTGTCTGCGCGCACGACCAGGATCGGGCGCAACGAAAGCTGTTTTGCGAGCCGCTATTCGGCGGGCACATGTGTGGTGGCGACTGCGTAACCGGCCTTCTTGGCGCGGTACTCGCTATAGGCAGCGATCAGCATGTCCTCGTCGCGATATTGCGGAACCCAGTCGAGCTGACGCCCGGCCTTGGACACGTCGAGCACGCACTCCTCGTCGGCGATCAGATACTGTTCCGGGTCCATGATCGGCATGTTCATCAGGTCGAGCAGGTCGAGCGTGCGCTTGACCGCCCAGCCCGGTGTCGGGATCAGGATCGATTTCGAGCCGGCATGCCTAATCAGATCGCCGAGCAGCTTCTTGACCGGCGGCGGATTGAGCGAACCGAGATTATAGGCCTCGTTTGGCACGCCGGCCTTCCAGGCCGCGCGGGCGGCCTCGGCGCAGTCGAACACCGAGATGAACTGATAGGGATTCCTGCCCGAACCGATCATCGGCACCGGAAAATTCCAGTCGATCAGCTTGAACAGTTTTTCCAGGATGCCGAGCCGGCCGGGACCGATGATCAGGCGCGGGCGAAACAGCGAGATCGACATGCCGCGCTTGCGCCATTCGGCGGCAAGCTCCTCTGTCTTCTGCTTCGACCAGCCATATTCGCCCAGCGGCGCGACCGGATGTTCTTCGGTCATCGGCTGCGTAACCGTGTGGCCGTAAATCATGTCGGTCGTGTAGTGGACGAGTTTTGACGCACCGGCTCCGTCCATGGCCTGCATGATGTGCTCGGTGCCGTGGAAATTCACAGGGAAGAAAAAATCGTGCCGCTTGGCGCGCACCTGGATCGGCGACAGCATCTTGGCCGACAAATTGTAGACCATGTCGTCGGCCTCCAGCCCAACCGCGGCGACCGAGGCCGGATCGGTGACGTCGCATTGGATAAAGCGGACGCCGCGGTAATGCGGCAGGTCGCTTTTGACGATGTCGGCGACGACAACCTCTTCACCATCGGCCACGAGCTTCGGGGCAAGATGGCGGCCGACGAAACCGTCGCCGCCGAAAATCACATGTCTCATCGAACGATCTCGTTTGCTTGGATCTTGTCGGGTGTGATGGAAGCGGTCTGGTCCTCATGCCCTCGCCCACTCTGCGCGATCAGCACCGTGCCGACGCAGATGAAGGCGATGCCGGCGATGCGCCAGCCATTGAGATCCTCGCGGAAGACGAAATAGGCGAAGATCGCGACGGCGACATAGGCGAGGCTGAGGAACGGATAAGCGAAGGAGAGCTCGACCTTGGACAGCACGTAGAGGTGCGAGGCCATCGAGATGACGAAGGTGCAGAGGCCCAGGAACACCCAGGGGCTGAAGACGATCTGTAGCAGCTTGACGAGCGGATTGCCCCCCTCGAACGAGATCGGCCCGAGCGACATCATGCCTTGCTTCAGCATCAGCTGTGCAGCAGCATTGGTCATGACCGTAAAGAGAATGAAGACGATGTATTTCATGTGTTCCAAGCCACCCCTTCACGCTTCCTATTACAAACCCGCAAACATTTGGTGAAGTCCCAACAATATTTTGAGTGAATCGTATTATTAACCATCAATTAGCCAAGAATTATTCGAATTTTATCTATTCGGCCGCCTCGACCGAGTCTCGTCACGCATCCAATCTCTTCGCAGTGCGCGCCCAGAAGTCAGACATGAAGGCGTGGTCTCGGAGCGCTTCCAGCCGCTGCCATTCGGGAAAGGACGAAGCGAAGATTTCGGCCCCCATGCGGGCGTCCTTGTACGGATTGACCGCGCCGCCGGCCTCGACCGTGATGCGGTCGAGTTCCCGCAGCAGTGTCAGCGTCGCGGCGCCCTTGTTGGGGAAATCCAGTGTCAGCGTGTAGCCGGGACGCGGAAACGACAGCAGCGCCGGCGAGCGGATGGAGCCAAAGCGTTTCAGCACGGTGAGGAACGAGCCCTGCCCGGCTTTCCTTGCAGCCGCAAGCAATGCCGGCACGGCCTCGCGCGCCGTCTCTTCCGGCATCCCGCTCTGGTGCTGGAAAAGCCCTTTCGGCCCATAAAGCCGGTTCCAGTTGCGCACGCCGTCGAGCGGGAAGAAGAAGCCCTGATATCCGGCCCGGCGCGGCACCGTTGCCCGGCTCTTCCTCCACCTGTAGGCAGCGTTGAAGGCGGTCAGGAACGGCCGGCTGAGCACATTGAACGGCGGCTGGACCGGCACCGAGAAATTGCCGCCGACGCGCGAGGCGGCATGCGAGCCGTGCTCGGCGTGATTGCCCGACAACAGCAGGCCGCGACCGCTGTTGCGGCCGCCGGCCAACTGGTCGATCCAGGCGACCGCATATTCGTTGGCCTGATCGGCAGCCTCGGCCAGGTCGAAGAATTCGCCAAGATCGCGAAACGGCGTCGCCTTTTCGACGATGTCGAGGGAATGCACCCGCATCAGCCGGATCGAGGCCGACAGGATGAGACCGGTCAGGCCCATGCCGCCGATCGTCGCCGCAAACAGCCGCGCATTGTCTGTCGCCGAGCAGCGATGGGTCCTTCCATCGGACCTGAGCAGCGTGAAGCTCTCGACATGGCAGCCGAAGGTGCCGCGCCGGTGATGGTTCTTGCCATGCACGTCATTGGCGATGGCGCCGCCGAGCGTGACGAATTGCGTGCCTGGCACAACGGCGGGGAAGAAGCCGTAAGGGGCGGCGTGGGCGATGATGTCGGACAACAGCACGCCGGCATCCGCCTCGAGAACACCGGTTTCGGCGTTGAAGGCGTGGATCCGGTTCAGCGATCGCATATCGACGACCGCTCCGGCCTGGTTCTGGCAGGAATCGCCGTAGGAGCGGCCATTACCATAGGCAAGCAGCGACGCCGGCTTGGCCTGACCGCCCTTCAGCAGCGCGATCGCCTCGTCGGCACCGATGGCGCGCGGCGCCGGCGGTGTGGCAAGGCCGAAGCTTGGGAACCGCTCGATGGCCATGCCTACCAGCCCCCGATGACCAGCATCACCGCACCGATCAGCACCACGATCTGGCTGCGCCAGTCGCGGATGATGAACACGACTGGATCGTCATGCATCTCGTTGCGGCGCGCCAGGATCCAGACGCGCATGGTGAGATAAAGCACGATCGGCGCCAGCGGCCAGATCAGCCATGGATGCGGATAGAGTTCCCGCACCGCGACACTGTCCATGTAGAGTGCCAGTACCAGCGCCGAGGAAAAGGCCGAGGCCATGCCGGCCTGGGCGACGATCTCCTGGTCTTCGGTGCGATAGCCGCGACCGGCAATGCGCTCGCCAGGCGGGATGGCGGTGGTGCGCAATTCGACGAAGCGCTTCACCAGCGCCAGCGACAGGAAGAAGAAGATAGAGAAGGCCAATAGCCAAAACGAGACGTCGACGCCGGTCGCCGCCGCGCCGGCCAGGACGCGGATCGTGTAGAGGCCGGCGAGCGTCAGCACATCGACCAGCAGCATGCGTTTGAACGACAGCGAATAGGCAGTGGTGACGACCATGTAGCCGCCGAGCACAGCCAAGAATTCGGGCGACAGAAACAGCCCGGTGCCGATGCCGATCGCCAGAAGCACCGCGATCGCGCCAAGTCCGAACGGGATCGACAGCGCACCGCTGGCGAACGGCCTGTTGCGCTTGGTGAGGTGTTTGCGGTCGAGCGCGAGGTCGAAGAAATCGTTGAGGATGTAGATGGCCGATGCCACCGCGCTGAACGAGACGAATGCCAGCAGGCATTCCCAGATCATGTCGGTGTTGAAATATTCATGCGAGAGCACCATCGGCACAGCGATCAGCGAATTCTTCAGCCACTGATGCACGCGCAGCATCTTGACGATGGTCCGCAAAGTCGGCTTCGGCACCGGCACCGTCTCGGCGCCACGTGCCGCTTGCCAGCGCGCGGCATGGCGGTCGGGCGCGACGACAATCGCGTTACGTGCGGCATCGAAGACCTGGAGGTCATGGCGGCTGTTGCCGGCATAGTCGAAACCGCCATCGCCATAGGCTGCGATCAGCGAGGCGCGCTTCCTGCCCGAGGTGAGATTGGCGAGACCATCGGTGGCCAGCACCTGGTCGAAAATGCCGAGATGGGCCGCGATGGCGTCGGCGAACTTGCGCGGCGTACCGGTCGCCAGCACGATCTTGCGGCCTTCGGCGTGCTCGGTCCGGAGACGGCAAAGCAGCACCTCGCGATAGGGCAGCGATGCCGGATCGATGTCGATGCGTTGCGCGATCGCCTGCTTCAGCCGCGCCGGTCCGCCTGCAATCCAGAACGGTACGAGGAGGATATAGAGCGGGTTCTTCTTGAGAAGGATGAACAGCCCTTCCCACAACAGGTCGGTCGCGATCAGCGTGCCGTCCAGATCGACCGCAAGCGGTATTGCGTTCCTGTCCGACCGCGCATCCATGTCCGTCTCGCCCTGCCCGCGTAGAGTTGCGCGCCGCTTTTCGGCGTCTTGAGAGGCTGGTATAGCGGGCGATGGCGTAGCGAACGTTAAAACGCACGGTTGCAGACGGCTGCCATGGCGGTATTTCCGGCGTCATTGTTAAACAACCGCTACCGGAAACGATAAAAGGCCGGGCAAATGCCCGGCCTCTGCAATCATGACGCTATTACTTGATGCGGGCGACACCGCCCGAGATCTCGACGGTTTCCGAACCGGTCAGGGCTTCGAGGTCGCCATTGGGCAAGGTGACGAAGCAGCCATTCGGGCAGAACTCAACCGTTTCGCCACCGGCCAGCGCAAGGTCGGTCTTGCTGCCGCCCTCCGTCACGACCAGCGTGCGGGTCTCGGCGTCCTTGTTGACCGCGCTCGCGGCATGGACCGAACCGATGGCGGCGACCAGGGCGACGGCAGCGACGAGAGACTTCCACATGGTGCAATATCGGTGTTCCCACCGCCTCTGTTGCATTTCGCAAGGCATTTTCGCCTTGCATGGAGCTTATATGAGATGAAAGCTGAACCGCAACTGAATGCCCCATTCATGCCGCAATCGATTCCGGCAGGATTGGGGTCGACGGAGTCCGAGCCTAGTCCGGATCCGGTTTCTTGGTTTTGCGGGACTTGACCAGTCGCTTCTTCTCCGCCTCGGCTTCGGCCCTTATCTGCTCCTGTTCGGCGAAGTCGGCCTCGATCTTGTCGTCGTCTGTCGGCCAGGCCTTGGGCTTGTGGGCCTCGACCACGGCGCGCGGCGTCGAGGGGATCTCGATGTGTTCGCTGCTGAATTTTTCGAGGACGGCAAAACGGATGTCGTTCTGCGCGATGTTGCCGTTCATCACATCGGCCAGGAACACGCGGATCTCGAATTCCAGGGCGGCAGGGCCGAAATTGGAAAACAGCACGAAGGGTTCGGGGTTCTTCAGCACCATCGGGTGGCTGCGGGCGATCTCCAGCAGGACGGCATGAACCTGCTTGACGTCGCTGCCATAGGCGACGCCGACCTTGATGTCGACGCGGCCGAGCTTGTTGCGGTGCGTCCAGTTGCCGACGGCGTTGTTGATCAGGTTGGAATTGGGCAGGATCACCGATTGCCGCTGGAAGGTTTCGATCTCGGTGGCGCGCACGCTGATCTTCTTGACCGTTCCGCTGACATCGCCGGCGACGATCCAGTCGCCGACCTTGAACGGCCGCTCGGCCAAAAGGATCAGGCCGGAGACGAAATTGGACACCACATTCTGCAGGCCAAAACCGATACCGAGGGAAAGAGCGCCGGCGACCAGCGCCAGGCTGGACAGGTCGATGCCCGCCGCCGAGATGCCGACCAGGGCCGCGAGCGCGACGCCGGCATAGCCGACCGCCAGCCTGATCGAGTTGCGCACGCCGGTATCGACCTTGCCACGCGCCATCACGGAACCGTCGAGCCAGCCCTGGAACCAGCGCGTCAGGAAATAGCCTATGACGAAGACGACGATGCCGGAGAGGATGCCGGTGACCGAGATCGTCACCGAGCCGATGTTGATCCCGGTTGCGAGCTTGTAGGCCCAAGCCTGGATATCGCCGGGCTGGAAACCCCACATCAGCAGGATCAGCGGCAGGAAGACCAGCACGATCATCACATTGATGGCGACGCTGACGACAAGGCCGAGCTGGTCGAGTGCGGTGTCCTCGTAGCTCGAATTGTCCGACAGCCAGCGCCCGACAGACGTGTTGGCGAAAGCGCCCTCCTCGCCGATCGCCCGCGCCGACAGGAAGCCGATATAGGCGGTGATTAGCGCGGTGCCGGTGACGACCACCTGCAGCGAGACGAACAGGGCAAGGCCGATGTAACCGAGCAGCGCGGCGACGATGGTGAAAAGACCGAGCGCAAGCGCTGTATAGCGCAGCCATGCCGGCCACGGCCGCCAGCTTCCGTCACGCGCCCTGAACGGCCTCAGCATCGCCATTAGGATCAGGATGATGCCGACGATGATGGTGGCGCCGAAACTGCGGGCGATGGTCAGCGACAGCGGCGAGCCCATCTTGTCGTTGATCACCGACAGGAAATAGTTGACGCCGATGACCACGGCCATGGCGGTCGTCAGCCGCACCAGCCAGCGTGCCGGACCTGTCTCGACTGGGATAAGGCGCCAATTCGGCAGCCGCGGCTCGAGCGCCGCATTGGTCAACCGGTTGACGCAGAACACCACCCCGATGACGGCCGCGAGCGCATTCAGGAAGAGGCCGATGTCACCGCGCAACACATTGTAATAATTGAAAAAGAACACTGTAGAGGCCAGAAACACGCCGACCGCCAGCGTCGGCAGCAAGGTCGACCAGAAGGCAACCGACAGACGACTGAGATAGGACGGGTCTTCATTGGAAGGGTCGGCTTCGAACACACGCCCGAACAGGCGCCTGCCGCCGACCAGCAGCACCAGCGCCAGCCCGAGCGCCACGAAGGTTGCCGCCAGGATGGCCTGGAACTTGAACTTGAAGGCGAAGCTCAGCCAGGACGACACCGCCTTGTAGAAATTGCCGAATTCGTCCCTGGCGTCCGAGAAGACCTGCGGGCTCAGTGCATCGGACAGCACATAGCGCTTGGTGAGCACATTGCGGAACAGCTCGCTGCGCATGTTGCCGATCTTGTCGATCAGCCCGCTGATACGGATCGAAAGCGATTGGGCTTGCGCAATGACGGCGTTGATCTCCGCCTTTTCCGACACCAGCGCCTCGCGTTCGCCGCTGACGATGTCGGGCTCCGGCGGCTGACCTGCCGCAGGTGCCGCGCCAAGCTGCTCGAGACGGCCGTTGATCTCGCCAAGACGCGTGCGGAAGGCCAGTGCGCTGTTCAGCGATTGCCGCGACAACTCCTCGAGCTGCAAGCGGATATCGACGAGGCTGCTATCCTCCTCGGCGTCCTGCTGGATCTGCTTCTCGAAATTGTCGGTCTTGGTCGTCAGCGCCTGGATGATCTTCTGCTGGTCGGCGACCAGTCCGGCAGGCGCCTGGCCAAGCCCCTGTGCCACCGCATCGAACGACAGCGGCGCCGAGACGGCAAGCGTGAGGATCAAAATGAGACGAAGCAATCGGAAAAGCATGATTTGTTGGCGACTCATCGGCGGCAAAGGCAAATTGAAAGCCTGCTCTTGATAAAGACGGCCCTATCATGGGGCAAGCCGTCGTATCGCGAGCCCACCCGATCATTGGCCTCAACCGATCACTCACTCCGATTGATCCCATCCCAAGCGTCGGCCAGTCGAAAGGCGATGGCGCAATATTGGCTTTGCGGATGCGGCCTGCTCTATAGTCTGCCGCATCGCCCGAACCGGATGACATCATGGCAGAGTACTCGGCCTTTTCGCTGCTCGCGAACGCGCTCAAGGGAAACAAGGACTGGAAACCGGCATGGCGCAAGCCTGACCCGAAGGCGTCCTATGACGTCATCATCATCGGTGGCGGCGGTCACGGGCTGGCGACCGCCTATTATCTTGCCAAGGAACACGGCATCACCAATGTCGCCGTTGTGGAAAAGGGTTGGCTCGGCTCCGGCAATGTCGGCCGCAACACCACGGCCGTGCGCTCGAACTATCTGCTGCCGGCCAACACCCGCTTCTACGAACACTCGATGAAGTTGTGGGAGAACCTGTCTCACGAGCTCAACTACAATGTCATGTTCTCGCAGCGCGGCTGTCTGAACCTGGCGCACACGCCGGCCCAGTTCGACGACTATGCAAGGCGCGGCAACGCCATGCGCCATCTCGGCGTCGACGCGGAATTGATGACACCGGCCGAAATCAAACGTCTGATCCCGGCGCTCGATATCTCCCACAGCGCCCGCTTTCCGGTCGTCGGCGGCCTGATGCAGCGCCGCGCCGGCACCGCTCGCCACGATGCTGTGGCCTGGGGCTATGCGCGTGGCGCCGACCGTCGCGGCGTCGACATCATCGAGAATTGCGAGGTCACCGGCTTCCTGCGCGATGGCGACCGTATATCAGGCGTCGCCACTTCGCGCGGCGACATCCGCGCCAGGAAGGTGGCCGTGGCGGTCGCCGGCAGCACCGGACGCGTCATGCAGATGGCAGGCATCGAGACGATGCCGATCGAGAGCCATGTGCTGCAGGCCTTCGTGACGGAATCGCTGAAACCCTTCATCGACACGGTCGTCACCTTCGGCATGGGCCATTTCTACATGTCGCAGTCGGACAAGGGCGGCCTCATCTATGGCGGCGACATCGACGGCTACAACAGCTACGCCCAGCGCGGCAATTTGCCTGTCGTCGACGAGGTGATGAGCGAAATGCTGGCGCTGTTTCCGGGCCTCGCGCGCGTGCGCATGCTGCGCTCCTGGGGCGGTGTCTGCGACATGTCGATGGACGGCTCGCCGATCATCACCACCGGTCCCCTGCCCGGCATGTATCTCAACTGCGGCTGGTGCTATGGCGGCTTCAAGGCGACGCCGGCTTCCGGCTGGTGCTTTGCCTGGACCATCGCCAAGGACCAGCCGCACGACCTCAACGCCCCCTTCACGCTCGACCGCTTCCACCGCGGCTTGGTGATCGACGACAAGGGCCAGGGTGCAAACCCGCGGCTGCATTAGGCAATAGGTAGAGTCCAATGTTGATCACTTGCCCCTATTGCGGCCCGCGTGACGTCATCGAGTTCACCTATCAGGGTGACGGCAATCGTGAGCGTCCCGACCCCGCCTCGCAGAATTTCGAGGCGTGGAATGCCTATGTCTATGACAGGCTGAACCCGGCCGGGGATCACAACGAGATCTGGCAGCATTCCGGCGGTTGCCGCACGCATCTCAAGGTCGTGCGCAACACGCTGACGCATGAGATTTCCAGCGTCGCCTTCATGCGGGGCGATCATGGGCGCGGCGATCATGGCTCGGCCGCGCGCCGCAAGGCTGAGGACAAGTCATGAGCCCGCGCCGCACCGACACTGGCGGCCGCGTCGATCGGCTGAAAACCATCCGCTTCACCTTCGATGGCGCGCCCTACACCGGCCATGCCGGCGACACGCTGGCGTCAGCCCTGCTGGCCAAGGGCGTCACGCTGTACGGACGTTCGTTCAAATACCACCGCCCGCGCGGCCTGCTCACCGCAGGCGTCGAGGAACCCAACGCCCTGGTGACGGTGCTGAAGGGCAAGGTCCGCGAGCCCAACATTCCGGCGACCATGGTCGAGATCCATGACGGGCTGGTCGCCATCAGCCAGAACCGCTTTCCCTCGCTTGCCTGGGACATCAATGCCGTCAACCAGCTTGGCGGCAAGATCCTGTCGGCCGGCTTCTACTACAAGACCTTCATGGGACCGGTGTTCGGTCCGCTCAAAGGCACGCGCTTCTGGATGTTCTGCGAACACTTCATCCGCCGCGCAGCCGGTCTCGGCAGTGCCGGATCGGCGAAAGACCCGGCCCGCTACGAGCGCATGAATGCCTTTTGCGACGTGCTGGTGGTCGGCTCAGGGCCGGCCGGCCTGATGGCCGCCAAGGCCGCCGCCGATCAGGGTGCGCGCGTCATGCTGGCCGATCTCGAGCCGCTTTTCGGCGGCTCGGCTAACTGGTCCGATGAAACCATCGATGGCGCGCCTGCCGCCGATTGGGCGCGCCGCACCGTCGCCCAACTCGCAGGCCGCGACAATGTCCGGCTTCTGCCGCGCACCACGGTGTGGGGCTACTACGACAACAACACGCTTGCCGCGCTCGAACGGGTCAGCGACCACAAGGAGCAGCCCGGCAAGGGCGAACCGCGCCATCGCTATTGGGCGATCCGCGCCAAATCCGTGGTCTTGGCCACCGGCGCGTTCGAGCGGCCACTCGTCTTCCCGGGCAATGACAGGCCAGGCGTGATGCTGGCGCATGCCGCCGAGCGCTATGCCAATGAATTCGGCGTGCTGCCGGGCGAGCGGATCGCGCTGTTCACCAACAATGACAGCGCCTATCGGGCGGCCGTCGCCTTGAAGAAGGCCGGTGCCGCGGTCGTCGCCATCGCCGATGTCAGGCCGGAACTTTCGCCGGAGATGCGCAAGCTGGCCGCGGAAGCCGAGGCCGAGATCTTCGCCGGCCATGCCGTCGTTGCCACCGAAGGCGGCAAGGCGCTGTCCGGTCTCAAGTTGCAGCGCTTCGACATGACCAACGGCACGCTCATCGGCGATCCACGCAGCATCCATGCCGATTGCCTGCTGATGTCGGGCGGCTGGTCGCCGACCATCCATCTGGCCAGCCAGGCCGGTGCCAAGGCGGAATGGAACGCCGCGCGGCAAGCTTTCCTCCCGCCAAAGCCAACACAGAGCTGGATCGGCGCCGGCGCCTTCACCGGCAGTTTTTCGACGCTCGAAGCGCTCGCCGAAGGACGCGCCGCCGGCCTCGCCGCCGCCGGCGGGCAGAGCACCCAGTCCATGCTGCCGACCGTCGAAGCAGTGCCTGGCGATCCCGATCCCGCCCCGGTGTTCGAGATCAGAGCCAAGGGCAAGAGCTTTGTCGATTTCCAGCACGACGTCACGGCTGAGGACGTGCGGCTGGCACACCGGGAAGGCTTCGTCTCGGTCGAGCATCTCAAGCGCTACACCACGCTCGGCATGGCGACCGACCAGGGCAAGAGCTCCAACGTGCCTGGCCTTGCCATCATGGCCGAAGCGCTGGGCAAGCCGATCCCAGAGGTCGGCACGACACGCTTCCGGCCGCCCTTTGCGCCGGTGTCGATCGGCTCGCTGGCGGCGGAGCGCTTCGGCGACCTGAAGCCCGAGCGGCTGACGCCGATGCATGACTGGCATCTGGCCAACGGTGCGACGATGTATTCCGCCGGCCTCTGGTATCGCCCGATGATATACGGGCTTTCAGGCGAAACGGTCGAGCAGGCCTATGTGCGCGAGGCCAAGGCGACGCGCGAACGCGCAGGGATCGTCGATGTCTCAACACTGGGCAAGATTGCCGTGCAAGGCCCCGACGCCGCCCTATTCCTCGACCGCGTATACACCAACATGTTTTCGACACTGGCCGTCGGCAAGGCGCGCTATGGCCTGATGCTGCGCGAAGACGGCCTCGCCTTCGATGACGGCACCACATGGCGGCTCGGCGAGCAGGACTTTCTGATGACCACCACCACGGCCAACGCCGGCAAGGTGATGCAGCATCTGGAATATTTCCTCGACGTGATCTGGCCGGAGCTGAAGGTCCACGTCACCTCGGTGACCGACGAATGGGCGGGTGCCGCGATCGGCGGGCCGAAGGCCAGGGAGATCCTCGCCACATGTGTCACCGGCACATCGGTCGACAACGCCACCCTGCCCTTCATGGGCATTGTGCGCGGAGAGATAGCAGGCGTGCCGGTGATGATCTGCCGCCTGTCCTTCTCCGGTGAAATGGCCTTCGAGGTCTATTCCGGCGCCGGCTACGGCACCCATGTCTGGGAAGCGCTTGTTGAAGCCGGCAAGCCGTTCGGGCTGGTCACCTACGGGCTCGAGGCACTGGGCACCATGCGCATCGAAAAGGGCCATGTCACCGGCGCCGAGATCGACGGCCGCACCACCGCGCGCGACTTGCATCTCGACTGGATGCTGTCGAAGAAGAAGCCGTTCATCGGCTCGGCGATGATGGACCGCGAAGGCCTGATCGCGTCGGACCGGCTGGAGCTGGTCGGCCTGATCGCCCTCGACAACCGGCCGCTCAATGGCGGCGCCCACATCGTCGAGGAGGTTGACGAAGCCAATCCGCACGGCTCCATCGGCCATATCACCGCCTGCTGCTATTCGCCGGCGCTCGGCAAACATATCGCGCTGGCGCTGGTCAAGGGCGGCAAGGCACGGCAAGGCACGCGCGCTCATGTCTCGGATTCCTTGCGCAACCGATTCGGGCCGGTCGAGATCGTCTCCAACCACTTCTTCGATCCGGACGGGAGCCGCATGCATGGTTGAGCCCCAATCACCCGAGCCCTTGTCGCCGCTTGAGCCCGAATTTCATGTGGGCTCGCACGGCAATTTCGAGCACGGTGTCGAGATCATCCTGACCGAGACGAGGCCGGGCTCGATCGTGCAGCTCGCCGCCTGGCCCGGCGAGGAGAAGAAGCTGATCGCTGCCATCCGCACCGTCACCGGGCTTGCGCTGCCCGATGGCGCCGGCGGCGGAGTGAGCGACGGGGTGAAGTCGGTGTTCGGCTTCGCGCCGGGGAAGTTCACCGTTGCCGACGAGGCCGAAGGGTTGGCCGCTGCCTTTGCCAAGGTGGTGACCCCGGCCATCGGCACGGTGACCGACCTCTCGCACGGCCGCACCGCCATTCGCATTGCCGGGCCGAAGGCCGAATGGGTGCTGGCGAAATTCTTCGCCATCGACTTTTCGCTGCCGGCCTTCCCTGTCGGCGCAGGCCGCTCGACCGCTCACCACGACGTCTTCGCCCAGATCCAGCGCACCAGTGCCGACCAGTTCGACATCTATGTCTTCCGCTCGTTTGCACGCTCGTTCTGGAAGGCGCTCTGCCACGCCAGCGAGGAAGTCGGCTACGAGGTGCAATAGGCCTGCGGCCATATCGCTGCGTTGCCTGCATCTGGCATCAACGCCAGCCGCTTCTGCCGCTAGAGAATCAGGCCGCAGGCGCCCATCGTGCGAAAACGTGGCCGCCCAACCGGCCCAGGGATATGAAAATCCCTTCTTCAAGAGTCGGCACATTCGTTTGGTTCGAACATCTCCATGACCGCAGAACTATCCGCCAGCGCCTCGGATCGCGCCGATGTGCCGGCCAGAGCCCTGCTCCTGCTGCCGCTGACGGTTGCCTGCGGCGTGTTCATGACCAGCCTCGACCAGAATGTCGTGGTGACCGCACTGCCGGGTATCAGCGAAAGTCTCGGCCGTCCGCCCAGTGAGCTCGGCTTGCTCATCACCGTCTATGTCGCCAGCCTGATCATCTCGATGCCGCTTGGCGGCTGGGCCGCCGACCGCTTCGGCCTGCGCAACGTCTACTGCTTTGCCTTGCTGGTGTTCGCTGCCTCGTCGGCGCTGTGCGGACTGTCCGACAACATCTGGACGCTGGTTGGTGCGCGTGCGCTGCAAGGCTTTGGCGGCGCCTTGATGGGCACGCTCGGCCAGGTCGTCATCCTGTCGACCTTTCCGCGCAGCCGAACGCTGAAGATCAACATGTACATCTCGCTGGCCGGCCAGTCCGGACCGCTGGTCGGTCCGCTCGTCGGCGGCGCGCTGACCACCTACATTTCCTGGCGCTGGATCTTCTTCATCAACGTGCCGTTTGCGCTGGCTGCGGCAATTCTTGCTGCCTCGCTGTTTCCGACGATGACCAAGCCCGTGCGCACGCCGTTCGATTTTCCGGGCTTCCTGCTGGTCGGCAGCGGCATGGTCCTGCTGGTCTTCGGCATGGATTCGCTGGCCGCCAAGGACGCCGCGGGCGGCATCATCGCCGCCGAACTGGCGCTGGCGCTCGTCATCCTGACCATCGCCTCGTTCTACTGCCTGCGTGTGCGCAATCCGCTGCTCGATCTCAAGCTTTTGCGCATCCGCACCTTCCGCATTTCGTTCCTGACCGGCGGCGGGCTGGATACGATCGGGCTCAGCTCGGTGGTGTTTCTGCTGCCCTTGATGTTCCAGCTCGGCTTCGGCATGAGCGCGGTTCAGGCGGGATCGCTGACTTTTGTCGCCGCGGTCGGCTCGGTGGCGATGCGGTTCTTCATGCCGCGCGTCCTCAACCGTTTCGGCTTCCGCCGCGTGCTGGTCTACAACACGCCCATCGTCGCCGCCCTGGTTGCCGGCTTCGCGCTGATGCAGGCGACGACGCCAGTGTGGATCGTGCTCACCTACATCTTCGTCTTCGGCGTCTTCCGCTCCGCGCAATGGGCCTCGACCGGCAATCTCGCCTATTCCGACATCGCGCCCGAGCAGCTCGCCCGCTTCAGCGCGCTCTATTACATATTGTGGCAGCTGGCGGTCGCGATCAGCGTCGGCCTGGCCGCCGCTGCACTGTCGTTTCTGGCCGGCGGCGGTCCGGCCGTCGCCGACGACTTCCGCATCCTGTTCGTGATCGAGGGCGTCATCACGCTCTGTGCACTGCTTGCCTACCTCAAGCTGACACCGCAGGACGGCGCCCATGTCAGCGGCCACGGTGCCCAGATGAATACGGAATGAGGCTGGCTGGCCTATTCGCTGAACGTCACCCACTCTTCCAGCGGCACGCGGTCGGTGCGGAAGGCGTTTTCAGGTTTTGACGTATCTTCATAACCAAGCGCCATGCCGCAGACGACGATCTCTTCGTCCGGAATGTCGAGCACCGGCCTGATCTGCCGGTGATAGGGCGCGAAGGCCGCCTGCGGACAGGTGTGCAGACCCCTCCCCCTAGCTGCGACCATGATGTTCTGCAGGAACATGCCGTAGTCGATCCACGAGCCCTGGTTGAGGCGGCGGTCGATGGTGAAGATCATGCCGACCGGGGCATCGAAGAAGACGAAGTTGCGGTCGTGCTGGGCGCGCATCTTGTCGACCTCGCGGCGACCGATCCCGAGCGCGCCATAGAGGCCGAAACCGTTGGCGCGGCGGCGGGTCAGATACGGCTCGAAGAACTGCGTGGGATAATACCGGTACTCGTCCCAATCAGCTTTTTCGGCGCGAATGCCGGAATTGAGAATGGCGTCTGATATCCGCTGTTTGCTCTCGCCCTTGGTGACATAGACCTTCCATGGCTGCATGTTGGTGCCGGATGGAGCGCGCGCCGCAACCTCCAGAATGGCGCGGATGGTGTCGTCGTCGACCATGTCGGGCAGGAATGCGCGCACCGAACGGCGCGACAGGATCGCCTCGTCGACAATCTCGGCATCGCCCGCAATTCGGGGGTTATTTTCCAGCATGGGCCGTCCCTTACCCTTTGTCTCGATCGGACGTCCCCACTCGCCGCTCTCGGCGGAGCCTTTGCATGAACCGTCAAAATCGCGCAAGCAAATCTTGTGCATCCGTGAAAATCTACTTGATTTTTTCATGAGCTTGATTTCTCATGAAATTTGACGGTATTTTTTCATGAAGAGAGCGTTTTGCCTTCGACTACCGCAAGAACATTGCAGGGACCTGACGAACGCGTGCTGGCCGGCGATATCAGGGCCCTGCGCAAGGCGCGCGGGCTGACACTCGCGGAGATCGGCCTGAAGCTTGGCCGTTCGGTCGGCTGGGTCAGCCAGGTCGAGCGTGGCCTGTCGACGCCATCGCTCGGTGACCTCAGAGCCTTCGCCGAACTGTTCGGGGTGCCGATCAGCCTGTTCTTCAGCCATGACGTGCCTGTCGAAAGCGAGCGTGGCGTGGTCGTGCGCGCCGGCAGGCGCCGCACGCTTGGCACAAGCGAATCCGGCTTGGTGGAGGAGCTTCTGTCGCCCGATCTCGGCGGTAGCTTCGAGATGGTGCGTTCGGTCTTCGCGCCGGGCGCGGAACTGAAGGCCGAGGCGCAGCGACCGACCGAGGAAGCCGGATACGTCGCGTCCGGACTGTTCGACATCGAGATCGGAGGTGTCTGGCATCGGCTTGGCGAGGGCGACTCCTTTCGCTTCGAAGGCAAGCCCTACCGCTGGCGCAATCCGGGTGCCGAGCCTGCAATTATCATCTGGGTGGTTTCACCACCCGTCTATTGAGTTCAAGTTTGGAGAAGAACATGGCGGGTTTGCCGAGCACGGCGCGCGTGGTGATCATCGGAGGCGGCGCCGTCGGCACCTCCGCGCTCTATCACCTCGCCAAGGCGGGCTGGACCGATTGCGTGCTGCTCGAAAAGAACGAGCTGACCTCCGGCTCGACCTGGCATGCCGCCGGCAACGTGCCGACCTTCTCCTCGTCCTGGTCGCTGATGAACATGCAGCGCTATTCGACCGAGCTTTATCGCGGACTGGCCGACGCGGTCGACTATCCCATGAACTATCACGTCACCGGCTCGCTGCGCCTTGCCCACTCGGTCGAGCGCATGCAGGAATTCCAGCGCGCCAAGGGCATGGGCCTCTACCAGGGTATGGACATCGACATTGTCGGCGTCGACGAGATCCAGCGTCGCTATCCCTTCATCGAGACGCATGAGCTAAAAGGCGCGCTCTACGATCCGAGCGACGGCGACATCGATCCGGCGCAGCTCACCCAGGCGCTTGCCAAGGGCGCGCGCGACATGGGCGCCAGGATCATCCGCTTCTGCCCGGTCACAGGCGTGCGCCGCGAGAACGACGAGTGGGTGGTCGAGACAGCACAGGGCGAGATTCGCTGCGAGATCGTCGTCAACGCCGCCGGCTACCGCGCCGCCGAAGTCGGCCGGATGTTCGGCCGCGACGTGCCGATGATGGTGATGAGCCATCAGTACATTTTGTTCGAGGAAATCCCCGAGCTGGCGGCATGGTCGAAGGAGCAAGGCAAGAAACTGCCGCTGCTGCGCGACGTCGACACCTCCTACTATCTGCGCCAGGAGAAGAATGGCATGAATCTCGGCCCCTATGAGCGCAATTGCCGCGCGCATTGGGCCACCCACAACGACCCGATGCCGGAGGATTTTTCCTTCCAGCTGTTCCCTGACGATCTCGACCGGTTGGAACATTATCTGGCCGACGCCGTCGCCCGCGTGCCGATCCTGGGCACCGCCGGCCTGTCCAAGGTGATCAACGGGCCGATACCCTACACGCCGGACGGCAATCCGTTGATCGGTCCGATGCCCGGCGTTCCCAATGCCTACGAGGCCTGCGTCTTCACCTTCGGCATTGCCCAGGGCGGCGGCGCCGGCAAGGTGCTGGCCGAATGGGTGACAGAGGGCCAGACCGAATGGGACATGTGGTCATGCGACCCGCGCCGCTTCACCTCCTTTGCCGCGGCGCCGGACTATTGCGTCGCCAAGGGCATGGAGATCTACGGCAACGAATACGCCATCCAGTTCCCGCGCCATGCCTGGCCGGAAGGGCGCGACCGCAAGCTGTCGCCGATCCACGATCGCATCAAGGCGCTCGGCGGCCGCTTCGACGCCTATAATGGCTGGGAGCGCGCTACCTGGTATGCGCAAGACGGCGATGATGTTTCAGAGGAAGCGACACTGACCTTCCGCCGCGAAGGACCGTGGCACCGTCGCGTGCGCGAGGAGTGCCTGGCCGTGCGCGACGCCGCCGGCATCCTGGACCTGCCGGGCTTCTCGCGCTTCAACCTGGAAGGCCCGGGTGCCGCCGAATGGCTGAGCCTGCAGGTCACCGGGCTGGTGCCGAAGCCAGGCCGCATCGGCCTCGTCTATTTCGCCGACGACAAGGGCCGCATCGTCACCGAAATGTCCGTGGTGCGCCACGACGAGAATGTGATGACGCTGATCACCGCCGCGGTCGCGCAATGGCACGATTTCGAGTGGCTGAAATCGCGCATGCCCAAGGACGCACCGTTCAAGCTGATCGACCGGACCGAGGAATTCTCGACCCAGATCCTGGCAGGCCCGAACTCGCGAAAAATCCTCGCTGATGTCTGCGAAGCCGACCTCACTCTGCCATGGCTGACGCATCAGGAGACAAAGATCGCCGGTCGCTGGGCCAAACTCGTGCGCGTCTCCTTCGCCGGCGAACTCGGCTGGGAAATCCACACCAGGATCGACGACACATCAGCCATCTTCAATGCCATCTGCGCGGCAGGCCAGCAGCACGGACTGAAGCCGTTCGGCATGTACGCGCTGGATTCGCTCAGGCTCGAAAAAGGCTACCGTACCTGGAAGGGCGATCTGTCGACCGACTATTCGATCCTGCAGGGCGGGCTCGAACGCTTCGTCAAATGGGACAAGCCCGACTTTCGCGGCAAGGCGGCACTGCTGAACGAAAAGCAGCAAGGCGTGAAGAAGCGCTTCGTCACGCTGGTCGTCGAGAACCCCGGCGACTGCGACGCCCCTTCAGTGTCGACGCTGTGGCACGACGGCAAGATCGTCGGCGAGACGACGTCAGGCGGCTGGGGTCATCGGATCGACAAATCAATCGCACTCGGCATGCTGCGCGCCGACCTGGCCGAACCAGGTACATCAGTCGAGATCGAAATCTTCGGTGACCGCTTTCAGGCGATCGTGCAGAAGGATGAACCGCTGTGGGATCCGAAGAACGAAAGGCTGCGCGCATGAAGAAAATCATCCTCACCGATGGCGGGATGGGCCAGGAACTGGTCCGCCGCAGCAAATCCGATCCGACGCCGCTATGGTCGGCCAGGGTGCTGATCGACGAGCCGGATCTGGTGCGCGACCTGCACGCGGAATTCATCCGTGCCGGCGCACGAATCATCACCATCAACACCTATTCTGCGACACCCGAACGGCTGGCGCGCGAGGGTGCGGAAGACCTCTTCAAGCCATTACAGAAGCGCGGCATCGAATTGGCCAGGCAGGCCCGCGACGAGGCCGGCGATGCAGCCATCGCCGGCTGCCTGTCGCCGCTTTTCGGCAGCTATGCACCGGCGCTGACCATTTCCTTCGAGGAGACGCTCGATATTTACCGCCGCATCGTTGCCGAGCAGGCCGATGGCGTCGACCTGTTCCTGTGTGAAACCATGGCGTCGGCGGACGAAGCCCGCGCGGCGGTCACCGCGGCATCGGAAAGCGGCAAGCCGGTATGGGTGTCGTGGACGCTGGCCGATCACGGCAAGCCGCGCCTGCGCAGCGGCGAGGCAATAACAACCGCGGCGAGCGTGCTCGATGGCCTGCCGGTCGCCGCGCGGCTGGTCAACTGCTGCCGGCCGGAAGCGATCGCCGCGGCTTTGCCTGAACTGATCGACCTCGGCGGCCCGGTCGGCGCCTACGCCAATGGCTTCACTTCAACCGAAGCACTCAAGCACGGTGGCACCGTCGATGTGCTGCACGCTCGTCACGACCTTGGCCCGCATGCTTATGCCGACCAGGCGATCGGCTGGGTGGAGGCTGGGGCAAGCATCGTTGGCGGCTGCTGCGAAGTCGGACCTCCGCACATCGCCGCTCTGCGCGACCGGCTCGAACAGGCCGGCTACGAAATTTCGGGAGTTTTGCATGCCTAGACCATCATCGCGCATTTCCGGCATCGTGCCTTCGGGCAAGGACGGCTGGGAAGTCCATTTCGCCGCCTGGACGCGCAAGGAGGCCGGCGAAGACATCATCATGCTGTCGGTCGGCGACCATGATTTCGATACGCCTTTGCAGACCATCGAAGCCTGCGTGACCGCGGTTCGCGGCAGCAATCACCACTACACCCCGCTTCCTGGCCTGCCGCGCCTGCGCACGGCGATGGCGGCAGCTTCGAGCGCCTGCACCGGCGTCGAGACGTCGCCGGATCAGGTGATCGCCACGCCGGGCGGCCAGGCCGCACTCTACGCGGCGGTGCAGGGCGTGCTCGACCAGGGCGATCACGCCATCGTCGTGGCGCCCTACTATGCCACCTATCCCAACACGTTCAGCGCCGCAGGCGCTGATTTCACCGTCGTCGAGACACCGGCCGAGGATGGCTTCCAGCCACGTGCCGACATGATCCGCGCGGCAATCCGGCCGAACACGCGCGCCATCCTGATCAACACGCCGAACAATCCGACCGGTGCGGTCTATTCGCGCGAGAGGCTGGAGCAGTTGGCAGAAGTCTGCCGGGAGCACGACCTCTGGCTGCTGTCGGACGAAGTCTACTGGACGCTCGGCGGCGGCGAGCACGTCTCGCCGCGCTCGCTGCCAGGGATGGCCGAGCGTACGCTGGTCATCAATTCGATGTCCAAGAGCCACGGCATGACCGGCTGGCGCATGGGCTGGCTGACGGGACCGGAGAAGATGATCACGCTCATGATCAATCTCAATCTGGTGACGACCTACGGCCTGCCGGCCTTCATCTCGATCGCTTGTTCCGAGGCGCTGGAGAACCGTTACGGCGTCAGTGAGATCGCCGAACGTTACGCGGCACGCCGCACCGTCTTGCTCGACGCCATGCGGGGCATGAACGATGTCACCGTGCGCGGGTCGGAGGGCGGCATGTATGTCATGCTCGACATATCGGCGGTCGAACCGGATGACGAGAAATTCGCCTGGGCCCTGCTCGACAACGAAAAGGTTGGCGTGATGCCCGGCTCCAGCTTCGGCGAGGCCGCCGCAGGCCACATTCGCATCAGCCTCTGCCAGCCCGAACCCGTGCTGCGGGAAGCTGCACTTCGTCTGCGCCGCTTTGCTTCCAGCTACGGTCGCGAGGCAGCATGACCGCCAAGGCAGTTCCCGCCAAAGCAAGAGCGGTCATCATCGGTGGCGGCGTTTCCGGCTGCTCGGTCGCCTATCACCTGGCCAAGCTCGGCTGGACCGATATCGTGCTTCTCGAACGCAAGCAGCTGACGTCGGGCACGACATGGCATGCCGCCGGCCTGATCGGCCAGCTGCGCGGTTCGCAGAACATGACGCGGCTGGCGAAATATTCCGCCGACCTCTACGTCAAGCTGGAAGCCGAGACCGAGGTCGGCACCGGCATGCGCCAGGTCGGATCGATCACCGTGGCGCTGACCGAGGAGCGCAAGCACGAGATTTACAGGCAGGCATCGCTCGCCCGTGCCTTCGATGTCGACGTGCGCGAGATTTCGCCCAGGGAAGTCAGCGAGATGTACCCGCATCTCAATGTTTCCGATGTCGTCGGCGCCGTGCATCTGCCGCTCGACGGCCAGTGCGACCCCGCCAATATCGCCATGGCATTGGCCAAGGGCGCGCGCCAGCGCGGAGCGACCATCATGGAAAATGTGAAGGTCACCAAGGTCCACAGCAAGGCCGGCCGTGTCACCGGCGTGTCCTGGGCGCAGGGCGAGGACCAGGGCATGATCGAAGCCGACATCGTCATCAATTGCGCCGGCATGTGGGCCCGCGAACTGGGCGCGCGGAACGGCGTCACCATCCCGCTGCATGCCTGCGAACATTTCTACCTCGTCACCGAACCGATTCCTGGCCTCAGCCGTTTGCCGGTGCTGCGCGTGCCCGATGAGTGCGCCTACTACAAGGAGGACGCCGGCAAGATGATGCTCGGCGCCTTCGAACCGGTGGCGAAGCCGTGGGGCATGGAAGGCATTCGCGAGGATTTCTGCTTCGACCAGTTGCCCGAGGATATGGACCATTTCGAGCCGATCCTCGAAATGGGCGTCAACCGCATGCCGATGCTGGCGACCGCCGGCATCCACACCTTCTTCAACGGCCCCGAAAGCTTCACCCCGGACGACCGCTACTATCTCGGCGAGGCGCCGGAACTGTCCGGCTACTGGATGGCCACCGGCTACAATTCGATCGGCATCGTCTCCTCCGGCGGCGCCGGCATGGCGCTGGCGCAGTGGATCAATGATGGCGAAGCACCCTTCGACCTGTGGGAAGTCGACATCCGCCGCGCCCAGCCGTTCCAGAAGAACCGCCGCTATCTCAAGGAGCGTGTCTCCGAAACGCTCGGCCTGCTCTATGCCGACCATTTCCCCTACCGGCAGATGGCAACCTCCAGAAACATCAGGCGGTCGCCGCTCCATGAGCATCTCAAAGCACGTGGCGCCGTGTTCGGCGAAGTCGCTGGCTGGGAGCGCGCCAACTGGTTTGCACGAGAGGGCCAGGAGCGCGAATACCGCTATTCCTGGAAGCGCCAGAACTGGTTCGACAACCAGCGCGAAGAACACCTGGCGGTCAGGAATGGCGTCGGCCTGTTCGACATGACCTCCTTCGGCAAGATCCGCGTCGAGGGCCGCGACGCCTGCGCTTTCCTGCAGAAGCTCTGCGCCAACGACATGGACGTCGCGCCGGGCAAGATCGTCTACACCCAGATGCTCAACCGGCGCGGCGGCATAGAGAGCGATCTCACGGTCTCGCGGTTGTCCGAGACGGCGTTCTTCCTGGTCGTCCCAGGCGCCACGCTGCAGCGCGATCTGGCTTGGCTGCGCAAATACGTCGCCGACGAGTTCGTCGTCATCACCGACGTGACGGCGGCCGAAAGCGTGCTCTGCCTGATGGGCCCGGACGCGAGAAAGCTGATCCAGAAGGTCAGCCCGAACGATTTCTCCAATGAGAAAAATCCGTTCGGCACGTTCCAGGAAATCGAGATCGGCATGGGCCTGGCCCGCGCCCACCGCGTCACCTATGTCGGCGAGCTCGGCTGGGAACTCTATGTCTCGACTGATCAGGCCGCCCATGTCTTCGAGGCGATCGACGAGGCAGGTGCGGATGTCGGCCTGAAACTCTGCGGCCTGCACACGCTGGATTCCTGCCGCATCGAAAAAGCCTTTCGGCATTTCGGCCACGATATCACCGATGAGGACAATGTGCTGGAAGCCGGCCTTGGCTTCGCTGTGAAGACGGCCAAGGACGGCTTCATCGGCCGTGATGCCGTGCTGCGCAAGAAGGAGACCGGATTGAACCGCCGACTCGTTCAGTTCCGTCTGAAGGATCCGGAGCCCCTGCTCTTCCACAACGAGGCGATCCTGCGCGACGGCAAGATCGTCGGCCCGATCACATCTGGCAATTACGGCCATCACCTCGGCGGCGCGGTCGGGCTGGGCTATGTGCCATGCCAGGGCGAGAGCGAAGCGGATGTGCTGGCTTCATCCTACGAAATCGAGATCGCCGGCGAGCGTTTTGCGGCGGAAGCCTCGCTGAAGCCGATGTACGACCCGAAGTCGGAACGGACGAGGATGTAGCTCTTCCTTCTCCCCGTTCACGGGGAGAAGGTGGCCCGAAGGGCCGGATGAGGGGCGGCGCCAAGATCGGCAAGGTTCGCGCTGCCCCTCATCTGCCTGCCGGCATCTTCTCCCCGTAAAACGGGGAGAAGGAAGCTAATTTCAAAACCGCTCCAGCTTCCCTCGCACCTTCGCCAAAAACGCCACCCTTGTCGCCGGCGTCGAGGAATCCATCAGATAGTGCGCCAGGAAGAATGTCCGGCAGCGCGTCGCGCACAGTGCGCGCATGCCGCGCAAAAGGGTCTTGCGTCCCGGCTGGCCGACGACGACGCTCCACCAGGTCGGCGCGCCGCAGGTGGTGATGACGCCGACCTTGGTCACATGTGTCATCAGCGATTTGATCCTGCCCTTGCCCGCCGGCAGCTTGAAGGCGACGTCCGTCGCCCACACTCGGTCGAGCCAGCCCTTCAGCATCGCCGGCAGTCCGTACCACCAGGTCGGATAGACAAACAGGATCGCTTCGGCCCAGTTGAGCAGTTCGAAATGCGGCTTCAGCGCCGGGTCCAGCGGCGCCTGGTCATTGTAGGAGCGTCGCTCGTCGCAACCCATCACCGGGTCGAACTTCTCGGCATAGAGGTCGAGCAGCCGCACTTCCCAACCTCGTCGCTTCAGCACGTCGATGGCAGTGTCGCGGATGGCGGCGCAAAAACTCTCCGGCACCGGATGGCAGTAGACCACCAGCGCGCGCATCAGAAGGCATCCATGCTGGCCGCGACCTTGGCCATGAAGGTCTTGCGCGTGCTGTCGGTCGACAGATTCATCGAATAATGCGCATGATAGCTCACCGGCGCGCCTGGTTTGACGGTGGCGCGCAGCATGCGCTTGATCAATTTGCGCGGCGGATCGCCCATCAGCATGGCGCGGAACCGGCTGCCGCCATAGGTGGTCACCGCCGCGACCTTGCGTATGTTGTGCAGCGACGGCTGCGCCTTGCCGTCGACCAATTTGAACGACACGCCGGGCAGGAAGACGCGATCGAAAAAGCCTTTCAGTATCGCTGGAAAGCCATAGTTCCAGACCGGATAGGAAAGCACCAGCGCATCGGCGCGCAGCAGGCGCTCGACATAAGGCGCAACCGCGTCGGCGGGGCCACGCTGATTGTGATAGTCCAGCCGCTCCTGGCGGGTCAGCCGCGGATCGAAGTCCTCGGCATGGAGATCGCAGTCGTCGACCGTATGGCCCGCCACCGTCAGGCGCTCGACGATCATCCGGTGCAGGCCGGCATTGAAGCTGGTCTCGACCGGATGCGCGTAGAGGACGAGGATGTTCATCATCCCACCTTCTGCAGCCCCTTGAACAAAAAAGTCCGCCCCGAACGGTAATCATAATCCGGGTTCTCCCAGGCGATCATCTTGCCGGGGTTGAGCAGGCCCTGCGGATCGGTCTCGCGCTTGAAGGCAAGCTGCACGGCATCCGTCTGCTTCATGCCGCCCTCTTCCAGCGTGTAGCGGTGCGGGTTGAAGATCGGGCAGCCGTTCGCCTCATGCAGGCGCACGATCTCGTCGAGCCTTGCTTCAGTGGTGAACTTCACCAAGGGCAGGCCGAAGCAGGTGATGTTGCCGTCCAGCCGCACGAATTCCAGATGCGAGAAAACCTCGCCCGGAAACATCTTGTCCATCTTCTCGACCAGCGCCAACTGGTTGGGAAAGGGATAGAGCGACTGCAGATAGGTGATCGAGGGATCGACGCGCAGTGCCCTCAGCGTCGTGTGGTTCCAGGCCAGCTCATAGGCCGGCGGCAGGCCCTTCTTCTCGTCCGGCGTCGCCGTGGCGGCATTGTAGATCACGTCGCCACCGGCCCGGCCGGTGAAGGCCAGGAAAGCGTCCAGCCCGTGCCGCGCCACCATGACGACGCAGATGCTTTGCCCATCGCTGAGGAATTTCTGGTGCCGCTTGAAATAGAGCTGCGGCACGGGTGCCGCTATCGGCGTGATCAGCTTGGTCAGGATGCCGTCCTGGCAGGCCAGCGCATTGCCATAGCGAGCCGCATCCATGAAAGCGTCGAAGCCGACGATGACGTCGATCCATTCATAAGCCGCGGTCAGCGGCATCTCGACTTCCGATATGATGCCGTTGGTGCCGTAGGCGTGGGTGACTTTGTGCAGGTCCTCGCCGGTGAGCTCGAGCGCTTTCGGCTCGGCTTCCATCGTCACCACGCGCAGGCGCAGCACATTGCCGAAATCGCGCAACCCGCCGAAATTGATCGAGCCGACGCCGCCCGAACCGCCGGCGATGAAGCCGCCGATCGAAGCGGTGTTGTAGGTGGAGGGCAATAGCCGGAGTTCCTGCCCGGAATGCGCCCGCGTTGCCTTGTCGATATCGGCCAGGATGGCCCCCGGTCCGGTCACGACGCGACCCGGGGCGATCGACTTGATCTCGTTCATCTCGGCAAGGTTGAGCACGACGCCGCCGGAGAGCGGCATCGCCTGGCCGTAATTGCCGGTGCCGCTGCCGCGCGGTGTCACCGGCACGCCATGGCGATGACAGGCGGCAAGCACGCGGATCAGTTCGGCCTCGTTCTTCGGCGTCACGATCAGGTCGCCGGTGACATGGTCTAACTGCTGCTTCAGCACCGGGCTGTACCAGTAGAAGTCGCGGCTCTTCTGCTGGACGATGGCCGGATTGTCGTCGATCTTCAGGCCTTCGAGATCGCGTTTGAGCGCCGAAACGTCCATCATTCCACCATCAGTTCGTCGAGTTCGGCGTAGTCCGGCAATTGCCGGTCGATCGCCTTGCCGCCACGCACGACGATGCGATCCGATTCGGGCCGCGACAGCAATTCCGTCCAGCTTCGGCCTTTGAACACGATGATATCGGCATCGCCGCCGGCCGCCAGCGCGCCGAAGCCATCAAGCCGCATCGCCTTGGCCGGCGTCGCGGTGACCGCTTGCGGCCAGTCGGCAACCGGATGATCGAAGTGCAGGATGCGCGTCGCCATGCGGTAGACCTCCAGCATGTCGAGATCGCCATAGGCATAGAAGGGATCACGCGTGTTGTCGGAAGCAACTGCGACGGGAATGCCCCTCGCCTTCATCTCGTGCAGCAGCGTCACGCCACGCCAGCGCGGCGTCGTGCCGTCGCCGCGCCGATCCTGCAGATAGAGATTGCACATCGGCAACGACACAACGGCGAGCCCGGCTTTCGCCACCTTGTCCAGCGTGTCGAGCACATCGAGGTCGGGCTGGCGCGCAAGCGAGCAGCAATGGCCGACGAGGATCTTGCCTTCGAAACCGTTCCAGAGAGCAGCCTCGGCGATCTTCTTCAGCGATATGGCGGAGATATCATCGGTCTCGTCGGCATGGAAATCGAGATCGAGGCCATGTTTGATGGCTTGCGCGAAGACATGGTCGAGCAGTTCTTCGAGGTCCGGCACCATATAGGTGACGACACCGAGCACGCCCTTTGCCGCGGCAACCCTCTTTGCCAGCCTGTCGAACCACTTTTTGTCACGCACGCCTTCGATGCCGAGCAAACAGGCGCCCTGCAACTCGATACGGCCGCGCCATTCCTCGCGCATTGCCTCGAACACCGGCCAGGAGATTTCCTCCTGCGGCGCGACGCTGTCGATGTGGGTGCGCAGCGCCCGGGTGCCATGCGCGTAGGCGCAGCGCAGTGAAAAATCCATCCGCCGTGCCAAATCCTCGGCGCTCCAGCGTGCCGCACGATCGGCACCGGCGGCATTCAGCGCGCCCATGAAGGTGCCGTCGGGATTGGGTTTTCGCGGCCAGATATGGCCCTTGTCGATATGCGTGTGGCAATCGACGAAGCATGGCAGCACGATGCGGCCGCCAAGATCGATGGCATCGGCACGTGCCTTCGATTTGCCATGCGCTGCAATGCTGGCGATCTTGCCGTCGGCGACGGCAATGTTGGCCAGCGTGAAACCGTCATTATCGTAAGTCGCAGTAAGGCCCGACGTCAGTGATTGATGAATACGGACGTTAGCGAGCTGATAAGAGCCAGAGGCTGGTATCAAGGCCTACCCCCCTCTGTCCTGCCGGACATCTCCCCCTCAAGGGGGGAGATTGGCAGATTCGTTCGAACCGCCTCTCTTTCGGCATTCACAATTGGCGAAAGCAAAACACACAGCCGATCTCCCCCCTTGTGGGGGAGATGTCCTGCCGGACAGAGAGGGGTGTTTCGCACCAACCTTTCAGTCACCTAGCGCTCCTGCTTCAGTGCGCTTTCGTGCCAGCGCCGCAAAATGAGATGCGAAATCAGCGACAGCACGAGGAAGATCAGGATGCCGGTGAGCGAGATCAGGAACAGCGCCGCAAACAGCCGCGGCGCGTTGAGCCGGTAGCCGGCCTCGATGATGCGCGAGGCAAGGCCCGACGACTGGCCGGTGGTGCCGGCGACGAACTCGGCCACCACGGCGCCGATCAGCGACAGGCCGCCGGCTATCTTCACCCCGCCGAGGAAATAGGGCATCGCCGCCGGCAGCCTGAGATAGCGCAACTGCTGCCAGCGCGTCGCGCCATTGAGCTTGAACATGTCGCGCAGATTGCGGTCGACGGAGTTGAGGCCAAGCGTGGTGTTGGACAGGATCGGAAAGAAGGCGACGATCCAGGCGCACAGCAGAAGCTTGGTCGTCTGGTCGTTCACATAGATATTGATCAGCGGAAAGATCGCCACGATCGGCGTCACCTGCAGCACGATGGCGAAGGGGAAGAACGACATCTCCACCCATTTCGATTGCGCGAACAGCACCGCCAGCCCGACCCCGCCGACAACCGCCAGGGCCAGGCTGAGGAAGGTAATGCGCAAGGTGACCAGCAGTGAGGAGAACAGCAGGCCGGCATCGTTGTAGAGCGTCCACAGCACCACGCCGGGGCGCGGCAGGATGTATTGCGGAATCGCGTTCCAGACGCAGATGCGATCCCACAGCCAGATCGCCAGGATCATGATCGCCAGCGGCAGCACCCAGCGGCCGATCCGTTCGAACCGCTCCTGGCGCACGCGGCGTGCTTCCTCGGGGTCGAGTTCGAGCACGCGCTCGTCAATGGCCGTCATGATGCGCGCCTGCTGTTGAATTGATGGCCTTGACCAGCACATCGGAGGCCTGACGGCACAATGCCGCATAGTCGGGCGAGGTGCGAAACGCCTCGTCACGCGGATAGGAAGCCTCGATGGCGAGTTCGTCGAACACCCTCCCCGGCCGCGCCGCCATGACGACCACGCGGTTGGAGAGGAACACGCTTTCAAAGACGCTGTGGGTGACGAAGACCACGTTGAAGCGTTCGTCCTGCCACAGTTCCAAGAGATCGTTGTTGAGCTTGAAGCGGGTGATCTCGTCGAGAGCCGCGAACGGCTCGTCCATCAGCAGCACACGCGGTTTGGTCACCATGGCGCGTGCGATCGAGACGCGCATCTTCATGCCGCCGGACAGTTCGCGCGGCACCGCGTCTTCGAAACCGGTCAGGTGAACCCGCGCCAGCATCTCCGTGATCGCCGGTGTCGCCTTGGCACGCGAAATGCCTTTCAGCCGAAGCGGCAGCCAGACATTGTCGAAAACATTGGCCCAGGGCAGCAGCGTCGGCTCCTGGAAGACAAAGCCGATGTTCGAACGGTCAAGCGAGCCGCCGCCGCGCCAATCGAGCACGCCGGAGGTCGGCGTCGACAGGCCGGCGATCAGCCGCAGCGCCGTCGACTTGCCGCACCCCGACGGCCCGAGCAGGCTGAGGAAATCGCCTTCCCGGATGGTCAGGTTGACGTCGCTGAGCGCCCTCACGCCGTTGGAGAACACCTTGCCGACGCCGCGCAGCGCCAGAAGCGTCGGGGCCGCACCCGACGCAGCCGGCGCTTGCGCCACTTTTTCCCTTATCATGCCGGGACCGGCCTATTTCTTCAGCTCGAGCCCGACGCCTTTGTTGATGAAGGTCAGCGTGTAGGCCTTCTTGATGTCGATGCCGGCTGGCGTGACCTTGGCCTTGACCATCTTGTCGTAGAAACTCTTGATCCGCTCGTCGGTCATGGCGCCGATACCGAGCTTTTCGGTGTCGCCGGAATCGGCAAGGCCGAACTTCTTCATCTGCTCGATCGAGAACGCGATCTGCTCGTCGCTCATGTCGGGGTTGTCTTTCTTGATCAGGTCGTTGGCCGCCTTGTTGTCACCGTAGAGATATTTGTACCAGCCCTTGGCCGAGCCATCGACGAAGCACTGGACCACCTCCGGCTTCTTGTCGATCGTGTCCTGCATCACCTCGATCGTCGTCGAGTAGGTATCCCAGCCATAGTCGGCGAGCAGGAACTGGTTCGGCACGAAGCCGCCCTCCTTCTTGACCGCGAACGGCTCGGAGGTGACGTAGCCCTGCTGGATCGACTTCTTGTTGGCGAGGAAGGGAGCGGTGTTGTAGGTGTAGGGCGCGCGCTTGGAGGCGTCGAAGCCGAGTTCGATGACCATCCACTGGAAGAAGGTCTGCACGCCCTCGTCGCCCAATATGTACTGGTCGGCGTTCTTCAAATCTTCCCATTTGTCGAGCCCCTCGCCGGGGTGGGACATGATGACCTGCGGGTCCTTCTGGAAATCCGCCGCCACCACACGCATCGGAATGCCTTGCTGGACGGCATCGAAAGCCGACAGCAGATTGCCGCCCATATAGAAATCGATCTTGCCGGCGAGCAGCATCGGCCGGCCGCTGACCTGCGGACCGCCCTGCATGATGGTGACGTCGAGGCCGCAGGCGGCATAGGTGCCGTCCGCCACGGACTGGTAATATCCGCCATGTTCCGGCTCGGCCAACCAGTTGGTGCCGAAGGTGACTTTCTCATTCGCAGCAGCACCCAGCGTGCTGGCTGCAAGCAGGGCCACAACCGCCACCGAGATCTTCTGTTTTCCGTACATCGACACCACCCTTTGTTTGCTCCGGCGCGCCACGCGCCAGGCTCGACACCAAAGATTCAAGAAGCAAGACACATGCCACCGGCGTCTGGCGCCGGGACCGCCCGCTTGAAAGACGTTGCCATGCCAAGGGCGGGCGGGTCATGCTGTACGAAAGGCATCGTGCCTATTTTTTGAACGGCTGTCCACAATCGCCCGGGCAACATGCACCGCCATCTTGAAGGTGCAATGGGTCAAGCCTTAGGCTACGGCCAAACCGGAGATTGCCATGTTCAGATTCCTCACCCCGAAGTCGATCAAGCCGCCCTTTGCCCGCTACAGCCACGGCGTCGAGGTGCCGGCTGGCAAGCGGCTGGTGCTGTGCTCGGGTCAGGTCGCCATCACCGCGGACGACCAGATACCCGAAGACGCCGGCGCACAGGCCGAACTCTGCTTTCAAAACATCGCGGCGATTCTCGGCGAAGCCGGCCTGGGTCTCAGGGATATCGTGCGCATCAACGCCTATGTCACCGACCGCGCGCATCTGCGGCCTTATATGGATGTCCGTGACCGGCTGTTTTCCAGCCCCGCGCCGGCCTCGACGCTGATGATCGTTTCCGGCTTTGCGCGCCCCGAATTCAAGGTCGAGGTCGAGGCTATCGCGGCCGGGTGATCGACAGGAAGCCTGTCCCGCGTTAGGTCTGCCCTAACCATTGAAGAGGCATGACATGACCGTAGCCAAAAGACGCGTCTGGTGGGGCGATTACCGGACCACCGAATACGCCTCGATCGACCCGGAGGCGACCATCGCTGTACTGCCGGTGGCGGCGATCGAGCAGCATGGGCCGCATCTGCCTGTCTCGACCGACACCTCGATCATGAACGGCATGCTCGACACGGTCATTTCGCGCCTGCCCGACGATCTCGACATCCGCATCCTGCCGGTCCAGGCAGTGGGCAAATCCAACGAACATCTGCATGCGCCGGGCACCCTCACTCTGCCGGCAACGACACTGGTCGAGGCCTGGACCGAGCTTGGCCTGTCGATCGCGCGCGCCGGCGTGCGCAAGCTGATCGTCGTCAATTCGCATGGCGGCAACGAGGAGATCATGGGCATCGTCACGCGCGAATTGCGCGTGCGTGAAAAGATGCTGGCAGTAAAGACCAGTTGGCAGCGCTTTGGCCGCCCGGCCGGCATGTACACCGAGCTCGAGGATCGTCACGGCATCCATGGCGGCGACGTCGAGACCTCGCTGATGCTGCATTTCCGGCCGGACCTCGTCGACACGGGCAAGGCCGACAATTTCGTTTCCAATGTCGCCAAGGCCGAGAAGGAATTTTCGCTGCTGCGCCACACCGGCACCCACGCGTTTGCCTGGATCGCCAGCGATCTCAACCCGAACGGCGTCGTCGGCGATGCCAGCATCGCGACGGCGGAGAAAGGCCGGCTGACGGCAGACTATCAGGCCGACGGGTTCATCAGCCTGCTCAGGGATGTTCGCAAGGCCAAGCTCGCGGAGTGGTTGACGTAGCTAGCTGTCGATCCTCAGCGCAAAGGGCGTGCCTTCAAAGGCATCCGCACCGCGCCCGATCGATTCGATCGCCTCGATCATGCGGCCGTTGCGATCAAGCAACGCATCTGCCACCGCGATCAGCCGCGGATTGGGTGTCGCCGAGGGCGATAGCGCCCGCAACGTATGCGCCAGTTCGGCCTCGTCACGCTTTGGCGCCAATGCGGCCGCGATGATATAGGCCGAAGCCGTCGAGCGGCTGATGCCGGCATAGCAATGCACGAGCATCGGCCTTGCCCGGTCCCACCGGCGTGCGAAATCGAGCAGGTTGCGCACATGCTCCTCGCCCGGCATGGTCATGCCGTCCTGCGCCACCGCGATGTCGTGCATGACCAGATGCAGATGATTGTCTTTCAATATCGAGGCCGGCCGGACCACCGCCGTTCCGGCGGCAAGCAGCGACAGCATGCGGTCGGCGCCGGTCCTGGCCACCGTTTCGTCGATCTTTGCCAGCGAGCAGACATGGATCATTGTTTTGAACCCTTCGATTGATCCTCGCGCCGCGACGCCCATTCGGCAAGAGCGGTTTCGAGCCGCTGCCATTCCTCCTCATTCCCCGGCAGGCCGGCGCGCAGGACGTCAGGCCGGTCGGCAAAATGGCGAAGCAGGATGCCGCGCCGGCCAAGCGCGGAAAACAGATCGGCGGCATCGGCCAAGCGGAGGAAACGGTACAGTGTGGTGCCGCCCGCGACGGCAATGCCGAAGCGACCGAACAGCGCATCGAGCCGCGCCGATGCACCCGCAAGGGATGATCGCATCGCGTCCTGCCACCTGATGTCGGCAAGCGCGCGGATGCCGTATTCCAGCGCCGGCCCGGCGACGGCCCATGGTCCGAATTGCGTTTCCAGCCGTTCGACAGTCGCTCCGTCGGAGAGAGCAAACCCAAGCCGCAGTCCGGCCAGACCGAAGAACTTGCCGAACGAGCGCAGCACGACGATGCCGCCCTGGCCGACATCGCCCGCGAGGCTGTGCTGACGCGGGCCGACATCCATGAACGCCTCGTCGACGACCAGCAGCCCGCCCTTGGCGTGCAGTCCGGCGGCCAGTGCCAGCAACCGGTCGCGCTCTATGACACGTCCATCCGGATTGTTCGGATTGACGATGATGACGATGTCGGCGACCGCCAACGCTTCGAAATTATCGACCTCCGCCACCTGGTGCCCGGCGATCGCGGCGGCGCGGAGATGTTCGGCGTAGGTCGGGCCCAGCACCAGCGCCTTGCCGGGACTGATCAGCGAGGCGACGCGCGGCAACAGGATCTGCGTGCCCGGCGCCGCCACGACGTTGGCTGGCGACGGCGCACCGTAAGCACTGGCCGCGATCTCTGTCAGGTCGCGCGTGCGCGCGGCTTCCGGCAACCGCGACAGCGAGGTGGCGGGCAGGTCGAAAAGCGGGTAGGAGTGCGGATTGATACCGGTCGAGAGGTCGACGAAAGGCAGCAGGGCGTTGGGGAAAAGCACCCTCGCGCGGCCAAGACTTCCACCATGGTCCACAACCGCCCCATTAAGAAGCTTCATGTCAGTCCTGATCGCTTTCCTGTCATTGGCCGTCGAATTCGCCCTCGGTTACCCCGACTGGCTGTTTCGCGCCGTCGGCCATCCGGTGACGTGGTTCGGCAGGCTGATATCCTTTCTCGACCGCAGGCTCAACCACGCCACTGATCCCGACGCGCTGCGTCGCAAGCGTGGTGTCCAGGCGCTGCTGGTCATCGTGCTGGTGCCGGCGGTGATCGGCCTCAGCGTGCAGATCCTGTTCTGGTTCGTTCCCATGGGTCTGGTCATCACGGCCCTTCTGGCAACGTCGCTTCTGTCGCAGAAGAGCCTCTATGAGCATGTCGAGGCGGTGGCTGACGCCCTCGACACCGGTGGCCTCGCTTTGGCCCGCCTTGCCGTTTCGCGGATCGTCGGCCGCGACCCCGAAACGCTCGACAGGGCCGGTGTCTGCCGCGCGGCGATCGAGAGCCTGGCCGAGAATTTTTCCGACGGCATCGTCGCCCCTGCCTTCTGGACCGGCGTCGGCGGCTTGGCCGGCGGCGCCGCCTACAAGGCCGCCAACACCGCCGATTCGATGATCGGCCACCGCACCCCGCGCCACGAGGCGTTCGGCTGGGCGGCGGCGCGCTTCGACGACTGGATCAACCTGCCGGCGTCGCGGCTGACGGCGCTGCTGATCGTGCTCGCGGCGTTCTTCGTCAAAGGCGCTGATGCGAAAAATGCCTGGCATGCGGTATGGCGCGACGCGAAAAAACACCGCTCGCCCAATGCCGGCTGGCCGGAAGCGGCGATGGCCGGTGCGCTCGGCCTGGCGCTCGCCGGGCCGCGCAGCTACGGCGGCGTGCTGGTCGACGACGTCTTCATGGGCGAAGGCGGCCGCCGCGAAGCCGACAGCCTCGACATCAGGCAGGCGCTGAAACTCTATCGCGTCGCCGACTATCTGCTGATCGCGCTGTTCGGGTTGGTTTCGGTCATCGTTATCGTGGTGTGACCCACTTTACCCTCCCCCTTGTGGGGGATAAGAAGCGTTCAGAACTCGATCCCCTGCTGGGCTTTCACGCCGGCGGAAAAATGGTGCTTGGTCACGCCCATTTCGGTGACGAGGTCAGCGGCCTCGACCAGCGCCGGCTTGGCGTTGCGGCCGGTGACGACGACGTGCAGGCCATCGCGCCGCGCTTTCAGCGCCGCTACCACTCTGTCGAGGTCGAGATAATCGTAGCGCAGGGCAATGTTCAATTCGTCGAGCACCAGCAGGCTGATCGACGGATCGGCCATCAGTTCGAGCACCTTGGACCACGCGGCTTCGGCGGCGGCGATATCACGCTTCAGATCCTGCGTTTCCCAGCTGAACCCCTCGCCCATCGCGTGCCAGACGACGCGGTCTCCGAAGGCAGCAAACGCGTCCTTCTCGCCGGTGTGCCATTTGCCCTTGATGAACTGGACGACACCGACGCGCTTACCGTAGCCGAGCATCCGCAGCGCCAGGCCGAAAGCCGCCGTAGTCTTGCCCTTGCCGGGTCCGGTGTTGACGATCAGCAAGCCCTTCTCGACCGTCTTGCTCGCCACTTCGGCATCCTGCACCGCCTTGCGCTTGGCCATCTTGGCGCGGTGGCGTTCTTCGTCCTTATCGTCGATGTCGGTCATATCATTTCACCTTGAGCGGCAGCCCCGCCACCATCAGCAGCACCGTATCGGCGACGGCGGCGACCTGCTGGTTGAGCCGGCCGGCGGCATCGCGAAACCGACGCGCCAGCGCATTGTCCGGCACGATGCCTTGTCCGACTTCATTGGACACCATGAACCAGGGCCCGCGCGGCCGCGACAGCACCTCCGCCAATCGCCGGCATTCAAGGTCGAAATCGTGTTCGGCCAGCATGTGGTTGGTCAGCCACAGCGTCAGGCAGTCGACAAGCACCGGCCGATCGTCCGGCAAGGCGGCAAGCGTACCGGCGAGGTCGAGCGGAGCGTCGATGGTCGTCCAGCCTTCGCCGCGCCGGGACCGGTGCAGCGCGATGCGCTCGCGCATCTCGTCATCATAGGCTTGCGCCGTGGCGACATAGGTCCAAGGCGGCGGCAAGGCGGTCGCCAAAATTTCGGCGTGCGCGCTCTTTGCGGGGCGCGCCCCCC
>NZ_RZRU01000008.1:0-47894 GCF_003997495.1 Mesorhizobium sp. M7A.F.Ca.US.008.03.1.1 | reverse complement strand
GGGGCGGCCCACGGCCCGCCGATGAGGAAGGTCAGTGTCTTGCGATCAGGCAAAGCTGTCGCGCAGGCTGGTCGCGGTGCCGGTGAAGCGGCCGCGCACCATACCGACGACCGCGCCGAGCACCAGCCAGAACACCAGATTGGTCACGGTCACCGCCACCACGAACTGGTGATGCAGCCCTTCCGGAATCGCCGTCTCGTAACTGTCGGGCTGCGGTGCACCGACAACATGCGGTGCGACGATCAGCAGGACGGCAAGGATCGCCAGCGGCAGCGACTTGCGGAACGCGATCAGGCCGAGACCGGCAGCGGTTGCCGCCACCGTTGCCCACCACCAGATCTGGCGCTGGGTGAGATCGGCGGCCGGCATGGCCGGCAGTTCCGGCGGCAGGCCGAGGCCCGGCGCCAGCGTGAACACGGCAAAGCCGGCCAGACCCCAGAACACGCCCTGGCGCCAACCACCGATGCCGCCAGCGAATTCGGAAACCGCGACCAGGATCAGCGCGAAGCCGATGCCGGTGACGATGTTGGCAAGCACGCTGAAGGCGAAACGCTCGAAACCGTCTGCCGGCGCCCAGCCTTCGTCTGCCGGAGCGGCTTGCGCCGCAGCCGGGGCAGCAGAGCTCATGGCATCTCCCGCCGGAGCAGTTGTGCTCATCGCATTGCTATCCGTTGCGGCATGGTCATGGTGATGCCCGCCGCCCGCCTGTTCGTAGACTTCCGCCTTTAGGATCAGCGGCACGGTGGCATAGGCCTGCAGGCAGGCGAGAACGACGCCGGCCACGAGCCCTGCGATCGCCGCGATGAACACGACGTTGCGAAACAGGTTCATGATGTCAAATCCTCGTCAGTGGCAGGGAAACGCCATCGAATGGCGATAGTCGTGAGCCGCATTGTGGACCGCATCGATATGCGAGAAGCCGACAAAGCCCATCACGAAAATGCCGAGCAGCGCGGCAAGCGCGAGCTGCATGAAGCGCGACTGCGAGGAGACGGAGGCGCCGAGGGAGACGGAAGCGGTAGTCATATCTTGTCCTTTCGCCCTCCACCCGAGGGCATCGAAGTCAGTTTCCTGTCGCCGGCAGGTCTCCTGACTCGCGGATCAGCGTCCTTCCCCACCTTCCCGAAGAAAAATCTTCAGTGGCATATGGAGAGGACTACCGCACACAGTTGCGGGGGCAGCCACGGCATTGGGCGAATTCGCCCTCACCGCATTCCCTCTTGGCTCCAAAATGGAACCGGCGACACCGGCGACTATAGGCAGAATCCTCGCCTCCGGCAAACCAAATTCCGCCGGCGACCATTGCGAATGCGCCATGAAGGTCAAAGCGATTTCGGCAGATAGCGCCACGTCACAAAGCCGCAGACCGCCGCCAGCAGGCCGAGCGTGACGAACACCGAGCCCAGGCCGAAGAAGGCCAGCACCACCGAACAGACCAGCGGCGGCGTCAGCTCGGAAAAGTCGAGATAGGTGCGGTAGACCGCCGCCATCTGCGATCTTTCATAGGAGCGTACCGAGCGCATGAAGGCGGTCGAGCCGAGTGCGTCGAGCGCAATGGTGAAGAAGGCGCCGCAGAGCAGGAAGGCGCCGGTAAGCAGCGGCACGGTTTCGCCGACGAAACCCGCCGCAAGCAGCGCGGACGACATGGCGAAATAGGCGAATGTCATGGTCCTGCGGCCGCCAAAGCGCTTTCCTGCCTTGCCCCAGAAAATCGCCATGAACAAAAGCGCGTTGCCGGCCGAAACCAGCAGGCCGCCGGCCAGCTTGCCCTCACCCGTAATGACCATGAACAGCGGCCCATAGACAAAGAACGTCGTCCAGAAACAGGAGCGCCCAAAGGCGATCAGCCAGGCCAGCCTCAGCCTGGGCTGCGCGACGAAGCGGCCGATATTGGCGAGCGGGTTGACTGGTCGCGTCTTGCCCGGGCGGATCGACGGGTTGTCGCCGAGCCGGTAGGTCCAGAACAGTGCCAGCAGGGCTAACGCGAACACCGCGACCGCACCATGCGCGGCATAGACGCCGAAGCGCGTGTAGAGGAAGATGCCTAGCGTCGGCCCGCCGGTCCAGGCCAGCATCGACCACGCCATGCGCAGCGATTCGGCCTGCATGAAGTCGGTCTTGCGGATGTGGTCCATGATGTAGAGGTTGAGCGTGATCGACAGCGCGCTGGCGCCCATCACCCGGCACAGCATGCCGGCCAGTTGCCCGGCAAGCGTGTCGGTGACGAAGAACAGCGAGCCGATGGCCAGCAGGCAGGCGCCTGATGTGTAGACCCAGCGGCGGGCAAAGCGGCGGATCAGCATCGGCATGAACAATGTCACCGACAGGCCGAGCATCGCCACCACGGTGTAGAGGATCGAGACGATCTGCTCGTTGTGCAGGATCTCATAGGCCTGGATCGGGATGACGCTCGACACCGTGGCGCGAGCAAAGGATTCAACCGCATAGAGCGAGGCGAAGGTGCGCGCGTCCGCGGCCTTGAGGGCCGGTAACCAGATCGGATGGCGCACATGGGTGGACATTGCTTTCCCCGAAGCAGATTCACCGGGTCAAATCTGCAGTGGCGACCCCAGCGCCAACAAGAGGAAACCGACGTGCATCCGGCAAAAGCGAAGCCGGCCAAAGGCTTCCCGGCACTGGCCCAATGCCGCGGCTGATCCGGCGTAATCGGCAGAGTTGCCGGTCTTCTTTTGTCCGGGGCAACCGTGATAGTCCTCCAGCGGGGCTGAATCAGAATGCGAGACCATGAGCATCCAAACGCCGACCGCACCCGTTCAGGATCGACCAAAGCGCATCGTCGCCATCGACATCGTGCGCGGCATCGCGCTGATCGCCATGGCAAGCTACCATTTCACCTGGGATCTGGAGTTCTTCGGCTACACCGATCCCGGCCTGACTGCCTTCGGCTGGTGGAAGATCTACGCGCGCTGCATAGCCTCGACCTTCCTGTTCCTGGTTGGCGTCAGCCTGTACCTCGCCCATGGCCGACAAATCCGCTGGAACGGCTTCTGGAAGCGGTTTGCCATGGTCGCCGGAGCCGCGATCGCGATTTCGGTCGTCACCCGCATCGCCACCCCGGACGGCTTCATCTTCTTCGGCATCTTGCACGAGATCGCGCTGGCCAGCCTGCTCGGCCTCGCTTTCCTGCGCCTGCCGGCGCTGCTGACGCTTGTCGTCGCCGCGCTCGTCATCGCCGCTCCCGTCTATCTGCGCCTCGAGGCCTTCAATCACCCATGGCTGTGGTGGGTCGGTCTGTCGGCGAACAATCCGCGCTCCAACGACTACGTTCCGCTGTTTCCATGGTTCGGCGCCGTGCTTGCGGGCATCGCGGTGACGAAACTCGCCGCAGGTGCCGGCCTGCTTGCCCGGCTTGCCAATCTGGCGCCCGGCCGCTTGGCCAACCCGCTGGTATTCATCGGCCGGCACAGCCTGGCCTTCTATTTGATCCACCAGCCGCTGCTGATCGGCTGCGTCTGGCTGTTCTCGCAGATCATGCCGGCGCAGGTCGAAACCCCGCAGGTGAATTTTCTGAAAACCTGCCACCTGTCCTGCGAGCAGTCGCGCGACACCGAGTTCTGTACAAGCTACTGTGTCTGCATGCTCGATACGCTTGAGGGCGAGGCCACGCTTGATAGGCTCTACAACAACGACCAGACTGCGGAATGGAAGGCACATTTGTCCGATCTCGCCGGCATGTGCACCGCCAAGACCGACAGCAAGTTGATGGAGGAAGGGGTTAAATGACCGAGAACCAGCCGAAGCCGGGGCTCATACCGTGGCCGCCGCTGATCTACATCGCCGCCATAGCCATCAGCATCGCGCTGGGCCTGCTCTATCCTCTGCCCTGGATCGGTGACCTGCTGGGCGATATTCTGTTCGCGGCCGGCTGGGTGGCACTGTTTGCGGTCGCCGCACTCTGGTTCACCGCGATCCGCACCATGATCCGAGCCAAGACCACGCTGAACCCGAACGCTGTGCCCGATCACCTGGTCACCACGGGTCCCTTCGGCGTCACCCGCAATCCGATGTATCTGGCCAACACTCTGCTGTTGATCGGCGTCGCCTTTGTCTCGGGCATCGTGTGGTTCCTGCCACTGGCGTTCATCGCCGCCTATGCCACGCAGAAGGTGGCGATCGAAGGCGAGGAAAAGGTGCTGACAGCAAAATTCGGCAAGAAATACCGCGATTACGCAAAACGCGTGCGGCGCTGGATTTGAGCTGGAACTTCTTCGTCATCCACGGGCGGAGCAAGGAGCGCAGCGACGCAGCGCAGACCCCAGGATGACGAAGGCTCAGGTGTTCACGCCAAGCTCAACCAGCCGCTCGACGCAGGACTCCTCGGCTTGGTCGAGTTCAGCCAGCGTCTCCTCGAGGTCGCGGCGTTTCTGCCGGAGATCCTCGCGCTTTTCCTCAATGCGCTTGATCATCAGGTTGAGCTGGCCGACTTCGCCGGGCGGCTCCTTGTACATCTGGATGATTTCGCGGATCTCGTTGATCGAGAAGCCAAGCCTTTTGCCGCGCATGATCTGGCGGATGAGGTGCCGGTCGGAGGGGCGAAACAGCCGCGTGCGGCCACGCCGCACAGGCTGCACCAGCCCTTCGTCCTCGTAAAAGCGCAGCGTCCGCGTCGACACGTCGAACTCGCGGGTCAACTCGGTGATCGAATAATATTCTCGCATTGCCACTCCCGCACGCCGAAACCCCAGGGCGATCGCCATGCCGGCGTCACCCTTCTGTCCCGAACCAAAACCCATGCCATGCCGGAATCGACATGGCGCCCCGCGCAAGCCTCGCACGGCATTTACGTAAAAGTCAATTGAGCCAAAGGTGTGCCTTCAGGGTACGCCGAACCACCACGTGGCAATGCCGAGAAACGCAAAGAAGCCGACGACGTCGGTGACCGTGGTGACGAAGACCGCCGAAGCGACCGCCGGATCGACCTTGAAACGATCGAGCAGCAGCGGAATCAGAATGCCGGCCAGGGCGGCCACGAACATGTTGATGATCATCGCCGCCGCGATGATGCCGCCCAGATTGGGGTCACGGAACCAGGCTGCCGCAACGATGCCGATCAGGATGGCGAAGACGATCCCGTTGATGAAGCCGACACCCATCTCGCGGCGAATGATGCGGCCGGCATTGTAGATGTCGAGATCCCTGGTTGCCAACGCCCGCACGGTGACGGTCATGGTTTGCGAGCCGGCATTGCCGCCCATGCCGGCGACGATCGGCATGAGCACCGCCAGTGCCACGATATGTTCGATCGTGCGGTCGAACAGGCTGATCACCGACGCCGCCAGGAACGCGGTCAGAAGATTGATCAGCAACCACGGAACGCGTGAGCGCGAGGTCGAAAAGATGCTGTCGGAAAGCTCTTCGTCGCCGACGCCGCCCATGCGCATCAGATCTTCCTCGGCCTCCTGCTGGATGACGTCGACGACATCGTCGATGGTCAGAATGCCGACCAGCCGTTCGTTCTCGTCCACGACCGCGGCCGACAGAAGATCGTACTGCTCGAATTCCCGCGCCGCCTCTTCCTGGTCCATGGTGGCCGGAATGGCGTGCCGCGTCTCGTGCATCACTTCCTCGACCTTGACCGAACGCTTGGTGCGCAGGATCTGGTCGAGGTCGATGGCGCCGAGCAGCTTGAAGGTCGGGTCGATGACGAAGATCTGGCTGAAGCGCTCGGGAAGGTTGTTGTCCTCGCGCATATAGTCGATGGTCTGGCCGATCGTCCAGAACGGCGGAACCGCGACGAACTCGGTCTGCATGCGGCGGCCGGCCGTCTCTTCGGGATAATCAAGCGAGCGGCGCAGCCTGATCCGCTCGGTGAACGGCAGTTGCGACAGGATCTCGTCCTGGTCTTCCTGATCGAGATCCTCGAGAATGTAGACGGCGTCGTCGGAATCGAGCTCCTGCACCGCCTGCGCGATCTGCGCATTGGGCAGATTGTCGACGATCTCCATACGGATCGCCTCGTCCACCTCCGTCAGCGAGGAGAAGTCGAAATCGGCGCCCAGGAGTTCGACCAGCGCGCGGCGCTGTTCGGGATGCAGTGCCTCGAGCAGGTCGCCGAGTTCCGACTGGTGCAGGTCGTCGACTTCATGCTTGAGGGTCAGCGTGTCGCGGTCGGCGATCGCCGCGCCAATCCGCGCCAGGAAGGACGAAAGCACAGCGCCGTCCTCGCCATAGATGTCGGCGTGGTTGTCCTCGGCGGCCCTGGCGCCGGTCGTCCGTTCGTGCTCGCCTTCCACCAGCGCCTCCCGCCACAAGAATCCCGGAAAAGGTGCAAATCAGGTCTAGAGCATCGGACCCAAGGGGGAAACCGGTTTTGGGATAATCCGCTGCTCAAAAAGAAAGTGGCGTAAAGTGCGGGAATATCAAACGAAATGCGCCCGGCCCGCAGCGGGGGCAGACCGGTACAAATCGGATTCTGGAAAGAGAATGGTGCGGTCGAGAAGAGTGCCACTCTGAGGCTATGCAACAAACTTACACAAGGTGCGGATCAAAATGGGCCTTTGACATCGTTGCGGAAACCGGCACGTGGCTGTTCCCAGGAAGAATATGTTCGGGTGGCATCGACGTACGAGGGGTTGCGCGATTTTTTGCAGAAGCAGGAACATAGCTGCATCGCCCACGTTAAACACCGACGTCATTGGATCACGGATTCATTCTCGCATTTCCAGTCTGCCAGAGTGCTCTGGGATTCTTTGATGCTCGAACGAATGGGCAGGACAATGTATCGCTGTCAGCTTTTGCGATCAGCCTTTGGTCTGGTGTTGTTGACGGCTGGCCTGTTCCCACAGGGCCAAGCCATGGCACAGGCGCCCTGCCCGGCCGACCACGATAAGCTGCTCGCTGTCCTCAAGGCCAATGTGAAAGCAAGCGGCGGACCTGCCAACGGTGGCTTTGAGACCAACGAATGGGCCGCTATCATTGCCCGCGACGGCGCAGTCTGCGCGATCGCTTTCAGCGGTCCCACCGCCGATTCGCAATGGCCAGGCAGTCGCCTCGTCGCGGCAGAGAAGGCCAACACGGCCAATGGGCTCAGCCTGGCGCAGATGGCCTTATCGACGGCCAATCTCTACGCGGGGGCGCAGCCGGGCGGGCCGCTTTTCGGCTTGCAGGAGACCAATCCGGTCAACCAGGCCGCAGCCTATGCGGGCGATCCCAAAACGTTCGGAAGCGCCAGCGATCCCCTCGTCGGCAAGCCGATTGGAGGCGTCGTTGTGTTTGGCGGCGGGCTTGCCCTCTATGACGGCAAGAGCATCGTCGGAGGCATCGGGGTCTCCGGAGATTCCTCATGCGCCGATCACAATGTCGCCTGGCGTGTTCGCGCGGCGCTCGGCCTCGACAAGGTTCCCGCCGGGGTCAACCCCAATCGCAAGGACGCCATCGTCTACGATCTCGATCCCGGCGGCAAAAGCGCCTCGGGCTGGGGCCATCCGCTTTGTGCCGGCACCGAGGCTGACATCGCGGCGGAGCTCGGCGCCGGCGTGGGAGGCTCGATCCACAAATGAAAGGCACGCTGCACCCGGCACCGGCTGGCGTTGACGCAGCACAAGGCGCCCGCGCATTGGCGATCTGGAATTCTTTTCGCACCTGCATATTCTCGGTGATGCTGCTGGCATGCGGCCCATTCCTGAGCGGTGCCTCGGAGCCTCCATCGGCGGCGGCTATTGCGCCGCCCGCCACCGCGGCGCCACCCGATGACGGGCAATGGACAATGCCGGCCAAGAACTACGCGTCGACCCGCTTCAGCGAACTGACCGAGATCAACGAAGGCAACGTCAAGAACCTGCAGGTCGCCTTCACCTTCTCGACCGGCGTGAACAAGGGCCAGGAAGCAGCGCCGCTGGTCGTCGGCAACATCATGTACATCGTCACGCCCTTTCCCAACATCATCTACGCGCTCGACCTTTCCAGGCCCGGCGCGCCGATGAAGTGGAAGTACGAGCCTAACCCCGAGCCGGCGGCACAAGGAGTGGCCTGCTGCGATGTCGTCAACCGCGGAGCGGCCTTCGCCGACGGGCGCATCTTCTTCAACACGCTGGACGGCCACACGATCGCGCTCGATGCAAATACGGGCAAGCCGATCTGGAACGCTCATATCGGCAACATCAACATCGGCGAGACCATCACCATGGCGCCGCTGGTGGTGAAGGGCAAAGTTCTGGTCGGCAATTCCGGCGGCGAAATGGGCGTCCGCGGCTGGGTCAAGGCGCTGGACGCCGGAGACGGGCACGTTGTCTGGACGGCTTATGGCACTGGGCCCGACAAGGATGTGCTGATCGGCCCGGACTTCAAGCCCCACTACGACATGGACAAGGGCACAGACCTTGGCGTGACGACATGGCCGCCGGAAGCCTGGAAGATCGGCGGCGGCAATATGTGGGGCTGGATCTCCTACGATCCGGACTTGAACTTGATCTTCCACGGCACAGGCAATCCAGGACCGTGGAATCCGGATTTGCGGCCAGGCGACAACAAATGGACGTCCGGTATTTTCGCGCGTGACGCCGATACCGGAGCGGCGAAGTGGTTCTATCAGTGGAGCCCGCATGACCTCCATGACTATGACGGCATCAACGAGCAGATCCTTCTGGACATGACCTGGCAAGGCAAGCCGCGCAAGGTCCTTGTCCGACCGGAACGCAACGGCTACCTCTATATCCTCGATCGGACCACTGGCGAGGTGCTGTCGGCCACAGCCTATGGCCCGGTCAATTCCAGCAAAGGCGTCGATCTGAAGACCGGCCGCCTGATTGCAAACCCCGACAAGAGAACCGGCACCGGCAAGGTGGTCCGAGACATTTGCCCAACAGCCTCCGGCCTCAAGGACTGGCAGCCATCGGCCTTTTCGCCGAAGACCGGCCTGCTCTACATCCCCCATAACAATCTCTGCATGGACGAAGAAGGCGTCGAGGTAAACTACATCGCAGGCACGCCTTATGTTGGCATGAACGTACGCATGATACCCGGGCCAGGCGGCAATCGTGGTGCCTTCACCGCCTGGGATGTTGCCGCCGCCAAGCCGGCCTGGGTCCTGAAAGAGAACTTCCCGGTGTGGAGCGGCACGGTCGTCACTGCCGGCGATGTCGCCTTCTACGGCACCATGGAAGGCTGGTTCAAAGCGGTCAGCGCCAGGACTGGCGATCTGCTTTGGCAGTTTAAGACATCGTCCGGGATCATAGGCCAGCCGATAACCTATCGCGGCCCCGACGGGCACCAATATGTCGCAATTCTGTCAGGCGTCGGTGGCTGGGCCGGCGCTATCGTTTCGGGCGACCTCGATCCACGCGATGCCACCGCTGCACTTGGCTTCGTGAACGCGATGAAGGATCTGAAGAACGCTACCACGGCGGGAGGCACGCTTTATGTGTTCCGGCTGCCTTGATGGATTGGACTTGACCGTACGTCCGGCGCGAAAGGCGTTCCAACGGGTGGCGATCGGCATGGCCGGGCTCGCCTTGTTGCTCTTGCCGGCTATTGCCAATGCACGTGAGTTGAGAGTGTGCGCCGACCCGAACAACATGCCGTTTTCGAACGCGGCCGGTCAAGGCTTCGAGAACAGGATCGCGGAAATTATCGCCACTGATCTCGGCGCCAAGCTGACGTATACTTGGTGGGCGCAGCGCCGTGGCTTCATCCGCAACACGCTGAAGGCAGGCCTTTGCGATCTCGTGCCCGGCACGCCTGCCAATCTCGAAATGCTGCGCACCACCATGCCTTACTACCGTTCGTCCTATGTCTTCGTGACCCGCCAGGACGGCCCGGACGTGGCCTCCTTCAACGACCCGCGGTTGCAAGAATTGCGCATCGGTGTTCAGCTCATCGGCGACGATGGCGCTAACTCGCCGCCTGTCCAGGCGCTTGGCCGCCGCGGCATCGTCGGACACCTGATCGGCTATCCCGTCTATGGCGACTACTCCGCTCCCAACCCTCCGGCGCGCATCGTCGAAGCTGTCGCGAACGGTGAGATCGATCTTGCCGTGGTCTGGGGTCCGCTCGCCGGCTATTTCGCCAAGAGGCAAAAGGTGTCGCTCCGGATCACGCCGGTCACGCCTCGCATCGACGGCCCGCAACTGCCGCTGATGTACGACATCTCAATGGGTGTTCGGCGCGAGGACGATGCGCTGCGTGGCGATGTGAATAGCGCGCTTGCCAGACACAAGGCCGAGATTGACGCGGTTCTGGCGCAATACGGCGTACCGCGTCTGGACATGGCCGGGAGTCCGGCGCGATGAGGCAGGCTCTGGCGATGTTGCTGCCCTTGACGCTGGCCCTGGTCGCCTGCCAGCGCGAGGAGCGCGACACGCGACCGCAATCGGCGCTCGGCTCAGGTGAGCAGCCGACGCCTGTGACCACGTTGGAGCCGGGCGGACAGCGACCCTCTCCCACCGACAACAAGGCGGCGAGCTTCGAGGCCAACGCCTTCCACATGAGCGAGGGCAAACGCCTGTTCAGCTGGTTCAACTGCTCGGGCTGCCATGCCAATGGCGGTGGCGGCATGGGTCCGGCGCTGATGGACGAGAAGTGGCTCTACGGCAGCTCGATCGAAAGCATCCACGCCACGATCCGCGACGGCAGGCCGAACGGGATGCCGAGCTTCGGCCAGAAGATACCCGACGACCAGATGTGGGAGCTGGCGGCATATGTGCGCGCACTGGGCGGCAACGCGCCCTCCTCCGCCGCGCCGCAGCGCAATGACGACATGATGGTGCATCCCTCGGAAAACCGCCTGCCGGATGCCGCGACACTGGGAAAGTCGCCGTGAAACGGTTGGCCTTCATGGCGCTTGCCCCCTTCTGTGTCCTGCTTCTGCAGGGATGCGCAGGCTGGCAGTCGGCGCTGGACCCGAAGGGCCCCGCAGCCGGCGAGTTGGCCTGGCTGATCTGGTTCTTCACCGCGCTTTGCGCGGTTGTGTGGGTGCTGGTGATGATCGCGCTCGCAGCACCGCTGGTCATGCGATCGCGTCCCGGCGATGAACCCCTCTTACTCAACGCAGGGGCCGAACGCCGCAAGATGCGCGTGGTTGTCAGCGCTGTCGGGCTTACCGCCATAATCCTGATCGGACTTACGCTGCTGAGCTTTTTCGCCAACAGGACGCTTGCCGCCATTGGCTCGGACGCTGCGCTGACAATCAGGGTAACCGGGCATCAGTGGTGGTGGGAGGTGCGTTACGAGAATGCTACGCCGAGCCGCATCCTGACGACGGCGAATGAGGTCCACATCCCCGCCGGCGAGCCGGTGCGGCTTCTTTTGACCTCGACGGATGTGATCCATTCGTTCTGGATCCCAAGCTTGGCCGGTAAGCTCGACCTTATACCGGGTCACATGAACGTGCTGGACATCAAGGCGGACAAGCCGGGCGTCTACCGCGGTCAATGCGCTGAATTCTGCGGCGCGCAGCATGCCAATATGGGCACCTTCATCATCGCCGAGCCGCGCTCGAAATTCGATGCTTGGCTGAACGACCAGTTGCAGCCGGCCGGCGCGCCGGCGAGCGGCGAAGCCAAGGCCGGCGCGGACCTGTTCCTCAAGCGCCCCTGCGTGATGTGCCACAGGATCGGGGGAACGCCGGCCGGCGGAACGGTGGCTCCCGATCTCACCCACATCGCCAGCCGGAAAACACTGGCGGCCGGAACGCTGACGATGAGCCGCGGCAATCTCGCCGCCTGGATAGCCGACCCGCAAGGCATCAAGCCGGGTTCCCACATGCCAGTGGCAGATCTCAATGGCGACGAGCTCAACGCAATCGTCGCTTATCTCGAGGGGCTGAAATGAGCAGCGCCGATGTCACAGGCGACCGCCACATCCAGGAACCAGACCCGGCCAAGGGCGACCTTGCTCCCGAACGTGAGGGCCCCCGCGATACGGGCATGGATGATGCCAGCCTGCATCGCTGGCTCGAACGCACTTGGCGGACGCCGTCCGGTATCTTTGGAGCGCTGTCTAGCGTCGATCACAAGGTGATCGCACGACGCTATTTGATCACCGCATTTGTTTTCCTGTGTCTTGGCGGCCTCAACGCTGTCGCCATGCGTATCCAGCTCTCGGGACCACAACGCGGCCTGATCGGGCCGGACCTCTACAACCAGCTGTTCACGATGCATGGCGTTACGATGATGTTTCTGTTCGCCGTGCCTATCGTGCAGGCGACTGGCATCTATCTGGTACCGCTGATGGTCGGCACCCGCAACATCGCGTTTCCGCGCCTGAACGCGTTCAGCTACTGGATCTACGTCTCGGGCGGCGCTTTTGCCTGGGTGTCCTTCGCCCTCAACATGGCCCCTGATGTGGGCTGGTTCGCTTACGTGCCGCTGTCGGGCCCCGAATTCGCATCGGGCAAGCGCGCCGACGTCTGGGCGCAGATGATCACGTATACGGAAGTGTCGTCATTGGCCGTGGCGGTGGCGACCATCGTCACCGTGTTCAAGCAGCGAGCCCCCGGCATGTCGCTGGACAAGATCCCGCTCTATGTCTGGGCGATGCTGGTCACTTCCTTCGTGGTCGTTTTCGCGATGCCGGCAGTGATGATCACCTCGACCTTCCTGATCCTGGACCGGCTGGTCGGCACACATATCTTCAACCCGGCTGAGGGTGGGGATGCTCTGCTGTTCCAGCACCTCTTCTGGTTCTTCGGCCATCCGGAAGTCTACATCATCTTCTTGCCGGCGACGGGCATGGTCTCTTCGATCATCCCCGCTTTCGCCAGGCGACCGACATTCGGCCATCTCGGACTTGTCCTGTCACTCTTCGCTGTCGGCCTCCTGTCGTTCGGGCTCTGGGTCCATCACATGTTCGCCACCGGATTGCCGAAGCTCGGCGCAAGCTTCTTCACCGCGTCCAGCATGATGATCGCCATTCCGAACGGCGTGCAGATCTTCTGCTGGCTGGCAACATTATGGGATGGCAGACCGGTGATCCGGACCCCGTTGCTGTTTGTCTTCGGCTTCTTCTTCATCTTCGTCATCGGCGGACTGACCGGCGTCATGCTCGCCTCTGTGCCATTGGATCTTCAGGTGCACGACACCTATTTCGTCGTCGCGCATTTCCACTACGTGCTGATTGGCGGCTCGGTGTTCCCGTTGCTCGGCGCGGCTTATTTCTGGTTCCCGAAGATCAGCGGCCGCATGATGAGCGAACGCCTCGGGCGTTGGCATTTCTGGCTGGCCTTCATCGGGTTTAATGCGGCCTTTTTCCCGATGCATCTCGTCGGCCTATGGGGCATGCCACGACGGGTCTACACCTATCCGGCCGAGCTTGGCTGGGGCAACATCAACCTTTTCATCTCGGCCGGGGCGCTACTCTTCTTCCTGAGCTTTGTCCTGTTCACCTTCAACCTTGTGCATGGCGCGTTGAAAGGCACCTCGGCCGGCAACAATCCGTGGGACGCAGGAACCTTGGAGTGGGCAACATCCTCGCCGCCGCCGAGCTATAATTTCGCACGCATTCCCGTCGTCACCCATATCGAGCCGCTCTGGGCCGAGCGCGAGGCGCTACCTGTAGCAACCGGACTCCGCGTCGATGCGCGCGAGCTCCTCATCTCGACCGTGGCCGAAGCTTATCCCGACATTCGTGAGAAATCGGCCACACCGTCGATCTGGCCGCTTCTCGCGGCGCTCGCCGTCGGCGGTACGTTTCTCTATTCGATCTTCACGCCCTGGGCGATCGTCTGGGGCGCGGCGCCGATCGCCATCACGTTGATCGGTTGGTTTTGGCCTAAGGGCGATCCGGAGGACCAGGAATGAAGCAGCGCGCCGCCGCCGATCTTTCTGGCCTGCCGACCTTCGGGCATGGTCCGCGCAGCCCCACCTGGTGGGGCACGCTCGGCTTCATGGCTTTGGAAGGCACCGGTTTTGCGCTGGCGGCGGGCGCATATCTCTACCTTGCGCTGTCATGGCCAGCATGGCCGCTCAGCGCACCGCAGCCGAACCATTGGCCCGGAACGATCGTCACGATTTTGTTTGTCGTCAGCCTTGTGCCCAACCATATCCTCCACCGCTATGCCAAGCAATGCTCCATGGTTCCGGTGCGGATCGGCCTGGTGGTCATGTCGCTGCTCGGGATCGCTCCGCTCGTCGTGCGCTGGTTCGAATTCCCCGCCCTCAACATCTATTGGGACACGAACGCCTATGGGTCGATGCTCTGGGTGCTGCTTGGCCTGCACACCACGCACCTCATAACCGATGTCGGCGACACCATCGTGCTGACAGTGCTGATGTTCACGCGCCACGGCTATAGCGGCCGGCGCTTCGGCGATGTCGGCGACAATGTCTTCTACTGGGATTTCGTGGTCCTGACCTGGATCCCGATCTATCTGCTCATCTATTGGGCGCCGAGGCTAGGCTGACATGCGAGCGTTGCGGTTGGGAACGTCTTGGGGTGGTCTTCTGTCGGGTCCGCTGGCCTGGGCGGTCTCGACACAGCTGAATTATGCGCTGGTGTCTTGGCAATGCAATCGCCAGGTGCCGGTCGTGCTTCCCGTGGCGCTGCTGCTCGTCTTGTTGTCGCTGCTCGGCGGGGCGCTGTCGTGGCGGGCGAAGCGGCGAGGCGGTGCCGGATTCAAGCCGGAGCGTACGCCCGGCACGGAGCGCTTCGTCGCCAACCTCGGAATGTTGTCGGCGTTGCTGTTTGCGCTTGTGATCCTCATTCAAGGCAGCGCGGCGCTGATCCTGGATGAGTGCCTGCGATGAACCTGGACGCGCTGTTCTCTACTTCCATCTGCTACGGCGCCGGCGCACCTGAGGCCGGGTGGACGCTCGCGCTGCCCATTACGCTGCCGCTTGCCGTCCTCGGACTCGCCTATGTCGTGGGCGCGAGTCGGCTTTGGCGGCGCAGCAGCCGCGGCAGGACTTTGCGGCTGCGCCAGGCTCTGCTGTTCACGGCCGGATGGGGCGTGTTGACAGCCGCATTGGTCAGCCCGATTCATGCGCTCGGCGAGCAGGTATTTGCGGCGCATATGATCGAGCATGAACTTCTGATGGCCGTGGCGGCGCCGCTGTTGGTCTCTGCCTGCCCGGCTGCGGCCTTGATGTGGGGCCTACCCACCCGGTTCCGGCGCATTCTGGGAATTGCCGGGCACGCCAATTGGCTGAGGGTGGTCTGGGCCTTCGCAACGCGGCCGATCAGCGCGACCATTATCCACGGCATAGCCATATGGATCTGGCACATCCCGGTGTTGTTCGAGGCCGCGCTCGAACGCGGCGTGATGCACTATGCTCAGCACGCGAGCTTCTTCGGAACAGGGCTGCTGTTCTGGTGGGTACTCTTGCCGCGTCCCGGCCGCCAGCATGCCTATGGGAGCGCAGTGATGCACCTCTTCATCACCTCGCTGCATACCGGTCTGCTCGGCGTTCTCCTGTTGCTCTCGCCACGACTCTGGTACCCGGAGAACGCCGTGGGAGCGGCACTGTGGAATTTGAGCCCCCTGGAAGACCAGCAGCTAGCCGGGCTGGTAATGTGGGTTCCGGCTGGACTGATCTATGGCGGCACAGCGCTGCTGCTGGCCGCGCTGTGGATCAGGACGAGCGGAAGCAGGGAGGCGGCGCATGCGTACGAGCTTGTCTAAACTGCTTGCCGCCGTCAGCGCCGCGCTGGTGCTGCTCGTCGCGGCCGTGGCCGGAATGACGTGGTGGTCCGATCGGGCCGCGCGCGTCCGCCATGAGGCGGAGGCGGCCACGGGCGGCGACACTGTGAGGGCCTTGCCGATCATGACGGCGAATGGCTGTTCGGGCTGCCATACGATTGCGGGCGTGCCGGGCGCGCAAGGGCAGGTCGGCCCTCGCCTGGATGCCACTCTTGCTGACCGCGTCGTTATCGGCGGCGGGCTGGCCAACAATCCAGAGAACCTGATCCGCTGGATACGATCGGCAAGGGAAATCAATCCGCACACGGCCATGCCATCGACCCGGATTACGGAGCAGCAGGCGCGCGATATCGCGGCCTACCTTTACGCTCTGAAATGATTTGAGCGGTTCACCGTTTGACGGACAACGCCAACCCTGTAAGAGACGACTATCGTCGATCCAGGATCATCTCAAGCTAGGTTTGATGCTGAGACGGATCGGAAATCCGTTCACGCACGGCATGCTCGGTCTTGTCTGCTGTGGACTTCACGATCTCGCCGAGCTGATCGGCGATCGTGTCTGTTTCCATATGTTGCCGGCCAGCTTCCTGCTTGATGGTCTCATAGGCTTCGGCGGCGACCTGCTTGGCCTCATCGAGACCCCTGTCGAGCACGGTTTCGGCGGTATCGCGAAGCTTGTCGCCATAGGCGCCTAGCCGCTCATCCTCCGTTGCGGTATGGGGCAGCATTGCACCTATAGCGGCGCCGATGGCGAGACCGACGGCTGCTACGGCCAAGGGTTGGTCCTCCAACAGATCTTGCGCGGAGCGGCTGGCTTTCGCCGCCATGTGACCAGTCATCGAGCTTGCATTGGCAGCGCTTCCCGTCAGACCCGCCGCAGCGGCTCTTGCGGTGCTCGATATCGTATCGCCGACGCTGGTAGCGCTCGATGAGAGCGAGTCCGCAGCGTCGGAGAGCGTGCCGCCGAAGCCGCCGCGCTCCCCTTCGTCATGTCGTCCAGGCGCCGAAGGCATTGAGTAGCCAGCCGATCCGTGGGCGGTGTTTGCGGCACCGCTGCCGAACATCAGCCAAGCCAGACCTGCGCCCACCATGGTGACCGGCAAAGGATTGTCTCGGACCTGCGTTCTGAGGTTGGCGAGCATGGCCGAGCTCTCCCCTCCCGAGAACAGCCCGGTGAACTCATCCAGCAATTGTCCCAGCGTCATCTTGCCCCGAATGGATTCGGCGGTCTCCATTACCCTGGCGCGGGCTGCCTCGGCCTCGCGTTCAAGTTCGGCTGCAGATTTCTCTTTCATCTCACTTGTTCCTTGATCACGCTCGCGTCGCGCTTGAGCTGTTCCTGGGTCCGGTCGGGGGTAAGTTCGGAAGGCGCCATGCTGGCCATCCCGGTCCGCAGCAGGATAACGCCGAGGACCGCCACGACCACACCGACCAACAGGGAAGACCACCCCGCGCCGAGCCCTGCCCGCGTCAGTGCGATGACGAGTGCCTGAAGCAACACCAGTAGCGCGGCGAGCAGGCAAATCGCGCCGCCCAGCACTTCCGCGGCACCTGCCCCGGCTTTGGTAAGCTTTTCAGAGAGCTCGGCTCGAAACAGCCTGGCCTCGGTTTGCACCAGAGTTGTGACATTCTGGGCCAAGTCGGTGATCAGCCCGGGAAGGCTGGGATTGTCCTGGGTGTTCATCTGTCGTGCTCCGCGCTCTGCGTGGCCTCATCATCATCGCCGACGAGGCCAGAATCCTGCGAACGATCAGCGGACCAACCCTGTGCCTGATCGGTATGTGATTTGAGGTCTCCCGGAGCATCCTGAAATTCAGGATCGCCCGGCGGAGAAGCCTTGATGAACCGCCCGAGAGCCAATCCGGCCAATACGGATCCCGCAAGCAGGACACCGGGATTTTGTCGGCCAAAGGACTGCACCTCCTCAAGGACCTCGCCGAACGGTTTTTGTTTCAAGGACGATGAAAGCCGCTCAAGCCCACCGGCAGCATCCAACGCGAACTTCGATGCGTTCCTTTCCTCGTTGTTGGCCAGGTGGTCGCTGGCCGCGCGCAGTGCGCCGCCCAGCGCCGCCAGGCTTGATCCGATGTCGCGCTGAGCTTCTTCCGCCTTGTCGGAGATGACCTGCGTGGCTTCAGATGCATAGTCGCCAGCCTTGCGGGTCACCGTGTCACGCGCGTCGTGAAGCAACTCGCTGGCACGCTCATTCTCCTGGCGAAGCCTGTCGGAAACGTCGCTTTTCGCCTTGTCGAAATCGGTGGGCGGTCCGCCCTGATCGTTCTCATGCTGCATGGGTCACCTAGTGAAGACCGAGGAAGGAGAGGACCGCGAGCACGACAACGATAAGGCCGATAAGATAGATGACACTGTTCATGTGCACGTCCTCCGTGGCTTCCCAACTTCGAGGAACCGGCGATGTTCCCTTAGGTGAAAGCATTTATGATCAGGCTGAAACGGAGAACTCGTCAGGCACGCAACAATCAGGAACGAGCTGAGCTGCCCCTCGTGCGGAGCTTCAGTGGCTCGAGTACAAACCCTGTGCTCCCGAGTGCGCAAGGGTCGAGCGGAAGGCCGCCGGTTGCCTCGGCTTTGGCTGACCTTTGTCTATTCGGCTGCCCGCCTGTCGATCATCTGCTCGCTCTGGGCGCCCCATTGTGCCCGGCAGTCCCTGCGCTGGTTCGACACATTTAACGAAGCGAGGCATGAAGGCATAGAATACGTGCCGATGCCCATTCTCCTGCGGGAAGGAGCAGAGACATTCAGTCCGCCCATGTCTTCGAACGCCGCGAGCGACTGCTTGTGCATGGTGTCGTGTGCACGCGCTCCGACGGATTGTTCCGTCCGTGCAACACCCAATTTATGCAACCTTGGAAAACAGGGCGACGTCGCATCTGGCCAGGCCATAGCGCCACCGATGATCGGTCGTGGCGACCCGGCTTTGGTAAAACAGCGAAAGTTGGCCCCCTTCGATCATCACGGTCGAGTGGCCGTTCTCTCCCGGCTGGCCTGGCTCCAGCACCGGTCCAATCGACACATAAGGTCCAGCGACGTCATCGGCGATGGCGAAAAACACGCGTTGCCGGTTCCCCCGAAGCCCATTCGGCAGAAAACAAGTGGCATTGAGAAGCACCCGACCGTCCGGCAACTCGACCAGCTGTGCGCCTTCTATGCCCCATTCATAGTCGGGATCCTCTCTCGTATTGTGGTGAGGAACATCATTATGGTCCAGGATCTTGCCGATCCGCTTCCAGGGACCGAACCACGAGTCGGATTGGCTCCGTGCGAGGTAGATGTCGGGCTGTGGTACCCTGGTGAATTTTGGCATGGCGGAATAGACGAGGTAGCGCTTGCCGCCAATGACTGCGGGATGCGGATCGTAAATGCCATCTTCCTCCGTGTCCGGGATGGCGAGGATTGCCGGGCTAAGAACCACCCAATGGAACCCGTCATTGGAAACCGCATGCTCGCACCGGCCGCCAGACTTCATGAACTCGGTCTGGATGAACATATGAAAGACGCCGCTTTCGTGGATGACACCGGGAGCCGCAACACCACTCCCGTTGATAGGAAGTTCGATCGGCGGATGCTCGGTCCACGGTCCATAGAGATCGGGCGCCGTGGCATGAAGGATCCTCCACGTCTCGGTGGTCACCGTGCCACTTGAGCCGAAGACGTGCCACAGACTGCCATCGAAGACAGGGCACGGGTCTTTGAGATCATCCACGCTTTGCGGATGAAACAGCGGAAAAACATTGGTCGCAAAGTCGATCTTCATATCAGCCCCGGAATCTTGCCCTGCCAAACCGAATCGCCAGTCATGCAGGCGAATCAACGTGATGTTTTGCGAATTTTATAACCAGCGACTTCAACGCAAATACGGCAGGTCCGTTCTCCACCGACATTCCGTCACTCACGCTTTCAAAGCCCGGCGACGCGTGGTGGCCGTTCTCAGCTCCGCGGAAATATCGCCGCATTCGTCATCCGAACGGTGACTGAGAGCTCTTCACTTCACCTTGGAACAACTCACGTGCTGGAAAGTTAGGAGCTGGCACAGAAGTCTATTTTTCCTCGATCCGCGATTAACAAATGTTAGTCGTAACATAAACGAAAGCTTACGGGAAGGAACATCTCAATGGAAGCAGCCTTGGGCAGGGTATCCGCCAGTAAACACGCTGGCAGGGAAAATCTACTGGTTTGCTTCTCCCACTTGCGATGGAATTTCGTTCATCAACGTCCGCAGCATATCCTCACTCTCGCATCCAAGCAGCAGAGAGTGGTCTACTTTGAAGAGCCTGTTTTCGAAGACCTGCCACAGCCGCAGATGCGGACGAGCGAGGCGTCGCCAAACATTCTAATCTTGACACCAGTGCTGCCGCTCGGCGCGTCAGCCGCGAAATCAGATGCCGTGCAGCGGAGATTTGTTCAGCAGATCATAGCTTCTATGCCATACAGCCGGCTGATCGCCTGGTATTACACGCCGATGGCTCTCCGCTTCACGGAATTCCTTGACCCAGACATATGCGTCTACGACTGCATGGACGAACTCTCCGCATTCAAGAATGCGCCGCCCGAGTTGGGGCAGATGGAAAAGGCCCTGCTGCGCCGCGCCGATCTCGTTTTCACCGGTGGCCTGAGCCTGTTCGAGACCAAGCGTCACCTGCACCACGCGATCTTCCCCTTCCCGAGCAGCATCGATGTGAAGCACTTTCACACCGCAAGACGCTCAGGAACGGAGCCAGCCGACCAGGCCGGCATTCAGCATCCGAGGGTCGGGTATTTTGGCGTTATCGACGAGCGGCTGGACGTCGAACTCGTGGCGCAGGCGGCAGAGACCATGCCGGACGTGCAATTCGTGATGCTTGGCCCGGTGGTCAAAATCGACCCTGCAACCCTGCCTACAGCCGAAAACCTGCATTGGTTGGGCTCAAAAGCCTACTGTGACCTGCCCGACTATCTGCGTCATTGGGATGCCGGGTGGATGCCGTTTGCACTCAACGAAGCGACCCGCTTCATCAGTCCGACCAAGACGCCGGAGTTTCTGGCGGCGGGCCTGCCGGTGATCTCCACGGCCGTCGTTGACGTTGTGCGCAGCTACGGCGCTGCTGGACTAGTGGAAATCGCCGACAGTGACGATCTGGAAACCAAGCTGCGCTCCATTCTATCGCGACCTCGTGAGACGTTCCTGCCGCAAGTGGATGCCTATCTTGCCGACATGTCTTGGGAAAAGACATGGAGTGCCATGACCGCTCACATCGAGCGTGCCTATCAAGCCAAGAAGGTCATTCCACTCCGCAGGAGCGCATAGCCATGTTCGATTGGCTGATCGTCGGCGCGGGATTTGCCGGCAGCGTGCTTGCTGAAAGGATAGCCTCCCAGCGCAATGAAAGTGTTCTCCTGGTCGACCGCCGCAGCCATGTCGGCGGCAACGCCTATGATTGCTATAATGAAGCCGGCATCCTCATCCACCGTTACGGGCCACATATTTTTCACACCAACAGCCAGTCGATCGTGGACTATCTCTCGCAGTTCACCGAATGGCGCACGTACGAGCATAGGGTGCTGGCGGCGGTGGATGGGAAACTGCTTCCTATCCCGATCAATCTCGACACGATAAATCGCCTTTATGGCCTCGACCTGAATTCCGCACAGTTGGAGGAGTTCTTCGCGTCGCGGCGCGAGACGGTGGAGGACGTGCGAACGGCCGAGGATGTTGTCGTAAGCACCGTGGGACGCGAACTCTACGAAAAATTCTTCCGTGGCTACACCAGAAAGCAATGGGGCGTCGATCCGAACCAGCTGAGCAAATCGGTGACGGCACGAGTGCCGACCAGGACCAACCGCGATGACCGCTATTTCAGCGACAGCTTTCAGAAGATGCCTGCCGGCGGGTACACGAGGATGTTCGAACGCATGCTCGATCATCCGAACATCAAGGTCATGTTGCAGACCGATTTCCGCGAAATTCGTGACGAGATACCATTCAACCGCCTGATCTATACCGGCCCGATCGACGAGTACTTCGGCTGGCAGCTAGGGCGTCTTCCTTATCGCTCGCTCCGTTTCGAGCACGTCACCCTCGACCAAGAGCAGTTTCAGCCGGTTGCCGTCGTCAACTATCCCCAGACGGAAGATTACACCCGCATCACCGAGTACAAACATCTGACCGGCCAGCAGAACGCGCGGACCAGCCTGACCTACGAATATCCCACCGACATCGGGGACCCCTACTATCCGGTGCCGCGGGCCGAAAACGAAGAGCTCTACAAGCGCTACGAAGCGCTCGGCGCAACCTGTCCCGACGTGTGGTTTGTCGGTCGCCTGGCAACCTACCGCTACTACAACATGGATCAGGTGGTCGGGCAGGCCCTGGCTACCTTCGCCCGCATCCAAAAGAGCGTCCCAGAATGGGCGAGCGCGGGGAAGGCGTCGTTGGCCGAAGGGGTGCTGTAGCTCCGCCACCTGGACCTACTTGGGAGCATCGGGCGTGGCAACGCGGCGCCGACAGGCGCTCGCGCAATCCCTCGTGCCGCTCATGTATTTAACGCGTCGGGTTCGCTGCGAACAAAGCTTGCTGGCGGGTTAATTCGTCGGCGATGGGCTTGCGGACGTGTCGGCTGCCGTCCGCCTGAACAACCGAAAACAATCCCACCTCCGCATGCCGCGAATTGTCCCAGCCCGGATAGGCGGTTATCGGGTATAGGCAAATACCTTCGATCGGCGCTTCGAGACCGATTGCGGCACGCACCTCGTCGCAGACATAATGGAGCCAAGCCGCCCCGCCCGATCCTTCGGAGCCGGTCTCGGCGATGAACATCGGCTTGCCGTAGCGACGCGCGACCTCGATCAGCATCTCCGACAGGGCACGATACTCGTGATGTCCCATCGGGATCGTCGGCCCGTTTAGGTACCATTGATTGTGCGGGTAAAAATTCAGGCCAACGACATCGACAACATCTTCGCTGCCCCCCAACTCAGGTTCTGCCCGGCCCAGCAGCATGTCGTAAGCTTCGAACTGTCCAAGACGGGCATTTTCGGCCCGGCGCCGTTCAGTCCGCGTTCGGTCGCGAGGAGCAATGTGGATAAGCGGCTCGGCCCAGACAAATCTGCAAGCGGGATCGACCTCCCGCATCGCGCGAACGCCAGCTATTGCAGCTTTCACGAGGTGCCGCTTGAACCATCCCCGCTTCTTCGGACCGACGCGCGGGAAATAGCCGACCTCAACAGCCCAGGCGAAAAACGAAATTTCGTTGATCGGACACAACAGAGGCGCTGTACCGGCGATTGTACGATGAACCCTCACAGCTTCCGCAGCGAACGAGGCATAGGCATCGATGAAATGCATCGATCCTTGATCAACATGGTCTGGAGATCCATAGTGGAAGATGTCCCAGATGACTTGGACACCTGCCGATTGCGCTGCTTCGACCATCGGCGTCCAGTTCGACCAGTCATAGGTTCCAGGAGCGGTTTCGATGAGGTGCCAGCGCAACCCGTCGCGGACGGTACGAAGACCGAGTTCGGCGCAACCGCGGTAGTCGCCCAGGGCATGCAAATAATGCGACGTCGCGCGGATAAGATCGAGGCGAACGCCGTCCTTGCGCCGGTGCGACGAGCACTCGAAGCCAGCCATGAAAAAACTGGCGAACGGCGACGTGCCCGCACTCGAAGTCACCTCATTGCCTTCGCTGTGTCCTGCTTCGCTCATGCGAAGTCTCCTTTGGGCATTTGGGCTCAATCTCGGCTGCCGAATGCAGATCGGGAAAAGCCATAGCAATCCGGCAGCCGTCTCTCATCCGCCAGGCTGCACATTCGTCCTGTGCTTAACGGGATGGTTCCAAACCGGATGGTCGAGCCTTTGTTCCCGAGCGAACCACCGGGGGCAGAGCAGCCAGGGAAGAAGCTGCGCGAGAAGTCCGGGCGAGCCACAAGCCGTCATCGGATCGTCCACCGCTCCGACGAAGGCAGGGAACAGTACGTTTAAATTCGACTTTCCGACATCGGTCATGCCAGGCGAGAGGATCGAAGCGACCCCGCCTGGAGTATCACATGAGCCGCTCCGCCGATCTTTGCTGTAAAGCCCCGCCATTCGCTTCAAGCGGGAACATTGGTTACTTCAACAAGTTTGATCGCCATAGCAATGGGCCGCAGTGGGCGGGCGCACAGATGAGACATCTGGTCAAAGATATCCTGATCGAGATCGCTGAAATGCTTCCGGCCATCACTCAAAAGGGAAAAAATTCGGCCGAAGCACTGCCCGTCCATGCGCCGAACTTCCCCCACGATCTGGAGCCGGTGATCCGGGCAGACCCTTCCTACCAAGTGCCATCGCAATGCACCGACGATCGGCATGAATCAGTCGCAGTCCCGAGCAAGCCGCAAGCTGTGTGGAGGGATATGGCGCCGGCTGTGATGATCGCACCTTTCCCAGTCACGATAGATGAAGGCACGGTCAAGGCTCACGCCTCCGACGGGCAGCATGCACGGCGTCGAGTGCCGGGCGAACGGCTTCAACGTTTGAGGCGTGAGGCTGGGCTCACGGCCTGAAGATCAGCGGCGTTGTCCCTGCGCCTCTTCATCGCGCATTGCTTCGGCGCCGACATCAATTTTGCTCACGCCAGTTCCGTCGCTTCTAAACCTAGCACCTGCAGCAGAGTAGGTAGCACTTCGCCGGGCAGTCTCCAAAGCAGGCCTCAAGTTCTTTGCTTAATGCGTCTAGGTCCGCCGCCACGCGGCACGTCGCGCGGAGAGGCCAACCCGCACTCACGGGTAATTCGGTCATCTCTTCTCCGCGGCATGGAGGGACCAAGGCGCTGACCATTAGCAGGATCCTTAGACAGTCCTGTACCATTCCACCACGAGAGCTGGGTTCGCTGATTGCGCAAGGTATTGCACTGGTTTTTTGAGCGCAGCGGTGATGGTGATTGCTATCTTTTATGCTGATTTGCGGCTCTTGGCCTTTGGCCGATCTTGGCCGATGCCTTCCTTGGCGAGGCTCTTTCGAAGAACTGAGGCCAAGTCGATCACGTTCTCCTTGGGTTTCGGCGCCGGTTTCGGGGGTTTTTTGCCCTTGCGCTTGGCGTCAATCATGGCGATCAACGCATCCTCGTAGGTGTCCTCGAATTTCGAAGGATCGAACTTCGTCACCTTCTTGTCGATGAGTAGCCCCGCGATTTCCAGCAAATCCGAGTCGTATTTTGGGCTTTTCACGTCATCGAAGACGGTGTCTTCCGATGTCATCTCATTGTGGGTCCGTAGCTCGGTCAGCAACATCCCTTTTCCAAGGGGCTGTATCAACACCTCCCGCCCGCGCTGATAGAGTACGACGCAGGAGCGTGCCGCAACGCGCTTCTTGGCCATCGCATCGCGCAGGACGGCAAAGGCCTCCAGGGAGGGACCGTCTGCCGGGATCAAGTAATATGGTTTCTCCAGAAAACGTGTGTCGATCTCGGCAACCGGAACAAAGGAATCGACGTCTAGCGTATGCTGCGACGTAAGCTTCAGTTTCTTTATCTCGTCCGGCTCGACGTGGATGAAATCACCCTTGTCCGCCTCATACCCTTTGATCTGTTCCTCGGCTTCGACCACATCGCCGGTCTCTTCATCGACATAGGCGGTTTTGACGGGTAAACCGTCCTTGCGGTTCAAAATCTTGAAGTGGATCTTGGATGCCTCGCTTGTGGCACCAACTATCTTCACCCCGCATGACACGGAACCGACCCTCAGAAAGCCCTTCCAGACCGCGCGTGGCGCCACCATGCCGTTTCTCCTACGTCGATCTCGGCACAACGTCAGGCACACGGTTCTGTTCCGCAACGTTGGCAGTACCCCTCGCCAGATCCAGGCATTAGTTCTCCCGGAGTCTAACATGGCCGGCGCCATCAGCCCACCAACTCCCAACTGGCGCCGGCGTCTTTTCACCCGACCGGCAGGAGCAGAGGTTGCCTTCACAAGCAACGCGGTGCTCAAGGGCGCTTCAAATACATCGAAGCACCGGCTCAGCACGACGAAAGCGTTCGCCTAAGGGTAGTCGGCAAGATAAGCGGACCAAGCTCGGGTTGAGTGACCGTGCCGACCATAACTGGACACAAGGGTGGGCCGAATGAACAGACGCACCGGCACAAGGGGAATGCTACAATTAAGCCTGATGGGCCTATGTCGTGACTAAGCGCAAAGTCGCATGGCGCAACTGATCCCCGCAACGATAATCACTTTCACGGATTGCATATTAGACGGGCGCTCAGTGCCCCGGCGTCGACGCTGCCTCTCTAGCGCGCGCTCTTGCAGGTCCGCACCCGCTGTAGGAGGGCGAGTTCTTCGGATTGGCAACGCCGATGGTGCCATGGCTTCCTCCGTTGGGCGGAAGCATGTTCTTCGCTCACAGCCGGCGGTGCCCTGAAACTACCGCCGATGAGCCACGCTCATATTCGCAAGAGTCGATGCAATAATAACTTAGTGAAGGTCGCACGACCGGCAAGAGCATCTAATGCCGCTCTTTCAAAAATCGGGCTTCACGAAGCAGCGAATTCCAGTCCGTGCCGATAAGCTTGATCAGACCGCGCGCATCAGGTTCTGAAATGCCGACTTCTTCAGACAAACGTCGGGCAAGCAGTTGCTGATTGTCTTTGTCCACACGTCCATCGCCATCCTTTTTCATTGGCTCCTCCTTTGGGAAGCCAACTTTCGGAATGACCTTTCGTTTCACGGAGTAAGAAAAAAGCCCGCCGTTCCATTCGCGGCAGCGGCGGGCCGTCGCAGATAAAGGGACTTGCTGGGGTGTTGGTTTACCCCTGCTGTTGCGGGCGGCGCTGCCACGTAGGGTGAACCTATACCGCACACCTTGCGGGCGATAAGGTTTATTTCGATTAATATAATGGAACGGCCGCTGGAACCGACAAGACCTTGGTCTTGGTACCAACCCGCCGTGCCGACCTAGCACGACGGGCGTTCGACGGCGGCTACAGCCTGAGAATTGACCGTTTTGCATCAATCTGGAACAGGCGCAACAGTTCCCAAGGCAGGTCAGCAGCCCTCCGTGGTCTTTTTCATCTGGCCAGGAGCCGCCGTGTTAGCATCGGAATCCTGTTGACCTGGCGCGGCCTGCTTGGCGCTGCCAGTTTGTTGACCCGGAGCGCAGTCCTTGGCGGAGTTCGAGTTCGTTCCACTCGTGGTGGTCGAATCCGTCCCCTGATCGGTCGTAGTGCTCGGCATTGTCTTTGTTGTCGAGCTCGACGATCCGCCTGTGGTCGTGGTGGTCGATTGCGCAAAGGCGAGGCCAGTTGACAGTACCATAATGGCTGAAGCCAAAAGAACCTGTTTCATGATCAACTCCATATCGAATGCCCCTTCGGTACCGAACTCCGCTGCGAAAAGACGGTTCCAAGAAAGATGGGCAATCACGTTTGGAGGGTCCGCACCACTTGCGAGCGATGCGCGCCGGCCAAGGGTTGCCTTTCCTTGACCAGCAGCGCTGGGCGCGCTCCCATCGCTGGAACGAGTTCTTGGACATGAGGTTCTGATAAGGACGAAAAAGCGCGTCGCTGTCTTAGGGCGAGCGTCAGCGTCGAAGCGAGACCTAGCCCCTGGACCGACCTTTCTTGAATGCTTGCGAAGCCTTGGCTTCGGCAGCAAGGCGTTGTTCTCGAAGTCGCGCAGTTTTTGTATCTCGCGCCTCTCTCTCGGCCGCGTTAGCAATCTTTGCCTCACGGTCTGCGCGCTCCAATCGGTCTTTGTCGACGCTTCGCCGGGACACATTGGCCTCCTACCACAAGACCGTTGAATTTACAGTTTGCTAAAATGTTCCCCGCAATACGGGATGTTTTCACGCAATGTGGCGGGCTTCCCGGCCCTTCTGGGAACAACAAAGCAAAAGCCCTTTACCGGGAGGGGCCTTGAGAGACAGGCAACTTGGAAAAGGGACGGCCCCAACAAGCTTCCTTTTCGTAATACAGCGCGGCCTTAGTCAGTCGGCCCCGAACTGACAGTCGATAAGTTGGGCGAATCCGTCACCGACGACAGTCGCTCGCGCTAGGTCAAAAATGGGCTTCTCACAGGTCTTCTTCATTCGATATCTCCCTTCGCCAATCGCATAATCACATACCGCGTTGCCTCGGCTTGGGGATGCGTGTCAGCCGCACCGCGAGATGCCCAAGGAATTATCACCCCCTTCTGGCCAGCCGCTTTCTTTCCTGTGGCCTGTGCCTTTCCTGTGGCTTGTGCGGAATGCTGGCGGGCTCAACGAAGTTGGAGCCCGGCCAGCGAAAGTTGAGCTTCAGCAGGATGATTGTGGTCAGATATAAGTTGCTTGATTAACGTCAACAATTCGAACCCAGCGTATGTCATAGGTTAATGCGTGGCTCGGGCGGCTCCCTTATGGGTGCGGCATACTCACGGAGCTTGCCGCACACCAACAGAACGGAGCCCTCAACCCTCTGCCGCTGGGCACTTAGGCCCCGGCCAAGGTCCTGGGTGCGTTCGCGTCTTGAGTTCCCAACTGCCGACCATCAGTCCGGCGCCTCTTTACGAGTGCCCGGAACTTTTGAAGCGAATGCAAGTTCGATAACCAACATCAGCTAGGTAGCCAATTTGTCACCCACCTCATCCATGGATGTACTTATTCGCAAGCTCCAGAGCATCTCGGATCTCCGAGGGGGCGATATCGATGTTTTGAAAGGCATCCAAATTCAGGAGAAGGATTTCCTGGCCAACTACGACTTGGTGCGTGAGGGTGACCGTCCTGTTAGTTCGTTCGTGGTTTTGGATGGCCTGCTCGGTTCCACCAAACTTACCGGCGACGGCAAACGGCAGATTACATCCTTCTTTGTGGCTGGGGATATTCCGGATCTGCACGGACTGCATCTGTCGGTCATGGATTGCAATTTTACGACCCTCACCGCAGCCAGACTGGGCTTCATGCGACATGACGCTCTTCGCGCCATTTGCGAACAGCATCCTCGAATCGCGACGGCTTTTTGGCGGTCGACTCTAATCGATGCAGCGATTTACAGGGAATGGGTCACTAATGTGGGAAGACGCGAGGCATACACGCGCATGGCTCACATCTTGTGCGAACTGATTTTTCGCTTGCGCTCAGTTGGACGCATCCAGGATCACGTCGCGGATCTTCCCATTACCCAAGCAGCCCTTGGCGATGCATTGGGCTTGTCTACAGTCCACGTCAACCGAATGCTTCAGGAACTTCGACGTAGAGGCCTCATCGCCACCACAGGATCAAGAGTGCATGCTCTCGATTGGTCTGGCCTCACTCATGCAGGTGATTTCGACACGACCTACCTGCACCAAAGGAACCCTGCAGTTTAGCAGTGACGGAAGCTCTCGGATGGCACGATTTTTCTTTGATAGTGGGGATCACGATGTGGTCACCGAGGATGAAATCGGCATCGAATGTGCCGGTTTGGAGGAGGTGCGCCGCGCGGGCTTCGAGGGCCTCATCGACCTTACAAGAGACGCACTATCAGAGGTGGACGGGCAGCAAGTGTTTGTTGAAGTGCGGAACGAAAACGGCGAAAGGATTCTGAGGCTGAGCATCTCGCTTCAGATCAAGTTGATGAGGTGACATGCTCACCGGACTTGCTGCGTCAGAAAGCTGCCGAGCGCCGGCACATCGAATGTCATGAGCGGCGAGGAAACCCAACGCCGCGACAGTCGCACGAAGATGCCGCCGCCATTTGCGACCGACAGGCAAGCTCCGGTTCCCCACATGGAGAAATGGGCAGGCACAGCAGAAGGCCAAGGCCCGTCTCGTACTTGGCCCAATCCGACTGATAATCGGTGTCGCGTATTTTTATTGCAGTTCTGGAACGCGCGCCCTCAGCGCTCGTTCATGTTGTCTCAGCAGTGGGTTGTCGAAGTGCAACGAAAAGCGAACGAAGCAAGCCGGGTAGCGAAAGGCCAGGAACTTGAGGTCGAACATCTGGTCGAGCTCACGGACATTGCCCCCAAGCAGGCGCGAACGCTGCTTCGCAGGCATGGCGCCGATTGGCCGAAGCTCAAAGACGAGGCGGAAGCTCTGAAGAAGGAAGACTAATCATCACCTTCCCAGCGGTTAGCGAGAAAGCTGCAGTTCTGATGGCGTGAAGGCGTCTCTATGCATCGCATCTCAACTCCCGTGCGCCACACGTCTCAAGAGGGCCGAGGCGGGCTGAAGCTGTGGTTGCAGCCTCTGATGCCGGCCAGCAAGAGATCGCAGAACAGGCGCGCGCTAACGCTGGAAAAGAACGAACGTTCCGCGTATTTCGGAGCTAAACAAAATGGCGTCCGCTCCAGCAGCAACGGCCTTTTACCGGCGTGATCTGCCTCAACTAAATCCGGAAAGCCTCTTCCTAGATGGAAACCCCGCCCCGGACAAAGCCGAGACGGGCCGAAGCTGCTTCGGCAGCCTCAAGGCCCAGACAATGAGGGAGGATTGTAGGCCTGCAGCCAAACCTCTTACCGCCGTGAATGTTCCGCGGCCGTAAACTGTCGGTGGGATCATCTCCCGCGGTTAAAGGCAGGACGCGGGCATCTCCGTCCGGTCAAGCGTTTATCCTGATCCCCGGAAAACCTCTTGGATCTGTATCATGACCTTTCGGGGATCGACATTCTCGGCCAGTTGCGGCAACTCCTTGTAGGCCGAATCGCAACGTTCATATGCGCGATCAACGCAGCCAACATCTCGATCAGCCGCGTGGTTTTCATGTTCGTTGAGAAGGCTGATCTGCAAATCCACTCCACTCGGCGCTCTCCAACTCTCTATGGGCATGCGACGCGGCAATGGCAGCCTGTCCAAAAGCGACGGCCATCTGGTTCAATGCTTTGACAACGTCACCAAGGGCGTACATGCCGTGGATGGAAGTCTGCTGATGCTCGTCGACTGTGACATAGCCGTCTTCACAACATCTTGCGCCAACGGCCTCGGCGAGTTGAGAATGTACCTTGCACCCCAGTGCCAGATAAATGGCATCGAAGCGATACGACGTTCCGTCTTTCAAAATCGCCTCGCAGGCGTCGGCGGCCGGGCAGAGCCTGTCGAGAGTATCCCTCGTCCGCTCGCCGCGCGACGCGTGCTGGGCGAGAAGGCAGATGCATCGGTGGCCAGCAATGTTACGAGCGGTGTAAAACGACTGAGAAAAATGGCCTCCTGCAGGGCTCTCTCATCCTGCCCCACGACTGCTATCTTCCGGTCGATCACCTCATACCCGTCGCATACAGGGCAGAGTCGAACGACACCTGCGGTGATTGCCGCGCGTAGACCCGGAATGACGGGTGTCGTGTCGGTGATCCCTGTCGCCAAAAACACCTTGCGTGTCCGGATTGCGCCGATCGAGGTCTCAGTGACGAACCCCCCATAGGCAGGGGCGAGGGAATAGACCTGCCCTCCAACCAGAGTGGCTCCATACAAGGTGGCGTGACGTCGAAGGCGATGCAGAATATCGGCTCCACTTATCCCTTCGGGAAAGCCAGGACAGTTATGGCTCGTTGGGATCAAGGCCGCACGAGGATCGCCGGCATCGATCACCAGCACGCGATGGCGAAAACGGGCAAGATATTGAGCGGCGGTCAGTCCCGCCGGCCCGCCTCCGACGATCAGGACATCTTCGGTCTCGGCGACCGGTCGACTGACGTGGCTGTCGTGCATAGTGCGGCGCATCACCGCCGAACGATTTGGTTTCGCGCTATGTTCCAAGGGCGGTTTTCGGGACATCTGGCTCGATGGCGACAGCGTAGACACCGGGCTTCAACCCGACCGCAAGACGCCGGGCTCCTCTGTTTCCTTGAACTCTTCCGTATCCTTGGGCGCGGCGACCAGATCCTGGAATCCGAGAGTGGCGACGAGATAGCCTGCCTCATCATAAACCTTCGTCACCCAACTGGTCGGGTCCACGCCATCGACAATTCCGTCGAGCATGGCCTCCTTGGCAGCGCGCTTCGCTTCTCTGACAGCCTCATCTCGGTCAGCCATATCGGCGAAGATTGCAGGCTGCGACATGCCTTCGATAAACTCGAAGCGAAATTTCGGCATCAGTCGCTCCAGTCATTGTGCCAGCGCATCGGACATTTCTGGCAGGTTTGACGCTCAACGCGGCGGTGTCGAAAAGGATGCAACGGGCGGTGTTCGCATGACCATCTACCGTCAGGCAGCGTTGCCGCCTCCCATCTCCCAATCGTCCCGCCAACGTGCGCGCACGGCAATCATCAGCGTGGCCGCTTCCGTTATCCCTGTTTGGAACAGCCTGATCAGCTCTCTTGCGACGGCATAGGCCGCCCCCGTGTCAGGCGAAATAGCAAATTCCTGGCACAGCGCGTCAAATGCCGCGCGAAGGATGTTCAGGTCACTGGGGTAGAGAGCTTCCGTATTCGTCCGGGTTGGTCGGCTAAGCATTCAGGTGCTCCTATTCGGCTATAGGGGGATTGCTCCCAAGCAGCGGAGCCCGTTACACAGCCGCTGACGATGGCTTTATGCGGCACAGCCCAGCAGGTGTCATTAAACTATGATGCACTGCGCATCGTTGATCCGTTCAGGGCGCATATGACTTGGCCTTCGCTGACGCAAGTTTCTTCGCAAATGCGTCGGCGGCTTAGCCCCCGACCTATTGTTCGGCGCCTGGAACTCTTCGCGACTGACCGCATTATCTAGTCCAACTGACCGGGGGCGAAATGGAGTGACGTCACGCGATCGTTTGTCTGAAGTGCAGCGCTTCGAGCTTTTGGCGGGGTTGGGTGACAGGATTCGGGAGATCGATGATCCTGCCGAACTGGCATTCGCGGCAGCGGAATTGCTTGGTAAGCATTTTGGCATCAGTCGAGCCGGATATGGCACGATCGATCTCGAGAAAGAAACGATAGTCATCGACAGAGACTGGAACGCGCCGGGAATCCGAAGTCTGGCCGGAACTCTGAATTTCAGGGACTACGGTTCCTATGTCGATGATTTGAAACGAGGCGAGACGGTCGTCTTCGAGAATGCCGAGACAGACCCGCGAACCCACGACCATGCCGAGGCTCTCAAAGCAATCAGCGCCCAATCCGTCATCAACATGCCGGTCACAGAGCACGGCGGGTTGGTTGCGTTACTGTACCTTAATCACTCCGAGCCAAGACACTGGACGCCAGCCGAGGTTGCACTGATTTCGGAAGTGGCTGACCGGACGCGCACAGCAATTGAACGGCTTCGTGCGGAGAAGGCCTTGCGTGAAAACTCCGAGCGCCTCGCCTTTCTGGACTGCCTCGGCAGAGAGATCTCCCCGGCGACAGATGCCGACGCTGTCATGGAGGTCACCACCCGTCTACTTGGCGAACATCTTGGCGTTTCGATTTGCGCCTATGCCGACATGGAGCCGGACCAGGACCACTTCACTATTCGCGGCGACTGGAGCGCTCCTGGCTCGCCTAGCATCAGGGGATACTACAGTCTTGCCGATTTCGGTCGTCTCGCTGTTGGCAATTTGACCGCCAATCGGCCGCTCGTCATCAACAACAATCTCGAGGAAATTGCACCCGAGGAAGCACAGACCTTTCAGGACATCGGCATAACGGCAACGATCTGCATGCCCTTGGTCAAGCAAGGCCGGCTGGCTGCGCTAATGGCCGTTCACGACAAGCAGCGCCGCGTCTGGTCGCAGCGCGAACTGTCCTTGCTGGCGGAGGTGACGGAGCGGTCATGGGCTCACATCGAGCGCGTCCGCTCGGAACAGGCTGCCCGAGCCAGCGAGGAGCGGCTAAGGCTAGCGACCGATGCGGCCGCTATCGGAACGTGGGACTATGATCCCATCACAAGGGTGCTGCGTTGGGACGACCGATGCAAAGCTCTCTTCGGCCTGCCACCTGAGGCGGAGGTGACATATGAGAGCGCGTTCTTGGCGGGTCTCCATCCAGAAGACCGTGAACGGGCGGATGAGGCCGTACGTCAGGCGCTCGCGCCGGGCGAGTCTTCCCGTTACGACATCGAATATCGGACGGTCGGGCTGCGCGATGGAAAGGAGCGTTGGATAGCTGCAACGGGCGAATCTCTTTTCCGGTACGGACGCGCGGTGCGTTTCATCGGCACCGTCATCGACATTACCGCGCGAAAGCGGGTGGAGAACCAGCTTCAGATGATGAATGCGACTGCCGCCGCCGTGGCAGCCGAGCTGGACGTGGACCGCATTGTCCAGATTGTCACCGACGCCGGCGTGGCGCTGTCAGGCGCGCAATTCGGAGCTTTTTTCTACAATGTCCTCAATGACAAGGGCGATAGCTATATGCTCTACGCGCTGTCGGGAGCGCCACGCTCCGCTTTCGAAAACTTCCCCATGCCACGCAACACGGCGGTGTTCGAGCCTACTTTTCGCGGGACCGGTGTGGTGCGTTCCGATGATATCCTCATGGATCCGCGCTATGGAAAAAATCCGCCGAGGAAGGGAATGCCGAAAGGCCATCTTCCCGTGCGATCCTATCTTGCCGTGCCGGTCATTTCGCGATCGGGCGAAGTGCTGGGTGGCCTGTTCTTCGGACATTCCGGTCGCGGTGTCTTTGCCGCAGAGCATGAGACAGCCTTGCTGGGGCTAGCCGGCCATGCCGCCACGGCAATCGACAACTCCCGTCTGTTCAAAGCGCTGCAGACACTCAATGCCACACTTGAGCAACGTGTGGCAGAGGAAGTTGCCGAACGCATCCGAGCAGAAGAGCACCTGCGCCAGGCGCAGAAGATGGAGGCCGTGGGACAGCTTACCGGTGGCATCGCCCACGACTTCAACAATATGCTGGCTGTCATCATTGGCGGTTTGAATCTCGTGCAGCGCAAGCTCCGAAACGGCGACACGAACGTCAACCACTTCGTCACCGGTGCAATCGATGGGGCACAACGCGCTGCGGAACTTACCAAGCGGCTGCTTGCCTTCTCCCGCCAGCAGCCCTTGGCACCGACGCGCCTGAACCCTAATCGACTCGTCTCCGGCATGAGCGAACTGCTGAGCCGAACGCTTGGAGAGACCATAGCAATCGAGACGGTGCTCGCCGCTGCGCTGTGGCATGTGGAGGCCGATGCAGGGCAATTGGAAAGCGCATTGCTCAACCTTTGCGTCAACGCACGCGATGCCATGCCCGCCGGCGGAAAGCTGACGATTGAAACGTCTAACGCCCACATTGACGATCGGTATGCGAGAGAAAACGCAATCTCCTCGGGCCAGTTTGTGATGATAGCGGTCACCGATACCGGAACGGGCATGACTGCGGACGTGCTGGCAAGAGCCTTCGATCCGTTCTTCACCACAAAGGGGGTCGGCAAGGGTACCGGGTTGGGACTTAGCCAAGTATATGGATTTGTTCGTCAGTCCGGCGGCAGCGTCAAGATCTATTCCGAAGTCAGTGTCGGAACCACCTTGAAGATTTATCTACCTCGGTCGTATGGCGGCGTTCCTGACAGCCCGAGCGCCACGTTGGCGGGGGAGCACCCGGGACGTTCAGACGAGGTCATCATGATCGTCGAGGATGAAGATCGTGTCCGCCTGATGGCCGCAGAAGCGCTGCGTGAACTGGGCTATTCCGTCCTGGAAATGTCGGGGCCACGAGACGCACTTGCCGCCGTGGAGAGCGGGCAAGTGCCTTCGCTTCTGTTCACCGATGTGGTCATGCCGGAAATGTCAGGCCGCGAACTGGTGGACAAACTCAGGACATCGCACCCATCACTGAAGGTGCTCTACACCACCGGCTACGCGCGAAACGCGATTGTTCACAATGGCACGCTCGATTTTGGGACAGAGCTTTTGACCAAACCCTACACGATCGACGAGTTGGCCGAGAAGGTCCGAAAGGTGCTCGATCGAAAGTAAAGGTCGCCCAGAGGCGGTGTACTCAAGCGGCCGACCCATAAGCCACTGTACCGTTACGTAGGCCACGACGGGCCGGTATGATGCCTCGCGGGAACCAGGGGCACTGCCGCGAGTTCTTTGGAATGGCAAATCATCCGATCACGAGCGCCCTTACCTCAATCGGCACACTGACTTCCCGTCCCGCTGCGTTCCTGGTGTTGCTGGCCTATGCAATCCTTTGGATGATTTTCGAGCGACAGAGCTTGGATTGGCATGGAGCCGCTACATTGTTTACCTGGGCGATGACGCTGTCCATTCAGCGCGCGGAGCACCGCGACACTCAAGCGATCCACGCCAAGCTTGACGAGATTCTGCGGCCAGATGACGCGGCTTCAAACATCACGCGGATCGACGATCAAGAGCCCGAGGAGATCGAAAAACATCGCCATCGCCAGCAGCGGGGCGATTGACGTGCAGCCTTTCGGCTCCGTTGCGTCAGGCGCCCGCATGAAGACCTCCGGCATTGAGCTTTGGCGAAAGGTGCTCATCTATCTGGCCATTGCCACCATCGCCAGCCTGCTCACGGTGCTGATCATCAATCTCGATCCAGAGCCGCGCGTTCTACAATCAATTGTCCCCCATCGGTTCGACGCTACCGATCCCCAATTTTCCAAGACGATGAGCAGCTATTCGCAGGGGCAGATGTTCGGTTCCAATGCGGTCCAAACTTTCATCAACGGGGACGAAATATTCCCGTCAATGCTGCAAGCAATCGGGGCGGCTCGATCCAGCGTCGACATGGAGACATATATCTATTGGTCAGGAGCCATCGGCTACGAGTTCGCGATCGCATTGGCGGCGAAGGCCAGCGAAGGCGTCGAAGTCCGCGTGAACGTCGACTGGGTTGGCAGCCTTCCCTTCGACGAGGACTTGATCCACATCATGACCACGGCCGGTGTGAGGTTCGAACGCTATCGGCCGCTACGCTGGTATACGTTGGACCGTGCAAACAACCGCACTCATCGCAAGCTGCTGATCGTCGATGGCCGGGTCGCTTTCACTGGCGGGGTCGGCATCGCCGACAATTGGCGCGGGAACGCACGCAACTCAAATGAATGGCGCGACACGCATTACCGGATCGAAGGACCCGCCGTGGCCGCATTCCAGGCGGCGTTCGCCGAAAACTGGCTGGAGACGACCGGCGAGGCATTGCAGGGCGGGAAGTTCTACCCTGCAGTTGCGCCCGCTGGTGAGCTCGATGCCCAGCTAATACTTTCTTCGCAGCCAAACGGCTCGGAGAACATGGAGCTGATGATGTTGTCGGCAATAGCCGCGGCCAAGGATCATCTGCGTATCGGCATGGCCTACTTCGTGCCGGACGACATAGCCCTGCAGCAGATTCTTGATGCAAGGAGGCGAGGCGTCTCGGTCGATGTCATCGTTCCCAATTGGCTGACGGATGTGCCTATAGTGCGAAAGGGTTCACGTTACTTCTGGGGCGAATTGCTCAAGGCCGGGGTGCGCATCTTTGAGTTTCAACCCACAATGTACCATCCGAAGCTTTTGATCGTCGACGACGTCTGGGTGAGCTTTGGCTCGGCTAATTTGGATGAGCGTTCCTCGCGCCTCAACGATGAGGCCAGTCTGAATGTCTACGGCTTGGTATTTGCGCGGACGCAAATAGACGTTTTCAACGAGGACCTGAAGCGATCAAGGCAGGTCAGTCTGGAAGAATGGCAAGCGCGTCCGATAAGCGAAAAGGTCACCGACTACTTTGCGAGCAGGTTTCGCTCCCAGCTTTAATAATGGCGAGGATGCGGAGATGCAGAAGTCCCCGCGATTGCTCGCCATCCGAGCGGCGCTCGTCGCCTGGACTGGTCACGTTTCTTCCAAGTGTTCCGCAAGGATGTGGAGAGCCTAAAATACTTCAATCACCTCACGGCTTCTTTTTTGAGAGCTTGGTTGGGTTTGCGATGAGTTTGCGGCTGCGCCGGCGACGACTCCACCTGACGCTGTGCAAGCCTTGCTTGTCTCAGCCGCGCCGTCTTCTCGGCGCGTTGCGCGCGTTCAGCGTCCAGCATCTCTTGGCTGATACGCTTGGCGCGGTCGTATCTTTCCTTGTCATGATTGCGAGTCACGGCACCTCCTAGCCAGCAACAAAAATCCTGCGAATTTTTTTGGTGATACGCGGCTTGCGTTGGATGGGACCGGGCGTGATGGCTTGTGCGAGGCGCGCTTCCTTCAACCGCGCCGTCTTGGCGGCGCGCTCAGCACGTTCCTTGTCGACAATGATTGCTGCAGCTGATGTGGTCTTCTCGTTGCGACCGTTATCATTGGTCCGCGGCATCTCAGCGCCTCGCCTTAACTCTTGTCGCCCGCAGTGCCATTTTATACCTGGGTCGTGCTCTAACCTGGTCTATCGTCCCCTCGGGCGAGATTTTGCCTCCATGAGCCGGCTTCTTGCGCAGGTGGTTGTCGTTGTCCGCTTGTGAGATGGCCATCTCGGTTCTCCTATGCGGGTCGAACTTCGAAATGGCGGAAGTGTTCCCAGGCAGCTCGCAAGCTGCTGGGCTATTTTCGGATGTAAGGAACGCGCGGGTGCTCAGGCGTGTGATCGGAGCATTGTGATGGAGGGCCGTGGCTGGAACTTTGAGAGCTCAGATAGCGTCGGCGCCTGCACATGAACGGCGGCCTTCTCCCCTCTCGAAAAATCTGTCAGCCGCAGCGGTGCGATTTTGTTACCGGGAGCAAAGGAGCTTGGTGTCGACGATGAATTTTCCTGGCGACGAGATCGTTCAGATCTTTGCTGCAGCACAGGATCCCCGCAAGCGCATTAGCTGGGGTATTGTAGGGAATTGAGCGTTAGAGCCGTCAAGCTTATAGGCAGCCGCAGGTCCAAACGAGGAGCACGGTTCCAAGCGCATACGGGACCAGAAGCAAACCTATCGTCACCCAGAAAGCCGGCTCTGCCAAGGCGGCCATGTCCTTGCGAAACTGCTCCATGGCTACCCCGGCAACTTCGACAAACGAATAGAGCTAATCTGGTGAAGGCTATGGCCCGCTTTTGGCATCTTCGACCTCCAGCGCCTCCATGACGGCCACATCGCCGGCCTCTCCGTCAACGCTACCATGCATCTCAGTCCCGGCATTCTTTAGCGCTTGCTCGATCGCGTCTTCAATGTTTCCGAGCTCGTCCTCACGCACCTGGCGACCATAACCGGCCGCTTCGGCATCCTGCTCGAATTGCTGGGCCAACTCGGCGAAGCTCACCTCTTCGCCAGCAAGAGTGTCGACATTCTCCTGCAGCCAGTTTTCAAAAAACTCTTTGGTCGCGTTCATCTGATAACTCCTCCGCCTGGTTAAGCGCGGCGGCGATCCGAAGTTCCGCCATGCCGTCACTTTCCAATCAGCAAGGGCTACGGCTCATGATCATGACAATTCGTCTGCGCGGTGCTGGCTCCAGCCATCCGGCGACTTCGGTCGCCCTGTATCTAAGTATTGCCCGCTCCGTTGGGCAAGGCTGCCCCGGAGGTGGTTGTTCGCCTCCCCGGCCTTGACCGCTGATCGCCATCTGGCTGATGACAAACACGCTCGCCGCAATAGAACCGCTAGCCTTGCAACCCGGCACTGAGCTAAGCTATCTCGACAGTTCGGATTCCATAACCTCATCGGTTGGCGACCCATCAGACGTGACTGAACTTTTGACTTGGTCCGTCCCGAACTGAGCGACTTGAATCATCATAGCCTTGGCCTTTGCAATGAGTTCGTCGTTGGCAAGATTGTGCCCGGCCTGCAGGGTCACTGTAATACTCTCGCCTCCCTCTCCGCGGAATTCCACGATCGGAGCCTGGTCTCGGCTGACGACAATTCCCATCATCTGCATAAGAACCTCCTTCGACTGTAGCGGGCAGCCGAAACTCAACGCAGCTCGGCCGTCTAATCCTTGACATAAGCCCCAGGCTGACGACCGCCTCTGGGCGCCTTGGCGTCTTTGGAATGCTCGGCGATCGCAGGGCCTGCTCCGGAGATTTTCTCTGCGGCCGGTGAAGGTGTCGCCGGCTTTAGCGGGGTCCTGCCGCCCGATTTTTCGGGGCGGGATGATATACCAGCCGAAGAATTGTCTGAAGAAGTCATGGCTCATTTCCTTAGCTGCGAAAACTTCCTTACCAATCTCCGAAATGCCCTGTCGTTCCATTGCGATCCGTTCGTGAGATAATATCTCCGCAGGTGAACATGCCTCGTCCCTGGACGCGGCATCAGCTACGGGTTGATTTCGCAAACGAACGGTAAAATGCGAAGCCGCTCGGGCGAGATACAGCTTAGCCCCACATGGCAGCGTGGGCATCAGAATACGGGCCGACGCGAAACTCTTCCTTGGATCATCCATCGTGGAAACCCGCGACAGGCAGCAGCTTCGTCATTTCTGCAGAAATGCGTTTTGCCGACGCGGGCACCGCGACCATGCCCGTCGCCCGTATTCTCTCCTACTGCCAGGGGCCCGCTTGCAGCGCCGACCCTGCAAAAGCCTGCAATAAGGCTGACTCCGCAGCTTGACCGATGAGGAACAATATCTCCCTTTGAAAGTTCTGGCCGACCCATCAAGGAGATATGAAATGTCAGAAGCGCGCGAATGGCTTGTCCAATGGCTCAGGGATGCTCACGCCATGGAGGAGCAGGCCGAAACCATGTTGAATGGCCAGCTGAACCGAATTGAGAACTATCCTGAGCTCAGCGAGCGGATTCGCCAGCACATTCAGGAGACCAGACAGCAGGCTGCTCGGCTGGAAACCTGTCTCGACCGCATCGGACAAGGATCTTCCACACTGAAGGATGCCGGCGGCAAGCTGACGGCAATGGCGCAGTCGCTCAGTGGGGTCTTCGCCGGTGACGAAGTGATGAAAGGATCGCTTGCAAGCTACACGTTCGAGCACATGGAAATCGCCTCCTATACAATCCTTATCGCCGCTGCCAAATCGCTGGGTGAAGCAGAGGTCGCCCAGGTCTGCGAAGAGAACCTGCGTGAGGAAGTCGCGATGGCGGACTGGCTGAAAAGCCATATTCCAGCGACAACCGAACAGTTCCTCGCGCGGGCCGAGTCGGAGAGTGAGAACGCCAAGCGTTGATCGGTCGGTAGAGTCATTTGCCAATAAGAGATCGCGCGTTGCGCCGAAGCTCGGCGCAACGCGCATTGAGGTTTAGGCTTTACCGGTGTCGAAGTAAGGCAGTGCTTTGAGGTAGTATTTCGTCAGTTTCTCCGCGCCGCGATTCAGCATCCCGACATGCAGGTCGAGCCATCCAACGACATCTCCATTTAACTCAAGAGCCAGGCGAAGCACGTCATGTACGGCAAGATGTTGAGGGCCGAAATTGAACGTTGAATTCCGGACGGAATTCTCTGCCATGGGGCCGTTCATTGAAAGCCCGCCGAACTGCCGTTTACCCCGATTGTTCCTGTTGCTCGCTGTTTGGCGACAGTTCCCCATCCCCAACTATTTCCGCCAGCCGGCTGAGGAAATCGATCAAAGCAGCTTGCGGCTCGTCGATTTCGCCGACGACGACCGAAATGCCCCAACGCCCAAGAACGGCCTCCTCCACAGGGTTTCGGCTGGTCATGAAGATGAACGAGGGCGGGCGATCTTTCTCGTAGCCGGACCGATGCCACGTCTGCCAGAGACGGTGCAACAGCAACCGAATGTTTGGGTCGGAAAGGCTATAGCCAATGAAGAGGATCGTGCTGCCGAGTGCATCCGAGCGAAAACGCACGTCCAGCGGAGAATTGAAGGAGAGGCGATCGAGGTAGTCCGTTTCGGTGAGGACGAGAGAAGAATCCTCGTCGAAATCCCCATGGAACTTGACGATGTGGGTAATGCCTTGGCGGGCCTGCGCTACATCGCGTGCATTGGCCACTTTCACGTAGTCCCGACCGTGTATCTCATAAGCCAGTTCTAGGTTCCGGTCATAGTTAGTTGTGTAGATGACAGGGAAGTCGAGCCCCACGATGAGACGATGCAACTCGGATCTCTCGATCCGGTCCTTAGGGACGGACCAGTTTCTGTCCATCCAACTGCGAAGTGGCCCGATGCTGCCATGCTTGATCCGATAATACTCGGCCAGGGTTTGAAAACGATCGCGTCGCGTGGAAAATTCGTCGTCGACGCCGAGCTCCTTTGCCATCCGCTCTATCAGCTTCTCCCAGGAGGGTAGTCCAACACTGATCGACACCCCTGCCCCAACAAACAGAATTGCGCTGCGATGGCGAATTGCGTTGGCGAGCGAATCTACAGGGTCATCGTTCATCAAGTCTTTCGAGGCCACCCGCCCAGGTCGACCTTCCTCCCTCACATCTCGTCGTTGTTAGGCTGCTTGGTGATCCCCACCTGCCTGGCCAGCTCGGAAAACGGTGGCACACTCGCTTCGAACTGCTTGGTGTTAGCCAGCCGCAAAAGACGCAAAGGGAAACACACTGCGTCGCGGTTAGCCGGCGACATATCCTCGAAGAGGCGCTCATCAACCGTGAACGAGGCTTCCGCGTTTTTCAACGCCATGTCGATATCATCGACCGAGAGAAGGCCTCTGCGGACCAAGGCGTTATTGACGGCCGCGACCGCCATAAGCAAACCTTCTAACTGGAGGTTGGCGACGTTCATGGATCTTCGTCCTGCATATATTCCCCGGCTTGCCTGCCGCCCTTTATGGCTCCGACATACTTGGAATGCTGGTTAATAATGTTTCTGCTCCCGAGGCTTTCTGCCGCGCCGGTGTTACCCCGTTGTGAAGGCATTTCGGCTGCCCGGCAGCGCCGGGATTGGCATCTTGTCGCGCCATGGCTTGAACCTCAGTTGGGCTGCTGGACAACTCTCCACATGCCTTGAGGTTCCGGTCCCGCTATCGCACAGGGGGGGCAGTTGTTCAAATGCAGGCGGGTCCGAGCACATTTACAGGCTGACAGACAAAACTCGGCATAACATGTCTATCATCAGACCGTTGGCTGTTGACGGGATGTCTTAGCCGCGGCTCCTTTTGCTGCGTGACGTCGCTCCCAGAAGGGCGTCATCTGGATGTATCCGCGATTGCAGTCGGTGGTATTATCTTCAGGTCCATGTCAGCGCTCAGCAAATCTCCGCATAATCGAGACAACCGATTTAGGCGCAGGTTCGCCGCCCTTCCGACGCCTTCATTGTGGTTTGAGTGCGCCGCCTGAGACACTTTCAATTCCCTCCGATGGCCAGACAGACACGTCGGCCCCTCCGCATTTACCCTTTGGTAACCCTCCTAAGTTGGAAGACAAAACCTATCGGCTCCTTTTGCCTTCCATTGTGTTAGGGCTTGGATCAAACCAACGGAGCTGTGAGCAAAATGGCGACCGTAACCAATGCCAAGGGCGTTCCGCTCCCCTATAGTGGGTCTTCCGCAAAGTGGTACTCGGCGACGAATTCGGGCCCGGCCCTCTACGGCAGTATCTATAACGATTCGCTGTATGGCGACGGCAGCGTCAGCGTCACGATGTATGGGGGCAAGGGCGACGATATTTACTACCTGTACTCCGCGAAAAACAAAGCGGTGGAGCTGCCCAACGAGGGCATCGATACGATCTCGACCTGGATGAGCTACAGGCTGCCGTCGAATTTTGAGAATCTGACGGTCACGGGCGATAAACAATATGCCTTCGGAAACGCTCTGAACAATATTATTGTCGGTGGTTCCGGCCAGCAGACGCTCGACAGTTTGAAGGGCGACGATGTTCTCAAGGGAGGTTCCGGCGCGGACATTTTTGTCGTCAATCCAGGCAATGGCAGCGACCTTATTCTCGACTTCGGCGCCGACGATACCGTACGCGTCGGGGGCTACGGCTTCACCTCCTTCGACCAGGTGCACGCCAATATGGTCCAGTCGGGAACCGACGTCCGACTCACCCTGTCGCCAACCGAGTTTCTCGTCTTCGCAAACAAGACCATCGACCAGTTCAGCGCCAACCAGTTCGATCTCGCCCTGGATCGATCGCACCTGACGCTTACTTTTTCCGACGAGTTCAACACGCTGAACCTGCACAGTGGTTCGACCGGGACCTGGGATACGAACTTCTGGTGGGGTGCTCCGAACGGCAGCACGCTTACCACCAACGGCGAGCTTCAGTGGTATCTCGACGCCAGCTACGCCCCCACGAGTTCCGTCAATCCGTTCAGCGTCCAGGACGGTGTTCTCACCATTACTGCCGCCCGGGCTCCCGACGCGATCAAGCCCTACATAAACAACTATGATTACACGTCAGGCCTGCTGACGACCTACCATTCTTTCGCACAGACCTACGGATATTTCGAAATTCGAGCCGACATGCCCGAAAAGCAGGGTGCATGGCCGGCCTTCTGGCTTCTTCCGGCGGATGGATCCTGGCCACCGGAACTGGACGCCGTGGAGATGGTCGGCCAGGATCCCAACAAGCTTACCCTGACCAGCCACTCGAACGCGACGGGGTCTCATACAAAAGTGACCTCGACCGTATACGCAGCGGATACCGCCGGGTTCCACAAATATGGGGTGCTTTGGACCCCAAGCGAACTGGTTTGGTATTTCGACGATGTCGAAGTTGCCCGTGCACCAACGCCTGCCGACATGCACAAGCCAATGTATATGCTGGTCGACCAGGCTGTCGGCGGCATGGCGGGAGCGCCCGCCGACGGGCTTGCCACCCCTTCTGAAATGCATGTCGACTATGTCCATGCTTACGCGCTGAATGATTGGTTCATCTAGGTGCCATGCTGGAAGAAGGAGTGAAACCGACATCCTTCAACAACTGGTCTCGAACGCGTTCATTGCCGCTTGCCGCCGCGCTGGGCCCGAGGTGAAGGACGATGTTTCACTCCCATCCATCTGAGCCGCCGCGAACGACGCTCACGGCAGTGTTGGCTTCCTTTCGCCGGGCATTCGCCGGCATCGCCTTGATGAGCGGAATCATCAACGTCCTGGCGTTGACCGGCTCGTTCTTCATGCTGCAGGTCTACGATCGCGTCATCCCCGGCCGCAGCGTGCCGACGCTGGTCGGCCTTTGCGTGTTTGCGGGCACGCTGTTCCTCTTTCAGGGCGCTCTCGAGCTGATCCGATCGCGGCTGCTGGTGCGTATCGGCATGGCGCTCGATGCGCGGCTCAGCGGGCAGGTCTACACCGCACTGATGCGTCTGCCGTTGCGTACGAAGCTCCCCGGTGATGGCTTGCAGTCATTGCGGGACCTCGATCAGGTCCGATCGTTCCTGTCGAGCGCTGGGCCGACCGCGCTGTTCGACCTGCCCTGGATGCCGCTTTATCTTGCAATCTGCTTCCTGTTCCATTTCTGGATCGGCATGACCGCGTTATTGGGCGCCATCATTCTGTTTGCCCTGACCTTGCTGGCGGAACTGCGCACCCGGGAGCCCGCGAAACGTGCCAACAGCCAGGCCGCTGCGCGCAACACGCTGGCGGAGGCGACGCGCCGCAACGTCGAGGTGCTTCAGGCAATGGGTTTTGGTCCACGCATTGCCGATCGTTGGTCTGCCGTCAACGCCGACTATCTCAAGACGAATGCCAAGGCGAGCGATTTGGCGGGGACGCTCGGAACGATTTCGAAAGTCGTGCGCATGATGCTTCAATCCGGCATCCTGGCGATCGGCGCCTGGCTCGTCATCCATCAGGAGGCGACGGGCGGCATCATGATTGCCAGCTCGATCATGATGAGCCGGGCGCTGGCACCGATCGAACTCGCGATCGCGCATTGGAAGAGCTTCGTCAGCGCCCGCCAGGCCTGGACGCGCCTCACCCACCTTCTGGGGCTGCTGCCCGAGGCAGCAACAAGTGTCTCGCTTCCGCCACCGTCGTTTCGCCTCTCGGTAGAGGGCATCAGTGTGGCGCCGCCGGGCGAGCGCCGCCTTGTCGTCCAGGATGCGGGCTTCGTGCTGGAAAAGGGCGCTGGCCTCGGCATCATCGGTCCGAGCGCCTCGGGAAAATCCTCGCTCGTCAGAGCGATCGCCGGTGTCTGGCTGCCAGTGCGCGGTACCGTCAGGCTGGACGGTGCGACGCTCGACCAGTGGTCGTCGGAAGACCTCGGCAAGCACATCGGCTATCTGCCGCAGGATGTCGAGCTGTTCGACGGCACCATTGCCGAGAACATAGCTCGCTTCGAACCCCAGCCCCCCTCGAACAAAATACTGACCGCCGCGCGCGCCGCCGGTGTTCATGATCTGGTGGTCCATCTTCCTGAAGGTTATGAAACGCGCATTGGCGAGGCCGGGTCGGCGCTTTCGGCGGGCCAGAGACAGAGGGTCGCCTTGGCGCGTGCTCTCTATGGCGATCCGTTTCTTGTCATACTCGACGAGCCGAATTCCAATCTCGATGCCGACGGAGAAGCCGCTTTGACGGCGGCGATCCAGGGCGTGCGCGACAGGGGCGGCATGGCCATCGTGGTGGCCCATCGGCCGAGCGCGTTGCAAAGTCTTGACCAGATCCTTGTCATGACGAACGGCAGCATTCAGGCCTTTGGCCCGAAGAATGAGATCATGACCAAGGTGACCCGTCCCATCAGTGTTCCTTTGAAAGTTGTCTCAAGCCCTGAAGAGGCGGCGCTCTGATGCCAGTGAGGGCGACATCGGTGATCGACCGGGCCATTCGACGTTATCTGCTTGGCGGCGTTGCGACCTCCATCCTTCTGGTCGGTGGAGCGGGCAGCCTTGCCGCGGTGACCGACCTCTCTGGCGCAGTCATTGCCTCGGGGAAGCTGGTTGTCGATTCCAGCGTCAAAAAGGTGCAGCATCCAACCGGCGGCGTGGTCGGCCAGATCTTCGTGCACGAAGGCGATGCCGTGCAAGCGGGACAGGTCTTGATTCATCTCGATGAAACCGTCAGCCGCGCCAATCTGGCCATTGTCACCAAGAGCGCGGATGAACTCGACGCCCGCCTGGCACGTCTCGAGGCCGAGCGCGACGGAGCTGACGCCATTGGTTTTCCGCCGTCGCTGACGTCTCGTCGGGACGATCCGGATGTTAGCGGCACAATGGCCGGAGAGCGGTCGCTCTTCGAGTTCCGTCGGCAGGCACGCGCCGGCCAGAAGGCGCAGTTGGCGGAACGTATCTCCCAGCTCGCGGAAGAAGTCTCCGGCCTGACCGAGCAAAGAGACGCCAAGAGTCAGGAAATCAAGCTGATCGGAACCGAGCTGGGGGGCATGCGCACACTATGGAAGCGCAAGCTGGTCTCGATCGATCGCATCACCGCCCTCGAGCGCGAGGCCGTGCGGCTGGAGGCTGAACATGGGCAGCTGACCGCGGCAATAGCGCAGTCGAAAGGCCACACGTCGGAAATCCGCCTGCAAATCATCCAGATCGATCAGGATCTGCGCAGTGGAGTCGCCACCGAACTGCGCGAGGTCCAGGCGAAACTCTCGGAACTCATCGAACGTAAGGTATCGGCCGAGGACCAGCTCAAGCGCATCGACATTCGCAGCCCGCAGGCCGGCGTCGTCCTTCAGCTTGCCGTACATACGATTGGGGGTGTCATCACTGCGGGCGAACCGATCATGCTCATCGTGCCGGTCGCGGACCGACTGACCGTCGAAGCCCGCGTCGCCCCGCAGGATATTGATCAGCTGAAACAGGGGCAGTCGGCAACGCTGCGGCTTTCGGCCTTCAATCAGCGCACCACGCCTGAGCTCAACGGGACCGTCAGCAAGATCTCTGCCGATCTCAGCACCGACGAGCGAAGCGGCGCCGGCTATTACACCGTGCATATCGTCTTGCCGCGCACGGAACTTACCAGACTCAGTGGACTGACCCTGACGCCCGGCATGCCCGTCGAGGTGTTCTTCTCGACCAGCAGCCGCACGATGCTGTCCTATCTCATCAAGCCTCTGGCCGATCAGATCCAGCGAGCATTCCGCGAGGAGTGAAACGCGTCGGCGCTGCAGCGACGATGCTGTCCCTCATTTTGTTGGGCACCCCCATGGCCAATGCTGATCAATTGCCACGGGGTGGGTCACAAATTTTTCGCACTGACCTGAGGAACATGCATCCGCAAGCGAAGTTCGGAATGTGCTTGGTGTGAGAACACTCCCTCCCTCAAGTCCAAGCTCTGGTGCAGGGCCTGTCGCTGTGATCTCAGCGGCGGGCCTACCTGCAAAAGCCGGGAAGCGTTAAATTTTTGTTTCTGAAATCGAAGTTGGGTTTGCAGCTTGGCTTCCAACCCCGGGCCAGGTCTCGAAAGCAAGGCCCGCCGCTGTAGTTGTGTCCTCAGCGGCGGGCCTACTTCGTTTACCGCACAGGGGCATCGGTTCATGTATCAAAAGGGAGGTCGGCACGATCAAGTTACCAAGCACCGGTGACGGTGAGCGTGCCGACCAATCTGGGCACAAAGGTGGGCTAAATGACCAGGCCTACACGCTACTGGCAGAATGAAAGCGCAGCAATTAGTCCCGATGGCCTAGACTGCCCGTCAGGCGTTCCGCGAGCACCATAGGCATTGGAGCCGGTTTATATTAGCTTGTGCTTGCGGCGGCCCACCCC
>NZ_RZRU01000070.1 GCF_003997495.1 Mesorhizobium sp. M7A.F.Ca.US.008.03.1.1 | reverse complement strand
TTTCCCCCCGCCCTGAGACCATTAACGGCTTTGTATGAAAGGGCAGGGCGCGGCTGTCAACCGCGCCAACGCGCTGGCCTATCAGGTGCTGCTCGAGTGGCGCGTGCGCCACGCCGCCGCCGAGGCGGCAACCAGCATGAGCAATGCCGCGATCATAGCGCAGGTGGCAAAACCGAAGGTGGCATAGAGCGGGCCAAAGCCGGTTGTGCCGACAAAGACCGCCAGATAGGTCACCGCGCTGTTCAGGCCCATGATCGTGCCGCGCCGCGAGGGATCGAGCGCGGAGAGGCGCATCACCAGCACATTCAACCCGAAATGATTGGCAAGTCCCCACACCGCGACCATGGCTATGGTCAACCCGAAACTGTCGCTCGTCGCGGCAATGGCGACGTAG
>NZ_RZRU01000069.1 GCF_003997495.1 Mesorhizobium sp. M7A.F.Ca.US.008.03.1.1 | reverse complement strand
TCACTGGATACCTGTCGATGCAATCCTCCCAGGGACCATTTCGAGAAGGTTTTACGTTCCTAAGTGCCTTCCACACTGCACTGTTGCATTTAAAACCACTTCCAAAAGCAATTTGCCAGACTCGATTACCCCTCCGCATTCTTCCCTTTGCCTCAGTGTATGCCAGCTCGTACCAAATTGAGCTCGATGAAGTGTTCCCGAACCGGTGGAGAGTCATCCTTGAAGCCTCAACGTGAAGGGTGAGCAGCTGAAGATTCTTCTCCAGTTCATCAATCACTGCCCTTCCTCCAGCATGTATGCAGAAATGATCAAATGCCAACTTAAAATCCGGAATGTAAGGTTTTACTCTCTTGTTAAAAAATTTCTTAAGTACCAAGGTAGACAAGAACAAAAGC
>NZ_RZRU01000068.1 GCF_003997495.1 Mesorhizobium sp. M7A.F.Ca.US.008.03.1.1 | reverse complement strand
CCCTCGCCCCGATCGTCTTTTTCCTTCAAGGCCGCTGGACGTTATCGTTCTGGGTCTGCATAGCAGCAGTCGTGTTCCTGGCGCTGCAAGTCAGTTACTTTCTTTGTGCCTTTCCGGCCAGCCTCTTGCTCTATCCGCTTCTCGCCATGGATTTTCGCCCGAATCGTTGGGGGAGAGGCGCCATGGTGATGGTTTCCCTGGCGCTGCTGGGTTATGCGGGGAGTGCCGTGGGCATATATCGCCCGTTCGCCGTGCTTGACGTGGCTTCCGATGTGGGCCTGCGGCAAGCCTGCGTGGCCATCCCGGCAAGCGTCATGTTGGTCTACGCGGTGCTGAGTGTGGATGAGCCTTTATCATGGTTCTCGGGTAAGGTGGCACGTTTTCTGGGCGAGCTGT
>NZ_RZRU01000067.1 GCF_003997495.1 Mesorhizobium sp. M7A.F.Ca.US.008.03.1.1 | reverse complement strand
ACATTGGGACCTTGATTCCCACACTTGACCATAATGGCAAATTTGGCTATTGTGAGCCACTATATATATTGGGACATTGATTCTCATACTTGGACTTAAACTATCATATATTCGGTTATTGAGAACCAACTTGGTATTCGTACCATTGATCCTTTGAGTCACCGGTTGTAGATGCTGTGAGACGGATTATAAGTCCTTGGCTTGGAGACAATCAAGGTCATGCTTGTTAGAGACACCAAACACGTAGTTTAAGGTGTGCACATAAACTTTACCCATGTGTCAATGGTCGGATATGCGGTGTGATGAATTGTAAGACCTTGGATTGGAGACAATTAAGGTCGTGCTTGTCGAAGATATCAAGCACAAGACTTAGAAATGTTAGCTCAATATCTTGTAA
>NZ_RZRU01000066.1 GCF_003997495.1 Mesorhizobium sp. M7A.F.Ca.US.008.03.1.1 | reverse complement strand
CCCCGCTGTCGGCCGGACTGATTAAGGCCTGCGAGGTGGTACGGCCCCTGCTCCTCAAGGACCCCGGGCTGCGACCATTACTCATCCTCGTCACCGACGGGCGCGGCAACGTCAGTCTGGACGGCCGTCCCAACTCCCAGGCCACCGATGAGGCGATTCGGGTGGCAACCAAGCTCGGCGTCGACACACGACTCAGCTGGGTCGTCATCGACACCGAGGACCCACGAGGTATCCAGCTGTCTCGGGCCCGCGACATTGCCACAGCCTTGGGTGGACCTTGTCTGCGCATCGACGACCTGCGGGCTGACGACCTCGTCAACGTCGTCTCTCGACTTGACCCCTCCCACCAATCTCCCCGAAAGGACCGCTGACATGGCACAACGCCCCGTCTATCCCTTC
>NZ_RZRU01000065.1 GCF_003997495.1 Mesorhizobium sp. M7A.F.Ca.US.008.03.1.1 | reverse complement strand
CCTCGGCGCCGACGGCCTCCGCCTTGAAGAACGGATTGTCGTGCGAGGGGGTGATGATGGCGATCAGGTCGGCCGCGAAGGCCGGTGCCGCAGTGCCGAGTGCCAATACGCCGGCGAAAGCCGCAAGCGTCATTCTGCGTGTAAGTTTCATGAAGTCCTCCCGTTGAAAAACCGTGCCTCGATCGATCGAGGCCATCGTCTGCATTTGAATTCGTCTTGGCGATGCAGGCAGCGTGCCATCCGGGTTCCAAGCCGTCTGCCGGCTGTCATCCGAACTGCTCTTGCTTCGCTCCCCGCCGTCCTCCACTCGCACCGGCTTCGAATTTTCAGCGAAGCACGATCGAT
>NZ_RZRU01000064.1 GCF_003997495.1 Mesorhizobium sp. M7A.F.Ca.US.008.03.1.1 | reverse complement strand
GTGCTTCACGCCTGGGATCATGCGCGCGAGGCCATGCGGTTTTACGATGAATTCTCCCGTGACGCCCCCGACGAGGTGAGCGTCGATGCCGCGCTCGTCACGCTGCCTTCCGGCGAACGGGCGTTCAGCATCTCGGCTTGCTATGTCGGGTCGCCTGAAGCGGGCGAGCCTGTTATCGCACCGCTAATGAAATTCGGATCCCCCATCGAAGGTCGCCTTCAGGCCGTTCCTTACCTTCAGATCCAATCGGCGGGCGACAGTCTCTTCCCACGCGGGCGACGCTATTACTGGAAAGCGCAGTTCATGCGCGAAATCAGCGATGGTGCGATCGAGGCGCTGCTCGACAGTTACGCGAGGGGGCCCAATC
>NZ_RZRU01000063.1 GCF_003997495.1 Mesorhizobium sp. M7A.F.Ca.US.008.03.1.1 | reverse complement strand
AGGCGCAGGCGCAAGGCATCGGCCAGAGACTGCGCTTCGCATGAGCGCGCTCGTCCTCACCGGAACCGGCGTCGGCGTTGGCGATGTCGCTGCGGTCGCCCGCGATGGGCGCAAGGTGGAGATCGGACCCGATGTCATCGACAGGCTGGAGAAGGCACGAAAAGTGCTCGACCAGGCTGCAGCGTCCAGCCAGCAGATCTATGGCTTGAACACCGGGCTCGGCGCCAATCTCGGCACTGCTGTAGAGGGCGATGCCGGAGCCTTCCAGCGCCAGTTGCTGGAGGGACGCAGCGGCGCCGTCGGCGAAGGATTGCCGGTCGATGCCGTGCGGGCAAGCATGGCCGCGCGTGCAGCGATGCTGTCGGTTGGCGGATCCGGCCTTTCGTCTTCCGTCTTCGTTGCTTTGCTCGACG
>NZ_RZRU01000062.1 GCF_003997495.1 Mesorhizobium sp. M7A.F.Ca.US.008.03.1.1 | reverse complement strand
AAAAGATCAGCGGCCTCCCTGTCATTAGTGGCGATGGCACGCTGGTGGGGATTGTCAGCGAAGGCGATTTCCTGCAGCGAGGAGAACTGGGCACGCAACAGAAGCGCTCGCGCTGGCTGGAGCTTCTGGTCAGCCCCGGAAAAGCCGCCGACGAATATGTCCGGGCCAATGGTCGACGGATCGAAGAGGTGATGTCCGACAGCGTCGTCACTGCATCTCCTGCCGCGTCACTCGCCGAGATCGTCGATCTCATGATGCACCACCACGTTAAACGCATCCCGATCGTGAAAAGTAGGAGAGTCGTCGGCATTATTACCCGCTCTGATATTGTGCGGGCATTGCTCAGCCTCCTTCCGGATG
>NZ_RZRU01000007.1 GCF_003997495.1 Mesorhizobium sp. M7A.F.Ca.US.008.03.1.1 | reverse complement strand
CGCGAACTTCTCGCAGGATCGACAAAACCAACGGCATCACAGCCTCCTCTGCTTCGAGAAAGCCTCTCAAGAATCCTTCTTCTGCTGCTTGGCAATACACAATCAACTTATCTGCGATTCCCCTGCCCTTGAGGGGGAGATGTCCGGCAGGACAGAGGGGGGTGCCTGGGCACCCGGCCTGTCGTGAGCAAACCATCAGAAATCCGCCTCCGATCCGGACGGATCGAAGACGTCGAAACCATCCACGCGGCGATCCTGAAACTCGGCACGCATATCGGTGCGCCCGAGGAGATCATTTCGACAGCAGATGATCTGCGCACTTACGGCTTTGGCGAAAAGCCCGCCTTCTCGACCCTGATCGCCGAGGTCGGCGGCGAATTTGCCGGCCTGTGCCTGCATTTTCCGATCTTTTCGACCTGGATGGGACGGCCCGGCGTCTATGTGCAGGATCTCTATGTCGAGGACCGCTTTCGCGGCCGCAAGATCGGCGAACGGCTGTTGCGGCACGTTGCGGCACAGTGCCGGCAGGAAGGCGGCGCCTATCTCAGGCTATCCGTCGACACCGACAATGAAAGTGCCAAGGCTTTCTACGAGAGGCTGGGCATCGCCTGGTCGAGCTACGAACAGACCCAGAAAATCATCGGCGAGGCGTTCTTTGCCTTCGCCGACGCACCGGAAAACGGGGAGCAGGAATGAAAGCCTTCTATGCCGAGGAACAGAAGCGCCACGACCCCAAGGCCTTCCTTTCGAGCGGCGCAGCACAGCCCAATCCGGAAAAGCCGGAGCGCGTCGAGAGATTGTTAGCCGGGGCATTATCTGCGGGTTGCACGATCGAACGACCTCGGGATCACGGGCTCGGTCCGGTCGCGGCGGTGCACACGCCGGAATATCTCGATTTCCTCGAGCATATCTACGCACGCTGGCAGCGCATCGAAGGCGCGTCGGCCGAAGTGATCCCCAACATCCATCCGATTGCGCGCAATGGTTCCTATCCGGCCTCGGCGGTCGGTCAGGCCGGCTATCACATGGCCGACACGGCTTGCCCGATCTCGGGCGAAACATGGCAGAGCGCGCTGTGGAGCGCCTGGAGCGCGGTCGATGCGGCCGAGACTGTGATGTCAGGCGCCCCGGCCGCCTACGCGCTGTGCCGCCCGCCCGGCCACCATGCCTTTGCCGATGTCGCCGGCGGCTTCTGCTTCATCAACAATTCGGCCGTCGCAGCTCAGGTTCTGCGCAAACAGGCTTCGCGTGTGGCGATCCTCGATGTCGACCTCCATCACGGCAACGGCACGCAAGGCATCTTCTATGCACGGCCGGATGTGCTGACCGTCTCGGTACATGCCGATCCCGTGCGCTTCTATCCGTTCTTCTGGGGCCATGCCGACGAGCGCGGCGAAGGGCCGGGCCTCGGCTACAATTTCAACCTGCCTTTGCCGCGCAAATCCGCCGACGCGGCGTTTCTCGAAGCGCTCGATGTGGCGTTCCAGCGCATCCGTGCCTTTTCGCCGGACGCGCTTGTCGTGGCGCTCGGCCTCGACGCGTTCGAGGGCGATCCGTTCGGCGGACTTTCGGTGACGACGCCTGGCTTCTCGCGCATCGGCGAGGCCATCGCAAAGCTCGGCCTGCCGACGGTCATCGTCCAGGAGGGCGGCTACCTCTGCGACGAGCTCGGCGACAATCTCACCGCGTTCCTCACCGGCTTCGGCGGCACGACGCGGTGAATGCCAGCGTCAGGAGCGTTGCTGCCTGAGCATGGCGATGACCCGATGCACGCTCTCCAGCGTCTCGTCGATTTCGGCTGTCGTGTTGTAGTGGGCAATGCCGATGCGCACGACGCCATGCTCGGCCGGAATGCCGAGCTGATGGACGATCTCCCAGGCGTAATTGTGCCCCGACCACAGGAAGATGTTCTCGGCGTTCATTTGCCGAACGATCGTTTCCGGCACGATGCCGTCGACGGTGAAGGAAACCGTCGGCACGCGCTCGCCAAGCCGCTTCGGATCGGTGATGCCATGGATCGTCAGACCTGAAATGTCGGAGAGGCCGTCGATCAGCTGTTGCGCCAGCGGGTTTTCATAGGCGATCGAAACCGCAAACGCCTTGGCAATCTTCCGCCTTCTTGAACCACCCACGCCCACCACCGCACCCAGGTCGGCAAAATAGTCGACCGCCGCCGTGAGGCCGGCCATCAACTCGATCTGCGGCGTGCCGAGCTCGAACCGCTCCGGCAGACCATTCGACGAGCAGCGGCATTTGTAGGGTGTCAGGCCATCGATGACGTCACGCCGACCCCACAAAATGCCCATATGCGGACCGAAGAATTTGTAGGCCGAGCAGATCAGGAAATCGCAGCCGAGCTCCTGCACGTCGATCAGGCCGTGAGGCGCGAATTGGACGGCATCGACATAGACAAGCGAGCCGGCATTCCTGGCTATCGCAGTCAGCGCCTTCACCCGGTTGATCGAGCCGGTCAAATTGCTGGCGTAGTTCAACGCGACCAGCCGTGTCTTGTCTGAAAGCAGACCAGCCAGCGTCGCCTCTTCGACCTGCCAGCTCTTGTCGTCAAATGGCAGCCAGCGCACGACGAGGCCGAGGTCCTCGGCCAGTTGCAGCCAGGGCGATACGTTGCCCTCATGGTCCATGCGGGTGAGGATGATCTCGTCGCCGGGCTGCATCGTGCGGCCGAGTGTGCGTGACATGTGATAGGTCAGCGTCGTCATGTTGGCGCCGATGATGATTTCCTCGGGGCTTGCGGCGCCGAGGAAATCGGCCATCGCCTGATGCGCCTCGTCGACGACAACTTGCGCGGCAATCGTCGTTTCGAAATAGCCGCCAAGGTTGGCGTTGGTGGTCAAGAGACAACGCGACACCGCGTCCGCCACCGCCTGTGGCACCTGCGTGCCGGCAGGGTTGTCGAGATAAATGCGGCGGCGACCCTTGTCGGTCAGGGAGAGAGCGGGGAATTTCCCCCGGATAGCCTCGATCGGAAAATTCACCATTGTCTCCACCCTCTTGTCATTTCTGGATAATTCCAGGCCAATCAAGGACAGGGATTGCCGACCCGCTGGTGGATCGCATCCACTGACTTCTGCATTTCGTCGGTCCAGGTGACGTCGACAGAAGACAGCGCCATGTCGAGCTGCGAAAGCGTCGTTGCGCCGACGATGTTGGATGTTACGAACGGCCGGCTCGCGACATAGGCATTGGCAAACAATGCCGGCTCCAGGCCAAAGGAGCGCGCCAGCTCATTGTATTCAAGTTGTGCTTCGGCGGCACCTGGCGTCTCGTAGCGCTGGCCGCGATTGAACAACTGCGTGCGCGAGCCCTGAGGCCGCGCGCCGTGGTCGTACTTGCCGGTGAGATAGCCCTGTGCCAGCGGCGAATAGGGCAGCAGCGACACTTGCTCGCGCTCGCAGACCTCGGCGAGGTTCACCTCAAAGGTGCGGTTGACGAGATTGTAGGCGTTCTGGATCGACGCGACGCGCGGACCGATCCCTTTGTCAGCCTCCGCAAGGAAGCGCATCACGCCCCAGGAACTCTCGTTTGACAGGCCGAAATGGCGGATCTTTCCCGCCTTCACCAACTCGTCGAACACGGCAAGCGTCTCGGCGACCGGCGTTTCGTCGGCCGGCGCGCCGACAGAATCGGCGCGTGGCGATACGGCGCCGACGCGCGTTGGGTTGGCGCCCCAGGGGATGTCCCGTTCAGGCCAATGGATCTGGTAGAGGTCGATATAGTCGGTGCCGAGCTTGGCCAGCGACTTGTCGATGGCATCAAAGATATCGGCGCGCACCAATTGCGACGGCCTGTCGCCGCGAAACCAGCTGTTGGCCGTGCGGCCGACGACCTTCGAGGCCAGGATCACCTTGTCGCGGTTGCCCTTGGCTTTCATCCAGCTGCCGATGATCTTTTCGGTCCGCCCTTGCGTCTCCGCCTTGGGCGGGATCGGATAAAGCTCGGCGGTGTCGATGAAATTGACGCCGCGCGAGAAAGCCAGGTCCATCTGGGCGTGGCCTTCGGCCTCGGTGTTCTGCTGGCCCCAGGTCATGGAGCCCAGGCAGATCTGGGTAACAAGAAGATCGGTCCGACCGAGACGGCGTTTGTGCATGGAATTGGGCTCCGGAGGAAGGCTGGCGCGACTGCGCGGGAGGAAGCCGCATCTATAGGGAAAGCAGAGGCGCTCTCCAAGCCTCGGCAGATCGACTTTTGCGTGAACCAGCGGCGTTAGCGGCGAGCACCGGCCAGTGCACGGCGCTTGGCCTCGTCGATCAGCATATTGGCCACTTGCATGCGGATCATGGCGCGCTGGCGCAGATGCGGGGCGACACGGTCGGGATGGTTGGCAAAGGCAAAGCTGCGGCGCATGCGACCGAAATCGGCGACCTGCTTGGGCTGATTGAGGCCGAGTTCGACGGCGATGGCTTCAGGATCGATCGGCGGCAGTTTCTCCTCGGGCTTTGGCTCTTCGCCGGCGAGAGCCAGCTTGGCATGATCGAGCAAGGCGGCGAATTCAGTCGCCAGATCCGCGCCCGCCTCGCGATATTCGGCAGCGGAAACCTTGATACGGCCGGAATGGAGTTCATCGGCCACCGAGAGATAGTCGAACGGGATGGATGGGCGAGCGCCGGCCTCTTCGCCCTCGCCATTCTTATCGGGGGCGATGAAGAGGTCGTCGAGCAACGAAGCGAAATCCCGCTTGGCGCCAGTAGCGATGTCAGCCTCCCCCTCGCCCGACCATTCGGGTATCGAAGCATAGAACCGGCTCGTTAAAAATGCATGGCACCGATCTTAACGAATTTAGCCGTCGAGGAAAAACCGGCCACGTAGCCAGCATTCGAGGCTACGATGCGCGTCGGCCAAAAGTTTCATCTGGTTGCAGAAAATGGCGAAAAAAATCGCCAAGACATGGCAGGTATGCAAATGCTGCACTGCACAATTGTCACGATTCACCTATATTGGCAGTTGTGGAGGACCAATTTGGGGCTTGAATCATGGGTTTCTTCACTGAAATGTTCGCCCGGCCTCGGCCGCAGGAACACCTGAGATACCGCTCGGCGCTCGCGCTGCTTCATTCGATGAGCAATGCCGACCGCGCCGACATCGGGATCAAGCCGGCCGACTTCCCCCGCATCGCCCGCGAAATGTCCGTTCGCTAGCTACACCCGGTGTTCAAGATGTCCCGGATCGGTCCGGGACATCTCCAAAAACCAATTCCTTAGCGCGATCCCAGGAACGTCGCCTTGCCCAACGGCACGCCGTTGTGGCGAAGGATGTCGTAGGCGGTGGTGAGATGGAAATAGAAATTGGGCATGGCCACATGCAGCAGATACTGCAGGCCGGGCATCGAACTTTCCCGTCCGCCAAGCTTCAACTCGATGATCTTGTCGTCGGAGCCGTCGAACTCGGCAGCCGAAAATGTCGCGAGAAGGTCGAGCGTCTTCGTGATGCGAGCCTGGATATCGGCAAAACTCGCCTCATTGTCTTCGTATTTCGGCACTTCGCGGCCGGCGAGCCGTGACGGCGCGCCCTTGGCATGATCGGTGGCGATCTGCACCTGCCTGGTCAAGGCGAACATGTCTGGCGCCAGCCGCGCCGTCAGAAAAACCTGCGGGTCTATCTTGCGGTCCAGCGCATTCTGTTCGGCGGTCGCAAGCACATTGGAAAACGCTTTCAGCCTGGCTGAAAACACGGGCACGGATGCCTCATACATCGATATCGTCACGTCAAATCTCCTGCCCGGCCGAACGCCGGCGGACGCGACGTAGCGCCTTCGCGCGCGATTCTTCAAGACCGTCGACCCTGCGTCACCACGTTGCCGCAATCGCCGTCGTAGAATCCTCTTATCGAGCGGAGGTTCCCGATGAGACGCGCCCTTTTCGCAGCGACTGCCTTTCTCTCCCTTGCACCGATCGGCCAAACGGTATTGGCCGCCGACGATGCCTCCAAAGCGCCCTATGTCGACGATCGGTCGAGCGCCGATGCTGTTGTGCGTTCGCTCTACAGCGCCATCAGCCGGCACGAATTCGCCCGCGCCTGGGGGTATTTCGGCGATACAAAGCCAGCAAAGGATTTCGACAGTTTCGTCAAGGGCTATGACGGCACCGACAACGTCGAGGTCTTGACCGGGGCTGTCTCGGACGAAGGTGCGGCCGGCAGCATTTTCTACAACGTCCCCGTCGCCATCCGCGCCACCGACAAGAGCGGCGGCGAAAAGGTCTTTGCCGGCTGCTATACGCTGCGCCAGGTGAATGCCCAGATCCAGGCGGAACCACCTTTCGATCCGATCCATATCGAAAAAGGCGCGCTGAAACCCTCCACCGCCGGTTTCGAGGAAGCGCTGCCGCCAAGCTGCGGCGACGGGCCGCCGCCACCGAAGAAGGACACCGCGCTGGAGCAGGCCAGGAAGGCGTTTCTGGCAACCTATGGCGGCCAGTGCGACAAACAGTTCCTGGCCGACGAGCCGACGGTCTTTTCAATCAGATACAAGGACAAGGATGCGCAGCCCGGCGACCCCGACAAGGAGACGCGGCTGTTCCATTTTTCCTGCTCGGCCGCCGCCTACAATGAAAGCTCGGTCTACTACATGACCGACGAGATATCGGCCGTGCAGCAATTGCAATTCGCCGAACCCAAGATGGACATCCGCTACGAGAACAATGACAGCAACGGCAAATTGCTGGGCATGAGCATCGTCGGTTTCCAGACGTCCGGCTGGGCGGTCAATTCCGACTATGACGAGGCCACCCAAACGATCACCACATTCAACAAGTGGCGCGGGATCGGCGATGCTTCCGACGCCGGCACGTATCTGTTTCGCAACGGCAATTTCTCGCTGGTCCAGTACGACGTCGATGCATCCTATGACGGCGAGCAAAACCCCGAGACTGTCGTCGACTACAACACTGCGCCCTGAGCGTCACACGGGCCTGCAGGCAGCGCTAGGGCGACTTCGACAGCATCCAGTTGAGCGTGCCGCGCCAGTCGGTCATGCGGATCGGCGTGCCATGGGTGCCGGTCTCGAAGCGGACGAAATGGGTCGGGTAAGTCTTCGATTTGGCCAGGATCGAGCGAAAGAATGCTTCCTGATTCGCCACTGGGAAGACCACGTCGTGACTGCCCTGGCCGAAAAAGACCGGCACACGGCGCTTGAAAGCAGGGCTGGCGAAGAAGCTCTCATCCCACAGCGAGCCGAGCAGCAGCAGGCCGCTGATGCGGCCGCCCATGTCCTTGCGCGCGGCAAGCTTCCAGCACAGCGCGCCGCCCATCGAGCCGCAGGCGACGAAGATCTTCGCGCCTGGAGATTGTTCGGCATAGTGACCGATCAGCGCTGCCACCTGCGCTGCTCCCTTGTCGCCGAAATCGGTAAAATCCGGGCTGAGATAGAGGCCGCCATTGCCGGCCATCAGGTTCTTGAGCCGGTTGAAATTGCCGCCGAAGGTGAAGTCGTCGACACCCTGCTTGCGGCTGCCGCCCTGCCCGTGCAGGTAAAGCACGATGATGCCGGCGCCCTCGGTCTTGCCGACGGCGACATGCCTGACATCGCCGGCATCGGTTTTCAGCAACAGATCCTGCTGCACCTTGCGCACGCTGGTGTCGGTATATTGGGCGTTCACCCGGCGCTCGGGCACCTGGTCACGCTGGTTGATGTCACGCATCTCGCGGTAATCGATGACCGTGTAGGCGCCGTTGGTGTCGGACGACAGCGTGACCGGATAGGCGAAGAGATCGTCCTTGAAGGGTTTTAGTTCGAGAGCGGCAGCGTGGGCGGCATAAGAAAGCAAGAAAAGCATGGCTGTGAGGACTGCGCGGCACGCCCCCCTCTGACCTGCCGGCCATCTCCCCCTCAAGGGGGGAGATTGGATGCGCCTTCGGCTTTCGCCAATCTCCAAAGCAAGATGGACGCCGCCGTCGAAACTGCCGATCTCTCCCCTTGAGGGGGAGATGGCCGGGAGGCCAGAGGGGGGTAAGGGCGCAAACGCAGAGGGAGGGAACCGGAAAGCCATGCCCAAGGCATGCTTAATTCGGCTTGGGTTTGTCAATCCTGCAGCACGCCGCCGGCGCCTTCCAGCGCCTCGCGCGTGTCGACATCGACAGACGCCGCCGCGCCGATCTCGACATCGATGACATCGAGCCCTTCGGTCTCGACCAGATGGCGAGCGCCGGTGTCGCCTTCGAGATGGGCGATCGCCGGAAACAGCGAACGCGGCAACAGCACCGGGTTGCCGCGCCTGCCGTCATGCGAGGCGCGCACCACCGAATTGCCGCCGGCCTTGCGGAAAGCATCGATCAACCTGTCGAGGTCATCGGACGTGATATCAGGCATGTCGCCGAGAACGATCATCACGCCGGCGGCGTCTTCCGGCAGATAGGCAATGCCGGCCTTCAGCGAAGTGGACAGGCCCTCGGTAAAATCGGGATTGTCGGCGAAGGTCACGTCGAGGCCCGCCAGCGCGGCGCGCACCCGCTCGCGCTGGTGGCCGGTGACGACGACAGTGCCAGACGCCTTCGAGCCGAGCGCCCGCTCGGCGGTGCGGCGCACCAGCGGCTTGCCGTCGAACAGTGCCAGAAGCTTGTTCGGCCCGCCCATGCGGCTCGACCGGCCGGCCGCCAGCAGGACGATGCCGACCCTGAGCTGGCTTTTGGCCGGCAGCGGTTCGCGCGGCTGCGGTCGCGTCGGGATTTCCATCAACAGCCCGCCGACGCCCATGCCGGCAATATCCCTGGCCGTCACGTCGAGACCGGCGATCAGCCTGTCGAGCACCCAGTCAAAGCCGTTTTCCTTGGGGCTGCGGGCGCAGCCGGGCGCGCCAATGACGCGCTTGCCATCAAGCATACCCAACACCAGCAGGTTGCCTGGATCGACCGGCATGCCGGCGCGGATGACAGTACCACCCGCTTTCTGGATCGCCGCTGGAATGACATCGGCGAAATCGCTCATCGCCGAGGCGCCGAAGATCACCACCATGTCATTGTCACGCACCAGGGAAGCCGTGGCCTCCGCCACCGGCGCGATCTCATGCGGCGTGCGGCGCTCGGCCGTCAGCCTGCCCCCGGTGCGCGCCAGCCGCGCTTCGGTGACGCGCAGCGTCTTGTCCAGCACGGAAGGCTTGATGCCCGGCAGAACCGTCTGGATGACGCCGACACGCACGGGCCGGTAGGCATTGACGGCAAAGATCTCGCCTGCGGCGCAGATTTCTGTCGCGGCGTCGACCAGCGCCGAACTGACCGCGAAGGGAATGATTTTCACCGTCGCGACCATCTGGCCTTTCTCGACCGGCGCATGCTGCGCCAGCGTGGCGATGGTGATGGCTGGATCGATGGCATTGATGGCGTCGATGGCAGCGGCATCGACCGTGAAGATGCCCGGCGCCTTGGCATGGAGGTTGACCCGCCCGGTCGCGGCAGGCTTGGCCTCGATGCCGCGAAAGGCCATGCTCTCGGCAATCGTTTGCGCGGCCGCATCCTCGCCGAGGTCGTCCTCAGCCAGCACAGCCGCAACGACCTCGAAAACACCGGCAGCCCGCAGCAGTGTCACATCTTCGGCGCTCAGCCTGTGCGCCTTGCGGAAGCGGCGTTCACCAGCGATGGTGGAGTGCGCCAGCACCGCGCCTTCCGCCGTCTCGATCGGGATCGGGCCGAATTTCACGCAGCCGCGCCCTTGGCATCGAGACCGCGCGAGCGGAAGGCGTGGATCGCCTGGGCCAACACCGCAACAGCGATCTCTCCCGGGCTGGCAGCACCGATGTCGAGCCCGATCGGCGCATGAATACGCGCGATCTGTTCGGCGCTCGCGCCCATTGCCAGCAAGCGTTCGACGCGCTTGGCATGCGTCTTCCTGCTGCCGAGCGCTCCGACATAGAAACAGTTGGCGTCGAGCGCGGCCTTCAGCGCGAAATCATCGACCTTCGGGTCATGGGTGACAGCGGCGAGCGCGGTGTAGCTGTCAAGCGGCTGGCGTTTCAGCACATCCTCCGGCCATTCGGCATGCAGCGCCACGTCGGGAAAGCGATCCGGCGTGGCGAAGGCGGTGCGGGGGTCGATGATCTCCACTGGATAGCCGGCGATCTTCGCCATCGGCGCCAGCGCCTGGCTGATATGGACGGCGCCAATCACGACCAGACGCGGCTGCGGCAGATGCGCGTTGAGAAAGAAAGTCCGCCCCTCTGCTTCGACCGAACCGGAGTTGCCGGTGCGGAACGCCTTGGCGATCGCGGTTCCGAGATCGCCGGCGACCTGATCGCCCTCGCGCACGATCCGGTCGCGGCCATCACCGAGATCGGTGACCAGGATCGCCGCGCGGCGGGCGCGTCGTTCGGCGTTCAGTGTTTTCAGTGCATAGGGATCCATTCGAGATCAGCCGAGCCTTTCGACATACACCTTGATGCGACCGCCACAGGACAGGCCGACCTGCCATGCGGTTTCATCGGCAACACCGAACTCCAGCATCCTGGCCTTGCCGCTGTCGATGACGTCGATGGCCTCGCTGACCACAGCGCCTTCGACGCAGCCGCCCGAGACGGAGCCGTGGAAATTGCCGTCGGCGTCGATGACCAGATGGCTGCCTACAGGTCGGGGCGCCGATCCCCAGGTCTCGACCACTGTCGCGATGGCCACGTCCTTGCCGTCCTTCATCCAGCCCTCCGCAATGATCAGCGGGTCGCGGGCCTCATCCAGATAAATGCTGTTTTCCATGACCGTTTCTCCAGAAGTCTGTTTTTCTCGGGATCTGTTTTCCGGATGGGAAAGATATGGTTATGCGGCGTGCCTCGCGCCAGCTTCCAGCCACCGGCGCGGATCGACGGATTGTGCCGACTTCTTGTCCAATGACGCGCAGAGATCGGCGAGCGCGTCGAGATTGTGCACCGAGCGGAACTCGTCGACATGCGGCAGCATCGCCTTGACGCCACGGGCGCGCGCCTGGAAGCCGTCGAAGCGCAGCAATGGGTTCAGCCAGATCAACCGCCGGCAGGATTTGTGCAGGCGCTCCATCTCCTCCGACAGGCCGGCGACATCGTCGCGCTCAAGCCCATCCGTGATCAGAAGCACGACTGCGCCCTGCCCCAGCACGCGCCGCGACCATATCAGGTTGAACTCAGCCAGCGTGTCGCCGATGCGGGTGCCGCCCGACCAGTCCCTGACCGCCGCCGAACAGTCGGCCAGGGCTGCATCGGGGTCGCGATGGCGCATCTGCCGGGTCAGGTTGGTGAGCCGGGTACCGAAGACGAAGGTGTGCACGCGCCGGCGTTTTTCCGTCAGCGCATGCAGGAAATGCAGGAAAATGCGCGTGTACTGGCTCATCGAGCCGGAAATGTCGGCGAGCACAACCAGCGGCGGATGAACCTCCCGGGCTGAGCGGAATTTCGGCAGGATCAATTCGCCGCCGGTGCGCGCGGCCGAACGCATCATGGCGCGCGGATCGATGCGACGACCATGCGCATCGGCCTTGAAGCGGCGCGTCCGCACCATGTCGAAAGGCAGCCGCAGCTGGGCGATCGCCTTCTTGGCGTCGGCCATTTCGGCGGCGTTCATCTGGGCAAAGTCCTTGGCCCGCAGCACCTCATTGCCGGAGAAAGTGAAGCGGGCGTCGACCTCGATCTCGGGGATTTCTTGGCGCGGCTGGTTTTTCTGGTGGCCTTCGAACATGGCCTGGCTGACTCGGTTCTCGGCAGCACGGGGCTTCTGCTTTTCCCTGTTGTCTGGTGCGACCGGCGAAAACATCGCCAGCATCTTTTCGATCAGCTCGCGCGATTTCCAGAACAGCCGGAAGGCTTCATCGAAAATGGCGTGATCCTCATGCCGCGACACCAGCACGGCGTGCAGCGTCCAGTAGAAATCATCGCGCGAACCGATGCCGGCGGCGAGCACCGCCTCGATTGCGTCCTTGACCGAAGCCGGCCCGACCCGCATGCCGGCCTTGCGCAAGGTGCGGGCAAAATAGACGATGTTGTCGGCGATCCGCCCGTGCGGCATGGCCTCTTTCGGTTCGGTGCGCAACATCGCCTACTCCGCCGCCGAAAGCTCGGCCTTCACCTCGTTGAGGATGCGCCGGCCTTCGCCCTGTTCGATGCGGGCAATGTCGTCCTGGTATTTCAACAGCACGCCGATCGTGTCGGACACGGTTTCCGGATCGAGCGCCACCTTGTCGAGCTCGGTCAGCGCGCCGGCCCAGTCGATGGTTTCGGCGACACCAGGCACCTTGAACAATTCGATCTGGCGCAGCTTCTGGATGAAGGAGACCACTTCTGCCGAAAGCCGCTGGTTGGCCTGCGGCACCTTGCGGCGCACGATCTCCAGCTCGCGCTCGGCATTGGGATAGTCGACCCAGTGATAGAGGCAGCGCCGCTTCAGCGCGTCATGGATTTCACGGGTGCGGTTGGTGGTGATGATGACGATCGGCGGTTCTTCCGCCTTGATAGTGCCGAGTTCGGGCACCGTCACCTGGAAGTCAGACAGGATTTCGAGCAGGAAGGCCTCGAACGCCTCGTCGGTGCGGTCGAGCTCATCGATCAGGAAAACCGGGGCAGCGCCCGTCTTTCCGGTCAGCGCATCGAGCACCGGTCGGCGGATCAGGTATTTTTCGGAGAAGACGTTGCGCTCCATGGCGGAGCGCTCCACCTTGCCGGCCGCCTCCTCCATGCGGATTTCGATCATCTGCGCGGCGTAGTTCCACTCATAGACGGCGGACGAGACGTCTAGGCCTTCATAGCACTGCAGGCGGATCAGCCGGCGGCCAAGCGCCTGTGCCAACACCTTGGCGATCTCGGTCTTGCCGACGCCGGCCTCGCCTTCGAGGAAAAGCGGCCGCTTCATACGCAACGACAGGAACAGCACGGTCGCCAGCGACCGGTCCGCCACATAGTCCGCACCGGTCAGGAGATCGAGCGTCTCGTCGATCGTCCGTGGCACGGCGCGCGGTTTCAGCTCGGTCATTCTTTCTCCGTGAACGCCGCCGCTCCGCTTTCCAGGACGTGGTAGCCGCGGGCGTGATAGATCAGCGGCCGCAAATTATCGCCCATCCGCAGGCCTGTCACCTTGCCAAAAAGCACACGATGGGTGGCCAGGTCCTTGGTGTCGATCAATTCGCAGTCGAACACGGCGAGCGCACCTTTCAGCGTCGGCGCGCCTGTCGAGATCACGTCCCACTCGCCGAGCGCGAAACGTTCCTCGACCGGCAGGCCGGTGATGCCGGAAAAGCCGACCGACAGCGGCTCCTGGTGCGAGGCCAGCGTGTTCAGGGCAAACCTGCCGTTTTTCACGAACAGCTCATTCTTGGCATTTTCGCGGTTGAGACAGACCAGGATGGTGGGCGGCGTGTCCGACACCGAACAGGCGGCGATCACCGTCGTGCCTCGCCTGCCGGCCGGCCCGTCGGTGGTGACCACATGGACGTGGCCGGCAAAGTGGCTCATCGCATCGCGATAGGCCTGCGGCCCAATGTCGTTCTTCTTCAGCACCGTAAATTTTCCATGGTCAGGATCCTACCGACATATATGGCCAGACATAGCCCGCCACAAGCGAAGTGCCTGAGCCATATCCCGAAATTCGCGTGTTGCACCAAGGCCGGGCAGCCTTTAGGTCTTGGCGGCAATAGTGCCAGGAGCATAAGACCGGCACGGAGGACCCCATCGCCCGAATGCGACCCAGGACAACAACAATAGCGGCGCTGTTCTGGCTGTTCATGGCCAGCGCCGCCAGCGCCCAGACGCTGCTGGTCGGCGTCTCAGCGCCCCTGTCGGGACCATCGGCCATTCTCGGCAAGCAGATCGAGGCCGGCACCGGTCTGGCCGCCGAAGCGAACGGCATCGAACTCAAGATCGTGGATGACGCCTGCACCGCCGATGGCGGCGCTGCCGCGGCCAGGGAATTCGCAGCCGCCAAGGTCAATATCGTGGTCGGCTTCCTCTGCACCGAGGCGATCGAGGCGGCGATGCCTATCCTCAAGGACGCCAACATTCCCGTCATCACCGTTGGTGTGCGAACCGAAAGCCTGACCGACCGCCGCGCCAAGACCGGCTGGCCGGTCTATCGCCTCGGGCCACGCGGCGACGATGAGCGCAACACCGTCGCCTCCGCCCTCACCCGTCTGTGGCAGAACGAGCTGTTCGCCATCATCGACGACGGCACCATCTATGGCCGTGAGATCGCCGAGACGTTGCGGGCTGCGGCCGAGCAGGCGGCGCTGAAACCTGTGTTCGTCGACACGTTCCGGCCACAGCTCGACAATCAGATCGGCATGATCGGTCGCCTGAAGAAGGCCGGCGCCACGCATGTCTTTGCCGGCGGCGACGGCGACGACATCGCCATCATGGGCCGCGATGCCGCACAGCTTCAAGCGGGCATCGTCTTTGCCGGCGGCGAAAATCTCCGCACACCGCCGGGCGACGTGCCCTATGCCTTGGGCACACTGATGATCGCACCGCCGGAATGGGCCGATGTCGCCGACCCCAAAGTGCTGGCAGCCTTCGCCACGCAGAAGATCGTGCCGGATGGTTATACGCTGCCGGCCTTTGCGGCGATCGAGATCGCCAAGGCGGCGTCAGGCTTGTCCGAAAGCTCGGGCAAGCCGATGACTGAAGCCCTGACCGGACAGGATTTCACCACTGCGATCGGGCCGATCCGGTTTGATGCGAAGGGCGACCTCAGCAAGAGCCCCTATCGCGTCTTCCGCTTCGACGGCACGCGTTTTGCGCCTTTGGAAAGCAACTGATGTTTCGCACCGGCCCACGCAACCTGATCACCGACGTTGCCGGCCTGCGCGTCGGCAATGCGTCCGACGCGAGGCTGAAATCAGGCGTCACGACTATCCTTTGCGATGGGCCGACGGTGGCCGGCGTCCAGATCCTGGGCGGTGCGCCGGGCACCCGCGAGACAGACCTTCTCGAACCGCACAATTCGGTCGAGGTGGTGCACGCCGTGGTGCTTTCGGGCGGTTCGGCTTTCGGCCTTGACGCGGCTTCCGGCGTGCAGGCGGCGTTGCGTGAACGCGGCATCGGCCTCGAGGTCGGTGGCTTTCGCGTGCCGATCGTGCCGTCGGCGATCCTGTTCGACCTGCGCAATGGCGGCGACAAGGATTGGGGCCGTTATCCGCCCTACCGCGAGCTTGGCTATGAAGCAGCGCAAACCGCCACCGCCGATTTCCAGCTTGGGACGATCGGCGCCGGCACCGGCGCGCTTACTTCGGGGCTGAAAGGCGGCCTCGGCTCCGCCTCGACGCTGCTCGACAATGGCGTCACCATCGGTGCGCTGGCCGCCGTCAACCCGACCGGATCTGTGACAACAGGTCGAACCCGCCATTTCTGGGCGGCACCGTTCGAAATCGGCGACGAATTCGGTGGGCTTGGCTATCCCTCGCCGATGCCGGACGAGGCGAAACGGATTCTTTTGAAATACCGCGACAAACATTTTGACCAGCAGACGGAGACCGGCGGCAACACCACCATCGCCGTCATTGCCACCGATGCCGTTCTCACCAAGGCCGCTGCAAAACGGCTGGCGATATCGGCGCATGACGGGTTCGTGCGCGCCATCTGGCCGACCCACACGCCGGCCGATGGCGACCTGGTGTTTGCGCTGGCGACGGGCATGAGCGGCATCGAACTCGCCGCCGATGCGGCGATCGATCTCTACGCTGCGGCCGGCGCCACGATGGCGCGGGCCATCAGCCGCGGCGTGTTTGCCGCGACGCCTGCCGAAAACGATCTGTTTCCGGTCTGGTCGTCACGCTTGGGGTGAAGCGAAGGGTTGATCAGACCGGATCGGACTTTTCTTCCTCGAACGTCACCGCGACATCGGAATTCGCCGACAGCCAGACCTTCTTGCCATCGACCTCGGCAATCAGGCTCAGGGGAATGTAATGGTGATGGCCCTTGTGAGCGCCCTCGCCGCTATCGGCCCTGGTCAGCTTGATGCGCTGGCCATCGACCTTGTCGACGGTGCCGACATGCACGCCATCGGCGCCGACGACTTCCATATGTTCACGAATTTTGCTGGTGTCGGTCATGGTGGTTCTCCATTGGAACTGCCGACATTAACAAATGACAGGCCGATTGGATGCATCGGCTTTCGCACTGCACGACGTTTTGATTCTGTCGTGCTAGGGGATTGAGACGATGACGGGGGTGAAGACCGATGCGAATGCTCTTTCTGTTTGCCGTTGGCCTGCTTGCACAGTTTGCGACCTCGATCGCCGCTCATGCCGGCGATGTCGCCGAACTTGAAATCCTCGGCTTCACCAAGGACGGCAGCGTCTTTGCTTTCGAGGAATATGGCGTGCAGGATGGATCGGGCTTTCCCTATGCCAACCGCTACCACATCGACACCAGCACCGACAGCTTTCTCAAGGGCACACCGATCCGGGTCCGGCTTGAGGACGAGAACGCCAAACTGGACGCGGCCCGCCTTCAGGCCCGGCAAAAAGGCGAAGCCATTGTCAGTCAGGCCGAGCTGAGCGCCAATCGCGGCATCACCGCGGGTTTCAATCCGGTGACCGAGCTTTCGGCCGATCCGCACCGGATGGCGGTCAACCCTCGCCCGATCTTCTCGCCGGTCGACCAGCCGCTCGAGTTCCGCCTCGACGAGCTAGGCATGAACAGCACCGCGGGCTGCGAGAGCCAGGGCGAGATCAACGGCTTTCGGCTGCTGCGCATCGAGGCGCAGGATGGCGGCACGACGAAGCTGCTGCACGAAGACAAGGCGATACCGAAAAGCCGGGGTTGTCCGAACGGCTATCGCATCGGCGCCGTGCAGACCTTTTCTATGGACAGCCTCAGCGCCTATGCGGTGCTGATCGCGGTGCGCCAATACGGCTTCGAGGGGCCGGACTTTCGCTGGATCGCGGTGACCGGCCGGCTGTGACATCCCCTGCTCAACCCGCCGCGCGCGATCGTGCGTTGAACCACCTTCGCCGCGCGATACCGACGCCGCGCACGGCGCTTTTCGGCGCCTTGTTGTGGGCTGTGACGATGGGCGCCAGTGCACTTGTCACTCTGTTGTTGGACGACTGGCAGACGCCGGCGAAAATCCGCATTGTCACCGCGCTGTTTGCGGTGGGAGCTGCGCTGGCCTTTCCGATCGGTCTGTTCGCGGCGCGGCTGGTCTCGCAGGGAAGGCGCTGGGAGGTTGCCTTCGCCGCGGCGTTCGTGTGCCTCGCTGCTGCGACGATCGGCCTGACCGGCGGGCTGTTTGCCCTGCAGTATCGCTCCTATTACGCCGAGTGGCATGCACCTGCTTTCACCCGCACCTGGGTCCTCCAGTTCGTCTTCACGACGTTGATTGCGCTCTATCAGTTCGTGGTGCTGGGCATCCGGCTCTATTTTCCAGTTGGTTTCATCGCTCTGTTTGCCGCGGGCGTCTGGTTTGCGCGCCAGCAGCGTTGAGCATTTTGCTCGCCTCTGTTAGGACGCGGGCAAACTTCTCGATATGTCAGGACTGACCGATGATCCCTCGCTATTCCCGGCCGGAAATGGTCGCCATCTGGTCGCCCGAAACCCGGTTCCGCATCTGGTTCGAGATCGAAGCCTATGCGTGCGACGCGCTGGCAGAACTCGGGGTGATCCCCAGGGAAGCGGCAAAGACCATCTGGGAAAAGGGCAGTGCGGCAAAATTCGACGTCGAGGCGATCGACGAGATCGAGCGCGTCACCAAGCATGACGTCATCGCCTTCCTGACCCATCTTGCCGAATTCGTCGGACCGGACGCCCGCTTCATCCACCAGGGCATGACCTCGTCGGACGTTCTAGACACCTGCTTTGCGGTGCAGCTCACCCGCGCCAGCGACATCCTGCTCGCCGACATCGACGGTCTGCTTGCAGCATTGAAGCGCCGCGCATTCGAGCACAAGGATACCGTCACCATCGGCCGCAGCCACGGCATCCATGCCGAGCCGACCACCTTCGGCGTCAAGCTGGCGCAGGCCTATGCCGAATTTTCGCGGTGCCGTGAGCGGCTGGTGCATGCGCGCGAAGACATCGCCACCTGCGCCATTTCGGGCGCGGTCGGCACCTTCGCCAACATCGAACCCTATGTCGAGGAGCACGTGGCGGCGAAGCTCGGCCTGAAGCCCGAGCCGGTGTCGACGCAGGTGATCCCGCGTGACCGCCACGCCATGTTCTTTGCCACGCTGGGCGTCATCGCCTCGTCGGTCGAGCGGCTGTCGATCGAGATCCGGCATTTGCAGCGCACCGAAGTGCTGGAGGCGGAGGAGTATTTTTCGCCGGGCCAGAAGGGCTCGTCGGCCATGCCGCACAAGCGCAACCCGGTGCTGACCGAAAACCTCACCGGCCTCGCCCGCATGGTGCGGTCGATGGCGCTGCCGGCGATGGAAAATGTGGCGCTCTGGCACGAGCGCGACATCTCGCACTCCTCGGTCGAACGCATGATCGGGCCGGACGCCACGGTGACGCTCGATTTCGCGCTGTCACGGCTGACCGGCGTCATCGACAAGCTGCTCATCTATCCCGACAACATGCTGAAGAACATGAACAAGTTCCGCGGTCTCGTGCATTCGCAGCGCGTCATGCTGGCGCTGACGCAGGCCGGCCTGTCGCGCGAAGACTCCTACCGGCTGGTGCAGCGCAATGCCATGAGAGTGTGGGAGCAAGGCGCTGATTTCCTTGAGGAATTGTTGGCCGACAAGGAAGTGACAGCAGCGCTGCCGGAAGCCGATATCCGCGAGAAATTCGACCTGGGCTATCACACCAAGCATGTCGACACGATCTTCAAGCGGGTGTTCGGATAGGATTTCGATGCGACTGGCTGTCCTTTCCGACATTCACGGGAATCTGCGCGCGCTTGAAGCGGTTCATGCGCGGATCAAGGACAATTCTCCCGACATCATCGTCAATCTGGGTGATTGTCTCTCCGGGCCGCTATGGCCGGAAGAAACCGCGCAATATTTGATTGCACAGACCTGGCCGACCGTGCGCGGCAATCACGACCGTGTGCTGATCGAGCCGCCGGCTTCCGGGCTGGAAGACGTCGATGCCTTTACCCACCATTGCCTCTCCCAGACGTCATTGGCCTGGCTTTTGGCATTGCCGCTTGCCCTGACGCTCGGCCCTGAAATTCTGCTCTGCCACGGCAGCCCCAGCGACGACGAGACGTTCCTGCTCGAGGAAGACGGCGGCAATCACTTCTATCCATCCAATCAAAAAGAAATCAGACACAAGCTCGGCAGCATCGATGCCGGGCTGACCTTGTGCGGCCACACCCATACGCCGCGCGTCGTGCGGCTTTCCGATCGCCAGACGATCCTAAATCCCGGCAGCGTCGGTGTTCAGGCGTTTCCCGGCCTTACCGTGACCGGCAGCCCGCATGCCCGCTACGCCCTCGCCACGCACAAGCGCGGAGAATGGTCATTCAGCCATCACGCAGTCGGTTATGACTGGGCCGAAGCGTCCCGCCGCGCGACGGCGGCCGGCTTCGACAGTTGGGCACACGGATTGCTGACCGGTTACGCCGCCAGTTCTGTTTAAGAGCGCAGCGGGCGCTTAGCCGGCAACGCCAGGCACGGTGCGGATCACTGTGCCCCACGGGTCTTCCCGCGTGGTTTCGGTGGATGCCTTGTCCGAACGCATTTCGACCCAGGCAAGGCCCGACCGGCTCGGATCGCGGCGGCCGACGCCCGAACTCTGCCAGGCGTTGGCGCCGATGTGGTGATGATAGCCGCCCGACGACAGGAACACCGCCTGGCCGCCATATCTCGCCACCGTGTCGAAGCCGAATTCCTGGTTCCACCAGGCTTCGGCGTCTTCCGGCCTGCCAACACGCAGGTGGACGTGGCCGACGATGCTGTTTTCCGGCGCGCCCTGCCAGCCGGCGTCACCCGCAGGCACTTCGGCAACGACGGACGGAATGTTCAGCCGCTCCGTTGCCATGGCAATCTTGTCGCCATTCCACTTCCAGTCCTGCGGACGGCGGTCGGCATATATCTCGATACCGTTGCCTTCGGGATCGGTCAGGTACAATGCTTCGCTGACCAGATGGTCGGAAGCGCCATCGATGGCGATCTTGTTTGATATGGCGTGGTTGATCCAGCGACCGAGATCAGCGCGGCTGGGCAGCAGGAAGGCAGTATGGAACAGGCCTGCGCTGCGCGGATCATCCGGCTTGGCCGAAGGATCGGCCTCGATGACCAGCAACGGACGGTTGGCGGCGCCCAGCGTGATCGCACCATCGGCGCGGCTCAGTTCCTGCAGGCCGACGACGCTGCGATAATATGCGGCAAGGCTTTCCGCGTCGCGTGCCTTCAGCCCGACGCGGGCAACGCTGACCGGGGTGGTGGCGGCAAAAGGCAACTCGCTCATCAAATGCTCCGTTCGACCGACCTGCGATGAAGCTCCCAAAGCGAGAAGCCCCACTCCGCCGATCATTCTACGTCGTGTCAGTTCCACAGTCAGGGTTCCCGCACACGGCTGTTTCTTTTCCTAACCACAGATCGTCCATCGGCATCGTTCACACAAGACGCGAAGAAGCGAACATGGTGTTCACTATTGTGATCAAAAGTGGCGTTTCTGCCGGTTGCGCGAAGCGATGCCGCTCGCTATCTCAGCGCCATGAAGGTCAAGGAAGCAGATATTCTCATCGTGCCGGGCTACACCAATTCCGGCCCCGACCATTGGCAGAGCCGCTGGCAGTCGAAGCTGTCGACGGCGCGCCGCGTCGAACAGGCGGAGTGGTCGAAGCCAGTGCGCGAGGACTGGACGGCGAGCGTCGCCAAGGCGGTCAACGAGGCCGAGCGGCCGGTCGTCTTGGTCGCGCACTCGCTCGGCGTCGCCACTGCAGTGCAAGCTATTCCGCAATTCCGCAAGCCGGTCGCCGGGGCCTTCTTCGTGGCACCTCCCGACGTCGCCAATCCCGAGATCAGGCCCAGGCACCTGATGACCTTCGGCCCCTACCCGCGTGAGCCGCTGCCCTTTCCCTCGATCGTGATCGCCAGCCGCAACGATCCGTTCTGCGCCTTCGATGTCGCAGAGGATATCGCCGGCGCCTGGGGTTCGCTGTTCATCGATGCCGGCGAGACCGGTCATCTGAACCCGGATTCAGGCTTCGGACCGTGGCCCGAAGGTTCAATGACCTTCGCCAAATTCCTGACGGATCTGAAACCCTGAGCGTCTTCAGGACCCGATCGAATCGCGGACGCTCTTGATCAGCGTTTTTGCGCCAAGCCCGATCAGCGAATGCTCGGAGCCCATGGCCAGCAGGCGATAGCCCATCGACACGACACGGCCGGCAATTGCCGGCTCGACAACGTAGATCGCCGCATGTTTGCCGGCCTTGCGGGTGCGCTCGGCCACCGATGCCACCGTCTCCATCATGCTTTCCAGCGTCGAATTGACCGTGGCGCCATTGCTCCAGGCGATCGAGAAATCCGACGGGCCGAGGAAGATGCCGTCAATGCCGGGCGTGTCGAGGATGCCATCGAGCGCATCGAGGGCCGCACGCGTCTCGACCATGGCGAAGGCCATGGTGCGCTGGTTGGTGTCGCGCAGCCAGTCGGCCTGGTCGCCTTGGCCGTGGCGCGGAAAAGCGTAAGTCGGGCCCCAGGAGCGCTCGCCGAGCGGCGGGTATTTCATGGCCGCCGCGAACAGTTTTGCGTCGGCAACCGAGTTAACCATCGGCGCGATGACCGCCTCGGCGCCGAAATCGAGCGCGCGGCTTGCCATGTCGAAACGGCCAACGGGAATGCGCACCAGCGCCGGCTTGCCGGTTGCGAGCACCGGCACCAGACCACGCAGCACGCTGTCTTCGTGATGGCCGCCATGCTGCATATCGAGCGTGACGGCATCGAAACCCTGCTTGGCGATGATTTCGACGGTCAAGGCATCCGGCACACCGGACCATGCGGTGAACAACGTTTCATCGGCCGCGAGGCGGGACTTCAGGGACATGGGCTCTTTCCTTGTTAGCGACCGCAGTTTCAGCCCGAAACCGCGGCAAAGGCAAAGAAAAACCGCCCGGATAGGCCGGGCGGTGGATTGGTCCAGCGTATGGCCACAGGATCAGCGCATGGCCCGGATCAGGTGTTCTTGATCTGCTCGATCGCTTGCGCCATCAGCTCGTCCATGGTGCGGCGGATCTGGTGGTCCGACTGCTCGACGCCGGCCGCGTCGAAATCCCCACGAATCTTGCGGAACACGTCGTGGTCGCCGGCCTCTTCGATGTCGGAGATAACCACTTCCTTGGCATAGGCGTCGGCGTCAGTGCCGGACTTTCCGAGCTTTTCGGCGGCCCACAAGCCGAGCGCCTTGTTGCGGCGCGCCGAGGCCTTGAACCGAAGCTCCTCGTCGAATGCGAATTTACGCTCAAAGCCCTCTTCGCGGTCTTTCATGCTGCTCATGGCGTCCCTCCGGGTCAAATTCGATTCGTTGGCAGTGAATATGTGCGTTGCCAAAGCACAAACCAAAAGGTCGCGGGCCGGTCAATACGCTTCATCGCATGCTGCGCTGCGGCATTTCAGTCCCGAAAGCGGTTGATTGGAAGGATTTGCCGATTGAGCAAACGATGTGATTGGGATAGACCCGGCATTGAACCCTACCGTAGCCGCACTATTTCAGGCAGACGGACAGGAAATGGTCTGATACCGCCTGTCCGGAACCCCAGAGAAAAATCAGATGAAAAATCGCCGCCGCATTTATGAAGGCAAGGCCAAAATCCTCTATGAGGGACCCGAACCGGGCACGCTTATCCAGTTCTTCAAGGATGATGCAACCGCGTTCAACAAGAAGAAGCACGAAGTCATCGACGGCAAGGGCGTCCTCAACAACCGCATTTCCGAGTACATATTCAACCATCTCAACCGCATGGGAATCCCGACCCACTTCATCCGCCGGCTCAACATGCGCGAGCAGCTGATCAAGGAAGTCGAGATCATTCCGCTCGAAGTGGTGGTGCGCAATGTCGCCGCCGGTTCGCTGTCCAAGCGTCTCGGCATCGAGGAAGGCACGGTTCTGCCGCGCTCGATCATCGAATTCTATTACAAGGCCGACGCGCTCGACGATCCGATGGTTTCGGAAGAGCACATCACCGCGTTCGGCTGGGCGAGCCCGCAGGAGATCGACGACGTCATGGCGCTTGCCATCCGCGTCAACGACTTCCTCTCCGGCCTGTTCATGGGCGTCGGCATCCAGCTCGTCGACTTCAAGATCGAGTGCGGCCGCCTGTTCGAGGGCGACATGATGCGCATTGTCGTCGCCGACGAGATCTCGCCGGACTCCTGCCGCCTGTGGGACGTGGCGACGCAGGACAAGCTCGACAAGGATCGTTTCCGCCGCGACATGGGCGGCCTCGTCGAGGCCTACCAGGAAGTTGCCCGCCGCCTCGGCATCATGAACGAGAACGAGCCGCCGCGCCCGACCGGCCCGGTGCTTGTCGCCTCGACCGACGGCCTCAAAGGCAAGCCGCACTGATAGTGGCTTGCGCCCCGAACTTTAGAACAGGAGCATGTCCAGCGTGATCAAGGCCCGCATTACCGTCACCCTCAAGAACGGCGTGCTCGACCCGCAGGGCAAGGCGATCGAACATGCATTGTCCGGCCTGGGCTTCGGCGGTGTCGGCGCGGTGCGGCAGGGCAAGGGATTCGACGTCGAGCTGGCGGAAAGCGACAAGGCCAAGGCCGAAGCCGACCTCAAGGCCATGTGCGACAAGCTGCTGGCGAACACGGTGATTGAGAATTATAGTGTGACACTTACCTGAGGTTGTGTCGGAGGCACTATGCCGGAAGTCACGAATGAGCTGATGTTCGAGCTTCTGAAGCCCGTGCATCACGAAATCGGTGAGCTTCGTCAGGATGTTTCCGAGGTGAAGCGAGAGTTGAACGTGCTTCGGGGCCATATGGTCGCGATGCAAAGCGATATTCATAACATCTATGGCATTCTTGCCCGCCACGACGACCGCCTTGAACGCATAGAACGTCGTCTCGACCTGCGAGAACTCGCCGAAGCACAGAGGCCCTACGAATCGAAATGAAATCAGCCGTCGTCCTCCTGCCTGGCCTCAACCGCGACCGCGACATGATTGCGGCGCTGACCAAGATTTCGGGAACGCCGCCGGTCACCGTCTGGCAAACCGACACCGAAATCCCCGATGTCGACCTGATCGCCATTCCGGGCGGCTTTTCCTTCGGCGACTATCTGCGCTGTGGCGCGATCGCCGCGCGCATGCCCGTCATGCGGGCAGTGGCCGAAAAAGCGGCCGCGGGCGTGACGGTGATCGGCGTCTGCAACGGTTTCCAGATCCTGGTCGAAGCCGGCCTGTTGCCAGGCGCCTTGATGCGCAACACCTCGCTGAAGTTCGTCTGCCGGCAGGTGAAGCTCGAGATCACCAACGCCAACACCATGTTCACCCGCCGCTATCAGCCGGGCCAGATCATCCGCTCGCCTGTCGCGCATCATGACGGCAATTATTTCGCCGACGCCGACACGCTTGCCCGTCTCGAAGGCGAAGGCCAGGTAGTGTTCCGCTATGCCGAGGGCACCAACCCCAACGGCTCGATCAACGACATTGCCGGCATCGTCAACGAGCGCGGCAATGTGCTCGGGCTGATGCCGCATCCGGAAAACCTGATCGAAGCAGCCCATGGCGGTACCGACGGCCGCGGACTGTTCGAGAGCGCCCTCGGCATCGCTGCCTGACGATATCGAAGCGAACAGCTTGAAAACAGCCGGACATTCCTGTCTCTTTGGAGCAAGTCTGGTTCATTGGGGAGAGAGACGGTCATGAAACTCTATTCGCGGCCGTTGTCGCCCTACTCGTCGATCGTGCGGGCACTGGCCTACATCAAGGACGTGCCGCTAAAGATCATCGCGCCGCCGCCCGGCTTTCCCATCCCGGAAGAGTTTCGCGCCATCTCGCCGATGAACCGGATTCCGGTGCTGATCACCGGCTCGGGCGAGACGATCGTCGAATCGGTGGTCATCGCCGAATATCTGGAGGAACGGTTTCCGGAACCGGCGCTGCTGCCGCCCGATTCCAAGGACCGCGCGCTGGTGCGTATGTTCGCCCGCATCACCGATCTCGATGTGCTGACCCCGATGATGAAGCTTTTCGAGCTTCATTCCGTGCCGAAGCGCAACAATGTCGAGATCGACGCCCAGTTCGCCCGCCTGCATCATGGACTGGCGGCGATCGAGGCCCGCATGGCACAAGGGCCCTTCGCACTCGGTGATGACATCAGCTTCGCCGATGCCTGGCTGACGCCGACACGGTTCATCTTCAACAATTTCCGCGCCATGACAGGACGCCACGACCTGCTCGATGCCTATCCCAAATTCGACGCCTACCAGCAGATCGCCTCGCAACACCCGGCGTTGTCGCGTGTGTGGGGCGAGATGACCGATGGTTTGAAGATTTTTCTGTCCGAGCTCGAGATGGGTGCCGCTTGATCAAGTCGAAGACGATCGCGCTGGTCGCCGCGGCGGGCTTTGTGCTGGCATCCTGCCAGTCGACGCCAAAGAGCACGCCTGTTCCCTCGGGCAAAAGCGCGGCGCTGCTGGCCATGGAACAAGTGGCGATCGCTGCCCACAAATGCTGGATCGCCAGCAAGGATCCGGCCTTCAAACCGTACCAGATGGCCAATGAGCTGAATTCGTTCAGCGGCACGCCGCGTTTCCTGCTGGTGCCGGCCAAGCACTATGGCGGCAAACCTTTGCTGGTCGTGCAGGCGCAAGGCAATTCTAGCCGCGTCGACGTCTTTGGACCGCTGATGAACGATCCGCTCGGCGCCCGCATCGGCTCCGACATTGCCCGCTGGCAAGCCGGCAATCCGGCCTGCGCCGCGACGGCCTAGCCCATGGGCCGCTTTCTGCAGATTGTGGGGCTGGTCATCGGTCTGGCGGGGCTCATCCTGCAGTTCTGCATCAGCATTCCGGCATCGATGGAAGCCGGCCGCAGCCTGCTTGGCTCCATCATTTTCGTCTTCAGCTTCTTCACCATCCTGACCAACATCGGCGCGGTGCTGGTTCACACCTCGCTGCTGTCGCCCTCCGGCTATGCATGGTTGCCCGCCTTCGCCGGACCGCGGATGCGCGCCGGCGTCGCCGTTTCGATCGCCCTGGTGTTCATCGTCTATGCCACGATCCTGGCACGGCTCTGGCAGCCGCAGGGCCTGTTCCTGCTCTGCGACGTGCTGCTGCATTATGTGACGCCGGTGCTGTTCGTGCTGTGGTGGCTGACATCAGGCGCCGACGGCCGGACGCGCTGGAGCGATATCTCCTGGTGGATGCTCTATCCCGTGGCCTATCTGGGCTATGCGCTGGTACGGGCTCCGCTTGCCGGTGAAGTGCCCTACCCCTTCCTCGATGTCGCCAAGAATGGCGCAACCAGCGTCGCCATCTCGGCGGCGGCCATCACCGGACTTTTTCTCGTGCTGTGCGTGGTCGCTGTCCTTGCGGACCATGGCGTTGCGCGCACCAGGGCCCCAAAACTCCGTTAGCTTTCAGTCCCAGAACGGCCTAATGCCCTCGCGGTGGGCATCGCAGCGCGAGACGCCGATATCCTTAAGCTGATCGTCTGTCATTTCCAGTAGCGCCAGCCGGCTGCGGCGGCGCTCCAGCAAGTTGTCGATCCATCTTGCCAGCGACCTCAGCACGCGCACAAGGCGGCTGACAAAGCCGCGCTGAACCGACGGGCGTGTCGATTGGCCTGACAATGCAGCACTCGAATCACGTATTGTCACGATTGTATTCATTTTCTTTCGCCAACGCTCTAAATTGTACCCTTTTGGCACACGATTGATATGTATTGACTCATGTACCTGCGCAATATAGAAAATTGTCACCATGACAAATTGGCTTCCAGATCTCACTGCCGGCTCCGGCCCGCTGTATCAGCGGCTGGCGGATTCCATTGAGACGGACATCGATCGGGGCGTGATAGATGCCGGCGCAAAGCTGCCGCCGCAACGCGACCTCGCCTACGACATCGGCACCACTGTCGGCACGGTCGGTCGGGCCTACCAATTGCTGCGCGAACGTGGGCTGGTGAGCGGTGAAGTCGGGCGTGGAACCTATGTGCTCGGCCAACGCGCGAAGCCGGATTTTTCGGCTCCGGACGTCGGCGGCGAAGGCTCACGCTATATCGATGCGCCTAAAGGCAAGCTGCGTTTCGACAGTACCGCAGCACCCGACATCGGCCAGGGCGCTGATGTCGCCGATGTGCTATCACGCACGGCGCAGGATCATCCGCATGAGATTTCTAGCTATACGCGGGATTTTCCCGACCGCTGGTACGAAGCCGGCGCCCGCTGGCTGTCGCGCAATTCCTTCCGCCCGAATGCCGATGCAATCGTCCCCACACTCGGCACCCATGCCGCGGTGATGGCGGCGATCGCGGCGCTGACCACGCCTGGCGATTATGTTGCCTTCGAGCATCTCACCTACTCGCAGATTTCCCGCAGCGCCGGCCTGATCGGTCGGCGCACCGCGTTGGTGGCATCGGACGATGAAGGCATCGATCCGCAGGATTTCGAGCGCGTCTGTGCGCAAAAGCATCCCAAGATGATCTTCCTGATGCCGACGGCGCAGAACCCGACGCTGGCCACCTTGTCGGCGGCGCGCCGCGAGGCGATCGCCCGTGTCGCACGCGAATACAACGTCGTCATCATCGAGGACGACCTCTATGGCAATCTGACTGATGATCCGACACCGTTGCTGGCCCAATATGCGCCTGAACGGACCATTGTCGCGGGCGGCCTGTCGAAGTCGGTCGCAGCCGGCGTGCGCGGCGGCTGGCTTTCCTGTCCGCCCGCCTACCGCCACCGCATCCGTGTCGCCCATAAGATGATGACCGGCGGCATGCCCTTCCTGCTGGCGGAGGTGAATACAAGGCTGGTGCTGTCCGGTCAGGCGGATGAGATACGCAAGCGCAGCATCGCCGAAATCGGCGCCCGCATCGCCATCGTGCGCGAGACTTTGGCCGGCTTCGCGTTCAAATCGCATGACAGGGTGCCCTTTGTCTGGCTGACCCTCCCCGACCCCTGGCTTTCCGGCACCTTCAAGAACGCCTGCCTTGAGCATGGCGTGCTGATCGACGACGAGGACGAATTCAAGGCCGGCCGTTCCGAGCAGGTTTTCCACGGCGTCCGCTTCGGTGTTTCGCAACCGAGGCAGCGCAAGGACATCGCCGAAGGCGTTGCGGTGATCCGGCGACTTCTCGATGAAGGCCGCGCCGGCTACGACAGCTTCTCCTGACACTGCGTGGCTTTGTCCGGTTTTCCGTCGTTTTTCGTCAATCCATGGGTGTATCGGCCGCAAGGCTTGCGATAAGACGGGACTCAAAATCCCAACGTCCCGGATAAAAATCGCCGCCCATGACCATTTCCAATTCCGTGCCGATCACCCCCGAGCTCATTGCCTCACACGGGCTGAAGCCCGACGAGTATCAGCGCATTCTCGACCTTGTCGGGCGCGAACCGAGCTTCACAGAACTCGGCATCTTCTCGGCGATGTGGAATGAGCACTGCTCCTACAAATCCTCGAAGAAGTGGCTGCGCACGCTGCCGACCACCGGGCCGCAGGTCATCCAGGGACCGGGCGAGAATGCCGGCGTGGTCGACATCGGCGACGGCGACTGCGTCGTCTTCAAGATGGAGAGCCACAACCACCCCTCCTACATCGAGCCCTATCAGGGTGCGGCGACCGGCGTCGGCGGCATATTGCGCGACGTCTTCACCATGGGCGCGCGGCCGATCGCGGCGATGAACGCGCTGCGCTTCGGCGCGCCCGACCACCCCAAGACCCGGCACCTCGTTTCAGGCGTGGTTTCCGGCGTCGGCGGCTATGGCAACGCCTTCGGCGTGCCGACGGTCGGTGGCGAGGTCAATTTCGACGCCCGCTACAACGGCAATATCCTGGTCAACGCTTTCGCAGCGGGCCTTGCCAAGACCGATGCGATCTTCCTGTCGGAAGCCAAGGGCGTCGGCCTGCCTGTCGTCTATCTCGGTGCCAAGACCGGCCGCGACGGCGTCGGCGGCGCCACCATGGCCTCGGCCGAATTCGACGACAAGATCGACGAGAAGCGCCCGACCGTACAGGTCGGCGATCCCTTCACCGAAAAGTGCCTGCTGGAAGCCAGCCTCGAACTGATGGCCTCGGGCGCCGTCATCGCCATCCAGGACATGGGTGCGGCCGGCCTCACCTGCTCGGCTGTCGAAATGGGCGCCAAGGGCGACCTCGGCATCGAGCTCTATCTCGACAAGGTGCCGGTCCGCGAAGAGCGCATGAGCGCTTATGAAATGATGCTCTCGGAAAGCCAGGAGCGCATGCTGATGGTGCTGCGCCCGGAAAAGGAAAGGGAAGCCGAGGCGATCTTTCACAAATGGGGGCTCGACTTCGCCATTGTCGGCAAGACCACCGACGATCTGCGCTTCCGTGTGCTGCACCAGGGCGACGAGGTCGCCAACCTGCCGATCAAGGATCTCGGCGACAAGGCACCGGAATATGACCGGCCGTGGGTTGAGCCGAAGAAGCCAGCGCCGCTGGCCGCCAATGACGTTCCGCAGGCCGATGTTGCCGATGCGCTTCTGAAGCTGCTCGGCGGCCCCGACCTGTCCTCGCGCCGTTGGGTCTGGGAGCAGTACGACACGCTGATCCAGGGCAATTCGCTGCAGCTTCCCGGCGGCGATGCCGGTGTGGTGCGGGTCGAAGGCCATGCGACCAAGGCGCTCGCCTTCTCCTCCGATGTGACGCCGCGCTATTGCGAGGCCGACCCCTATGAGGGCGGCAAGCAGGCGGTGGCCGAATGCTGGCGCAATTTGACCGCCACCGGCGCTCTGCCGCTGGCCGCAACCGACAATCTCAATTTCGGCAATCCGGAACGGCCCGAGATCATGGGCCAGCTGGTCGGCGCGGTGAAAGGCATAGGCGACGCCTGCCGCGCGCTTGGCTTCCCGATCGTCTCCGGCAATGTCTCGCTCTACAACGAGACGAACGGCCAGGGCATCCTGCCAACGCCGACCATCGGCGGCGTCGGGCTGATCGCCGATTGGTCGAAGATGGTGCGGATCGGCTTTGCGGCCGAGGCCCAGATGATCCTGCTGGTTGGTGCGCCGGCCTCCTGGGGAACGCATCTTGGCCAGTCGGTCTATCTCAGGGACATACATGGCCGCACGGATGGCACGCCGCCGCCGGTCGATCTAGAGCATGAAAAGCGCGTCGGCGACCATGTGCGCGCGCTCATCGCATCCGGTGTCGTCACGGCTGCGCATGACGTTTCCGATGGCGGTGTCGCCGTAGCCCTTGCCGAAATGGCGATGGCATCCGGCATCGGCGCCACCGTTCCCGGGCTTGTCGGCACCGACCCGATCCCGGTCTGGTTCGGCGAGGATCAGGGCCGCTATCTGCTGACGTTGTCGATCGATCCAGATAGTGACGAATGGGACGCCATTCGCAAGCAGCAGAGCGAACTCGGCATCTTCGCGCCGTGGATCGGCTCCACAGGCGGCAGCGCGCTGAAGCTTGGCGACGCCAGGGCAATCCCGGTCAGCGAATTGAGCGGAGCCCACGAAGGCTGGTTCCCGCGCTTCATGGATCGGGCCAGTTGACCACACTGGCTGCCCGGGCGCTGCTTGCAGTCGTCTTCTGGCCGTCGTTATTCTTCTTCTGGTTCCTCGGGCCGTTCGTCTTTTTCCTGCTGTCGACGACCTCGAGCGAGCTTTGCGCCCAGCTGGAAACACGCGCGGAATTTCTTGCCGCGGCCAACGGCGCCATCCCTATGCTGGCGCTGCAGAACCTTATCTATGCGGTTCCGATCGTGTGCCTGGTGGTTTGGGGCCGCCTGGCGCCGGATCCGGCACGCGCAAGGCACATTGTCACCTGCATCAAGCTTTTTGCCAGCGCGGTGATCGTCGGCGCGATGTGGGAGTACGGCTCGTCGCTCGTCTGCGACGGCTACGGCCAGCGGTTCTTCTCGCCAGCTTGGCAAATAACGAGCTATCTCCCTATTGTCAGCCTGCTGCTCAACGCGCCGCTCTATGTGCTTGCCTTCAGCCTTGGCCGCGCTTTCTCGACACGCGAGGACGTTGCCGAGGATGAAGCAAGCCCACCGGCCTAGTCTTTTCTCTGAAGCCGTCTTGTCCTTGGCGGGACAGAACGGCTTCAATCCGGACCGGAAAGGCTTTAGGCTCGCGCGACTCTCGTCTTATGGCTGGCTACCGGCCGCTCGAAACAGGATTTTGCCATGGCAATGGATGCCCACGACATCGAAAAACTGATCAAGGACGGCATTCCGGACGCCAAGGTGACGATCCGCGATCTCGCCGGCGACGGCGACCACTATGCGGCCGAGGTGGTGGCCGAGAGCTTTCGCGGCAAGAGCCGCGTCCAGCAGCACCAGATGGTCTACGACGCGCTGAAGGGCAATATGGGCGGCGTGCTGCACGCACTGGCGCTACAGACCAGCGTTCCAGACTGACCCTTAGCGCTTGGCCCAACACGGCTCATCCTTTGCGCCATTTCAGCCACGGCACGGCTAACGTCTTGTTTCGAGCAATCGTTGGGTTTATTTGAAGGGGATGTTTCGAGCCTGACTCCCACAGGCGGGAAAGGATATTCCATGAGCGGCATCAACGACTACATCGACAACGAAGTGAAGGGCAACGACGTCGTCCTTTTCATGAAGGGCACGCCCGGTTTCCCGCAATGCGGATTTTCCGGCCAGGTTGTCCAGATCCTCGACTATATCGGCGCCGACTACAAAGGCGTGAACGTTCTGGATTCAGCCGAACTGCGCCAGGGCATCAAGGAATACTCCAACTGGCCGACGATCCCTCAGCTCTACGTCAAGGGCGAATTCGTCGGCGGCTGCGATATCATCCGCGAGATGTTCCAGGCCGGTGAGTTGCAGACATTCCTCGTCGAGAAGGGCGTCAGCGTCAAAGGCGCAGCCTGATTTCTGTTTTTTTGCATGTTGCCATCCGAAGGTTGATTTTGATTTTCGGAGTCATGCACCAAGGCGTCGGGGGCACCTCGGCAATTTTCATGTCCTGAACCTAGGACCAAGACGAGCCAATGCGCCGGCCCGCCGGCGCATTTTCGTTTGAAAGATCGGACTTGCCGTGGACCAGCCAAAACCAGCGCCGCAATCGGCAAGCAAACTGCCCATTCCGCGTTGGGAGTTCATCGCTCTGTGCGCGGCGCTGATGGCGCTGAATTCGCTGGCCATCGATATCATGCTGCCGGCGCTGCAGCAGATCGGCGCCTCGCTCGGCGTCGAAAATGAAAACCACCGGCAATATGTGATCACTGCGTACATGCTCGGCTTCGGCGGCGGGCAGCTGTTTTTCGGACCGATCTCGGACCGGTTCGGGCGCCGCGCGCCGCTGGTCTTCGGACTGATCGTCTATGTCGCGGCCGCGGCAGCAGCAGCCATAGCGCCGAGCTTCGCCATATTGCTCATCTGCCGTCTCATCCAAGGGTTCGGCGCGGCGGCCACCCGCGTCATCGCGGTCTCGATCGTGCGCGACACGTTCGAAGGACGGCGCATGGCCGAGGTGATGTCGCTAATCTTCATGGTGTTCATGGCGATCCCGGTCGTGGCACCCGGCATCGGCCAACTCGTCATGCTGTTTGCCAGCTGGCACTGGATCTTCGTGACCATGGCCGTCGGGGCGTTGATCATATCGGCCTGGGCGCTGCTGCGCCTGCCGGAGACGCTTCGTCCAGAACATCGTCGGCCGCTTACGATAAGCTCGGTCGCCGGTGGGTTCCGCATCGTGCTCACCAACCGCCTGACGCTCTGCTATGCCTTTGCCAGCACCTTCATCTTCGCCGCCATGTTCGGCTTCATCATTTCGGCACAGCAGATTTACATCGACATTTTCCATGTCGGAGAGTTGTTCCCAGTGATCTTCGCCGGCGTTGCCGGCGTGCTTGCCTTCTCGAACTACCTCAACTCACGGTTGGTCGGAAGGGTCGGCATGCGCCGCCTGTCGCAAGGCGCGCTGCTTGTGTTCCTCTGCATCAGTCTCGCCTGGCTGGTCGTCTCGCTCGAAATGCAGATGCCGCTCTGGCTGTTCATCACCTTCTTTGCCGGCGCGATGCTGCCTTTCGGCGGCTTAGGCGCGAATTTCAATGCGCTCGCAATGGAACCGCTCGGCGAACTCGCCGGTACGGCCGCGTCCATCATTGGTTTCATGCAGACCTTTCTCGGCGCCATCATCGGCGCGCAGATTGGCCAGGCCTTCAACGGCACGGTAACGCCGCTGGCCGCTGGCTTCTGCAGCGTCTCGGTTGCCGCGCTGTTGATGATCCTGATCGCCGAACGCGGCAAGATGTTCCAACCGCACAACCCGCCCGTTTCAGGGCACGTCACCGATTTGCATTAGGACGCACCTTCTCGGGCCGCGGTGAAGCGAGGGGCAAGCATACGCCCCGCGATTGCTTCACCCATGCTGGCCGAAAAGGGCAATGGCAAAGCTTCATCGAGTGCCCTGAGGATGGATGCCACGAAGGCCCGGCTGCGCCGGGCATCGGTCCCCAGATCGGAATATGTGGCGCGAGGTTTGCCAATCAGTGTGCCGTCGCGGCGAAGCGAGAACCGCAGCGTCAAGGACATGCCGGCGGATCCGGGCGGCGGTTTCCAACACGCATAGATAGCGTCCGACATCTCCTTTATCGTGTCGACGGGATCAGGACTGCGACAGGCGCGCTCTTGCGAGCTTGCTTCGTAGGAGCCGGCAAACAGGGCGGTGACGAGAACCAGCGCGACAATTGCGAATCGAGGTTTCATTCGAGAGCCTCCGGATTTGCGCGCGATCGTATCGCTCTTTCAGCTGGCCGCAGGAATTGATCCTATTGCGCCCAGAGTTCGCTGCGCAATTCGTGCCAGCTTTCCTGGTCTGGCGCGACAAGCAGGCCGCCGCCGAGATGCGAAGGCCGATAGGCGCTGCCGTCGAAGCGCGCCGCGTGGCCGCCGGCCTCGGCATGGATCAGCACGCCGGCCAGATGGTCCCACGGCATCAGCTTGTTGTAGACGACGAAGTGGGCATGGCCGCTCGCCAACAGGCGGTATTCGTGCGCGGCGCAGCGATAGGCGAACTGCGACAGGATCTTGGTCTGGTTGCGCGCCAGCCGCGACCGCTCCGGCTCTGCCATATATTGCCAGGAGACCGAGCCGGTCATTTCCGAGATCGAGGCGGGTGCCGCGACATGCACCTTCTCCAGGCTGCCATGCGCATGCCGGATATGACTGCCGGCGCCCCTGGCGCCGATCAGCCAGTCCTTGCCGACCGGATCGTGGATGATGCCGGCAACCGTCTCGCCCTTGACCACGACCGCCAGCATGACGCCGAACAGCGGCACACCGGAGGCGAAGTTGAAAGTACCGTCGACCGGGTCGATGACGAAAGCCAGATCGGCATCGCCCAATCCGTTCAACAGCGCCGGATTGTCGGAACAGGCCTCCTCGCCGACGACCATCGCCTGGGGATAGCGCCCGCGCAGCCTGGCGGTGATGAGCCGCTCGGCATTGACGTCGGCTTCGGTCACCAGGTCGGCGGCCGAGGTCTTCTGCCTGATATCGCCGTCGCCCAGCCGGCGAAAACGCGGCATGATCTCGGCCAATGCCGCCTCGGCCAGAATGCCGGTCAGCCAGTCGATCGCGGTGTCGTCAAACGTCATCGGAAATGTCTTGCCTTGTGGTGAGGGTCTCGTTGAGGGCAGCGAAATCGAACAGCTTTCTGTCGAGCAGATGCGATGGCCTGCTGTTCGACAGCGCACGCAGCATCGTATCCTTGCGGCCTGGCATGCGTTTTTCCAGATCCTCGAGCATCGCCTTCATGGCGTTGCGCTGAAGACCTTCCTGGCTGCCGCAGAGATCGCAGGGAATGATCGGAAATTGCATGGCGGCAGCGAATTTTTCCAGATCGGCCTCGGCGCAGTAGCTCAATGGCCGCAGCACCATGACGTCGCCCTCGTCGTTGAGCAGTTTTGGCGGCATGGCGGCGAGACGGCCGCCATGGAAGAGGTTCATGAAGAAGGTTTCGAGAATGTCCTCACGATGGTGGCCGAGCACCAGTGCCGAGCATCCCTCCTCGCGCGCAATGCGGTAGAGATGGCCGCGCCTGAGGCGCGAGCAGAGCGAGCAATAGGTGCTGCCCGCAGGCAGCTTGGCGGTGACGACGGAATAGGTGTCCTGATATTCGATGCGATGCGCGATGGCGTATCTGTCGAGATAGTCCGGCAGGATATGCTTGGGGAAATTCGGCTGGCCCTGGTCGAGATTGCAGGCCAGCAGATCGACCGGCAAGAGCCCGCGCCATTTGAGGTCGAGCAGGACGGCGAGCAGACCGTAGGAATCCTTGCCGCCAGACAGGGCAACGAGCCAGCGCTGGCCGGGCTTGACCATCGTGAAATCCTCGATCGCCTGCCGGGTCAGCCGCAGCAGCCGCTTGCGCAATTTGTTGAACTCGACCGAGGACGGCACGTCGGAAAACAGCGGATGGAAGCCGCCCTCGCTGTCGGCGATCGGTTCGAGCGTTTCAATGTCTGGAAGCATGTTCATGGCATGTCGCTTTCAGTGGCCCAGAGCGCCGGATTAGCGGACATGACCGACAAAGAAAAGGCCGCCTCGACGGGCGGCCTTCGCAGGATGTCGCAGAATGCGCTCGTTTAGCGCGAATAGAATTCGACGACCAGGTTCGGTTCCATCTGCACGGCGAACGGAACGTCCGCCAGGCCGGGGATGCGCGAGAAGGTCGCGACCATCTTGTTGTGATCGGCTTCGATGTAGTCCGGCACGTCGCGCTCGGCGAGACCGACCGCTTCCAGAACGATAACCAGCTGCTTGGACTTTTCGCGCACTTCGACGACATCGCCCGGCTTGCAGCGGTACGAGCCGATGTTGACGCGCTTGCCGTTGACGTTGACGTGGCCGTGGTTGACGAACTGACGGGCGGCGAAAATGGTCGGCACGAACTTGGCGCGGTAGACGACCGCGTCGAGACGCGATTCGAGCAGGCCGATCAGGTTCTCCGAGGTGTCGCCCTTGCGGCGGTCAGCCTCTTCATAGACCTTGCGGAACTGCTTTTCCGAAACGTCGCCATAGTGACCCTTCAGCTTCTGCTTGGCGCGCAGCTGCAGGCCGAAATCGGAAAGCTTGCCCTTGCGGCGCTGGCCATGCTGGCCGGGACCGTATTCACGCTTGTTGACCGGGGACTTAGGGCGGCCCCAGATGTTTTCGCCGAGACGGCGGTCGATCTTGTACTTCGCGGATTCGCGCTTGCTCATCGCATTCCCTTTTCAAAACAACACACCCGGAACCTCATGGTCCGGGTGAAGGAAACGCGCCCTCCTCTGGCCTCCGTTTTCGAGACCTGACAGGGTTTTCCCACGCAACGCGGCGGAAAACCCACGGGACACGTCAGTTCAAACAAGATAGTAGAATTGGATTTCCACGCATCTTGCGCACATAAAGAAACCACCGGGCATTGCGGCCCGGTGTTGGCGCGCTGATTAAACGGAGATTTAACCTGTGTCAAGCTTGTGGCTGGCGTAGGCCATGGCGACGATATAGCGTCTCTGGGTTGAATACAGTGCCGGATGTGGCGGGAGGTTGCGCCAGCGGCATCAGGAAGGGACCGGAGCAGAGGAGCTACATTCGTATGAAGAAATTCTTCCTTACCCTGACAGGAGCCGCTGTGTTGGCGGGATCCATGGCGGTCATGACGCCGGAGCCGGCGGAGGCCAGGCATTGGCAAGGACACCGGCATCACCAGGCTTGCCGCATCGTGATCAAGAAAAAAATTATCTGGCGGCACGGCCACAAGAAAGTCGTCCGCTACAAGATCAAGCGCTGCGGCGGGCGCTGGTAGGCTCCAATCCGGTCTCAGGCGGCCGACATTCATTTCAAAGCCCGCGTTTTTTGCCGCGGGCTTTTTGCTTCCAGCTCGTGTTCTTCGGCGTTTCCGTTAGACGGCGGACTGCCCTAGTCTTTAGACTTCTTCTCCGGCAGGCCCTTGCGCTTCGTCTCGGCGAATTCCTCGAGCTGCTTTTCGCTCATCGATTCGTACATTCCCTTGGAAGCGCCGTGGAGTTCGCTCTTCCTGGTCTCGCCGCGCTTGGCCGACAGAGCCGCGCCGGCGGCTTTCTGCTGGGCTTTCGAGGTGGCTGGCATGGCTCTTCTCCCGTTAGCGTCAGGAGAAAAACGCAACGACTGTAATGATGTTCCGCTTCGCAATCACGACATCGCCAGCCCGAACCCCTGCATCAGGCGACGAGTCGGGAAATCGGCTCTTTTCGATGTGAAGACGGCAAGGTCGGGCCCTTCAGGCAGCATCTCTCCACGACCGCCCGGATCGATGTCGGCGAGAAGCGACAACGCCCGGCGCGCGATCGCTTCAGCGGGGTCGAGCCAGTCGACCGGCCAAGGCGCCGTCTTGCGCATGCGATTTGCGAGAAAGGGATAGTGTGTGCAGGCGAGCACGACGATATCCGTACGCAGCGCATCATGTTCGACAAAGCACGGCGTGATCTCGGCGCGCACGGCCTCCTCATCGACGAAGCCCTCACGCATGTAGATCTCAGCCAGTCCCGCCAGCCTGTCGCTGCCGACCAGGCGGACATGGCATTTCTGCGCCCATTTGCTGATCAGGTCGCGCGTGTACTGGCGCTTGACGGTGCCAGGCGTCGCCAGCACCGAAACTAGCCCTGAGCGCGTGCGTTCCGCCGCCGGCTTGATCGCAGGCACCATGCCGACGAAAGGATGCTCGGGAAATCTCTCGCGCAGCGCATCGATCACCAGCGTCGAGGCGGTGTTGCAGGCGATGACGGAAATGGCCGGCGCAAACTGCTCAAGCAGTTTGCCGAACACTTCAAGGATATGCACCCTCAGCGCCGGCTCTTCCCAAGCGCCGTAGGGAAACGCGGCGTCGTCGGCGACATAGATGAAGCGGCGGTCGGGCATCAGCACGCGCGCCTCGCGCAGCACGGTAAGCCCGCCGATGCCCGAATCGAACATCAGGATCGGCCGCTCAGTCATTGTCCGTTCCTTTTCCGCCGAGCGGCGGTATGTCATCGTCCTTGCCGGTGTCGGCAAGGCGCCCCGCTTCCGCCTTGCGGGCACGCGCGGCGGCCGCGGGCAAGCGCCGCGGATCATCGCCAGGGGAACCATCGCCGCGCGGCATCGCCGGCGAAAACCTGTCGAGCGACGAGATGATGCCGCGCAGCACCTTGAGCTCCGGCTCGGCAAAACCGGCGCGTGTCAGCACCGCACGCAGATTGTCGATCATTTTCGGCTTCTTCGGTACCGGCCGGAAATAGCCGCGCGCTTCCAGTGCGCCTTCCAGATACGCAAACAGGCCGTGCAATTCTTCCTTGCTTGCCGGCTTCATGTCCGGGCCGGAAAAATTGGTCTTGGTCTCGTCTTCCAGGCCGGACTTCATCCATTCGTAGGACATCAGAAGCGCGGCCTGGGCGATGTTGAGCGAGGAGAAATCGGGATCGACCGGGAAAGTCACGATCTCGTCGGCAAGGCCGACCTCGTCATTGTAGAGGCCGAAGCGTTCGCGTCCGAACAGGATGCCGGTGCGCTGGCCCATCACGTGGCGCGCCCGCAGCAGCCTGCCCGCCTCCACCGGCCCGCGCACGGATTTGAAGCCGTCGCGCTGCCTGGCCGTGGTGGCGAAGACAAAGTTCAGGTCGGCGAGCGCCGAGGCCAGATCGTCGAAGACGGTGACAGCGTCGATGACATGGTCGGCGCGGCTGGCCGCCGCGCGTGCCTTCTCGCTCGGCCAACCATCACGCGGGTTGACCAGGCGCAGCTCCGACAGGCCGAAATTGGCCATGGCGCGCGCGACCATGCCGATGTTCTCGCCAAGCTGAGGCTCGACGAGGATGATCGCCGGGCCGGCGACTGCAATGCTATCGGGATCTTTGATGACGGGCATGATTGTCAATGAACTGCTGTTTGCGGCATTTCAGCGTCCCCTGCCATATTCGGCCGGGAAAATGAAGCATTCGCAAATGACGACGGCTCTGGCCTCCAATTCGTGACCGATCGCCGTTTGCGTGGCCAAAAGCGCTTTGATATACGGGCGACATCTCCCGGCCCAACGCCACGCGGGCAAGGCCGTCCCATATCCCAGCAACGAGGCATTCTTTCATGGCGAAGATCAAGGTGGCGAACCCGGTCGTCGAACTCGACGGCGACGAGATGACCCGCATCATCTGGCAGTTCATCAAGGACAAGCTGATCCACCCTTATCTCGACCTCAAGCTTGAATATTACGACCTCGGCATCGAGCATCGCGACGCCACCAACGACCAGGTGACCATCGATTCGGCCAACGCCATCAAGAAACACGGCGTCGGCGTGAAATGCGCGACGATCACCCCCGACGAACAGCGCGTCGAAGAGTTCAAGCTGAAGAAGATGTGGAAGTCGCCGAACGGTACCATCCGCAACATCCTCGGCGGTACCATCTTCCGCGAGCCGATCATCATGAAGAACGTCCCGCGCCTGGTGCCCGGCTGGACCAAGCCGATCATCGTCGGCCGCCATGCCTTCGGCGACCAGTACCGCGCCACCGATTTCCGCTTCCCCGGCAAGGGCAAGCTGACCATCAAGTTCGTCGGCGAGGACGGCCAGGTGATCGAGCACGATGTGTACGACGCGCCCGGCGCCGGTGTCGCCATGGCCATGTACAATCTCGACGAGTCGATCCGCGAGTTTGCCCGCGCCTCGCTGAACTACGGCCTGCTGCGCAACTATCCGGTCTATCTGTCGACCAAGAACACCATCCTCAAGGCCTATGACGGCCGCTTCAAGGACATCTTCCAGGAGGTCTACGAGGCCGAGTTCGAGGCCGAGTTCAAGTCGAAGAAGCTGTGGTACGAGCACCGCCTGATCGACGACATGGTGGCCTCCGCCCTGAAATGGTCGGGCGGCTATGTCTGGGCGTGCAAGAACTATGATGGCGACGTGCAATCCGACACGGTGGCGCAAGGCTTTGGCTCGCTCGGCCTGATGACCTCGGTGCTGATGACGCCGGACGGCAAGACGGTGGAAGCGGAAGCCGCGCACGGCACCGTCACCCGCCACTATCGCCAGCACCAGAAGGGCGAGGAAACCTCGACCAATTCGATCGCCTCGATCTTCGCCTGGACGCGCGGCCTCGCGCACCGCGCCAAGCTCGACGACAATGCCGAGCTGAAGCGGTTTTCCGAAACGCTGGAAAAGGTCTGCATCCAGACGGTCGAGTCCGGCTTCATGACCAAGGACCTGTCGCTGCTGATCGGCCCCGACCAGCCCTGGCTTTCGACCACCGGTTTCCTCGACAAGATCGACGAGAACCTGCAGAAGGCGATGGCCTGACAAGTAAGCAAGATGGGCAAGCCCATCGTCTACGGGGCGGATTACAGCGTCTATGTACGCATCGTCCGCCTCGTGCTCGCGGAAAAAGGCATCGACCATGAGCTTGTGCCGGTCGATGTCTTTGCCACTGATGGCATTCCCGCCTGGTATTTCGAGCATCATCCGTTCGGCCGCATCCCGACCTTCGAGCATGACGGGTTTCGCCTCTTCGAGACAAGCGCGATCGCCAGATATGTCGACGAGGCGTTCGACGGGCCGGCGCTGCAGCCGAAGGATCCGCGCGTCCGTGCGCGGATGGACCAGATCATCGGCCTGCTCGACGCTTATGGCTACCAAGCCATGGTCTGGGACGTTGCCGTCGAGCGGCTGGAGAAAGAGGCACCCGACGAGGCGCTGATCGCCAGCGGACTGCGACAGGCGGAAACAGTGTTGCGGGTGCTCACCTCACTCAAGGCTCCGGGGCCGTGGCTGCTCGGTGATCAGCTGACGCTGGCCGACTTGCATGCGGCATCCATCATCGCCTATTTCCTCAAGGTCGCCGAAGGGCAAGACCTGTTGGCGCGGTTCGCGGATATCCAGGACTGGTATGCGCGCATTGCGGCTCGTCCGAGCTTCGTGCGGACTGAAAAAGTCGGCTAATAAGAGACGTCCGCGGGGCAGCGCCCCCCGCTGTCCCTCCAACCGTTGCTTTAAATTCAGTCCACTCGCCTACGCCGCTTCGAGCGCGGCCCTCACTGCTGCAATCGCATCGGCCGCCTTGGAAGCATCCGGGCCGCCGGCCTGGGCCATGTCGGGCCGCCCGCCGCCGCCCTGCCCGCCCAATGCGGCGGAGGCTACGCGGACAAGGTCGACGGCGCTGAAGCGGCCGATGAGGTCGTCGGTGACGGCCACCACGACGCTTGCCTTGTTGTCTTCACCGGCGCCGACGAAGACGACGACGCCGGAACCGAGCGAGCTCTTGCCGGCATCGGCCAGCGGCTTCAAATCCTTCGGCGCGACACCGGAGACCGCCTTGCCGAGGAAGCCGACGCCCGCGACCGTCTCGTTTTCCGAAGGCGCACCTGCCGCGGCACCGCCGCCCAGCGCCAGCTTCTTGCGCGCCTCGGTCAATTCCTTCTCGAGCTTCTTGCGCTCTTCGAGCAGCGTCTCGACGCGCGCCGGCACGTCGGCCGGCGAAATCTTCAACACGGCTGCCGTCGCCTTCAAACGCCTATCCTGTTCGTCGAGATGTTTGCGCGCGGCTTCGCCGGTCAGCGCCTCGATGCGGCGCACGCCGGCGGCGACCGCGCTGTCGGAGACGACACGCACCAGGCCGATATCGCCGGTCGCCCTGACATGGGTGCCGCCGCAGAGCTCGACCGAATAGGGCCGGTTGGCCTTGGCGCCGTGCACGCCGGTGCCCATCGACACGACGCGCACTTCGTCACCATACTTCTCGCCAAACAGCGCCATGGCGCCTTCGGCGATGGCGTCGTCGACCGACATCAGGCGTGTGGACACCGGGCTGTTCTGGACGACGATCTCGTTGGCCATGCGTTCGACCTCTTCGAGATCCTCCGGTGAAATCGGCTTGTTGTGCGAGATGTCGAAGCGCAGACGCTCGGGCGCAACCAGCGAGCCCTTCTGCGCGACATGGCTGCCCAGCACCTCGCGCAACGCCTCATGGATCAGATGCGTTGCGGAATGGTTGGCGCGCAGCCTGGAGCGCCTGGCATGGTCGACCTTCAGCTCGACGGCGGCACCGGTCTTGACCGTGCCGCTGGCCACCTTGCCGACATGCACGAACAGCCCATCGGCCTTCTTCTGCGTATCCGAAATCTCGATCGAGAAACCTTCGCCTGAAATGATACCGGTGTCGCCCATCTGGCCGCCGGACTCGGCATAGAACGGCGTCTGGTTGACGACGATCGCCACCGCGTCGCCCTTGCCGGCGCTGTCGACGGTCTTGCCGTCCCGGACAAGCGCCTGGATGATGCCTTCGGCAGCTTCAGTCTCATAGCCGAGGAACTCGGTGGCGCCGGCCTTCTCGCGTACGGAGAACCAGATGGTCTCGGTGGCCGCGTCGCCGGAACCTGCCCAATGCTTGCGCGCCTCGGCCTTCTGCTGCTCCATGGCGTTGGTGAAGCCGGCAAGATCGACCGAGATGCTGCGCTGGCGCAGTGCGTCCTGCGTCAGGTCGAGCGGGAAGCCATAGGTGTCGTAGAGCTTGAAGGCCGTCTCGCCGTCCAGCATGTCGCCGGCATGCAGCGTTTCGGTCGCCTCCGAGAGCAGACCGAGGCCGCGCACCAGCGTCTTGCGGAAACGCGTTTCCTCGAGCTTCAGCGTCTCGGTGATCAACTGTTCGCCGCGCAGCAGCTCCGGATAGGCCTGGCCCATTTCGCGCACCAGCGCCGGCACCAGCTTCCACATCAGCGGTTCGTTGGCACCGAGCAACTGCGCATGACGCATGGCGCGGCGCATGATGCGGCGCAGGACATAGCCACGGCCTTCGTTCGAAGGCAGCACGCCATCGGCGACCAGGAAGGAAGACGAGCGCAGATGATCGGCAATGACCCGGTAGGACGCGACCGTCTCCTTGTCGGGGCCATGCCCGATCGCCGACGAGGTCGCGTCGATCAGGTGACGGAACAGATCGGTCTCGAAGACGCTTTCCACCCCTTGCAGGATGGACGCCATGCGCTCCAGGCCCATGCCGGTGTCGATCGAGGGGCGTGGCAGGTCGATGCGCTCCTCCTTCGTCACCTGTTCATACTGCATGAACACCAGGTTCCAGAATTCCAGGAAACGGTCGCCATCTTCCTCCGGGCTGCCGGGAGGACCGCCCCAGATGTGCTCGCCGCGGTCGATGAAGATTTCCGAGCACGGCCCGCACGGGCCGGTATCGCCCATCGCCCAGAAATTGTCCGATGTCGCGATGCGAATGATGCGGTCGTCGGAAACCCCGGCGATCTTCTTCCAGAAGCCGCCCGCCTCGTCGTCCGTGTGATAAACGGTGACCAGCAGCTTGTCCTTGTTCAGCCCGAATTCCCTGGTGATCAGGTTCCAGGCAAGCTCGATGGCGCGCTCCTTGAAGTAGTCGCCAAAGGAGAAATTGCCGAGCATCTCGAAGAAGGTCAGATGGCGCGCGGTGTAGCCGACATTGTCGAGATCGTTGTGCTTGCCGCCGGCGCGAACGCTCTTCTGGGCGGTCGAGGCGCGCGAATAGGGCCGCTTCTCCAGGCCGGTGAAGACGTTCTTGAACTGCACCATGCCGGCGTTGGTGAACATCAGCGTCGGGTCGTTGCGCGGCACCAGCGGGCTCGACGCGACGATCTCGTGACCCTCCTTGCGGAAGTAGTCGAGAAATGTCGACCGGATTTCGTTCACGCCACTCATGAATGCTGCCTTTTCGGAAGAGCCGCCGGCGAACCGGCGGAAATGGGCTCTGCGTTTTAGAAGAATAAGACTTGGCCTTTTAGCCGCCGCGCTTCACCCTGTCCAGAAACACGGAATTGGTCCAATCCACGGCCTTTGCCGGCCGTTCGAACCGGCCTGGTTTCGCCGCCAAAACGCAAAACCGCCGGCACTAGGCCGGCGGTTTCAAAACGCAATAACGCGGAACTCGATTACTTAAGCCTGAGATAATAGAACGCGATTATGGCCGAACTCCGGCCGACATCGCGAGCTGTCACATCGCGCCGGATTCTTCCTCGAAACCGTCGTCGCTTTCACCGCGCTCGGGACCACCATTCTCCAGGAATTTCTCGGCGATCAGCCCGGCATTCTGCCTGAGCGCCAGCTCGATCTCGCGTGCGGTGTCGGGATTGTCGCGCAGGAACAGTTTTGCATTCTCGCGGCCCTGGCCGAGACGCTGCGAATTGTAGGAGAACCAGGCACCCGACTTCTCGACCACGCCGGCCTTGACGCCGAGATCGACCAGTTCGCCGGTCTTGGACACGCCTTCACCGTACATGATGTCGAACTCGACCACCTTGAAGGGCGGCGCCAGCTTGTTCTTGACCACCTTGACGCGGGTCTGGTTGCCGACGACCTCGTCGCGGTCCTTGACCGAGCCGATGCGGCGGATGTCGAGGCGCACCGATGCGTAGAATTTCAGCGCGTTGCCGCCGGTCGTCGTCTCGGGCGAACCGAACATGACGCCAATCTTCATGCGGATCTGGTTGATGAAGATGACCATGGTGTTGGAGCGCGAGATCGAGGCGGTCAGCTTGCGCAGCGCCTGGCTCATCAGGCGGGCCTGCAGGCCCGGCAGGGAATCGCCCATCTCGCCTTCGATTTCGGCACGGGGCGTCAGCGCCGCGACCGAATCGACCACCAGCACGTCGATGGCGCCGGAGCGCACCAGCGTATCGCAGATTTCCAGCGCCTGCTCACCAGTGTCGGGCTGCGAGATCAGCAGGTTTTCGAGATCGACGCCAAGCTTGCGGGCATAGACCGGATCAAGCGCGTGCTCGGCATCGACGAAAGCGCAGATGCCGCCCTTCTTCTGGGCTTCGGCCACGGTGTGCAGGGCAAGCGTCGTCTTGCCCGAGCTTTCCGGCCCGTAAATCTCGATAATGCGGCCGCGCGGCAGGCCACCGACGCCAAGCGCGATGTCGAGGCCAAGCGAGCCGGTCGGCACCGTTTCGATCTCGACGACCTGCTCGTTCGCGCCGAGCCGCATGATCGAGCCCTTGCCGAAAGCCCGCTCGATCTGCGACAGCGCCGCATCCAGAGCCTTTGATTTGTCCACTGCCTTGTCCTCTACCAGCCGCAAAGAATTCTGAGCCATGATACATCACCCCTTGGTCGTCAATGAAGGCCGGACAATCCGTAATCCCTGCCTATTTGTACCTTTTTTGTTCTCATTTGGCAAGAGGGATCAAATATCTGAAAAACAAACAATATCCGGATCTGTTCTTTTTTTGTCCAAGGGATTCGATCAGGATTGCACCACGTTGGGCCAGATGGCTCGGTTGTTTCGACCTGCCGAATCGCCGCCCCGCATGCGAAGCTCCGTCGCACAGCCTAGCGCTTGTGCGGCTGGAATAACAAAGGTCATATCGCCGGCATGCTGAAATCCGCGAAAGTACTGGCCGTAGGCGGCGCCCATATCGATCGCCGTGGCCAGGTGTCCGGCCCGTACGTGCCCGCCGCCTCCAATCCGGGCACAATGCGCGAGGATGTCGGCGGCGGCGTCTTCAACGCTTTGCGCAGTGCCGTGCGCCGCGGCGTCTCCGCGTCGCTCATGTCGGTTCGCGGCGGCGATGCGGCTGCCGACACCGTTTCGCGAGCCATTGCCGAGGCTGGCATTGCCGACCTGTCGGCGGTCTTCCTCGACCGCACGACGCCGAGCTACACGGCACTGATCGACAGCGAGGGCGAGCTGATCGTCGGCTTTGCCGACATGGCGCTCTATGATTTGGCGTTTCCCAAGCAGATCAGGCGCTCCAAGGTGCGGGAGGTGATCGCTGCCGCCGACGCGATCCTGTGCGACGCCAACCTGCCCTCTTCGGCGCTGGAACGGATGGTCGCGCTCGCCGCGGGCAAGCCGGTTTTCGCCATTGCCATTTCTCCGGCCAAGGTAACGCGGTTGATACCGGTGCTGAAGGAGCTCTCGCTGGTCTTCATGAACCGGCGCGAGGCCATGGTCCTGGCCGGCGTCGCCGCGAATGCCACGGAGCGCGAGGTCGTCGATGGGTTGCGATGCAGCGGCCTCGTCAGCGGCGTGGTGACGGCGGGCGGTAGTGCCATGCTGGGCTTCGATGACGCCGGCGCCTTCTCGATCCTGCCGCCGCCGCCAAGAAAGGTCGCTGACGTCACCGGCGCCGGCGATGCGCTGGCGGGCGCAACGGTCGCTGCCCTGCTGCACGGACTGCCGCTGCGGGCAGCTCTGCGCGAAGGCATTGCCGGGGCGACGCTTGCCATCGAAAGCGCCAACGCCGTTCCGGAGTTCACCGCGGCGAGCTTCGCGGAAGCGTTGGCTCTTGTGCCGGATGCGCAGGAAATGGCATGAGACCGGCAAATTCATAGTGCCGCGATGTTGCCGAGCGTCCCGACGGACGCCCCGCACTCCGGATTGGAGACCCTGATGATCCCAGAAACCGCCCGCCCCTTCATCGACATCCACGCGCCGGTGGCGCAGGCTCTGGCTGCCGGCCGGCCGGTGGTGGCGCTGGAAAGCACCATCATCACCCATGGCATGCCCTACCCCGACAATGGCGCCATGGCCGCCGATGTCGAAAAGATCATCACCGATGGCGGCGCCGTGCCGGCGACGATCGCCGTGGTCGGCGGCCGCATCAAGATCGGGCTTTCGGACGGCGAGCGCGAATCGCTGGCGATGACGGGCGACGCCATGAAACTGTCGCGCGCCGATCTCGGTTTTGCCGTGGCGCAAGGGCGCACCGGTGGCACCACGGTCGCCGCCACGATGATCGCGGCGCATATGGTCGGCATAAAAGTGTTCGCCACCGGCGGCATCGGCGGCGTGCACAAGGGCGCCGAAAAGAGCTTTGACATTTCCGCCGATCTCGACGAGATGGCGCGCACCCCGGTCATTGTCGTCTCGGCCGGCGCCAAGGCGATCCTCGACATCGAAAAGACGCTGGAGGTTCTGGAGACGCGCGGCGTGCCGGTGATCGGCCATGGCTGCGAGACGATGCCGGCCTTCTGGTCCAGGCACTCACCGTTCCGCGCGCCGCTGACCTTGCACAAGCCGGAAGAGATCGCGCATTTCTACCAGACGAGGGCAGCGCTGGGGCTCGCCGGCGGCATGCTGATCGCCAATCCTGTGCCGGAAAACCATGAAATCCCGGCTGAGGAGATGGCGGGCTATATCGACGCCGCGCAGAAGGCCGCCGAGGCGCTCAACGTGACCGGCAAGGCGGTGACGCCCTTCCTGCTGTCGAAAATCCTCGAACTGACCGGCGGCCGGAGCTTGAAGACCAATATCGCGCTGGTGGAAAACAATGCGCGGCTGGCGGCGAGGATTGCGAAGGCGCTGTAGGTGAGGATAAGCGGCCGCAATGCACCGCTAAGCACAACCGCCGCGTTCCGTCACACCCCCCTCTGTCCTGCCGGACATCTCCCCCTCAAGGGGGGAGATTGGCAGCTTCGGCGTTCAGCTCGCTTCTTCACCGCTGAACGTTGGCGAAGGCCGCGATGACATCCGATCTCCCCCCTTGAGGGGGAGATGTCCGGCAGGACAGAGGGGGGCCTGTCCCTCCAACGTTCCGAATTATTGCCCGTCACTTCCCCGCCCGCCGCCCCGCCTCATAAGCTCGCCGTGCCCAAATCGTCATCTCGTCGGGATCATCGAAAGCGCTGTCGGGAACGCTCCAATAGGGCATGGCGACCAGCTTGCCGTGACGCGAGCCGGTATAGGTCCATTGCGTGCAGCCGGCGCCCTCAAACTCGGGCGCGCTTTGCTCGTCGGCCTTCAGCAGCAATTCGCCGCGCAGCACGATGGCGACGATGACGCCGTCGTAATAGATGCCCTTGCCGCCGAACAGCTTGCGGATGCTGACAGGGCCAAGGCCTTCGAACAGTTCGGCGATGCGTTCATTGTCCATGCCGCGATCATGGCACCGGCATTTGGGCTTGTCATCGCCGCAACCAAAATCATGCTGACAGGTTGAGAGCCATCCGTCGGAGTTTTTGTCATGCCGCTTCTGCTCAAAGGGTCCTGCCGCTGCAATGCCGTGCGTTTCGAGGTGGAGAGCCACACGCCGGCGCCGTTCATGCTGTGCTACTGCTCGATCTGCCGCAAGCAGCAGGGCGGCGGCGGGTTTGCCATCAATCTGGGTGCCGACAACGAAACACTGAACATCAGGGGCAAGCGCAGCGTCGGCGTCTTTCGGGCGGAGATCGAGGACGACGAGCATCCGCATTGCGAAATCTCGACCGGCGAGCGCAATTTCTGCAAGAAATGCGGGGCGGCCCTTTGGCTCTACGATCCGACATGGCCGGAGCTGGTGCATCCGTTCGCTTCGGCGATCGACAGCGATTTACCCATTCCACCAAGCAAGGTGCACCTGATGCTGAAATACAAGGCGAACTGGGTGGAGCCGGAGGTTGGCAAGCATGACAAGGCCTTCGACGTCTATCCCGAGGAATCGATCGCCGACTGGCACAAGCGGACGGGCATGTGGGTGGAGTAATTGTGAGGGGCCAGCGCGAACTCTGGAGAGGCTGGCGCGGCCCCTCATCCGTCACTTCGTGACACCTTCTCCCCGTAAACGGGGCGAAGGGAGGATCAAGCGGAAGCGCGGGCCTCTGCCAGCGCCTTCAGGTCGGCCGGTTTCAGTTCGACGGATTCGCCGCAACCGCAGGCCGAGCTCTGGTTCGGATTGTGGAAGGTGAAACCGGTGCGCAGCGTCGTCTGCTCGAAATCCATCTCGGTGCCGAACAGGAATAGCGCAGCCTCTGGCGCAACATAGACATGCGCGCCGTCGCGCTCGATATGGTCGTCCTTGGTGTTGGGCTCGGTCACCAGATCGACCGTGTATTCCATCCCGGCGCAGCCGCCCTTCTTGATGCCGAGGCGGATGCCATGCGCGTTGTCGCGGGTGGCGACGATCTCGCGCACCCGGTCGGCGGCCTTTTCGGTCATCGTGATGACGGCGAAGCGTCCCATTCTTTTTCCTTCCATTCCATGCAGGTTCAAGGCCTGCCGAATGATTCCTCACCTAAAATGGTGAAGTTTTATGACTGGCGCAAGTGTGCCAGGCTCGACGCTAGTACCAGCCCACCGCCACCTGCGCCTCTTCCGACATGCGGTCGGCCGACCAGGGCGGGTCGAAAGTCATGTTGACCTCGACGCCGGACACGCCTTCGACGGCGCCGACGGCATTCTCCACCCAGCCGGGCATTTCGCCGGCGACCGGGCAGCCGGGGGCGGTCAGCGTCATGTCGATCTTGACCGAGCGATTGTCCTCGATGTCGATCTTGTAGATCAGGCCGAGCTCGTAGATATCGGCCGGAATTTCCGGATCGTAGACCGTCTTCAGCGCCGAGACGATGTCGTCGGTCAGCCGCGCCAGCTCGTCGGCTGGAATGGCCGACCCCGAAACCAGCGCATTGGGCGCGGTTTCCGGAGTGGTCTCGGCAGCGATGCTTGCATCATCCATGGTCGTCACCCAAAAAACTCGTCATCCGAAGAATTTGCGCGCTTTTTCAAGCGCCTCGGCCAAAGCGTCGACTTCGGCCCTGGTATTATACATGCCGAACGATGCCCTGCATGTGGAGGTTACACCAAAACGTTTCAACAGCGGCTGGGCACAATGGGTGCCCGCGCGGACTGCAACGCCCTGCCGATCGATGACCATCGACACGTCGTGCGCATGAATGCCTTGCAGCTCGAACGAGATGATGGCGCCCTTGCCGGGCGCGTCGCCGAAGATGCGCAGCGAATTGATGGCGCGCAGCCGCTCATGCGCGTAGTTCTTGAGGTCTTCCTCGTGGGCTGCAATGCGCTCGCGGCCGACCGATTCCATATAGTCCAATGCCGCGCCAAGCCCGATCGCCTGGACGATCGGCGGCGTACCGGCCTCGAAGCGGTGCGGCGGCTCGTTGTAGGTGACGATGTCCTCCGTCACCTCCTCGATCATCTCGCCACCGCCCATGAAGGGGCGCATGCCCTGGAGAATGTCCTTCTTGCCGTAGAGCACGCCGATGCCTGATGGGCCGTAGACCTTGTGGCCAGTGAAGACGAAGAAGTCGCAGTCGAGATCCTGCACATCGATCGGCATATGCACGGCGCTCTGGCTGCCGTCGACGAGGACGGGAATTCCACGCGCATGCGCGATCCGCACGATCTCCTTGATCGGCGTCACCGTGCCCAGCGCGTTCGACATCTGGGTGATGGCGACCAGCTTGGTGCGGTCGGTCAGCCGCTTCTCGAATTCCTCGATGTGGAAGACGCCGAGATCATCGACCGGCACCCAGACCAGTTTCGCGCCCTGCCGCTCGCGGATGAAATGCCAGGGAACGATGTTGGAGTGGTGCTCCATGATCGACAGCACGATCTCGTCGCCCTCGCCGATGTTGGGCATGCCATAGCCATAGGCGACGGTGTTGATGGCCGAGGTCGTGTTCGAAGTGAAAATGATGTTGTCGGTGCTGGGCGCATTGAGGAAGCGGCGCACCGTTTCCCGCGCCTTTTCATACGCGTCGGTCGCGGCATTGGACAGGAAATGCAGGCCGCGATGGACGTTGGCGTATTCCTGGGAATAGGCGTGCTGGATCGTGTCCAGCACCACCTGCGGCTTCTGTGCCGATGCGCCGTTGTCGAGATAGACCAGCTTCTTGCCATAGACTTCCCGCGACAGGATCGGGAAATCGCGGCGGATCGCTTCGACGTCGTAAAAATCTCCGATCTTGCCCGGCGCGTTCATCAGATCACCCGTGTGCCATGAACCAGTCGTCGAGCCGCGCTTCCAGCGCCTCGACGATCGTCTCGTCATCCAGTTCCTCGATCACCTCGGCAACGAAGGCTTTCACGAGCAGGCCGCGCGCACTCTTCTCGTCGACGCCGCGCGCCATCAGGTAGAACAGATGATCGTGGTCGATTTCGGTGACGGTGGCGCCATGGCCGCAGACGACGTCGTCGGCGAAGATTTCCAGTTCCGGCTTGGTCGAGAACTCACCATCATCCGACAGCAGCAGCGTGTTGCACGCCATCTTGGCGTTGGTCTTCTGCGCATATTGATGGACGTTGATGCGGCCCTGGAAAACGCCGCGCGCCTTGCCCGTCACCACGTTGCGGATGACTTCCGTCGAGGTCGTGTGCGGCACGGCGTGGTCGAGCACCATGGTCACGTCGGTATGGGTGTCGCCGGCCAGGAGGTTGATGCCGCGCAGCTTGAAGTCGGCGCCTTCGCCTGTTGTCTTGACCACGATCTCCTGGCGCACGAGCTTGCCGCCGGCATTCATGAAGAACACCGTCAGCTTCGCATTCTTGCCGATATGGGCCTTGAACTGCGCCAGATGCGTCGCCGTCTCCGGCTGCTCCTGGACGATCAGCCACGTCACCTCGGCGCCCTCGCCGAGCACGAGATGGCTGACCGAGCTGCCCAAGGCAGCGCCGTCACCCGTCTGCCGTTCGACGATGACGGACTTGGCGCCGGCGCCGACACGAACGGCCAGGCGCACATGGGTCTGGCCGCCGGCCTGCAGGTTCTGCAGTTCGACCGGCTTTTCAAGTTCCACACCATCGGCGATGTCGACAAAATACCCGTCGGCGACGAAAGCCGTGTTCAGCGCGCCGATCGCGTCGTCGCTGCCATAGGGATCGAGCCCCGGAGCGATGCTGCCATCGATCAGCTTTTCCGACAGGCGCTGGAAAGAGACGCCTTCAAGAACGGGCACTTTGGCGTCGGACTTGCCGTTCAGGATCGACACCACAGCGGAGCCGTCGACGATCGGGGCAATGGCCTTGGCCATGGCGGCCGGGTCGAAGTCCGGCACCGCATTCAACAACCGGCGCAGGTCGGTATAATGCCAGGATTCGACACGTCGCGTCGGCAGGCCGTGCTTGATCGTCTCGATGGCGTCGTCGCGCTTCAGCATCACCGCGCCGTCGCCCGGCAGCAGCGACAGCCGGTCGCCGAACGCGTCGATCAACGCTGTTTCGGCCGGTGTCCGCTGCGGTTGTGTGTGCATATTCATCAGTCTGACCTTGCCCTCTGGCATCTCACGCGGCTTCGCCGATCACGCCGGCGTAGCCATTGGCTTCCAGGTCGAGCGCCAACGACTTGTCGCCCGACTTGATGACCTGGCCCTTGTAGAGCACGTGCACGGTGTCGGGCACGATGTGCTCAAGCAGGCGCTGGTAATGGGTGATGACCAGGAAGGCCCGGTCTGGCGCGCGCAGCGCGTTGACGCCGTCCGAAACGATCTTCAGCGCATCAATGTCGAGGCCGGAATCGGTCTCGTCGAGCACGCACAGTTTTGGCTCCAGCAGCTTCATCTGCAGGATCTCGGCGCGCTTCTTCTCGCCGCCGGAGAAGCCGACATTGAGCGGCCGCTTCAGCATCGCCATGTCCATGCTGAGCGAGGCGGCTGCTTCCTTCACCCGCTTAAGGAATTCCGGGATCTTCAGCGGCTCTTCGCCACGCGCCTTGCGCTGCTCGTTCATCGCCACTTTCAGGAATTCCATGGTCGCGACGCCCGGTATCTCCATCGGATACTGGAAGGCGAGGAAAATGCCTGACGTGGCGCGCTCGGCCGGATCCATTTCGAGGATCGACTGGCCGTTGTAGAGGATGTCGCCTTCGGTCACCTCATAGTCCTCGCGGCCGGCGAGGATGTAGGACAGCGTCGATTTGCCCGAGCCGTTCGGCCCCATGATCGCGGCGACCTCGCCGGTTTTCACCGTCAGGTTCAAGCCGCGGATGATTTCGGTGCCGTCATCGACGATGCGGGCGTGCAGGTTTCTGATTTCAAGCATTCTTTTGTTTCCTGAATATATATCCGGTCAGCCGACCGAGCCCTCAAGCGAGATACCGATCAGCTTCTGTGCCTCGACCGCGAATTCCATCGGCAGTTGCTGGATGACGTCCTTGACGAAGCCGTTCACGATCAGCGCAATCGCTTCCTCTTCCGGGATGCCGCGCTGCATGACGTAGAACTTCTGGTCCTCGGAAATCTTCGACGTCGTCGCTTCGTGCTCGAACTGCGCCGTCGAATTCTTGGCTTCCATGTAGGGCACGGTGTGCGCGCCGCACTGATCGCCGATCAGCAGACTGTCGCAGTTGGTGAAGTTGCGGGCATTGGTCGCCTTGCGGTGCGCCGAGACCTGACCGCGATAGGTGTTCTGCGAGTATCCGGCGGCAATGCCCTTGGAGATGATGCGGCTCGACGTGTTCTTGCCGAGATGGATCATCTTGGTGCCGCTGTCGACCTGCTGGTAGCCGTTCGACACGGCGATCGAATAGAACTCACCTTGGGAATCGTCACCGCGCAAAATGCAGCTCGGATATTTCCAGGTGATCGCCGAACCGGTCTCGACCTGCGTCCACGAAATCTTCGAGCGGTCGCCGCGGCAGTCGCCGCGCTTGGTGACGAAATTGTAGATGCCGCCCTTGCCCTCGGCGTCGCCGGGGTACCAGTTCTGCACCGTCGAATATTTGATCTCGGCATCGTCGAGCGCCACCAGTTCGACGACGGCGGCATGCAACTGGTTCTCGTCGCGTTGCGGCGCCGTGCAGCCTTCGAGATAGGAGACGTAAGCCCCCTCCTCGGCGATGATCAGCGTGCGCTCGAACTGGCCGGTGTTCTTCTCGTTCATGCGGAAATAGGTCGACAGCTCCATTGGGCAGCGCACGCCCTTGGGCACGAAGACGAAGGAACCGTCGGTGAACACGGCGGAGTTCAGCGTGGCGTAGTAATTGTCGGAGGTCGGCACGACCGAACCGAGATACTTCTTCACCAGTTCCGGATGTTCGCGGATGGCTTCCGAGATCGAGCAGAAGATGACGCCGGCCTGCGCCAGCTCCTTCTTGAAGGTGGTGACGACGGAGACGGAATCGAACACCGCGTCGACAGCGACGCGGCCCGATTTGTAGACATTGTCGCTGACTTCCTCGAGTTCCGAGGCGTCGGTCTTCTGTACGCCTGCGAGGATTTCCTGCTCCCGCAGTGGAATGCCGAGCTTCTCGTAGACCTTCAAGAGTTCCGGATCGACGTCGCTCAGCGAGGTCGGGCCGGGCGTGCTCTTCGGCGCCGCGTAGAAGTAGATGTCCTGGAAATCGATCTTCGGATAGTGGACGCGTGCCCAGGTCGGCTCGTCCAGCGTCAGCCAGCGGCGATAGGCCTCCAGACGCCATTCCAGCATCCAGGACGGCTCGTCCTTCTTGGCCGAAATGAAACGGATGATGTCTTCGCTGAGGCCCTTGGGAGCCTTATCCATCGCGATTTCGGTCTGGAACCCGTATTTGTATTGGTCGACGTCGATCTTTCGGACCCGATCGATCGTGTCCTGCACAGCAGGCATATGCGTTCTCCATCCACGCCGGGGTCAAGGCCCGACAGTTTTCAAACTATGGCACCGCCGAAATGAACGCCAAAGAGCGCTCGCGGCAGCGTAAGTTCCATATAGTGCGCCCCGACCGGAAATTCACCCGGCCAACATGAAACGCACGGCTCTACCAGGCCGAAAGGCCCAAATCATTTTCGTCAAGCATCGGATTTTCCCGAAAACCGCTACGCACTTTTCGGTCCGATGCTCCCAACCGCTCACGCGGCTTTTTCCCTACTCGCCCGACGCGCGGCGATTCCCGTCAGCGCAACGCGAAACAACTCGATGTCCTCCGAGCCGGTCGCCGGTCCGATCGACACGCGCAAGGCGCCGAGACTGTCACCGTATCCCATGGCTTTCAGCACATGGCTCGGCCCGACCTTGCCCGACGAGCAGGCGGAGCCGGCCGACAGCGCTACACCGGCTAGGTCGAAGGCGATCTGCGCGGTTTCGGCTTTGACGCCCGCAATAGCGAAGAATGCCGTATTGGCAAGCCTTGGCGAACCGGTTCCAAAGATTTCCGCGTCGGGCACCAGCAATTTCACGATGGCCTCGACCTCGTCGCGGCGCTGGCGCACCGCATCCATAGCTTGCAGTCCGGCAAGAGCCTCGCGTGCAGCCGCGCCAAAACCGGCAATGGCAGCGAGGTTTTCAGTGCCGCCGCGATGGCCCTTTTCCTGGCCGCCGCCATTGATCAACGGCTTCGGCATCATCAGATCGGAAGCGGCGACGATGGCGCCGACGCCCTTGGGACCACCGATCTTGTGTGAGGACAGAATCAGATAATCGGCGTAACCCTCTGATAGATCGATCGAAACGCGCCCCGCGGCCTGCACGGCGTCGACAATGAGGATACCGCCCGCCGCCTTGACGATTTCGGCGATGCGATCGATCGGCTGGATGACGCCGGTTTCGTTGTTGGCGGCATGGATAGCGACCAGCGGCAGGCCTTCGCTCTTGTCATGGCCGCCGAGCGCCGATGCCAAGGCGCCGAGATCGGCGATGCCGTTGGCGTCGACGCCGATCCGGCTCACCTGCGCTGCCGGGAAGCGTCCGCCATTCAGCAGACAGGGATGATCGGCTTCCGACACGTAAAGCCGGCTCATGCGCACAGTGCCGCGCCCCATCTGCCAGTCGGATGTCAGCAGCGTCGAGGCTGCTTCCGTGGCACCGGAGGTGAACACGACATGCTCCGCCTTGGCGTTGACGAGCGCCGCCACGTCACGCCTGGCGGTCTCGATCAGGCGCCGTCCGGCACGCCCTTCGGCGTGAACCGATGATGGATTGGCGGCGACGTCAAGCGCCGCGACCATAGCCTCACGGGCCGCGGCAAGCAGCGGCGCACTGGCATTATAATCGAGATAGGCGCGTTTTGCGGCCATTTTCGTCCGTCAAGTCCCGTCAGAAGCCATTCCGCTGTCGTATGGCGTTATTTCCTTGAAATTCCAAGGCGAGCCGTCCTATTTACGCGGCTTGCGGCGCGGGTGGCCGGGCTCGATGTCTTGCCACCCAGTTTTGAACAATTCTAAACTAGCTTCTAAGAAGACGCTCGCCCTGCGTCAAGGCCAGAGGAAACGTTCCAGGCACCGCGCATTCGTATTACCCAGTGGAGTATTTTATGCCTGAGGTCATTTTCACCGGTCCTGCCGGCCGCCTGGAGGGTCGCTATCAGCCTTCCAAGGAAAAGAGCGCGCCGATTGCCATCGTCCTGCACCCGCACCCGCAATTCGGCGGCACGATGAACAACAAGATCGTCTACGACCTCTTCTACATGTTCCAGAAGCGGGATTTCACCACGCTGCGCTTCAATTTCCGCGGCATCGGCCGCAGTCAGGGCGAATTCGACCACGGCACCGGCGAGTTGTCGGACGCCGCGGCAGCGCTGGACTGGGTGCAGTCGCTGCATCCGGATTCCAAGAGCTGCTGGGTCGCCGGTTACTCCTTCGGCTCGTGGATCGGCATGCAGCTTTTGATGCGCCGGCCGGAGATCGAAGGCTTCATCTCGATCGCGCCGCAGCCCAACACCTATGATTTCTCGTTCCTGGCGCCCTGCCCGTCATCGGGCCTGATCATCCATGGCGATGCCGACAAGGTGGCGCCGCCGAAGGATGTGCAGGGCCTGGTCGACAAGCTGCACACGCAGAAGGGCATCACCATCACGCAGAAGACCTTGCCCGGCGCCAACCATTTCTTCTCCAACGACGCCGACCTGCTGCTCGAGGAATGCGCTGATTATCTCGACCGCCGGCTGGCCGGTGAATTGTCGGATCCGCGCCCGAAGCGGCTGAGATAGGCAAAGGACGAAGCGACGGCGATGTACGAGCCTCCTCATTTCAGGGAAACGCGGCCGGAGATCCTGCACGGGCTGATCCGGGCGCACCCGCTGGGCCTGCTGGTTTCCAACGGGCCCGAGGGGCCGGTCGCCAACGCCATCCCGTTCCTGCTCGACGCCGAAATCGGGCCGAACGGCAGGCTGCGGGCGCATCTGGCGCGGGCCAACCCGCAATGGCGCCTGTTGGCCGACAACCCGGCGTCACCGGTGCTGATCGTCTTCCAGGGCAGCGATGCCTATGTGACGCCGTCCTGGTACGAGACCAAGCGCGAGACCGGCAAGGTGGTGCCGACGTGGAACTATGCCATCGTGCAGGTGCGCGGCACGGTCAAGGTGATGGATGACCAGGACTGGCTGGCGCGGCAGATCGCCGATCTGACCGTGTCCCAGGAAGGCGCTCGCGCCGCGCCCTGGGCGGTGACCGATGCGCCGGCGCCCTTCATCCAGTCGCAGATCAAGGGCATTATTGGGCTGGAAATCGAGATCAGCGAAATCCACGGCAAGTGGAAGGTCAGCCAGAACCGGCCGGTCGCCGATCGCGTCGGCGTTGCACAAGGGCTCGAAAGCGAAGACCACCAATCGCCCGGCATGGCGGGCCTGGTCAGATCCTATGGCGGGCTGGACGGCAACTGAACTTCGGATGCTCAGGCAGCCTTCCTTCTCTGCCCAATCAGCCGAAACGTTCTCTTGCGGATCGGCAACCCCGATGGCATCGGCCGGAAGATGAAGCCGAGCCGGGCAAAGACCAGCCCGCAGGCAAGCGCAAAGCCGCAGCCGAGGCCGAAGCCGGCGACGGTGTCGCTGGGATAGTGCGCGCCAACGAAGATACGGGTCGAGGCGATGCAGGCGGTGATCGCCAGGGCGATGTACCAGCGCCGCGGAAACAACAGCAAAGCGACACCGAACACCGCGCCCATTGTCGTACCATGGCCGGATGGAAAGCCGGCGAAGCGCGCATCGAAGGCGAAAGGATGCAGGGCCAGCACGCCAAAGTCCTCGAAATAGAGCGGGCGAGCCCGGCCGATGGCATATTTCAGCACATTGACGGCGAGCCCCGACAGGCCTGTGGCGCACAGCACCAGAAAAGCCAGGCAGGTCCAGTTGTAGAGCAGCATCAGCGAGCGCCGGGAGAGGCTTCGCCAATCCGTCAGGTTGGCGGCGACAAGCAGAAGCGCTGACGGAATGAGATACCAGCCTCCCAGGCCGAACTGGGTGAAAAAGTCGGCAGTCCGGGCAAATCCCGCCGACCACTTGCCATGAAGCATTCCGGCCGGGGTGTCGAGACGAACAAACGCCGCCGCCGTGAGCAAAACCCAGACCAGCACCCAGACCGACCACAAAATGTTCGGGTATCTGGCCGGACGTGTGGCAAGGCGGCTTTTGGCGATCTGCATCGTATCGCGAAAGTTGTCGAGCGACCGACGCCCTACCCCAAGGAGCAGGCTCGAAACGGGCGGGCGTGATTTCACCAGCATAGGAAATTCGACCCCATTGTTGCCGTCATGGGCATCGGCGAGCCGTCACTGGGTTACACGATAAAGGCCGAGCGACAGCTTGTCTCCCGATGAATAGTTGAGGCCGTCGACCTCGGCAACGCGGTTCGCCGACTTGCCTTGGGCCGCCAGCAACCCATTCAGTTTCTGCTCGTCGCCGATTTGTGCCAGCGCCAGAGCGCAGGCGGGGTCGCCGAGCAGATGCTTGGCGACGCCGTCGACATCGGTCAGGACGGTCTTGGTGCCGACCAGGAACACCAGGCTCGGCTCGTGATATTCCGCCGAGGCCAGCACCGTGGTGTCGCAAGGCCGGTTGGCGCGGACCGCCGCCTCGATCGCCGGGCTCAGCCAGATCGGCTTCAAGGATGGCGCGATGACGCCGAACAACAAGCCATAGGTGATGCCAGCACAGGCGGCGACGGCGCCGATACGGGCAAGCGGCACTTGCAACTGCCGCGAAAGGGCCAAGTAGCCGGCCCCGAGCGCCGCGGCGGCGGCCGGAATGCTCCACCAGGAGAAGGTGCCGGTGAGGTAGATCGGCGCTCCGATGCAGACGGCCGCCAGGCCGAGGCTGACCACGGCAAGACCGAATGCGGTCGACCACCACAGCCAGTTCTGCCAGCGCCTGAGCGGCGCATTCGCCTCCTGCGGCGACAATGTCAGCAGCCAGCCAATCAGCAGCGCCATGCCGGGATAGGCCGGCAGGACGTAGTGCGGCAGCTTGGTCGGGATCAGCTCGAACACCAGCCAGAACGGGATGTACCAGGCGAGGCAGAAACGCAGCCGGGGATCGTCACGCAGACGGTTAAGGGCCTGCAACCCGGCGCCGACCGCGATCAGGCCGAAGGGCCACATGAACAAGGAATAGGTCAGCATGTAGAAACCGGGCGGCAGGCCGTGCGATTCCTCGCCCGAGGCCACCTTGGCCATCATGTCCTTGCCGACGGCATCACTGAGAAAGGCGCCGCCGCTCTTCCAGGTGATGAGGGCGACCCAGGGCAACACGATGAGCACCACCAGAGCGACACCGCGCACGAGCTTCAGCTTCAGGAGCCAGCGCCAGTCGCGCTCGAAGGCAAACAGGGCGGCGACCGTCAGCACCGACAGGAGCGGAGCCACCGGCCCCTTGATAAGGATTCCAAGGCCTTGAGCGGCCCAGAATATCCAAGGCAGATGGGCGGCTACCGGTTCGTTGCGGCGTGATGCCAGATAGATCTGGGCGAGCGCGCCTTGCGCCGCCACGCAGCAGGCCAGCAGCATGGCGTCGGTCTTGGCGTCACGACCCTCGAAGGCGGTGGCGAAGATCGCCGCCATCATCAGGCCGGCGCCGAGACCGGCATTGGCCCCGAACAGCTTCGTGCCCGTCCAGGCGATGCCGACTACGGCCAGGGCGATGCCAAGCATGGAGACGAGGCGATAAACCCAGATCGGCGCCGCCGCTCCCTCGCCGCTCAGCGCCACGGCCGCCGATTGCAGCCAGTAGATGCCGATCGGCTTCTTGTAGCGCGAGGCATCCTGAAAACGGATGTCGACATAGTCGGAGGTTTCGACCATCTGCTTGGTGGCCTGGACAAAACGGGATTCGTCGCGGTCGATGAGTGGAAGGCTCGCCAGTCCGCTGAATGTCATCAGCACGCTGAACAGAAAGAGAAAGAGATAGTTCCTGTTCATCGCGGAGCTTTCCGGATCTGATCTGCGGGATGGCCCCGTCGCGGCGCCTCAGGCCCTGCCCTTGCGCGGCGCCTCAATACGCCAGCCCAAACGACGAAGCAAGGATTCGCAACGCCATCCGCGCGATCAGCAAAACCGGAAACCATTTTTGCTGATCGCTGGACCTTTGCCTGGCGCGCGCGACGCAAAACCGGAAACCACTTTTGCTGATCGCGCTTGGATGCTAAACGCCCGCGTTCATACACGTCCGAGCCACGCTGGCCAGGCGCTTTCGGGAAAGAAACAATGTCCGCCTTCAAATCCGATTTCCTGCGCACGATGAGCGAGCGCGGTTTCATCCACCAGACTTCGGATGATGCCGGCCTCGACGCTATCTTCGCCAAGGAGACGGTGACCGCCTATATCGGCTTCGACGCGACCGCCAAGAGCCTGCACGCCGGCTCGCTGATCCAGATCATGATGCTGCACTGGCTGCAGCAGACCGGTCATCGGCCGATCGCGCTGATGGGCGGCGGCACCTCGATGATCGGCGACCCGTCGTTCAAGGACGAGGCGCGCAAGCTTTTGACCCCGCAGGACATTGAAGACAATCTGGCTGGCATCCGCCGCAACTTCATGCCCTACCTCAAATTCGGCAGCGGTCCGAACGACGCCATCATGGTCAACAACGCCGACTGGCTGATGGAGATCAACTACGTCAATTTCCTGCGCGATGTCGGCCGTCACTTTTCCGTCAACCGCATGCTGGCGTTCGATTCCGTGAAACTCCGGCTCGATCGCGAGCAGTCGCTGTCGTTCCTCGAATTCAACTACATGATCCTGCAGGCCTATGATTTCGTAGAGCTTTACAAGCGTCTCGGCTGCCGCCTGCAGATGGGCGGCTCCGACCAGTGGGGCAATATAATCAATGGCATCGACCTCGGCCGCCGCATGGAGGACGCGCAACTCTATGCGCTGACCACGCCACTGCTCACCACCTCGTCGGGCGCCAAGATGGGCAAGTCGGCGTCGGGCGCGGTCTGGCTCGATGCGGAGATGCTGAGCCCCTACGAATTCTGGCAGTACTGGCGCAACACCGAGGATGCCGACGTTGCCCGCTTCCTGAAGCTCTACACGACCCTGCCTCTGGACGAGGTCGCGCGGCTTGAGCGACTCGGCGGATCCGAAATCAATGAGGCCAAGAAAATCCTCGCCACCGAGATCACCGCCTTGCTGCACGGCCGCGCAGCCGCCGAGCAAGCCAGCGATACGGCGCGCAAGACGTTCGAGGAAGGCGCGCTCGCGGAATCGTTGCCGACCGTCGAGGTTGACAAGGCAGCGCTCGAAGCCGGCGTCGGCGTGCTGTCGCTGCTCGTCACCGCCGGGCTGGCGGCGTCAAACGGTGAAGCGCGGCGGCATGTGCAGGGCGGCGCCGTGCGCCTGAACGACGAGCCGGTCAGCGACGAGCGCCGGCTGGTGACTCCTGAGGATTTGAGTCCGGAAAACGTCGTAAAGCTTTCTCTGGGAAAGAAAAAACACATTCTGGTCCGGCCTGCCTGAGCTCGGTCACCGGTATTCGAAGATTGACCTGAATATTCCAGGCGCGATCACCGACAGCGGATTGACGTCCAGCAGCGGCTTGTTGGCATTGCCCTTGAGCCGGTAGGTGACGCCGATCAAGCCACGGTCGCGGCCATTGCCGAGCAGCGCGCCAACGATGGGCAGTTCGCCGAAGATGCGGTTGAGACCGTAGACCGGCATGAATGTGCCGGTCATGTCCATGTTGTTGTTCTGGTCGTAGAGCGTACCCTGGAACGTCGTGCCGATGCGCGGGCCCCGCAGCACGCCATTGGCCAGTTTCAGATAGCCACTGCCCTTGTCGATCTCGGCGTAGCCGCGTTCGAACTTCACCCGCGACGTATCCAGCTTGCCCTTGACCGCCTGATTGAGGCTGCGGTTGTCGCCGGCCGGCGTGGTCGAGACGATGGAGGCCAGTTTCGGTTCGTTGACGACGAAAAAGTTGCTGGTGTCGACCTTGCCCTTGAGCGATCCGTCGCTCGGCCCGGCCAGCGCCAGGGTGATCGCTCCGCCTTCCATATGCTCGTAGATGTTGAGGAACCTGAGGATGGCGCCGGCGTCCGCGGACTGCATTTTGAGCGCGCGCTGGCCGGCGCCGGTGGTGTTGCTGATGCTGATCGCGGCGCCCGAACTGGCCGTGGCGCTGACCTTTAGCCCGTTCACCCGCGAGCCGGCCGCGCTGTAGTCGAGCTTCAGGTTGGACAATTGCTCGTCGTGGAAACCGGTCAGCCGGTCGACATCGGCGCTGACGGAAATGGCGTCGGAACCGGTAGTCTTGGTAGCCGTGTCGACGTCCGAGGTGAACTGCTTGATGAGCGAGCGGGCATCCAGAGCGTTGCCGCTGATATCGACCGCATAGCCCTTGCCGGATCGCTTCACCGACACGGCAACGTCGTCGCCCCTGTTCAAGGTGACCTTGCTGAACCGTGCCGACGACAAGGCGCTATTGACCAGCACGATGCTGCCGTCGATGGAGAACGTCTTTCCGTCGAGATCAAAGTCGGACAGCGTCGTGGTGTCGCCGGACCTGGTCATGACGAAGGTGACCTTGGCGGGGACCCCTGCCCCCTTGCTCCAGCCCGCCCAGGGAATATCCAGCCTGGCGTTGGTCAGATCGGCCGAGACGTTCTGGTCGCCGCTGCCGTTCTTGTCGATCGCCACCTTCACCGTTCCGGCAAGCAGCGGCTTCAGGCCGGGCATGGCGGCGGCGCGGATCTTGTCGTCGAGCACCAGGGCCACCTTGCGGCTGCGCGCCGGCCCGTCATCCCTGAGCGGCTCGATCAGATCGAGTTCGGCCGGAATGCCGTTAAGCAACGCCTTGGCTGAGATCACCGCCTTCTCGGGATCGACCGTGATCGAACCGTCGGCATCCGTCACGATCTGGCCCTCGAAGGGCTTGGCCAAGGACATGCCGCTGTAGTCGAGCGACACCAGCCAATCGAGCTTCGAGGAGTCGACGCCTGACTGCAGCGGAATATCCGCCTTGACGTGGCCGGTAACGCTGCCCGACAGCTCTTCCGGCAGAATGCCGACATGGCGCATGGCGTTGATCGGCTCGTAGGATGCGAGTTCGGCAACGGCGGATGCGTCGCCATCGACATCGATGTCGAGCGCGCCGACGACTGGCGGGCGGTTGGCCGCCTTGACCGTCAGCGTGCCGTTGCTAGCTGCCACGGTGCGTCCGCTGGGCATATAGACTGTGCCCGAGGACAGGGAGATATCGACATCGTTGCCGTGGAAGCCGACGACGCCGACCGCGTCGCGTATTGGCGGGATGCGGCCGGCGGTGTCGAATCGCGATCCCTCGATCTGGAAGCGGCCGAACACCTCATCGGCCGAAAGCGGCACGCCGTTGCCAAGGCGGCCCGGCACCACCTGGAACTGAAGGTTGGCGTCGACGACACGGCCGCCGAACAGATTGGCCAGCACCCACAGCCGGGCATTGCGCGCCGAAAACCACGGCCATAGCTGCTTGACGTGAGTGACCTGCATGTCGTGGATGTTGAACGCCAGATTGATCCCCGGCACTTTGCCGTCGACGAACGCCACGGCGGCGGTGCCAAGCATCTCGCCGGAGCCGGCGGATCGAAGCGCGATCTGCTCGGCGACCAGTTTGTGGCTCACCGTGTTGTAGACACCGGCGATCCGGGCGAGGAAGGTGAGCGCCGGCTCGGGCGACTCCGAAGGCGCAAGCGACGACCCGTCGCTGGTCAGGTCGTAGCGATAGGAGGGTTCTTCACCCACCGCTCCGCTTGCCGGCTTCGGCCCGATCGAACCGGCGAAATCGAATGTCGAGCGGCCGGTCTTCAGCAGCAATCTGTCGACCTGGACCTTGTTGCTGCCCGCAACCAGCGTCGCATTGATATCGACGTCCGCTGGCAGCAGTCCTCGCGTGCCGAGATCGAGGACAGAACCCGTCGATGACAAAGCGGCCGCCAGCCGCGATGCGTTGACGCCGAACCCTTCCGATCCCGTCAGCTTCAGCGCGACGGTTCCCAACTTGCCGGCAGCGGCGGCCGCGTCGCCGGCACCGGCCAGATCGACGCTCGCATCCAGCGCCGTGACCCGGTGCGCCGCAATATCACGGGTGGCGGTAGCGGCAACGGTAAGCGTTCTGCCGTCGATGTCCGCCTTCGAGGAAAACTGCATGCCGCCCGGTCCCGACTGCACGACGGTGGCGTCGGTGATCTTGACGAGCTTGACCGCTCCGGTTTCGGGCAGCACGAATTCGACATTGCGAAGATCGATCCGGCGCAGCGAATCCTCCCGCACGGCATCGAGTGCGTGGTTGATGTTTCCGAACACCGCGGCGGACAGCTTCTCCGGATCGATGAGGCCGTCCGCATTGCGCAGGCCGGCGGTCCAGTCGCCGCCTGACGGCATCGCCGCCACGACGATGCGGGCATCCGAGATCCTGGCGCTGGTCAGCCGCACATCTCCCCACAGCAGCGGGAACAGACGCACGCCGAAGCGCACGCGGCCGGCATCGGCCATCGGCTTGCCGTCTGATGTCTTCAAGCTGACGTCGCTGACCTGAAGCGCGATGAAACTCGAACCGTCGAGCGTGATGCGGGCAGGCCCGACCGCGACATTGACATCGACGCCCGCCAGTTTCTCAAGCGTCGTTTCCGCCTCGGTGCGAAGCCGGTCGGCTCCGATGCCGGAGGCGCCAACCAGATAAACGAGCACGGCGGCCAGCAGCACGAAAGCGACCAGACCGGCAAACAGTCGCGACAGGATGCGAAAACCGCGTCCGATAGACGCCTGGCCAAGCGGCGGCACACGGCAGGCAGACGGAAAGGTCCCCAGGTCGGTGATCTCATCACGCCTGAACCGGATCTTCTCGTGCTGCGGTCGCTCCTGATCCACGCAATTTTCCGTTGTACGAACTCGATCGTGGACGAATCCCCGTCCGACACTATATCGGTGTGGCTTCGCACGTAACCTCAAACAAGGGCATCGGTATGGCTGACCTCGACGTAGGCGATCTCGCGCCGCAATTCGACCTGCCGCGGGACGGCGGCGGATCAGTCAGTCTTGCCGCATCGTCCGGCAAGCCCATCGTGCTCTATTTCTATCCGCAGGACGACACAACAAGCTGCACGCAGGAGGCGATCAGCTTCTCGCAGCTGAAGCCTGACTTCGAGAAGGCCGGCGCCGTGGTGATCGGCCTGTCGCCCGACCCCGTCAAGAAGCACGACAAGTTCAAGTCGAAGTACAATCTCACCATCGACCTCGCCGCCGACGAAGAGCGCAAGGTGATCGAGGCCTACCATCTGTGGGTCGAGAAATCGATGTATGGCCGCAAGTATATGGGGGTCGAGCGCGCGACGTTCCTGATCGGCCGCGACGGACGGATCGCCAGGATCTGGCGCAAGGTCCGCGTCAAGGGCCATGCGGAAGAGGTGCTTGAGGCCGTTCGAGCGCTTTGAGATTTTGCCGGCGAGGCTGGTCCGGTTTCCCTCACAACCTTACGCACGCGTGGCGGGCGTTCGCTGCAAGCAAGTTGACGCTGCAAGCCTTTGTTAACCTTAATAATGTGTAGTCAAGCTGTCGTGGTGTCGTAAACGAAAGCTTGGTCCCGTGAAGGCAACCGGTCAGTCCGCAGTATTCGGCAGGCGTAAGGAGCCCCACACGGTCATCATCGCCCGGGGCAACGAGATCAGGCATTTTACGATACGACCGTGGCTGGCGGCCTTTATCGGCTCGGCGCTGGCCGCCATTGCTATCGGCTATCTCATCGCCACCTCCTATCTCGTGCTGCGCGATGATCTGATCGGCGCCACCACGGCGCGTCAGGCGCGCATGCAGCAAGCCTATGAAGATCGCATTTCGGCGCTTCGCGCCCAGGTCGACCGTATCACCAGCCGCCAGTTGCTCGACCAGCAATTGATGGAAACCAAGGTCAGCGAACTGCTTGAACGCCAGAGCCAGCTGAGCCAGCGTCACGGCCGTCTTGGCCCGCTGCTCGAACGCGCCGAGAGCGAGGTCGGCGCGGCGCCGGCCGAAGATCCGGCAGCGGTTGCGAAGCCGGACAAACGCGCCGACGTGACCGGCAGCATCCAGGAGCCTGCGCGGAACTATGCGGTCGGCAGCCTGAGCGCCGATCTCGGCGCCGGCGACACAAGGCCGTTCTCGCTGTGGTCGACTCGCTCCGATCCGCTACCCAACGATTCAGCCGCCGATCGTGCCGACAAGCTCTTCGTCTCGATCAACCAGTCGCTGAGATCCATCGAGAGCGATCAACTGACCCGCATCAGCACGCTTGCCGACAACGCCTACAAGAGCGCCGACGCCATCACCCAGGCGCTCGAGGCGGCCGGACTGCCCGTCGACAGCGACTTCGGCAAGGGCGACAGCGATGTCGGCGGACCGCTCATCCCGGTCGACAGTTCGATGATGTTTGACAGCAAGGTCAAGGAGTTGGACGAAGCGCTTGATGCGCTCGACCATCTCAAGAAGGAAGCGCGCCAGCTGCCGCTGACCAACCCCGCGCCGGGCCACTCCGTCACCAGCCCGTTCGGCGTGCGCACCGACCCGATCCTCGGCACCGCGGCACTGCATTCCGGCATGGATTTTAGGGCACCGGTCGGCATGGCCGCCAAGGTCACCGCGCCCGGCACCGTCACCAAGGCCGGCTGGAACGGCGGTTATGGCCGCATGGTGGAAGTCGACCACGGCAATGGTTTTGCAACACGTTACGGGCATCTCAGCGAGATCGACGTGACCGTCGGCGAGAAACTGGACGCCGGCGCCGTCATCGGCAAGACGGGCAGCAGCGGCCGCTCGACCGGCCCGCATCTGCACTACGAAGTCCGCCACAATGGCGAAGCGATCGACCCCTTGCGCTTTCTTACGGTCGGCAGGAAGGTCGCGCAGTATCTGTAAGCGATCCTGGGCTCCTGCCCCATGCGCCGATGACCATCATGATGGTTGACTAAGGCGCTTCCATCGACAGAAACGCCGTCGCTGCCGCAACCAGGGTGGCCGCGCCGACCTTCAATGCGGCCTCGTCGACACGAAACCGGGCGTGATGGAGCGGAAAGACCGATCCGATCTCCTCGTTTCGGATTCCCAGCCGAAAATAGACCGAAGGACGTTTCTCGCTGTAGTAGCCAAAGTCGTCCGCGATCGTCCATCCGGGCGTGTTGAGGACGTTGTCGGCACCGATGCAGGCCTTGGCGCTGGCGGCAATCAGCTCAGTCATCTCGACATCGTTGACGACACCCGGCTCGCCCTTGTGGATGTCGACCTCGACACGCGCGCCGTGGCTCGTCGCTATCCCCTCGGCTATCTTACGAACGCGGTGCCAGGCCCGCTCGCGGGTTGCATCGCTGCCGCTGCGGATAGTGCCTTTCAACGCGACCCTGCCGGCGGTGACATTATAGGCGTTGCCGCCATTGATGGCCGTCACGGAAATCACCAGCGGATCGTACGGGTCGGTCTCGCGCGAAACGATCTTCTGCAATTCGCTCACCAGGGAGCAGGCTGCGGCCAATGCATCGACACCTTCATGCGGTTTTGCCGCATGCGCGGCCGAGCCAATGACGACCACATCGAACGTGTCACAGGCCAGAGTGTAGGGCCCGGAGCCGACGGCGATCTTGCCGGTCGGTGTGTACGGATCGACGTGGACGCAGATGGCGGCGTCGATGTCGTCGAGAAGCCCCTCTTCCACCACCCGCTTGCCGCCCGACGGTTCGTCCTCCTCCGCCGGCTGGAAGATCAGGCGAACGGTACCGCAAAAACTCTCCCGCGACTGGTGAAGATGCGCGGCCACCGCGAAAGCCATCGACGCATGGGCGTCGTGACCGCAGGCATGCATCACGCCTGGATTCGTCGATGCATAATCGACGCCGGACTCCTCCTCGATCGGCAAGGCATCGATGTCGGCGCGAATGGCGACCTTTCGATTTGACGGCTTGCCGGTGCCGACAATATCGACGGCAAGGCCAAAGCCGGCGACGTCGCGAATGTCGGCAATTCCCTGATCCTCCAGCATCTGCCTGAGATAACGCTGCGTGCCGGCCTCTTGGTTCGAGAGCTCGGGATTGCGGTGCAGATGGCGACGGACCTCGATCATCCGGTCGAGAATTCCGGCGGCGATATCGGTCGTCACGGTTTTCGCAACACCACCCGCCGTGACCGAACCCTCAGGATTTGACATGGATCTCTCGCGGGAACTTCGTCAGGGTCTCGTGGCCGGTTTCGGTGACCAGGATGGTCTCGCTGATCTCGATGCCCCAGCCGTCCATCCACATGCCGAGGATGGAATGCACGACGTTGCCTGATACAAGCACCGTCTTGTCGCCCGGCCTGAGGCTGATCGTATGCTCGCCCCAATCCGGCGGATAGGCGACGCCGATGGAGTAGCCGATGCGCGATTCCTTCTTCAGTCCGTAGCGCTGGATGACCTTGCGCCAGGCAGCTTCGACGGCTTCGGCTGACGTTCCCGGCCTGACCGCGTCGAGCACCGCGTCCATGCCCTCGATCACCGCTTTTGCCGTGTCGGAAACATTTGTCGGCGTCTTGCCAAGCTGCATGGTCCTGGCGAGGCCTGCGGCATAGCGGCGGCAGACCCCGGCAAGTTCCAGCGCAATCGTCTCGTTTTCTCCGAACCGCCTGTCGCTCCACATGATGTGCGGCGCCGAGGCATTCTCGCCACCGAGGATTGTCGGCGGAAGCGCGGTGATGTCGCCGGCAAAATCCGGGCTGCCCGCTATCTGCGCCGCCTGGATGGCGGCAATGGCATCGCATTCGCGAACACCCGGTGCGATCACCTCGAAGGCCCGCGTGACGGCCGCTTCGGCCAGGGTCGATGCCTTGCGCAAATAGGCGATCTCGGGCGCCGATTTGACCGCCCGGATCCAGTTCACCAGCAGGTCGGCGTCATGCCATTTTGCGTTGGGAAGTCCGGCGACAAGCCGGGCGTGCGCCTTGGGGGAGAAATAATAGGCTTCGAGTTCGATGCCGATATGTCTGACACCCCAGCCCTTGGCGACGATCCAGCTCGCGATCCAGTCCATGGGATGGCGATCGACGCGCTGGACATGGTCTTCCGGAAAACCGACCACGTTTTCCGGTTTCATCCAGGCGGTCAGAAGACCGCCGGCCGCATCCATGGCGCGCCCGATCCAGACCGGCTCGACCTCCTCGATTGGAACCAGCACCACCTGCGGCGTGTAGAACGACCAGCCGTCATAGCCGGTGATGTAATGCTGGTTGGCAACGTCGTTAACGACAAGGAGCTCGAGACCGCGCTTCGCCATCTCGGTGCGGATCTTGCGAAGCCGCTGTTGGTACTCGTCGCGGGCAAACGGCAATTCGATCATCTTTGCTCCATGCTTTGTCGGATCAACGGTCGCGGGGTTCGCTCACCATTGAAGAGGTTTCTCCATGGCGGCAATCGGCCAGGACGACGCGTGGGCAGGTCCTGAACCGAATACGCCCTCCACGGCCTCCCCCTTGGTAAAGCTCGCCGCGAATTTATTTTTGAATTCCATTTGACTGAATAAATAAGCAATGCGAAGCTGCTGTCTCCTAAGGGGCGCAAGGCATGGCACTGCGGGGGACCAATCAGGAGTTCGGACGGCCGTACAACCGGCGCATCGTGCTTGAGTCCATCCGCCTTCACGGCCCGATCGCGCGCGGCGAGATCGCCCGGCGCGTCGGCCTCACCGTCCAGACCGTATCGACCATCGTTCGCGAACTGGAAGATCAGGACTACATCCTGTCGCTGCGCAAAGAGCCGAAGGGGCGCGGCCTGCCGCCAGCGACGCTCCGGATCAACCCCGAGGGCGGCTATGCCGTCGGCATCCACATCACTCCGCTTGGTATCAGCGCCGCCTTGATCAATCTGAGCGGCGACGTGATCGAGAGCATCTACCGCGAGGCGCCGAACGCGACGCCGGACCACGCCTTCGAGCTGATCGGGGCGTTGGTGGTGGAATTGACCAGGCTGCGGGCTGGCGGACGGGTGCTGGGCGTCGGCATGGCCCTGCCCGGACCGTTCGACGTGGAGTCCATGAGTTTCGTGGGGCCGACCACCATGACCGGCTGGAAGGATGTGGCGCTGCGCGAACGGCTGGCGGCTTCCACCGGATTGCCGGCCTTCTTTGAAACCGATATGGCCGCGGCCGCCATGGGCGAGCGCCTCTACGGCCTCGGCGCCCAGTTTTCCGAATATTACTATCTCTATTTCGGCGTCGGCCTTGGCGGCGTCATGGTTCATGACGGCAGCGCCTTGCGCGGCGCCTGGGGAAATGCCGGCGAGATCGGACACATTCCCGTCATTCCCGGCGGCGAGGCCTGCCCGTGCGGCAACAGCGGCTGTCTCGAAAGATACCTGTCGCTCGAGGCGCTCCGGCGCTGGAACGGCAGCGAGGCGGATTGGGTCGCCGAAGTCGCACCGATCTTTCACAACGCCGTCGCCGTCATCGAGAATCTGTTCGACCCGGAGACGGTCATCCTCGGCGGGCTGGCGTCCACCGACCTGCTCGAAATGCTGGCTAGTTCGGCCGGGGGCCTGCACAACTCCGTCTCGGCTCGCAAGGACCGCACGACGCCCAGGGTTGTGGTCGCGCGCGGCGGGCAGCATTCGGTGTTGCGCGGCGCCGCCGCCCTTGCGGTTTCCGGGGTGCTGTCACCCCGCTTCGGGCAGATGTTTGCTGCCGAACGCGAACGCGAGCGCGACCTTCTCAAAGGCAGGGAGATTGCGGCATGAGTGAACCCCTGCTGGTGCTCGACAACGTCACCAAGAACTATGGCGCGATCGAAGCGCTGAAGGGCATCAGTTTCTCGATCGGCAAGGGCGAGGTCGTGGCGCTGCTGGGTGACAACGGCGCCGGCAAATCGACACTGGTGAAGATCATATCGGGCGGACTGGAGCCGACATCGGGTCGCATGCTGTTCGAGGGCAAGGAATTCCTTGCCAAATCACCGGCCGAGGCCAAGGCGGCCGGCATCGAGACCGTCTACCAGGATCTCTCGCTGTGCACCAATGTCGACGTGGTCGCCAATTTTTTCATGGGCCGTGAGATCACACGCAAGTTTCTCGGCATTCCCGTGCTCGACGAGCGCGCCATGGAAGCCGTCGTCGGAAAGGCGCTGGCCAATGCCGGCACCCGCATTCCCTCGCTGCGGGCCAATGTCGAGCACCTCTCGGGCGGCCAGCGGCAAGCCATCGAGCTCAACCGCTTCGTGCACTGGGGCGGCAAGCTGGTGCTGCTCGACGAACCGTTCGCAGCGCTTGGCGTCGAACAGACGCGGCGCGGTCTCGACATGATCCGCCAGGTGGCGAACCAGGGCATCGGCGTCGTCATCATCACCCATATCATGCAGCAGGCTTTTCAGGTCGCCGACCGGATCGTGGTGATCCGCCAAGGCGTCGTGGCCGGCGATGTCGCACGCAATAAAACAAGTCCCGATGCGGTGATCAACATGATCACCGGTGAGACGCTTGCCGGTGCCGGACCGACAGGCTGAGGGACAAAAGAGGGGTCCGGCTTAAGAGGAGCGAACGACATGAAGCGAATACTTCTTGCTGTCTTCGGTATCCTTGCACTGGCCTTTGCCACGCTCACGCCGGCATTCGCCCAGTCCAAGGGTATCGTCTACTATATGGTGCCGACCCTGCTGGACGAGTTCCAGACCGGCTCGGTGAGCGCGCTGGAACTGTTCCTGAAGCAGACCGGCTACGAGATGAAGACGCTGAACGCCGACAACAAGACCGACGCCCAGCAATCGCAGATGAACGATGTCATCGCGCTGAAGCCGGCGGCCATCATCCTGGCGGCAGTTGACTTCAATGCCCTGAAACCGTCGATCGAGGCAGCCCGCGCCGCAGGCATCCCGGTGGTCGAGTTCGACCGCCAGATCACCTCGACGCCATCCGACTTCACCTCTGTCGCCGGAACGGTCGAGATCGGCTACGTCGCCGCGGACCAGGCCGAGAAGCTGCTGAAAGCCAAGAACGGCTCGGTGAAGGGCAAGGTTCTGCAGGTGCTCGGCGATCCCGGCGATCCCTATACGCTCGACATTCAGAAGGGCTTTGAAGAGAAGATGAAGGCGTTTCCGGACGTCAAGATCATCTCGCTTCCGGCCATGCAGTGGGCGGCGGATGCAGCCGGGACCATCGTCAACGACCAGATACTTGCAAACCCCGACATCGACCTGATCTTCAGCCATGCCGCGCACCTTTCGGTCGCCGCCGTCGCCTCGCTCGAGGCAGCCGGCAAGAAGCCGGGCGACGTCATGCTGATGAGCTCGAACGGCGCTCCGGTCGGCCTCGACCTGATCCGCAAGGGTTGGCTCAACGCCGAAATCGAGCAGCCGCTCTACGCGCAAGCCGCGGCTGTCGCCATGTTCATGGACAAGATCGTCAAGAAGCAAGAGATCAAGCCCGGCGAATACGACGTGCTCGGCCTGAAATCGACCGTGACCAAGGAAGCCTGGGGTCCGAACATCAAGATCCCCGGTGCCGCCATCACCAAGGAAAACGTCGACAATCCGGCCTTCTGGGGCAACCAGAAGCCGCCGACGGACACCGTCAAGTCGGTCGAATAGTCGTTGAAAGCGCTCCGGGCCATAGCGGCCCGGAGCCTGCCCTTTCACAACGCCGCGTCCGAAAGGATGCCGTGGCGAATTTGAATCCGCGCCCTAACCCGACGAAATCGAGTTGATTTCGCGGGGGCGCCAACCGGATCAGCCCATGAACCCGCGCACACGCAAAGCCCTGGAGTTCGTACTCGACAACCTCGTCTGGTTCATGCTGCTGTTCGTGCTGGTGGTCTTCTCCATCTTCGTCCCGAACTACTTTCAGCTCGGCATTTTCGCCAACATCATCGAGGCTTCCAGCGTGCTGGGCGTCATGTCGATCGGCCTGGCGCTGGTGATCATCGCCGGCCACATGGATCTGTCGGTCGAATCCGTCGCAGCGCTCAGCGCCATGGCGGTCGGCATCCTGTTTTGCTCGTCGGGCATCGGCATGGGCGTGCAGCTGCATCCCGAATGGCTGATGGTTCCGGTTTCGCTGCTGCTGGCACTGGCCGTCGGCGGCCTCATCGGCGCCTTCAACGGCTATCTGGTGGTCAAGGTGAAGATGAGCGCCTTCATCATCACCCTGGCGTCCTACATCTGGGTGCGCGGCCTCGTGCTGGTCGTGTCGGGCGGCCGCTCGGCGCAGGACCTGGCGCCGGCCATCCGCTGGTTCGGCATCCAGCGCCTTCTCGGCCTGCCGCTCACCGCCTGGATCGCGGTTGGCTGTTTCGTGGTCTTTTCGCTGATCATGGCCAAGACACCGTTCGGCCGGCATCTGGTGATGATCGGCGGCAACGAGACCGCGACCTTCCGCGCCGGCATCCGGGTGAACCGCAATCTCATCATCGCCTTCGTTCTCGCCGGCGCCATCGCCGGCCTCGCCGGCTGGCTGCTGGCGATCCGCACGTCGGGCGCCACCGCCAATCTCGGCGTCGGCCTTTTGTTCAACGCCTTCGCCGCCGTCGTCATCGGCGGCGTCAGCCTGAAAGGCGGCGTCGGCACCCTCCCCGGCGTCTATGCCGGCGTGCTTTTGCTCTCGGCCATCAACACGGCGATCAATTTGATGGGCCTGCCGGCCAATTTCACCCAGGTGATTCATGGCCTGCTGGTGCTGGCCGCGGTGCTGCTCGACGCCTTCAAGCAAACCATTCGCCAAAGACTCGCATGACAGGACGGCTCGCATGACAGGACGGCTAAAGGACAAGGCGGCGCTCATCGTCGGCGCCGCCCGCGGCATCGGCAAGGGCATCGCCCTGCGCTTTGCCGAAGAGGGTGCGCGGCTGGTGCTCGCCGACACCGAGGTCGAGGCCGGGCAAGCCACCGCTGAGGAGTTGGGCGTCCCCTTCATCCGCACCGACATCTCGCAAATGAGCGACGCCGAGGCCGCCGTAGCGCTGGCGCTGAAGCAGTATGGCCGCCTCGACATCATCGTGCAGAATGCCGGCATCTATCCCTGGCAGCTGATCGAGAACACCAGCACTGATGACTGGGACCGCGTCATGGCGGTCAATCTGCGCGGCACCTTCAATGCCAGCCGCGCGGCCCTGGTGCCGATGAAGGCGCAAGGCTTCGGCCGCATGCTCTACACCTCGTCCATCACCGGCCCGCACGTCACCAGCCCGGGCCATGGCCACTATTCGGCCAGCAAGGCCGGCATCAACGGCTTCATCCGCGCCGCCGCGCTCGAATTCTCCGGCTACGGCATCACCGTCAACGGCGTCGAGCCCGGCAACATCCTGACCGAAGCGATCGAATTGCATCGCGGCGAGGCGTTCATCAAGAACATGGAGGATTCCATCCCGCTTGGCCGCCTCGGCAGCCCGCGCGATGTCGCCAATGCCTTCCTGTTCCTCGCCTCGGACGACGCCAGTTACATCACCGGCACGACCATCGTCGTCGATGGCGGGCAGTTGCTGCCCGAGGGCAGCGATTTCCGGCTCGTTCCGCCATGATTACCGATTTCGGCGATGGCTTCTTCCTGCGCCAGGCGACCGAGGCCGACCATCCCGCACTTGCCATGATCTGCCTCAAGACCGGTGATGCCGGCAAGGATGCAACCGGTCGCGAAGACGCTCCGGATCTGTTGGGCCAGATCTACACCATCCCCTACCAGGTGCTGGAGCCCGACCTCGCTTTCATCGTCGATGGGCCAACGGGCGCCGCCGGCTATCTGCTGGGTGCAAAAGACACAAAGGCTTTCAATGCCGGCCTGGCCGCAAAGTGGTATCCGCGCCTTCAGGCGCAGGTGACCGATCCCGGACCCGACCGCGCATGCTGGAGCGGCAGCGACTGGGCTCGCCACCAGATCCATCATCGCGATTTCACCATTCCGCCGGCCCTGGCTGCCTACCCTTCGCACGGTCATATCGACCTGTTGCCGCAGGCGCGTGGAAAAGGCATCGGCCGGCGGGCGATGGCTTTTCTCGAGCAAAGGCTCGCCGCGCTCGGTTCACGCGGGCTTTGCCTCGAAGTGATGCCGGACAATCACAATGCGCTGCGCTTCTACAGGGCCATCGGGTTCGCGGTGTTGCGGGAGCCGGGATTGCCGGACCACAGCATCTATGTCGCCAAACGGCTTACAACCGCACCGGAGATCGTGTGAATGGTGGGCGATGACGGGCTCGAACCGCCGACATCTTCGGTGTAAACGAAGCGCTCTACCAACTGAGCTAATCGCCCGCTCCGGGCCGGACCTTTAAGCGGTCAGGGTCCGCTTCGCAAGGCCAAATGAGTGCAGGACGCCCTGGTTGGATGCCGGTTTTGCCAACAAAACGCCGGCTGTCAAAAAACCTTCTCCTGTTTGCTGTTATGCTGTCCTGTCACGCTTGACACCCGGTGGCGAACCCCTTATCCAGCGCCCCAACGACGAACACGGCTGACACGTGTTCGTCATGCGCGGGTGTAGCTCAGTTGGTTAGAGTGCCGGCCTGTCACGCCGGAGGTCGCGGGTTCGAGCCCCGTCACTCGCGCCATTTCTCTCAAGGGATACAAGCCCTTGGCTTTGGAGAAATGTCGACATTGATTGTCAAAAATCTTCTTGGATGAGGCAACTCGGATTGTCTCGTATCTGAGTTGGATCTGCCAAGCATGGACGCAAGACGCCTCTGCAACGTCGGCATTGACGCGTCACGCTCTGGTCGCGTTCAACCGGCGCAAAGCAAGGCGCTTCCCAATCTTGTCGGTGGCACCCCCCGCTACGCGCCTGCCTCCGCTCCCATCGAAACCCCAACCGTGCCCGAAAAAGTCATCATGGCTGCACGTACCTGTTAGCCCGATCAGGACATCCATCGAAAATTGTGAGAAGAAGGTCGGGCTAAGACGGTCAAAAACGGAAGCTTTGTTCATGAGCGATCACACCAGCCTGAATCTTCTGGACACAACACTTGCCGCTGCCAAGCAGGATCAACGGACTCTGGACGAGCAACGGCAAAGCACTACGCCCCTTGTGGACGGCATGTCCTTTTTCGACAGCATCCGGCACAATGACGACCGCGGCAGCGTGACCGAGATCTATGACCCGCGCTGGGGTTGGCATGCCGACCCGCTGGTCTTTTCCTACATGTTCACAATTCGCCCTGGCGTGGTGAAAGGGTGGGGCCTGCACAAGCTGCATGAGGACCGCTATTTTGTGATCAGCGGCGAGATGGAACTGGTCCTTTATGACCCCCGCCCCGAATCCAGCACATATGGCAAGGTTTCGAAGGTTTACCTCTCCGGCAATCATCCACGCCTGGTCAACATTCCGAAATTTGTCTGGCATGCCGATAGAAACATCGGAACATCCGATTTGGTCGCCATCAATTTCCCGACGATACAATACGATCACGCAAATCCCGATAAGTACCGCCTGCCGATCGATACCGATCTCATCCCCCATGATTTCGGCAGCGCGAAGGGATGGTGAGCAAGCCCCGCTTTTCCATCCTCATGCCGACGCACTCGCGCGTGGATGTCATCGGTGTGGCTATCCAGTCGGTGCTGGACCAGACCGTCGAGGATTTTGAACTGCTGGTCGTCGGCGACGGCTGCGCGGCCGGCACGGCCGAGGTGGTCGAAGCCTTCCATGACAGCCGCATTCGTTTCTTCGATCTCCCCAAGGCGCCGAACTTCGGCTACGCGAACCGCAACATCGTGCTGCATGAGGCACGCGGCGAGATGATCGGCTTTGCCGCCGATGACGACCTCCTGTTTCCGGATCATTTTGAAACCCTGGCGGATGGCCTCAAAAATGGAGCTGCCATCGCGTACAGTCAGGCGCTGTGGGTTTCCACCGATGGCATCGCAGCACCCTTCCTGACCAATCTGGATCTGGCCGACGAGTTCAGGGTGTTCACTGAGGTCGGCAACACGATACCCGCCAGTTGCTTCCTGTATCGGGCTGATTGCCTGCCTTCGCGAGATGTCTGGCCGGAAGATGTCGCATCGGCCGGGGACTGGCAATTGTGGCGGCGAATTATGCGCGAGAATCCGCGAAATCCCTTCACCTATTGCCGCGTTCCAACCGTCCTGCATTTCAGCGCCGCATGGAAGAAATCACGGCACTCCGCAGTATCTCAACTCGCCACGCTGCTTGATATCGCCGACAGAGCCGGCTGGTGGCCTTCGGCCTTGCGCGTCTGGATACCGAACGCCAGCAAGGAACAATCCGAGTACTCGCGCCTCATGCGGGTTGATCCCGCGGCCTGGAGCGAGCAGATGCGCCGTGCCGTCGGGGATCTGGTAGCGCGCCTTGCCTGGGAGGATGTGCAGACGATCCGACCGATGCTTGCAAGCGCTGAAGCCGAGAAGGCGACGTTGCATTCTGAAATCTCAAGATTGCGCAGTGAGCTTGAGGCGGCTCACCAAAGCAGCGTCGGGCTGCGAAGCGCCGCTTCGGAGGCCAGGAACGAGAAGGACGAGATCGAACAAAGGTTGCAAGCGTGCCAGATGCAAGTCGCGGCCTTGCATCAGTCCAGAAGCTGGCGCTTCACAGGCCCGCTGCGCAAGATCTCCACAAGCTTGCGTTCGAAAAAATCATAGGCTTGAAAACGGGCCGGAGGCGGCGTCGGCCGGTCAGCCAAGCCGATCTCATCCCCTCGCCAGCAGCGCCTCGACCTCCCGGAGCGTCGGCATCGATGGCGCCGTCCCTGGTCGCGTCACCGAAATGCCAGCGACGGCGCAGGCGAAGCGCACCGCCTGCAGCGGCTCCACGCCTCGCGACAGTGCCGCGGCCAGCCCGCCGTTGAAGGCATCGCCTGCCCCCGTGGTTTCGACCACCGGGCCGGCGCTGACAGCTGGAACATGGTCGGAGCGATCTTTCGAGTGCAAAAGCGCGCCCTTGTCACCGAGCGTGATGATGATTGTGCCGACCCCCTTTTTGAGCAGCTTATCCGCAGCAGCTCGCGCGTCATCGACCGAGGAGACCTTCATCCCGGTCAATTCCTCAGTCTCCGTCTCGTTGGGTGTGAGGTAGTCGCACAGCGTGTAGATGCGGTCGGGAAGCTTTGCCGCCGGGGCCGGATTGAGGATCGTCGTCACCCCTGCCCCACGCGCGATCCCCAGCGCCCGCATAGCTGCTTCGATCGGCTGTTCGAGCTGAGTGACGAAAACGCCGGCACTGCTGATCAGCGCGGCATTGGCTTCGATATCGGCTGGCGAGATCAGCATGGCAGCACCGGGACTGACAATGATGGCGTTGTTGCCGGTGGTCTCCTCGACGAAAATGTAGGCCGCACCGGTGTAGCTTTCCGGCGTGTCGATGACGGCATTCTTGACGCCCGCCTGCGCCCAGGTCTGCCTGGCCATGTCGGCGAAGGGATCGACGCCGAGGCGGGTGAGGAAGGTGACGTCGGCGCCGAGCTTGCCGGCGGCAACCGCCTGGTTCGAGCCCTTGCCACCCGGTCCCAGCGTGAAGGAAGTGCCGAGGATGGTTTCGCCCATGCGCGGCTGCCGCTGCGCCCTGTAGGCGGTGTCGGCGACGAACACACCCAATATGACGACAGGCTTCATGACGACCGGCTTGCCCGAAGCCATGCCGCTACTCCGCATCCGGCGGCACGACGCCCTTGCGGAAGGCGAAGCAGCCGTAGAAGCGGCGTTCGCCGGTCTGAATGACGCAATAGGCCTGTTTGGCGCGCTCATAGAAGGCATAGCGCTCGACCGCGATCATGGGCCACGACTTGCCCTCGGCCTTGTCGACCTCCTTCTGCACTTCGCTTTGCACGGGCGGAATTTCGCTGGGCTTGCCGACGATTTCCATGCGCGCAGCCGAATCGTCGACGAATGTATCGAGCGGGTAGAGCGACAGCACCGCCTTGACCACTTGCGCCGCCGAGGCATCGATGCGCAGCACGCGGCCGAGCGCCGTCTGGCGCGCCACCGAATCGGATGGAAAATTGGTGTCGGCGATGATCAGATCATCGCCATGCCCCATTGCCCGCAATGCCTGCAGCACGTCGGCATTGAGCAGCGGGTTGATGCCTTTGAGCATGGTATTCCTCGTGAAGCCGGGTTGGGATCAGAGACGCTTGCCGGTCTCTGCGTCGAAAAGATGGATCTGGTCGAGCCTTGGCTTCAGCTTCAGCGTATCGCCCGGCTTGAAGTCGTGGCGCTCGCGAAACAGTGCCACCATCTCGCCTTCGCCGAAGCGCAGGAACACCAGCGTCTCCGAGCCGGTCGGCTCGACCACCGAAATCTTCGCCGGCACGCCGTCGGGATGGATCTCGAGGTGCTCCGGTCGCACGCCATAGACAACGTCTTGACCGTCCTGCGCGGCATTGCCCGATGCGATCGGGAACAGCGTGCCCGCGATGTCGACACCGGGCTTGTCGCCTTTGCGCATGGTGCCCTTGAGCAGGTTCATCGAAGGCGAACCGATGAAGCCGGCGACAAACAGATTGGCCGGGCGGTCGAACAGTTCCAGCGGCGCGCCGACCTGCTCGATGCGGCCGTCGCGCATGACGACGATCTTGTCGGCCATGGTCATGGCCTCGATCTGGTCGTGGGTGACGTAGATGGTGGTGGTCTTCAGCCGCTGGTGCAGTTCCTTGATCTCGGTGCGCATCTGCACGCGCAGCTTGGCGTCGAGATTGGACAGCGGCTCGTCGAACAGGAAGACCTGCGGATTGCGCACGATGGCGCGGCCCATGGCCACGCGCTGCCGCTGACCGCCGGAAAGCTGGCGGGGATAGCGCTTCAGATAGGGATTGAGGTCGAGGATGTCGGCGGCGCGCTTGACCCGCTCGGCGACCACGGCCGGATCGGTTTTCCGCAGCTTGAGCGCGAAGGCCATGTTCTGCTCGACCGTCTTGTGCGGATAGAGCGCATAGTTCTGGAACACCATGGCAATGTCGCGCTTGGCCGGCGGCAGATGATTGACGACGCGGTCGCCGATGGCGATCGTGCCGGCGGAGACGGTCTCCAGCCCGGCCACCATCCTCAGCAGCGTGGACTTGCCGCAACCCGAAGGGCCAACCAGCACCACGAACTGTCCGTCGGCGATATCGACGCTGACTTCGTGCAGAACCTTGACCGTTCCAAAGGCCTTGGCCACCTTGCTGATCGCGACTTGCGCCATATCTCCCCCATCGGCTCCATTAGCCGTAGGCGCAGAAGCTAACCAACGCGACCTGTCAGGGCAAGTCGGTCCCTTATAGATAAAAACCCGTTCTCGTTGACACGGCGTTTGGTTGTGAGAATAGTGGCAGGCGCTGGTCAAAATGTCGGTACCCGATCCGCAATCGGAACTTCAATCCACGCAGGGTGGGGTCCTGCCTAATTCGTTTCCGAACCGGGAGCATCGTTGGCGCTCTGGCGTCCGACAGTTGGCCGATTTATTCACACTGATGTTCTGGGAGGAATAGGCGATGAGAACGGGTCTTTACGACAAACTGGTTCGAGCCGGCGCCACAAGGCGCGACATATTGAAGGGTGCGGCCAGCATGGCCGCGATCGCAGCCGCATCCGGCGCCGGACTTGGCGCCTTGACGCGCCCGGCCTCCGCGGCAAGCGAACTGCGCACAAAAATCCTGCAAATCCCCGGCGTCGGCAAAGGCCAGCCGACGGACGCCGATTTCCAGAAGGTCGGTGAACTCTGCCTCGAGGCGACCAAGGCCAACGTGAAGGAAGGCGAATTCGCCGGCGTCGAGCTGACCTTCATGGGTCTCAACAACCAGAACCTGCACAATGTGCTGTTCCGCGGCTTCCTGAAGCCGTGGGAGGCCTATACTGGCGCCAAGATCAACTGGATCGACCTTGCACAGGCGGACTACAATCCGCGCCTGCAGCAGGCGATCGCCACGAACACAATCGACTTTGATATCGTCGAGATGGGCGCGCCATTCGAAGGCGACGTTTGCGGCAAGGGTCTGACTTCCGAAATGCCCGACTGGGTCAGGAAACAGATCGATATGGACGACCTGGTGGCCTATCTGAAGCCTCCGGTCGGTACCTGGAACGGCAAGCAATATCGCGTGACCGTCGACGGCGACGCGCACAACTTCAACTACCGCACCGACGTCTTCGCCGATGCCGACCTCGCCAAGGCGTGGAAGGATGGCGGCGGTGCGGGCGAATGGGGCGTACCGAAGACCTGGCAGCAGGTGCAGGCGGTGACCAAATTCCTCAAGGGCAAGCAGATGAAGGGCCAGGACGTTTATGGCTATCTCGACGCGCCCAAGCCCTGGGGCGGTTTCGGCTTCTACTTCCTCGGCAGCCGCGCCAGCGCCTATGCCAAGCATCCCGACGACAAGGCGTGGCTGTTCGATCCGGATACGATGAAACCGCGCGTCAACAACCCGGCCTGGGTGCGGGCGATCCAGGACGTGATCGATGCGCTGCCTTTCGAACCGCAAGATCAAATCAACGCTGACCCGAACCAGACCTGTTTCTCGCAATTCCTGGGCGGCACTGGTTCGATGCTGGCTTGGTGGGGAGACGCTGGCTCGAATGCGAAGACCAGCGACTCCTCGGTCGTCGGGGACGTCACCGGCTTCTCGATCCTGCCAGGCTCCGACGATGTCTACAATTCCAAGACAGGCAAGTGGGACAAGCTTGCCAGCGGCCCGAACTATGCGCCGAACTGCGCCTATCTCGGCTGGGGCGTCTATGTCATGGCCCGCGTCGACAGCGACGAAAAGAAGAAAAAGGCAGCCTGGTCCGCTGCCGCCCATCTTGGCGGCAAGGACCTCTCGCTCTGGTGCGCGGCGTATCCGTCGGGCTTCCAGCCGTACCGCAATTCCCATTTCGACATTCCGGAGTGGGTGGCGGCCGGCTACGACGAGGCATTCATCACCTCGTATCTCAAGTCGGAAGCCGACAGCTACAACCATCCGAATGCGGCGATCGAGCCACGCATCCCCGGCATCTTCCAGTACTACAGCGCCGCCGAGGACATCCTGGCCAACACTTTCGCCGGCAAGATGAAGGCGCAGGAAGGCGCCGACGCCATTGCGGCGGCCTGGGAGAAGCTGACCGACCAGATCGGCCGCGACAACCAGATCAAGCTCTACAAAGCTTCGCTCGGCATGTAGGCTGGCCTATGAACCCGTGGTCCGGCGGCAACGCCGGACCACTTTAGACCGGCTCCGGCTCCTCGAGAGCCTTCAAACGGGCGAGATTTGTGGCTGACCAGACTTCGACCGCGAACCAGTGGCCGGCAGATGCCGGCCCTTCCGATCTGATCTCTCCAGGCCGCAAACGCCTGGGATGGGCGCTGATGGCCGTTGCGACGCTCGGCCTGCTGGCCACGATCGTGCTGGAAATCCTCTACAAGGGCAGCGCCGATACGATCGGCTTCGAGACCTGGCGCCCCGTCGTCTATGCCTATGTGCTGTGGGGCGTGGCGATCGGCATCGGCCAGGTGCTGACGCGCGGCGAGGACGGCCAGCGTGCCCTGTTCCTGCTGCCGGCGCTGTTGTTCACCATCGCCATGGTGATCTTCCCGACGCTCTTCGGGTTCTACATCGCCCTCACCGACTGGAACCTCAGTTCCTTCAGCGGCCGCAAGTTCAACGGGCTCGACAATTTCTGGCAGATGCTGGCCGATCCCTACTACCGCAACGCGCTGTTCAACATGGTGCTCTATGTGCTCGCGGTGGCGGTCGAGTATGTCATCGCGTTCGGCCTGGCGCTGCTCCTCAACGCCCAGATCCGGGCGCGAAAATTCTTCCGCGTCGTCTTCCTGATGCCGCTGATGCTGTCGCCGGTCGCGGTGTCGTGGATGATCGGCAAATCGCTGATGGAGTACAGGTTCGGACCGGCCGCAACGCTGGCGCGCCATCTCGGCTGGGAAAATCCGGCCTTCTTCTCGGACCCGATCATCGCGCGCATATCGATCATGATACTGGATGCCTGGACCTTCATTCCGTTCATGATGATCATGCTCTTGGCCGGGCTGCAGGCGATGTCGCGCGAGGTGCTCGAAGCCGCACGCGTCGATGGCGCCAATGCGTGGCAGACCTTCTGGCAGGTCACTTTCCCGCTGATGCTGCCGGTGTCGGTGACGGCGGTGATCCTGCGCATTATCTTCAAGCTGAAGCTTGCCGACATCATCATTACGGTGACGTCCGGCGGGCCCGGCGGCGCTACAGATTCCGTTTCGAGCTTCATCTACCGCGAATATCGCGACCGCTCGAATGTCGGCTACGGAACCATGCTGGCGATGGCCTATCTGGTGATCATCGTCGTCTTCGTCACGTGGCTGTTGAAATTTGCCAATCGTTTTGTCCGCAATGTGAATTGAAGCAGGATGGGTCAATTGAAGCAAGATCGGGTGAATTGAGCTAAGATGAGCGTTCAGACCACCGAATATGTCGCCTCGGAGATCCGCTCGCCGGCGAGTTTCCTCGCCAGCCGCGTCTTCATCTACGGGGCGCTGGCCTTCTGGGCATTCATCTGCCTGTTCCCGATCTATTGGACGATCACGACCTCGTTCAAGACCGCGGTCGACGTCACGCAAGGCCATCTCATTCCCTTCGTCGACTTCCAGCCGGATTGGAAAGGCTGGCGCTCGCTCGGCCTGTCGCCGGACTCGATCTTCCAGACCTCGACGGTGCGCGAGGAGTTCCTCAAGCGCTTCATGAATTCGGTGATCACCTCGGTCGGCGCGTCGAGCCTCGCCATCGTCATCGGCAGCCTCGCCGCCTACGGGCTCACCCGCTATCGCTATCATTTCGCCTGGTTCAAGAACGAGGACATCTCGTTCTTCTTCCTGTCGCAGCTGATCCTGCCGCCGGTGGTGCTGGCCCTGCCCTTCCTGGTGCTCTATCGCGAGGTCGGCCTGCTCGACACGCGCATCGGACTGATCCTGCTTTACACGCTAATGGTGCTGCCGATCGTCATCTGGATCATGCGCGACCAGTTCAACTCGATCCCGGTCGAGCTCGAGGAAGCCGCACTTGTCGACGGGCTGTCGATCTGGGGCGCCTTCTTCCGCATCGTCATGCCGATCGCGCTGCCGGGCATGGTCGCCGCCTTCATCCTGGCGATGGTGCTGTGCTGGAACGAGTATTTCTTCGCCGCCCTTTTGACCTCGACCGACGCCAAGACGATCCCCGTCATGGTGGCGAGCCAGACCGGCTCGCAAGGCATCAACTGGTGGTCGATGGCAGCGCTCGCCACGGCGGCCATCGCGCCGCTCGCCGTCATCGGCATCGCGTTGGAGCGCTATCTGATCATGGGCATGACCGCGGGAGCGGTGAAGTAGCAGGGCGGCCTTCGCTTCTCCCCCTTGTGTTGCGGGAGAAGGAAGAACCCCGCTAGCTAGGCCCTTAGAATCATCCGCAGATGATCAAGGATCATGGCCACGCCCTTTTCTCCGAGTTCCGCCGAAGCATCCGTGGCGCTCGCCGTATACCAGCTCTTGTTGTCGTCGAAGTGCGCAGCATCGACAGCCTCCGGGCATAGCGCCAGCATCAGCGAGGTCTCGCCGATGCCGGCATGGTCGAACGGGTACTTGCCGTTCATGTCAGCCGACATCAGCGGATGAACCTGCACCCAGTTGAAGAAGTTTTCACCCGCAGCATGCCCTGAATAATAGTCCGCCATCGCCTGCGAGCCCCACCAGCCCTCGCCGCGCTCCTTTTCGAGGAAGCGAAAGATCGCCTGGCGGCCGGCGGTCTTGAACGCCAGATCGGTCGGCATGCCGGCGACAAAGTTCTCGGTCTGATGGTGGATGATGGCGTGGATGTTGCGAAAGCCGATGCGCAGCAGGCTGTAGAACAGCTCCTCACCGAACGGCGCCAGTGCAGTGCCGCCGACCTGCACCGAGCCGCTGCCCTCCGGCGGCGCCACCGCATAGCTCGCCGCACCGTAGTAGAAGGGTGGCAGGATGACGACGTCCTTCTCCTTTTCGAACAGCTCCAGCGACTTGATGACGGCCAGCGTGTCCATGCCGACGGCCATGTGCTCACCATGGTATTCGAGCACGCCGAGCGGCAGAACGACCGGCCAATTCTCGGCGATCGCCCTGCGGATCTGGTGTGGCAGCATCAGTTCGTAGCGCATGATCTATTCCAGGTTGGTGTGGCGGGCGCGCATCGCTTCGGGCGACGCGCCAATCAATTCCCTGAGCTTCAGCACCATCACCTCGAACAGCAGGAACAGCGCGCCTTCGAACACCGAGCCCATCGGCAGCACCGATGTTTTTTGCGCCCCCTGATCGTTGGCCATGGTCTGCGCAGGAATGAGCAGGGTGAAGTCGGCAAGCCTTGCCGCGCTGCCTTCGGCCTGGGCGGTCAGCAGGAGATTGGTTGCACCTGCTTGGCGCGCGACCTGCATCAGGGTCAGCACGGTCGAGGTCTCTCCCGGCCCGGAACTGACCAGGAAGACATCGCCCTGCCCCAGCGGCGGCGTGTTCATGTCGCCGACCACGGAAACCGGCAGGCCCAAATGGTAGAGCCGCATGGCAAACCCCTTGACCTGCAAGGCCTCGCGGCCGCAGCCATAGACGACGATCTGTCGCACGCCGGCCAGCATTTTGCAGGCGGCGTCGATCCGGCTTTCGTCGATGCGTGCCAGCACGCCACCCAGCTCCTCAAGCGCGGTCTCGAACAGGCTTTTGCTCTTGTCGCTCACCGCAAACCTGCCATTGAAAATCACCCTGGTATTTGCCGCTCTTGCTGCCACAAACAGCTCGATTTCGTTCATGCTAGCAACCGCGAAAATGCGTGTCCAACGCGCAGCTATGCTTTTGCCTGATCACAGGCGTGGTAGTGTCATGTCAGACAAATCAAGCGAGGCAAACGGCAGCATATGAAGACACGGCATTTCGACCGCATCGGCAATGGCGGCATCAGTTTCACCGAGCTCGGCTTCGGCACGGCGCCGCTCGGCAACCTCTACCGTGCCGTCTCCGACGAGGACGCCAACGCCACGCTGGAGGCCGCCTGGGCGACCGGCTGCCGCTACTACGACACCGCGCCGCTCTATGGGCTCGGCCTGTCGGAAACGCGGCTCAACCCGTTCCTGCGCGGCAAGAAGCGCGACGACTATGTGCTGTCGAGCAAGGTCGGCCGCATCATGCGCGCCTGCCCGCCCGAAGAGCGCACCGGCATTGGCAAGTTCTTCGACACGCCATCACGCCGCGAGGTGTACGACTACAGCTATGACGGTGTCATGCGCTCGTTCGAAGCCTCGCTTGAGCGCCTCGGCGTCGACCGGATCGACATCCTCTTCGTGCACGATGTCGACATCTTCACGCACGGCAGCAAGGAAGCCTCCGACCGGCGCATCGAGGAGTTCATGCGCTCGGGCTACTACGGCTTGCTTTCGCTGCGCGACCAGGGCGTCATCAAGGCGTTCGGTGGCGGCATCAATGAGTGGCAGGTCGCGCAGACGCTGGCCGAGCGCGGCGACTTCGACCTGTTCCTGCTGGCAGGGCGCTATACGCTCCTGGAACAGGAGGCGCTGACGTCGTTCCTGCCTCTCTGCCAGGCACGCGGCATCGGCATCGTTCTCGGCGGACCCTACAACTCCGGCATCCTGGCGACCGGACCGAAGCCCGGCGCCTACTACAACTACTCCGAAGCGCCGGAGGACATCCTCGACCGGGTCGCCGGGATCGAAAACGTCTGCAAGCGTCATGGTGTCAGGCTGATCGAGGCCGCCCTGCAATTCCCGCTGCTGCATCCCTCGGTCGTCTCGGTGATCCCCGGTGGCCAGCGGCCGAGCGAGGTCGAGAGCAATCGCTCGCTGCTCGATGCGAAACTGCCCGCAGCGCTTTGGGCCGACCTCAAGAAGCAAGGTCTTATGCGCCCTGAAGCGCCGACCGCATAAGCCGGCCGCCATCGCGTCAGGCACAAAAATGAAAAGCCGGGCAAGCCCGGCTTTTCTGGTCGCATGTGCCTGCGGTGGGCATAAAAATGAAAAGCCGGGCAAGCCCGGCTTTTCTGGTCTCTGAAAAGAAAAAACGCTTAGTTGACTGCGTCCTTGAGGCCTTTGCCGGCCGAGAACTTCGGCACGGTACGCGCCGGGATCTTCACTTCGGCGCCGGTCTGAGGATTGCGGCCGGTCGAGGCGGCACGCTTTGACACGGTGAAATTGCCAAAGCCGACAAGCCGGACATCGCCGCCTTTCTTCAGTTCGCCGGTGATGGTGGAAAATACCGCATCGACCGCCGACTGCGCGTCACCCTTCGAAATGCTCGCGGCGTCGGCGACAGCGGACACCAGTTCGTTCTTGTTCATAAAAATTCCCTTCCATGAGAACACCGGAACTAACGACTCATCCGGCAGGAAACGGACTTTAGAAAGAAGCGTTGCCGCAACCAAGTCGAAAAGGCAGGAAAAAAGCGGAAAAAGCCCGGAAACGCTGGGTTTTTCACATGAAAAAGCCGGGCGCTAGGCCCGGCTCTCCGTTTGTGCGCTGCAACCTTGACGAAAACCAACGCATGGCCCGAAAACCGTAGCTGGTTTTCGGCAGGGGCCATGCGCAAGTCTGAGCGTTAGAACGTCATTTGTGCGTCCAGATGGACGCCTGGCGCTCTAATGCGCCAGGGACTTTCCAGCGTCGTCGGCACTGTCTGTCGTGGCCGGCGGATTGACCGGTTCGACCCATTCGATCGGCTCCGGCATACGCACCAGCGCGTGGCGCAACACCTCGCCGACACGTGAGACCGGAATGATCTCCATGCCGTTCTTCACATTGTCCGGAATCTCCGCCAGGTCCTTGGCATTGTCTTCCGGGATCAGCACCTTCTTGATGCCGCCGCGCAGTGCGGCGAGCAGCTTCTCCTTGAGCCCGCCGATCGGCAGGATGCGGCCGCGAAGCGTTATCTCGCCGGTCATCGCCACATCCGCCCGGACCGGAATACCCGTCAGCACCGACACAATGGCTGTCGCCATGGCAGCACCTGCCGACGGGCCGTCCTTCGGCGTGGCGCCTTCCGGCAAGTGCACGTGGATGTCGCGCTTGTCGAACAGCGGCGGCTCGATGCCGAAATCGACGGCGCGCGAGCGGACATAGGAGGCCGCCGCCGAAATCGATTCCTTCATCACGTCGCGCAGATTGCCTGTCACCGTCATGCGGCCCTTGCCGGGCATCATTACGCCTTCGACCGTCAGCAGTTCGCCGCCGACTTCCGTCCAGGCAAGACCTGTGACGACACCGACCTGATCGTCAGCCTCGACCTGGCCGAAGCGGAAGCGCTGGACACCAAGGTAATCGGAGAGGTTCTCCGCCGTGATGCTCACCGTCTTCTTCTTCGTCTTTAGGATCTCGGTCACCGCCTTGCGCCCGAGCTTCATCAGCTCGCGCTCCAGGCTCCTGACGCCCGCTTCACGGGTGTAGGTCTGGACGATGGCGCGGATCGCGTCCTCACCGACGGAAAACTCCTTCGGCTGCAGGGCGTGATCGCGGATCACCTTCGGCATCAGGTGCCGCTTGGCGATCTCGATCTTCTCGTCCTCGGTGTAGCCGGCGATACGGATGATCTCCATGCGGTCCATCAAGGGCGCCGGGATGTTCAGCGTGTTCGCCGTCGTCACGAACATCACGCTCGACAGGTCGTATTCGACCTCGAGGTAATGGTCCATGAACGTCGAGTTCTGTTCCGGGTCGAGAACCTCAAGCAATGCCGATGACGGATCGCCACGGAAGTCCTGGCCCATCTTGTCGATCTCGTCGAGCAGGAAAAGCGGGTTGGACTTCTTGGCTTTCTTCATCGACTGGATGACCTTGCCGGGCATCGAGCCGATATAGGTCCGCCGGTGGCCACGGATCTCGGCCTCGTCACGCACGCCGCCAAGCGCCATGCGGATGAATTCGCGACCGGTCGCCTTGGCGATCGACTTGCCGAGCGAGGTCTTGCCTACGCCGGGAGGGCCGACGAGGCACAGGATCGGCCCCTTCAGCTTCTTCTGGCGGCTTTGCACGGCGAGATACTCGACGATGCGCTCCTTGACCTTGTCGAGGCCGAAATGATCGGTGTCGAGCACGTTCTGCGCGAAAGCCAGGTCCTGCTTGACCTTGGAGTTCTTGCCCCACGGGATAGACAGGATCCAGTCGAGATAGTTGCGCACGACGGTCGATTCAGCCGACATCGGCGACATCGTCCGGAGCTTCTTCAACTCGGCTTCCGCCTTTTCGCGGGCCTCCTTGGAGAGCTTGGTCTTCTTGATGCGCGCCTCGATCTCGGCGGCCTCGTCACGGCCGTCCTCGCCTTCGCCGAGTTCCTTCTGAATCGCCTTCATCTGCTCGTTGAGGTAGTATTCGCGCTGCGTCTTCTCCATCTGGCGCTTGACGCGCGAGCGGATGCGCTTCTCCACCTGCAGGACGGAGATTTCGGCTTCCATGAAGCCCATAGCCTTTTCCAGCCGCTCCTTGACCGAGAGCGTGGCCAGCATTTCCTGCTTTTCAGGGATCTTGATGGCGAGATGCGAGGCAACCGTGTCGGCGAGCTTGGAATAGTCGTCGATCTGGCTGGCAGCACCCACCACTTCGGGCGAGATCTTCTTGTTCAGCTTGACGTAGTTCTCGAAGTCGGTGACGACCGAACGCGCCAGCGCCTCAACCTCGACCTCTTCCTCTTCGGGCTCGACCAGCGCCGCGGCGCGGGCCTCGTGGAAGTCGGGACGATCGGTGAACGAGACGATCTTCGCACGCGAAGCGCCTTCGACCAGAACCTTGACGGTGCCGTCGGGCAGCTTGAGCAATTGCAGCACATTGGCGAGCGTGCCGATGTCGAAGATGGCATCGGGCTCGGGATCGTCGTCGGCGGCATTCATCTGGGTGGCAAGCAGGATCTGCTTTTCCTGACCCATCACCTCTTCCAGCGCCTTGATCGACTTCTCACGCCCAACGAAGAGCGGAACGATCATGTGCGGGAACACCACGATGTCGCGCAGTGGGAGAACTGCGAAGACGCCGTCGCTGGGTGCCTTGGATACTTTGGCCATTGTCCAACCTTTCATGTCGCGGCCGCTAATTGAGCCAACCGCGAATCTTATATTAACGACCGGGGATCGTTCCGCCTACCACCGTTTGTGACGGGAGTTTTACAGCACAGAAATCGGGCACCTCGGCCTTCTCCAGTTAGTTGGATGCACAACCCCCAAAGATCAAGGGGCGTGTCCAAATCCGCACGTCCAACCCGTCCGCGAGTGACACATTTGCGACGCCAAGCCCATACGCCGCGTAAAACCGCTGTGCGACAGCAAAACGGCGCCTTGCGGCGCCGTTTCAGAATTTCGCTGCGGGCTCATGTCAGGCGCTGACATTGCCCTTCTTTTCCTTCTGCTCGGAGTAGATGTAGAGCGGCCGGGCACTGCCGGTCACCACCTCCTCCGAAATCACCACTTCGCGCACGCCTTCGAGTGCGGGAAGCTCGAACATCGTGTCGAGCAGGATCGCCTCCATGATCGAACGCAGGCCGCGCGCGCCGGTCTTGCGCTCGATGGCGCGCTTGGCGATCGCCGAAAGAGCGTTCTCGTGGAAGGTCAGGTCGACATTCTCCATCTCGAACAGCCGCTGATACTGCTTGACCAGCGCGTTCTTCGGCTCGGTCAGGATCTGGATCAGCGCCGGTTCGTCAAGGTCTTCCAGCGTCGCCAAGACCGGCAGACGGCCGACAAATTCGGGGATAAGACCGAACTTCAACAGATCCTCGGGCTCGACCAGGCGGAAAACATCGCCAGTGCGGCGATCCTCCGGCGAAGCGACGATGGCGCCGAAGCCGATCGAGGTCTTGCGGCCGCGATCCGAGATGATCTTGTCCAGCCCGGCGAAGGCGCCGCCGCAGATGAACAGGATGTTGGCGGTGTCGACCTGCAGGAACTCCTGCTGTGGATGCTTCCTGCCGCCCTGCGGGGGCACGGAGGCGACGGTGCCTTCCATGATCTTCAGGAGCGCCTGCTGCACGCCCTCGCCCGACACGTCGCGGGTGATCGAGGGATTGTCGGACTTGCGCGAAATCTTGTCGATTTCGTCGATGTAGACGATGCCACGCTGGGCCCGCTCGACATTGTAGTCGGCCGATTGCAACAGCTTCAGGATGATGTTCTCGACGTCCTCGCCGACATAACCGGCTTCGGTCAGCGTCGTCGCGTCAGCCATGGTGAAGGGCACGTCGATGATGCGGGCCAGCGTCTGCGCGAGCAGCGTCTTGCCGCAACCGGTCGGGCCGATCAAAAGGATGTTGGACTTCGCCAGTTCGACATCGTTGTTCTTGCCGGCGTGCGCGAGGCGCTTGTAGTGGTTGTGGACCGCCACCGACAGCACGCGCTTGGCGTAGGGCTGGCCGATCACATAGTCGTCGAGAACCTTGAGGATCTCCTGCGGTGTCGGCACGCCTTCGCGTGACTTCACCATCGAGGTCTTGTTCTCCTCACGGATGATGTCCATGCAGAGCTCGACGCACTCGTCGCAGATGAAGACCGTCGGACCGGCGATCAGCTTGCGCACCTCGTGCTGGCTTTTGCCGCAAAACGAGCAGTAAAGCGTGTTCTTGGAATCGCCGCTGTTGTTGCCGACCTTGCTCATTTTCATGTCCTTTCATGGCCGCCCGCCGATGGTCTGGCTGAAAGGGCGCATACTCTATCTATCGCGGGAATCCGCCGCCGCCAGTGTGTCCCGGCTCCCGCAACGCATTCCGTACGAAACACAAATCAGAAAACGTGGCAATGATTCGCGACAACCCCGCATAAAGCTAAGCCGCCGAAACTCAACATAGCCTTAACGTAGGCAATCCTGTCCCCCGAGGGAACAGCCAATTGTGGCCGAAATGCCGCAAGACACACCAAAAGCGCGTGATGCCGCCATCCAACTGCCAATAAGCCCTTATGCCACAGCGCCTTCAGGCGGCTCGCGCGACGAAATGACCTTGTCGATGAGGCCGAAATCCCTGGCTTCGTCGGCAGTCATGAAATGGTCGCGGTCGAGCGTCTTCTCGATCTCTTCGTAGCTCTTGCCGGTGTGCTTGACGTAGACCTCGTTGAGGCGACGCTTCAGCTTGACGATATCCATGGCGTGGCGCTCGATGTCGGACGCCTGGCCCTGGAAGCCGCCGGAAGGCTGGTGAACCATGATGCGGGCGTTCGGCGTGGCAAAGCGCATATCCTTGTGACCGGCGGTCAGAAGCAGCGAGCCCATCGAAGCCGCCTGGCCGATGCAAAGCGTCGACACGGCCGGCTTGATGAACTGCATGGTGTCGTAGATCGCCATGCCCGAGGTGACGACGCCGCCCGGAGAATTGATATAGAGGTTGATCTCTTTCTTCGGATTCTCGGCTTCGAGGAACAAAAGCTGCGCGCAGACCAGCGTCGCCATGCCGTCCTCGACCGGACCGGTGATGAAAATGATGCGCTCCTTGAGGAGGCGCGAGAAAATGTCGTAGGCCCGCTCGCCGCGATTGGTCTGTTCGACCACCATCGGAACGAGGTTCATGTAGGTTTCGACGGGGTTCTTCATCAGTTGTCTCTTATCTCGCGGTGGGATTCCGGCGCCGGGAATGCTGGCAGATCGGGCAGAATCGGTTCTGGATCGTTATTCCGTAAATAGGATGCCGGCTCATCCTTGTGCAAGGCCGACCCCTCCTAGCCATCTGGGTAAGTCGAATCAAGCTTTCTGACCAAGGATTCGGGCCGACGGATGCTTCCGCGGGTCTGGAGCCGCATGGCCGGTCTCGCAAAGGTAGCAGTTTCTTAACCGCGTCACTTAACGAAATGCGCCGAAACCGCTTTTCTCCGAAACGGCTTCCTCTACAATTCAACGTTGAACTTATGCGTGGAGTTCAACACGGGGAGTGTCATGTCCGGGAAAACCGCATGCTTCACCATTGCCGGGCTGACCATGCTCGGCACGATTTCGCAGACAGCGGCCGGCGGCCAAGCCGTCGAATGCTATGAACCGGTCCGCAGTCCGGCCGTGTACGACACGGTCTATGAAGACGTGATGATCAGTCCTCCCGGTCAGCAGGTCGACTATATCCCCCCTATCTATGGCACGCGCGAGCGCGTCGTGATGACCGTTCCGGCGCAAGTGACCTACCAGATCGTGCCGGCCGTCACCCGCACCGTCTACAGCATGGTCCGGGTCGATGGCGGCGGCTATTCCTGGGAATGGCGCGCCATCCATGGCCGCAAGGTGCTGTGCAAGGTCTGGCACAAGACGCGCTACGAACGTGTCGCCAAAACCGTGGTGATCCAGCCCGAACGCACGCGCCGTGTCGTCATCCCGGCACAGTACGACAGCATCGCCGAGGAAGTGCTGGTGCAGCCGGAGCAAAGGCGCATCATCGATGTCCCCGCCTCCTACCAGACCGTCGCGCGCCGCGTGCTGGTCCGAGAAGGCTCATCGGGCTGGCGACGCGTGCATATTCCCAGGCATTGCCAGGATTAGGTCAAGCTTCAGCGGGCGTTGAGGCCACTTCCGCCCGCAGCTATGTCTTCAGGCCGGCGATGTCGCCGTCGCCTACCGCCGCCGCAACGCGCCTGCCGACCGCCGCGCCGAACTTGTAGCCATGGCCCGAACAGGCCGAGACGATCAGGCACTTGCCCTTTTCATGCGCCATGAATTTTTCGTCTGATGTGAAGGTGTAGGCGCAGGTGACGACCTCGGTCACCCTGTATTCCTCGATCCGGGCGATCGGCGGCGAGAACAGGTTGCGGATCGCCTCGCCCTCGCCGGCCACCGGCTCACGGTTCCAGTCGGCGTCGCTGGTCGGCACCCTGTGCAGCCCCGAACCGAATTTCATGCCGGCGCCGCCCGAGGGCGGGATCACATAGCCGTCGACCGCGCCGCCGATATCGAGGACAACCGGTGAAGCCTGCCAGGCGGCCTCGAGGTCGGCCGGCGGTTCGACATAGGCGAGTGCTGTTCGATAGGTCTTCAGTTCGCTGTCCAGCTCCGGGAACAGTTTCAGCACCCAGGCACCGGCGGCGACGACGATGCGGTCGGCCTGCATGGTCTCGCCGCTTTCGAGCACGATATGACCGGCTTCGGCGTCGATCACGGTGACCCTGCTGTGTTCGTAGACATTGGCGCCGTTGACGCGCAGCCACTTTGCCAGGCCGGAGGCGATCTTGCGGCAATGCAGCGCGCCGCCTTCGGTCGAAAAATAGGCATAGCGGAACGAACCGGATTCAAGAAACGGCCAGCGCTTCACGGCTGCGTCCGGCTCCAGCAACTCGAACGGAAAATTGCCTTCTTCCAGGCCCTCCCGATATTCCTCGGCCTCGTCGCCCGGCTCGCGCGAAATGCAGACAAATCCGCGCGCATCGAGATGGCTTTCGCCGAGATCGGCCCACATCTCGTCCCAGGCCTGGTAGGCTTCGGTGATCAGCCGGCCATAGCCGGTCCCCGCTCGGTAGGCGCGGCGGATGATGCGATGATGGTCGCCCGACGCGGCCAGCGGGTTCGGGATCAGCCCCTGCTCGACGATCGAAACGCTGTGACCCGCCTTGACCAGCGACCACGCCGTCGAGAGACCAGCAATACCCGCACCGACAATGATCACCTTCATCAAATCAGACTTTCCGCAGCCGGTCGGCTGGCTCAACATATTCGATTGCGGGCGCCAACATACGGTCTGGAACCAGGCTGGCAAGCCGCGCTATTGGTCTGGCATGAGCAAATTGACGCCTCCCGCCCTGGCCTTTGATCCAGCCACTCGACATCTGCGGCTTGATCCGCACGAGCCGGCTTTTTTTCAAAACCCTTATGACGCCTATGCTTTCCTGCACGGCGTATCGAATGCATTCTTCTGGGAAGAATTCGGCTTCTGGTGCTTTGGCGGCTTTGACGACGTCAACCGGCTGCTGCGCGACCGCCGCTTCGGTCGCCAGAACCCGGCCGGCATTCCAGACAGTCGCGGCATCGGTCAGGACCGCAGCCATCTCAGCGCTTTCGACGGCGTCGAAGCCAATTCGATGCTGGAACTGGAGCCGCCGGTGCACACGCGGCTGAGAACACTGGTCAACCGAGCCTTCGTCTCGCGCCAGGTCGAACGGCTGCGGCCGCGTGTCGAGGTCTTGGCCAACGAGTTGATCGACCGTTTCGAACCGGGCAAGACGGTCGACCTGTTGCCTGATTTCGCGGCACCCTTGCCGATCACCATCATTGCCGAAATGCTCGGCGTGCCGGTCGAAATGGGGCCGCAACTGCTCGACTGGTCGCACCAGATGGTTGCCATGTACATGCATGGCCGCACACGCGCGATCGAAGAGACGGCCAACCGCGCCGCCCGCGAATTTGCGGATTTCCTCCGGGGCCACGTCATCGAGCGGCGCAGGAATCCCGGCGACGACCTGTTGTCGCTGCTGATCTCGGCGCAGGAGGACGGTGAGAGGTTATCGGAGGACGAGATGGTGTCCTCGGCGATCCTGCTGCTCAATGCCGGCCACGAAGCGACCGTGCATCAGACCGGCAATGCCGTCCGCTCGATCCTTATGCAAGGCGGCGACGTCAGTCGCTTCTTCGGTTCGCCCGAGGCGACCGCGGCAACGGTCGAGGAATGCCTGCGCTTCGACGCGCCGCTGCACATGTTCGCGCGCTATGCCTATCAGGAGGTCGAGGTCGCGCCCGGTATCGTCGTGCAGCCGGGCCAGACGATCGGGTTGCTGCTGGGCATGGCCAATCACGACCCACGCGCCTTCGCCGATCCCCTCGCCTTCCGGCCCGGCCGTTCGGACCAGAAGAACGTGTCCTTCGGTGCCGGCATCCATTTCTGCATCGGCGCGCCGCTCGCCCGGCTCGAATTGCAGGTGTCGCTGAAAGCCTTGTTCGAACGGCACCCGAAGCTGCATCTTGCCGAAAGGCCAAGCTTCCGCGACACTTACCACTTCCATGGGCTGGAAACGCTCGCCGTTGGCTTTTGACGAAGCGCGGGTTGGTCTTGACCTTCCAGGACAGCCTGCTCAGCCAGTTTCCGGGGAAGTGATCAGAGCTTGATCACATACTCCTTGCGAGTCGTTTCAAGCACTTCCCAGCTGCCTTTGAAGCCGGGCCTCAGCACGAAACTGTCGCCGGCCCGAACGGTGCGCGCTTGCCCGCCGTCCTCCGCGATCACCGAAACGCCGGACAGGATGTGGCAGAATTCCCACTCGTCATAGACGATGCGCCATTTGCCCGGGGTCGATTCCCAGATGCCGGCGTAGAGGCCGCCGTCGCGCTCCTCGACATTCCAGGTGCGGAATTTGGGATCGCCCGAGATCAGCCGGTCCGGCGCCGGCGCGCCCTGTTCGGCGTCGACAGTGTCGACGCCGATGGCAAGGAATTTTGACTCGCTCATGATCGGTCAGACCTTGGCAAGCGCCTGTTCGAGGTCGGCGACGATGTCGTTGACGTCCTCGATGCCGATCGAAAGCCGCACCGTGTCCGGTCCTGCGCCGGCCTTGACCTTCTGCTCGTCGGAAAGCTGGCGGTGCGTGGTCGAAGCAGGGTGGATGACCAGCGACTTGGTGTCGCCGACATTGGCGAGGTGCGAGAACAATTCGAGCGCCTCGACGAATTTGACGCCGGCGTCGTAGCCGCCCTTGAGAGCGAAGGTGAACACGGCGCCGGCGCCAAGCGGTGAGTACTTCTTCTGCAGCGCGTTGTTCTTGTCGCTGGGCAGGCCGGGGTAGTTCACCGACGCGACCTTCGGGTGGTTGGACAGCCAGGCAGCGACCGTCACGGCGTTGTCGCAGTGGCGCTGCATGCGCAGCGGCAAGGTTTCCAGGCCGGTCAGGATGAGGAAGGCGTTGAACGGCGAGATCGCCGGGCCGAGATCGCGCAGGCCGAGCACGCGCGCGGCGATGGCGAAGGCGAAATTGCCGAAGGTTTCGTGCAGGACGAGACCGCCATATTCGGGACGCGGTTCCGACAGCATCGGGTATTTGCCCGACTTCGACCAGTCGAAGGTGCCGCCATCGACGATGGCGCCGCCGATCGAATTGCCATGGCCGCCGATGAACTTGGTCAGCGAATGCACGACGATGTCGGCGCCATGCTCGATCGGCCGGATCAGGTAGGGCGAGGCAAGCGTGTTGTCGACGATCAGCGGCAGGCCGTGCCTGCGCGCGATGTCGCCGATCTTCTCGATATCGACGAAGGTGCCGCCCGGATTGGCGAGGCTCTCGATGAAGATCGCCTTGGTCCTGTCGTCGATCTGGCTTTCGAAAGTCGAGATGTCGTATGTGTCGGCCCAGCGCACCTCCCAGCCATAATTCTTGAAGGCATGGCCGAACTGGTTGATCGAACCGCCGTAAAGCTTGTTGGCGGCGACGAAATTGTCGCCCGGCTGCATCAGATTGTGGAACACGATCACCTGCGCTGCATGGCCGGAGGCGACCGCGAGGGCCGCCGTGCCGCCTTCGAGGGCCGCCATGCGTTCTTCCAGCACCGCCTGGGTCGGGTTCATGATGCGGGTGTAGATGTTACCGAAGGCCTTCAGCCCGAACAGCGAGGCGGCATGGTCGGCATCATCGAAGACGAAGGAGGTGGTCTGATAGATTGGCGTGGCGCGCGCGCCGGTCGCCGGGTCTGGCTTGGCGCCGGCATGGACGGCGAGCGTATTGAAACCGGGCGTGCGGGTCATCGAAACCTCCCTTTTGAAATTCTTGAAATGGCCGGGCATTCTTGGCGAAGCCCGAGCGGGAATGCAAAGAAGAAAATGCCCTTCGGCGAATGATCTGCGGCCGAGGCCGTAGAAAATGCGCTGACCTGAGGAATAATTTTGCGCCAAGGCGCATTGCGCATCAGGCCTTGCTTTTGGTGCACGTCGTTATCCCAAAACCGCCGCGCACTTTTGAGCGACGCGCACTATTTCTGGCGCACGCCGAAACTCTGGAATCCCGACCGCATCAGCGGCTTCTTCGAAGACAGCACGCCGGAATTGACGCCGGTCCAGCCGATCTCTCCGGACAGCTTGCCATATTCGATCTTGGGGCAGCGGTTCATCACCACCTTGATGCCGGCAGCCTCGGCGCGCGCGGCGGTCTCGTCATGGCGCACTCCGAGCTGCATCCAGATGACTTTCGGCAAGGGATCGAGCCGCAACGCCTCGTCGACGATGCCAGGCACAGCCGCCGGCGCGCGAAAAATGTCAACCATGTCGATCGGCTCTGGAATATCGGCGAGCCTCGCATAAGTCATCCGGCCGATATTCTCCTTGCCGGCCTGGCCAGGGTTGATCGGGAACACCGAAAACCCCTTGGCCAGCAGATATTTCAGCACGAAATAGCTTGGCCGCACATCATTGGCGGATGCGCCGACCATGGCGATGGTCTTCACCGAATTGAGGATGCCGGCGATGTAGGTGTTGTCGTAGCTATCGTGGTTCATGCCTCGTCCTCATACAACGCCTCGTCGAGAAAGCCATCCGGGTCATTGCTGAAATCGCGCAGCATGCGGAAGTGGTCCGTGTCGCGAAAGTCCGCGGGCTCGAGCCCGAACCGGCTGATGCGGAACAGCCGCGCGCCTGGACAAGCCATCAGCAGCGGCGAATGCGTTGCCATGATCACTTGCGCGGTGCCTGACTGGTTCATGCGCCGCAGCATCTTGAGCAGCTCGATCTGACGCGACGGCGAAAGCGCGCTCTCGGGCTCGTCGAGGATGTAGATGCCTTGCCTGCGGCAGCGCTCCTCGAAAAAGCGGATAAAACCTTCGCCATGCGACCAGGACAGGAAGTCCGGCGGTGCCTCGCCAGACTCCAGCGCCGCCCGATCGAGATAGCGAGCCACGGAGTAGAAGGATTCGGCGCGAAAGAACCAGCCGGCGGTGACTTTCGGCAGCCAGTGGCCACGGAATGTGTCTGCAAGTGCTGCACCACTTTTGTCGACGGCGCCGGAATGGTCGACCGGCCTATATCCCTTGCCGCCGCCGGCCTCATCATAGCCGGCCAATGCGCCTATCGCCTCGAGCAGCGTCGATTTGCCGGTGCCGTTCTCACCGACAATGATGGTGATCGGCGTGGTGAATTCGAGTTCGAACTCGTGGCCGCGAAACAGCGGCAGGTTCCATGGATACTTTTCCCAATCCTCGACCCGCTCGGCGGCGAGCAGGATGCGCTTTAGGTAGGGAGCCTTTAGCCGCGTCAGCTGCTTGCGATGGGCCATCAGCCGGTTCGCATCATTTGGGCAGTGAAATCGTGCCGTCTTCCGCGATCGGAAAGGCCGGATTGTGCGCCACTTCCCAGACATGTCCGTCGGCATCGGCAAAATAGCCGTACCAGCCACCCCAGAAGGCGCGGCCGGCCGGCTTGACGATCCGGCCGCCGGCTTTTTCCGCCCTGGCGAGCACGTCGTCGACTTCGGCGTCGGAGCGAGTGTTGTAGGCGAGGGAGACCGCCGATGGCGCCGCGGCGAAGGCGATGCCGGAATCCTCTTCGGCGCTGGCGCGCGGGAACAGGCCCAGAATGACGCCGCCCATCTGGAAGAAGGCGACACCTTCGGTAATGCCGGCATGCCGCTTCAAGCCCATCGCCTCATAGAAACGCACCGCGCGGTCGAGATCGTCAGTCGCGATCGTGATGATGGAGATGCGCGGCTCCATGGTGCTGCTCCTATTCCTCCGTCCATTCCGGCTTGCGCTTGCCGATGAAGGCGCCGATGCCTTCCTCGGCGTCACGCGCCAGCATGTTTTCGACCATGATCCGGCCGGTATAGGCGTAGGCGTCCGCCAGCCCCATCTCGGCCTGCGCGTAAAAGGCTTCCTTGCCCGTCTTGATCACCAAAGATGATTTGGAAGCAATGGTTTGCGCGTATTTGGTGACGATCTGATTCAGATATTCGCGCGGCACGACGCGGTTGACCAGGCCGAACTCCTTGGCGGTCGCCGCATCGATCGTCTCTCCGGTCAGCAGCATCTCCATGGCATGCTTGCGCGAGACATTGCGCGACAACGCCACCATCGGCGTCGAGCAGAACAGGCCGATGTTGACGCCCGGCGTGCAGAAAGTCGCCTCATGCGAAGCGATCGCTAAATCGCAGCTGGCGACCAGTTGCAGCCCGGCGGCGGTGGCGAGGCCGTCAACTTCCGCGATGACAGGCACGGGATGGCGCACGATCGCCTGCATCAGCGTCGCACAAGCAGCAAACGTCTCTGCGAAGAAGGCCTTGCCATGATCGGCGTCAGTGCGGCGCGCGGTCATTTCCTTGAGATCGTGGCCGGCGCAGAACACTTTTCCGGCCGCCGACAAAATGATGACGCGAACGGCCTTGTTGGTCTTGGCGCGCTCGAATTCCGTCGTCAGCGCCGCCATTACCGCCAGCGACAGGGCGTTGGCGGGCGGATTGGCGAGTGTGAGGCGCAGCACGCCCTTGTCCAGTTGTGCAACAACCGGCCCCTCAACGGCGGCAGGCTTGATGGCAAGGATTTCGGCCATGGATAAGGTCTCCGCGATTCCGCTCGGGGCTGCCAGAGTATCTAATACCGGATCAGGTTTCGTCCAACACCCATTGCTTGCGCCAAGGGACGAAGGTTGTCAGAAATGCCGCGCTGCGCCCATACAGCTACGCACAAAACGTGAGACCGACATGCCCGCCCAGACCAATTTGAAGCCGGTGCTGACCGCGCAACAAGTCAATGCGCTGATGGAAACCGTCTACCCGCAGCTCAACGAACAGTTCAAATATTACGAGGCGATCGATGTGTTCCCTGGCGGCTGTACCGTGCGGCTCAATGCCGGCGAGCGGCACCTGCGTCCCGGCGGCACCGTATCCGGCCCGTCGCTGTTCACGCTGGCCGACATCGGCGGTTATGTCTGTGTGCTCAGTCATGCCGGGCCGGATGCCCTTTCCGTCACCGTCAACCTCGACATCAATTTCGTCCGCAAGGCCGAGGCCGGACCGATCGACGGCCATTGCCGCATCCTGAAGCTGGGGAAGAGCCTGATGGTGTTCGACATCGACATCGTCGCCGGCCCGGGCGGACACACGGTGGCGCACGCCACCGGCACCTATTCGATCCCACCTAAGCGGAATGGCGATGTGGTAAAATAATACCTTTTGTTCAACTTATTGTTTTTGCTACATTTTACCTGATGTCCGACTTTTCGTTCGCCTTGACGCGATCACCACCCTCCCCTATAAGCCCCTCACGAAGCAGCGGCCCGCAAAGGCCGCCGTTTTGTTATTGGCGGCGGGCAAGCGCCTTTCGCCAATCCAAGCAACAAGAAACGCCTTCTCTTATGAAGGTCAGAACCGAGAGCAGAAAACATGACAACCTTTTCGCAGAAGCCTGCGGATGTGGTGAAGAAGTGGATCCTGATCGACGCCGAAGGTCTCGTCGTCGGTCGTCTGGCCACTGTCATCGCCAATCATCTTCGCGGCAAGCACAAGCCGACCTTCACCCCGCATGTCGACGACGGCGACAACGTTATTGTCATCAATGCCGACAAGGTGGTGTTCACCGGCAAGAAGTTCACCGACAAGGTCTATTACTGGCACACCGGCCACCCAGGCGGCATCAAGGAGCGCACCGCGCGCCAGCTGCTCGAGGGTCGTTTCCCCGAGCGTGTCGTCGAGAAGGCCGTTGAGCGCATGGTCCCGCGTGGTCCGCTCGGCCGTCGCCAGATGAAGAACCTGCGCGTCTACGCAGGCGCCGAGCATCCGCATGTCGCCCAGCAGCCCGTCGTGCTCGACGTGGCCAAGCTGAACGCCAAGAACAAGAAGGTCGCATAAGATGGCTGAGCTTTCCTCGCTCGCAGAACTGGGCGCCGCCACCGGCAACACCAATACCCAGCCGGCAGCCCCCGTCCACGTCCAGAAGCTCGACAAGTCGGGCCGCGCCTATGCCACCGGCAAGCGCAAGAACGCCATTGCGCGTGTCTGGGTGAAGCCGGGTTCCGGCAAGATCATCGTCAACGACAAGGAATTCGCGACCTATTTCGCGCGTCCGGTCCTGCAGATGATCCTCAACCAGCCGATCATCGCCTCCAACCGCGCCGGCCAGTACGACATCGTCGCGACAGTCGTCGGCGGCGGTCTCTCCGGCCAGGCGGGCGCCGTGCGTCACGGCATCTCCAAGGCGCTGACCTACTACGAGCCGACGCTGCGCGCCGTGCTCAAGAAGGGTGGCTTCCTGACCCGCGACAGCCGCGTCGTCGAGCGCAAGAAGTACGGCAAGGCGAAGGCCCGTCGTTCGTTCCAGTTCTCGAAGCGCTAAGCACTTCGCAGCTTCAGACAATCGAAGGCCGCCTCCGGGCGGCCTTTTTTCGTTTAGGTCTCGGCAGTCACCCCACCCGCGCCTGCGGCGCGACCTCTCCATCGAGGGGAGGTAGAAGAGCGCGGCAATTCCGCTTGCCGAGATATCGGCAAAATCGGCAGGCGCCAGAACGAAGAGCGCGGCGCCCTACCTCCCCTTGATGGGAGGTCGGCGCGCAGCGCCGGGATGGCGCCGGCATAAAACAGGTCAGGCCTTGCCGCCCTTGATATAGTCGATGAACGCCCGCAGCGGGGCCGGAACCAGGCGCCGGCCGGGATAATAGAGAAACGGTCCGGGAAAACTCTGCCACCACGGTTCGAGCACCGGCTCAAGCGCACCGCTGTCGAAGTAAGGGCGAAGCCAGCCCTCGAAGAGGCCGATGATGCCGGTGCCGGCGATGGCCGCGTCGACGGCTAGATCGGTTGCACCGCCGATCCGCACGATCAATGGCCCCGTCGGATCGACCCGCACCACCTCGCCGTCGCGCTCGAATTCCCATGGCAGCATCGCACCGCTGGCAAAGCGTCCGCGCACGCAGGAATGGCCAAGCAGGTCGCTCGGGTGTTCCGGGCGCCCATGGCGAGCAAGATAGGCAGGGCTGGCGGCGGCGGCGAAATGCTGCACGCGCGGTCCGATCGGCACTGCGATCATGTCCTGTTCCAGCCGTTCGTCGTAGCGGATGCCCGCATCGCAGCCGGCCGCCAGCACGTCGACGAAGTTCTCGTCGGCGATCACCTCCAGCCTGATACCGGGATAAGCGGCCAGGAAACCCGGGACGATGTCGGGCAATATCAGCCGAGCAGCACTAACCGGCACATTGAGACGCAACGAGCCCGCCGGCCTGTCGCGAAAGCCGTTCACCACGTCCAGCGCCGCCTCCACCTCCGACAGCGCCGGGCCGAGCCGCTCCAGAAGGCTAAGGCCCGCCTCGGTCGGAACAACGCTGCGCGTCGTGCGATTGAACAACCTGACACCAAGCTGTGCCTCGAGGCGACGCACCGCCTCGCTCAAGCCCGAAGCGCTGCCGCCACTGGCACGCGCGCCATCGCGAAAGCCGCCGGCGCGCGCCACTGCCACGAAAGCGTTCAGATCACTGAGGTCCATCATTGTTCGCTATTCCGCACGGCCTGTGTGGATTGTACCGGATTATCACGAGGTTGGGCAGCGCCTATCTCTGGCTCCTTCAAAGGAGATCAATCATGTCCAATATTCAACAGGCCGGCACCTTCACTCCCGCCACCTTCAAGCTTGGCAGCCACACCGTGAAGCGGCTTGGCTACGGTGCCATGCAGCTTGCCGGTCCCGGCGTGTTCGGGCCGCCCAAAGACCATGACGCGGCATTGGCCGTGTTGCGCGAGGCCGTTGCGCAGGGGATCGACCACATCGATACCAGCGACTTCTACGGTCCGCACGTCACCAACCGGCTGATCCGCGAGGCGCTGGCGCCCTACAAGGACGATCTGGTCATCGTCACCAAGATCGGCGCCCAGCGCGGCGCGGATGGATCATGGCTGCCGGCCTTTTCGCCAGAAGCGCTGACCCAGGCGGTGCACGACAATCTCAGCAATCTCGGGCTCGAGGTGCTCGACGTCGTCAATTTACGCATCATGTTCGATACCCATGGTCCAGCCGAGGGATCGATCGAAGCGCCGCTCACCGTGCTGGCCGAGCTTCAACAAAAGGGCCTGGTCAGGCACATCGGGCTGAGCAACGTGACGTCGGCGCAGATCGCGCAAGGACGCCGGATCGCCGAGATCGTCTGCGTGCAGAACCAATACAATCTGGCGCATCGCGGCGACGATGCGCTGATCGACGACCTTGCCCGCGACGGCATTGCCTATGTGCCGTTCTTCCCGCTCGGCGGCTTCAATCCGTTGCAATCGTCCACCCTGTCGGACGTCGCAGCGCGCCTCGGCGCCACCCCCATGCAGGTGGCGCTCGCCTGGCTGCTGCGCCGCGCGCCCAATATCCTGCTGATCCCCGGCACATCGTCGGTCGGGCATCTCAGGGAAAACCTGGCGGCGGGCGAACTGCAGCTTTCGGAGGGTGTGCTGGGGGAGTTGGATGCGATGGCGATGGCGGCTTGAGGCGCAGGACCTGCATGCAGCTATGGAAGCTAAGGCCGTCTTCGGACGCCTTTTTAGGGCTCGACAGTCACCCCACCCGGCGCTTCGCGCCGGGTGGGGTGATGGCGCCGGCGTTCCCAAGGTGGGGTGACTGCGCCATCATCGATTGCTAATTGATACTCGCCGTATTCGCCGGCTCAGCCTGCCGCGCCTCGTTCGCATAAGGCACGCGAAAATCATGCGCCGCCAGCCAGTCGATGGCCGCCTTCGGCTCGTCGGTCTGGATGATGGTGGCGCCGCGATCAGCCCAGAAACCCCAGGCTTCGCGCGGCAGGCTGGCCTGCACGGCCAGTTCGTCACCGCGGCCGCCGGCGAGGAAGCCGCCCGGCTTGCCAATGATGGCGTAGGTGTCGGCCCAGATGTGCCAGTCGCCCCGCACTGCGGCCGCGCGCATGCGCGTGCTGAACAGTGGTCCGCCGGTCTCGGTCAGCGTCTCGGCGCCTGCCCGCCAGTTGATCAGCTCGATCGCACGCGGCGAGAAGGCATGGTCGACCGCCTCGGCGAAGCTGACATCACGCACCGCGTCATCGGCGATGATCGGCATGAACTGGAAGCCGCCGCCGATGGCGGTCATTGCGGCCTTGACTGCGGTGATCCTGTCCTGGTTCCACAAATTCTCCTTGACGATGACCTGTTCGGCCATGCCGAGATCGCGGGCGACCGCAATCATGCCCGGGAGGTCGCCCACGTCGAGCTTGTTGTCGAGGTTGATGAGGATTCTGTCCCTGGTCGCCGTCAGCATCTCGCGCAGCGTCGAGACTGTTTCACCTGTCACCGCACCGGTGCCTTCGACCAGCAGCCGGCAGGTCTTCAGTTCGGCCAGCGTGTACTTGACCACCTCGCCCTTGCAGGTCGTGGTGCGGTCGAGCCAGCTGTCATGCATGACGACGAACTCGCCGTCCTTCGAGCGCCTGATGTCGACCTCGACGATTTCGGCCCCCATGGCGATCGAGCCTTCGACAGCGGCAATCGAATTTTCCGCATAGAGCGTCTTGCCGAGCTGCATGCTGCCGGCGCGATGCGCTGCCACCATGACGTGGTCGCGCCACTGGTTGGCATGCTCGAAGCGGTCGAGGATCTGTCTGGCGCGGGTCTCGCCGGCAAAGGCCTGGCCAGAGGCGGCTGCCTGGGCCGTGTAAAGCAGAAGACTCAGCCAAAGGGTCCGCATCGAGAATCGCTCCTTGCCGGATCGACACCCGGATAGGCGATGCCCGTGACATCTGGGTGAACGAAGCCGGCTAGCGGAATACTCGCAGCAGGTGCGTCAGATGCGTTTCGAGAGCCTGCGGAACCACGCCATGGCCGGCATCTCGACGAAACGCCAGGTGATCCAGGAGACGGCAATGGTGGCGGCGAGCATGACGATGATCGCCACCGCTCCCGTCCAGCCGGCGCCAAAACCGGTGGCAGAGTGGCCACGCAGCATGAAGTCGCCGATCAGGCCGAGACCGAGCTTGCGCTCGACGAGCCCGGCGACGTTGATCAGGCGCGCCTGGACGAAGATGTGGGCCATGTAGATCGAATAGGACAGCGCGCCGAGCGTCAGCATGAATGGGGCTCTCAGCAAGGCGCTGATCCAGCCGCCCTCATGAGCGAACAGAAACAGCGCCAGCGCGAACACCAGCGGGGCCGCGATGCCAAAATCATTGCCGCCGGCCAGCGAGACGAAAAGCACGATGACGGCGACCATGACGATTTCGGCAAGTGTCCAGGCCATGCGTGGGCCGCCCCTGGCGAGGGCCTGTCGCGCCCCTGCAATGGAATCATGCTGAAACCAGGCCAGCAAGGCGCCGAGCGAGAAGCCGTACAGGCAGCGGATGAAGCCGAAATCGAAGGACACATCCATATGATGGGTCGAGAAGCCGAGCAGGAAAAGCGGCGCGGTGACGGCGGCGGCGACGAACCATATCCAGGCGCGCGCGCCGGCGACGAAGACCACGCCGGCAAACAAGAGATAGGCGAAGAACTCGGCCGAAATGCTCCAGCTTGGTGCATTCCAGGTCAATTGATCCTCGAAGCCGACACCCTGCAGCAGCAGAAGATTGGCAAGCAGGCTGTTGAGATCGAAGCCACCGGTGAAGGGAGCAGCCCCGGTGCCGTGCAATTGCGGCAGCATCAGCCGCAGCAGCTCGAAGCCGGCAAAGGCGGCAAGCATGAGCAGATGCAGCGGGTAGATGCGGCCGAAACGGACCAGTGCGAAGCGCGCGACCTGTTCCGGCTGGTTCAGCCTATCGCCGTAGCTGCTGGCAATGACGAAGCCGGACAGAACGAAGAAGAAATCGACGAAGAGGTAGGACGAACCAATGAAGGCGCTTTGCGAAATCGTCGAACCGGTCGGGAAGTGAAACAGTGCCACCAGAAGCGCGCAGATGCCGCGCCACGAATCGAGAACCAGGAAGCGTTCACCCGCGATCGTACCGGTGTGGGTCGACGCCGCGGCACGGGTGGGGTTGAGAAACGCGGTCTGCGTCATGATGATACAAATCCTGTCTTACCGTGGCACTCGCTGAGCGCCATTCCGTCTCGCCAAGCTGTGACTGGCATCTTCCGTGCCGGTTCTGTAGTGGTTGCACCCCGATGAAAAACGAGGATCCGTAATGGCGAACAACAACATCGACAACGCCTTCACCGCCCGTTCCAAAACGGGCGCCGCGTTCGAGCCGACCTATGCCGGCGCGCTGTCGTTCATGCGGCGCAAATACACCAAGGACGTGAAGGGCGCGGACGCGGTGGTGTGGGGTATCCCCTTCGACGCCGCCGTCACCAACCGGCCTGGCGCCCGCTTTGGGCCGCAGGCCATCCGCCGTGCCTCGGCGATCCTCGACAACGACCCGCAGTATCCCTTTTCACGCGATCTGTTCGAGCATCTGGCGGTGGTCGACTATGGCGATTGCCTGCTCGATTCGGGCAACCACCAGAAGACACCCGGCACGATCGAGCGCGAAGCCGCCAAGATCTTGAAGTCGGGCGCCTTCCTGCTGACGCTCGGCGGCGACCATTTCGTCACCTGGCCGCTGCTCAAGGCGCATGCCGCCATCCACGGTCCGCTCGCACTGGTGCAGTTCGATGCGCATCAGGACACCTGGCCGGACGACGGCAAGCGCATCGACCATGGCTCCTTCGTCGGCCGCGCCGTCAAGGAAGGCATCATCGATCCCGATCGTTCGATCCAGATCGGCATCCGCACCCATGCGCCCGACACGTTCGGCATCAAGATTCTCTACGGCCATGAAATCGAGGAGATGCGGGCGTCCGATATCGCCTACGCCATCGTCGACCGCACCGGCGGCAAGAAGACCTATCTCACCTTCGACATCGACTGCCTCGATCCGGCCTATGCGCCGGGAACCGGCACGCCGGTCGCCGGCGGACCGTCCTCGGCGAAAATCCTGTCAACGCTGCGCCAGCTCAACCAGATCGATATTGTCGGCGCCGATGTCGTAGAGGTTGCGCCGGCCTATGATCACGCCGATATAACGGCAATCGCCGGCTCGATGGTGGCCATGCAATACCTCGGCCTGTTGGCGGAGCGAAAGGCACGGCTTGAAGAGCTGAACAACGGCCATCACAACGGTGCCGCAGTGAATCACGGCAACGGCATATAGTCCTAGAATATCAGGGAATTTGATCAGTCCATGAAACCGAAAATCTTCATCGACGGCGAACACGGCACCACCGGCCTGCAGATCCGCGCGTTGCTGGCTGAGCGCAATGATCTGGAGATCATTTCCATCCCGACTGAGCGTCGCAAGGAAACGGCCGCGCGCGCCGAGTTCCTCAATGCCGCCGATGTCGCGATCCTGTGCCTGCCCGACGATGCGGCGAAGGAAAGCGTCTCGCTGATCGCCAACGACACCACCAAGGTCATCGATGCGTCGACCGCGCATCGCGTGGCGGAAGGCTGGGCGTATGGTTTCGCCGAGATGGACAAGACGCAGGCCAAGACGATCGCCTCGGCAAAACGCGTCGCCAACCCCGGCTGCTGGCCGCAGGGACCGATCGCAACGCTGCGGCCGCTGGTCACATCAGGCCTGCTGCCGGCGGATTTCCCGATCACCGTCAATGGCATTTCGGGCTATTCGGGCGGCGGACGGCCGATGATCGAGGACTATGTCGCCAAGGGCGAGGACGCCTCGGAATTCCTGCCCTACGGCCTCACTCTGCAGCACAAGCACGTGCCGGAACTGAGGGCCTATGCAAGGCTGTCGCATGATCCGATCATGCAGCCGGCAGTCGGCAATTTCGCGCAAGGCATGATCACCGTGGTGCCCTTGCAGCTTGGCGGCCTCGACCATGTGCCGACGGGCGCGGAACTGCATGCGGCGATTGCCGACCATTTCGCCGCCATCAAGGGCGGCGTGGTCGAGGTGGCGCCCTATGCGCATTCGGAGCGCATGCCGGAGATCGATCCGGAGATCTACAACGGCACCAACCGGATGAAGGTTTACGTCTTCGCCAACGACAAACGGGCGCAGGCCCTGCTGCTGGCGGTCTACGACAATCTCGGCAAAGGCGCCTCGGGTGCCGCCGTCCAGAACATGGACCTGATGCTCGGCCTCTGATGGACACGCCAGCCTTTCCGGCGCGCTGGAAAGTCAGCGCGCCCGAACTCATTGCCGAGACCTTTTCGAGCCGCATCTGGAAGGTTTTGCGCGAAGACGGATCGCCGGCGATCGTCAAGGCGCTCAAGCCCTTCGATGACTTCGCCGACGAGTTGCGCGGCGAGCATTATCTCGCCTGGCGGCGCGGCGAAGGCGCGGTGCGTCTGCTCGGCCGCGACGGCCGCAGCATGCTGCTCGAATATGCCGGTGAAACCCTGCTGCAGCAGGTGCTCGACGAACAGGGCGACAACGCCGCCACCGCAATCGCGGCGGAGGTGATGGCAAAACTGTTTTCGCAGGGGAAAGACCCCTTCCCGCCCGAACTTCAGCCGCTCCGGGAACGGTTTTCAAGCCTATTCAAGAAGGCCGCAACCGACCGCGATTCGGACCATGACAGCCTTTATGTCGAGGCCGCCATCATTGCCGACCGGCTGCTGGCTGATCCACATGATATCAGGCCCCTGCATGGCGACCTGCATCACGAAAACATCCTGCACGGGCCGCGCGGCTGGCTGGCCATCGACCCCAAGGGCGTGCTCGGCGATCCTGGCTTCGATGCCGCGAACATGCTCTACAACCCGCTCGACCGGGACGATCTCTGCCTCGACCCTGAGCGGATCGCGCATATGGCCGAAGTCTTTGCCAACACTCTGGGCCAGACACCGACCGCTATCCTCGATCATGCCATTGCCTATGGGTGCCTGTCGGCGTCCTGGCATCATGAGGACGACAACGCGGTCGAGGAGAACCGCGAATTGTCGATCGCCGAGGCGGTCCGAGCGGTGCGGGCAAGCTTCTGATCCGATCCAGTAGATCAGCTCGGGATCAGCCCCTGAGCGCTATTCCCGTCGGCAAGGGATAGGCTCCCTTGGTGCCGCGCCAATGGGCTGCTGCAAAGCCCAGCACGATCAGCGCAAATCCCTGATGGGTCAGCGCCATATGCAGCGGCACATGCATCAACAGCGTGCTGATGCCGATCGACGCCTGCACCAGCACCAGTAGAAACAGCAGCGTCGCGCGACGCGCATGGGTTGATCCGGGCAACAGCCGGCGCGCGGCAATCATGTGCCATAGAGTCACGATGAGCACCGTGTAGGCGCCGAGCCGATGGATGAACTGCACCGTCTTCGGGCTCTCGAAGAAGTTGCGCCATGCCGGCTCGAGGATCAGCAGGTCGCCCGGGATGATCTTGCCGTCCATCAACGGCCAGGTGTTGTAGCTTAGGCCCGCGTCGAGCCCGGCGACCAGGCCGCCGAGATAGATCTGGATCAGCGCCAGCAGCACGATGAAGCCGGCCAGCCTCTGCGTCGACCTATCGGCGGCAGGCTCGGAATGCGGTGCCAACCCTCGCGCGACCACCATGGTGGCGGTGAAGATCAGCGCGGCAAGCGTCAGGTGGGTCGCCAGCCGGTACTGGCTGACGGAAACCCGGTCGACCAGGCCGGAAGCCACCATCCACCAGCCGATGGCGCCCTGCAGGCCGCCGAGCAGGAGAATGCCCACCAGCTTCGCTCCCAGGCCGCGTTCGATGCGGCGCGTCGCCCAGAAAAACAGCAGCGGCAAGGCAAAGACCAGGCCGACGCTGCGCGCCAGGATGCGGTGTGCCCATTCCCACCAGAAGATCGACTTGAACGCCTCGATGCTCATGCCCTTGTTGAGTTCGGCATATTGCGGAATCTGCTGGTAGAGCTGGAATTCCTCTTGCCACTCGGCGTCGTTGAGCGGCGGGATCACGCCGTGGATCGGCTTCCATTCAGTGATCGACAGGCCGGAATCGGTGAGCCTGGTGGCGCCGCCGACCAGCACCAGGGCAAACAGCACCAGAAGCACCACATAGAGCCAGCCGCGCAGCAGCGCCCTATTGTGCAGGTCGCGGTCGCGGGCGACGTATGGCGCGGCAGCTGATATGGCAGCCATGATCTTATCCCGGCAGGTTGATTTCGCGGATTGGTGGACCATCGCACCCTTGCTGGCAAGGCCATGCGGCGCGGCACGCCGTCGCGCCGCGTCTCACCGGTTGCACAGTCTCGCCTCAAGGCCTATGCGAAGCCAATACCCCTTTGAGTCTGCAGGCCGCCTGTGCAAATTCCGGCATGCTCGATCAGGAGACCAACCATGCCCCTGCGCCTGAAAAAGCTGATCGGAATGTTCCTGCTGGTGGCGCTGGTCATCATCTATGCGCTGGTCGCATCGATCTTCGCGGTCGCCCGGCTCTCAGAGTCCGGCCCGTGGGTGCATTTCCTGTTCTTCCTGCTCAGCGGCCTGCTCTGGGTGCTGCCGGCGATGGGCATCATCAAATGGCTGATGCTGGAGCCGAGGGCCAAGCGCTGAGCAGAACCCACCACCGTCAGATGGTAACGACCATCTTGCCGGCATTGGCGAGCGGCGTCGTCACACCCGACAGCATGGTGCGGATGTGGGCGAGGCTCTGGTAGCGGCCGTTGACTGAAATGCGCGGCAAGGCATGCAGGAAGCCGGCATGCTCGGCGCGCAGCACACCGTGGCGTGTCGTCACCGCGGATATGTAGCCGGCGTCGCGGGCAAAGCCCACTTCGCGACAGCCTACGGCACTCGCATAGCCATACGGGTAAGCAAAATGGCGGGGCTCTTCGTCCAGTTCGGCCCGCAACATGGCGCGCACGTCACCTACCTCACGCCGTGCATCGGCTTCGGAGAGCCGCTTCAGATTGCTGTGGTTGATCGTATGGGCGCCGATCGTCACCAACGGATGCGCGGCGATGCGGCGGATTTCGTCCCAGTTCATCAATGTGCGCAAGCGCGGGCCGTCGGCGTCGATGCCGTTTGCGCGAGCCAGGTCACGCAACACGGCCTGCAGGTTCTCCTCGCGGATTTCGGCGGTGAGATAGGCGTGCAGGCGTGCATTGGCCTGCAGCTTCTTCGCGGGGGTCGAGCAATCGATCGTCAGCGGACCATTCGGCCGCGTCAGCGTCAGTGTATCGCGCGCGTTGACGATGTCCTCGACAACGTCCCACCACAGATCGGCTGTGCCGTTGATCAGCCCGGGCGCGACATAGATGGTGATCGGCGCGCCGTGCTTCTCGAGCACCGGCAGCGCCTCGGTCATATTGTCGCGATAGGCATCGTCGGCGGTGATCGTGGCAAACTGACCGCCCTTGCCGCCTGCCTTGATGCGCTCCACCGCTTCGTCCATGGAAACAAAGGCATAACCGTGCCCCTTCATGTCGGCGATCATGGCATCGAGGAAACCAGGCGCGATATTCAGGTGTCGGTTGACGCTGTCGGGCCGTTCCGGCGTCGCGGTAACACGGTGCAGCATCAGGATGGCGCCAATGCCGCCGATAAACGGCTTGGCCAGCGGTGCAAGGCCGGTATAGCGGGCGACGTTCAGCGCCAGTTTCCGGATTGCCTCCCCGCCGTCGATCATTCATTCACCTTTTGCGCCTAGGCTGATCCAAGCACGGAATGCGCCTATGCGACCCCCCAAATCGCGATCAATACGCCCTAAGGATTGAGGTATGGTTGACGCAACTGCGTCATTTGACGACAATCGGCTCGCGGCGGCCGAAGCATCGTCGCGCGCCTTGCCACGGGACCATGCCGGCCTGTCGATTTCAGTGGCGTCCACGGACGGGCTCGCGGCCCATGCCGAGTTCTGCCGCTCGGCCCTGTTTGGGCCGGCGCAGAGTGCTGCCTGGGTCCAGAATTGGGCGGCCGAGACACGACCGGACCTGCTCGTCGCAACGCTGAGCGCCGAGGGCAAACCGGTTTTTTCGCTGGCGCTGGAGGTTGCCTGCAAGGGGCCGTTCCGCGTCGCCCGTTTCATGGGCGGCCGCCACGCCAACGGCAACTTCGTCGCCGCGGACCCGAACTGGCTGGCCAAGCCGGATATACCGGCCCTCCGATCAGTGCTGGCGGCCATCGCCAAGGCACGCCCGGACATCGATCTGGTCGCGCTCGAGCGGTTGCTACCCGATCTCGACGGCGTCGCCAATCCGCTTGCATCGCTTGACCATTTTTCCAGCCCCAATCTGTCGCTGGCCGTCGATCTCGCCGGCGGTTTCGATGCGCTGCTTTCCCGCGCCAGCGGCAAACGCAAACGCAAGAAGCACCGGTCGCAAATACGGAAATTCGAGGCCGTAGGCAGCCATCGGCGCATCGAGGCCCGCACCCCCGACGAGGTGGACAGGCTGCTCGACGCCTTCTTCGAGATGAAGGAACTCCGCTTCCGCAAGATGGGCATCGCCAATGTTTTTGGCGACGCACAGGTACGCGGCTTTTTCCGCGCGCTGTTCATGCAGGCGCTTGCCGAGGACAAGCCTTCCTTCCTGCTGCACGGGCTCGAGGTTGCCGGCAAGCTGCGCGCCATCACCGGTTCAAGCCGCTCGGGCAAACGCCTGATCTGCGAATTCGGAGCGATCGCCGAGGACGATCTCGGGCACGCCAGCCCCGGCGACTTCCTGTTCTTCGACAACATCCAGGAAGCCTGCGAGACCGGTTTCGAGGTCTATGACTTTTCGGTCGGCGATGAGCCTTACAAGCGGCTGTGGTGCGATATCGAAACGCGACATTTCGAAGTGCTGGTCCCCTTGACCGTGAAGGGCCGCATGCTGGCGCTGACGCTTCGGCAAGGCGCGCGGCTGAAAGCCTTCGTCAAGAACAGCCCGACGATCTGGAAGCTGACCAAGCTGCTGCGCCGCAAAGCCGCCGGCCAGGCAGCGCCCTCGGAAGAAGACAGCTAGCGCCATGAAGCCGATCATCCGCACACTGTCCCTGCAGGAACTGGCGCTTCTCGTCGACTGGGCGGCCGCGGAAGGCTGGAACCCAGGTCTTGAAGACCCGGCGATGCTCCAGGCGGCGGACCCCGAAGGCTTCATCGGCGCCTTTGTCGGCGACGACATGGTCGCGGCAATTTCGGCCGTGGCCTATGGAAGCGAATTCGGTTTCATCGGCCTCTATATCTCCCGGCCTGACATGCGCGGCATGGGCTACGGCAAGACGGTGTGGGACGCCGGCATGAAAAGGCTCGCAGGCCGGACCGTCGGCCTCGACGGCGTCGCCGAGCAGCAGGCCAATTACCGGCGCAAGGGCTTCGCACCGGCCTACGAGACCATCCGCTTCACCGGGCGCAAGGCAGGCCCGGCGGTCAGGGGCGATGGGTTGCGGATGATTACAACGCAGCTCCTGTCCGACATCGTCGCCTATGACTCCCATTGTTTTCCGGCGTCGCGATGGGCCTTCCTGCAGCGATGGCTGCAGGAACCGCATCATGGGCTGGCGTCAATCGGCTCGCGCGGCGTCACCGGCTTTGGCGTGGCACGCCGCTGTCGATCCGGCTTCAAGATCGGCCCGCTGTTTGCCGACGACGTGGAAATCGCTTTGCAACTCCTGGAGGGACTGGCCGGTGCTTGTGAGGGCGGCGAGTTGCACATCGATGTCCCGGCCGATAACACCGGCTTCATAACTGCGCTCGATGCGGCCGGCTTTGCGCCGACCTTCACCACCACGCGCATGTACAAAGGACCTGCGCCGGAACTGGACCTGCAAAGGGTGTTCGGCGTAACGACCCTGGAACTGGGATAGATCGGGCGAAGCGCTGAACGGCTCCGCCAAGCGATCCGCAGCTCTTTCAGGCGGCGGCAGTGCGCCGTCCCGGCACCGGATTGCCGGGCGGTTCGTGGCCGAGCGGCGTCACCAGCGTCAGGTCGGGATAGCCGTTCTCGATCAGCTTGACCGCAGCCTGCGTCACCTCATCGTCGGCCTCCAGCATGGAGAGGAAGACCTCGGTGGCGTCGCCGGTCAGACGGCCGATGCCTTGCGCGTCGGCCGGTCCGCACTCGACCACGACCAGGTCGTAGGCTGTGGTCAGCGACTGCATGATGATCGGCAGCCGGTCGGCGGCACGCATGGCACGAACCGGATCGGCGGTTCCGACCGGAATGACGTGACAGTCCGAGTAGAGATCGGCATGGATGACGTCACTGAACTGCGCTTCCGAAGCGAGCAGGTTGGTGATGCCCGGGAAAAGGCCGCTGTCCAGCATCGGCCGCGAGGCGGCCCCCGACGCGGTGAGGTCCAGCAACAGCACGCGCAGGCCGGCGTCGGCGACCTCGCGCGCCACCAGGATCGCGGATGCAGCCGCCTCGTCGCCTTCCGGCGAGACGAATATGGCGCGCGCCGCACCGCTGGAGATCAGCTTTTCGGCAGCCTTCTCGATATCGATCTCGCCCAGGGTGGAACGCGCCGGTTCGGGCTCGACAGCCGTTTGCTCAGCCGCCGCCGTAGCGGGCATTGCGACCACATCCGGCGCCTCGGCCATGGCCGGCATCGCGGCGGCATAGGGCTCCGCATCGGCTTCATCCGCACGTTCAGGCAGTTCCTTGCGAATGACGGCGTCCTGCAGGATGGCAGGCTCGTGGCGGACAAATGGCTCGGAGACCGGCGTCTGCACCACATGGGGCATTGCGACCTCATCGATCCGTTCGAAACGGGAACCGCTCGCCGGCCGCATCGCGCGGCCTGAAAACAGCTCCCGCAGAAGCGTCACGATGGCCATGATCAGCAGCGATGCGGCGAAAGCCGCGCCGACGATCGGCCCGACCTTCGGGAAATAGGCCTCGGAGGGAACCGAAGCCTTCGAGGCGATCCGGGCGTCGACGGGCAGATAGTTGCGGTCCTGGCGCGAAGCGGCTTCGCGGTAGTTGGTCAGGTACAGTTCGAGTTGCTGTCGCTTGGCGGTCGCGTCGCGCTGCAGTGCGTCGAGATCGACCTGCTGTTCGCCGGCCTGCGCCGAAGCGGCTTTCAATGTGTTGACGTCGGCGACAAGCTGGTTCTCGCGGGCCTTTGCCGTCTCGGCCTGCATCAACAGGCCTTTCATGATCTTCTGGGCCTCGCTGCGGATCTGTGCGTCCAGATCGGACAGTTGCGATTTCAGCGCGCGAATGCGCGGATGATTGCCAAGCAGTGTCGTCGACAGATCGGCGATGTTGGAGCGCAATTCGACCTGTCGCTCACGCAAGCGTTGGATCAGGTCCGATGACAGAACCTCCGGCACGGCATCCAGCGAACCGCCATTCTGCAGCGCCCTGCGCACACCGTCGGCGGTCGCTTCGGCAGCGGCGCGGTTGGCGCGCACTTTCGACAGTTCGCTCGACAGCTCCGAAAGCTGCTGGGTGGCCAGCACCGAATTGTTGCCACCCATCAGAAGATCGGACTGGGCGCGGTAGGCGGCGACCTTCGCCTCGGCATCCTTGACCTGCCGCTGCAGGTCGGCGATCTCGGGCGCCAGGAAGTCGGCGGCGGCGCTGTTCGATTCGAGCTTGGCCGCCCCTTGCCCCGCTATATAGGCGGCAGCGATAGCGTCAGGTATGGCGGCCGCGAGCTTGGGATCTTCCGATGAGAACTCGATGGCAATGATGCGGGTCTTCTCGACGCCGTAGACATTGAGCTTCTCGTGCATTTTCTTGAGCACGCGCTCTTCCGTCGGAATTTCCATCGGGTCGCTTTTCAGGCCGACCAGGACCAGAGCGCGGCTCAATGCCGACATGTCGAGCGCTTCATTGAACTCGGGCAGTTTTTCCAGACCAAGCTTTTGCGAGACCTGCTTGAGGATTTCGTTGGAGGAAATGATCTGGACCTGGGTGGCGACGCCCTGCTCGTCGAGAATAGGCTTGTCGGTGTCGTTGTTGTTGCTGGCCGGCCGCGTGTAGATGGATTCGCGCGGCGCGATCTCCACCTGCGTCTCGGCCTTGTAGTGCCGGGTTGCCAGCGAGGCGAAAGCGAAGGCCAGCCCGGTTGCCAACAGGACGACGAGGACTATACGCAGCCAATTCCTCGCCAGGCTGGCGAAGAGCTGCCTGAGATCGACATCGACATCTGCGGCCGCGGACTGAACGGACATGCATCCCTACTCCGATACTGGGTCAGCACGCACCGTAAACAACTATGGTAACTCAGCCGTTAAGATCGCGGTAAGTTTCCGTTAGGGTTTACTGGCGGGCGATAAACAAAACCGCCAAAAATCGTAAAACTCTTGCCGCGACGTGATGTGCCGGGCGCTCCCTTTACCGGCCATTAACCCTAACAGGATGATAACGGACCTCGATCCCCAGAGTTGCTGCGACGTTGCAGCGACCAGTCGAAGGTACCTGTCCGGCCATGAAAAGCACTGCTTCCCTGTCTCGCGCGCTGCTTGCCGTATCGATGCTTGCTGGCTGTTCCAGCTACCGGCCGACGCCGGCGGCCTTCCATGAGGTGCTCGATCAGCCCTATCGTCTTGGCGCCGGCGACCGCGTCCGCGTCACCGTGTTCGAGCAGGACGGATTGACCAACACCTACAGCGTCGACCAATCCGGCTACCTCTCCTTCCCGCTTGTCGGCGCCATACCGGCGCGCGGCCACACCGCGCAGCAGATGGAAAAGGAGATCGCCGACAAATTGCGGCAAGGCTATCTGCGCGATCCCGACGTTTCGGTCGAGATCGACCGCTACCGGCCGATCTTCGTCATGGGCGAAGTGGGTGCCGCCGGCCAATATTCCTATGTTCCCGGCCTGACGGTGCAGAAGGCGATCGCCATTGCCGGCGGCTTCACGCCGCGCGCCAACCAGGAAAGCGTCGACATCACCCGCGACATCAACGGCAAGGTGATGACCGGCCGCGTGGTCACCTCCGACCCGCTGCTGCCGGGCGATACGGTCTACGTCCGCGAACGTCTGTTCTGACAGATACCAAGTGGCGGACAGGCTCAGGATCGTCCATTGCTTTCGCTCACCCGTCGGAGGAATTTTCCGGCATGTGCGCGACCTGACCGAGGCGCAGGTCGCCGCCGGGCATTCCGTCGGCATCGTCTGCGATTCGACGACGGGCGGCGCGTTCGAGGAACATCTGTTCGATCAGATGAAGGACATGCTGGCGCTCGGCATTCATCGCACGCCGATGCAGCGCCACGTCGGTCCCGGCGACCTTGCCTCAGCTTGGCGCACATACAGGATCATCAAGGAATTGCGGCCGGACGTACTGCACGGGCATGGCGCCAAGGGTGGCGCCTATGCCCGTCTGTTCGGCTCATTGTTGCGGGTATCAAGGTCTCGCGTAGCCCGCCTTTATTCGCCGCATGGCGGCTCCCTCCACTATGACGAGAACACGACCACCGGAAAGCTGTTCTTCGTGCTCGAGCGCTTCATGGCGCGCTTCACCGACTATCTGCTGTTTGTCTCGGACTATGAGCGGCGGACCTATCGCCACAAGGTCGGCGAGCCGCCCATTCCCAACACCCTCGTCTATAACGGCCTGCGCGCCACAGAATTCGAGCCGGTGATCACCGCGCCGGGCGCAGCCGACCTGCTTTATATCGGCATGATGCGCGACCTGAAGGGACCGGACATCTTCATCGATGCATTGGCGCTCGCCGGCTCACGGTTCGGCCGCCCGCTGACCGCGGTGATGGTCGGCGACGGCGACGACCTTCCGCGTTACCACGGGCAAGTGAAACGCCTCGGGCTCGAGCGACATGTCCGCTTCCTGCCGCCGATGCCGGCCAGGGAGGCCTTTGCCCTTGCCGCGCTTGTCATCGTTCCCTCGCGCGCCGAAGCCATGCCCTATATCGTCCTGGAAACGCTTGCCGCGGGAAAGCCGATGATTGCAACCGCGGTCGGCGGCATTCCGGAGATATTCGACACCGGTTCCCCTGCCCTGATCCGACCCGACCCGATCGAGCTCGCCGAAAGGATGAGCCAGGCGCTGGCCGACCCGGCCGCCTATCGCGACCTGATGCCCGATGGCGCCAACCTCAAGGCGCGCTTCGGCGCCGATGTGATGGCCGCCGACATCGAGAAGGCCTATTTCGCCGCGCTCGACGGGTAGGCGCAGGACCAAGCCGTTCCAAAGCCATACGTTGTTTCAAGGGTTTCTTAGCTCTCTTTTGCTATGACCGTGGGGAAGCTTGCGGAAAGCCCTCATGAACGAGATCGACCCCGCGCGCCGCTTTTCAGCAGAGGCGGTGCGTAAATTCGACGGCCCGGCCGATGGCGACACGCCAAGCGGCATGAACGATGTCGCCCGCCAGGTCGCCTCGCAGTACAGGCGCGATACGATGTCGCCGATCATGGTCAGCGGTGTCCTGCGCATGGTCGAATTCGGCTTGCTGTTCCTTTCCGGGCTCGCCGTCTATTTCCACTATGTCGGGTTCTTCAATTATCTCGCCTGGCAATATCCGGTGACGATCGCAGCGGGCTCGTTCCTTGCCGTAGTGCTGCTCGACGTCACCGACTGCTACCAGATCGTCGCCCTGATGCGGCCCATCGCCAACTTCGGCCGCGTGCTGCTCGTCTGGGCCGGCAGTTTCGCCTTGATGGCGCTGACGGCATTCGTCATGAAGATGTCGCAGGACTATTCGCGCCTTTTGTTCGGCACGTGGTTCGTCGTCGGCTTCGTTCTCATCTTCGGCCTCAGGCTGGTGATGTCGAAGCTGATCCGGGCCTGGGCGCGCGATGGCCGCATGGAGCGGCGCGCCGTCATCGTCGGCGGCGGCAAGGCGGCGGAAATCCTGATCCGCTCGGTCGAAAAGCAGCCCTACAACGATATCCGCATCTGCGGCATCTTCGACGATCGCGGCGACAAGCGCTCGCCGCCCATCGTCGCCGGCTACCCCAAGCTCGGCACCATTTCGGAGCTGATCGAATTCGCCCGCATCGCCCGTATCGACATGCTGATCGTATCGCTGCCGCTGACCGCCGAATCGCGCGTTCTGCAGCTGCTGAAGAAGCTGTGGGTGCTGCCGGTCGACATCCGGCTGTCGGCGCATTCCAACGCGCTGCAATTTCGCCCGCGCGCCTATTCCTACATCGGCGCGGTGCCGATGCTCGACATCTTCGACAAGCCGATCAACGACTGGGATTCGGTCGCCAAGCGCGCCTTCGACATCGTCTTCAGCCTGATCGGCATCGTCGTGTTCTCGCCGGTGATGCTGGCGACCGCCATCGCCATCAAGCTCGACAGCAAGGGGCCGGTGCTGTTCCATCAGAAGCGGCACGGTTTCAACAACGAGATCATCGAGGTCTACAAGTTCCGTTCGATGTATACGGACAAAGCCGACCCGACCGCCAAGCAGACGGTGACCAAGAACGACCCGCGCGTCACCCGTGTCGGCCGCTTCATCCGCAAGACCTCGATCGACGAGCTGCCGCAGTTCTTCAACTCGCTGTTGGGTTCGCTGTCGCTGGTCGGCCCGCGTCCGCACGCCATTGCCGCGCAGTCGCATAACCTGCTCTACAACGAGGTTGTCGACGGCTATTTCGCCCGCCACAAGGTCAAGCCCGGCGTCACCGGCTGGGCGCAGATCAATGGTTGGCGCGGCGAGATGGACACCAACGAGAAGATCCGCATGCGCACGGAATATGATCTCTACTACATCGAGAACTGGTCGCTGCTGTTCGATTTGCGGATCCTGTTCCTGACGCCGCTCCGGCTGCTCAATACGGAAAATGCCTATTGAGCGCGATCAGCCATGATCTGCCGCGCGCGGCGGTCAACGCCAAGCTGGTCGCGCTGATTTCCTCGGGTGCGGTCTTCCTCGGGATTCTGCTGTCCGGCTTCGTCATCAGCGAGCCGGCGCCCTATGAGCTCTATATGGCCGGGCTGATCGCCATCTGGGCGCTTTTCGGCTTGAGGATTTCCCGCGCGGCAACGCCATTGCTGGTGCTGCTGGTGACGATGAACATCGGCGGCATGATCTCCATGACGCAGATGGCGGACCTCGCCAACACGCCGCTCTATCTCGCCGTGTCGCTGTTTCTCGCCTTCAGCGCGGTGTTCTTCGCGTCGATCACCGCCGTACAGCCGAACCTCTACCGATTGATCTTCATTGCCTATGTGGTTTCGGCCGTAGCCACCTCGCTGCTTGGCATTGCAGGCTACTTCCATGCCTTTCCGGGCGCGGAGATGTTCACCAAATACGACCGTGCCGCCGGCGCCTTCCAGGACCCGAACGTGTTCGGCCCGTTCCTGGTGCTGCCCGGCATCTATCTGCTCTATCTGCTTTTGACCGGACCGGTGACACGCATGCCGCTGCTGGCGGCGCCGCTGCTGATCATCACCGCCGGCATCTTCTTCTCCTTCTCCCGCGGCGCCTGGGGCATGTTCGCCGTTTCGGCTGTCCTGCTCACCGGCTGCCTGTTCCTGCAGAGCGCCAGCGGCAAGTTCCGGCTGCGCGTGGTGGTGATGACGATGGCCGCGCTGGCGCTGCTGGTCGTCGCTATGATCGTCATCCTGCAGCTGCCCGGCGTGTCGGAGATGTTCTCCAACCGTGCCCATCTCGAACAGAGCTACGACACCGCCCGCCTAGGCCGCTTCGCCCGCTACGGCATCGGCTTCCAGATGGCGATGGAGCATCCGTTCGGCATCGGCCCGCTGGTCTTCGGCACGATCTTCGGTGAAGACACCCACGACATCTGGCTGAAGATGCTGATGGACTATGGCTGGCTCGGCTTCGTGTCGTTCCTTGCGCTCGTCTTATGGACGCTAGCAGCCGGTTTCCGCATCCTGCTGCGCGACCGCCCGTGGCAGCCGTATCTGTTGTGCGCCTATGTCGCTTTCATCGGCAATATCGGGCTCGGCACCTTCATCGACATCGATCACTGGCGCCACGTCTATCTGCTGCTCGGCCTGATCTGGGGCGCCATCGCGCTGGAATACAGCCATCAGCGGCTGTTGCGGCCAGTCTTGCAGGGCTCGCCGGCACCGGCAATCGCAGCGGGATAAAAGTCGCGGAATTCGGTTGACCCGCACGGGGTTATCACGATACATCGCGACCGGTCCGGAGTGTAGCGCAGCCCGGTAGCGCACTTGACTGGGGGTCAAGGGGTCGTCGGTTCGAATCCGGCCACTCCGACCAATTCAAAGTAGGACTTGCCCCCGAAGTCCCCCCTCCAGATGCCCAGGTCAGCCCGGCCAAATCTCGGATCGGGGCAACCATGTCCTCCGCCGCTTGAACTCCGGCTCGGGCGCCAATTCTACCCTTGGCATACATCGACCCATTCGGCGCCGATCAGCTCAACCATGCGCTGCGGCGCAATCCGCACAGCAGCGTTGGTGGCGCCGGCGGCGGGGACGACTTCGTCGAATTCGCGTAGCGACACGTCGCAATAGACCGGCAGCGGCGCCGGCAGGCCGAACGGGCAGACACCGCCCACCGGGTGGCTCGTCGCTTCGACAACCTCCGTGGCATCGAGCATGCGCGGCTTGCCGCCGAACTGGTCCTTGAACTTGCGATTGTCCAGCCTGGCGATGCCGCTGGTCACCACCAGCATGGTGCGGTCGCCGACGCGCAGGCAGATCGTCTTGGCGATCTGGGCCGGCAGCACGCCATGCGCCTCAGCCGCCAATGCCACGGTAGCCGAGCTCGCCTGGGTCACGATGACATCGATGTCGGGTGCGTGGGTGGCAAAGAAGGCACGAACGGAGTCCAGGCTCATATCGAAAAACCCATGGTTCAGAACTTGATGGACGGCAGATAACGGTTCAGCAGCCGAGGCCGCAGCACGCATAAGCACGTGCGATAGACAGATCGGCAAGCGCCAGGCTGAAGCAGACGCTGCGGCAGGGTACAAGAAACCCGCCAAGGGGCCTTGGCGGGTTCTCTGGAATGCCTGGTGCGGATCTACGCCAGTGATCGACCTTGCGCCGCCGGCGTCGGCACAGCCGGGGTGATCAGAGCCTCCTGGGGAAGGTGAAGCGCGGACACAATACGACGCAGCTTCGACGGGTCGGTCACTCTGCCGCTTTCGATATCCTTAATTTCGTCCACCGCCAGGCCGCATGTCAGGGAGAGCTCTTCCACGCTGTAACCGCGGGTCTCCCGCATCGCTCTGAGGGTGCTGTAATCCGGCCCGCTCCCGTTGGTTGCCGGCTCGGAGTGGGGTTCGCTTTTCGCATTATGGGGCATTGGCAACTCCATGACTGAAAGAGTTTGATCAAATGAGGAGTGTTGCCTGAGACGGTCGGGAAGATGCCCTCTCGCCGGCGATTTGCCAAGAGCCAAAAGGGCCGTCACGGGATCGTGAACCAGGGGCCTGGCGCGGCCCTCTCGCGCACACGTCGCGATCAAGTTGTTTTGAAGGCCTGATCAGCCTTTTGCCGGCAGTTTCGCCGCGCCCATTCGTTATCTCCGGGTCGCTGGCCTGTAACCATCCGGTCCCAGCCAGTTCGTTCCCGGAAGGATTTTTTGCAATGAACCTGAAGACAGTCATGGTCGTGCTCGGCACGATTTCCAGCCTTTCCCTCGCCGGCGCGAGCGCCGCCCAAGCCGCGGACGCGCTGCGTGTGCGCGGCACGGTGGTCAGTTTTGAGCCCACGCTGCTCACCGTGAAAACCCGCCAGGGCGATACCGACGCGATCAAGCTCAAGGCCGGCTGGAAGATCTCGGGCGTCGCCAACGCCTCGGCAAAAGACATCAAGCAGGGCGATTTCCTCGGCATTGCCTCCGTTTCGAAAGCCGATGGCGGCAGTGGCGCCCTGGAGGTGGTGGTCTTTCCGGCCGCGCTGAAAGGCACTGGCGAGGGCGACCGCCCCTGGGACCTGCAGCCAAACAGCCGGATGACCAACGGCACCGTTGCCGACGTTACCGATATAAGCGGGCGATCCGTCACGCTGACCTATGACAATGGCCAGACCAAGAAGATTTCGATCCCCGACACCACGCCTGTCGTGACCTTCGCGCCGGCGACACCGACCGACCTCAAGCCGGGTGCGACTGTCTTCGTCACCGCAGAGCGGGGCAGTGACGGGGCGCTGAGCGCCAGCCGCGTCGTGGTCGGAACCAACGGTGTCGTGCCGCCAATGTAGTCGAACAGGCGGCCAATGGCCGCCTCTCGATCTTGCCGTGCATGGTGTCGGGAGGCTGGATTGGTCAGAAACAGTCCAGAAACAAAATTCTATAATCGGGAAATACTGACGAAAAAATTCGGGCGCGTAATTCCATTCGCGGCGGCCGGGCTATCGCCCCGATCCATATGCGCCCGCGAAACAAAAGGAAACGATCCATGAAGAAGTCCCTCCTCTCGGCCCTCGGGCTTGCAGTTGCATTGGCTTTCACGGTGCCCGTCATCGGCGCGACGAGTGCGGATGCGGCCCCGATGGCCAAGCATCATCGTCACCACCATCACCATCGCCACCATGTCCGCCACCACCATCATCACCACCATCACCACCACGTGAAGAAGACGATGAAGAAGGCCTACTAAGCACACCAGACTGCCAACGCGAAGACCGGCCTTGGCTTCTTTGTTCGAGGCTGGCCTTCTCTTGGCAATGCGACGCGAGCGGCAATGCGACGCGAGGCTCGACACGTTTCGGGCCACCAAGTTCGTCGAACGACAGTGTGAGATTTCGGCGCAAATCCCGATACCGCGACCCAGCGAAACCCTTTGCGCGAAGGCAATTTGCGACCAGTCCGGGGACCGGGCCCATTCCTCAGCGCCGGCTGAACAGCAGACTGACGACAAGACCGAGCACCACAAGGCCGACAGTGGCGGCCGCCGCCGGATGGTCGCGGGCCGATCTCTCGATCACCCTGCCCTGTTTGCGGATTGCCGGCATGGCGTCGCGCAGACGCCCGGCAAGATCGGAATAGGTGTCGAGCGCGGCATCGCGACCGTCCTCGTAGTAGGCGCCGCCTCGCCTGGCCACTGCCTTCTTCAGGCTGGTCAATTCCTTGGTGAGAGCCGCGACCTGCCTGTCGAGATCGATGTCGGAGAGGGTCGAAAATGATGCCATGATATGTTTCCTTCATTGCAGAAGGAAACGTAACGCCTCACCGGAAGACGGGTTCCGGTTTTGGCAATATCGATGTCGCTTGGAGCGACGCTCAGCGCACCTGGTCAAGCAGGCGCTTGCATTCCAGGAGGTCGAATAGCGCCTCCTGCAGCAAGGCCCTGTTGTCGCGCGAGAGTTTTGATGCATCCGGCTGCACCGGACCGTCCTCGTCGCTCTTGCCCAGGCCGAAAAAGCGGCGGCTGGGCTTCACCCGCGGCTGGCCGACCAGTTCGTCGTCCATGCCACGCGGCTGGGCCGCCGGTGTCAGCGGCACCTGGTCAGCCTGCCTTCGCTGCGAGATCGCCTCGACGGCGGCCATGTCGCCATTGCCGATGGCAACCAGGAAATGGTTGCCGTTCTCGCGCAACAGCTTCTGCACGCCCTTGATGGTGTAGCCTTGGTCGTAGAGCATGTGTCGGATGCCCTTGATCAGCTCGACATCCTGCGGCCGGTAGTAACGACGGCCCCCGCCGCGCTTCATCGGCTTGATCTGGTTGAAACGCGTTTCCCAGAAGCGCAGCACATGCTGCGGCAAATCGAGATCTTCGGCGACCTCGCTGATGGTACGAAAGGCGTCGGGGCTCTTGTCCATGGGCGAATCCTCACGCTGGACGATGATCCGGCCTACCTGCCGAATCGGGGCTTATTTCAGCGGTTTATGAAGCAATATTCAAGCCCGGCGTCATGGCGGCGGCGGTTTTCAACCGCTCAATAGGACTACTTGCCGCTTTTGGCCTTGCCGCTCTGATGGGAGCGCAGGATACGGCTCTTCAGCACGTTCGACGACTTGAAGGTCATCACCCGACGCGGCAGGATCGGAACTTCCTCACCGGTCTTGGGATTGCGGCCGATGCGTTCGTTCTTGGAGCGGACGTGGAATGTCGCGAAGGACGACAGCTTCACCGTTTCGCCGCGCACGATGGCTTCGCAGATTTCATCCAGCACCGCTTCGACGAGCTCGGCCGATTCAGTGCGCGACAGGCCGACCTTCCGGTAAACTGCCTCGGCAAGGTCGGCGCGCGTAAGTGTCTTTCCCCCCATGCGACCGTCCCATCAGCTCAAAACATAAAATTCGGCACAACAACGGCAGAGCCTAAGTAATTGATCCGTCAAGGTCAAGGACCGAAACCGGACCGTTCGGCACTTACCAGCGAACCAGGACAGCGCCCCAGGTGAAGCCGCCACCCATCGCTTCCAGGAGGACGAGATCGCCCTTCTTGATGCGGCCGTCGGCAACGGCCACCGACAGCGCCAACGGCACGGAAGCAGCCGAGGTGTTACCGTGCAAATCGACCGTAACCACCACCTTTTGCTCAGCTATCCCGAGCTTCTTGGCGGAAGCGTCAATAATTCGTTTATTGGCCTGGTGGGGCACGAACCAGTCGAGATCATCGGCTGAGATGCCGGCTTGCGCAAACGTCGCCTCGATGACGTCGGTGATCATGCCGACCGCGTGCTTGAAGACTTCGCGGCCCTCCATCCGGAGGTGGCCGACCGTACCCGTCGTCGACGGCCCGCCGTCGACGAATAGCTTGTCCTTGTGCGTTCCGTCGGAGCGCAGGCTGGCCGCCAGAACGCCATGGTCGGCGATCGTGCCCGTCCCCTCGCCTGCTTCCAGGATCACGGCACCGGCGCCATCGCCGAACAGCACACAGGTCGAGCGGTCGCTCCAGTCGAGGATGCGCGAGAATGTTTCCGAACCGATCACCAGGACACGCTTGGCCAGGCCGCCGCGGATGTAGAGATCGGCGGTGGTCACGGCATAGACGAAGCCCGAACAGACCGCCTGCATGTCGAAGGCAAAGCCGTGATGCATGCCGAGCCGATTCTGGATCTCGACGGCGGTGGCCGGAAATGTGTTGTTGGGCGTCGAGGTCGCCAGCACGATCAGATCGATATCGGCGGGCGTGAGGCCCGCATTGGCAAGTGCGGCACGTGCCGCCGCTTCCCCCAGCGACGCCGTCGTCTCGTCGTCGCCAGCGATATGGCGCTGGCGAATACCGGTGCGCTGGGCGATCCACTCGTCGGAAGTCTCGACCATGCCTTCGAAATCGGCATTCTTCATGATTCGGCGGGGCAGCGCGGCGCCCGTGCCGCGCACGACTGATCTGATCAAAGTTCTTTCCTATTCCTTTCCGTCGGTGACGACGTCGGATTTCCTAGATGACAGGGCACGCGGGTTGCGCGCATGAAACAGGTCCAGATCGGCCTCGATGCGGTCGAGGAGGTTGTTGCGGACCATGTCATAGCCGAGTTCGATCGCGGCGGCGAACCCGTCAGAATCAGCACCGCCATGGCTTTTGACGACGATGCCGCTCAGCCCCAGGAAAACGCCGCCATTGGAGCGGCCGACATCCATCTTTTCGCGCAGGCGATCGAAGGCGCCCTTGGCGAAGACATAGCCGATCCTGGCCATCAGAGTCCGGCTCATCGCCGCGCGCAGATAGCCACCGATCTGGCGCACTGTGCCTTCCGCCGTCTTCAGCGCGATGTTGCCGGCAAAGCCTTCGGTGACGACGACGTCGACCACGCCCTTGCCGATATCGTCGCCCTCGACGAAACCGTGATAGTTCATCGAGGCCATGTTGGCTTCGCGCAGCATGCGCCCCGCCTCCTTGACCTCTTCCTGGCCTTTGATCTCCTCGACGCCGACATTGAGCAGGCCGACGCTGGGCCTGGCTATGCCGAAGACCGAGCGCGCCATGCCGGTGCCGAGAATGGCAAAATCAATGAGCTGTTGCGCATCGGCCCCAATGGTCGCGCCGACGTCCAGCACCACGCTTTCGCCGCGCAATGTCGGCCAAAGGGCTGCGATCGCCGGGCGATCGATGGTGGCCATGGTGCGCAGGCAAAATTTCGACATCGCCATCAGCGCGCCGGTGTTGCCGGCGGAAATGCAGGCGTCGGCCGTGCCGGACTTGACCGCTTCGACGGCCTTCCACATCGATGACTTCCAGCGGCCGTGGCGCAGCGCCTGGCTCGGTTTGTCGTCCATCCTGACCGCAATTTCGCAATGGAAGAATTCGCTGATCTCGGCGAGCTTGGGAAATTTGGCAAGCTCCGGGCGCACGACCTCCTCACGCCCGAAGATGACGAAGCGGATGTCGGGACGACGGGTCGCGACCGTCATGAGCGCTGGAATGACCACGGCTGGTCCGTGATCGCCGCCCATGGCATCGATGGAAATCCTGATCACGCGGTATTTATCTCACGGTTAGGCGGCAGGTCGCTTTAGCGACCGCGAAGGTTCGGCGAAAATAACGGTTTTGGGCTGCCGCACAACCGACTTTTCCGTCGCGGGCGAGCTTTTCAGGATTTTCCCAGCAAGGATCGCAGTTTTTGCTGAAATTCATTCTCCGCCGGTTCGTTCTCGCTGCCGGCGTTGAGCGATGCGCCCTGCTTGCGCGGATAGGGGTCGATGGCGAGCCCGAAGTACTGTTCGGCGAGTGCCCCGACATCGATCGTGTCACCGGAAAATGTCTCTGGACTGTCAGGGCCTTCCGCGTCGAGCAGGATCTCGCCGCCACCATCGAAACCCTGCCGTCCAAGCTTGGAATCCTCGGGCAGCAAAAGCGCTTCGACGGGTTCGTCGATATGCGCCTCGACAGGCTCGAGCGTGACGATGCAGGCCTGGGTGATGTCGGCTTCGACGCGACCGCTTATCTTCACGCCATTGCGCTTCCACGACGCGACCAGGAGCTCGGCGCGATAGGATTCGACCGAAATCAGCCCGTGTTCCTCGGCCAGCGCCGCACGCTGTGCGGCGTCGGCCTCGATAACCACCGGCAAACCCTTCTGCGGCAGGCGCGTAACGTTGGCGCGGAAGGAGACCGGGCTTTGCGGATCAACATGCTTCATTGTTCAACCTCCTTGGCGGCGGGAAAGGTCAGCGTGCCGGAGACAATCGATTCGGATGTCTGCGCGGCCAGATGATTGCGCGCGTCGGTAACATAGTTGGCCAGCAGCGATGCTTCCGGCCAGGCGCCCGCGTCGGGCCGGACATTGCGGGCAAGAGCCGCGGTCAACCCCTCGCGGTCGTTTCTTTCCAGGGCATCGTCATAAGCAGCGGTTCGGCCATAAAACATCTTTGCCAGCTTTTTCATGCGTTTGGGCACGCCAACGTCGCCAATGCCCAATTCCCGCAACGAATGGTCAACGTCGAGGAAGAACTCGTCGATCAGCACCTGGGCCACCTCTTGCGCCGCACCGCTCTCACCGCGCAACCTGTGCTGGAACAGGAACATGTGCAGCGACAGCATCTCGAAACGGCCAAGCGGCGTGTCTGGCACATTCCAGTGGGAATAAAACACAGTCTGCCGCGCCGCCGCCACGATTTGTGCGTAAAGCGCCTCGGTGATAGCGCGGTTGGCGTAGCGTTCGCGGCCAAAAAAGCGCTGGAACATTGGGGATGGTCTCCTGGGGACCGTTTGTTGAAGTGGGCTTGTTGCATCGGCAAGCAAGCTGGTTTACCGGTTTCGCGGCCCAGCGCAAGTTGCGGCCAGCTAATGGAGTTGTTGTTGCGCGCGCTGAATTTCAAGTCGACCTTCTCGTCCAGGCCCGCCGGCGCGATCTCGCTGCTGATGATCGTTTCGGCACTGTCCGCCTGCCACACCTCCAAGATGATCGGCGACCTCAGCCCGAGTGAGACGCTGACGCAAGGTTACGTCATAGACCAGCAGGCAATCGACCTGGTGCCGGTCGGTTCGAGCCGCGAGCAGGTGCTTCTGGCGCTCGGCACGCCGTCGACGACCGCCACCTTCGACAACGAGGCCTTCTATTACATTTCGCAGACGCGCAAGCGCTACGTCGCCTTCGACAAGCCACGGCTCATTGACCAGCATGTGCTGGCGGTCTATTTCGGCGCCGACGGTCGCGTCACCCAGATCGCCAATTACGGGATGAAGGACGGCAAGATGTTCGACTTCATCTCGCGCACCACACCGACCGGCGGCAAGGACCAGAACTTCCTCAGCCAGATCATCAACGGTGCCAGCAAGCTGGCACCCAGCATTCCAGGCGGCGGCGTCTAATTCCTTTCGGCTTCCATTCCGGAAGCCTCATCATCTCAGGCGACCAAAAACCCGCGGGAGCGATCCTGCGGGTTTTTGTTGTGGCCGGCGGTGCTTAAGCCGTCGAAACCCAAGCCGGGCAGATGAGATGCCGGCGCATTCACCGCATACAAGGCGGAGATCCGCTCGTTAACGTGTGGACATGGCATTGCTCAACAAAAAACCCGCGGGATCGCTCCCGCGGGTTTTTGCGGGCTGAAGCCTCGATCAGCCGTGCGCGAGCACGGCCAGCAGCAGGAGCGCGACGATGTTGGTGATCTTGATCGCCGGGTTGACGGCCGGGCCAGCCGTGTCCTTGTAGGGATCGCCGACCGTGTCACCGGTCACCGAAGCCTTGTGCGCCTCGGAACCCTTGAGATGCTTGACGCCGTCCTTGTCGACAAAGCCGTCTTCGAAGGACTTCTTGGCGTTGTCCCAGGCGCCGCCGCCCGAAGTCATCGAGATGGCGACGAACAGGCCGTTGACGATGACGCCGAGCAGCGAGGCACCAAGGGCGGCAAAAGCGGACGCCTTCGAACCCGAGATCAGCAGCACGCCGAAATAGACGACGAGCGGCGCCAGAACCGGCAGCAGCGACGGGATGATCATCTCGCGGATTGCCGCCTTGGTCAGCAGGTCGACCGCGCGGGCGTAGTTCGGCTTGGAGGTACCGGCCATGATGCCCGGATCCTCGCGGAACTGCTTGCGCACTTCCTCGACGATGGCGCCCGCCGCACGGCCGACGGCCGTCATGGCGATGCCGCCGAACAGGTACGGGATGAGGCCGCCGAAGATCAGGCCGGCCACGACGTAGGGGTTGGAGAGATCGAAGGAGATCTCGCCCATGCCCTGGAAGTAGGGATATTTGTCGCCATTGGCGGCAAAGAACTTCAGGTCGTTCGAGTAGGCGGCAAACAGCACCAGTGCGCCGAGACCGGCGGAGCCGATGGCGTAGCCCTTGGTCACCGCCTTGGTGGTGTTGCCGACCGCGTCGAGCGCGTCGGTGGAGTGGCGCACTTCCTTGGGCAGGCCGGCCATTTCGGCAATGCCGCCGGCATTGTCGGTGACCGGGCCGAAGGCGTCGAGCGCAACGATCATGCCGGCAAGGCCGAGCATCGTCGTGACCGCGATCGCCGTACCGAAGAGGCCGGCGAGCTGATAGGTCGAGATGATGCCGCCGACGATGACGATCGCCGGCAGCGCCGTCGATTCCAGCGAGACAGCAAGGCCCTGGATGACGTTGGTGCCGTGACCGGTGACCGACGCCTGGGCGATGGAGTTGACCGGGCGCTTGTTGGTGCCGGTGTAGTATTCAGTGATGACGACGATGAGACCGGTCACCACGAGGCCGACGAGGCCGCAGATGAACAGGTTCTTGCCGGTAATGACCATGCCGGCGACCGTGCCGATCTCGCCCCAGCCGAGGGTGACCTGGGTGGCGACGCCGAGGCCGACAATGGACAAGAGGCCGGTGACGATCAGGCCCTTGTAGAGTGCGCCCATGATCGAGCCGTTGGAACCGAGCTTGACGAAGAAGGTGCCGACGATGGAGGTCAGGATGCAGGCGCCGCAGATAGCGAGCGGATAAAGCATGGCCGCACCCAGAACGGCGGTGCCGCCAAAGAAGATGGCAGCCAGAACCATGGTGGCGACGACGGTCACCGCATAGGTTTCGAACAGGTCGGCGGCCATGCCGGCGCAGTCGCCGACATTGTCGCCGACATTGTCGGCGATGGTGGCCGGGTTGCGCGGATCATCTTCGGGAATACCGGCTTCGACCTTGCCGACGAGATCGCCGCCGACATCCGCACCTTTTGTGAAGATGCCGCCGCCGAGACGGGCGAAGATCGAGATCAGCGATGCGCCGAAGCCGAGCGAGACCAGCGAGTCGATGACAATACGGTCATTGGGCTGGAGGCCCATGAAGTGGGTCAGGACGAGGTAGTAGATCGACACGCCGAGCAGGGCCAGGCCAGCAACCAGCATGCCGGTGATGGCGCCCGATTTGAAAGCGATGTCGAGGCCGGCAGCGAGGCTGTTCGATGCGGCCTGCGCCGTGCGAACGTTGGCGCGAACGGAGACATGCATGCCGATGAAGCCGGCAGCGCCCGAAAGCACCGCTCCGATCAGGAAGCCGATCGCGGCGGTGATGGACAGCAACCACCAGGCGAGTACGAGGACGACGACGCCAACGATGGCGATGGTGGTGTACTGACGCGCCAGATAGGCTTGTGCGCCCTCGCGGATAGCCGCGGAGATTTCCTGCATGCGTGCATTGCCCTGATCGGCCGCAAGGACCGATCGTGTCGCCCAGATGGCGTAAAGGATTGAAAGCAGGCCGCAGGCGATGACGGCGGAAATAATTGTCATTGCCGGATTTTCCTCGATTGATGGCCCAAAAGAACCCCTCCCTGGGCCGTTGAGACAAAGACCGGACTCCGTGCACGGAATCCGCCTCTTCGCAGCGGTGTATGCGAAACAGGGCTGCGAACGTCAAGATATTGTTCGGTTTTTGCCCGGCTTTCGCCCAAATGGTTCGGGCCAAGCGACGGCCGCCGTCAGCACGCCCCTATTAGATCGATTGAAATTGGCCTGACGCAGGACGCGGCTACTCTGCCTCCCGGCCCATGCGGCGGGCCGTGTAGCGCTCGATGGCCGACAGACCGTCATAGATCAGCACGGCAAGGGCTGCCACGATCAGGCCGCCCTGCAAGATGAAGGCGAGATTGTTGGACAACAGACCGGCGATGATCACTTCGCCCAGCGTCTTGGCGGCCACCGTCGAGCCGATGGTGGCGGTGGCAAGGCTGATCACCACCGACAGCCTGATGCCGCCCAGGATGATCGGGGCGCTGAGCGGCAGCTCGACCTTGGTGAGCCTTTGCCAACCGGTCATGCCGGCGCCGCGCGCCGCCTCGACGACATTGGCAGGCAGCGTCGTCAGGCCGGTCAGCGCATTTTCGAAGATCGGCAACAGGCCGTAGAGAAACAGCGCGATCAGCGTCGGCTTCTCGCCGAAGCCGACGGCCGGCACGGCGAGTGCCAGCACCGCCACCGGCGGAAAGGTCTGGCCAATGTTGACCAGGCTGCGCGACAGCGGCAGGAATTCGGCGCCGGCGGGCCTGGTGACCAGGATGGCAAGCGCCACCGCAACGATGGTTGCCGCCACGGTGGCGATCAGAACCGTGCGCAAATGCAGCAATGTCAGCGTCAGCAGGCTGCCCTGGTTGTAGATCACCGGCGCATTGTTTTCGGTCAGCGGCTTCAGCAGCGGCTCGAACCAGCCGGGATTGGTGACGAAGGCCACGAGCAGCACCACCAAAGCCAGCCTGAGCAGCGATGGAAGCCAGGCCTTCATGCCGGCCTCGCCGCGCGTTTCACTAGGCCGTCGACCGTGACGCGGCCAATTGGCTTGCCGTCGGCGCCTGTGACCGGCAGCGCCGGCCGACCCGACCACAACAATTCGGCCAGCGCGTCGCGCTGGCTGGCATCGCCGGGGATCGCCTCGCCTTCGGCGGAGCCTTTCTCCACGGCATCGCGGACCCGGCCTAGCGACAGCAACCGGAACGGCCTCTCGCTGGCGCCAACCAGAGTCTCGACGAAGGCGCTTGCCGGCTTTGCCAGGATCTCGGCCGGCTTGGCGTATTGCACCAGCTTGCCGGCATCCATGACCCCGATCTTGTCGCCCATATGCACGGCCTCTTCCATGTCGTGCGTGACGAGGATGATGGTGGTGCCGAAGCGCTTCTGGATCGCCAGCAGATCTTCCTGCGCCTTAGTGCGGATGATCGGGTCGAGGGCGCCGAACGGTTCGTCCATCAACAGCACGTTGGGCTCGGCGGCGAGTGCGCGAGCAACGCCGACGCGCTGCTGCTGGCCGCCGGACAGTTCGTGCGGATAGCGCGGCCCGAAGGCTTCGGGGTCAAGTTGATAGAGCGTCATCAATTCGTCGACCCGGGCCTTGATACGGTCCTTGTCCCAACCAAGCAGGACCGGCACGGTGGCAATGTTCTGTGCCACCGTGCGATGTGGAAACAGGCCGTGGCCTTGGATGGCGTAGCCGATGCTGCGGCGCAGCTCGTAGCCGGGCAGCGAGCGGTTGTCGGCGCCATCGAGCTTGATGATGCCCGAGGTCGGCTCGACCAGCCGGTTGATCATGCGCAGCAGCGTCGTCTTGCCGGAACCGGACGTGCCGACAATGACGGCGATGGAGCGCGGCTCGATGACCATCGAAACGTCATCGACCACGGTCGTCGCGTCATAGCGCTTGGTAATGCCTTCGATCTCGATCATGCCGTTTCAACCCTGCGCCTGGTGGCGGTCATTTCGATCACCGCATCGAGGATGATGGCGGCGGCAAAGGCGAGTGCGACCGTTGGCACCGCGCCGAGCAGCACAAGGTCCATCGCCGTCTGGCCCACACCCTGGAAGACGAACACGCCGAAACCGCCGCCGCCGATCAGCGCGGCAATGGTGGCGAGGCCAATGTTCTGCACCAGAACGATGCGGATGCCGGTGAGGATGACAGGAAAAGCCAGCGGAAACTCGACGCCGAACAGGCGCTGCCTGTCGGTCATGCCCATGCCGCGTGCCGCGTCGTTGGCCGCGCGCGGCACGCCGGCGAGACCGACCACGGTGTTGGCCACCACCGGCAGCAGCGAATAGAGGAACAGCGCGACGAAGGCGGGTGCGGTGCCGATGCCGCGAATGCCGAGCGCGGCAGCCCCCGGCACATGCGTGGCCACCCAGCCGAGCGGCGCGATCAGCAGGCCGAACAGCGCGATCGAGGGAATGGTCTGGATGATGTTGAGCACGTTGAGAACCCCGGCCCGCAGATTTTCGACGCGATGGCACAGGATGCCGAGCGGCAGGCCGACGATCACCGCGGCCGCCAGCGAACCGAGCGCCAGCGTCACATGCTTGGAGCCCTCCGCCCAGAAACTGTCGGCGCGGTTGAAATATTCCTTCAGGATCGACAGATTGTCCCAGCTTCCCGAAATCAACAGCAGCCCGATCGCCAAAGCTGAAGCCACAAGCACGCCAACCCGTGCCAATGGCGACAGGTTCAGGCGTGTCAGCACATCGGCGAGCAAAAGCGTGAAGGCAAAAATCAGAATCCAGAAACCGGAGGCTGGCGAAATCCGGGCAAAGGTGTTGCCCGCCGGCGTGAGAAATGTGCCGGCGACGCCGATCAGCAGCGCGAGCGCGGCAAGCGCCGCCACGCTGGCGGCAAGGCGCAGCACAAGCGGTGTTTTGAACAGAGCAATGAGTGCGGCAACGACAATGATGGCGAGCAGCAGCGCCCCGGTGGTTGCCGGCAGCGCCTCGAGAATCGAGCGCGCCTGGCCGGGGACGATGCGGTTGGCGCGGAACGTGGCAAAGGGCGCGGCGAAAGCCGCGTAGGCTGATATCGCGGCAATGACCACGCCGAGCTTGTCGAATCGGATGTTCATGGCGCGCGCGCCTGCAAAGCGACGTACCCTGAGGAAGATGCAGCTACAGGATTGTGACGTCTGCGCGAGGCGCCCCCCTCTGGCCTGCCGGCCATCTCCCCCTCAAGGGGGGAGATCGGATGCCTCGATGGCTTTCGCCAACTTTCAGCAGTGCAAGCTGAGTTCCGGCGCCGACGCCGCCAATCTCCCCCCTTGAGGGGGAGATGTCCGGCAGGACAGAGGGGGGTGCTTGGCACCAACGTCACTTTGTTGAAACGCGCGGACTACTTCAAAAACCCGTTCTTCTTCAAAAAGTCTTCGGCGACGCCCTTGACCGGCTCGCCGCCGACCTGCACGCGACCGTTCAGCTCCTGCAGCGTGACGAGGTCGAGCTTGGCGAAGACCGGCTTCAGCAGCGTCTCGATCTCGGGATGTTCCTTCAGCACCGCTTCGCGGATGATCGGCGCCGGCTGGTAGACCGGCTGCACGCCCTTGTCGTCGTCGAGCACGACGAGCCCGGACGGTGCGATGCCGCCATCGGTGCCGTAGACCATGGCTGCATTGGCGCCATTGGTCTGGTTGGCGGCTGCGGCGATGGTTGCCGCGGTGTCGCCGCCCGAGAGGGTGATCAGTTGCTCAGGCTTCAGCGTGAAGCCATAGGTGGTCTGGAAGGCCGGCAGGGCGGCAGCCGAGTTGACGAATTCGGCGGAAGCCGCCAGCACCACCTGACCGCCGCCGGCGACATATTTGCCGAAGTCGGTGAGCGTGGCGAGCTTGTTGGTCTCGGCAACCTCCTTGCGCAGCGCGATCGCCCAAGTGTTGTTGGCGGGCGACGGCGACAGCCAGACGATCTTGTTGGCGTCATAGTCGAGCTTCTTGGCCGTCTCATAGGCCTTGGCGGCATCTTTCCAGATCGGATCGTCGGCCTTCTCGAAGAAGAAGGCGGCGTTGCCGGTGTATTCGGGATAGATGTCGATCTCGCCGGCGGTGATGGCCTTGCGCACCACCGGCGTGCCGCCGAGCTGGATACGGTCAGATGTCTTGATGTTGTTGGCGTTGAGGACGAGCTGGATGATGTTGCCGAGCACGCCACCCTCGGTGTCGATCTTCGAAGAGACAACCACCTGGGCATTGGCGGAAGCCACCGTGATGCCGAGCGCCAATGCCGCGCCGGCCAGAAACTTGACTGAAAACATCGTGAAAACCCCTTGCTATGAACCGAAATGCGGTGGCCGCATATGAGCATGGCTTCAACGGCCAGTCGGGGCACACGGTTTCATAAGAAAGGGGATCAGCGCAATATTTTTGTTCCAAAGGCCGTTCTCGAGGCGGCGCTGGCGATCTGCCGCCATCTGGCGGATAATGCAGTAAGGGTGCGGGTGGACAAACACGGAGAGCGTGTCATGGCCATACACAAAGTCGGTTACCTCATCGGAAGTCTCGCCCGGGAATCTATCAACCGCAAGCTCGCGAAGGCGCTCGTGCAACTGGCTCCTCCGGAACTGGAAATGACGGAAATCGCCTTCAGGGATTTGCCCCTTTACAGCTACGATTATGATGCGGACTTCCCACCGGTCGCCCAGGATTTCAAAAAGGCGATCGCCTCCGTTCAGGCCGTCCTGTTCGTTACCCCGGAGTATAATCGCTCGATCCCTGGCGGATTAAAGAACGCGATCGATTGGGCCAGCCGCCCCTATGGAAAGAACTCATTCGCGCGCAAACCGTCCGCCGTCATCGGAACATCGCCGGGCGCCATCGCAACCGCTGTCGCTCAACAAAGCCTGCGCAGCGTTCTGAGCTTCTGCAACTCACCCCAGATGAATGCGCCGGAAGCTTATATCCAGTTCACGCCAGGACTGATAACGGCCGACGGCGAAGTGACGGTCGAATCAACCGAGGACTTCCTACGCAACTACATGGCTGAGTTCCACATGTTCATAGCGCGGGTGCTTCAGGTGTTGCCGCCGGACGCATAGGTTTGGCGTCAAACCGGGCGCGCGCTTGTCAGCTTCAACGCGCCGAGCGCCACGAAGCACAGGACGGTGACCGGAAAGACTATCCAGTTCAGCATCTCCCAGCCCCAGGCATTGTAGACCATGCCCGACATCAGCGAGGCGCAGGCGACGGAGCCGAACAGGACGAAGTCGTGGAAGCCTTGCACCTTGCCCTTTTCCGACGGCCGGTAGGTCGCGGCCACCATCGCGGTCGCACCGATGAAGCCGAAGTTCCAGCCAAGGCCCAGCAGGATCAGCGACGTCCAGAACTGCCACAGCGCCAGGCCCGACAGAGCGACAATGGCGCAGCCGATGAGCAGGATCAGGCCGGTGGCCACAATGCGTTCGGCGCCGAAGCGATGGATCAGCGAGCCGGTGAAGAAGCTTGGCGCGAACATCGCCATGACATGCCAGGAGATGCCGAGCGTCGCGTCGTTCTCCGACAGGCCGCAACCGACCATGGCCAGCGGTGCGCCCGTCATGACGAAGCTCATCAGCGCATAGCTGCCGACCGCGCAGAAAAGCGCGGCGACGAAACGCGGCTGCGTGACGATTTCAGCCAATGGCCTGGCATCGCTGTCGGCGATCTCCACCTTGCCGGATGCTTTCGCCGGAAGCCGCAGGAACGACAGGATGATGGCGCCGACGGCGGCCAGCGGCAGGATGGAGATGAACGAACCGGCAAACATGACCGGCGCCAACAATTCGCGGGTGAAGATAACAATCTGCGGCCCGAGGATGGCGGTGACGATACCACCGGCCAGCACGAAGGAGATGGCGCGCGCCTTGAATTCCGCCGGTGCGTTGTCGGCGGCGGCGAAGCGGAACTGTTGGACGAAGGCGCCGCCGACACCGATCGTGAGCAAGCCGAAGGCAAACAGCCAGAAGCTGCCTTGAAAAAGCGCCAGAGTGGTGATCAGGCCACCGAGCGCCGTGACGATCGTGCCGGTCATGAAACCGCCGCGCTGGCCCATGCTGCGGATGATGGCCGCTGCAGGCAGCGCACCGAGCGCCACACCGATGTTGAAGCCGGTGATCGGCGCCGTCGCCAATGATTTGTCGGGGCCAAGCAGATATTGCCCGGCCAGCGCCCCCACGGAGATGGCGATGGGAGCGGCCGAGCCGATGATCGCCTGCGAGGCGGCGAGGATCAAAGCGGTGCGGCGCGCCTCCTGACCAGCCTCAAGGGCGATGGCCGTCATGATGCGTCCTTGCCGCGCCCCTCGCCACGCACCCGGCGAGACACACGGTCGAGCACGGCATTGACCAGCTTCGGCTCGTCCTCCTCGTAGAAGGCCTTGGCGATGTCGACATATTCGGAGACGATGACCGCGACGGGGACATCCTCGCGCTTCATCAACTCGTAGACGCCGGCACGCAGAATGGCGCGCAGCGTCGAATCGAGCCGCGACAGAGGCCAGTCCTCGGTCAGCGCCTGGCGGATGATCGGATCGATGGTCTTCTGGTTCTCGACGACACCCGCCAGGATAGCGCGAAACCATTGCGCATCGGCCTCGCGATAGAGCGCGCCGTCGACTTCCTTGCCAAGGCGGAACGCCTCGTATTCGGCGGTGATCTCGAAGACACCGCTGCCGGCGACATCCATCTGATAGAGCGCCTGCACGGCGGCCAGACGGGCAGCGCCGCGCTTGTTGGCGTGGCGCACTGCCGGCTGGCCGGGCGAAGCGGGTTCGCTCACGATCGCGCTCCCAGTTGTTCCTTGAGGGCAATCATGGTCAGCGCCGCACGTGCCGCGAAGCCGCCCTTGTCGCCTTCCGAGCGCTTGGCGCGAGTCCAGGCCTGGGCGTCATTCTCGGTGGTGAGGATTCCGTTGCCGATGCAGACCGAGTCCTGCACGGTCAGGTCCATGAGCGCGCGGCTGGATTCATTGGCGACAATGTCGAAATGATAGGTGTCGCCGCGGACGACGGTGCCGAGCGCGACAAAGCCATCATAATGTGTGCCGCCTTCCGTCGCGCCGTCCAGTGCGAAGGTGATCACCGCGGGGATCTCGAGCGAACCTGGAACGGTGACGACGTCGTAAGTCGCGCCCGCTTCATCGAGCGCGCTTGTCGCGCCGTCGAGCAGCGCGTCGGCCAGGTCGTCGTGAAAGCGCGCTTCGACAATGAGCAGATGGGCCTTCGTCTTCGGACGAATGAAGGCTTTGCCGTGTTGGGATGTGCCAGCCATAAAAGTCTCCGGGGATCGCCGGTGACTTAGGCCGAAGCCGGGTTGACCGCAAGCGGAAGATTGCGGGATGGACGCGCGCTATCGATCTTCTCGCGTATGCCACAGGCGCAACACGGAAATTGTCGTGTTCTGTATTTCATAACGAATTTCGTAGCTGCCTACCAAAATGCGGCGCACTTCTCGTGGCTCGAATTCTTCTGGTTTCTCACCGATGCGCGGATACCCGACTAACCGCGCCGGTGCGGCAGTAAGCGACTGCACTGCACGTGCAGCCGCCGGGCCATTTGCTGGCGCGAGAAAATTATGGAGCCGGAGAGTCGGACAGAGCCTTGTCGGTCCATTTCAATTCCATCAACGAGGCACCGGCAGTGGCTTTTCGGTACCAAGACTCTCAGCCCACGCCTGCACGGCCTGGTGATCGACGACACGTCCTGCGTCGACATCGGCCATTGCTTCAAGCGTGAGCCGTCGGCGCTCCTCCTCCAAATCCACCCACGCGGATAGAGCTTGTTTGACGATCCAGCCGCGCGGGCGCTCAAGGCGGGCAGCCAACTGATCCACCTTTTCTGCTAGCGGCAGCGGAACGTTAGCGGTGATCACTTTTGTATCCATCTGAGCCTCACAATCAGGTGCAGGCGGCTGACACACTCAAAGCCCCTCTTTGGCAGCCTCCACCAGCCGCGCCGCGTAGCGGGCCATGGTGTCGATCTCGAGATTGACGCGGTCGCCGACCTTGCGCTCGCCCCAGGTGGTCACGGTCAGCGAATGGTGGATCAGCAGCACGTCGAAGCGCGTGCCTTCGACCTTGTTGACGGTGAGCGAGGTGCCGTCGAGCGCGACCGACCCCTTGGGCGCGATGAACTTCGCCAGGTCGCGCGGCGCCTCCAGCGTGAAGCGTACCGCATCGCCCTCGTCCTTGCGCTCGACGATTTCGGCTATGCCGTCGACATGGCCCGAAACGATGTGGCCGCCGAGTTCGTCGCCGATCTTCAGCGCCCGCTCCAGATTGATCCGCGTGCCCGACTTCCAGCCCATCGCCGTCGTCAGCCTAAGCGCCTCTTCCCAGGCCTCGACCTCGAACCAGCGCGCGTTCGAGCCGCTGTCGGGCAAGGCGGTAACCGTCAGGCAGACACCGCCGCAGGAGATCGAGGCACCAATCGCGATGGTCTGCGGATCATAGGCGGTGTCGATGCGCAAACCCACCCCTTCCCTCAGAGGTTTGACGGAAGCGACAGTGCCGACATCGGTGACAATTCCGGTAAACATCGGTGTTGATCCCTAAAGGTCTCTTATCCACTCGGCGTAGCTGTCTTCGCCGAAACGCATCTCGCGAAGCTTGCGAAAACCTGCCGGGATATGGTCGGCGTCGATCGGCGATGCAATGCCGTCGTCGCCGATCGCTTCCGGCCCGTGGAACAGCACGATGCGGTCGACCAGCCCATCGGCCAGGAAAGCGCTCGCCACCCTGGCGCCGCCCTCAACCAGCACGCTGGCCATGCCGAGCGCGGCCAGATCCTCGAGCAGTTCCGGCAGCGCGATACCGCCCTCATGGGTCTCGGTGCCTATGAAGCGGACGCCAGCGCGTTCGAGCGCTGCCCGCCGCAGCGGATCGGCCTCCAGGCAAGCGGCGACATAGAGCGGCACCCGGTCCACGCCCGAAGCCAGTTTCGAAGCCTCCGGCAACCGGATCTGGCGGTCGAGCACGATGCGGGCAGGCGAACGGTTCTCCAGCCCCGGCAAACGCACCGTCAGGGCCGGATCATCCTCAAGGGCCGTGCCGATACCAACCAGTATGCCGTCCGCCTCGGCCCGCATCAGATACACTTCGCGGCGCGCTATATCGCCGGTGATCGACACCTGCCCACCGCCTTCCCTGCCGATCTTTCCGTCGCTGGAAAGCGCAAGCTTGAGAATCACTTCCGGGCGTTTTCTCAACGAACGAATCAAATAGCCGGCCATCTGCTCGGAGGCTTGCTCGGCCAACACCTTCTCCACCACCTCGACACCGGCGGCACGCAGGATTGCGTAGCCCTTGCCGGACACGCGCGAATCGGGATCGCTGGCGGCGCCGACGACGCGCGCAACGCCGGCGTTGACCAGCGCGTTGGCGCAAGGCGGCGTACGGCCATGATGGGCGCAAGGTTCGAGAGTGACGTAAGCGGTGGCGCCGCGCGCGAGCTCGCCGGCCTCGGCCAGGGCCTCGGTCTCGGCATGCGGACGGCCGCCGACAGCGGTAACGCCGGTGCCGACGATCATCGGACCATTGCCGTCATCTCGCACGATCAGCGTGCCGACAGACGGGTTGGTCGCGGTGCGCCCGGCATTTTTTCGCGACAGTCTGAGTGCCGCTCCCATAAAGCGGCGATCAAGGGTGGCCTGTTGGCTTGCAGTCATGCTCAGTTGGCGTCCTCTTCGCCCTTGATTTCGTCCCCCTTGAGCTCGCCCAGCAATTCGTGGAAATCCTTGGCCTCGCGAAAATTGCGGTAGACCGAGGCGAAACGGACATAGGCGACATCGTCGAGCGATTTCAGCGCTTCCATGACCAGCCGGCCAACCTCACCGGAGGCCACTTCCGTCTCGCCGGAACTTTCGAGCTGGCGCACGATGCCGGTCACCGCGCGGTCGATGCGCTCGGGATCGACATTGCGCTTGCGAACGGCGATCTCCACCGAGCGCAACAGCTTGTCGCGGTCGAACGGCACTTTGCGGCCCGATTTCTTGACCACCACGAGGTCGCGCAACTGCACGCGCTCGAAGGTGGTGAAGCGGCCGCCGCAATCGGGGCAGACGCGCCGCCTGCGGATCGCCGCGCCATCCTCGGCGGGGCGCGAATCCTTCACCTGCGTATCTTCCGACTGGCAATAGGGACAGCGCATGGAGAAGCCTTTGGTTGGCGAATCTGGTGAAGCGAAAGGCTTAGAGGTTTTTGCAGTGATGGCAAAGTGTCACCAACAGCCCCTCGCCCTTCAGAGATAGCGAGGCGCAAGCAGGATTGCCAGCCTCGCCAGGCAGCCGCACAGCGTACCGACGTCCTCAGGGAGCAACGTCGGCGGTCGGAAACCCGCACGATGCGCCGAGACTGCGATAGGCCTTGGTGAAGCCGTCCATGGATATGCTTCCAACCGGCGCATCGCCGAAGGAGACATCAAGCACCGATGCCCGGCGCATGGCGCGCAGGAGCGCCAGGCTGGTCTTGGCCTGGTTGTCCGCGGTCCAGCTGAGCCGGCCGTTGACGGAGCCATCGGAATGGAGCCTGGTAGTGACGCGGCCCTTGTCGTCGCCGAAGATGGCGGCAACCGACTTGCCGGCCGGCAAGGCCTTGTTGTCGACGGCGATCACTATGGACGGGTAGGCATCCGGCGGCAGTGCATCGCCATTCGTGATGATGAGCGTCAGAACGCCGCTCTCGCCGCCAGCGCCGATGAAGGCGGTCGAGGCCGCGCAGGTCTTGCGCAGATCCTCACCGGTGTCGACCTCGTCGACCAGGGTCGACCATCTGCCAAAGGTTTCGAGCTTGGGTGCCGCCTGGGCTGGCGCCGCGGGCTCGGCCTGAGGTGCGGGTTGCGCGGGCGCGGCTTGAGCAGGGGCGGTTTGCGCCAAGGCGATGCCGGGGAAAGGCACGGCGATCAAAGCAGCCAGAGCGCCAACGGCGCCAAGGTCGGCGAAACGAAATGGTCGCATCATCAAGGCTCCTGCCGGTCGCCCCGGCCTGCTGAGACGACGCTTGTCGTTGCAGCAGGCGGCAAGACTTCCTATCGCGTCAGCCGAGATAGGGATAGAGCGGGAAGCGATCGGTCAGCGCCACGACCTTGGCCTTGACCGCTGCTTCGACGGCGGCATTGCCCTCGTCGGAATTGGCGACCTTGAGACCATCCAGCACTTCGGCGATCAGCTTGCCGATCTCGCGAAACTCGGCCTGGCCGAAGCCGCGCGTGGTGCCGGCCGGGGTGCCGAGACGAACGCCCGAGGTGACGAAAGGCTTTTCCGGATCAAACGGGATGCCGTTCTTGTTGCAGGTGATGTTGGCACGGCCGAGCGCCGCCTCGGCGCGCTTGCCGGTGGCGTTCTTGGGCCTGAGGTCGACCAGCATCAGATGGTTGTCGGTGCCGCCGGAGACGATGTCGAGCCCGGTTTCCTTGAGACTGGAGGCAAGCGCCTTGGCATTGGCGGCGACGCTCTCGGCATAGACCTTGAAGCTCGGCTTCAGCGCTTCGCCGAAGGCGACAGCCTTGGCGGCGATGACATGCATCAGCGGGCCGCCCTGCAGACCGGGGAACACCGCCGAATTCATCTTCTTGGCGATGTCCTCGTCATTGCACAGGATCATGCCGCCGCGCGGGCCGCGCAGCGATTTATGCGTCGTGGTGGTCACGACATGGGCATGCGGCAGCGGCGACGGATGCACGCCGCCGGCGACCAGTCCGGCGATGTGCGCCATGTCGACCATCAGATAGGCGCCGACCGCATCGGCGATCTCGCGAAAACGCTTCCAGTCCCAGACGCGCGAATAGGCGGTGCCGCCGGCCAGGATCAGCTTCGGCTTGGTCTCATGCGCGGTCTTCTCGATGGCGTCCATGTCGAGCAGATGGTCGTCCTGGCGCACGCCATAGGAGACGACCTTGAACCATTTGCCGCTCATGTTGACCGGCGAACCGTGGGTCAGATGGCCGCCGGAATTGAGGTCGAGGCCCATGAACGTGTCGCCCGGCTGCAATAGCGCCAGGAAAACCGCCTGGTTCATCTGGCTGCCGGAATTCGGCTGGACGTTGGCGAAGTTGCAGCCGAACAGCTTCTTGGCGCGCTCGATGGCCAGTTCCTCGGCCACGTCGACGAACTGGCAGCCGCCATAGTAGCGCTTGCCCGGATAGCCCTCGGCGTATTTGTTGGTCATGATCGAGCCCTGCGCTTCAAGCACGGCGCGGGAAACGATGTTTTCCGAGGCGATCAGCTCGATCTCGTGGCGCTGGCGGCCGAGTTCGTTGCGGATGGCGCCGAAAATCTCCGGATCGGCATCGGCCAGCGTGGTTTCGAAGAAGGATTCGAATTTGTTCGACACTGCCGCTGCTGTTGCCATGGCCTGAAATCCTCGGGGTTCGGGGGCAATTTTCGATTTATGCATGCCGTTGTTCCAAAACCGCTGCACAGTTTTGGGCGACTTGCATTTGCCGCGCCATTAACACAGTTGTTTTCGCCCCGCCACGTTTGCGGCGCGAAATTTGCTGGCCGGATTGCGCCAGCCAAGCCTGCGGGTCGTTATTTCCTCGCCTTCCGGCCTTTCAGCAAGGCCTCGGTGAGCGTGATCTCGGTGAACAGCGCCTGCGACGTATGGTCGTTGATCTCGCCGCTGCGAAACATGGCACGCACGGCCTCGCGCTCGGCTTCGATGCCCGCAAATCTCAATTCGAGTTCCAGCCTTCCGGCTTCGCGCGCCTCGGCGCGGGCCTCATCGGCTTCGTCCGAGGCGGCGATGCGGCGCCGGTAACCAGCGACGATATTATCGGCGGCGGCAAGCCTGGCGCCGGGCACCTCGCCTCCCTCATCATCAGCGGCTCCGGCAATGCTCTCAATGCGCGCGATTGCGGCCTTGGCGGCGCCGACACGCGCCAGGCGCTCCTCGGCGGCGCCGGCATCCTCACCGGGCTCGACCAGCCCCCTGGCGATCGTCGGCAGAGCGAGACTGGCGAAGACCAGCGAGCAGATGATGACGCCGGCGGCCAGGAAAATGACCAGGTCGCGCGCCGGAAACGGCGAGCCATCCGGCATGGCGAGCGGCAGCGACAATATGCCGGCCAGCGTAATGGCGCCGCGCACGCCGGCCACCGAACCGGCAAGTCGCACGCGCAGCCCGAACGGCTCCACCTTGCGCTTGCCCAGACGCGCGGCGATGCCGGCCGCGAGATCGCCAACCCAGATCCACAGGAAGCGCAGCGCGATCAGGCACAGCGTCAGCGCAATGACGGTCGCGATCGGCTGGATGATCGGATGCAGGCTCATGAGTTCCGGCGGCACATGGCGGATGATGTCGGGAAGCTGCAGCCCGAGCACGATGAAGAGAGCACCGTTGAAAACGAAGGAAAGCGTCGTCCACAGCGACATCGTCTGCATGCGCGCCGAGACGCCGAGGAAGCGAAACACGCCGGAGCCGCCGGTGAGCAGGCCGGCGGTAACAGCCGCCAAAATACCCGAAGCCCCAACATGCTCGGCGCCGAGATAGGAGATGAAGGGCAGCAACACCATCACCAGCACCTGCGCCTCGGCCGGCACGCCGCCGATCCGGTTGAGCAATTGCAGCAGCTTGGCGGCAACGAACAGCGCCGCCACGCCGATCAGGATGCCGATCGCCACGGCAAAGAGAAAACTGAGCGAAGCCGCGGCAAGGGAAAAGCTGCCGGTCAGCACTGCTGCGACGGCAAAGCGGAACATAACCAGCCCCGACGCATCGTTGAGCAGCGACTCGCCTTCAAGAATGTGCATCAGCCGCGCCGGGACGACATTCCTGTCGACGATCGAGGACACGGCGACCGCGTCGGTCGGCGACAGCACCGCGGCAAGCGCAAAAGCGACCATCAGAGGGATGCTCGGCACCAGCCAATGCAAGGCGTAGCCGAAGCCGACGATGGTGAAGAAGACCAGCCCTATGGCCAGATCCAGGATCGGTCCGCGCAGCGCCATCAGTTCACGCTTCGGTGCACCATAGGCATCGCCGAACAGCAGCGGCGGAATGAACACCAGCAGGAACAGTTCCGGATTGATCTCGACATGGATGCCGCGCACCGGCCAGGCGAGCGCGGCACCGATCGCAATCTGCAGCACCGGCAACGGCACCCGCACCATGCGAACCAGAGCGCCGGAAAGCGCCACGAAGACGAGCACGACCAGAATGAAGACGGCGACTTCCATGGTCCGGTTCCAGGCTTTCCCGCCGACCATGCGCAAAGCCGGCCGATCCGTCCAGCCGCCCGTCCCGTGAAAAACGCTGCGGCACCCAATCAATGAAAAAGGCCGCCCTGAGAGGCGGCCCTTTTTACATAAGAATCAAACGTTTATAATGCGGACGTGATCTGCAGTTCGTTGTTGCCATCAAGCGCGTAGACGTCGTCGCGGAACTGCACGACGCCGGGACCGGTCGACCAGGCCGAGAGATAGAGGAAGTGGACAGGCACCGGATTGGTGACCTGGATCGGCGTGTTTTCACCAGTCTTGATCGCCGCCTCGAAATGCTGACGGTCCCAGCCGGGCGTGTCGCGCAGGATCCAGGTGACGAGGTCGCGCACATTCTGCACGCGCACGCAGCCCGAGGAATCGAAACGCAACATCTTGCCGAACAGGCTCTGCTGCGGCGTGTCGTGCATGTAGACGCCGTCAGGGCTCGGGAAATTGATTTTCACCGAAGCCATGGCGTTTTCCGAGCCGGGATCCTGGCGGAACCGGTACTTGGCGGCGTCGTCGGTCGACCAGTCCACATTCATCGGATCGACTTCGCTGCCATCCGGCGCGAACAGGCGGATGTGGCTGTTCTTGAGATAATCGGGATTTTTCCGCATCAGCGGAATGATGTCCTTGCGCACGATCGAGACCGGCGCGTTCCAGTATGGATTGACGATGATCTCGTTGATCTTGGAATTGACGATCGGCGTCTGCCGGTCGATCTTGCCGACGATCGCGGTGTGGCGAAGCACGACGCGGTCGTTCTCGACCGCTTCGACCTGGGCTGCCGGAATGTCGACCAGCACGTAGCGGCTGCCCAGCGTGCCGGCCTTCTCGCGCAGCCGCTGCAGATTGGTCTGCAACTGGCCAAGCCTGATCTGCGCCGAAACGTTCATCGCCGCATAGGTGTATTTGCCCATCGAGCCATCAGCCGGCAGGCCGTGACGCAGTTGGAAGCGCTTGACCGCCGAGTCGACATAGGAATCGAAAGCCGTCGAAATGCCGGCGCTTTGCGACAGGTCGCCGGAAACCATCAGCCGCTTGCGCAACGGCACCACATCGGGATCATCGACGCCGAGCTGCAGCTTCTTGGTCGCGGGAACCTCCACCCAGCCACCCTGCCCGACAATGTTCTGGTATTGCCCAACCGCCTGCTCCGTGAAAGCGACGGTCTGAGGGCTGAAGATCGGCAGCGTCGAGGCCACCTTGCCGCCCTCGCTGGCGCGGGCGTCGAACTGGTCGTCCCAATTGCCGCGCGCCGAGGATTTCAGGATATCACCGATCACATCCTGCGCATTGGCGCCGCCGGCGACCACCGCGGCTGCGAGCGCGGAGGCTCCGGAGAGGAAAAAACGACGGCTGGTTCTCATGGACGTTCCAGACATTGGTAGCAGTTCGATCACTTGCTGCGTTGATCACCGGGCGATCTCGCCCGCACTGTAAAATTGGCAATCTTAACAATTAGCCAACCATGCTCCGCATCACCTTGGTGTGACAGCGCCCAGGCGCGATACGGATTGCGGGTGAACGCATGGCCTTCACACCAGCATCACTGCCACTCTCGGTTCCACTGGAATATGGCGGCAACGTGGCCTTGGCCCGCGATTTGCATCGGGCGACGCAGCGAAATGAAAGGCCCGTGCTTTTTCGGTATCGATCGGCGTCCTTGATCGCGTCAAGCAGGCGGCGGTTCGGACGCTCACGAGACGCGCTGCCTATCCTCACGATCCCTCAGTGGGGTTTCAACCTTTGGACCCGGACCTGGCTGCGCCTTCAATTCCGAACATCGTTGCAACACCTCATGCTGGGGGTAGCGCAGGACTTTGTTGTCCTCCATCTTGAGCAGCAGCTCCCGCCTCTTGTCTGTGCTCTCGCCATCCGTACACGTCATATCCAGGATGACGACATCCAGGTGGTTGATCTTCTGAACCTTGTCCAACGTGCAGCGGACCACCCACATCTCCGTTGCTTTGTCGGTTGTCACAGGGCTCGCCGCCTTCCCCAGCGAAAGAATCCTTCCACCACTCCTCGGCAAAAGCCGTTTGCGATACCAACAAAAGCACTGCGGCACCCAAGCAAATCTTCGAGCGTTTTCCCTCACCCATCACCGCGCTCTTCCAAGCCGTGACATTAGGCACTGCTGCGAAAGCAAACCTGGCCGGATATTTGGGCTTTGGGATCAGGAAAAGAAAAGGCCGATGCCTCTCGGCACCGGCCCTGACTGAAGGTCGATATTTCGGCCGCGCTTCTGTGGCGCGGGCCGGATCTCTGCGCCTTACATCCGGTAGGCGATGGTGTCGTTCCAGAAGCGGTCGAGCCGCTGCAAAGCGCGGTTCATCTGCTTGAACTCGTCGGTGTTGATGCCGCCGACCTGTTCGATCGAGCCGACATGACGCTCGTAAAGGCCGGCGACGACCTCGGCCACCTCATTGCCCTTCGGCGTCAGCGAGACACGGACCGAACGGCGGTCGATGCGCGAGCGCTGGTGGTTGATGAAGCCGAGATCGACCAGCTTCTTCAGATTGTAGGAGACGTTGGAGCCGAGATAGTAGCCACGCGAGCGCAGCTCACCGGCGGTCAGCTCGGAGTTGCCGATGTTGAACAGCAGCAGCGCCTGGATGGCATTGATGTCGGAACGGCCGTTGCGGTCGAATTCGTCCTTGATCACATCAAGCAGGCGGCGGTGCAGCCGCTCAACAAGCTGCAGCGATTCCATGTACAGGGAACGGATAGCCTCGCGGCGATCGTCGGATACGTTGGCGGTCTTCGCCGCCGGACGCGAATTGATCATTGTCTTTGCCTCTCGTTTGTCGCCCTGGTGATTTTTTGTTTTTCACCTTGATCGCGACACTATCGAATACTCATAAAATTCGACTTAAACGCTAGGGCTAACAAGAGCTTACCGGTAAGAGGTTTCGTAAGAAGCTTAACGAACGGTCACCCGAGCAAGGATAATTAACCTAAAGATTTCGGCAACGATTGCGGGGCTCGTGCGAGGCGACAGCCGGGCCGCCAAATGGGTTCAACGGCTTAGTGACGGAGCGGGCGCTTCTGCAGGTAGATGACGACGCGAAAGACGATGTAGAGCACCGCCACCGCCGCATGCGAGACGACAATCAGCAAGCGGTGGCCGAATAGCTCGGGAAAGCCGGCATACATGACCGTCTCGGTCACCGCGCAAATGAACCAGATCACCGGGCCCCAGGACGCTAGCATCCACAGGCCGGCAGCGGCAAAGGGAAAGAACACGGCGAGCACCACCGCCGCGACCTGCCAGTGCACGGGCATCAGGTCGAAACGCCACAGTGTGCCCGGATAAAAGCCGATCAGCTTGATCCAGTAGAGAATGCCGAACAGCAGGCAGTAGCCCGATATGACGCGCTGGAACCAGGCGAAGATCACCTCCACTCCGGAGGGCTGCAGCACGACGCGCCTTGAGGTCACCTCGCTCATATCAAGAGTTCCCGTTCGCCGAGCGGAGCGAAATAGGCATCGACATCGGCTTCGCTGACCGCAGCGAGGCTTGCCGGCCGCCATTGCGGCTTCGAGCCCTTGTCGATGATGGCGGCGCGGATGCCTTCGTAGAAATCATGGCCGGCAAGCATCCGGTTGAGGATGCGGAACTCCATCTTCATGCAGGCTTCCATGGACAGCGTCAGTCCGGCGCTGATCTGCCGCCAGGCGACGCGCAGGCTGGTCGGCGAACGGGTGCGGATCGTCGCCAGTGTCTTTGCCGCGAACTCATCGGTATCCGCCGCACGCTCGAGGCTGTCGATGACGCGGTTCAGGGACGGTTGCGAAAAATGGCGAACAATCGCCTCCAACGTCGGTCTGTCGGTTTCTCGCCTTGCCTGCACGAAGAAGCCGCGCAGCACCGATTCCGGATCGCCGGTCAACGCCAGCCGGTCGAGGAAGCCAGCCTGATCCTCGGCCTTGATGGTATGGGTGGCCAGCCCCGACCACAGCGCATCGCCATAGCGGATGCGATTGCCGGTCAGCGCCAGATACATACCGAAGGAGCCGCCGAGATCTGGCAGCAGGTGGCTGGCGCCGACATCCGGAAAGAAGCCGATGCCGACTTCCGGCATGGCAAACTGGGCATTCTCGGTCATCACCCGGTGCGAGCCGTGGAAGGAGATGCCGACACCACCGCCCATGACGATGCCGTCGATCAGGGCGACGTAAGGTTTCTTGAAACTGTTGATGCGAGCGTTGAGGCGATATTCATCGGAGAAGAACTCGACCGGCGGTTTTCCCGCCCGGCCTGTCTCATAGACATGCAGGATATCGCCGCCGGCCGAAAAGGCCCTGCCCTCTGCCTTGACGACGACGACGTCGATGCCCTGGTCGACCTCCCAGGCGGAAAGAGCAGCGTCGAGCGCCCCGATCATGCGGTGCGTCAGCGCATTGAGCGCCTGCGGCCGCGTCAAGGTGACGACGCCGGCCCGGCCCAGATGTTCGAAGCGGATCTCGTCGCCTCCGCCAAAGTCCATCGTGAAGAATCCCTCTCCCGGCCGCCGGGACTGAAGTGCTAAAGCGTGGCGCATGGGTGCGTCAATGGCGAGCACACCAGTGCGAACTCTGGCCCGGACCAGGAGCCAGTGCTAAAAATCGAGCTGCAATGCTGAAAAACCAGATAGGGTTCATTGCAGCGCAGCTCTGGCGGGTCTTCGAACGGGACGATTGGTTATGACTCGATTTTCACGCCTTGCGCCGGTGGCAATTGGGCTAAGCATCTGCTTGGCTGTTCACCCGGTCTTGGCGGAGACTTTGGAAGACCTCTACAGTTCGCAGACCATCGTCAACGGCAAGTACGAGAAGAACCGTCAGTCCGGATTCAAGCGCTGTCTCGACGCGGTTCTGGTGCGGGTTTCCGGTGATCAGCGCCTTCCGACGAAGCCTGAAATGACGTTATTGCGCGACAAGGCCGGCAGCTTCGTCGCCAGCTTCCGCTACCGCGACCGCATGGAAGGCATTCCCAACCATGACGACCAGGGCACGTACGATCGGCCCCATAACCTTTACTGTCAGTACAAGCCGGCTGAAATCGACCCGGTGCTGGCCTCGCTCGGCAGCAGGCCGTGGCTGGCCGAGCGGCCGCGGCTGGCGGTGTTTTTGACGACCGAGCGCGGAACAATGCATTACGCGCTCGATGCCGATGACGACCGTGGCATGCTGATGCGCGAATCGTTCGGCAATGCCGCCGCACCGCTGGCCATGCAGGTGGCTTTTCTCACGGCGGCGCAGCTGTCGCAGGCCGGATTGGACGATCAGGTGCTTCGCAATGCCGAGATGACGAAGCTCGACACACTGGCGAGGAGGGCCGGCGCCGACCAGGCGCTTTCCGGAAGTCTCGTCTGGAGCGACAAGGAACTGGGCTGGATCGCCGACTGGCGGCTGGCCATGGCCGGCAAGAGCTACATCTGGCAGGTGCGCGGTGTCGGCTTCGACGAGGCTTTCCGTGTCGCCATCAGGGGCGCAGCACAGATTCTATCAGGCAATGGGCAACCCGAATAAGCCTCGACCGCGTCGCTGGCATAATCGTGCCGCATTGGTCAGCGGCGGGAGCTCGTGGTAAAAGCCTGCCCGAACGAGAGTATTGGCGATGAACAAATTCACCCCCACAAAGCCCGCCGGCGCGCGCGGCGTCGACGAGATCACCGGCAGCCGCCGTCTGCGCCGCATGCGCAAGGCCGACTGGTCGCGCCGTCTCGTGCAGGAGAACAGGCTTTCGGTCGACGACCTGATCTGGCCGATCTTCGTCGTCGACGGCAAGGGTGTCCGCGAGCCGATCGCCGCCATGCCCGGCGTCTTCCGCCTGTCGATCGATCTCGCCGTCAAGGAGGCCGAGCGCGCGGCAAAACTCGGCATTCCGGCACTCGCCACCTTCCCCAATGTCGACATCTCGCTGCGCGACCAGACCGGCTCGCACATCCTCGACCCAAACAATGTCATCAACCGCGCCACCCGTGCGATCAAGGATGCGGTGCCGCAGATCGGCATCATCACCGACGCAGCGCTCGACCCATTCACCAGCCACGGCCATGACGGGATCCTGCGCGACGGCATCATCGTCAATGACGAGACGGTGGAACAGGTGACCGCAGCGGCCGTCATCCAGGCGGCTGCCGGCGCCGACATCATTGCGCCGTCCGACATGATGGACGGCCGCATCGGTGCCATCCGCGACGCGCTCGACGCCAACGGCTTTCAGGATGTCGCGATCATGTCCTATGCGACCAAATTCGCCTCGGCCTTCTACGGTCCCTATCGCGAGGCGGTCGGCACCGCCGGCCTGCTCAAGGGCGACAAGAAGACCTATTACATCGACCATGCCAATTCCGACGAGGCGGTGCGAGAGGCCGAACAGGACATCGCCGAGGGCGCCGACATGCTGATGGTCAAGCCCGGCCTGCCCTATCTCGACATCATCCGGCGGCTGAAGGACGAGTTCCAGATGCCGACCTTCGCCTACCAGGTGTCGGGCGAATATTCGATGATCAAGGCGGCAGGCGCCAATGGCTGGATCGACGGCGAGAAAGCAATGCTGGAATCGCTGCTCGCGTTCAAGCGTGCCGGCTGCGACGGCATCTTGACCTATTTCGCTCCGGAAGTGGCGGAACTGCTGAAGGGATAGGCCGCTAGATCGTTTGGAATTTTAACGCAATCCGCTAGAATGAATTCATGAGCAGGAATGAGGTCATAAAGCGGTTGCAGAGAAATACGGATGCCATCAAAGGTATGGGCGCGACTTCGCTTTATCTTTTCGGATCGACTTTGCGGGGCGACGCAGGGTCCGACAGCGATCTCGACCTCTTCATCGATTATGATCCTGCAAGGCGCTTTTCGCTGATCGATCTGGTCGGCATCAAGCAATTTCTTGAAGAGAAGATGTCAGCGGAGATCGATATCACCACCCGCGACAGCCTCAATCCCATGTTGAAGGCCGATATCGAACGATCTGCTGTGCGCATATTCTGATGGCAGTGCGCCGGATCAAACCGATTCTAGCCGAAATCGTAGAGGCCTTGGACGGCATCGCTGCTGACATTTTGCGTCACGAATATCACAAGACCTCCGGTGGGATAGTGTGGGCTGTGGTGACCGACAGCCTGCAGCCACTACGTCTTGCTGTCGAACGTATGCTCGAAGCATCGCGGCGCCAGTGATTGTGGCTAGCAGACAGGCTGCGGCGGCATCCTGCTTCGCGTCGCAAGGGAGGAGTGTGAGATTTATCTCGTCACACGCAATCGCATCCAGGCAACGGAGCTTTTTCACGTGTCGAGACCACCGGATCTTTCTTCTCCGCTCATGTAACTAGTGCGGCGAACGGCGGGTTCTCGCCGGCGAGGCTGCTGGCTTGTCTTCAAAGCCGAAAGTCCGATCCTCGCCTAAAAATACTGCTTGCAATTCACAATCAGTTTGGTACCAAATAACTGATTGCAAAATACAACTGGTTATCGAGGAGGCTCGCATGTCCAAACTTCGCGTCAACGCTTTCACCCTGTCGCTCGACGGCTATGGCGCCGGTCCCGATCAGGATCTGCAAAATCCTCTCGGCGTCGGTGGGGAATCCTTGCACAAGTGGTTTGTCGACACCCGCACCTTCCGCGAGATGGTGCTCGGGCAAGATGGCGGCACCACCGACATCAACGAGGCGTTCGCGGCGCGCAGCTTCGAGAATGTCGGCGCCTGGATCCTCGGCCGCAACATGTTCGGACCGATCCGCGGCGAATGGCGTGACGACAGCTGGAAGGGCTGGTGGGGCGACAACCCGCCCTACCATGTGCCAGTTTTCGTGCTCACCCATCACAAGCGGGAACCGATAACGATGGAGGGCGGCACCACTTTCCACTTCGTCACTGATGGCATCCATTCGGCGCTCGAACAGGCCAAGGCTGCCGCTGGCGCCAAGGATGTGCGGGTCGGCGGGGGTGTCGCTACAATCCGCCAGTATTTGCAGGAAAAGCTCATCGACGAGATGCATCTGGCGATCTCGCCGGTGCTGCTGGGAACAGGCGAGAACCTTTTTGCCGGCCTGGATATGGTAAAGCTCGGTTATGCCTGCGGCGAGCAGGTAGCAACGGCGCTTGCCACGCATGTCACCATCAAGCGGGCGTAGGTGGCGAAACCTCGGTGCTGGCCCCTTTCTCCCCGTCACTATACGGGGAGAAATGCCCGGCAGGGCATTGAGGGCAGCGCTACCGGCTGAATATAGTATTGTCGGGAATGCCCCCGACGGCAATATGATGCCAGAATAAGTTTCGCCCGTTCAGCTGCTTGTCCGCAGCCAACTACCGAAGTCGGCGCCGCCCCTCATCCGCCTGCCGGCACCTTCTCCCTGTATAGAGACGGGGAGAAGGGAGTACTTCTCAATACTTCTCCGGCACGTAGAGCTCACGCGGCAGCACCTGGCGCTCGTATTCGGGGTTGAAGACGCGCTCCGGCAACGTGATCTCCTCGTGCGGCACTTCCTCGTAGGGCAGTTGCTTGAGCAGGTGGTCGATGCAGTTCAGCCGCGCGCGCTTCTTGTCGTTGCCTTCGACGATGAACCAGGGCGCTTCCGGGATGTTGGTGCGGGCGAAGGTCTCTTCCTTGGCCTTGGTGTACTGCTCCCAGCGCACGCGCGACTGCAGGTCCATCGGCGACAGTTTCCACTGCTTCATCGGATCGTGGATGCGCATCAAAAAGCGCATCTGCTGTTCCTCGTCGGTGATCGAGAACCAGTATTTGACCACGGTGATGCCCGAGCGGACCAGCATGCGCTCGAACTCCGGCACGTCGCGGAAGAATTCTTCGACCTGATCGGATTGGGCAAAGCCCATCACCCGTTCGACGCCGGAGCGGTTGTACCAGGAGCGGTCGAACAGCACGATTTCGCCGCCGGCCGGCAGATGCGGAACGTAGCGCTGGAAATACCATTGCGACTTTTCGCGCTCGGTCGGCGCCGGCAGTGCCACGACACGGCAGATGCGCGGATTGAGCCGCTGGGTGATGCGCTTGATGACCCCGCCCTTGCCGGCCGAGTCGCGGCCCTCGAAGATCACCACCAGCTTCTTCTTGTGGTAGGCGACCCAGGATTGAAGCTTGATCAATTCGGACTGCAGGCTGATCAAATCACGAAAATATTGCATGCGATCGATCGAAGGCGGATGCGCGTTCTTGTAGATCTTGGCGATCTCCATCGACAGCGCCGGCTCCGACATTTCGAGCTCATAGTCTTCGTCAAGCGTGTCGGCGAGCTCGGCTTCAAGCCAATCCCTGGCCGCAGAATTCTGTTTTAGCTCGGTCATTATCGGCTGCTCCACTTGCAAGCTCTGTCGATCCACGTCCGGCGCCCCAGAATCCCGGCTTACGGCCTGGGAAAGGCAACACCTGAGCCGACTTCAATATAGGCCTGCAATGACGGTTTTATTGCAGCCGAGCGTGATCACCGCAGCTGCCAATCCCGCCAGGCATGATCGATCCGTCGTCCTGGCATGGAGACAAGTCACCCAAATTATCCTACAAATAGCGGCCATATTCGGGCCCCTTCCCCGGCCCCTTTCCCAATGCAATCGCGAGGACCTACATGGAATACCGCACTCTCGGCCGTTCCGGCCTGAAAGTATCGACGCTGACCATGGGCACCATGACTTTCGGTGGCGCCGGCGCGTTTTCGGCTGTCGGCAAGACCGACCTCGACGAGGCGCGCCGGATGATCGACCTCTGCATCGACGCCGGCATCAATGTCATCGACACCGCCAATGTCTATTCGAACGGCATTTCGGAAGAGATCGTCGGTGAAGCGCTCGGCGGCAAGCGCAAGGGCGACGTGCTGATCGCCTCCAAGGCGCGGATGCGGATCGGCAAAGGTCCGAACGATGAAGGCCTGTCGCGTTATCACCTGATCCGCGAATGCGAGAAGAGCCTGAAACGGCTCAAGACCGACGTCATCGACATCTATTTCCTGCACGAATGGGATGGCGTGACACCGCTGGAGGAAACCATCGGCGCGCTCGACACGCTGGTTGCCCAGGGCAAGATCCGCTATGTCGGCTGCTCCAACTACTCCGGCTGGCAGGTGATGAAGGCGCTCGGCATCAGCGACAGCCATCATCAGCCGCGCTTTGTCACGCAGCAGATCCATTACACGCTGGAAGCGCGCGAGGCGGAGTACGAACTGCTGCCGATTTCCGTCGACCAGGGGCTGGGCGTTCTGGTCTGGAGCCCGCTTGCCGGCGGATTGCTGTCCGGCAAATACCGCCGCGACAGCCCCACCGCCCGCCAGCTCGCGGGCTGGTCGGAACCACCGATCCGCGACGAGGACCGGCTGTGGCGGATCGTCGATGTGCTTGTGGAGATCGGCGCGCAGCGCGGCGTGTCGGCAGCGCAGGTGGCGCTGGCCTGGCTGCTTGGCCGGCCGTCCATCAGTTCCCTGGTGATCGGCGGCAGGACGGAAACGCAGTTCCGGGACAACATCGCGGCGGCAAGCCTGGTGCTTTCCGGCGAGGAGCGCGAGCGCCTCGACGCGGTCAGCCGGCCGCCCTTGCTCTATCCCTACTGGCACCAGCAACTGACGGCAAAGGACCGCTTTGGTGCCGCCGATCTGGTGATTGACCGAAGCGGCATCTGATCGGCAAATCGACGGCGATAGGTATCGGCCACCGCAATAACGGGCTTGGCCCCTTCATCGCGACGCGCATCTTGCAAGCCTGGCCATCATCGACGCACTATCGCTTCAGCTGTTGTGTTTGACGGCTAATGCTCCTAGGCAGGACCAGAGCCGCGAGGCAGTGAAAAGGAGCTGATATGGCGCGACCACCAAATTACGATCAGGAACGCAAGGAACGCGACCGCCAGAAGGCGGCCAAGAAGGCTGAGAAGCTCGCAGCCAAGGTTGCAGCGAGGGAACGTTCGAAGCCCGAGGATGAAACCGAAGGCGAAACCGAAACGGCAAAGTGACGGCAAAAGGCCCGCGAATGCGGGCCGTGCCTCAATCCTGATGTCGCCTGATATTAGGCCGGCGTCTTGTCGCTGACGAACACGTCCACTTCGCGTGCTGCCGCAATGAAGGCGCGCCTGGCATTCATCGCCGGCTTGTCGCCAGCGAGTGCGTCATGGCAGGCCTGCAGGGCTGCGCGATGCTTGGGGCTGCGCTTGCCGGGCCAGCTGTTGAGGAGGTAGTCGGAAGCCTCACGCGCCGTGCGCAGGAGCTGAGTATTTCCCGCCGCGACTGACTTCACAGTCACAGGTGTTTCAAATCGGTTGTTTTCCATCGCCGCTCCTTACGCCATCGGCGTCTGCGAAGCGAGGCGAAAGTGCGCATACATTCAGACGCCGCTTTGCGCCCCTTCATCACCTTCAAGCAGCAACGACGGCAAAGCCTCTGGCGCGAAGACCGCGCCGATCGTTGGCGAGCGACGTCACCAGCCGGTCGCGGCTGCCTACGATGTGGACCGAGAGCAGGCGTGCGGCTTCATCGGCGTCGCCAAGGCGTGCCGCCGCCAGTATGGCGCGATGTTCGGTCCAGGCGCGGCTGAGGGCCGCTTCGTCGCGAACCTCCAGCCAGCGCGCCCGCGACAGGCGCGTCATGGCATCGCGCACCGCCCGGAACAGGAATTCATTGCCCGACAGACGCGCCAGTTCGATGTGAAAATCCATGCCGACGCGATGCCATTCCTCGCGCGGCGTGTCGTTGTCGCAGGATTCGAGCATCGCCTCGATGACATCGACGGCGCTCCGGTCCGCCAGGCTGCATGTCAGGCGAAGGGCCGCGATCTCGACCGCCTCCCTGTAGACGGCGATCTGCTCGAGTTCAGCCAGATTGATCGGCGACACCGTCCAGCCGCGCCCGTCCCTGCCGACCAGGCCCTCGGTCTCGAGCCGCAGAAGTGCTGCCCTGACCGGGGTTCGCGATGCACCGAAACGGCTCTCTATCCAGCGCTCGGTCAGCTTTTCGCCGGGACCGATCTCGAGGCCCAGGATCATCTGCCGAAGCTGTTTTTCGACGTTCTGCATCTGCGACATTGTCGTTTCCATCTTCTGGTCGTTTGCTGGCAATCGTCTTGCCGATCACGTTCGACAGGTTGCATTGACAGCGGCCAAGCTTGCGTCCATGACGTGCACCATATTGGTATCCCAAACTGGTATCCGCAGCAACCCACAGCTCGGCGTTGCTCGGACAGGACACATGACATGCCGCAGAATACGCCCCCGGCGACCGACAGCACCTACAACATCCACTGGCAGCGCAATCTGTTCGTGTGCTTCGCCGGGTCGTTCTCGACGCTCGTCGCCATGACACTGCTTTTGCCTTTCCTGCCGCTCTATATCGAGCAGCTCGGCGCCGAGGGCCACGCGGCGATCGTGCAATGGTCGGGGATCGCCTATGGCGCGACGTTCTTCGCTGCGGCGCTGGTGGCGCCGCTCTGGGGACGTCTCGGTGACCGCTACGGCCGCAAGGTGATGCTGGTTCGCGCCAGCTTTGGCATGGCCATATGCATGTCGCTGACCGGCATGGTGCAGACGGTCTGGCAACTGGTGCTGCTGCGGCTGCTGATCGGTTTTGCCGGCGGCTATTCCTCGGGATCGACCATCCTCGTCGCCATGCAGACGCCGAAGGAGCGTTCCGGCTGGGCGTTGGGCCTGCTGTCGGCCGGCATCACGGGCGGGGCTCTGGTCGGCCCGCTGGTTGGCGGCGCCCTGCCGCCGCTGATCGGCATCCGCGCCACCTTCCTGTTGTCCGGCGGCGTCATCTTCCTGGCGTTCCTGGCGACCACGTTTCTAATCAAGGAGAATCCCCGGCCGAAAACAGCAGACGCCGCGTCGAAGCAGAAGCAGAAAGGCGGCTGGGCACAAATCCCCGACAAGCGGCCTGTCGTCGCCATGCTGGCGACCGGCATGCTGTTGAGCTTCGCCACCATGTCGATCGAGCCGATCATCACCGTCTATGTGCAGCAGTTGATTGCGGACCAAAGCCGCGTCACGCTGATATCAGGCGTCGTCATGTCGGCGGCGGCCCTTGGCGCCATCCTGTCGGCCTCGCGCCTCGGCAAGCTCGCCGACCGCGTCGGCCACTGGAACGTCATTATCGGCGCACTTGCCGTCTCGGCGCTGCTGCTGATCCCGCAGGCCTTCGTCACACAAAGCTGGCAACTCATCGGCCTGCGCTTCCTGATGGGCCTGGCGCTGGGCGGTCTCTTGCCCTGCATCACCAGCGTGATCCGCCACAATGTTCCCGATGGCGTCGGCGGCAATGTGCTCGGGTTGTCGATTTCCGCCCAGTATGTCGGGCAAGTCGCCGGCCCCTTGCTGGGCGGCTTTGCCGGTGGTCATTTCGGCATGCGCTCGGTGTTTCTGGGCACATCCGTCTTGATGGCCGGGGGTGCGGTGTATAACTGGCTGGCGCAATCACGCCGCGCGCAGGATATGCTCGCCAACCCCGGCAAGCCCTGACCGAGTCAGGCATATCCCTCTGATACCACGGAGCCACGGACATGAGCACAGCCGAGCAATTTTCCGGCGCCAGCAGCCGTATCCTCGTCCTGGCCAGCGGCCTCTGCGGCGCGGCGGGTGTGGCGCTGTCGGCCGCGGCGGCGCATCTGGGTGGCGCTTTCGTCGGCACCGCGGCATCGTTCCTGCTGATGCACGCGCCGGTCTTCCTTGCCGCCGGACTGCTTGGCGCAAACCGGATCCTGCGCATCGCCAGCCTGATCCTGCTGGTTGGGCTTCTGCTTTTCTGCGGCGATCTGCTAGCCCGCGATTTCATCGGGTCGCGACTGTTCCCGCTGTCGGCGCCGATCGGCGGCACCCTACTCATCGCCGGTTGGCTGGCGATCGCTGCCTCGGCGCTGGTGCGCGCACGTTCCTGAACGCCTCTGGGCGCCCTGCCCGATAAACAGACCTCCGCCTATCAAACGTCGTTTGCCGGGCCGTTAGTCCTGCCGGGGCTCGGGCTGGATGACCAATTCGCGATTGCGCCGCCGGAACCTTGCCAACCGACGCCGCTCCGGCCGTTCGGAAGCCGGCGCGATGCCCCAATAGTTGCGATAGATGTCTTCAAATAGATAGCTCACGGGATGCATGATGTGCACTCCTTTCATTGCTTGAATCGATCCAATCGATGGGCACGAAAAACCGCCCCGCTCAGCTCCGCTTGCGCTCCACAAGGAACCGCAGCTCGCGGACCCATGGACCGGCTTTGCCACGACGCCTCTGCGTCGCGGTGTTCGACGAGATGCTCCAGTCGTTGCGGTAAATGTCTTCGAACAGAAAATTGACGGGATGCATGACACAACTCCCTGCTTGATGTTGAATCGATCCAATCCTGACGACCGGCATTCCCTTGGATCGATTCAAACATAGGCCTTATCGAGGCTTCGATCAAGTCAAAATTTGAACCGATCCAACGAAAGTGTTAGATGGGAAGAATTCAGGAGACGAAGATGGCGCCACTTATCTCTGCTAAGACAAGACCGGTCCGGTTGGCGGACATCGCCAAGGCAGCCGGCGTATCGCACGGCACCGCGTCCAACGTGTTCGCCCGTCCGGAGATCGTGCGCGAGGAGGTCCGCGAGCGAGTCAAGGCGGCAGCCGAGGCTATGGGATATGGCGGGCCCGACCCCAAGGGCCGGCTGCTGCGCGCCGGCAAGGTCAACGCCATCGGTGTCGCGACCGCGGAACCCCTCTCCTATTTCTTCGAAGACCCTTTCGCCCGGGTGATGATGGCCAGCATCTCGCAGGCTTGTGACGCGACCGGTGCGGGGATTTCGCTGGTCTCCGCCGCCAACAATGAGCAGCTCGCCTGGAACATCCAGAGCGCGCTGGTCGATGGCTTCATCGTCTTCTGTGTCGACGGCGGTTCAAAGCTGGTCGAACTGGCGCGCGAACGCAAGCTCCCCTTCGTTGCGCTCGATCTCGATTCGGACGACGACGACGCCGTCGCGGCCATCGGTGTCGACAACATCGCCGGGGCGGGCCTCGCGGCTCGACATCTGACCGAGCTTGGGCATCGTCGCTTTGCTGTGCTTGCCCTGCCCGTCGCGGACTCCGGCTTCGGCCCCACCACAAGGGAGCAGATGGAGAAGGCCCTCTATTCCGGGACGCGCGACCGCCTGCGTGGCTATTTCGCCGAACTCTCCCGCGTCGACATCGACGTCGAGCGTGTGCCGATCTACGAAACCGTCAATGACGAGGAGAGCGTTTGGGCCGGCCTCGACCATATTTTCGCCGGTGCCGAGACGCCGACAGCCATCCTGGCTATGTCGGACAGGATGGCGCTCCATGCGCTGGACTGGTTGCGGAAACACGACATCTCGGTACCGGGCGATGTTTCGGTCGTCGGCTTCGACGGTGTTCCGGAAGGGGCGGTTTCCAAGCCGCCGCTGACCACGATCGTCCAGCCGATCGCCGAGATGGGCCGCCTTGCCGTCAAGGCGATCCTTGAAAACGACGGCTCGTTCAGCCGGCAATCGCTGCCGGTCGAACTGGTGGTGCGAGCCTCATCCGGCCCCTCGCCCGCCTGAGCTCAACGGCCCATTCTTGTCGCCATGGTCGGCATCGCGAAGGATGCAGCATGGACGGGCGGTGCGGCGTTGTGAGCCGGCCTGCTTTTGGCGGACCAGCCAAGGCCCGAAAGCCACTCGAGATAGTAGGCAAGCGCGAACTGCATGACGATGCCGGCCGATATCAACAGGCTGTCATAGGCAAACCCGCCCGGATTGATCAGCTTCAGCACCTGCGCCGCCATTGCAAGCACGGTGCCGGCAATGAAAACCGGCAACGATCGTTTGCCCAATATGGCAAGCGGATGATCGCGCCCGGTGCGAAACAGGTTCGAGATGGCTGGGAATGCCACGATCAGGTAGCTCACCGCCAATATATGCAGCAGCCTCGGCAGTGACAGGAACGTCTTGTCGAAGCCGGTCAGCACCGGAGGCAGGCCCAACCAGGAGATCTGCCCCCAGAGCGGACTGTGCACCCAGACCAGCGCGGTCGCGGTGTAGGCCAAGGCCGCGCCAACCAGGCAGCGATTGACCGGGATGGTGCCGCCGCGACGCACATGCAGCGTGCCTGCCAGGCCGATACTGAAAAGGAACTGCCACGACAGCGGGTTGAGAAACCAGAAGCCGGGCTCGGGATAGTTGGGCGGTGCAATCTGATAAATCCCCGCGACCAGCCACAGGGCGCCGGATGCCGCCAGTGCCAGGACCGGCCGATAGCTGACAATGAGCAGAAACAGCGGCGTCAGCAAGAGCAGCACCGCATAGACGGGCAGGATGTTGTTGTAGCCAAGTTGGTGGCCCAGCGTCACGATGCCGATCAGCACCTGCGGCGTATTCTTGATCAACGGCTCGATGTTGATCATCGTCAAAAGCTCCGGCCGCCTGGCAAACACCGCCGCAGCGCAGAAAATGGCCATCACCACCATGGTGGTGACGATGTGGGTGGCATAAAGCACACCGGCCCGGCGCAACATCTTCAAGGTTGCCAACAGCCGGTTTCCAGGCTGAAATTTCTTGCCGTAGGCGAGCGCGACCGAGATGCCCGAGATCAGCACGAAGACCTCCGCCGCATCCGAAAAGCCGAAATTCTTGTACGTCAGATACTCGAAGGCGGTACCCGGCACATGGTCGACATAGATGGTCAGCAAGGCGAAAGCACGGATCACATCGATGCGCGTGTCACGCTCAGTGCGATCTGGGACACGCGCCTCGCGGTCTGGGACACGCGAATCGCGGTCCGGGGAAATCTGGGTGGTCATCGACAAAAAGGCCTCAAAGCTGGTTGTTCCTACCGGCAATGCGACCCCCGGCGCACCGCTTCGATTCCTCCCGAAGGAATGTTATCGGCGGAGAAACGGACTGTAATGCGCCCGGTTCAATCAACTTTCGCGGAGCTTGAAAATATTGCGTTTTGAAGCCGGCAAATTGAGCGAAACGTCATATAATCAAGAGGATGGGCGATGATCGAAGAGACCTCACAAGATGGTGCGTTGCGGCGTGATCTCGCCTTCCACTACCGCCTTTACAGCCCGGCGGATTCAACCGGCGAGTGCTTCTTCCTGCTGCATGGGTCGGGTGTCGACGAGACGACATTGGTTCCGCTGGCGCGAGAGATCGCACCGCGTGCCACGCTCATCGCGGTGCGTGGCCGCGTTGTCCAGGAGGATGGTTTCCGCTGGTTCGCGCGGATCACGCCGACGCGCTTCGAACAGGCAAGCATCCGCACCGAAACCGGGGCATTTGCCGGCTTCGTCGCCGACGCGGTTACACGTCACCATCTCGACCTCTCGCGCACAACGTTCCTCGGCTATTCCAACGGCGCCAATTTGGTTTCGAGCCTGATGCTGCTGTATCCAGGCTTGGTCGAACGCGCCGCGCTGCTGCGGCCGATGCCGGTGCTCGATGATGTGCCTGCGACGGATCTGTCAAAGATGCGGGTGCTGATGATCGCCGGCGCCGCCGACCTCACCTATGCACCTTTCGCCCCTGCTCTGGTGACGTTGCTCAGCCGGCACGGCGCGGAGATCGATGCCCGGATTGTTGCATCGGGTCATGAATTCGGCAGCGCCGACGCGGCGATCGTCAGGCAATGGCGGGCGGGAGCGGCGGCGGGGGCGCAGACAGGTTGAGGGGCCTTCGATGTTCGGCCTGCTCCTTCATCACTGCAGCTCCTTCTACCCTCGTCCCATCCTGTTCCAGGCATCCAGCCCGGCGATCTTGTAGGCTTCGGCGAGCGTCGGATAGTTGAAGGTGTTGTTGACGAAGAAGTCGACGGTGCCGCCGAGATTGATCACCGCCTGGCCGATGTGGATGAGCTCGGTGGCGCCCTCGCCAATGATATGTGCGCCGAGCAGACGGCGCGTTTCGATCGAGAACAAGAGTTTCAGGAAACCGGTGTTGACGCCCATGATGTGGCCGCGCGAGGTCTCGCGAAAACGCGCCACGCCGACCTCATAGGCAGCACCGCTCTCACGCACCTGTTCCTCGGACTGGCCGACCGTCGAAATTTCAGGCACCGCATAGATGCCATAGGGAAAGGTCTCCGGTGGCGGCGGCAAAGGCACACCGAAGGCATGGCAGGCGGCCACCCTGCCCTGCTCCATCGAAGTCGAGGCCAGGCTCGGAAAGCCGATGACGTCGCCGGCGGCATAGATGTTGGGCACGCTGGTCTGGAAGGATTGCGGATCGACCTTGATACGCCCTCTGGAGTCGGCGTCGATGCCCACGACATCCAGGCCCAGGCTACCGACATTGCCGGTGCGGCCGGCGGCGTAGAGCACGACCTCCGAACGAATGGTGCGGCCATCGGCCAGTTCGACCTCGGCAGCGTCGGGCTTGGAGCGTATTTCCTTCACCGCGCTGCCCAGCCGGATGGTCATGCCGCGATCGCGCATCTGGTGGATGAAATCGTCGACGATCTCGCGGTCGACGAAATCGAGGATGGAGTTGCGCGGCTCGACCAAGGTCACCGGCACATCGAGCGCGGAGAAGATCGTTGCATATTCGACGCCGATGACGCCGGCGCCGATCACCGTCAGCGTGCGTGGCAAGCGGTCAAGCTCCAGCATCTCGTCGCTGTCGAAGATTCGGGTCTTGTCGAAAGGCACGTCGTGCGGCCGGTGCGGCCTGGTGCCGACCGCAATCAGCGCATTGGCAAAACCAACCTCGCTGTAGTCGCCGGTATCCGTGGTCAGGCTGACCTTGTTGGGGCCGAGAAATTTTACCGCGGCGCGGGCGCTCTTGACCGTGTTGCGCATGAACTGGTGCTGCAGCACCTCGACCTCATGGTCGAGCGTCTTGTGCAGGCGCTCGACCAGATCGCCGACCGAGATATCCTGCTTGACCCGGTAGCCGCGCCCATAAAAGCCGCGCTCGCGCCAGCCGGAGAGGTTGAGCACCGTTTCACGCAGCGTTTTCGACGGAATGGTGCCGGTATGCACCGAGACACCGCCCAGACGCCGGCCGCGGTCGACCACCAGCACCGATTTGCCGAGCTTGGCCGACTGCACCGCGGCACGGCGACCGGAAGGGCCGCTGCCGATGACCAGCATGTCATAGTCCATCTTGCCCCGTCCCCTACCCCTGAGCGCTTTGTTGCGCCGCAGCAAGCTAATGCTATCCGCGCCGCAAATTCAACCGGCTCACATTGCGCCCGGCGCCATCGAAGCCGGCGCACCGCACGAAGCCCGATCTTGATTCCGCCACAGGCCTTCACCATTTCATGGCTGAGCGGTCCGCACCCTATGTCGGACCTTGTTACGAGGAAATGACATGAACGCGCGCGTTCTCGACGGCGAAATCATCACCGGCAGGCTTGACGATGTCAGGGCCTATGACGGCGTGCGCACGAAGCGCATCCTGGCCTTCGTGATCGACTATGTGATCGTCGCGTTGCTCACCATCCCGTTTGCCATTCTGGTGTTTTTCCTCGGGCTTTTGACCCTCGGGCTTGGCTGGATGCTGTTCGGCATCCTGTTGCCGACCGTGGCCATTCTCTACATCTGGAACACACTTGGCAGTGCCGACCAGGCCACCACGGGCATGAAGATGATGGGCATCCGGCTGGATCGGATCGACGGCAGGCCGATCGACGGTCTCACCGCGGTCGTCCATTCGGTGCTGTTCTGGGCCGGCAACGTCATCCTGTCGCCGCTGGTGCTTCTGGTGACGCTGTTTTCCGACCGCAAGCGCACCTTGCACGATCTTTTGCTTGGCACGGTCGTCAGCCGCACCGACCGCTGAAACGGCCCTCTGAAGAGCAGTCGCAACCCGTTGAGCACAAATGTGAAGGCGTCGAGTCGACCACGCCCACACAATCCTGTTGAATTTTTCGCCGTCCGCGCCAAAGGTAGAGCGATTCGAAGGAGTGTTTCCAAGGCTCGATGACGCAGCATCCGACCCAGTCGCCGCAATTCTTCCTGACCGCGCCGTCGCCGTGCCCCTATCTCGACGGCCAGTTCGAGCGCAAGGTGTTCACGCACCTGGTCGGCGACAAGGCGGCGGAGATGAACGACCTCTTGACGCAAGGCGGCTTTCGGCGCTCGCAGAACATCGCCTACAGGCCGGCCTGCGAGACCTGCCGCGCCTGTGTTTCGGTACGCATCCTCGCCCAGGAATTCGTCGCCAGCCGCAACATGAAGCGCGTGCTGCAGCACAATTCCGACCTCGTCGGCCACATGCACAATGCAGAGCCTTCGACCGAACAATATTCCCTGTTCCGCAGCTATCTCGACGCCCGCCACCGCCGTGGCGGCATGTCCGACATGACGGTGCTCGACTATGCGATGATGGTCGAGGATACCCATGTCGACACCAAGGTGATCGAGTATCGCCGACGCGGGCCCGACACCTTCATCACTGGCAAGGGACAAGGCGAGCTGATCGCGGTGGCGCTCACCGATAAGATGGCCGACGGCCTGTCGATGGTCTATTCCTACTTCAATCCCGATTTCGAGGAACGGTCGCTCGGCACGTTCATGATCCTCGACCACATCGCCCGCGCCAGGGCGATGGGCCTGCCCCATGTCTATCTCGGCTACTGGGTCAACGGCTCGCGCAAGATGAATTATAAGATGCGCTTCATGCCGCAGGAGCATCTCGGCCCGAAGGGCTGGGAGCGCTACACCAACGAAGCGGTCGCGCGCTGATTACTCTTTCCCAAGTCCGGGCTTAAACATTCTCAATCGAGACGATGCTGGTCTTTCCGCTGGTTGGCGGAGAGCGTGCGATTGCGCCGGTCCGCCATCCTCTCCCGAATTCATTGTGAAAGTCGCTGCATGTCGTCTCACGATACTCACACCAAAGGACTTCTGCTCACCGCATTTGGCGGGCTGACGCTGACCGTGGACATCCCGCTGATCCGGCTCGCCCACGGCGAGGCGTGGACAATCCTGCTGCTGCGCACCGGCTGCACCTTGGCCGCGGCACTGATCATGTGGACCATCTGGCGCTCGTTCAGCAAGAATGCGCCGCAGCTGATACCTGGCTGGTCGGGCCTGATCGTTGCCGCGATCTACGGGCTCGGCGCGATTGCCTTCATCACCGGCGTCTACAACACCTCGACCGCCAACCTGGTTTTCATCCTGGCCTTCACCACCATGTTCGCCGCGCTGCTGTCGTGGGTATTCCTGAAGGAGCGGCCGCGACCGCTGACCTTTGCGGCATTGGCCATGATGATCGTCGGCGTCGCCATCATCGTCGGCGATTCCGTCGGCACCGGACATCTGTTCGGCGACCTGATGGCATTGTGTTCGGCCTTCCTGATCGCATGCGCCATCACCATCTCGCGCGCCAGCGGCAAGGATATGGGCTTTACCTCACTGATCGGCGTCGTCCTGCCTTTCGGGCTGGCGGCGTTGATGGTCTCCAAAACCGGCTTTCAGGTGGAGGCGCCCTGGTGGATCATCCTCAACGGCGCCGTCATCATGCCGGTGGCGTTCTTCTGCCTTGCCGCCGGGCCGAAATACATTTCGGGACCGGAAGTGGCGATGTTCTACCTGCTCGAAACCGTGCTGGCGCCGGTCTGGGTGTGGATGATCTTTGCCGAAACACCGACGCGCAACAGCCTGATCGGGGGCGGGATCCTGATCGTCACGCTGGTAGCGCATTCGCTGTGGCAACTTCATGAGGGACGCAAGCGGCGTGGCGACCTTGCGGTGCAACATCCGGCCTAAGGTGCGTTGAGATCAGGCGCTGGCCTTCTTCGCCACGTCAGGTTCCGGCAAAACCTCGATTTGCGGACCGGCTTCGATTTCGGCTGGCGAGCCCGGAACGACGTCGTCGGCCATTTCCACCTCGCGCAGCCATTCGCGCCAGATCGCGACCAGCAGGGCCATCAGCACCGGGCCGATGAACAGGCCGAGAAACCCCATGGTCTTGACGCCGCCGATCAGGCCGAAAAACGTCGGCAGGAAGGGCAGTTTTATCGGCCCGCCGACGAGCTTCGGGCGCAGTGTCTTGTCGACAATGAACAGTTCGACAGCGCCCCAGAGGAACAGCGCCAGCCCGGCCATCGGCGAGCCGCTGGCGGCGAGATAAATCGAGACCAGCGTGAACGACAGCGGCGCCCCGCCGGGGATCAGCGCCATGACGCCGGTCAGGGCGCCGAGTGTTACCGGCGACGGCACGCCGGCCAGCCAGTAGGCAATGCCCAGCACCAGGCCTTCGCCGATGGCGATGACGGTCATGCCGGTCACGGTCGACGAGATCGTCGCCGGCACGACACGCGAAATCCGCTCCCATCTGGTCGGCAGGATGCGTTCGCCGAGACGGTCGACCTGGCCGGCAAAATGCTCGCCGTCGCGATAGGCGAAGAACAGCGCGATCATCATGAACAAAAGCGTCAACAGGAGGCCGAAAGCACTGCCGCCGGCGGCCAGCACACCGCGATAGATGCTGCCGATGTTGGCGCCGCTGACCAGCTGGATCAGTTCACCAATGCCGCCGGGGTGGCCGAAATTGGTCGTCCACTGCTCGTTCAGCCACTCGCCCACGACAGGCATGGTGGCGATCCAGTGCGGCGTCACCGCGCCATGACGGTTGGTCTCGATCGCCCAGGCGACCCATTCGCGGACCTCGTTGATCGCGTACGTGCCGGCGAGCGCGATCGGGATCACCAGGAAAGCGAGGATGAAGAGGATGGCAAAGGTCGCGGCGATGGTTCGGTTGCCACTGACTGCGACAAGCAGGCGGCGGTAAAGCGGCCAGCTGGCGAAAGCGATGACGAGCGCCGCCAGCACCGGAAACAGGAAGCCGTGGAAGAAATAGACGCCGGCGGCGACGATCAGCACCAGCAGCCAGCGTGCCGCCGACAGCGGCGGGATGACGGCTGCCCTGAGCGGCGTCGACAGGCCGAACAGGCGCTGCTGCCGCTCCGGTTTCTGGATTTTTGCTTCCTTCAAACGCCTGGCTCTCCCAAACACCCCTCCTGTTTATGGACCGATATAGTGCAGCAATCGTGACGATAGTCCAAATGGTGAGGGTGAAACTGCCAATCTCCCCCCTCGTGGGGGAGATGGCCGGCAGGCCAGAGGGGGGCGTGAAGGAGCGCCAGCCTTGGATTTGGACCGTGACCAACCGCACACCGGCACAATCAGGTATCTGTGAACTCGACCGTCGGCGGGACAGCGTCCCCCTCTGCCCTGCCGGGCATCTCCCCCACGAGGGGGGAGATTGCAGCTTCACCCACTATCCAAACTTCCCCGTCCTCGGGAATCCCTTCGGCACCATGCGTCCGGCCGACGCACGCGCACCGATCCATTCGGCCAGTTCCTCCCGCGACCTTATGAAGGTGCGGTCGGCTGAATCCTGCCAGGAGAGGCCGCTCTCCAGCGTGAACGGCTTGAGGTCGAGAAGGCCGCCGTCCTTGTATTTCTGCAGGCGCACGCCCTTGCCGCGGCCCATCTCCGGAATCTCGGCGAGCGCGAACACCAGCATCTTGCGATTCTCGCCGACGATGGCGAGATGGTCGCCGGTGACCGGGATGCAGCGCTTGGCTTCGTCCGGCGCCTTGACGTTCATCACCTGCTTGCCCTTGCGGGTGTTGGCGACGACTTCCTCCTCCGGCACGATGAAACCGTTGGCGTCGTGCGAGGCCAGCAGCAGCTTGCGTTTCGGGTCATGAACGAAGGCGGTGACGATGTCCTGGTCATTGTCCATATCGACGATGATGCGGATCGGCTCGCCATGGCCTCGCCCGCCAGGCAGCCGGTCGGCGCCGATGGTGTAGAATTTGCCGCCGGTGGTGAAGACCAGCACCTTGTCGGTGGTCTGGGCATGGAAGGCGAGCTTGAGGCTGTCGCCCTCCTTGAAGGTCAGCGTCGAGAGATCGGCCAGATGCCCCTTCATCGCCCGCAGCCAGCCCTTTTCCGAGACGACGACGGTGACCGGCTCGCGCTCGATCATGGCATGGGCAATGTCGGTCAGATCATGCTCGGGCGCGTCGGCGAACTGGGTGCGGCGCTTGCCGAGCTCGGTCTCCGGGCCGAACTTGTCGCGGATGTTGGTGACTTCCCACTTGATCGTCGCCCACTGCTTCTCGTTTGAAGCAAGCAGTGCCTCGATCTGCTTCTTCTCCGCGCTCAGGCCATCGAATTCCTTGCGGATCTCGAATTCTTCAAGCTTGCGCAGAGCGCGCAACCGCATGTTGAGGATGGCTTCGGCCTGGTTGTCGGTGAGCGACCAGCGGGCCATCATCACCTGCTTTGGCTCATCCTCCTCGCGGATGATCCTGATCACCTCGTCGATGTTGAGGTATGCGATCAGGTAGCCGGCAAGTATCTCCAGCCGTCTTTCGATTTCGCCGAGCCGGTGTTTCGAGCGGCGGATCAAGACCTCGCGGCGGTGCTCGAGCCATTCCTGCAGCACGCCCTTCAGCGACAGCACGTTGGGCACCTTGCCGCGCGACAGCACATTCATGTTGAGCGGGAAGCGGCTTTCGAGCTCGGTCAGCTTGAACAGCGATTCCATCAGGATGCCGGGGTCGACCGAACGACTCTTCGGCACCAGAACGACGCGGACGTCCTCGGCGCTTTCGTCCCTGATGTCCTCGAGCAGCGGCAGCTTGCGCGCCATCAGCAGCTCGGCGATCTTCTCGATCAGCCGCGCCTTTTGCACGCCATAGGGGATTTCGGTGACGACGATGCTCCAGGTGCCCCTGCCCTGGTCCTCCTGAAACCACTTCGAGCGCACGCGAAAGCCACCGCGACCGGTTTCGTAGGCTTCGAGGATCGAGGCGCGGCTATCGACGATGATGCCGCCAGTCGGGAAATCCGGCCCCTGGACAAATTCCATCAGCTTCGCCACCGGCGCGTCGCGGTTTTCGATCAGGTGAAGTGCGGCATCGCAAAGCTCGGCGGCGTTGTGAGGCGGGATCGATGTCGCCATGCCCACCGCGATGCCGGACGAGCCGTTGGCCAGCAGATTCGGAAAGGCGCCGGGCAAGACCACCGGCTCCTCGTCTTCTTCATTGTAGGTCGGCCGATAGTCGACGGCGTCCTCGGTGATGCCGGACAACAATTCGGTCGCCACATCGGTCATGCGCGCTTCGGTGTAGCGCATGGCGGCGGCGTTATCGCCGTCGATGTTGCCGAAATTGCCCTGCCCGTCGACCAGGGGATAGCGCATCGAAAAATCCTGCGCCAACCGCACCAGCGCGTCATAGATCGACTGGTCCCCATGCGGGTGGAACTTGCCCATCACCTCGCCGACGATGCGGGCGCATTTGGCAAAGCCCTGGTCGGGGTTGAGCCGCAACAGGCGCATGGCGTGCATGATGCGGCGATGGACCGGCTTCAGTCCGTCTCGCACATCGGGCAGTGCCCGGTGCATGATGGTCGACAGCGCATAGGCCAGATAGCGCTCTTCCAGCGCCTTCTTCAGATCGACCGGCTCGATATGATCGCCACCGCCATTTTCAGGCGGCAAAAGCCTTTTTCCCATGGGCTCGGACTAGCCGAGCGGGTGATTCGCGGCAAGAGCCCGACGGAGATACCGGCCCTTCTGCAACATGAAACCGCACCCCGGGGGATGTCGGCCAACATCAGCCTGTTACATGCGGGTTCTATGGCCAAGCGCGACGATATCCGGCTATCGGCTCTTCATGACAAATTCACCGGTTTGCGCAAAGACGGTGGGATCGGGTTTGCCTTTCACCGCGATTTTTGACCAATGTGCCGGGACACGCCTTTTTCCGGTCCAGTTCGTCACGGAATGGTGATGGCGCAAATAATTGAAAAAACAATTTCAGGACACTCTCAGGGACCTTGCGATGACAATCAAACGCTCAACTCTCAAGAAACTGGCTTTTTCGACCTTCTTGCTCACGCTGCCGCTGAATGCGGCCCTCGCACAGGACACGGCAGTGGCCGACCGGCTGAAGGCAGCGCTTGTCGCACAAGGTGTCGACATCACCTGGACCGGGGTGACCGGCGACAACACCAGCATGGTGCTGCAGGGCGTTGCCATCAAGCCGGCGGCGGAGAAGGAAGCGCTTCCCATCGGTGACGTCAAACTCGAAGGTGTGACCGAGGCAAATGGCGGCTATGACATCGCCACAGTATCGACGGCTGCCTTCACACACAGCAAGGACGGCGTCACCCTCGACCTCAGCCCCTTCGTCATCCATGACATGACAGTTCCGGCCGACGGCGCAACCGGCCCGCTCGGCTCGCTGATGATGTACAAGTCAGCCGAACTCTCGAACATGACCGTCAAGGTCGCCGACAAGACCGCCTTCTCGATGGACGGACTTGCCATCGAAATCACGCCGCCGGCGGACGGCAAGGCGATGGAATTCACCGCCACCACGGAGAAGTTCAACGCCGACCTGACGCTGGTGGACGATCCCAAGTCGAAGGAAGTCATCAACGCGCTCGGCTACCAGAACATCGCGGGCAATCTCGAAATGGCCGGCACCTGGCAGCCCACGGACGGCAAGATGGAACTGTCGAAATACGACATCTCGGTCGAGAATGCCGGCACGCTCGGCATGACCTTCAATCTCGGCGGCTACACACTGGACTTTATCAAGTCGCTGCAGGAAATGCAGAAGAAGATGGCGGCACAGCCTGAAGGCGCCGACAATTCGGCGCAAGGGATGGCCATGCTAGGCCTGTTGCAGCAGCTTTCGTTCAACAGCGCCTCAATCCGCTTCGACGACGATTCGCTGACCAACAAGGTTCTGGACTATGTCGGCAAGCAGCAAGGCATGTCCGGTAAGGACATCGCCAACCAGGCCAAGGCGATCGTGCCGTTCGGCATGGCGCAGCTCAACAATCCGGAACTGACTGCGCAGGTTACGGCCGCGGTCAGCAAATTCCTCGACGATCCGAAGAGCCTCGAAATCTCGGCCGAGCCGCCGGCGTCCGTGCCGTTCGCGCTGATCATGGCGGGCGCCATGTCCAACCCGCTAGACCTGCCGAAGACGCTCGGCGTCACCGTCAAGGCCAACGAAGACTGATCGAAGCGATCTCAAGATCAAGAAAAAGCCCAGCAGCGATGCTGGGCTTTTTTATGGATTAGCAAATCGAAAGAATCGGTTCGGGCGGTTCTTTAAAGCATCGCCCGAAGCGCGATCAGACGTCCTTCTTGGGCACGGCAACGCGCAGCGCCAGGTCGCGAAGCTGCTGCGGGCTCGCTTCCGACGGTGCGTTCATCAACAGATCATAGGCCTGCTGGTTCATCGGGAACATGGTGATCTCACGCAGGTTTCTGGCGCCGAGCAGCAGCATCACGACGCGGTCGACACCGGCAGCCATGCCGCCATGCGGCGGTGCGCCATACTGGAAGGCACGGTAGAGGCCGCCGAAGCGCTCCTCGACCGTGGCGCGATCCAGCCCGACCGTCTCGAACGCCTTGACCATGGTTTCGGGCAGATGGTTGCGGATACCGCCGCTGGCGATCTCGAACCCGTTGCAGACCATGTCGTACTGGAACGCCTTGATGCCGAGCAGGTCCTCGCCATTCAGCGCATCGATGCCACCTTGCGGCATCGAGAACGGGTTGTGGGCGAAGTCGATCTTCTTCTCTTCCTCGTTCCACTCGAAGAACGGGAAGTCGACGATCCAGCACAGTTCGAAACGCTCGCGGTCGACAAGGTTCAGCTCCTCGCCGGCACGGGTGCGCGCAGCCCCCGCAAAGGAGACGAACTTCTTCGGGTCGCCTGCAACGAAGAAGGCGGCGTCGCCATCGGCCAGGCCGAGCTGAAGGCGGATCGCCTCCGTGCGCTCCTCGCCAATGTTCTTGGCGAGCGGGCCGGCGCCTTCGAGCTTGTCGCCCTCCTTGCGCCAGAAGATATAGCCCAGGCCCGGCTGGCCTTCGCCCTGCGCCCAGGAGTTCATGCGGTCGCAGAAGGCGCGGCTGCCGCCGGTCTTGGCGGGAATCCCCCACACCTCGGCCTTCGGGTCGTTGGCCAGGATGTTGGCGAACACCTTGAAGCCGGAATCGCGAAAATGGTCGGAAACGGCCTGCATCTCGATCGGGTTGCGCAGGTCCGGCTTGTCGGAACCGTATTTGCGCATGGCCACATCATAGGGAATGCGCTGGAAATTCTGCGTCACCGGCTTGCCGTTGGCGAAGGTCTCGAAGACCCCGCGCATCACCGGTTCCATGGTCGACAGCACGTCGTCCTGCTCGACGAAGCTCATTTCGAGGTCGAGCTGGTAGAATTCGCCGGGCAGACGATCGGCGCGCGGGTCCTCGTCGCGGAAGCAGGGCGCGATCTGGAAGTAGCGGTCGAAGCCCGACACCATGATCAGCTGCTTGTACTGCTGCGGCGCCTGCGGCAGCGCGTAGAAGGTGCCGGGATGGATGCGCGACGGCACCAGGAAGTCGCGCGCGCCTTCCGGCGACGAGGCGGTGAGGATCGGCGTCGAGAATTCGGTGAAGCCGACCTCGCCCATGCGCTTGCGCATTTCCGCGATGATTTTCGTCCGCGCAATGATGTTCTTGTGCAGCGTCTCGCGGCGCAGATCGAGGAAGCGGTATTTCAGCCTGATATCCTCGGGGTAGTCAGGCTCGCCGAACACCGGCAGCGGCAATTCCTTGGCCGCCGACAGCACTTCGATCTCGCGGGCGAAGATCTCGATCTCGCCGGTCGGCAAATTGGCGTTGGTGGTCTCGGGCAAGCGCGCCTTGACCTCGCCGTCGACACGGATGACCCATTCGCCGCGCACGGTCTCGGCGACCTTGAAGGCCGGAGAATCGGGATCGGCGACGATCTGGGTCAGGCCATAATTGTCGCGCAGGTCGATGAAGAGCAGGCCGCCATGATCGCGCACGCGATGCACCCAACCCGACAGGCGAACGGTCGAGCCGACGTCACTCTTCCTCAGCTGGGCACAGGTATGGCTGCGGTAACGGTGCATTGTCATTGGTAAAGTCCGGGGTGCTGGGTTGCAGGCCGAAGCATCAAGCCCGGCCTCAAAATTTGCGCGAAAAGCGCATGGGAGGCCGGATTTGTCAAGGCAAGCGGCGTTGGGCAGGCCATCAGTTGTAAACTTGGGCGGCACAATGGATAGCGATACCCTTTACCGCTACGTTTGCTGCAAATGAGATCAGCGTATGCAAAACCAGAAGCTCTCTCTGACGCCCCAAGAGCGCAGCCGCATCGTCAACCTGCTTGACGCGGCTCGCATCGACGATTGGGCGCGGTTCAAGGCGCTCTCGGACGGCGGCTTTGGAAACGACGAATCGATGCAGGAACAGTTCGATGGCTCGCGCCTGGCAATCGACTACGATCGGATCGACCTGGACCGGCAATTTGGCGTTGAATACCTCCCGACGGTTTCCGGCTCATCATCGGCCAGTTGGTTCCGCGCGATCACCGGCAACAAAGGGTAATCCTTACCCTCTATAGTAGGGCCCTGAACGATGGCCCGTTCATAAGCGTTTGGAGCTTCTACGAGGAATTGGACATATCCTCGCTGTAGTTGCCGGGAATTGCAGCTGGTATTGACCAAGACGATGGTTCAAGAAGGGATCACCGACACGTGATTGCTTCATGTCCTCCATCCGCCCGATGATCCCGCTCCTTCTCGCCGCCGGCATCCTGCTCGGTGGCAATGGGCTGCAGAGCACGCTGATCGCGCTGCGCGGCGCGCAGGAAGGGTTTTCGGCTTCCGACATCGGCCTGATGGGCACCTTCTACTTCGCCGGCTTCCTACTCGGCTGCCTGGCCATCACCCGCATCATGAAGGCGGTCGGCCATATCAGGGCATTTTCGGCGCTGGCGGCGATCGCCTCGGTCGGCACCTTGCTCCTGGTGCTGGTGATCGATCCGGTGATGTGGTGCGCGGTGCGCTTTGCCGGGGGGTTCTGTTTCGCCGGGCTGTTCACGATCGTCGAAAGCTGGCTGAATTCCGGCGTCAGCAACCACGACCGTGCGCGCGTGCTGGCGATCTACCGGATGGTCGATATTGGTTCGGTGACATCAGCCCAGTTCCTGATCCCGATCTTCGGCGCCGGCGGTTTCGCCATCTTCGCCATCATGTCGATGATGATCACGCTCTCACTGGTGCCGGTCTCGCTCGGCGACCGCTCCAATCCGACGCCGCCCGAGGACGTCAAGCTCGACCTGGCGCGCGTCTGGCGGATTTCGCCGCTGGGCTGCTTCGGCTGCATCGCCGTCGGCGTCACCAACAGCGCCTTTCGCACCTTGTCGCCGGTCTATGCCGAGCAGATCGGCATGTCGGTCGCCGATGTCGTCACCTTCGTCAGCGTCGGCATCTTCGGCGGTGCCATCATCCAGTATCCGCTCGGCTATCTCTCCGACCGCTGGGACCGGCGCCGGGTGCTGCTGATGACGACCTGCTGCGCGATGCTTTCAGCGCTGGCGCTGGTGTTCATCGCCGGCAGCAATCCGGCGCTCAACTTCATCCTCATCTTCATCTTCGGCTGTTTCGCCATGCCGCTCTATTCGCTGTCGGCGGCGCATTCCAACGATCGCGCCGACACCGGCGAGTTCGTGCTGATCAACGCGGCCTTGATGCTGTTCTATTCCTTCGGCGCCATTGGCGGGCCGTTCGCCGCCTCGACGGCGATGCAATATTTCGGACCGGGCGCCCTGTTTGTATTCAGCGCGGTGGTCTATGCGATCTTCATCGCCGTCATCCTCTACCGCATGCAGGCTCGGTCCGGCGTGCCGGCAGGCAGGCGCGGCCGCTTCACCGCGCTTCTGCGCACTTCCACGGTTTTCGCGCGGCTGGCCAGGAGAAACGGCGATTCCGATGGTCCGGGAACCTCATGATGGCGGTGCCAAAGCTTGACGAAAGCCCCGGCGGCTGAAATCTAGGAAGACCTTACTCCTGCCAAAAGCGATTTGATGCAAGTCATCACCACCCAGAAAGAACTCGAGACCGTTCTCGCCGCTTTCGAAAAGTCGGATTTCGTCACTGTCGACACCGAATTTATTCGAGAAACGACGTTTTGGCCGATCCTGTGCCTGATCCAGATGGCCGCTCCCGGCGTGACGGCGCTGATCGATCCGCTGTCGCCCGATATCGACCTGAAGCCGTTCTTCAGGCTGATGGCCAATGAAGCGGTGATCAAAGTCTTCCACGCCGCGCGCCAGGACATCGAAATCATCGTCCATCTCGGCGACCTGGTTCCGCATCCAGTGTTCGACACGCAAGTGGCGGCGATGGTCTGCGGCTTCGGCGACAGCGTTTCCTACGATCAGCTCGTGCAGCGGATCACCGGGGCGCGGCTCGACAAGTCATCACGCTTCACCGACTGGCGCCACCGGCCGCTTTCCGACAAGCAGCTCGACTACGCGCTGGCCGACGTCACCCATCTGATCGAGGTCTATCAACACCTCAGCGCCGAACTGGAGCGGGAAAACCGCGCCCATTGGCTCAATGAGGAAATGGAGGTCCTGACCTCGCGCGAGACCTATGACCCGCACCCCGAGGACGCCTGGAAGCGGCTGAAGATGCGGCTGCGCAAGCCGCAGGAACTGGCGATCGTACAGGGCGTGGCGGCGTGGCGCGAGCGCGAAGCGCGTGAACGCGACGTGCCGCGCGGCCGCGTGCTCAAGGACGACGCGATCTACGAGGTGGCGCAGCAGGCGCCGCGCGACACGGCAGCCCTTGGCAAGCTGCGCACGACACCGAAGGGTTGGGAGCGCTCGTCGACGGCAACGGCGCTGCTAGGCGCGGTCAACACCGCACTTGCCTTGCCCAAGGAGCAGATGCCGAAATTGCCAAAGAGTTTCCAGCCGCCCGAGGGCTCGAGCGCCGCGGCGGAACTGTTGAAGGTGCTGCTGCGGATCGTCGCCGAAAAGGAAGGCGTCGCCTCCAAGGTGCTGGCCTCCAGCGACGACATCGACCGTATCGCCGCCGAGGGCGAGGAAGCCGACGTACCGGCCCTGCAGGGCTGGCGGCGCGCGGTGTTCGGCGAGGCTGCGCTCAAACTGGTGCGCGGCGAGATCGGCATCAAGTTCGACAAGCGCAAGATCGCGGTGTTCGACCTGTAGACGAGCGTTCTTCCTTCTCCCGCAAGCTGGGGAGAAGGCAGAACTGTCTGTTCAAACCACGCCGAGCAGGTGTAGCGCGAACCAGATCCATCCCAGCAGGAGAATCACCGCACTGACGAAGAATGACCTGCTGCGCAGCAGCAGATTGTTGCTGGTCAGGTGAACCCAGGCATGGAAATAGCGCGACGCGACAAATATCCACATCAGCGCCAGGGTCAGATAGTTGACGCCGTTGGTCAGGTGCAGCGTCAGGCACAGCACATAGAACAGCACCGGCAGTTCGAACTGGTTGGTGAGATTGGCGGCAACGGTGACGCTGGAGGCCGGCTCGGTCGAGCGCACCTTGAACTGACCGGCCTTGGCTTCGCCTGACCTGACTGCGCCGTATCTGCGGCGACCCAGGACGCAGTAGACGATGTAGATCAGCAGCACATGCGCCAGAACAGGCCAGAAGATCGTGGTCTGGTTCACGAAGTGTCCCCTACGCGGCTCTGCTTTTCGCGCGGCATCAGGCCTGGCGTTTCTGGCCTGCCAGCCAGAAGGCGGCAATGACGATCACCGGGATGGCGAAAAGCGCGAATTTGGTGACGGTGAGCGCCGAAGCCAAAGACAGCGAGTCCGGGTTCGCCGACAGGAAATCGGACAGAAGCCGCGCTACCGCGATGTTCTGGGCGTAGTCGGCAAGCGTGTAGGGCAGCACCAGGACCAGCGCGAAGATCGACTGCAGCTGCGCCGGCAGCACGCGGAAAGCCTTCAATCGCCGGCCGGCGGCCAGGATCAGGCTGACCAGCGTCACCGACAGCAGCGCCGGGAACAACAGATCGAAGGTCAGATAGTGCCAGACGAGAATGATCTCGCCGCCGCGCCGGCCGAGCGCCGTCAGCCAGGCCATGCCTTCGTCGGGCGTGAAGCCGAAAACACGCGTGTCGAGTGACGGCAAGCCGCCGCTCAACTGGCGGAAATAGAAGAATTCCAGTGCCGTCATGGCGATGAAAACCACCGCCGACAGGAAACAGAGTGCGCCCGCGTGGCGCGACAACCGCAGGACCGTCGCTGTCAGGCTCCGCCCGAGCCCGTACTGGTCAGGCTCCGCCGGGATAGTTCGGGCTTTCGCGGGTAATCGTGACGTCATGGGCGTGGCTTTCACGAAGTCCGGCGTTGGATATGCGCACAAAGGTGGCGCGCTCGCGGAAATCGGCAAGGTCGCGGCCACCAACATAACCCATAGCGGCTTTCAGGCCGCCCGCAAGCTGGTGCAGCACGCCAGACACAGGTCCTTTGTAGGGAACCTGCCCTTCGATGCCTTCCGGGACCAGTTTCAGCGTGTCGCGCACCTCGGCCTGGAAGTAGCGATCGGCGGAGCCGCGGGCCATGGCGCCGACCGAGCCCATGCCGCGGTAGGCCTTGAAGGAGCGGCCCTGGTGCAGATAGACCTCGCCCGGGCTTTCGTCGGTGCCGGCCAGCAGCGAGCCGATCATGGCCGCACTGGCGCCTGCGGCGAGCGCCTTGGCCAGATCGCCGGAATATTTGATGCCGCCATCGGCGATCACCGAGACGCCGGATTTGTGCGCCGTTTCGACCGCCGACATGATGGCCGAGAGCTGCGGCACGCCGACGCCGGCAACGATACGGGTGGTGCAGATGGAACCCGGGCCGATGCCGACCTTGACGGCGTCCGCACCGGCGTCGATCAGCGCCTGCGTGCCCGCGGCGGTGGCGACGTTGCCGGCCAGGATGCGGACCGAGTTGGATAGTTTTTTCGCCCGCGTGACGGCGTCGAGCACGCGTTGTGAGTGGCCATGCGCAGTGTCGATCACCAGAAGGTCGACGCCGGCATCGATGAGGCGTTCGGCGCGCTCGAAACCGTCATCGCCGACGCTGGTGGCGGCGGCGGCGCGCAAGCGGCCTTGCGAGTCCTTGGAGGCGTGCGGGTTGAGTTGCGACTTCTCGATGTCCTTGACCGTGATCAGCCCGACGCAGTTGCCTTGCCTGTCGACGACGACCAGCTTTTCGATGCGGTGTTGATGGAGAAGCCGCTTGGCCTCGTCCTGGTCGACGTTCTCCTTGACCGTGATCAGGTTGTCACGAGTCATCAGTTCATGGACCTTCTGCGCCGGATCGGACGCAAAGCGCACGTCGCGATTGGTCAGGATGCCGATCAGCCGGCCGATCTTGTGGCCGCCGCTGCCGCCGTTCTCGACCACCGGAATGCCGGAGATCGAATAGCTGCGCATCAGGCCCAGCGCGTCGGCGAGCGTCGCGTCGGGGCCGATGGTGACGGGATTGACCACCATGCCGGATTCGAATTTCTTGACCTGCCGCACCTGCTCGGCCTGTTCGGCCGGCGAGAAATTGCGGTGGATGACGCCAATGCCGCCGGCCTGGGCCATGGCAATGGCAAGCCGCGCCTCGGTGACGGTGTCCATCGCCGCCGAGAGGATCGGCACGTTGAGGTCGATGTCGCCGGCGATGCGGGTGCGCACATCGGTCTCGCCAGGCATGACCTCGGAATGGCCCGGCTGCAGCAGCACGTCGTCAAAGGTCAGCGCCAATGCGCCGGTGGACGTTTCGATGATTTTTGCCATGGCCAGCCCTCGGAATACAAAAAAGCGCTGGACCGGAATGGACAGCGCCGACTCGTTTCTTCCCTTTCAGGATTGGCGCTGGCTGGTAACACGTCCCGGCGCCGATGAAAAGCCGATGATTTCACGCTCCCGGAAAGGTGACTTTATCGGCGAAGGGATGCCACCTGTGGTTGCCGGTCGCACAAAAGTGACAGCAAATTAATGCGACATCCCGGCGAAGGCATGGTAACCGCCCGCCTCAAGGCCGACATGCAACCGGCAACGCAACATTCAAGTCTGGACGCGTTCCTTGAACCGCACCATCCCGCTCATCCTGGCGGTCGCCCTTTTCATGGAAAACATGGATTCGACTGTTATCGCCACATCGCTGCCGGCGATTGCCGTCGATATCCACACCAGCCCGATCGCGCTCAAGCTGGCGCTGACCGCCTATCTGGTATCGCTGGCGATCTTCATTCCGGTCAGCGGCTGGATGGCCGACCGTTTCGGCGCCAAGCACGTGTTTCGCGCCGCAATCGCCGTCTTCATCGTCGGCTCGATCGCCTGCGCGCTCTCCGGTTCGCTGCCGGCTTTCGTGGTCTCGCGCTTCCTGCAAGGCATTGGCGGCGCCATGATGACACCGGTCGGGCGGCTGGTGCTGGTGCGCGCGACACCGAAAAGCGAACTCGTCGCGGCAATGTCCTGGCTGACCATTCCGGCACTGGTCGGGCCGCTGGTCGGGCCGCCCGTCGGCGGCTTCATCACCACCTACTTCACTTGGCACTGGATTTTTCTGATCAATGTGCCGATCGGCGTGGTCGGCATCTGGCTGGCGACCCGTTTCCTCCCGGAGATCGAACCCGCGCAGACCCCGCCGCTTGATTTCATCGGCTTCGTGCTGAGCGGGCTGGCGGCATCGGGCGTGGTGTTCGGCCTGTCGGTGGTCAGCTTGCCCTACCTGCCGCCAATCATCGGGGTCATCACCGTAGCGGTTGGCCTGCTGTCGGGTGCGCTTTACCTCTTGCACGCACGCCGCGCCAAAAACCCGCTGCTGGCGCTCGAATTGTTCCGCAACCAGGTGTTCCGCTCCTCGGTGCTTGGCGGCGGGCTGTTCCGCATCGGCATTGGTGCTGTGCCGTTCCTGCTGCCGCTGATGTTCCAGATCGGCTTTGGGCTGACGCCGTTCCAGTCCGGCATGATCACCTTCGTCTCTGCAATCGGCGCCATCGGCATGAAATTCGTCACCGCGCTGATCTTCCGCGTCGCCGGCTTCCGCCGCGTTCTGGTTGTCGGTTCGCTGGTCGCCGCGGCCTCGATCGCCATCAACGGCCTGTTCACACCCGACACACCCTATCTCTTGATGCTGGCCATGCTGCTCGTCGGCGGCTTCATCCGCTCGATGTTCTTCACTGGCGTCAATGCGCTCGCCTATGCCGAGGTTTCGGCTGAAGACACCAGCAAGGCGACGCCGATTACAGCAGTGTTCCAGCAGTTGTCGGTCGCGCTCGGCGTGGCGCTGGCCGGCGGAATCCTGGAAGTATCGACGTCGATCCATGGCGGCCCGCTGTCGCTGGACGACTTCCACATTGCCTTCTTCATCGTTGCAGCGGTCTCGGCGGCGGCATCGCTGTCCTTCGTCCGGCTGGCGCCCGATGCCGGCAACGCCATCTCCGGTCACGGCCGGCTGACAACACCCAAGACGCTGGAAACGGTGAGCCCACCCGGCAACTGATGGCAGCCTACGCTTCGGGCTCGCCTTCTGGACGGCCCGATTCGCCTGACGGCGGCTCCCGCCCTTTAAAATCCTTGGCCAGCAAATAGAGCTCGACCGATTCATCCCGCGACGCCGGCGGCTTGACGTGATGGACGGAGCGGAAGTTCTTCTTGAGCATGGAGAGCAGCTCGTTTTCGGCGCCGCCCTGGAAGGTCTTGGCAAGGAAATGCCCGCCCGGCTTCAGCACCGACAGCGCGAAATCGGCGGCCACCTCGCACAGATGCATGGTGCGGATATGGTCGGTCCGCTTGTGGCCTGTGGTCGGTGCCGCCATGTCTGACAGCACGATATCGGGATCCCCACCCAGCGCCTCGGCCAGCTTCTGCGGCGCAGCCGGATCGAGGAAATCCATCAGCAGCACCGGTGCGCCGGGCACGGCGTCCATTTCGAGATAGTCGATGCCGATGACATGCGGCTTGTCGGCCGTCGATTTCGTCCGCGCGGCGGCGACCTGGCACCAGCCGCCGGGGGCGGCGCCGAGATCGATCACCTTCATGCCGGGTTTCAGCAGATGATGCTTGTCGTCGATCTCGATCAGCTTGTAGGCCGCGCGCGAGCGATAGCCATCAGCCTTGGAGCGCTGGACATAAGGATCGTTGATGTGGCGCTGCAGCCAGCGGCGCGACGATTCCTTCAGCCCGCTCTTCTTCTTGATCCGCGTCTTCAGCACACGAATGCTGGCTGATCCTGGTTTTTCCGGTTTCTTGGTCATTGGCTAGTTTCTTGCCTGAGTTTTTTCGCTCGCGGAGTTGTGGCCTTTTTCGGCGACTGTGCGTTTCGTGAATGGCTTCCCCCACTCCGTCGCCGCTTCGCAGCGCCACCTCTCCCCCCTCCGGAGGGAGAGGAAAGGAGCCAGGGCCGGCGAACTCGCGCCTTTCCTCTCCCCCGTCGATCGGGGGGAGAGGTGTCGAGCGCAGCTCGACGGAGTGGGGGTCGACTGCTCACTGAATCATGCTCTGCCACGCCCATCATTGCGCCAGACGCCATCATCGGCCATCAATTCGCTCAAAATGCCTTCGCGCAAGCCACGATCGGCGACTCGCAGCCGCTCGGACGGCCATACGGCGCGGATCGCTTCGAGGATAGCACAGCCGGCCAGTACCAGATCGGCGCGATCGGCACCGATGCAAGGGTTGGCGCAGCGCTGCTGGAAATCCCAGCCAACCAGTCTTTCGACCATGCGATCGACGCTGTCGCGGTCCATCCACAGCCCATCGACACGGCGGCGATCGTAGCGCTCGAGCTCAAGGTGGACACCGGCGAGCGTCGTCACCGTTCCGGACGTGCCCAGCAGATGGAAATTCGGGCTCGCCTTGAGATGGCTCAGCCGATCGCGACCGTCGAAGCTGGCCAGCCGGCCGGCTACATCGTCGACCATGGCGGCGAAGATCTCGCGCGTCACCGTGCGGCCGCCAAAGCGCTCGGCCAGCGAGACGACGCCGACCGGCAGCGACGTCCACGACACGATATGATTGGCCAACCTTGGCGAACGGCGGCCTGCGAGATCGATGAGCGCGATTTCGGACGAGCCACCGCCAATATCGAACAGGACGACGCCTTGGGTGTCGCGCTCGACCAGCGAGCCGCAGCCGGACACCGCCAGCCGCGCTTCGGTCTGGCGGTCGATGATCTCGAGCTTCAGGCCAGCCTCGCGTTCGACGCGGTCGATGAACTCGACGCCGTTTTCGGCCGTGCGGCAGGCCTCGGTGGCGATCAGCCGGGCTTTTCTGATCTTGCGGTTGCGCAATTTGTCGCCGCAGATTTTCAGCGCCTCGACCGCGCGGTCCATCGCCGGCTGGCCGAGCCGGCCATTGGCGGTGAGCCCCTCGCCCAGCCGGACGATGCGAGAGAAGGCGTCGATGACGCGGAACTGGCCATGCCGTGTCGGCACGGCGACCAACAGCCGGCAATTGTTGGTGCCGAGGTCAAGCGCCGCAAACACCGGAAGCTCCTGGACCGGCGTCCGACGGGCGCCTTGTTCCGGCCGCGGCACAACAGCGGCGGGCGAGACCGCCGATTCCGCCGGTCTGTGGGCCTCCGCCGCCGGGGCACCATTCTTGCCTGGCGCCAGCGATCGATTCTCCGCGGGACGCGCTTCGTCGCGCGCAAAAACCTTGCGCCCGCGCCTTCGCTTGCGCCGCTTCTTGGGCTTGCCTTTGTGGGGTGCGTCGCCCGCCTGCCCGTCTGCGGAGCGGAACTCCGTCGGGCGGCGTTGCTGCCAGCTTGCGTTCCCCGGGCCAGCCGACCCCTGGGAAGCGCTGGACACGCCCACCTCCGGCGCGCCAGCGCCGGTGTCGTGGTCTTCCACTGTCGTTCCTTCCGGCGCCGCGCGAGCCTATGATGGACGCAGCAGGCGCTTCAATGTTTTAAGTTGCCGCCAGACTAACAGCGCCGCGCCCGATCACCAAGAGCCGCATGCCGAATTTTGCCGGCAGGCCGCTGACCGCCGTTCCGGCGCGGCCGCGTGATGTATCCGCACGCCGCAGTTGCCGGCACAACGCCTGCCGGCATCTCTTCGGCCGCTCACGACGGACAAATCTTGCCGGCCGCCGCTGCGACAAGGGTTCGCGGTTGAATAGCCGGCTTCGATGAGGCATTTCTGAAATGAGCGGAAGAATCCGGCACAGCCGGCCTCCCACCAGCCACGGAAAAGGAAGCGGACCCGCAACGCATGGCAGTCAGGCAATGAACTGGAGACGCTATTTCTGGCCGGTCGTCGGCATTGCCGCCGTGATCTTCTCGCTGCTGCTGCTCTGGCACGAATTGCGCGGCGTTTCACTCGACGACGTCTGGGACGGCATCACGGCCATTCCGACCCGCGGCTGGGTTCTTGCCGCGCTGAGTTCGATCATCGCCTATGCCTCGCTCGCCGGTTACGACCACATCGCGCTCCTGCATATCGGCAAGCGCGTGTCGTGGCTGTTCGTCACACTGTGCTCCTTCACCACCTATGCGCTGTCGCACAACATCGGCGGTTCGGTGTTTTCGGGCGCCGTCATCCGCTACCGCGCCTACGGCACCAGGGGCCTGACCGGACAGGATGTCGGCGTGCTGGTGGCGGTCTGCTGGATCACATTCGTGCTGTCGACGATTCTCGCCTCCGGCCTCGTTCTGGTGTTCGAGCCAGAGGTACTCGACCGGTTTTCCGGCATCGCCCATCACGGCCTGTCGGAAGCGGCCGGTATCGCGATGCTGCTGCTCGTCGCCGCTTATGTCTTCGGCAGCTGGCTGCATCTGCGCCCGCTGAAGATCGCCAGCTTTCAGCTCCATTATCCGGCGCTGCCGATCGTCGCCCGGCAGTTGTTGATCGGCCCGATCGAGTTGCTGGCCGCCGCCGCGATCATCTTCTTTGCCCTGCCCGAAGCCCACAATCCCGGCTACTTCGTCATACTGGGCGTCTTCCTCGTCTCCTTCTCGATCGCGCAGATCTCCCACGCGCCGGGCGGGCTCGGCGTGTTCGAGGTGGTGTTTCTCGCTGGCCTGTCGGACATGGATCCGGTCGGCGTGCTGGCGGCACTGCTTGTGTTCCGGCTGTTCTACCTGATCATCCCGCTGATTCTGGGCTTGGGCGTCGTGCTGTTCTTCGAACGCTCGCAATTCAGCCGGAGCGAACCTTGAGGCGTGGGATGGACCCGGCGGTCGCGCGCCGGCATCTGAAGTGTGGCGTCGGAAATCACCTGACGAAACGTGCCATTGAACCGCAGAGCAGGCTTGACTATTTTCCGCTGGCGGCTACAAGGCAGCGCTTACAGCGGCTTGCCCGCTCGGCCCGCACGGTTCATGACCGCGCCTGCTGGGGAATAGGTTAACGGTAGACCCACGGACTCTGACTCCGTTAGTCCTGGTTCGAATCCAGGTTCCCCAGCCAGACATTTCTCAAGCATCTACCAGTGCGGAACTTCCCGACGCCGGCGACGTTCGGTTGTACGGTTTCTTGGCCGGGTTTTCATCTATTGGTCGTTCTGTTTATCGTGCTGCTGTTCACCCACGCAGCCCGGAATCCTAAAAGCTCACCTATGTATCATCGGATATGTCACCGACTGCGCCGAGGGCTTTAGGTCTTCATTTTGAAGCGCAATGATCCTGTGGCTGAGCGCGTTATCCCACCGTCGGCGGCCTAACCGGCCCTGTAGTGTTCCACCGGATGAACTCGACTTCCTTACCGGTGACGTCCCGCACGGTCTTCAACAACACCTCATGCAGGACGCGAGTCTGCCTGTAGTGGTCGCAATGCGGCGATATGAATGGCTTAATGATGCTTAGGTGCAGCGCTTCCGCTGCCATCAGAAAGCGATCGACTTCAGCCTCTGATAATTGCTTTGAGGGTTTTGACCTAGCCATTGCGACACCTTTTGAGAGTCGCCCCACCCGAGGACAATATTCCTACAGTAGCCGTTCCCTGTAAAGGCTTAGACGGCGAAAGGTCGAGGAAATCAACATGTCGAAAGTGCAAAGCGGGTGCTGGATCGGAGGCTGCGGCCCGGCCTTGCTCGCCGCGCCAGTGGCAACGAACTAGACGTGGGAATCCGGCGAGCTACCCCCATGGGAACGGTGTTCTGCTTGGACCTCAAAGTTTAACGAGACCTGTAGGACAACGCCGCCGCGGTCATCACGTACCTTGATCACCAGCTTATGACGATCCCCATCCGGCAGGCTATTCTGGATCATTTCAACAAGGGCGCGGATGGCCTCTTCTTTTACCCGATCGAAGGTATCACAATCAGAGCCCTCATCGTCGGGGTAAACCGTGCCGTTGTCGTCGACATCGAAATAGTACAGGGGCATTTGCCCAAACTCGCGCCTGCAGTGTTGGTTCCCACTACGCGACAATCTGCGGCTGAATTTCGAGATCACCCAAAAGGCGTTTGTATTCAGCCTCCGAGTCCCCGTAACCGCCATCCGCGAGATCGATCAGGCCTTCGCGGTTGCGGATAACGACTTCGCCGCGCCGGGACTGGATGAAGCCTCGTCCTTCCAGGACTTGTAGGGCAATCGTAACTCCTGGTCGTCTCACCCCAAGCATCATCGACAAAAACTCGTGGGTAATGCCCAGCCGATTGCCGACGATACGGTCGTCACACATGAGCAGCCACCGTGCGAGGCGCTCTTCGATGTTGGATCGCGCGTTGACCATCGCGGTGTATGTGGCCTGGATGTGAAAGGCGTGAACGTATCGAAGCAGAAACGGCCGAAGCGTTTTGCTCGTCTCTAGAGCAGCTTCGAATCGCGACGCCTCCATCATCAGGGCTTCGCTGGCCATCTGAATAAAGCAATCGTGCGTGGCGCGGTCGTCGCCCATTACAAGGGCTGAGCCGGTCATGCCCTCAAAACCAATAATCCCAACCTCTGCATCGACGTTTGCCCGCTTCTTTGCCACCACCGAGGCGAGGCCATTCTGAGGAAAATAGACGAACTCGATCGGCTTGCCGGCATTTTCCAGAGGGCTACGCAACTCTAGAAACGTATCGCGAAGATGCGGCACAAGGAGGCTCAAATCAGCAGGTGCGAGGCGGCGCAACAACGCGTTCTTGTTCGGCTCGATTTGCCGGTCCATGGCTCTTCTTTCAAAAAGGGCAAGAGCACGCGGTCCCTCGGCTGTCTGCGCCCCGGGGCCTTCTGCAGACGACGCAGCGCAAATTAGTCTATTGGACCCCGGAAGTCCGGCTTGGTACGAAACTGACATTAGTCACCCTGCCTTCCGAGCGGGAAAAGGCGCTTGTGAAGCAGGCGCGTTCCCGCAATGTCGAGGAACGACCAAAAGTCGACCCGCGATATTGTTCCTTTGAATGGCGATCGGTGGCCCCGAAGTCACGTGCAAGAGCGCTCGAGATATCGGGCCGAAGGCGGGGCGCCTTGTGATGGTCGCTCCCACGCGTCAGCGCATGATGCTTCAACTGACGACACCGCGTTGTACGCTTTTGACAGGATTTAGCGAGTCAAATCGGGCGGACATCGAAATGCGCTCGATCCCACGTTAAACCATCGACCGAGCCGGCGTTGTTTTTCCAGGTCGACGCTACACACTATCCGCATGGGAAAGCCCAAAGCAGTTGCGAGCCCGCCTCTGAAGACCACGCCTACTCGTCGAGTTCTTCGCCAAGAAACACAGCCTTACCGTAAAGGCTTCTCAGCCTTAGCTTTCTTACCGCAGTGGCGCTGCGGAATAGGCAATGGCAGCGGCTGAAAGCCTAGCGCGCGCCTGATTTCTGTTCCCGAAAATCCTTCACCGACCGTGCCGCAGCCTCGCCGCGCAGGTGCTTCACGCGCGCTCTTATGCGTCGGTCGCCTACTCCGTCACGCAATATGCGACGGAATCATGGAAGGCGAGATTGCCTGGTCGTTGCGTGCGCCTTAGTGAAGCTTCATGAAAGGCTCCTCCACGAGGCCGCGTCATGCTCACTGATAGCCAGTACATTCTCGGACGCATCAGCCAAGGCTGCGTGACGCTCTCCGAAGACGAGTTCGCCATCGACAGGCTGGTCAAGTATTTCGGCAATGGGAGGATCCGCTGGCATGTCGAATTCCGTGGGCATCGCATCGAGCTGGCGACAGGCCAGCTCAAGAAGCAGCCGACCTTCCGCAGGAAGATACTCGAACAGGCTGGGGTGCTGCCGCCCCAGCGTACCGGGACCGACTACAGGCGATGGGCACTCGATCTGAGGAAGAATGCGGTCGAGCTTCCGTGGCGGGATAGGCCAGTGGACGTCGGCTTCGCCATCGACAGGCTGACCAGCCATGGGGATGAGCGCTGGACGGTCGAATACCGGGGCAAGGCCATCAAATTCACGACGACGAAACTCCGCCGGCAGGTTAGTTTCCGCAAACGCATGCTGGCCAAGGCCAAGGTGTTGCCGCCCCAGTTGGACCAGGTTGCCTATCGGAAGTGGATGGACTGGCTCATTCGAAACGCCACCGAGGCTGCTCCGCAGGCCGGCGATGCCCCGATGACGGAAAAAAGTTGGCTGGACGACCTGCCTGAGCTCGCCGGCTGGCAAAATGAGGCGCTGCTTAAGGGACCAGCCAGCGGTGGCGGTAATATCTAGAACAACAGCCCAAACTTGAATGGAAGACATGGACCGCTTCGACCTCGGCACCTACCGCCGCCCTACCTCCACGCGCTCGGCCGAGACCCAGCGCTGGTTCGATATCGGGCTGAACTGGTGCTACGGCTTCAACCATGAGGAAGGCATCAAGTGTTTTCAGAAGGCGCTGGAGACGGATCCTCACTGCCCGATGGTCCACTGGGGCATCGCCTATGCTGCCGGGCCTTTCTACAATCTGACCTGGAAGGAGCACGGCGAGGCCGAAGCCGACAGTGCGACGAAGCGCTGCTTCGAGCATGTCCAGTTGGCCCGTGCCAATACGGCTTCCGCCAGTGAGATCGAGAAGCGGCTGATCGAGGCGCTGGCCGCCCGCTTTCAGAAGCCGCACCGGGTGAGCCCCGAGGAATTCGAACGATGGGATGATGCCTATGCCGCCGCGATGAGGCTTGTCTACAGGGACTTTCCCGACGACCATGATGTGATGGCACTGCTGGTCGAAGCGCTGATGATGCGCACCGTGCGGCGGCTGTGGAACCTCAAGACCGGGGCGCCGGCGCCGAATTCCGATGTCGTCGAGGCGCTCGACGTCTGCGAGCGGTCGATCCGGCTTGCCGATGAGGCCGGCGCAGCACAACATCCGGCGATCGTCCACCTGCACATCCATCTCCTGGAAATGTCCACCATGCCGGAACGCGGCATGCGGTCAGCGGATCTGCTCGGCGAAATGTGCCCCGATGCCGGGCATATGAACCACATGCCGGGGCACATCTATGTGCTATGCGGCGAGTATGAGAAAGCCAAACGGGCCAGCGAAAAGGCGGTGCGCGCCAACGATCTCTATCTCGCCTATGCGGACGAGCCGACCTACTATCTGCTCGGCTGCTGCCATGATCTGCACCTGATGATGTTCACCTGCATGTTCCTTGGCCAGTACCAGCCTGCGCTGTGGGCCGCCGACAAGGTGCGCAGCCTGGTCGCGCGCGACGTGGTCGCCATCCAGGGCCGGCCCAAGCTCACGCAGACGGTGGAAGGCTACCATGCCATGAAATCGCATGTGCAGGTGCGCTTCGGCCGCTGGCAGGAGATCATCGACGAGCCTGAAACCGGCGAGCCGGGCCTCTATGTGCTGACGGCGGCCATGCAGCACTACGCCAAGGGTGTGGCGCATGCGACGCTTGGGCAATTCGCTCAAGCCGAGAGCGCGCGCGAAAAATTCCATCAGCAGCTGGAAGGCATTGCGCCCGAGCGGCGCTTCCTCAGCAACCCGACGCAAGCCTCGCTGGCTGTCGGTGCCGCCCTGCTCGACGGCGAGCTGGCGTATCATCAGGGCCGGCATGAGGAGGCGTACGGCCATTTGCGGCAGGCGGTCGAGCTTGACGACAACCTGTCCTACACCGAGCCGTGGGCGTGGATGCACCCGCCGCGCCATGCGCTGGCCGCGCTGCTTCTCGACCAGGGCCACGCGCTGGAAGCAGAACAGGTCTATCGCGACGATCTGGGCCTGAGCGGCAAGGTGCAGCGCTGCGCCCGGCATCCGAACAATGTCTGGGCATTGCACGGGCTGGTGGAATGCCTGAAACGGCGCGGCGAGACTGATGAATTGCCGACATTGCAGACAAGGCTTGCCGCGGCGCTGGCCAAGGCGGACGTGCCGATCACCTCGTCGTGCCTGTGCAGGACGAGCGCGCAGCAAGGCTGCTGTCACTGACGCGAAGCCGGCCTGTCGCCACTGTTGCGGCCGATCGGCTCGCCAAACAAATTGTCGGGCAGATCGTCGTTGGCGGTGGAAATCCTCGCCGCCGGTTGTCACCTGCCGATCAGCCAAGGCTCCATGCCGCGTCGTTCCACGCCTTCCTCGATCAGCACGGAGCAGTCTATCTCATCGTGAAGTTGGGCGTTTGGGTCAGACGAAAGCCAGGAAGCATAGGACCGAAGCTGCTTGAGCCTGGCTGTTTTCTCAAGCCGTGCCTGGCGCTCATCTTCGGCTGGTTGAGCCGGTCTTTTGTTCTTCTGGACAGGAAATTGCATCCTGGCTCTCCTCGATCGCCGAGCCTATGGGGACAGACGCTCAATGGAACCCTGCCCCATTGTCGTCGCTCCGGTCTCCGCGCTTCGGCTTGAAGCCAACACATGCACCGACGAGAGTCGCCATCCATCTTGATGATGGCGGACCCTTATCAACAATGCACCCGCGCCACCGCCGGGTGCTCCTGATCCGGTTCGCTGCGGCGCATCGGCCCTCGGCAGCCGGACTCAGTTGCAGGGGAATGGAACCAGATCGGCCGTGCGACGTCATAGAAGCAGGTGCTCGTACAGGAGTGTGACCTCATGATCAGGCTCGTTCTTGCCGCGGCCGCCATGCTCGTCATGGCATGCGGCGCAACGGCGGCGACAAAACTGGACGCGGCCACCGTCAACAACGCCCAATTTGACGATAGCGAAGCGAAAGGCGTCAGTGCGACCGTGCTGAAGGCGCAAATCCTCCTGGATCGTGCACGCTTCTCGCCAGGCCTGATCGACGGCCGCCAAGCAGAGAACTTCACCCGGGCAGTCGGTGCGTTTCAAGCGGCCAACGGATTGCCTGCCGACGGCAAGCTTACCCGCGAGACATGGGACAAGCTGGTCGCGACCTCCTCGCGCCCCGCGATCGAGTCCTACGAGTTGACGCGCAAGGATGTGCGTGGACCGTTCACCAAGCGAATTCCGGCGCGCATGGAGAGGATGGCCCGTCTGCCCAGGCTGGCCTATCACAATGCCTTGGAAAAGATGGCGGAGCGCTTCCACATCAGCGAGCAACTGCTTGAACGGCTCAATCCCGGCATCGGCTTCAGGAAAGCGGGGCAAAAGCTGCTGGTGCCGGCTGTAACCCGAGGTGATCCGCCGCAAGACATCGCGAACGTCGAGGTCGACAAGAGCGCTCGCCAGGTTCGCGTGCTCGACCCTTCCGGCAAAGTGCTTGCGACGTACCCCGCCTCGATAGGGAGCCAGGAGAAGCCCGCGCCGAGTGGCCAGGCGGAGGTCAAACGGGTGGTGCACCACCCAACCTATCACTACGATCCCGAGTTTGCGTTCAAGGGGGTGAAGACCAAGCGCCCCTTCACGATCGCTGCCGGACCAAACAATCCGGTGGGATCGGTCTGGATCGACTTGTCCATCGATAGCTATGGCATTCACGGGACGCCGGACCCAGGCAAGATCGGAAAGACCTTCTCGCATGGTTGCATCAGGCTGACCAACTGGGATGCCGAAGACCTCGCCTCCGAAGTGCAAAAAGGCACAAAGGTCGTCTTCAAGGACGAAGCGGCAGGATCGGCCGAACAAGGATCGCAGTAGCTAGGCGCTACAGGCTAACCCGCTTTCGGCCGTCTGACTGGCGTTACCGAGGGCGTGGGGCGGCGACCCCTACCCCAGCCACTTCTCGTAGTCGGACACCAGCAGGTGCACCGGGGCGACGTCCTCGTCGATGTTGGAAAAACGGCCGATCGGTTCGCGAAACACATTGTCGGTGAGATCGTCATTGACGGTCGAGACCTCGCCGATCAGCACGTCCTTGCCCTCGGCCCAGAAAGCATGCCAGACGCCGGGCAGCAGCGTGACGCTCTGGCCCGGGTCGAGCTTCAGGAGCCCGCCCGCAGGCAGCCTGTGGATGGTACCGTCGACCGGCACCGAAACCTCCGCCTTGGGATCGATGCCGCCGTCGCGGTCGTGCATGAACAGTTCCAGCACCAGCTTGCCGCCGCCACGGTTGATAATGTCCTCGGCCTTGATATTGTGGCGGTGCATCGGCGACAGCTGATCCTTGCGTGAGATCATGATCTTCTCGGCATAGAGCATGCCCATGCCCTTCTTCATGTCCTCGTAGCGGCCGTTGCGAACGGTGAACAGGAACAGGCCGAGTTCCCTGAATTTCTCTTGCCCGTAATCGGTGATGTCCCAGCCGAGCCGCGAGGTGAATACGGCCGACGAGTCGACCTGACGCGCCTTCGCCTCTTGCGGCGACCAATAGGCGAAGGGCGGCATGATGTAGCCGAACGAGCGGATGAAAGCGTCGGCTTCGCGGATGATGTCGTTGATGGCGGAGCGTTTCATGATCCTGGTCCCTTCGTGCCGGCTTTGGGATTGTTAGCGTGCATGTCGTGATCCCAAAACCGCTGCACACTTTTGGGCGACATGCATTGGCAAATCGCATAGCCGAACGCCGTTCCGGTGTCGATCCATTTGCCGCCTTGTGCCTTGGCATGGACCACAGATCGGGTCCGCTGGCCGCGTGACATCGCGCCCGTTCGAGGCCATAACCGCTGCGTATTTTCACAGGATAACAGATGATGCCGACCGTCCACGACCTCGATACGCCATCGATCCTGATCGACGCCGCGCGCGCGGAAGCCAACATTGCCCGCGCCCAGGCGCATGCCGACAAGAACGGGCTGAAGCTCAGGCCGCATATCAAGACGCACAAATTGCCCTACTGGGCGAAGAAGCAGGTAGCGGCCGGCGCCGTTGGCATCACCTGCCAGAAGATCGGCGAGGCCGAGGTGATGGCCGATGCCGGGCTGACCGATATTTTTCTTCCCTACAACATCCTTGGGCGCGCCAAGCTGGAACGGCTTCTGGCGCTGCACGGGCGCGTCACCCTGTCGGTGACAGCCGACAGCATGGAGACGCTCGAAGGGCTTGCAACCACCTTCACCGATGCCGGCCATCGTTTGCAGGTGCTTGTCGAATGCGACACCGGCATGGGACGCTGCGGCGTGCAGTCGGCTGATGAAGCGGTTGCGCTGGCAAGGCAGATCGACAGAGCCGGTGGCCTCGCCTTCGGCGGACTGATGACCTACCCGGCCGCCGGGCGGGCAGTGGAGGCCGAAGCCTGGCTCGCCGGGGCCAAGCAGGCGCTGGCCGCGTCAGGGATCGCCTGCGAACGCATCTCCAGCGGCGGCACTCCGGATATGTGGCGCTCCAATGAGGCATCGGTGGTCACGGAGTATCGTCCAGGCACCTACATCTATCTCGACCGCTATCAGGTCGCCAAAGGCGTCGGCGGCCTCGACGACTGCGCGCTGACGGTGCTGTCGACGGTGGTCAGCCATCCCACGGCGACGCGCGCTATCCTCGATGCCGGCAGCAAGGCGCTGTCCAGCGACACGCTGGGTCTCGCCGATTTCGGCGAGTTGCTCGGCGTATCGGGAGCGCGGGTGACGAGCCTGAGCGAGGAGCACGGCACCGTCACGCTTTCGGGCGGTGGCAAGCTGCGCATCGGCGAGCGCGTGCGTGTCGTGCCCGACCATTGCTGCGTCGTCACCAATTTGTTCAACGAGGTCAATCTGATCGAAGGCGACAAGGTGCTGGAAACGCTGCCGGTGGCGGCGCGCGGAAGGATGGGGTGAGACGTTTCTGCAAGCTTAAAGTTGAGAGCTCAGGCCGGCGGCCGCTCCGCCTGCCGAGCCGCGACCCTGCGCATGGCGATGACCCGGCGGCGGCGGATTTCGGTGCGCATCGCCATCAGGTGCAGCGCGAAGAACAGCACGGTGAAGCCGAGCGCCATCACCAGAAGCGGCCATAGCAGGCTGGGGTCGATGGTGGAGCCGCCCATGCGGAACACCGAGGCCGGCTGATGCAGCGTGTTCCACCAGTCGACCGAGAATTTGATGATCGGGATGTTGATGAAGCCGACCAGCGTGATGATGGCGGCGGCCCAGGCGGCGCGGCTGGCATCGTCGAGCGCGCGGGTCAGCGCGATGATGCCGAGATACATCAGGAACAGCACGAACACCGAGGTCAGACGCGCATCCCAGACCCACCAGGTGCCCCACATCGGCTTGCCCCAGATCGAGCCGGTGATCAGCGCCAGCGCGGTGAAGACGGCGCCGATGGGAGCTGCGGATTTCAGGGCGACATCGGCCAGCGGATGACGCCAGACCAACGTGCCGAGCGCCGAGACCGCCATAAGCGTGTAGCACATCATGGCCAGCCAGGCGAAGGGCACGTGGATGTACATGATACGGACGGTGATGCCTTGCTGGAAATCCTCAGGCGCGGCGAAGCTCATATAGAGCCCGACGGCGAGGATCAGTGTGGCGATCGTGGCCAGCCATGGCACGACCTTGTCCGCCAGCCCGACGAAGCGCGTCGGGTTGGCAACATCCATCCAGCCGGTCAGACGTGAAGTCGTGTCGCTCATGCGGTTCTACATAAACCGCTGCGGCGTTCGGGGCAATCGAGCGGTGGTGTCGCAGGTCTTCTCACCCTCCTCCTTGTGGAAAGGGACGCTGCGAAGCAGCGGGGTGGGAGAGCGGCGGTGGCGCCTGTATCCCCACCCCGACCTATGGCTCCGACCTCCCCACAAGGGGGAGGTAAAGAAAGAAAATCAGGCAGCCGCTTCCTGCTGTTGCTGCACGGTGCGGCTGAGGCGGCGAACCTCCTCGTCATTGAGCAGGCCGCCGGCGCGCAACAGGCTGGCAAAGCGGCCATTGCGCAGGGACAGCTCGGTGAAGCCGCCCATCTCCACCACCCTGCCCTTGTCCATGAACACGACCAGATCGGCGTCGCGAACGGTGGTCAGGCGGTGGGCGATGATGAAGGTGGTGCGGTCGCGGCGCAGTTCGTCGATCGCTTCCTTGACGCGGTCCTCGGTCTCGACATCGAGCGCACTGGTCGCCTCGTCCAGCACCAGGATCGGTGCGTCCTTCAACACGGCGCGGGCAATGGCGATGCGCTGACGTTCGCCGCCCGACAGCTGCCCGCCACGTTCGCCAACCACCGTGTCGTAGCCATTGCTCTTGGACAGGATGAAGTCCTGTGCGGCAGCCGCATTGGCGGCGGCATGGATCTCGTCATTGCTTGCATCGGCGCGGCCAACACGGATGTTGTCCTCGATCGAGCGGTTGAGCAGGCCGGCATCCTGGAACACGGTGGCGATCGAATGGCGCACCGACTTGCGGGTCACGGTGCGGGTGTCGATGCCGTCGATCAGGATACGGCCATGAGACGGCGAGAAGACACGCTGCAGCAGGTTGATGAGCGTGGTCTTGCCGGCGCCCGTCGGGCCCACGATGGCGACGGTCTGGCCCGCCTGCACTTCGAAGGACACGTCGTCGATGCCTTGGCCGGAATTGGCGAATTCGAAGCCGACATTCTCGAAGCGGACATGGCCGGTGACGTTGGCAAGATCGCGCAACCCGTCCGGCTCGGCGGCATCAGCCGCGGAGTCCTCGAGATGGTAGAAATCCTCGAGCTTGGCACGGGCCTCGGAAATCTGGTTGGCGAAAGCCGACATCTGGTCGAGGCGAGCGATCAACATCGTGGCAAAACCGGTGAAGGCGATGACGTCACCGACACCCAACTGACCATGAGTGACAAGATAGGAGCCGATCGACAACACGATCAGCATCGAGATTGCCGATGACAGACGGTGCAAGGCATTGGCCAGCGCCCACCAGTCGAGAACAGGGTTCTGCGCGTCGAGCAGGTTCTTGACGTAGCGGCGCAGCGTATCGGCCTCGTGGCCGAGGCGATTGTAGCTCTGTAGCACCGCAACGTTGCTGACCGAGTCGGTCACATGCGCGAACACCTTGTGGTAGTGGCGCTCGACCGCAGCCTGACCCGCCTTGGTGCGGCGCATGACCATCCGGCCGATGCCGACATAGAGCAGTCCGAGGCCAAGCAGCACCAGCGACATGCGCAGGTCCATGCTGATCGCGGTCGGGACCAGCAGCACGAGAGCGACAGCCGTGGACAGATGCTGGCGCATGAATTCAAGCCAAAGGCTGAACAGGGTTTCGACGGCGCGCAGCATCGTGTGCAGCGCATTGGAAGTGCCGTGCTGATGGTGCCAGGCGAGCGGCATGGTGATCACGCGCTCGAACGACTCGCAAAGCACCTCGCTGCGCCGCTTGTGGGCAAAGCGATCGGCGCCGCGCGCCACCATGACGAAAGCAACGATGTTGAAGGCGCCGAGACCGGCCCACATGACCAGCGTGGTGAAGACAGAGCCGCGCTCGGAGATGGCGCCGATGACGCGGCCGAACATGATCGGCTCGAGAAGCGCTACGATGGCGAGAGCCACGTTGGCCGAACAGATCAACGCAACGCGTTTCCTGTCCGCGGCCAGATAACCGAGAGCTCGCCAGTAGATTTGCAGAAGGGTCACCCCAGTTACTCCGCCACGCTGTTTATTGTGCACTGCATCATTTGACTCGTACCGGTTGATACGTCGCAAAACAATGGCCGTGTACCCCTTCAGTTCCCTCAGAGCGAACAAAAGATGGCGACGTTCCGAAATCTGCCGTGATCACCTAACGGTTTGAGAAGACAGGTAAAATGTCAGGCATGCGGCGAAATCATGGCAGTTGGCATGTGCTGCCACAATTTTAATCAGCAACAATGTCGGGCGGATGACTAAGGCCGAAAATCGCATCTCGTGAAGTATAGGGCGAAACAAAGCTGCAGGATGCCCCTCAAGGCGAAGGGTGGCCAAACCCTCACTGCGCGTGGCGAACCATAGGGGGCGCCTCAAGCCTTTGATTTCATGGACTTCGCGGCGGCATGTCCTTCAACCGACAGATAATGACGCCAGGCGGGACGGTGCCTCGCATCCCGCCGTGGTGACAAAAGTCGCGCCCCGGGGCCTCAGCCCCGAAAGCACGCTTTTTGGGCAACATGCATCAGGCCGGGATCCTGATGACCACCTCGGCAACTTCGCCTTCCTTCAGCTCGACAGCCGAACCCTTGGTCTTTGCCCCATTCACCTCCAGCGACACGGCCTTGGCCTTATTGTCGCGAATGACGCGAACCCTGAGTTCCGCCCCCAGCATCTTGAGGTTGGCCGAGTACCCCTCCCAGTGGCTTGGCAGTTTCGGCTTGAACTGGACACGCTTGCCGCGCCGCTCGATGCCCAGAATGCCTTCGACAGCCGCCCTGTAGAGCCAGCCGGCAGAGCCGGTGTACCAGGTCCAGCCGCCACGGCCGCCCTTGCCGTTGCCGGCATTGTCGTCGCCGGCATAGATGTCGGCCGCCACGACATAGGGCTCGACACGATAATGCTCGGCCGAGGCCTCGTCGGTCGCATGGTTGACCGGGTTCAGCATCGAGAAACAGCGATAGGCCTCGTCGACCTGTCCCATCTCGGCGAGCGCGATGACGAACCATGTGGCCGCATGGGTGTACTGGCCGCCATTCTCGCGCACGCCGGGCGGATAGCTCTTGATGTAACCCGGGTCCTTCTCCGTCTTCGAGAAGGGCGGGGTGAACAGCTTGACGATCTTGAGCTTGTCGTCGACGAGCAGCTTCGTGGCCTGCTCCATCGCCGTCGTCGACCGTGCCGGATCGCCCTCTCCCGAAAGTACGCTCCAGGACTGGGCGATCGAGTCGATCTTGCACTCCTGCGAGTTGCGAGACCCCAAAGGGGTGCCGTCGTCGAAACTGCCGCGCCGGTACCATTCGCCGTCCCATGCGGTGCTCTCAAGCGCCCGCTTCAGAACATCGGCATGCTTTGCCCAGGCCTGTGCTCGCTTGGCGTCGCCCTCGGACTTGGCGACGGGGGCGAAATCGCCCAGCGTCTTCAACAGGAACCAGCCGAGCCAGACGCTCTCGCCTTTGCCGTGCTCGCCAACGCGGTTCATGCCGTCGTTCCAGTCGCCGCCGAGGATCAGCGGCAGGCCCGCGGGGCTGCTGCGCTTGATGGCGAGATCGAGCGCACGCGCGCAATGGTCGTAGAGCGACGCCGTCTTCTTCGAGATTTCCGGGGTGAAGAAGGAATCGTGCTCGCCCTCGCCCAGCGGCTGTCCGTCGATGAAGGCCAGTTGCTCCTTGAGGATGGTGGCATCGCCGGTGACCAGCAAATAGCGCGCCGTGGCGTGGGCAAGCCAGACCACGTCGTCGGAAATCAACGTGCGCACGCCAGCACCTGTGCGCGGCAGCCACCAGTGCTGCACGTCGCCTTCGGGAAATTGCCGCCGCGCCGCGTTGAGGATCTGGTCGCGCGCCAGTTGCGGGTCATGCGCCAGCAATGCCAGCGTATCCTGCAACTGGTCGCGGAAGCCGAAGGCACCGCTGGCCTGATAGAAGGCCGAGCGGGCACGGATGCGGCAGGCCAGGCTCTGATAGGGCAGCCAGTGATTGACCATGGCGTCGAGCGCCTTGTCCGGCGTCTCGACCTGGATTGTGTCGAGGAAGCCGCGCCATTCGCGCTCATTGTCGGCCAATCGCTGGTCGAAATCCTTGACCCGATGCTCTTGCACCAGCGCGCTCGCCTCCTCGACCGACTCGGCATCGCCGAGCAGCCAGAGCAGCGTCACGTCGCCGCCAGCCGGAATCTCGACGTCGCGGGCAATCGCCGAGCACGGATCGTCACCGGCCTCGACACGGCCTGATAGCGCTGCACCACTCAGCACCGCCTGCGGAAGCTCGCTGGAGCCATGCCGGCCGAGGAACTCCGACCGGTCTGTCGTCACCGAATGGACGCCGCCGTCGGCGGCGAGGAAGGCCACCCGCTCGCTGAAATCGAGCCCGTACGGATTTTGTGCCAGCAACGCACCGGTGGCGGCGTCCCGCGACGGGACGATGGTTGCCGCCGTGCGCGACCGATGCCCGCCGAGCACCCATTCGGCATAGGCATAGACACGCAGCCGCGCCGGCACCGAGCCGGAATTCTGGATGCGCAGCCGCGAAATCTTCACGGGATCGACCGGATCGACGACATGGGTAAGGTCCATCGACAACGGCCCGCGCTTCGAGCGGAAGGTCGAGAAGCCCTGGCCATGCCAGGCCTCGTAGGTCATCGAGGGATCGCGCACCGTGGCGGCGAGCGGCGAGAATGCCTTGCCGCTGGCCTGATCGTAGATATAGAGGCCCTCGCCCGGCCGGTTCGAGACCGGATCATTCGACCACGGCGTCAACTGATAATCGCGGCTGTTTCGGCTCCAGGTGAAGGCTGCGCCCTCGGCGGAAGTGTGGAAGCCGAACGAGGCATTGGAGACGACGTTGATCCAAGGCTGCGGCGTCGTGCGCCGGCCGGCCAGGCGCACGACATAGTGCCGCCCGTCGCCGTCGAAGCCGCCAAAGCCGTTCCACTGGCTGAGCCCGCTTCCATCGGCGCTGACATTGGCCACCGCCTGCGAGGCAGGAGTATGCGTCGTGGACGTCGGTGACGGCAATTCACGCGGAATCGGCAATGCTGCCAGGGCGTCCCGCGCCTGCAGTGCCGCCGCCTCGGCGCGCTCGATCTGGTCGAAGATGGTGCCGTTGCGCGTGTGCAGGACCACCCGGGCGACAGCGAGCAGCGTCTTGTAGGTGGTTTCGTCCATGAGATCGCGGCGCACCGCGAATATGTGCTGGCGAGGTCCGAGCTCCTTGCCGCGCAGACGGCTGTTTTCGCACAGCGTCTCGACCGCCCGCTGCAGGTCCTGAACATAGGAGGACGCCTGCTCGTTGACGACGACGAAGTCGATCATCATGCCGCGGGTACGCATATATTCCTGGAAACGCAGCGCCTGGGCAACGATTTCGAGATCGGCGACGTCGCCGATCCGGACCAGGAAGATCGGGAAATCGCCGGAAATGCTTGTCGGCCACAGGCTCGACTGCTTGCCCAGCCCCGAGGCGATGGATTCAGCGGGAAGACGCAGGAACGGATCCGGATAGATCAGATAGCGCGCCAGCTTCTGCACATTGGCGGCATCGGTCAGGCTGAGGCCCATATGGCGGGTCTGCACCTGGCTGCGCGTCCAGGCAAGCATGGCCTGGCGGGCAAAGCTCTCCGGATGGTCGAGGCGGGCGATGGCTTCGTCCAGTTCGGCACGGCCGGCGCCGACGACTGTCCAGAAGGTCAGCGATATCTTCTTGTTGGCCGGCACGCGCACCTGGCGGCGCAGCGAGGCGACGGGATCAAGCGTAAAGCCTGAGTGGCCGCCTAGCCTGGCGTCCGGGTCGAAAGCGGCTGCGTCGACGATGGTACGGCCACGGCCGATGAAGGCGCGCCTGTCGGTCTCGGCCTCGGCATCGCGCGCCGATCCGGACGGATCGGTGACGAAATGCACCATGGCGATATCGGGCTCGCTGGTCTCGCGCTTGCGCCGCGTGGCGAAGATGGCCGCGTTGTTCGCAGAGATTTCGGTTTCCACGAACATCTTCGAGAAGGCCGGATGCGCGTTGTCGGACGCCTCCAGGCCGAGCACCAGTTCGGCAAAGGAGGTCACTTCGATGTGACGGTCGGACGGACCGTCATTGTAGAGCGTGACCCGACGGCCCTCGCCATTGCCTTCCGAGATGACGATGCATTCGACCTCGGAGCGCAACGTGCCCACCGATTTGACGAAGCTCGCCTTGTCGTCGGAGAACAAGGTCTGCGCCTTTTCCTCGGCGGCGCGCTTCGGTTCGGCTGTAGCCGACCACCAGTCGCCTGAGCCTGCGTCACGCAGGAAGATGTAGGAGCCGAGCCGGTCCTCGGTCGGATCCGGCTGCCAGCGTGTGACGGAGAGATCGCCCCAGCGGCTGTAGCCCGAGCCGGTCGCGGTGACCATCACCGAATAGCGGCCGTTCGACATGACGTTGGTCGACCGGAGCGACTGCAGCGGATTGAGCACGATGCGGGTGTCGGGGCTGTCGACTTCGGTCTCGTCCTTGGAGCGTTCGTCGGCCTCGGTCCTGACGGTCGCGGTCGGAATGTCGCGCGGCGCCCTCTCCTGCAGCAAGAGTTCGGCCGATTCGATGACCGGATCGCTGTGGAAGCGGTCGCGCATGCGACCTTCGAAGATGGCGTCGGCAACCGCCGCGATCGACATGCCCGAATGGTGGGCCATGTAGTTCTGGACAACGACATGATCCGTGCCTTCCGGCACGCGCTGCGGCGTGAAGTCGACGGCATCGTAATAGCCGTGGCGGCCGAGCGCCCCGATCTCCCGCAATCGCGCGAGATTCAGCACGGCTTCACGCGGATTGAACTGGGCCGCCAGTATGGTGGCGTAAGGCGCGATCACCGTGTTCTGGCCGAGGCCACGCTTGAGCCCGAGGCCTGGAACGCCGAAATTGGTATATTGGTAGGTCAATTCGCGGTCGCGCGCATTGTAGGCGGCCTCCGAAATGCCCCACGGCACGTTCTTCTGACGGCCATACTGAATCTGGCGCTTGATGATCAGCTTGCTGGTCTGGTTGAGGATCGAGCCCTGCGGCTCCTTCATCACCAGCGGCGGCATCAGATATTCGAACATCGAGCCGGACCAGGACATGAGAGCGCCCTGGAAACCGATTTCGACGATCGGCCGGCCAAGCCGGAACCAGTGCTCGGTCGGCAGGTCGCCCTTGGCGATGGCGAACAGGCTGGTCAGCCGCGCTTCGGAAGCCAGAAGGTCGTAGCAGCTTTCGTCGAGCTGGTGTTCCTCGACCCGGTAGCCGATCGACAGCAGCTTGCGCTCCGGCCGCATCAGGAAGGAGAAATCCATCTCGAAGGCATAGCGGCGCGTGCGCTCGCGCAAGGTGAGCAGCTTGGCACGCAGCGCCTCGACGGCATTGTCGTCGCTGTGCGCGTCATGGACGTGCGCTTCGCAGGTGGCTTCCAGCCTTGCCGCCCAGTCAACGATGACGTCGCTCTGGGGCGACACCGCCTCGGTATGGATGGCGGTGGCCAATTTGCGGATTTCGCCGGCCAGCACAGCCAGGTTGATGGTGCGGATCGACGCCATTTCGGGCTGCGCCTTGATGGTGTCGACAGCGCGCCGCATGCCGTCGAGACGGTCGGCGAGGCGCTGGCGCAGCGGGCGCAACTGACGGCGGTCGTCGGGCAAATCATCGAGGCTTTCGCCGAGGATGGTGACGGTGTCGAGAATGCCTTCGAAATCGCCCTGGAGATGGACGGAGGGCGCCTCCGCCCATTCGGCGCAGGCCGCCGCCACCGCCACCAGATGGCCAGCGAGATTGCCGCTGTCGACAGCCGAGATGTAAAGCGGATAAAGCGGCTTCAGTGTCGTCGTGTCGTACCAGTTGAAGAGGTGACCGCGCTCGCGCGGCATGCCCTCGATCGTGGCCATGGTGGCGTCGATGCGGGTGATGGCGTCGGACAGGCTGATCCAGCCGAAGTCGCGGGCAGAAACGACGGACAGCAGGTAGACGCCGATATTGGTCGGCGAGGTGCGAGGTGCGACGACCGGCGCAGGGCTTTCCTGGAAATTATCGGGCGGCAGATGGTGATGCTCCGCCGTCACGAAGCTTTCGAAATAATGCCATGTGCGCCGCGCCACCGTGCGCAAAGTATGGATGTCGGCCTGCGATATGCGCAGCCGATCCTCGGTTTCAGCCGAACGGCTGATCCAGCTGGCGATGGCGGGCGAGCCAATCCAGAACAGGGCGAAGAAGAAAGCAACGAAAGCGCCGGTCGAATCGGCCAGCACCGGAATGGCAAGGCCGACGAAGCCGATGATCACGGCACCATACATCATGCCGTAATACGATCCGACATCGTTGTCGCCCGCCTTGTGCGCTTGCGAGGCGGTGCGCCATTCCAAAAGGTTCTGGCGGCTGACGAACAGCCGGTAGAGGGTGCGCACGATGGCATCGCCCATCATCCAGGCGTTGTGCGCCATCAGCACGACCTTCAGCGCCACCATGGCGGTGCCGAAGGCGACGTCGCGCGCAAGGGCCGAGAAATGGCCGCGTGGCGTCTGGTCGCCGCTCTTGGGCAGGATGGCGTTGACGATGTCGAATGTCGGCGCCATGAACAGGCTGAGGATAAGCAGCGCCTGCCATTGCGCGGCCTGCGTGAAGGGCAGCAGCGTCCAGCCGGCAATCGCCGCCATCACCCAGAAGATCGGCGTCAGCGAGCGGCGCAGATTGTCGATCATCTTCCAGCGCGACAGGGCCGGCACGCCGGATCGCGGATTGAGCATGAAGCCGAGCAACTGCCAGTCGCCGCGCGCCCAGCGATGATGACGCGAGGCGTCGACCGAGTAGCGGGTCGGATAGTCCTCCACCAGTTCGACGTCGGTGACCAGTGCCGCGCGCGCCAGCGCGCCCTCCAGCAGATCGTGGCTGAGGATGGTGTTTTCCTCGATGCGGCCCTGCAGTGCGGCCTCGAAGGCGTCGACGTGATAGAGGCCCTTGCCGGTGAAGGACCCGTCGCCGAAGACGTCCTGGTAGAGATCGGACACGGCAAAGACATAAGGGTCGAGGCCGCGATTGGCCGAAAAGACCCGCTGGAAAAACGACGCGTCGTCGCCTGATGTCAGCGACGCGGTGATACGCGGCTGCAGGATCGCGTAGCCGGCGGTGACGACGCGCTTGCTTGCATCGAAATGCGGGCGGTTGAGCGGGTGGCAGAGCTTGCCGACGAGGGTGGCGACCGCGTCACGGGTGGTGCGCGTGTCGGCATCGAGCGTCATCACGTGGACGACGTTCTCCGGCAGCGGCACGTCCGGCGGCAGGAACGTGGTGTCGCTGTCGCCGCGCAGCAGAAGGTCGAGTTCGTGCAGCTTGCCGCGCTTGCGCTCCCAGCCCATCCAGGACCCCTGAGCCGCATTGAAGAGCCGGCGCCGGTGCAGGATGTAGAAACGCGGCGCGCCTTCGGAGGGATAGCGGGCGTTGAGACGGGCGATCTCGGCGCGAGCGAATTCGAGGATTTCGGTATCCGCCGCATCGATCTCGGTCTTCGAGTCTGGCCAGTCCGACAGCAGCGCGAAATGGATTTCATCGGCCGTGTTGGCGAGATGATGCACTTCGATATTGCGGATGTTTTCCTCGACATCGTCGCGCGAGCCGATCAGCGACGGCACCACCACCAGCGTGCGCGCCTCGGGCGGCACGCCGTGCCGGTAATCGTAGCCGACAAGGCGCGTCGGTTTCAGGAAGAGCGAAACGACCGTGTTGAAGAAGGCGAGCGCGCCCTCACTGGCCGGCACGGCAAACAGCGCCAGCATCAGGACGATCGAGGGCACCGACAGGCCGAGATTGGCAAGGGCGTTGCCGGAGAGGACGAGAAGCAGGGCCGTCAGCGCAAACACCGGTACGACGATGCCGAGCCACCCGGTCTTGCGGAAGGCACGCTTGACCGTCTGGCTGATGGTGGGTCGATAGCCGATCGTCTTCTCCAGCTCGAGCCGGCGTGGGCCGACGAGAAAGAAGCCGACATCGGCGTGGGCGGACCCGGTTAAAACGACGTCGCCGTCGCCATCGCTGGCGGCGTGGCCGGCCAACTCGATAGCCTTCTCGGCGACGCGATATTCCGAAAGGTTCGAACGGCGCGCCAATTCCTCGATCGCGGTCCGGTACTGATCGCGCGAAAAAAAGTCGAGCGCGGCGAAATCGGTGCGCTCGCGCAGCACGGTGTCAATGCGGCTGACGCCTTCGAACCACACCGTCCAATCGACGTCGTTGATGAGGCGCAGGCCGCGGATGATGTTGCCCGTCGTCACATTGCCGCTGGACAGCGTGTGATGTTCGGAAATGATGATTTCCTCGGCATCGGAGCCGGTCTTTTCGAGCTCGCCTTCCAGCCATTCCAGAGCCTTGCCGGCATTCTGCGAGCCATCGCGCAGGCGGTAGAGCAGCTGGGTGGCGAAGGTGGTGTCCTGCGCGTGGGCGCTGAAATTGGACAGGATCGACTGCCGGTCGGCGCTGTCGTCGGTGGCCAGGACCTTGTCGGCCACATCGTTGGCAATCTGACGCATCTGACGGGTTCGGTTGACCCGGACAGCCAGCCGTCGCAGATTTTCGATCAGGACGAAGCGCAACAGCGAAGGCAGCGCCCAGAGTTCGCCGATCTTCAGCGGCTCGACCGACTGAAAACCCTGGACGATGGACTTGAACATCGTCGCCGAAACGGAACTGTCCGAATGCGCGACATAGGTCCAGGCGAGCGCAAGCGCGCGCGGCACGCTGCCGCCGTCAGGTAGTTTCAGGGTCGGCAACTGGCGATAGAAGCGGCTCGGCAGGTCGCGCTTGACCTGGAAAATGGTCTCTTCGACCAGATAATTGTTGTCGAGCAGCCATTGTGCCGCCGGCGTGATCGTCTCGCCCCTCGCCTGCGCCGCATTGGTCGAACGGTAGACTTCCAGGATCTTCTTGGCACTGTCGCGAACACGCGCCTGAAAATCGAAGGGCGTCAGGCCGAACAGATCGGTGAGGTCGCCCTTTGCCAGGCTTTCACCGAGCAGCCGAAGGCGCTCTTCGGGCAGGTAGTTGGAGCGGATCGGCTCTTCCGTTATGGCCGGGAAGCTCGCGCTTGTCTTCTCGATTTGGGCAGGATTCGTCTGAATATTCATTGAAAATTCCGTAAGCGGGCACTGAGCGGCGTCACCGCCACGGCAATGGCCCTAAAACCGGTTCAAATGCAATTGGTTGCATAAACCCCACTTGCCGAAAGTTTGTTTCCGCACCACGACAGGGCGTCGTCTCTCAGCAAAACTCAAAGACAAGCACCCCACTTCCCGCCAAGCCAGATCGGCGGAGAGGATTCAGGCTTTTTCGTGATGCCGCCAGCAGCTTACGCTATATTTCACTGGCACCGCGATCATGTTTGGAAACAAGCGTTAATCGTTGCCGGCGATGGCGCCGATCCGGATCACGAACAGGGTTGCCTCATGGGCGGGTTGGACAAGCAGGCTGGTGCTGGCCGGACCGGACAGCAGCGTGTCGAGCGGCCCGAGGCGAACCGGTTCGGCGGCGGGCACGCTGACGTCGCCGTTCAAGCACAGGATGAGCGTTGTGCCGGCTTCAGTGCGGATTTCCGCGGGGGCCGAAATCACCAGGCGTTCGACCGAATGCGTCATCCGGCTTCGGCGGGTCATGACATTGAGATCGGTGATCGGTCCGCCAATCAGCGCGGCCGAGGTCTCCACGTCGGCCGGGAAAGAAAACAGGGCGGTCGTCCTGTTTATGGATGTCGGCGGCCAGCCGGCGATCTCGAGGACGATGCCCTCGCCTTCAAGCACGGCAAGGGTGCGATCGATGCCGGCAAACTGCGAGAACGGCCCGCTCAATTCGACACGCGCCATCGACACGCGCCAGTCGAAGTCGTCGAGCCCGGCACCCGTGGGCGAGACGGCGATTTCCGTCGTCACCCCGCCCCCGTTCTTCCACGGCATCGACCGGTATTCGGCTGCCCGCAGGATGCGCATCGGCTCAGCCAATCAGCCGAGAATGCCGGGCAGGTTGAGCTGATGCTCCTTGGCGCATTCGACCGCGATCTCGTAGCCGGCATCGGCGTGGCGCATGACGCCGGTTGCCGGGTCGTTCCACAACACCCGCTCCAGGCGCCTTGCTGCGTCCCGCGTGCCGTCGGCGACGATGACCATGCCGGCGTGCTGGGAAAAGCCCATGCCGACGCCGCCGCCATGATGCAGCGACACCCAAGTGGCGCCGGACGCCGTGTTGAGCAACGCGTTGAGCAGCGGCCAGTCGGACACCGCGTCCGAACCGTCCTTCATGGATTCCGTTTCGCGGTTCGGCGAGGCGACCGAGCCGGAATCGAGGTGATCGCGGCCGATGACGACAGGCGCCTTCAGCTCACCCTTGGCCACCATTTCGTTGAAGGCGAGGCCGAGCCTGTGGCGGTCGCCAAGGCCAACCCAGCAGATGCGCGCCGGCAGGCCCTGGAAAGCGATGCGCTCGCGCGCCATGTCGAGCCAATTGTGCAGATGGGTGTTGCCGGGCGTCAGTTCGCGTACCTTGGCATCGGTCTTGTAGATATCCTCAGGATCGCCTGACAGAGCTGCCCATCGGAAAGGGCCGATGCCGCGGCAGAACAGCGGACGGATGTAGGCGGGCACGAAGCCGGGGAAGGCAAAGGCGTTCTCGAACCCCTCCTCCTTGGCTACCTGGCGGATGTTATTGCCATAGTCGAGCGTCGGCACACCGGCGTTCCAGAACGCCACCATCGCCTCGACATGTTCGCGCATGGAGGCGCGGGCTGCCTTCTCGACTGCCTTGGGGTCGCTGACGCGCTTCTCGCGCCACTCAGCCATCGTCCAGCCTTTCGGCAGATAGCCGTTGATGGGATCATGCGCCGAGGTCTGGTCGGTGACCATATCGGGGCGAATGCCACGCCTGAACATTTCCGGGACGATCTCGGCCGTATTGCCGAGCAGGCCGACCGATTTCGCCTCGCCGGCCTTGGTCCAGCGTTCGATCTTTTCCAGCGCCTCGTCGAGCGAGTCGGCGCGCTCGTCGACGTAGCGGGTGCGCAGGCGGAAATCGATCGAGTCCGGATTGCATTCGATGGCCAGGCAGCAGGCGCCGGCCATGACGGCGGCGAGCGGCTGGGCGCCGCCCATGCCGCCGAGCCCGCCGGTCAGGATCCATTTTCCCTTGAGATTGCCGCCATAGTGCTGGCGGCCGGCCTCGACAAAGGTCTCGTAGGTGCCCTGCACGATGCCTTGCGTGCCGATGTAGATCCACGAGCCGGCCGTCATCTGGCCGTACATCATCAGCCCCTTCTTATCGAGCTCGTTGAACTTTTCCCAATTCGCCCAGTGCGGCACCAAATTGGAGTTGGCAATCAGCACGCGCGGCGCGTCGGGATGGGTGCGGAACACGCCGACCGGCTTGCCCGACTGCACCAGCAAAGTCTCGTCATCGGCTAGCGTCCTCAACGAGGCGACGATACGGTCGAAGTCGTTCCAGGTCCGCGCCGCCCGGCCGATGCCGCCATAGACGACCAGCTCGTTGGGGTTTTCGGCGACGTCCGGGTCGAGATTGTTCATCAGCATGCGCAGCGGCGCTTCCGTCAGCCAGGAGCGGGCGCTGATTTCGGTGCCGCGCGGACTGCGGACTTCACGGATGTTGTGGCGAGGATTGTTCATGGCGTCACTCCATAAAAGGACCTGATGTCAGCCGCGCGCCCAGGATGTCGCGGTCTCGAGAATTTTCCGCAGCGTGGCGCGGATCGGTGCTGCGAACTCGGCGTCATAGGGCACTGGCCAATTGTCGGGCTCGCCCTTACCCTCCGGCTCGCGCATGTAGCCACGGTTGGAGAGCTCCATCTGCAGCGCATGCACGCCATCTTGAGGTTGTCCGAAATGGCGCGTGATCCAACCGCCCTTGAAGCGGCCGTTTACGACAAAGGTCTCCCCGGTCTCGGCCATGATCTGGCCGACCATCGCCTGCAGCGTCGGATCGGCGCTCTTGCCGTCATTGGTGCCGAGATTGAAAACCGGCAGCGTGCCCTCGAACAGGCGCGGCAGCACCGAGCGGATCGAGTGGCAGTCATAGAGGACGATCTTTTCGTGCAGGCCACGCAACCGGTCGATCTCGGCCTGCAAGGCGGCATGGTAGGGCACGAAGAATTTCTCGCGCCGCTCATCAACTTCTGAAGGTCCTGGCTCTTCACCTTCGCGGTAGAGCGGATCGCCATCGAAAGTCTCGGTGGGGCACAGGCCGGTCGTCGCCTGGCCGGGGTAGAGCGAGGCGCCGGATGGATCGCGGTTGACGTCGATGACGGTGCGAGAGATCGCCGTATGCACGACAGTCGCACCGAGATCGCCTACGAAATCATAAAGCTTGTCGATCCACCAGTCGCAGTCGCGGCGGCCAAGCCAAGGCGACACCAGCCGGTTCTCCAGGCCGGCGAGATCGATTCCGGTGTGCGGGATCGACACCAGCAGCGGGGCGGTACCGGGCGTGACGGTGAGCCAGGGCGTGCTTGCCATCACATGGCTCCGGAAATCGACGGCAGCGCTATCGCGCCGGCGGCCTTGATGGTCGCTCCGCTGCGCACCATGGCGATCGCCTTTTCCATGTCGGGGTGGAAATGCCGGTCATTGTCGAGATGCGGCACCTCGGCCCGGACCAGCTTGCGCACGGCCTCCAGGGCATCGCTCGACGCCAGCGGCGCATGGAAGTCGCAGCCTTGCGCGGCGGCGAGCAATTCGATGCCAATGACCGCGGTGGCATTCTCGACCATTCCGATCAGCCGGCGCGCGCCGTGCGCGGCCATCGACACGTGGTCTTCCTGGTTGGCCGAAGTCGGGATCGAATCGACGCTGGCCGGATAGGCTTTCTGCTTGTTCTCCGAGACAAGGGCCGCCGCGGTCACCTGCGGGATCATGAAACCGGAGTTCAGGCCGGGCTTGGGCGTCAGGAAGGCCGGCATGCCCGAAAGTGCTGGATCGACCAGCATGGCGATGCGGCGTTCCGACAGCGAGCCGATCTCGCAGACGGCGAGCGCGATCATGTCGGCGGCGAAGGCCACCGGCTCGGCGTGGAAGTTGCCGCCGGAAAGTGCGGTGTCATCCTCGGCGAAGATCAGCGGATTGTCGGTGACGCCATTGGCCTCGGTGCCGAGCGTGTCGGCCGCCTGGCGCAGGACGGTCAGTGCAGCGCCCATCACCTGCGGCTGGCAGCGCAAGCAATAGGGATCCTGCACACGTTCGTCGCCAACCCGATGTGATTCACGGATGGCGCTGCCGGCCATCAGATTGCGCAGGGCGTCAGCCGTCTCGATCTGGCCGGGATGCTTTCTCAGCACATGGATGCGGGGATCGAAGGGGGCGTCGGAGCCTTTTGCCGCGTCGGTCGACAGGGCACCGGCGACCAGCGCCGATTGGTAGAGCACTTCGGCCTCGAACAAGGCGGCCAGCGCATAGGCGGTCGAAAACTGGGTGCCGTTGAGCAGCGCCAAGCCTTCCTTGGCGCCCAATGTCACCGGCTCCAGCCCATGCGAGACGAAGGCGACCTTGGCCGGGAAACGGCCATGCGGGGTAAAGCATTCGCCGACGCCGATCATCACCGCCGTCATGTGCGACAGCGGGGCAAGGTCGCCCGACGCCCCGACCGAGCCTTGCGCCGGCACCACCGGGATGACGTCGTTGGCCAGCATTGCTTCGAGCAATTCAATGGTCTGCGGCCGCACGCCGGAGGCGCCCTGCGCCAGGCTGGCGAGCTTCAGCGCCATCATCAGCCTGCAGACAGCAACCGGCATCGGCTCGCCGACGCCGGCGGCGTGCGACAGCACGATGTTGCGCTGCAAGGTCTCGAGATCCTCGGCCGGGATGCGGACGCTGGCCAGTTTGCCGAAACCGGTGTTGATGCCATAGACCGGCTCGCCCTTGGCAACGATCCTGGCGACGGCCTCGGCGCTCGCCTTGATTTTCGGCTGGCAGGCATCGTCCAGCTTGGGCACGGCGCCACGATAGATGGCGCGCCAGTCCGCCAGCGTCGCATTGCCGGGCTTCAGGGTCAGTTCGGTCATTGTCCTCTCCAGATGCGGGCATGCAGCGGGTTGAAGCCCATGCGGTAGACGAGTTCGGCGGGGCGCTCGATGTCCCAGATCGCCAGGTCGGCGGATTTTCCGACCTCAAGCGTGCCGGTTTCCCTCAGCAAACTAAGGGCGCGGGCCGCCTCGCGGGTGACGCCGGCAAGGCATTCGTCGACGGTCAGGCCGAACAAGGTCGCGGCCATGTTCATGGTCAGAAGCAGCGAAGTCAGCGGCGAGGTGCCGGGGTTGTTGTCGGTAGCGACGGCCATCCTGACGCCGTGCTGGCGAAACAGGCCGATCGGCGGCTTCTTGGTTTCGCGAATGAAATAGTAGGCGCCGGGCAGGATCGTCGCCACGGTCCCTGCCCTGGCCATCGCCGCTGCACCTGCCTCATCGGTGTATTCGAGATGGTCGGCCGACAGCGCACCGTAACGGGCGGCGAGTTCGGCGCCATGCAGGTTGGACAGCTGGTCGGCGTGGAGCTTGACCGGCAGGCGGGCGGCCCTGGCGGCATCGAAGACGCGCGCCATCTGGTCCGGCGAAAAGGCGATGCCCTCGCAAAAACCGTCGACGGCATCGGCCAGTCCCTCGGCGGCAACCGATGGGAGAATTTCCTTGGCGACCAGATCGATGAAAGCGTCCTTGTCACCTTTGGCTTCCGGCGGCAACGCGTGAGCCCCGAGAAAGGTGGTGCGGATCGTCACCGGCCGCTGGTTGCCCAACTGCCGCGCGGCACGCAGCGACTTTTTCTCGTTTTCGAGGTCGAGGCCGTAGCCCGATTTAATCTCGACCGTGGTTGCGCCCTCGGCGATCAGCGCATCGAGGCGCGGCAGTGATTGCGCGACCAGATCGTCTTCACTGGCGGCCCGCAAGGATTTGACCGAGGAGACAATGCCGCCACCAGCCCGGGCGACCTCTTCATAGGTAGCACCGGCCAGCCGCATCTCGAATTCGTTGGCGCGGTTGCCGGCATGGACCAGATGGGTGTGGCAGTCGATCAGGCCGGGTGTGATCCAGCGGCCCTCGCAATCGACCGTCTCGGCGCCCTGGGCAAGCGTCGGGGGCAGCTCCGACTCGGGGCCGGCATAGACAATGCGGCCGTCACGCGCAGCGACCGCGCCATGTTCGACGACGCCAAGTCCGGCAGATCCTTCGGCCATGGTCGCGAGCCGCGCATTGCGCCACAGACGAAGATCCCCTGCCCGGCTTTTGCTCTGTCCAGCCATCATCTTTTCCGTTTCAATCGATGACGATTATGTATATACATATTGAAACGCACTGCAAGTGCCATCATCGCATGAGAGACAGAGAACCGGAGAGAAAAGTGGCAGCGATCTTTGCGGAACAGGCGCTCCTTCCCAATGGCTGGCGCAACAATGTGCGGATCACCCTGGCCGAGGGACGCATTGCAGCCGTTCAGCCTGGTGCCGCTGCGGCAGCCGGCGACGAACGCCACGCGATCCTGTTGCCCGGCATGCCCAACCTGCACAGCCACGCCTTCCAGCGCGGCATGGCCGGCCTTGCCGAGCTTCGCGGCGCCTCCGCCGACAGTTTCTGGAGCTGGCGCGAGGTGATGTACCGCTTCGCGCTGTCGATGACGCCCGATCAGGTCGAGGCGGTTGCAGCACAACTCTATGTCGAGATGCTGGAGGCCGGGTTTTCGCGTGTCGGCGAATTTCACTATCTGCATCACGACCGTGATGGAAAACCCTACGCCAACCTCGCCGAGATGGCCGAACGCATTGCGGCCGCGGCCGGCGAGACGGGCATCGGCCTGACGCTGTTGCCGGTGTTTTATGCGCACTCATCTTTCGGCGGTGCCGCGCCAAACGAAGGCCAGCGGCGATTCATCAACGATGTGAATCGGTTCTCGCGGCTTGTTGAGAAATGCCGCGAATCGGTTCGCGCGGTGAATCAGGCTGTCGTCGGCGTCGCTCCGCACAGTTTGCGTGCCGCGACGCCGGAAGAACTGATTGAAGTGACTGCCCTAGCGCCGGATGGGCCTATCCACATCCACATTGCCGAGCAGGTGAAAGAGGTCGAGGATTGCCTTGCCTGGTCGGGCGCGCGGCCGGTCGAATTTCTGCTTGGGCATGCCAAGGTCGACAAGCGCTGGTGCCTGATCCACGCCACCCACATGACCGATGCTGAAACCGTTGCCATGGCCAGGAGCGGTGCCATCGCCGGCCTTTGCCCGATCACCGAGGCAAATCTCGGTGACGGCACTTTTGCCGCGCCGCTGTTCAGGGAACATGGCGGCCGCTATGGCGTCGGCTCCGATTCCAACGTGCTCATCGGCCTCCCCGACGAGTTGCGCCAGCTCGAATATTCGCAGCGCCTCGCCCACCGCGCCCGCAATGTGCTGGCGGTCGCCGGCGGCTCGACCGGCCGCGCGCTGTTCGACGCCGCACTCGACGGTGGCAGCGTCGCCCTTGGCGCCGGTGCTTCCGCGATCGCCGCCGGTGCGTCGGCCGATCTCGTCTCGCTCGACGCAGGCAATCCCTCGCTGGCCGGCAAGACCGGTGACGCAATCCTCGACGCCTGGATCTTCGCCAATGGCAGCAAGGTCGACTGCGTCTGGGTGCATGGGCTCAAACAGGTCAGCGGCGGCAGGCATGCGAAGCGAGAGGCCATCGCTGAGCGGTTTCGCAACGTCATGAGGGCGCTTTCGGCATGAGCATGGCCGGCACAGTGGAAGCGGAAGGCGGCGGCTCGCTGCACCAGCGCATCCTTTCCGACATCAACGAAAAAATCCTGTCCGGTGCCTGGGCGCCCGGCCATCGCATCCCGTTCGAGCACGAATTGAGCGTGCAATACAATTGCTCGCGCATGACGGTGAACAAGGCGCTGTCACAGCTTGCCAAGGCCGGACTGATCGAGCGCCGCCGCCGCTCGGGCAGCTTTGTGCGCCGGCCGCAGTCGCAGGCGGCGGTGCTGGAAATCCACGATATCCGCATTGAGGTCGAAGCGCTCGGCCTGCCCTACCGCTACGAGCGCGTGGCGCGGCACAAAAGGCGCAGCAATACCGAGGATCGCGCCTTGCTGGAGCTTGCCACCGCCGGTCCGGTGCTGGCGCTGGAGTGCCGGCATTTCGCCGGCGAGCGGCCGTTCGCGCATGAACAGCGATTGATCAACCTGATCGCCGTGCCCGAGGCAGCAGACGAGGAATTCATGGCCGTCGCGCCAGGACCATGGCTGATTGGCCGCGTGCCGTGGAGCGAAGCCGAGCACCGGATTCGCGCTGTCGCAGCCGACAGGCATATCGCGGCCGCACTCGACATAGAGACCGGTGCGCCGTGCCTGGTGGTCGAGCGACGGACATGGAGCGCCGAGCATCCGGTCACCCATGTGCGCTTCACCTATGCGGCCGAGAGCCACACGCTGGTGGCAAGGTTCAGGCCGCAGGGGTAGTCTTTCTTCACCCTCCCCCTTTGTGGGGAGGGTCGGCGAGCCGGCATTGCGAAGCAATGGTGGCGAGACGGGGTGGGGGTCCGGCGCCGACCCCCACCCCGCTGCTTCGCAGCGACCCTCCCCACAAGGGGGAGGGTAAAAACTCAAATCGCAGCGGTAATAATGATCTCGACCAGATATTCCGGGGTGGCGAGCTTTGCTTCGCCGGTGGCGCGGGCCGGCGTGTTGCCTTGCGGCACCCACTTGTCCCACTCAGCGTTCATCTCGACAAAGGTGCTCATGTCGGCCAGCCAGATGATCGCCTGCAGGATCTTGCTCTTGTCGGAACCGGCCTTGGCCAGCAGTTCGTCGACGGCCGCCAGGATATCCCTGGTCTGCGAAGCGACGTTGCCGGTCGGCTGACCGACCTGGCCGGCCAGATAAACGGTATCTCCGTGAATGACGATCTGGCTCATGCGTGGGCCGACATCGATGCGACGAATGCTCATTTGATGGTTCCTTCCTGTGGCGGTTGCGCTTCTTTAGAGTCGCGGCCGGCTTCGGGCAAGGTCGCAAGGTCGAATCCCCTTGGGCCAAGGGCATATGATATCCACACACGGCAAGTTGACCCTGCAGACGCAATTCCGCCGGATTGGCTTGTTGACTAATGTAATAACATCACATATCCAATCGGCCGCTGCCCGCAGCGGATTTCGTCGCCCTCACGGATCGCAGAATGACAAACACCTGCCTGACATTCCGCGACCTGACGCTTGGCTACGGCAGCCATCCGGCAATCCATCATCTCGACGGCATCATACGCAAGGGCTCGCTGACCGCTGTCGTCGGCGCCAACGGCTCCGGCAAATCGACGCTGATGAAAGGTATTGTCGGCGTCCTGAAGCCGATGGCCGGCGAGGTCATCCGCGCGCCTGGCGTTCGCGCCGCCTATCTGCCGCAGCAATCGGAACTCGACCGCTCCTTTCCGGCGCGGGTGGTGGATCTGGTTTCGCTCGGCCTGTGGCCACGGCGCGGCCTGCTTGGCCGCTACACCAGGGAAGATCGCTATGACGTCGGCAAGGCGCTGATGGCGGTCGGCCTCGGCGGCTTCGAGAAGCGGCCGATCGACACGCTGTCGGGCGGCCAGTTGCAGCGCACGCTGTTTGCGCGTGTCCTGCTGCAGGACGCCGACCTCATCCTGCTCGACGAGCCGTTCAACGCCGTCGACGCCAAGACGGTCGGCGACCTTATTGCCCTGATCAAGCACTGGCATGGCGAGGAACGCACCATAATGGTAGTGGTCCACGATCTCGAGTTGGTGCGGCAGAATTTCCCCGAAACACTGTTGCTTGCCCGCCAGCCGATTGCCTGGGGCGAAACCAGGGAAACGCTAAAGCCGGAAAACCTGTTGCGCGCCCGCCGCTTCCACGAAGCCTGGGAAGAGAATGCGCCCTGGTGCGAGCCAGACGAACACGATCATGGCCATGGGCACCATGGCCATGATCACGACCACCGGGACCATCAGCATGGCATCGGACCGAGGGCTGCCTGATGGATACGCTTTACGGTCTTTTCATCGCGCCCTTCGCTGATTTCGGCTTCATGCAGCGGGCCCTGATCGGTTCGCTGATGCTGTCGCTCGGCGCCTGCCCGATCGGCGTCTTCCTGATGCTGCGGCGGATGAGCCTGTCGGGCGACGCCATGGCGCATGCCATCCTGCCGGGTGCCGCCGCCGGCTTCCTGTTCTACGGGCTGGAAATCCTGCCTATGACCATCGGCGGCCTGATCGCCGGCGTCATCGTCGCGCTCGGCGCCGGCGCCGTCTCGCGCTTCACCATCCAGCGCGAAGACGCCTCGATGGCTGCGTTCTATCTGATTTCGCTCGCCATCGGTGTGCTTATGGTGTCGATCCGCGGTTCCAGCGTCGATCTCATGCATGTGCTGTTCGGCACCGTGCTGGCGCTCAACGATGAAGCGCTGACGCTGATCGGCGGCATCGTCGCGGTGACGCTGGTCAGCCTTGCCATCTTCTGGCGGGCACTGGTCGCCGAATGCCTCGACCCGCTGTTCCTGCGCTCGGTCAGCCGGCTCGGCAGTCCGGTGCACTTCATCTTCCTCGGTCTTGTCGTGCTCAACCTTGTCGGCGGCTTCCAGGCACTCGGCACGCTTCTGTCGGTTGGGCTGATGATGCTGCCGGCTGCGGCCGCCCGCTTCTGGACAGTGCGCGTCGAGCCGATGTGCGTGCTGGCGGTGCTGATCGGCTTCGCATCCTGCGTCGCCGGGCTGCTTTTGTCCTATCACGCGTCGCTGCCGTCCGGCCCGGCCATCATCCTGTCGGCCGGCGTCGTCTATTTCGCCTCCATCCTGTTTGGCACGCGCGGTATTCTGCGCGCACGCATCATCCACCACCGTCACAGAACGGCCTGATCCCCCGCCCCAAAAAGGAGACCCGTCTATGCTGAAATCGATCCATGCCGCCGTGGCGATGAGCGTTATAACATTAACCGCCTTTGGCGCATCGTCGGCCTTCGCGGCGCCGCTAAAAGTGGTCGCCAGCTTCACCGTCATTGCCGATTTCGCCAAAAATGTCGGCGGCGACCGCATCGATGTCACCACCATCGTCGGGCCAGACGGCGACGCCCACGTTTATGAGCCGAGCCCGGCCGATGCGGTGGCCATGGCCAAGGCCGACATCGTGCTGGTCAACGGCCTGCATTTCGAAGGTTTCCTGCAGCGGCTGGTCGAAGCCAGCGCCACCAAGGCCTCGATCGTCACCTTGACCAAAGGCGTGACGCCGATCGATTTCAAGCCTGAATTCGCCGACGCCGATGCAGCCGAAGGCGCCGGCACCGGCGGCGGCAAGACAGTCACCGATCCGCACGCATTCCAGTCGATCGCCAATGCCAGGATCTATGTGAAGAACATCGCCGAGGCCTTCTGCGCGGCCGATTCGGAAGGCTGCGTCAGCTACCAGACCAATGCCGCCGCCTACACGAAGAAGCTCGACGCGGTTGAAGGTGAAGTGAAAGCGGCGATCGCCTCGATCCCGGAGAGCAAGCGCGTCGTCATCACCTCGCATGACGCCTTCGGCTATTTCGAACACGCATACGGCCTGACCTTCCTCGCCCCGCAAGGCATCTCGACCGACTCTGAACCATCCGCCGCCGACGTCGCCAAGCTGGTCAATCAGGTAAAGCAGGACAAGGCGGCTGCGATCTTCGTCGAGAACATCACCAACCCGCGCCTGATCGAGCAGATCGCCAGCGAAACCGGCATCAAGGTGGGCGGCACACTCTATTCGGACGCGCTGTCGCAGCCCGACGGCCCGGCCGCGACCTATATCGACATGATGCACAACAACATCCGTCAGATCAAAGGCGCCATTCTCGGCAGCTGAGTTTGAAGGATTGTCCAGCCGGGCCGCATCGGCCCGGTTGGATTTTCTGGCACGCAATGTCTATTTGGCAGAGAATTCCTTCGGTACGGATTGCCGCCAATGTCGGGGAGTGGCAAGACTGACACCTGACCAGTTTGCGAGGATGCTGCCATGGAATACCGCGAAATCAGCGAGGACTATTCGGTTTCGGGCCAGATCCAGCCTGAGGACGTCGCCGCCATCAAGGAAGCCGGCTTCAAGAGCGTCATCTGCAACCGGCCCGATGACGAACAGCCCGGCCAGCCGTCTGCCGACACCGTCAAGGCAGCGGTCGAAGCCGCAGGGCTCGCTTTCCGCTACATTCCGGTGATCAGCGGCCAGATCACCGCCGGGAATGTCGAGGATCAGGCCGAAGCGCTCGACGAACTCGATGGCCCGGTCTTCGCCTATTGCCGCTCCGGCGCCCGCTGCACCAATCTCTATGGGCTGATCCAACAGTCGAAGGGTTGATTCGCCCAAGATTTAGATCGGCAGCGCGTCGGTTTCCTTGAGTGTCTCAAGCACGATCGCCGTCTTCACATGCTGCACGGATTCGTGCGGCAAGAGGACGCCATTGACGAATTCCGACAATGATTTGAGATCCGGCGTCACCACTTTCAGGATGTAATCCATCTCGCCGGTCAGCGCGTGCGCTTCCTGCACCTCAGGCAGCCGCGCCACCAGTTCGCCGAAGCGCCGCGCATTGTCGCGGTTGTGCGTGGCGAGCGTGACCGAAATGACGTTGACCAGGGAAAAACCGAGCTTGTCGCGGTCGAGAACGGCGCGATAGCCCTTGATAAAGCCGTCTTCCTCGAGCCGCTGGCGGCGGCGCGAGCATTGCGACGCCGACAGGTTTACCCGCTCCGAAAGATCGTTGTTGGTCAGCCGCGCATCCCCCTGCAATAGCGCCAGTATCTTGCGGTCGAACTGATCAATGCGCGTCTCATCCATGGTTTTATCTCTCATCATGCACGCTTCACGCATGAGATGGTCATTTCAAGCGTTTGAATGCAAGCACCATGCACCTCGTCCGCGCTATGATGGGCGTCGGATGGCCCTTTCAGACTAGGCCAGCTTCGGAGGAATATCATGGGTCCCTTCCCGCACGACGCACCGCCCGCCACGATCAGCAAGGACAACCCGGCCGGCACCGATGGTTTCGAGTTCGTCGAGTTCGCGCATCCGGAGCCGCAGAAACTGGCCGAACTGTTCACCCGCATGGGCTATGTGGCGGTGGCCAAGCACCGCACGAAGGACATCACGGTCTGGCGCCAGGGCGACATCAACTATGTCGTCAATGCCGAGCCCGGTTCGCATGCGATGAAATTCGTCGACAAGCATGGCCCCTGTGCCGCCTCGATGGCCTGGCGGGTGGTTGACGCCAGGCATGCCTTCGACCACGCCGTGGCCAAGGGCGCCACCCCTTACGAGGGCGACGACAAGGCGCTGGATGTGCCGGCAATCGTCGGCATTGGCGGCTCGCTGCTCTATTTCGTCGAGACCTATGGCAAGAATGGTTCGGCCTATGATGCCGAGTTCGAATGGCTGGGCGCGCGCGACCCACGGCCGGAAGGCGTCGGCTTTTATTACCTCGATCACCTGACCCACAATGTCTATCGCGGCCAGATGGACAAATGGTGGGATTTCTACCGCAATCTGTTCGGCTTCAAGCAGATCCATTTCTTCGACATCGACGGCAAGATCACCGGCCTGGTGAGCCGCGCCATCACCTCGCCCTGCGGCAAGATCCGCATTCCGCTGAACGAGTCCAAGGACGAGACCAGCCAGATCGCCGAGTATCTGAAGAAGTACAATGGCGAGGGCATTCAGCATATCGCTGTCGGCACCGACGAGATCTACGCCGCCACCCACAGACTTGCCGAGAACGGGCTGAAGTTCATGCCGGGCCCGCCGGAGACCTACTACGACATGTCGTATGACCGCGTGAACGGCCATGACGAACCGATCGAGCGGATGAAGAAGCACGGCATCCTGATCGATGGCGAAGGCGTCGTCGATGGCGGCATGACCAAGATCCTTTTGCAGATCTTTTCGAAGACCGTGATCGGGCCGATCTTCTTCGAGTTCATACAGCGCAAGGGCGACGAAGGCTTTGGCGAGGGCAATTTCCGCGCGCTGTTTGAATCAATCGAGCAGGACCAGATCAAGCGCGGGGTGATCAAGGTTCAGGCGGCGGAGTAGGTAGATTCAAACCGGGCTTCTTGCGGCGCGACCAATTATGACCTAAATTATGGTCAAAAAGGATCGCGCCGTGAATGTTTCCATCGCCGAGGCCAAGGCCAAATTGTCGGAACTCGTCAGCCGCGCGGAAGCCGGCGAGGAGATCGTTCTCACACGCCACGGCAAGGTGGCCGCGCGCATCGTACCGCCAGTAGCGGCCGAACCACTGCCGCGTATTGGCGCCTTGAAGGGCAAGATTTGGATTGCGGACGATTTTGATGAACTTGGTCCCGAATGGGACGAGTACGTGAAATGACGGTCGGCCCGTTTCTTGCCGACACGCATATCATCCTGTGGTCAATTTCAGACGATCCACGTCTCAGCCAGCACCACCGCGCTATCTTGGCTTCGGAAGCGGTGGTGTTCGCGAGCGCGGCAAGCGTCTGGGAAATTGCCATCAAACGTTCAATCGGAAAACTCAACGCGCCGGACGATCTGCCAACGCTGCTTCCCAGAATGCAATTTCAGCCACTTGCAGTCACTTTGCAGCATGCGGACGCCGTCAGCAGCCTACCCCATCATCACGGTGATCCGTTCGACAGACTGCTGATCGCGCAGGCGCAAATGGAGAAACTAGCAATCCTTACATCCGACCCGCATTTTGCCCGTTATGATGTCGCTCTGGGATGATTAGCGAGACAAGTCGCTCTCACAAACCCAACCGCTCGACCTCTCTCTCCCTCAGCTTCGCATCATAATAGAGCAAGAACTCGTCAAGCTGCGGCGGCTTGACCGAGGTGCCCGACAGCATCGCGTGCACCTGGCCGCGATGGTGGATGTCGTGCAGGAAGACATGGGCGAGGATGTCGCCGATCCGCTCGGGGATCATGCCGTCTTCACGCCGGTCGGTGATGACGCGGCGATCGAGATCGCTCTCCGACAGGGCATCGCAGAAGGCGATCAGCCTGCGGTCGGCTGCGACCTGGGCGGCAAACAACTCCCCCGGTTCGTAGAACGACACGAAGTCGTCATGGGCGGCAGCACCGAAACCACCCTCCTCGAGAAAATCGAGATAGAGGATAATCGACCGCCAATATGTGGTTGAGCGTTGCCCTGATCGACGGAAAGAAACTGGTGCGTTCGGCTCGAACTCACCCGGCTCGAGCGACAGCACCGCGCGGTAGAGCCGGTCGTTCGACCAGAGATTGTTGCGCGCCATGCGGCGCAGATGGTCAGGCAGGTTCACGAGATCATCCCCCTGCCCGCACCAGATGCAAGCCTGCCCCCATGATCGCGAATCCGGCAAGAACGATCAACAGCAGCCCGTTCATGCGTCGCCGCATGCCCTGCGTTTCCGCGTCCCGCGCGACTTTCATGTTGGTGACGGTGTGGAACATCATTGCCTTGCGCGGAAAGCCGCTGCGGTTGGTCAGGTCAGGCGAACGCTCCTCGATGCGGTAACTCAGCCGGAACGCCTGGATGAAGACCGCCAGTATGGCGAGCGCCCAGACACCAGCCAGCAGATAGACCCCCGTCATGCCCTCATCTCTCGTATTTCTCGACCTTCTGCTCGATCGCGCCGAAGATCGAATGCCCAGCCTTGTCCTTCATCTCGATGCGCACCGTGTCGCCGAAACGCAGGAACGGCGTTTTGGGTTCGCCTGACACAATGGTCTCGATCATGCGCAATTCGGCGATGCAGGAATAGCCGGCGCCGCCGGCCGAGACGGGCTTGCCCGGCCCGCCGTCGAGCTTGTTGGAGACGGTGCCGGAACCGATGATCGTGCCGGCGGCCAGCGGCCGCGTTTTCGCGGCGTGAACGATCAGCGCTGGAAAGTCAAAAGTCATGTCGATACCGGCATTGGCCCGGCCGAACGGCTTGCCGTTGAGATCGGCGAGCAACGGCAGGCTGACCTTGCCGCCGTCCCAGGCATCACCCAGTTCGTCCGGCGTCACCGCGACCGGCGAAAACGCCGAGGAGGGCTTCGACTGGAAAAACCCAAATCCCTTCGCCAGCTCCGGCCCAGTGAGCGCGCGCAGCGTCACGTCGTTGACCAGCATCACCAGCCGGATCGCGGCACGCGCTTCCTCAAGGCTTGCGCCCATCGGCACGTCGTCGACGACGACAGCGACCTCCGCCTCCATATCGATGCCGAAGGCCTCGTCAGCCATGCGGATCGGATCACGCGGCGGGATGAAGGCGTCCGCGCCGCCTTGGTAGATCAGCGGATCGGTCCAGAAGCTCGCCGGCATCTCGGCGCCACGCGCCTTCCGCACCAGTTCGACATGGTTCACATAGGCCGAGCCGTCAGCCCATTGGTAGGCGCGCGGCAGCGGCGAGTGGGCGTCATGCTCGTGGAAGCGCTCCGCCGGCATCGCATTGTTCTCAAGCGATTCCGCTATTGTCGCGAGATGCGGGGCGATGCGCAGCCAGTCGTCGAGCGCCGCCTGCAGCGTGCGTACCAGGAACGAGGCGTCGGTGAAGCGTGTCAGGTCGCGCGAGACGACGACGAGTCTCCCGTCGCGCGTCCCGTCCTTCAATGTGGCAAGCTTCATGCGGTTTCCTCTCCTGCTGCAGCTTTGGCGCTGCTTAACCCCACAACAAGGCCGTCGCGGGCGATCGTCAAGTCGCCGGCCCATGTTTTCCTGACAGCGGCTATCCAGTCGGCATCGGCGATCCCGGGATCGTCGGCCGGAATGAGATGATTGAGCACCAGTCGCCTGACGCCGGCATCGCTGGCGATGCTGCCTGCCTCTTCGGCAAAGCTGTGGCTGGCGAGCAGATGGTCTTTCAGCCGCGCGCCATTTCCGGTCCTGGCCACCAGCCGCTCGATGCCTTCTTCCAGCATGGCTTCGTGGACCAGGATATCCGCGCCCCAGGCAAAATCGGCGAGCGGCGGATAAAAGGCCGTATCGGCGGAGAAAACCACGCTTTTGGCGCCATGCTCGAAGCGCAGCGCAAAACAGTCGGTCACCGGCGGATGCTCGACGCGCAGCGCCGAAACCGTCAAGCCGCCTTGTTCGACCACCTGGCCTTCGCCGAATTCGACGATCGAAACCAGCTCGCGGATATCCGGCCGGCCCTCGTCGACGATGCGGATCTCGATGTCGAAGTCCATCGCCTGGCAAAAGCGCTGCCAATAATGATCCGTGCCGGGCGGACCGAACACGTGGACGGGCGTCGCCAGACCCGCCGTCCAGGCGGTGTGGATCAGCGGTCCCAGTTCCAGCACATGGTCGGAATGCAGATGCGTGATGAAGATCAGGTCGAGCGCCTTCAGGCTGATGCCGGCATCGACCAAGCCCCGCGTGACGCCAAGTCCGCAGTCGACGACGACAGTACGCCCACCGATCTCGAGCAGCGACGAACTCGGCCACGGCCCACCCGGCCGCAGCGCCGGGCCGCCCTTGGAGCCCAGCAGCACCAGCCGGTCGCTCATCGGACGAGCCTCAAGACCAGTCGCCCTCGGGCGTGCCGTTGAAACGCTTCTTGAGGTCGGCCCAGCAGTCGATGTAGTTGTCCTGCCGGGTTTCCAATTCAGCTCCGTAGCGGGTCAGCATCTGCGGAAATCGGGTCTCGAACATGAACGCCATGGTGTTGTCGAGCTTGACCGGTTTCAGGTCCGCGCGCGAGGCCTTTTCGAAGCCAGGCGCATCCGGCCCATGGGCCAGCATCAGATTGTGCAGGCTGATGCCGCCGGGCACAAAGCCTTCTTCCTTGGCGTCGTACTGGCCGTGGATCAGGCCCATGAACTCGCTCATGATGTTGCGGTGGTACCAGGGTGGCCGGAACGTATCTTCGGCCACCAGCCAGCGCGGCGGGAAGATGACGAAGTCGATGTTGGCGGTGCCCTCCTCGCCGCTCGGCGCGGTCAGCACCGTGAAGATCGACGGGTCGGGATGGTCGAACAGCAGCGCGCCGACCGGCGAAAACGTCGCCAGATCATATTTGTAGGGCGCGTAGTTGCCGTGCCAGGCAACGACATCGAGCGGCGAATGGCCGATCTCGGTGACATGGAAATTGCCGCACCATTTCACCGTCAGCCGGCACGGCGTTTCCTTCTCCTCGAACCAGGCGCAAGGCGTCTTGAAATCGCGCGGGTTGGCCAGGCAGTTGGCGCCGATCGGGCCACGGTCGGGCAGCGTCAGCTTGGCGCCGTAGTTTTCGCAGACATAGCCGCGGACTTCCTTGCCGACCAACTCGACCTTGAAGACCAGACCACGTGGCAGCACCGCGATCTCGCCGGGTCTGAGCTCGATGACGCCCATCTCGGTGACGAAGCGCAGAGCGCCGACCTGCGGCACGATCAGCAACTCACCGTCGGCGTTGAAGAAATGATCGTCGACCATCGAACGATTGGCGACATAGACATGGGCGGCCATGCCCGTCTGCCCGAGCACGTCGCCGGCCGTAGTGATGCTGCGCATGCCGGCGATGAAATCGGTCGGCTCCTTCGGCATCGGCACTGGATTCCAGCGATACTGGCCAAGCGCCAATTCATGATCGCCTACATTGGGCGCGCTCTTCCACAAGGGATAATTCGCCGGCTTGAAGCGGCCGGTGTGCTTGACGCTCGCCCGGATCCGGTAGAGCCAGGAGCGCTCATTGGTACCGCGCGGCGCGGTGAAGGGCGAGCCCGAAAGCTGCTCGGCATAGAGGCCGTAGGCCGGTCGTTGCGGCGAGTTCCGCCCTTGCGGCAGCGAGCCGAGCAGCGTCTCGGTTTCAAAGTCGTTGCCGAAACCCGGCATGTAGGAAAAGGCCATCGCTTCCTCCCTGATCCAATCAGCGCGTCCTAGCGCGCTCTGATATTGACCAAACTGGTTTCATTTGTAACCATCTAAAATGTAACTATCAATTCTCTGACGCCTAGCCGGTACGGAACCATGGAAATCCTTGAACTGGAAACCTTCCTGCCCTACCGGCTCTATCGTCTTGCCGATGCGGTCAGCCGGGAATTCTCGAGGATATACAAGGATCGTCACGGCCTCACGCGTCCCGAATGGCGCACGCTGGCCGGGCTCGGACAGCACGGCACGATGACGGCGACGGCGCTGGGCGAACAATCGGCCATGCACAAGACAAAGGTTTCGCGCGCTGTCGCCGAGCTCGAACGGCGTCGCTGGCTGACGCGAAAACCGGACGAAAAAGACCGCCGTATCGAACATCTGACGCTGACCGGAACGGGGCTTGCCGCCTATCGCGAGATGGTGCCGCTGACGAAGGCGTTCGAACGGGATTTGCTGGCAGGGCTCAGCGCTGAAGAGCGCACGGCGATCGCCAGCGGACTGGCTGCATTGGAGACCAGTCTGGTCCCGAGCAAGGGTTAGCCCAAGATCAGGCCAATCACTCTGAACGACGGAGTTCGAGCGAGACTGCGTGGGAGTTCCCACCACAGCCAAAGCATAGCATTGGTTTCGATTTGATCGTGATTTGCGTTGTCAGGCCGCGTATAATGCCCATCACACCGACGGGAGGACTACGATGAGCATTCGCACATTAACTGTCCTGATGACGCTGCTTGTAGGCACCTGCACATTTGCGCAGGCGCAGCAGGCAAAGCCGATGTCGATCGAAGTGTTCCCTTTCGAATTGGAGGACAAGAGCGCCGGGGCGGGAATAATTCCCCCGGATGAATATGACAGGCGCTATCTGTCCGAATCGGCACAAGTTGCGAGGGACATGCTCTCCCAGTCCGGGCGTTTTACAGTAATTGATGTGCCGGCGAGAGATACAAAGGCTGCTGCGCCGCACGGATTGCGCAACTGCGCTGGTTGTGAAGGCCCGATCGCCAAGGAGCACGGCGCGTCGCTTGCCTTGCTTGGCGTCGTAACGCGCGTCAACCGAACAGAACATACTATGTTCATTCGCATCCTTGACGCCGAAACCGGGAGACATGTTTCGGAGGGGTTTACCGATCTTCGCATGGGTGCGAACTACGCGTGGCCCCGCTCCGCGAAATGGCTGATGAAAAACAGAATTCTGCGGTAGGGCGGCGTCTACCAGTCCATCACCACCTTGCCGGAACTGCCGCTGCGCATTGCATCGAAGCCGGCCTGGAAGTCGTCGATGCCGATGCGGTGCGTGATCAGGCCGGAGACATCGAGCGGGCCTTGCACAAGCGCGATCATCTTGTACCAGGTTTCGAACATCTCGCGGCCGTAGATGCCTTTGAGATGCAGCATCTTGAAGATGACCTTGTTCCAGTCGATCTCGAAGCCGGTCGGCGCGATGCCCAGAATGGCGATCTTGCCGCCATTGTTCATCGTGTCGATCATGTCGCGGAAGGCGGGGGCCGCGCCCGACATTTCGAGCCCGACGTCGAAACCCTCGGTCATGCCGAGCACCGGCATGACGTCGCGCAGCTTTTCCTTCGAGGCGTCGACGACATGCTGGACACCGAGCTTTTTCGCCAGCGCCAGCCGCACCGGGTTGATGTCGGTGATGACGACTTTTCGCGCGCCGACGCATTGCGCGACGAGCGCGCCCATGATGCCGATCGGCCCGGCGCCGGTGACCAGCACATCTTCGCCGACCAGATCAAAGGAGAGTGCCGTGTGCACGGCATTACCGAGCGGATCGAAGATCGCGGCGATCTCGTCCGGCACGTCATCGGGGATCGGCACGACATTGTGCTGCGGGATCGCCAGATATTCGCCGAAAGCGCCGGGACGGTTGACGCCGACGCCGAGCGTGTTGCGGCACAGATGCCCTCGCCCGGCGCGACAGTTGCGGCAATGACCGCAGACGATGTGGCCCTCGCCCGACACGCGCTGGCCGACCTTGTATTCCGTCACCGCAGCGCCGAAATCGGCGACCGTGCCGACAAATTCATGGCCGGTGACCATCGGCACCGGCACCGTCTTTTGCGCCCACTGGTCCCAATTGTAGATATGCACGTCGGTGCCGCAGATCGCCGTCTTCTTGATCTTGATCAGCACGTCGTTAGGGCCGATTTCCGGCACCGGCACCTCTTCCATCCAGATGCCCGGTTCGGCCTTGGCCTTCACCAGCGCCTTCATCATGTTCGACATGCTTTTGTCCCTTGAATCTCTTGATCCGGAATCGCTTTTCGATTCCGGCCTTTCAGGAAATGACCCCGAGTTCGCGCCCGACGGCGGCAAACGCTTCCACCGCGCGGTCGATGTCGGCGCTGGAATGCGCAGCCGACATCTGCGTGCGGATACGCGCCTGGCCCTTCGGCACCACCGGGAAGGAGAAGCCGATGACATAGATGCCGCGTTTCAGCATGCGTGCCGCCATCTCCTGCGCCAGCGTCGCGTCGCCCAGCATCACTGGAATGATCGGATGGTCGGCGCCAGCCAGCGTGAAGCCGAGCTTGCCCATCTGCGACCGGAACCGCGCCGCATTGGAATAGAGGCGCTGGCGCAAGGCATCGCCGTTGCGGACCAGTTCGAACACCTTGATCGAAGCGCCGGCGATCGCCGGCATCAGCGTGTTGGAAAAGAGATAAGGCCGCGAGCGCTGACGCAGCCAGTCGACCACCTGCCTCTTGCCCGAGGTGTAACCGCCGGACGCGCCGCCGAGCGCCTTGCCGAGCGTGCCGGTGATGATGTCGACCCTGCCCTCGACGCCGCAATGCTCGGCCGAGCCGCGGCCGTTCTCGCCGACGAAGCCGACGGCATGGCTGTCGTCGACCATCACCATGGCGTCGTATTTCTCGGCGAGGTCGCAGACACCCCTGAGATTGGCGATGATGCCATCCATCGAAAACACGCCGTCGGTGGCGATCAACCGGAAGCGGCAGTCCCTGGCTTCCTTCAGGCGCGCCTCGAGATCGGCCATGTCGTTGTTGGCGTAGCGGAAACGTTTGGCCTTCGACAGCCGCACGCCATCGATGATCGAGGCATGATTCAAGGCATCCGAGATAATGGCGTCTTCCTCGCCCAGCAGCGTCTCGAACAGGCCGCCATTCGCATCGAAGCAGGAGCCATAGAGGATGGTGTCTTCCATGCCGAGGAAAGAGGAAATCGTGGATTCGAGCTGCTTGTGCTCTTCCTGTGTGCCGCAGATAAAGCGCACCGATGCCATGCCGTAGCCATAGCGGTCGAGCGCCTGCTTGGCAGCATTGCGCAAACCGGCGCTATCGGCGAGGCCGAGATAGTTGTTGGCACAGAAATTCAACACCTTGTCGCCGCCGACCTCGATCTCGGCCGACTGCGTCGAAGTGATCACCCGCTCCGACTTGTAGAGGCCTGCCGATTTGAGCCCCGCGAGCTCGCTGTCGATGTGGGAGAGGAATGCTGCGGTCATGGTCGGCCTCGTTTGATGTGGGCTGACTGTCGTCTCGTCCGCGCGAAAAATCCATCGCAAAAACGACCGGACCGGTGGCAAGCAGCACGATGCGGCCCCGATGTCGATCATCATGCGGCCGCAGAAACGACGCCACGACAAAGGTTCTGGCCGATGACCGCTCAAATGCCGGTACGGCGCTAAACGAGCCGATAACCATTTCGCGATCTTTCCACGGCTGCCCCTCGCCGGGCAGCCGTCGATTTCCAGTCCTGTTAACGTTTGCAGTTCAATGGTGCTCATACAAGAATCCGTAGGCGAGAGGGCCGCCCCCGAAAATGTCGCAGCAGCCGGTGCAAACCGTTTCAGGCAAGCTCATACTGCTGATCAAGGCTGGCTATTGGCTGGCCCTGCTGATCATTGCGGCCATGGTGATTGCCTCCTTCATCCTGCTGCAGCAGATGATGGCCACCCAACAGCACAATCACACCTTGCTCGACATCGTCAGTACACAAAAGACGCTGTCGCAGCGCATCGTCTTCCTTGCCAGTGCAACGGGTGCCGGTTCACGCGACAAGCAACCGGCGCTGGTCAGCGCGCTCAAGCAGGCAACGGCGGAGTTCGAGACGAACTACGACCTGCTGCTCGATCAGACGGGAGCCGATCCGCAATCGCCGGCCAAGCTTGACCCGAAGTCGATCGAAAGCGTCCTTTTCGCCAAGCCGTTCCACCTCGACTATTTCTCGGTCGGGCTGATCGCCAATGGCGACCGCCTGATCTCGGCCTATGAATCGCAATTCACAGGCAATGGCGGCTACAAGGGCGGCGACGAGCGCGTCAATCTCGATGCCTCGGTCGCCAATGCGACCTTGTCGGGCTACGCCGCGCTCGGCCAGCGCATCACTGCCGATGCCGACGAACGTTCCGAGAAGCTGCTCGCTCTCCATCGCACGCTGTTCTACGCCACAATCGGCGTCATCATACTGGTGGCGCTGTTCATCTTCAGGCCGATGTCGAACGCCATCCTGCGCAAGACGCATGAGCTGATCGATGCCCGTAATTCCATGGCCTTCATCGCGGTGCATGACGGCCTCACCGGCCTGCACAACCGCACGTTCCTGACCGATCATTTCGACACGCTGATCAAGGGCACGCACCGGCGTCGCGAACGCCTTGCGGTCGTCCAGCTCGACCTCGACCGATTCAAGCAGATCAACGATACGCTCGGCCACGCCGCCGGCGACTATGTGCTGGTCGTCACGGCACAGCGCATGCGCGATTCCTGCCGGGCGTCGGATCTGTGCGTGCGCCTGGGGGGCGACGAGTTCGTCATGATTCTCGGCGGCGCCGGCGGCACCGAAGACATCAACATGCTGGCGCGGCGCATCCTGGCACACATCAACGAGCCGATCGTCTTCCAGGGCACGACCATTCTCCCAGGTGCCAGCGCCGGCATCGCGGTCTATCCGATCGACGCCGACAATGCGCAGGATCTGCTGGTCCACGCCGATCTGGCGCTTTACTCCGCCAAGAAGCTTGGCGGCGGCAACTTCTCCTTCTTCTCCGAGGAGCTGCGCCGCGAACTCGACTATCGCAAGCAGCTCGAGCACGACATCAAGGTCGCCATCGCGGAGCGGGCGTTCCAGGTCTATTTCCAGCCGCAGGTATCGCTGACCAACGGCACGATCAGCGGCATCGAGGCGCTGGTGCGCTGGAACCATGCGGAGCGCGGCATGATCCCACCCGGCGAGTTCATTCCGGTCGCCGAGAAATGCGGCTTCATGCCCGAGATCGGCCGCATCGTCATCACCAAGGCGATCAACGAGGCGGCCGAATGGAATCGCGCCGGCATTGCCTTCGGGCGGCTTGCCGTCAATGTTTCCGGCACCGAGCTGCGAGAGCACGATTTCGATGCGTTCTTGTTCGAGACGCTTGAAAAGGCCGGGCTGCCGCCGCAGAAACTGTCGCTGGAAATCGTAGAATCCGTCATCCTCGACGACGAGAAGACGGGCATCGCGGCCAAGCTGCGCCACATCAGGGCAGCCGGCGTCCATCTCGAACTCGATGATTTTGGCACCGGCTATGCTTCGCTCAGCCATGTCAACCCGAACGAGATCGACCGGCTGAAGATCGATCGCCGCTTCGTCCAGAACATCCATGAGAATGGCGACAACTCGAAGATCGTGCGCGCCATCACCGAGCTGGCGCGCGGCCTTGGCATCTCGATCGTCGCAGAGGGTGCCGAAACCGAGGCCGAGCTCGATTCCCTGATGGCGATCGGCTGCGACCAGGTGCAGGGCTACTCCATCGCCTTCCCGATGCCGCACGACAAGGCACTGGAATGGCTGACCGCCCGCATGCCCAAGAAGGCCAAGCTGACGGTGCTGCAAGGAAGCCTGGCGTAGGTACGGCCGGGTAGTGGGTCAGTTTGAAATTCTGGTATCTGGGCGCTTCAGTATTGCGGACTGCTCTTCGCGAATGCCTTCATCGTCGGATGGCTGAGGAAATGCGACGACAAAAGCTTTGAGAAGTATGTCCCCTTCTGGCTTATCGAGCCATTCAGCGCTGTCTCCCACGTCGAAGTAAACGCCGTCATCCGAGAAGCCGTATGTATCGCCTGCCGGCCGGGGCGAGCGCCGCCTGATAGCCGCCGCATGAACATCCCACGAAAGGGACGTAATGCGTTCCAAGCACTCGCGCGTCTCTTGGGTAAGTCTTGCCGCGATGTCCATTCATCCATGCTTCTTGTAAGGCCCGCGCACCAGCGGCTTTTCGGCTTCCTTCGCTTCGATCAGCGCAACGATGTCGTCGACCTCCCAAAGCTTGCCGGTCACGCCTGCGGACATCGCAGGCGTCATGCGCAATGTGGCATGGATGCGAACAAAATTGTAGTACATGAAGTGAAGTGCCACGGCGTTGGCGTGAGCCTCCACCTTCTTGGAAAAGCCATTGGTCAGACGCGTGAAGCGGCGCATGTGCATCCGCATGGTCAGGTTCTGCCGCTCGGCAAACGACGTGCTGACGTGCTTCCTGTCGGGGTTTCCTTCGACCTTCAATTTGCGGGAACTGATATAGCCAGCGGGGCTGTAGCGGCCCTTTGCGGACTCTGGCGAGTTGCCGTAAATCTTTACCAGCATGGCGTAATCGATATCCCCGCCGAATGCGCCCTCAACAGCCTCTAGATAGGCCTTGTGGCCGTCGCTGGTAAGCTGGACGCGATTGGCAAGGCGCTTCGCCAGATCGTCCATGAAGCCCATTGCATATTCACTATCGCGCCCGCCGACCAGCCACGACATGACAAGCTTGGTGTCGGCGTCTATGGCAGTCCAGGTCCATGTGTCACCCGCCCATTCCGGGGCGGCTGCCGCTGTCGCAACGTTCTTCTGCTTCGCGTAAGTGAAACTCCAAATTTCGTCCACCTGAATGCGACGGCTGGTGAGGTTGCGAAGGGTTTCATCCTGATATTGCGCACAAACCGCGCCTGCATCCGACAGAAGCTTGGCGACCGTGTTTTTGCTCATGCCCATAACGCGCGTTATGGCACGGATGGACTGCCCTTCGCAAAGAAGGTGCAGGATTTGGGCGCGGGTCTTGTTGTCAAGCTTGTTCATGCCCTCAATATAGGGCATGCGCTCTCATCGGTCAAGCATATAGGTCAGTTTGAATGTCCATCGACATGTGAATTGTAGGCGTCGAAAAATATCTTCTTCAGGCCGCGTTGGTCGCTAGGGTCTTCCCAGTTAACAAGATCGTCTGAATAGCGCTCCAATAGCGTGATATTGTCTATAACTTCCTGCCGGCGCGCAGGCGCGACGGCGTAGACACCAATCTTGTGGATGTTCCCGTCATATGATGCGGCTGCTCGGTCAAGAACAACCGCCTTAAGCGCTGCCTGCGCCAATTGCGGATGTGCTGACCGCAAATCGAGAACAGACGCGACATGCAGGCGGGAATTCAGTTGGGCGAAGTCTGCCTCTAACCCAACGTCTACTCGGTAATTCCTGACGACCTTGCCAGTTGCAAGTGTATCTTCCTTTGTCGCCAAAATCTTCGCTCTGCGCAAATCTGCGCTTATCTCAGCGACAATTGACGTATCCTCTTTGGGTTTACGTGAAGACGGCCTAGCGATAATCGCATCAACGATTTCATTTATGCGAGCATCATACTGTTCTTGGTCAAACGCCTTGAACCAACCGGAAGCCGAAAGCAATATCTCGCCCTCCGCAGCATTCAGGTAGATTAGCCGTTCCTCAATATTTGCCGATGGATCGTCCACTGCGCGCAAAGCCTTCGAGTAAGAATCAATCAAGGCATCCCACGATTGGCCGGTCAGGGCGCGTATCTTACGCGATTCAACGACTTGAATATCAAGTCCATCCTCTTTCAGAACCACCAAGCCGATATTGACGCGTTCATTCCGCCGCGCGTCCGGGGCAGCTTGGAGAATGGCATAACTATAAACACGATCCATTTTTTATGCCCTCCTCTACTTGTTTAATACGCGCAAGTCGATCAGCAGATTCCCACCAAGAGATGATATCGTCTTTTCGGCTTTTCGTCAACCAACTTGCCGGCTGTTCGTGTATAATTTGAAGAATTTGAGAACTCTTAATTTCCGTTAACTTCTTGCATACATGCTCAACCTGCGCCTGGACAATAAAGTGACCAAAAAGCTTTAAAAGAAACCGCAGAGCTATTACCGTTTTTGCGCTACTGTGTAGTGGTATAGGGGGTAGTGGAAAGCCATTCCAAAGCCACGCTTGGGAGTAATCCATAGCAATTACCGTGTGGCCAAAGTTTTGTTTCCTGACGATGTAGTTTCTCAGATGCCTGTCAACGTTGTGCACAAACAAATCAAACGCCAATATCCTCGAAAGGGTCGGCGCCAGAAGAGAAAAATCGATGTCGCCGGCATGGGCACGAACCCACCAGAAATCGACAGGCCCGGTTCCAGTCTCGACGCCACTTTCCCAGCGTGAACCGAAACAATCTTGGCCATTGTTTTTCACTATGCGTATCGGCGGGGAATTGATGCCGGCTAGTTCACCAAGCCGAGCGCAGAAATACTCTTGGTGCGGTAGTGAGGGGTTGGGGATAGCGCCTTTGACAGCGTACTCCGAGCCGTCATCACATCGACAAATCATTGGGGGGTCAGCAGTGCCGGTACTTTGCACGCACCATAGAGTTTCGACGCTGATCCCAATAAGGTAGGGAGACTGTCCTACTTTGGCTTTCCCCATCGCGATGATGCTGCCCGCTTGGCTATATCACGGCGACGTTCGGGCGATAATGACTCCGCCCTCGCCGCACCCCCCTTTAGTCCGCCTGATCTCCCTAGAGAGGCCATTGGACTTTCCGAGGGCACGTTATCACTTGCGGTGCCGGTGGCAATGTCTGCAATCAATTTAGCCAGTTCGTTGGGATCGCGCGGGCGCTTTGGAGACTTCATTACAGCTTCCTTGCTTCCCCGGCCTTCATGCCCAGCGACTTAGCTTCCAACATGACGTCTGGACCGCTATCCAGAAGGGTCAACCCTTGTTCAGGGAGCAGCGCACCAGCTTGCGCAAATGCATCGTCAAGGGAGTCAGCAATGGTAATGATTCTTACCGTGCGCAGGCCATCAGGCCCAGACATATCGGTCCGCGCGTGTTCGAGAAGGTAGCCATTGGTCGATTTGATCATCCCTCCAATATGGCATCCGCGCGCGTCACTTCAAAGGCTGAATTTCAAACTGACCCACTACCTACGGCCGGGCTGCCTTGACAACCGCGTGTGAAGATGGCGGCCTTGTCGTGATCGCAACCGGATATCGGGGCTGATGACACCGTTTCGATTTGTCCTGGCGGCAGTTTTGATTTTTGCGGCCCCCGCCCTAGGGGCCGATCGCACAATCTATCTTACCTTCGACGATGGGCCGCTGAACGGCACAAGCAACATCCTCGATGTGCTGGAAGCCGAGCAGGTTCCCGCAACCCATGGTCGGCATGCACGCACAGGCTAGCGCCACCAACAGAGCGCTCGTCCAGCGCGCCAAGCAACTTCCTCTGGTGACGCTCGGCAACCACAGCTACAGCCATGCCTACAATCACTACCGGCATTTCTATGGCGACACCGAGGGTGTCGTAGCCGACATGGTACGGGCAAACGCGGTGCTCGGGTTGAAGCCCGTGGTGCATGCAAGGCTGCCGGGGCGCGACGTGTTCAGGCTGCCCTCCATGTCGAAGAACGACACTTCGCTTGGCCTCGCCCAGGAGGGGCATGAAGAACCCGACTACGAATTTGTCGCGGCCTCAGGCTTCTATCTCTACGGCTGGGACCACGAATGGGTGCACAAGGACAACGGCGAGCCGGTGCAGAGCGTCGACCATCTGGTCAGCGAGATCGATCACCTGTTCGGCTATGGCCGCTTCGTCAAGCCCGGCAAGCTGATCCTGCTGATGCATGACGAGATGTTCCAGGATGGTTTCGACGGCAAGACGAAGCTGACCAATTTGATCACCGCGCTGAAGCTGCGCCGTTACACCTTTGGGGCAATCCAGGGCTACGACGACTGAGCCTTGTCCTGCCTTAGTCTAGCTTTCCACGTTGGCCCGCAACGCCGCCAACACCTGCGCGAACTCCGCCAGACGCTCGTCGGTCAATCCCACTCGCAGCCGCTTGTCGAAGACGAGCGCGGCCTTGCGCAGTGTCTCGAACATCGCTTCCCCGGCCTCGGTCAATTCGACCAGATGAACGCGGCGATTGGCGGGATCACGGCGGCGCGTCAGCAGGCCCTGCGCCTCCATCGCGTTGAGATGGTGGGTCAACGTCGCGCCCTGGATGCCGATCATGCCGGCGAGTTCACGCTGATTGGCAAGCTTGCTCGACTTGACCGACAGCAGAGTGAGCCAGACCGGCAGCGTGCCGCCGACCTCAACCAGGGCAGCGTCGAAGGCTTGGGCAACCAGCTTGGCGGTTCGTCCCAGATTCATGCCGACTGGCGGGCGTTCGAAGGGTGTCATTGCAGGACACTAGACGGTGTTTTCCGCAGAGGGAACCGGCTGTCTTTTATACATTGACATCTAATCATTCGATATCTAACTTTGTGCGCAGTGGCGGACGCGAGAGGAGATCCGATCATGCAATATGTCTACATCGTCGTTATCGGCCTTCATGTCATGGCAGGCGTATTCTGGGCGGGTACGACCATCGCGGTCGGCCGTGACCCCGATATCCGGGCGGAACGATTCTTCCGGCCGCAGATGGGCGCTGCCGGTCTGGTTTTCCTGACCGGCATACTGCTCTGGTATTTCTTTCACGAGGGCGTTTTCGGCTCGATGGAGAAGGTGCTGGCGCTGGGCATCGTGACCGCCCTGATCGCCGCCGGCGTGCAAGGCGCGCTGGTGGGCTCAGCCAGCAGGCAGCTTGCCGGTGCCGATGCGGCAACGGAAAGCCAGTTACGCGCGAAGATGACAAGAGGCGAGCGCATCGCCGGGGGGCTGCTGGTGCTGACCGTGCTGTGCATGGCCACCGCCAGAATGTTTTGAGCGCCGCCACGCAGCACATCCACAGAATCGTACGTTGTCTGGCGACGAGCCAATGACGTGCGGGCGCGCTGCCAGACCGAAGTACACGGGCTCTCGTACGCAGGTCCGGCCGCGCGCCACCGATCCTCGCGATACCTAATTTCAGATCCGCAAGCCGAACCTGATACCGTCATAGATGGCGGCATGGATGTTGCGCGAGGCGACCGCGTCGCCGATGCGGAACATCACGAAGCCGCCTTGCGGATTACGGGCTGGAAAGATGTCGCCACCGCTCACCAGACGCTCATAATCCACCGCGCCGCCATTCTTCGATAGTGGCTTCAGCGAGAGATAGAGATCATCGAGCGGCAGCGTGCCGTGCTCGACCACCACCTGGTCGACCCTGCGCTCGCCGCGCCAGCCATCGGCGAAATCCGATGCCAGTTCGGCGACCAGTTGATTGCCCTCGCGCCGCACCGAACGCAGCCGCGTGTTGATGGTGATGGTGACGCCCTTTTCCTGGAAGGCGCGCATGTAGGGCACATGGTTCATGCCGCCCATTTCCGGGGCAAAGAAACGCTCCGGCGATACGAGCTCGAGTTTCGAGCCGGCATTGGCGATCAGTTCGGCGGCGCCCATGCCCTGATGGCCGCCATTGTCGTCATAGAGCAGCACATTTTCGGCTGGCTTGACGCTGCCGGCCGTGATGTCCCAGCTCGAGGTGACAAGGTTGTCGCCGGCCGTCAGCGGCGGGTTCTGCGGCAGACCGCCGGTGGCGACCACCACCACGTCTGGTGATAGCGCCAGAACATCGTCCTTCTCCGCCCAGGTGTCGTAGCGGATCTCGACGCCGAGCCGGTCGAGTTCAGCCAGCCGCCAGTCGATGATACCGATCAGCTCCTTGCGGCGCGGGTTCTGCGTCGCCAATCGCACCTGGCCGCCGGCCTGGCTCGATGCTTCAAGCACCATCACCTTGTGGCCGCGCTCGGCCGCGACACGCGCAACCTCCAGCCCGCCGGCGCCGGCACCGACGACCACGATTTTCTGCTTCGGTCCTTCGGCCTTGACGATGATATGCGGGATTTCGGCCTCGCGGCCGGTCGCGGCATTGTGGACGCAGAGCGCTTCGCCGCCCTCATAGATGCGGTCGAGACAATAGGTAGCGCCCACGCACGGGCGGATCTCATGCTCGCGCCCCTCCATCACCTTTTTGATGATGTGTGGATCGGCGATATGGGCGCGGGTCATGCCGACCATGTCGAGCTTGCCGGTGGCGATGGCGTGGCGTGCGGTGGCGACGTCGGATATGCGCGCCGCATGGAAGGTCGGGAATTTCGTCGCCGCCCTCACCTCTCCGGCGAAATCGAGATGCGGCGAAGAGCGCATGCCGGCCACCGGGATGACCTTGGTCAACGCCGCATCGCTCTCGATCGAGCCACGAATGATGTTGAGGAAATCGACCTTGCCGGAGCTCGCCAGCCGCCTGGCGATCTCGATCCCCTCCGCCTTCGACAGGCCTTTCTCGAAATCTTCGTCGGCGACCATGCGGATGCCGACGACAAATTTCTCGCCGACCGCCGCCCTCACGGCGTCGAGCACCATGTTGGTGAAGCGCAAGCGGTTGTCGAGCGAGCCGCCGAACTCGTCGTCTCGATGGTTGGTGGCCGGCGACCAGAAGCCGTCCATCAGGTGGCCGTAGGATTCGAACTCGATGCCGTCGAGGCCGGCGGCCTCGCAGCGCTGGGCGGCCGAAGCATAGTCGGCCACGATGCGCTCGATGTCCCAGTCCTCGATCGTCTTCGGGAATGCGCGATGCGCCGGCTCACGCACCGGCGAGGCCGAGAGCACCGGCAGCCAGTCGGCCTTGTTCCAGCCGGTGCGGCGGCCGAGATGGGTGATCTGGATCATCACCCTGCAGTCATGCTCGTGGCAGGCGTCAGCGAGCTCGGCCAGCCACGGCACGATCCTGTCGTCATAGACATGCAGATTGCCGAAAGCGGCCGGGCTGTCGCGCGAGACGATCGCCGAGCCGGCGGTCATGGTCAGCGCCATGCCGCCCTTGGCCTTCTCTGCATGGTAGAGCCGGTAGCGCTGTTTCGGCATGCCGTCCTCGGAATAGGCCGGCTCATGGCTGGTCGACATGACCCGGTTCTTCAGCGTCAGGTGTTTGAGCTGGTAGGGCTGGAGAAGCGGATCGTTGCTGGTCATCGTCTTCCTGCGGTTTCAAATTGTGCTATGAGCGGCAAAATTCGTTTTCAAGCATGTCGTCCCGCACGCACTTCCGGGCGCATGCGACAAGGATTGCGCCCATGATCGACACCAAAACCCTCACCCAGCTCGGCGCGCACGTCGAGACGCCACGAAGCCCCGAAGCAGCGGTCCTGGAGACCGTACCGTTTTCGCGTGGTGACGGACCGCCGGCGATCGTGCGCTTCACCTGCCCGGAATTCACCTCGCTGTGCCCCGTCACCGGCCAGCCGGACTTCGCCCATATCGTCATCGACTACGCACCCGATGCGGCTCTGGTGGAATCGAAGTCGCTCAAGCTGTTCATGACCTCGTTTCGCAACCATGGCGCCTTCCATGAAGACTGCACCGTCATGATCGGCCGCCGCATCGTGGCGGCAACCAAGCCGCTGTGGTTGCGCATAGGCGGCTATTGGTATCCACGCGGCGGCATTCCGATCGATGTGTTCTGGCAAACCGGCGCTCCGCCCGAAGGCGCCTGGCTGCCCGACACCGGGGTGGCGCCCTATCGCGGGCGGGGTTAGTCTCCCGCTCATTCGCACTGATATTGACTGAGTGCCCATTCGCCGGTCACCGACAGCAGGTCCGATATCTTCCAGTCGCCGTCGACCCTCTTGAATTTCCATTCCAGCCGGTGCGGGTTGCCCGATATGACGAAGGCGACGATGACCTTGGCCTGGTCGCCGTTGATCGCCTCGAGCGTCTTCAGGCTCTTGTCGATCTCGGCCTTGTCGTAATCGGCATTGTCGAGCGCCATGTTGGGGTCGAGGCACTCGCCCTGCCCGGATTTGCGCAAGGCGTCGCTCTTGTCGAGCACGGTTTTGGCCGGATCGATGAAATGGCTGCGCTCGGCCGGATCGATCTCCAGCCCGACCTGATCGTAAAACGGCCGCACCACCGCTGTCGGGGATCCCGGCTGGACGGGTGCTGCCGGCGCTGCCTCGGCTGGCGACCATCCGACCGGCGGCGTTTTTGGTTCCACCCCGGTTCCGGGCGCATTTGCGGGCGGCGCCCCGCTGTTGCCCGGCGCAGCGTCAGCCGGGGCGTTTGCCGGCGGCGGACCCAACAAACCTTGGGCGTCGGCACCGCTCAGGCCCACCGCCAGCAGGCACATGGTCGACAGTGCCAGGAACGGGCGACGGGCCATCGCATTACTCCGGTGTCTGGCCGGCCATGCATTCCAGCGCGCTGAGCGTCCAGTCGCTGGTCTTGGAGGCGATGTCCGATATTTTCCACTTGCCGTCGATCTTCTTGAGCGACCAGACCATTTCACGTTTGGAATCGTCGCCTTCCGAAAAAAGGCTGAACGTCGCGGTAACCTCTGCGTTGTCGCCATCCAGCTTTTCAGACAGTTTCAGCGTTTTCGAGACGGTCTTCTGATCGAAATCCTGGGCGTCGAGACCAGGATCGAAATCGATGCAGGCAACCTGGTCCGGGTTCCTTTTCGTTGCCTGGTCGTTCAGGTCGAACAGTTTCGTCACCGGCTCGGTGAACCGGTCCCGATATTGTTCGTCGGCCTCGAACTTGACTGCCGGCACATAGAAGAACTTCACGGCGTTGGACGCCGGTCCGGCGACGGCGGCCGCCGGCAAGGCTATCGAAAGGGCGGCAGCGAGCACTGTCAGTCTCATGCAGAATCTCCGGCTTTTGATGGCTTGAGCCTATCAATACCACGTATCCTGCATATCGGCTTTTTTGCGGCTCATGAAGTCCTGCAGCGCCTTGTTTCAGCCGTCCAGCCAGACGTTCTGAAGGTCCATCTCGAATGTCTGGTGGACACCATAGTTCTTCACCTTCTTGTTCTGGTGGCTGTAGAGCTTCTGCCAGAACGGCTGAATAATGACGCCCGAATCCTGCAGGATCTGCTCGACATCCTTCATGACCTCGCGTCGTTTCTCCACGTCGATGAGCGATAGCGCCTGCTTGAGCTTGGCGTCGAAATCGGGGTTGGAATATGCCGATTCATTCCAGGCCTCGCCGGTGCGATAGCCGAGCGCCAGCACCTGGACGCCAAGTGGGCGCATGTACCAGATCGTCATCGAATAGGGATATTTCGTCCAGTCGTTCCAGAAGGTCGAACCCGGCAGCACCGTGCGCTTCACCTTGATCCCGGCATCGCGCAGCTGGCCGGCAATGGCGTCGCCGGTATTCTTCTGCCAATCGTCCTCGATGGTGATCAGCTCATGCTCGAAGTCAGCCTGTCCGGCTTCCGCCATCAGCTTCTTGGCGCCGGCGGCGTCGCGTGTCTTCTTGGGCAGCGGGTAGTATTCCGGATGGATCGGGGCAACGTGGTGGTTCTCGCCGGGGGTGCCTCGCCCGGCATACCCAAGTTGGAGGACCGCATTGTTATCGACCGCCATTTGCAGGGCGTTGCGCACCCGCTTGTCGTCGTAGGGCTTGTGAGTGATGTTGGTGCGGGCAACCAGCGTCGTCGCCGTCGCCACCTCCGATTTCACCAGATCCATCTTGTCGAGAATGTCGATGAAGTCGGCGGGCGACTCGAAATTGAGGTCGATCTCACCAGATTCGAACGCGTTCACGGTGGCGTTGAAATCGGTGCCGTAGTCGATGAACTCGACGCTGTCGAGCGGCGCCTCACCACCCCACCATTTGCCATTCTCACGACGCTTGACGACCGCCTTTTGGCCGACATCGTAGGAGACCAGTTCGAACGGTCCCGTGCCGATCGGCTTCTTGATCGGATCGGCACCGTCGGCATCGAAGCTGCGATGGACGACGAGCGCCGGATAGTCGGTGAAATTCGGGATCAGTGAAATGTCGGGTTCGCTTAGCTTCAGCTTGACAGTGTTGTCGTCGACCTTGGTGATCGCGCCATCCCTGGCCTTGCCGGTCTTTGCGTCGATCAGCGCGCCGACCCGGGCGGCCATGGAATTGCCGGCGACATTCTTCTCGCACCAGCGCGTCAGATTGTGAGCGACGTCATCGGCGTTGAAGGCATCTCCATTGTTCCATGTGATCCCCTTGCGCACATGCAGCACGTATTCGGTGGCGTCGTCGTTGATATCCCAGCTTTCGAGCAGGACCGGTTCGAAGGTGAACTGCCTGGTGTAGCGGACAAGCGGCTCCAGCCAGCAGCGCGAAATGTTCGCCAGTTCCACCCAGTCGTAGGTGCGCGGATCCTTCTGCCCCTTCACCGACATCGAGACGCGCAGCGTTCCGCCTTTCTTCGGCTCTTCGGCCAAGGCCCGACCCGGCACGGCAAGGCCGATCATGCCATAGGCAAGCGCCGTCGATGCGCCGAAGGCGCTTGCCAGCGCCAGGAACTCGCGCCGGTCGACACGACCCGCGCGAGCTTCGACCGCCATCGCCTCGATAGCGCTCGGCACGCGATCGCCACTGCTTCTGAAGAATGCCATTTTTTTCCTCCCGTCTGGTTCCCTTTGATCTTGGGTCTTCGTCTCAACTGACGCTGTCCGGCAGCTTCTCCTCGCGCCGCGCGATGAAATCCGTCAGGCCATCGGCGATGCCTTCGTCGAGCTTCGGCTCCTCGTAATCCGCCAGCATGTTGCGCGCCTTCTCGCGGCCGCGCGTATCGTGGTCCTTCGCCCCTTCTGCCTTCCACTGTTCGAACGAATTGAAGTCCATGATCGACGGCATGAAGAAGGCGGACTCGAAATGTTCCAGCGTATGCTGGGTGCCGAGGAAATGGCCCTGCGGTCCGACCTCGCGGATGGCCGCCATGGCTTCCTTGAAATCGTCGAACGGCAGACCGCCGGCATATTTGTACCAGCCGATGAGCTGTTCGCAGTCGGTGGCGAATTTCGAATAGCCGCAGGTCAGGCCGGCCTCGAGCCATCCCGCGGAGTGCCAGATGTAGTTGGCGCCGGCGAGGATGGCGGCATGCATCAGCATGTTCGCCTCGTAACCCGCCTGGGCGTCATTGAGCTTCGACCCGACATGGAAGCCGGACGTGCGCCACGGCAGCCGGTATTTGCGCGCCAGCGCTCCCATCAGATACATCATCTGCGCCGCCTCGGGCGTGCCGCCCATCGGAGCGCCGGTCTTCATGTCCACGGTGACCATGAACTGTCCGTAGATCTGCGGCGAACCCGGGCGCAGCAGCTGCGTGAAGGCGACGCCCGCCAGCGCTTCCGCATTGACCTGCGCGACTGCCCCGACGGCCGACGCCGAAGTCGAGGCGCCGCACAGTGCGAAGGGTGCGAGGATCAGTGGCTGGTTGCTTCGGGCATAGACCTTCATCGCGTCCAGCATGGTGGCGTCCCACACCAGCGGCGAATTGCAGTTGGTGATCGACACCAGGACCGGATTGTCGCGGACATAAGCCTCGCCGAACACGATGCCTGCCATCGCCATCGTGTCTTCCGCCCGCTCCTTGGACGTGACGATGCCCATGAACGGCTTGTCGGAATGCTTGAGCGCGGAATGGATGATGTGGAGGTGACGCTTCGGTACCGCGATTTCCATCGGCTCGCAAATGACCGAACTCGATGAATGCAGCGCCGGCGCCATGTAGGCGAGCTTGTGGAAATTGTTGAGGTCGGCCAGCGTGCCGTAGCGCCTGTTGTTGTCGAGATCGCGAACATAAGGCGCGCCATACATCGGCACGAAGATGGTATTGTTGCCGCCCACCCGCACCGTACGCTGCGGATTCCTCGCATTGAGCGTGAACTCCGACGGGACCTTCGATACCAGTTCCATCAAGAGGGCCCGGTCGATCCGCACACGAGTTTCCGAGACATCCGCACCCGCCGCCTTCCACAGTGCGATAGCCTCGTCGTCACGGAACTCGCATCCCACCTCTTCGAGGATCAAGAGCGACTCCTGGTGGATCAGCTCGACCGCCTCATCGGGAACCATCTGGTAGACGGGGATCTGGCGGACCAGGGTCGGGAACGAGGTTACGGGAGCTCCGCGCAGGGCCTTGCGCCCCAGGCGGCCGCCACTGCGGCGGTTGGCATGTTCAGTCACTTCAGGGGCCGGTGCGTTCATGGCAACTCCATTCCACTCAAGAGGGAGCCTAGCGCGACAAAATGGTGATGTGACGCTGGAAAATCCTGATCTCTTGTATAAGCTCAGCTTATGCGAAGCCTGCGCCACCTCTTGCCCTCGGCCGGCAGCCTGATCGTCTTCGAGGCGGCCGGGCGGCTGTCGAGCTTCACCGCCGCCGGGCGCGAGCTCGGCATGACGCAGGCCGCCGTCTCCTATGCCGTGCGAGGACTGGAAGAACAGCTTGGCGCCAAGCTGTTCCAGCGCCGCCACCGCCAGGTCATCCTGACCGAGGCCGGCGAGCGCTTCCACGCCGACGTTTCGCTCGGCCTTTCGCATATCCGCAAGTCGGCTGAGGATCTGCGCCTGCAGGCAAGCGGCGGCCATGTGACGCTGGCCGCGTCGACCGCCTTCGGTTCTTTCTGGATGATGCCGCGGCTGCAGCAGTTCCGCGACGAACTGCCGGGCATCGACCTGCGCATCCAGACCGCCGACCGCGACCTAGACATCATCGCGGAAGGCATTCCGCTCGGCGTGCGCGGCGGCGCGCCGCGGGACTGGCCGGACTATCACTCATTGCCGCTGGCCGACGAGGAGATATTTCCCGTCGCCGGCACCAGCTACGCGGCAAAGTTCGGCCTGCCCAAATCCGCTGCCGAACTGGCCACGCATCGCCTCATCCATCTGGAAGAGCCGTATCGCGAGGCGGCCAGTTGGGACGAATGGTTCCAGTCGGCCGGCGCCAATTTCAGCGATACCGCGCGCGGCCTGCGCATCAACGACTATGGCCTGGTGATCCAGGGCGTCATGGAAGGCCAAGGCATCGCTCTCGGCTGGCGGCATCTCGCCGAGCGGCTGCTGGCATCTGGCCTGCTGGTGCCGGTGACGGATCATGTGCTGAAGACCGGCAAGGCGTTCTATGTCGTCTGGCCGAAGAACCGGGAACTCAGCGACAACGCCCGCAAGGTGCGCGACTGGCTGGCGGAGCAAGCATAGTTCGTTTTCCACTGATCCACAATTTCTGCCCCTCCCGCACGACCCGAATCCGCCTATAGTGCTGCCATGCCCATCCGCCAGCTTTCAGAAACGATGATCAACCAGATCGCCGCCGGCGAAGTCATCGAGCGTCCGGCGAGCGTCGTCAAGGAACTGGTCGAGAATGCGCTCGATGCCGGTGCTTCGCGCGTCGAGATCGTCACAGCCGGCGGCGGGCTGAACCTGATCCGCGTCACCGATGACGGCTCCGGCATTCCCGAACGGGAGCTGGCGCTGGCGATCGCACGTCATTGCACCTCCAAGCTCACCGAGGATATCAACGACATCCGCTCACTCGGCTTCCGCGGCGAAGCGCTGCCGTCGATCGGCTCGGTGTCGCGACTTTCGATCCGCTCGCGCACGGCAGCAAGTGACAGCGCCGCCGAGATCGGCATCGAGGGTGGCCGCGTCCTGCCTGTCAGGCCGGCGGCGGCCAATCGCGGCACCACGGTCGAGGTGCGCGACCTGTTCTTCGCAACGCCGGCCCGATTAAAGTTCATGAAGGGCGAGCGCGCTGAAAGCTCGGCCACCAGCGATGTGGTCAAGCGCATCGCCATCGCCTTCCCCGCCGTGCGCTTCACGCTGGCCGGCTCGGACCGCTCGACGCTGGAATTGCCGGTGGCGGATGACAGCGCGGCAGGCAGCCTGCGCCGTGTCGCCCAGGTGATGGGCGCCGACTTTCCGGACAATTCTATTGCCCTCGACGCGATGCGCGATGGCGTACATCTGACCGGCCACGTGTCGATCCCGTCCTTCACCCGCGCCAACGCGCTGCAGCAATATGCCTATGTGAACGGCCGTCCGGTGCGCGACAAACTGATCGCCGGCGCCATACGCGGTGCCTATGCCGACGTCCTGCCGCGCGACCGCCATGCGGTGACGGTGCTGTTCCTGACGCTCGACCCAGCCATCGTCGACGTCAATGTCCATCCAGCCAAGGCCGATGTGCGCTTCCGCGATCCCGGCCTTGTGCGCGGACTGATCGTCGGGGGAATCCGACAGGCACTGGCCGATGCCGGCGTCCGCGCCGCCACCACGGGGGCCGCCGGCATGATGGCGGCGTTCCGGCCAGGGGCCGCATCCTACGGCCACGGCGGACCGGCAAACGGCCACCGCAGCTACGACGCGGCCTACCGCGCGTCGGGTTCGTCCGGCTTCGATCCCGCCCGGTCGTCGCAGCGGCCGCTCGATATGGGTTTCGAGGGTGCGGGCTTCGAGCAGCGCGGCTTGCGTGAAAACGAGCAAGCGGCTTTCGATGCCGGTCCGCTTGCCAGCGCCGATGCACGCGCAGGGCAGGATGAAGCGGCCGAGACCCTGCTCGGCGCGGTTCTGGGTGCGGCGCGCGCCCAGGTGCATGAGAACTACATCGTCGCCCAAACCAAGGATTCGCTCATCATCGTCGACCAGCATGCGGCGCATGAACGGCTGGTATACGAGGCGCTGAAGAATGCGCTGCACTCGCGCCCGGTGCCCTCGCAGATGCTGCTTCTGCCCGAGATCATCGACCTGCCGGAGGAGGATGCCGAGCGGCTTGCGCTGCATTCGGAAACGCTGGCCCGCTTCGGTCTCGGCATCGAGCGCTTCGGCCCCGGCGCCGTCGCGGTGCGCGAGACCCCGTCGATGCTCGGCGAAACCAATGTCCAGCAATTGGTGCGCGACCTCGCCGACGAGATCGCCGACAACGACACGATCGACACGCTGAAGGAGCGGCTGGACAGAATAGCCGCGACCATGGCCTGCCACGGCTCTGTGCGCTCCGGCCGCCTGCTCAAGGCCGAGGAGATGAACGCGCTGCTGCGGCAGATGGAGGCGACGCCCGGCTCGGGCACCTGCAACCACGGTCGCCCGACCTACATCGAACTCAAGCTGGCGGATATCGAACGGCTTTTCGGGCGGCGATAGCTGCGGACGGATTGCTGGCCTATCGCTTCCGCGCTCGAGGCCGGCAGGTCCCAGGCCGGCCGACAATGTGGTCACCCGCGATTTTCGCCTCGCGGCTTGAGCAGCGCGATCGCAGCCGCCGCCAGCAGGAGGATCGCCCCGGCGATTTCAGCCCAGCCGACCGCCTCGCCGAAGAGCCAGGCTCCTGCCGCTAAAGCGACAATCGGCGAAACGAAGGCGTAGAGCCCGGCACGCACCGTACCCCAGTCACGCATCAACACGAGATAGAGCGTATAGGCGACGATCGTGCCAAACAGCGACAGGAACAGCAGACTGCCGATGGCGGCCGGCGTGAGCAGCGCCTTGAGCGTCTCACCCGAGATCGGCTCCAGCACGAGCGACAGCGCAAGCAGTGCCACACCGCCGATCGCAGCCTGGACCATTGTCAGCGCCAGCGGTTTGACCGCGCCCACCAGCGGGCGCGAAACCACGCTGCCGACGCAGTAACAGGCTGTCGCAACGACGATCGCGGCGAGTCCGATGCCGCTCGAACCGCTTCCCGCGCCAAGCCGCGTCCAGAACAGCCCAATCAGCCCGATGCTGCCGATAGCGAGCGCGCAAGCGTGGCGCCAGGTCGGTCGCTCCTCGCCGGTAAATGCGGCAATCGCGAACAGCAGGATCGGGATCAGCGCCAGGTTGACCAGCCCCGACAATCCCGAGGGCACATGCTGCATTCCCCAGAAAAGCAGACCGTAGGTGCCGGTATTGACCAGCAATGCCGAGACCACCGTCCGCCCCGTTCGCCCGTGGGCGAATGCCGCGCCGGCTCCACGCACCGCTGCTGCCAGAAGCGCGGCGGTCAGCAAATAGCGTGCCGCCGCCAGCAGTAGCGGAGGCACGTCATTGAGACCGAGCTTGATCGCTGCCCAGGTCAGCCCCCAGATCAGCGACATCACCACGAAGAAGGCGAGATTGCGAACCACCAGATTCGCCGTTCAGCGCAGTCCCTGACGATCGACAAGTATCCGGTGGATGTCGATCCGCTCCGGCAGCTCGATCAGGAACTCGGCATCGCGGTCCAGATGATGGACTTTGGTCGGTTCGCCTTTGGTAAAGGCGGTCATCGCTTGCATGTCGGCCCAATACGAGATGGTTGTGAACCACGTCTCGTCACCTCGGTCTTCGCGCAGCAATTGGACGCCAAGCGCCGTCTTCTCGAGGGGCGGAATACCCTCGGCACGCAGGTATGGCTCATAGGCGTCGGCGATGTCGCGGCGGGTGCGACCGCGCCAGATGCGCGCGATGGTCGGTTTGGTCGGCATGAGGTTCTCCTTCAGTCAAGCGACAGCAACTGGACATAGCGGGGCGTCGGCTGGGGTCAGCCGCGAACACGAGCCAGGAAGTCGCGGACCAGCGGCAGCGCGTCGTCGAAATGTGTCTCGAGCAGCCAATGACCCGCCCCTTCGATCAGATGCAGTTCCGCATCGGGCAGATCGCGATGATAGGCCCGCACCGACGCTGCGGGCATATAGCCGTCCTCTGGCCCCCAAACGATCAGCGTCGGCGGATGGTGTTCACGCAAATAAGCCTGGTAGCGCGGGAACCAGGTGAGATTGGCTTCCAGCTTCTCCATCAGACCGACGGCGATCTGCCGACGAACCGGAGTGTTCATCAATGGCCAGTGAAGATTCCAGAGATCGGGCGGCACACGCGTGGCTACGTCGTCAGCCACTTCCCCGATGAACTCGGCCCGGAACCCGTCCTCGCTCACCGCAGCCTCGAGCGGACGGTGCTTGTCGGGCGTCTTGTCGGTCCACCAAGCTTTGATCGTGGCGTATTTGGGACCAAGCACGTCCTCGTAGATGTCGCCGTTCTGGATGATCAGGGCACTGATCCGCTCCGGGTGCGAGATCGCATGCCGGAGTCCTATCTGCGAGCCATAATCGTGCAGCCACAAGGCGTAGCGTTCGAGACCGAATTCATCGGCAAGCTTGGAAAGCACGTCGCAATAGGCGTCGAAATCATAGCCAAAGGCGGCCGGATCGGGTGTGCCACTGTATCCGAAGCCGGGCCAGTCGAATGCAATCGTTCGCCAACGGTCGGCGAGCGCCGGCATCAGTCGGCGGAATTGGAACGAAGAACAGGGATAGCCGTGCGGCAAGAGCAAGACAGGTGCTTCTGGGGGCCCCGCCTCGCGATAAAAAATGGATAGATCATCCAGTTGCAGGCGTCGGTGCGTCGTTGCACCCGGCATTCGGACCTCCGTCGAATAAACACCGGCTAAACGCCTTTGACCGAGGGATCGTTCCGAATGAGGGAAGCGGACGGCCGGATGACCAGCAAGGCGGGCCAAGGCGCAACTTTGCCCAGGAATAGCTCCGACTTAACAATTCATCTCTTCAAATTCACCACGATGACACCGCCCAGCGCCAGCGCGCCGCCGATTATGCCGAGCAGCGTGGGGACTTCGCCCAGCCAGAAGAAGCCGATCAGCGCGGACATCGGCGAGACCAGATAGAGGAAGTTGGAGGCACGTGCCGCCGGCAGACGCGACAGCGCGGTCGCCCAGGCGGCATAGGCGATGAGGCTGGGCACGATACCGAGAAAGATGACGGCGCCGAGGCCTGCCGTGTCGGCGACCGCCGCCTGCGAAAAGGCCGACGGCAGGAAGGGCGCCAAGCATAGTGCGCCGAGCACCATGTTCGAAGCCGAAATGGTCAACGGATGGTGGCGGGCAAACAGCGGCTTCTGGACGATTGTGTTGACGGCCGAGCACAAGGCCGAACCAAGCACCAGAAGAGCACCGGTGTTGAATGAGAGGCCGTGCCCGTCGGCCATGGCGATGACGCCAATGCCGGCGAAGGAAATCACCGTGCCGGCCCAGGCCATGCCCGAAAAACGTTCGCCCAACAGGACCATCGCCATGATGGCGGTGAAGATCGGGCTGACATTGATGATGAAGCCGGCGGCACCGGCAGAGACGGTCAGTTCGCCGAAATTGAGCATGACGGTGTAGAGCGCGACGAAGATGGCGCCGCCAAAGACCAGGCGCCACACTTCGTCGAGCCTTGGCAGCGCCGGGCGCTTGATGGCAAGGAAGATCGCCGCCGGCACTGCGGCGATGGCAAAGCGCAACGCGCCGAGTTCCAGCGGTCCGAAGGCCGCGAGACCGGCGCGGATGGCCGGAAAGGCGGAGGCCCAACCAACCACCGTCAGCGCCACCGCGATGGCTGCCGTGGTGTCCATCCGCTGTGTCGAATTCAACGTGCCCGTCATCCCACTCATCTCACCGCCCTCGTATTCTTCGGTCCTGAGAGGCAGAAAACGCCTTTTCACCCCGGTTGACAAACGACCAAATCAAGGATCACCTGTGACTATGGATCACAGCTCGGAGACAATGGTGCCGCTCGAAACGCTGCGCGCCTTCGATGCGGCGGCGCGGACAGGCAGCTTTTCGGCGGCCGCCGAAAAGCTCAATATCACCCATGGCGCCGTCAGCCGGCAGATCGCCAAGCTCGAGGACTGGCTGGGATTGAAAGTCTTCGACCGTGGTGCGCGCGGCGTCTCGCTGACGATCGAAGGCAACAGGCTGCATCTGCGCACGGCGGAAGCCTTTGCGCTGATCTCAACCCACTCCGACCGCTGGGTCGAGCCGCGTGGCACCGCCGTGGTGCGACTGACCTCGATCCCCTCGGTCAGCGGGCTGTGGCTGATGCCGCGCATGGCGGCGCTGGAGAACAACCCCTCCAAGCTGCGCATCGTGCTTGACGTCGACATCCGTCAGGCCGACCTTGCCGATGAGGGCATCGATCTCTCCATCCGCTGTGGCCGCGGCGGCATTCCGGGCCGCGTCTCGGTGCAGCTTTTCGAGGAACATGTCTTTCCCGTTGCCTCGCCCGAGCTTGCCCGCGAGATCGGCCTCGGAGACCCTGCCCGGCTGCTCAAATTTTCGCTGATCAACGATTCCGACGCGTCTGCCTGGCGCGCCTGGTTTGCCGCGCAAGGCATGGATTACCGCCCGCGCCCGCAGGACCGCCGCTTCGAGGACTACAATCTGGTGCTCGACGCCGCCGCCTATGGGCTCGGCATCGCGCTGGCACGCCCACCCCTGACCGGGCATCAATTAGAGTCGGGCCGCATCACGCCCGTAGATGAGCGCACGGCGCTCAACCCGGTGTCCTACTGGCTCGACCGGCCGATGGGTCGGCCGCGTGCCGCCGCGGCCGACCTCGCCCGCCGCATCGCTGCAGAGGCCGGGCTGGCGCCGGAAAAGATCGAGGCGTTTATCGAAGCCGAACGATAGGCCTTCCGGACATGTAGCGAGATACCAGCCGATTCGACGCTCAGCGAAGCAACAAGAGAACGAAGCCAAGGATCACGGTTCCCAGCAAACCGGCCATTATCGAAACAAAGCCAATTTTCACCAGCAGCTGCTCAGGGCTCGGCGCCGCACCATGGGATTGATTGGCCGCCCTGTGCCTGCCCGCCAATGTACCCGGGGCGGCAGCGTTGCGCGGGACTGGAACCTGCGGCGGGATCAGCGACAGCAATGACATCCCCGCAACCCTGGCGGCGGCATTGTCATTGGCCGTTGTCGAAAGCGGCAAGAAGGCTCGCAGCGTTTCGGCTTCGGGTTTTGCCTTTCTCGCCACGCCCGTTGCCAGCGCCGCCTCTTCGCCCGTCTCAAGCTGGGCAAGATAGGCATCGACGATGCCAGCCGATGCGATCTGCTGCGATTCGACGGCCATCGGCGCCGCCGGCAAAGTCAACAGCGCAGGCGCTGTCTGTTGCGCAAGCAGAGACGGCGCCGGCGGTTGGACCAGCGCCTTGACCAGTGCCGTGATGACTGGATCAGCCTGCCCCGAGGGCACGGCCTGCGGCGTCACCACTTCCCTAAGCAGGGCGGGAAGACGAGTGGAGGAAATGTCCATTGCGGCCCACCAACACCATTTTTCCCCTTCACAATAGGCGTTCAGCATTGTCTCAGGCTTGTCGCATGCTTGACCTTGCTCGCAATTTATGGCGATGAAATCCTCATGAACCCTGGCGTCCCCGCATGATGAACCGTTTCGAAGGCCCCGGCGGCAAGGAAGCCCGCATCCGCTATTTGGATGGCGACTTCCAGGTTACCAGTCCCGGCGCGTTCGTGCGCTGCGCGGTGACAGGCGAAAGCATTCCGCTCGACGAGTTGAAATACTGGAGCGTCGCCAGGCAAGAGCCCTACATCAGCGCCACCGCCTCGCTGCGCCGCGAAATCGAGATGCATCCGGAGCTGCGTAAGCGCGGTTAACCCTTCAGCTTGCGCTGGCGCCAGGCATCGAGCGTTTCGCCGATGATGCGCTCGGGAACATTGTCGAGCTCGAAAACCGTGTCGATCTCCAGCACCTCGAGCCGGTCGAGAAAGTGCTGTGAGGCGCCATGGCGCAGCCGGGCGGCGTCCTTGGCAGTGGTGATGAGCACCAGCCCTTCGGCGTGCGCGGTCGCCGCCAGCTCGGCAAGCTCGTCCTCGGCATAGAAATGATGGTCCGGAAACGGCCGCGTCAATGCCAGCTCGCCGCCGGCTTCGCGCACCGTGTCGAAGAATTTCTCGGGATGGCCGATACCGGCGAAGGCGAGGAACCGCTTGCCGGCAAGCCCCGCCTTGCCGCTCGGCTCTGTATGGGCCTCGAAGATCGGCCGGCCGGCGCGTGCCGCCTGGCGGACCACGCTATCGGCGGCGGTGCCCTCGCCCATTTTCAACAGCCCGCTGGTGAAGACCAGCTGGTCGACGATTTTGGCCCTGAGCGGCCCCCCGGGAATAACGCGGCCGTTGCCGATCCCATAGCGCGCATCGACGACGACCAGCGCATAGTCGATGTGGATGCGGGCGCTCTGGAAGCCATCGTCCATGATCAGGAAATCGCAGCCATGCCGTTCCAGCAGCAGCCGGGCGCCGGCGGCGCGGTTCGGTGTCACCGCCACCGGAGCGTGTTCGGCCAGCAGCAGCGGTTCGTCACCGACATGCCGGGCACTGTCATGGTCGATATCGACCACGTGCGGCTCGGCGAAGGAGCCGCCATGGCCGCGCGACAGGAAGCCAGGTTTCAGGTGCATGCGCTTGGCCTGTTGGGCGAGCGCGATGGCCACCGGTGTCTTGCCGGTGCCGCCAACCGTGAAATTGCCGATGCACAGAACGGGTGCTTCGATCTTCTCACGCCTGGCCCGCCGCATGCCGCGGCCGGCGGCGGCGGCATAGATGGCCGACAGCGGTGATAGCGCCAGGACCCGCCAGTCCGGCTCTTCCCACCAGAATGGTGGTGCTTCGGAGGCCACGCTAGCGCCCGTTCGCGCCCTTCAGGCGCGACTTGACGACCAGCGGCTGGATGTAGGGCTCGAGCGATTTCAGCGTGCGCGCCAGCGCACCGCGCATCTCGTCGACGGTCGCCACACCCGCCGCCATCATCTCGTGGCGCGCCACTTCGTTGGTCAGGAGAAAATTGACGGCGCCGGCCAGCATGTCGCGATCGCGCACCAGCTTGGCGCCGCCGCTGTCGAGGAGACGCTGGTAGGCCTCGCGAAAATTCTGCACATTGCGGCCGGCGAGAACCGCCGTGTCGAGCATGGCCGGCTCAAGCGGGTTCTGGCCACCCTCGGAGGTCAGCGAGCGGCCGACGAAGGCGATTTCCGTCAGCCGGAGATAGAGCCCCATCTCGCCGATCGTGTCGCCGAGCAATATGTCCGTGTCGGCAGCGATCCTGTCGCCCTTGCTGCGCCGCGCGACCTTCAGGCCCATGCCGGAAATCTGCGCCGCAAGCGCCTCGGCGCGATCGGGATGACGCGGAACGACGATCGTCAGAAGACCATGGTGACGTCGGTGCAGTGTCGCGTGGACTTCAGCTGCGACCACTTCCTCGCCGTCATGGGTCGAGATCGCCGCCCAGGTCGGGCGCGTGCCTATCTGCCGCCGCAGCGTCGCCAGCGTCCGTTCGTCGACGGGCGGCGGCGAAGTATCTACCTTGAGATTGCCCGACACGGTGACCGGCCGGGCGCCGAGAGCGAGAAACCGCTCGCCATCGACATCGGACTGCGCCACGACGTGAGCCAGGTTCTCGAACAACGCCTCGGCGATGTTGGCCCGTTTCTTCCACGACTTGAACGAGCGGTCGGACAGCCTGCCATTGACCAGCACCTGCGGCACGCGGCGCGCGCCAAGCTCGAGGATGGTCATCGGCCAGATCTCGGATTCGGCGATGATCGCCAGATCCGGCCGCCAGTGATCGAGGAACCGGCTGACCGCCGGCTTGAGATCGAGCGGCACATATTGATGGATGATCCGGTCACCGAGACGCTCGTCGGCGACCTGCGCCGAGGTGACGGTGCCGGTCGTCAGCACGATGTTGACGCCGTAGTCGAGAATGCTTTCAACCAGCGGCACGACGGCTATGGTCTCGCCGACGCTCGCGGCATGGATCCAGATCACCGGCCCGTCGGGGCGCGCGCGGCCGGCGACGCCATAGCGCTCGCGGCGGCGGTAGCGGTCTTCCTTGCCGCGCGAGGTGCGCCAGGCAACGTAGGGTCCGACCAGCGGATAGGCTGCCGCACCCGCGAACCGGTATGCCGACAGCATGGCCCGTGCCCAACGGCCGCTCATCGCGGGGCATCCACGAGACGGTAGGCCTCGGTGGTCGCAGCATTGAGCGCGGTCGTCACTTCCTGGCGCTTGCGCTCCATTTCGGCGTCATCGGCGCCGGCAGCCACGAAGATCGGCTGGCCGATGACGATCGACGAACGGCCGAACGGCAGGTTGATGGTGGTCTTGTCCCAGCTCTTCTCCAGCACCTTGCGGCGGCTAGTGGTGATGGCGACGGGCACAAGCGGCCGGCCCGAGAGCCGCGCCAGGAGAACGATGCCAAGCCCCGCGTCTCGCGGCGTACCGTGCGGAATGTCTGCGATCATGGCGACGTTCTTGCCGGCACTGAGCGACTTTTTCAGGGCGATAAGTGCTTTTGCCCCACCCTTGTCGAGGTGCCTGGCATTTTCCCGCCCGCCGGAGCCGCGCACCGCCTCGATGCCGAATTTTTCCAGCATCAGCGCGTTGAGTTCGGCATCGGCGCTGCGCGAAACCATGGCGACCAGCGGCTTGCGCTTGGGGTAATAGGCCGGCGTCAGCAGATGCTGGCCATGCCACAAGGCGATGATGCCAGGCTCGAACTCGGTATAGGCACCGCCCGAAAACCGTGCCGATCCCTCGACGACACGATTGGTGAGGCGCACGAAGCGGACGAACTGGGCGAACAGGCTGGCGATGGCGTTCTTGACGAATCGCGACTGCGCCAGCGGTTGGCGAATCTTGCGCCAGAAGGCCTTGGTCGTGCGGCTGCGTCCCCTGCCCGTGGGCGCGGCATCGCTTGCTGGCCCTTTCGCCAGGTCATGCTCCATCGAAGTCAACCGGCAGCCTTGTTGTCGGGGTCCAGCAGCCGGTGCAGATGAACGACGAAGTAACGCATGTGGGCGTTGTCCACGCTGGCTTGCGCCTTGGCTTTCCACGCCGTGTGCGCGGATTGATAGTCGGGATAGATGCCGACGATGTCGAGCCCCTCGAGATCGCGGAATTCGGTGCCGCCAAGCTTCTTCAGTTCGCCACCGAACACCAGATGCAAAAGCTGTTTCTTTCCGTCTTCCGCGGCCATGTCGGTCCTTCACATATCGTGAGTTTGTGACAGGTCTAGACCAAAGCCGCCGACTTTGGAACCTTTAGGGCGAGATGAATTCATCTCGCCTGGGAAAACCCTTTCACGCATCCAGCCCGGCAATGACGCCGGCGAGCACGGCCAGCAATTCACCGCTGCCGGCAGCAAGGGCGCCGTGACGGGTCACCTCGCCGGCATAGAGCGGAGCGCGACCATGCTGGTCGAGCAGCTGGCCGCCAGCCTCGCGCAGGATGAGGTCGGCCGCCGCAATGTCCCAGTCATGCGCGTTCGGCTTGACGAAGGTGGCGTCCAGCGCGCCATTGGCAATCATGGCCAGCCGATAGGCGAGCGAAGGGCTGTAGGGCGCCCGCTTCAGCCGCGCCTGCCATTCGGCCGGCATCAGGTCAGTCAACTGCTTCAGCCCGGAAATCTCGGCCGTATTGGCCAGCTTGCGCACCGCAATGCGCTTGCCGTTGCGGAAAGCGCCCTGGCCGGGCAGCGCCCAATAGGTCTCCTCCATCGCCGGGCATTCCAGCACGCCGGCAAGTGTGCGGCCATGCTCGACGACGGCGACGCTGACGCACCAGGTGCGCTGGCCTTCCAGAAAACCGCGCGTGCCGTCGATCGGATCGACGACGAAGGTGCGGTGTGCCGAAAGCCGAACCGGATCGTCGACCGTTTCTTCCGACAGCCAGCCATAGTCGGGCCGGGCCGCCAGCAGCGTTTCGCGCAGATAGGCGTCGGCGGCATGGTCGGCCTCGCTCACCGGCGATGTGCCGCCCTTCATCCAGACTTGCGGGCTGTTGCCGAAGTAGCGCATGGCGATGACCCCCGCCTCGCGGGCGGCATCGCGCAGCAGCGGCAAGTCTTCGGTGGCCCCGGCTATGGTGAGGTCATGCTCCGGCAAGGGTCATGCCTTCGATCAGGAGCGTCGGGGCCGCAGTGCCGAAATTGCGGTCGAGGTCATCGGCCGGCACCATGTTGAGGAACATGGTCCTCAGGTTCGAGGCGATGGTGACCTCGGCGACCGGATAGGCCAGTTCGCCATTCTCGATCCAGAAGCCCGAGGCGCCACGGCTGTATTCGCCGGTGACCATGTCGACACCCTGGCCGAACACCTCGGTGACGTAGAAGCCGGTCTTGAGCGATTTGATCAGCTCTTCGGGCGACCGCTCGCCCGGTTCGATGGCGAGATTGGTGGAGGATGGCGTGACGGAAGAGCCGCCCCGCGCGCCGCGGCCGTTGGTGACGAGGCCCAGTTCCCTTGCAGCCGAGGTCGACAGGAACCAGTGGTTGAGCACGCCCTTCTCGACCATCAACAGCTTTTCGCCTTCGACGCCTTCGCCGTCGAACGGCCGCGAGGCCTGGCCACGCAGCCGGAGCGGCTCGTCGGTGACGGTGATGGCGGATGCGGCCACCTGCTTGCCCATCATGTCACGCAGGAAGGACGTCTTGCGCGCCACCGAGGCACCGTTGATGGCACCGGCCAGATGGCCGGCGATGCCGCGCGCGACACGCGGGTCGAAGACCACGTCGACCGGCCCGGTCGCCGCCTTGCGCGCGCCAATGCGGCGCACGGCGCGTTCGCCGGCCTTGCGGCCGATGTCCTCGGGCGCATCGAGATCGGCGAAATGCTGGCGCGAGGAGAATTCATAGTCGCGCTCCATGCCGGTGCCTTCGCCGGCGATGACGCTGGCCGAGCGCGAGAAACGCGAGCCGACATAGTGGCCGAGGAAGCCGTGCGAGGTGGCCAGCACCAGGCCGCCAAGACCGGCGCCGGCGCTGGCGCCGGCCGAATTGGTGACGCCCTTGACGGCAAGGGCGGCCGATTCCGCCGCGAGTGCCGCCTCTTTCAACTGGTCGGCCGATACCTCGGTGGCGTCGAACAGGTCGAGATCGCGCGTCCGTTTGGCGAGCAATGCCGGGTCGGCCAGCCCTTGATAGGGATCCTGCGGTGACACTTTCGCCATCGCCACGGCGCGCTCGGCCAGTGTTTTCGGGTCGGACGCTGCCGTCGCGGAGACACTTGCCACGCGGCCGCCGACGAAAACGCGAAGCGCCACATCCTCGCTCTCGGAGGCTTCGGTAGCCTCGACCTTGCCGAGACGCACCGACACCCCGGTCGAGCGGCCGCGCACGGCCACCGCGTCGGCGGCATCGGCGCCGGCCTTTTTGGCAGCCTCGACCAGGGCCGCGACGCGGTCGGGCAATTTTGCTGCGTCTGATATATCGGTCATGCCTGAAATCCTGCTGGTGCGGCCGGTATGCGGCCGTTGCCCACCCATCTATTGTTCCAGTCCGGCTTGTGCAATGGCATAGGCTTCAATCAAAATGCGGTGCGGACGGTTCAAATCGCGAACCCTGTGACGCAAAATCAGTCTGCAGCCTGCACGGAGCATTTTCGATGACGCCTTTCCATCTCGCCTTCCCGGTCCGTGATCTCGATGAAACCCGCGTTTTCTATGGCGAGGTGCTGGGCTGTGCGATCGGCCGTTCATCGGCGACCTGGGTCGACTTCGATCTCTATGGCCACCAGATGTCGGCACATCTGCGGCCGCAGGCCGCACAGGCACCCAGTGACGGAAAGGTCGACGGCATTGTCGTGCCGATCCCGCATTTCGGCGCCGTGCTACTGATGGACGACTGGCAGCGCCTGGCGACACGGCTGGAGGCGCGCGACGACATCGACTGGCTGGAACGGCCGATGATCCGTTTCAAGGGCGAGCCGGGCGAACAGGCAACGCTGTTCATCCGCGACCCCTCGGGCAATGCCCTGGAATTCAAGGGTTTTCGCTCGCTGGAGCAGGTTTTCGCGCATTAGTCAGGACGCAGCACCAATTGGTCAACGACCGAAACGATCCGCCGCAAAGGGTGCGAGGCGCGCGGGATCGCCGCGTCCGCCGATCAGGTCGGCGACCAGACGCGCCGTGATCGGGGCCAGCGTCAGGCCGAGATGGCCATGGCCGAAAGCATGAATCACCCGGGAATTGCCGCGCGAAGAGCCGATGACCGGCCTGGAATCCGGCAGGGACGGCCGGAAGCCGAGCCATTCCGATGAAGGCGGGCCGAGCCTGGGGAAGAACTGCCTGACACCACGGTCGAGCAGCGCCAGCCGGCGCGGATTTGGCGGGGCAGCAAGGCCGCCGAGCTCCACGGTGCCGGCGACCCTCAGCCGTCCGGCCATCGGCGTCATGTAGAAACCGAGATCGACCGGACACACCGGCCGGGTCAGCAGCGGAGCGTCGGTCTGGAATTCCAGGTGATAGCCGCGCTCGGTCTCGAGCGGGATCCTGTCGCCGGCCTGCGCGGCCAGTGCGCGCGACCGTGCACCGGCGGCAATCACGACCGTGCCCGCCTTGATGCTGAAGCCGGGGCCGCTGAGCCGGACAGCGCCGGTCTCGACCTGCAGCCCGGTGATTGTCGCTTGCCTCACCGAGGCGCCACGGTCGGTCGCGGCATCGAGCAGCCGCCGCATCACCGTTGCCGGATCGGTGAGGTTGATCGAGTCCGGAAAAAACGAGCCATGCGTTGCGGTCGCCGGCAGGCCGGGCTCAAGAGCTGCCACCTCGTCCGACGTCAGAATCTCCTGATTAATGCCGAATCCGGCGCGCATTGTCCGGCCGCCGGCGGCAGCCGCAAAATCGCTTTCGCGGCGATAGAGATAGAGGCAACCATTGCGACGCAGCAGGTCTTCCAGGCCGGCTTCCCCAGCCATGTCCTCCCAGGCCGGCAAGGCGTCGGCCAGCAGTCCGGCCAGTGCCAGCGCGTTGGCGCGGGTGGCCGCCGGCAACGATTGCCGCATGAATTGGACCAACCAGGGCGCAAGCTGCAACAGCGCCGGCCAGCGCAGCGAAAACGGGCTGTCGGGATCGAGCAGCAGCTTTGGCAGCGCGCGCAGCACGGAAGGCGTGCCGACAGGCATACAGGCGTATTCGGCGATCGTTCCGGCATTGCCTGATGAGGCGCCGGAGCCCGGCTCGTTGGGATCGATGAGCAGAATTTCGCGCCCCTCGGCCGCAAGGCGAAGCGCCGTCGCCAGTCCGACAACACCGGCGCCGACAATGGCGATTTCGACCGTTTCTGAAACTGCCACTGTTGGATCTTCCTGTCTGACCGCAAGCTACTACTCTCGGTCCCGCGTGCCGCTCATGTGGTCGCTTGGTTCGGGGTCACGGTCCAGTCTTCATCCCTCAAATCGAATGGGCCAGACTTTCCCGCCTTCAAGCCACAGGCGTCCAGATCACGTCCTCGATCTTTTGCGCTCCGGTGGCCAGCATGACCAGCCGGTCGAAGCCGAGCGCGATGCCGCTGGCTTGCGGCATGATGGCGAGGGCGGCAAGAAAATCCTCGTCCAGCGGATAGCGCTCGCCATAGATGCGCTGTTTCTCGTCCATCTCGATGACGAAGCGCCGGCGCTGCTCGCCGGCATCGGTCAGTTCGCCAAAGCCGTTGGCGAGTTCGACGCCGCAGCAATAGAGTTCGAAGCGGTCCGCCACGCGCGAGTCGCGGGGGCTCGGCCGGGCCAGTGCCGCCTCGGCCACCGGATATTCGCACAGGATGGTCGCGCGGCCCTGCCCGATGAATGGCTCGATCTTTTCCACCATCACCCGGCTGAACAGATCGGCCCAGCTGTCGTCATGCGCGGTGCGCAGGCCGGCATGGGTCAAGGCGGCGTGCAGCGCGTCGCGGTCGGTGGTGCCGTCGGCGGCGACCGTGGCCAGCAGATCGATGCCGGAATAGTGGGTGAAAGCGTCCGCCACCGTCAGCCGTTCGGGCTCGGCGAACGGATCGCAGTCGCGGCCCCGAAAGGAGAAAAGAGTTGCCCCTGCCCTTGTCGCGGCCAGCGTCAGGAAGGCGGCGCAATCCAGCATCAGGCTCTCATAGCCTTCACCCACCCGGTACCATTCGAGCATGGTGAATTCGGGATGGTGCAAGGGGCCGCGCTCGCGGTTGCGATAGACCGGACCGAAGCTGAATATCCTGACCTCACCGGCGGCGAGCAGCTTCTTGCAGGCGAATTCCGGCGAGGTGTGGAGATAGAGCGGCGCCCTTGCACCGTCCGGCCCGACCGCTTCGGTGGCGAAAGCCGCCAGATGCGCCTCGTTGCCGGGCGAGACCTGCAGCGCTGCCGTTTCCACCTCGACGAAATCATGGGCGGCGAACCAGTCGCGCAGGCCGGCGGCTATGCCGTTGCGCAGCATCAGCCGCGGGCGGCGGTCGGCATGGACATGCGGCGTCCACCAGGGCGAAGCTTCGGTCATGCGGCTCGGATCATGGTGGAAGGGGGCTGGCGGCGGCGGCCAAGATGCGGTAGGCCCCCATCCAGCGCCGCACTAGCCGGCAAACGCCAGTCAACTAAATGCCAGTCAACTCTCGCAGGATTTAAAACCGTGGTGAAAGTCATCGCCAGTTCGCTCCGCAAAGGCAATGTCGTCGACAAGGACGGCAAGCTTTATGTGATCCTCTTTGCCGAAAACATCCACCCAGGCAAGGGCACGCCGGTAACGCAGCTCGACATGCGCCGCATCGGCGACGGGGTGAAGGTGTCGGAACGCTATCGCACCACCGAAACGGTGGAGCGCGCCTATGTCGAAGAGCGCGAGCACACCTTCCTCTACAGCGACGCCGAAGGCTTTCATTTCATGAACCCGGAAAGCTACGATCAGGTCGCGGTGTCGGAAGCCGTGGTCGGCGACATGGCGCCCTACCTGATCGAGGGTATGGCCGTGCAGGTGTCGCAGTTCAACGGCATTGCCATTTCACTGGTACTGCCACAGCGCGCCACCTTCGAAGTGGTGGAAACCGAGCCGACGACCAAGGGCCAGACGGCCTCGTCCTCCTACAAGCCGGCTGTGCTTTCAAACGGCGTGCGCACCCTGGTGCCGCCGCACATCGCGCCGGGCACCCGCGTGGTGGTGATGACGGCTGATGGGGCTTATGTGGAGCGGGCGAAGGACTGAGGGGGCTTCCCTACCAAAGGGCCTGCAAGCAACATAGACAGGGGCAGCTTCGAGACACCGCTTTATTGCTTGAAACAATGCTCGCGGTGCCATTGCAAGAAATGAGGATGCGGGTGTTCGAGCTGTCGGCGGGGCGGAAGCGCGCGGCGCGTCTTGTTTATGAAGCCATGCACGCTGTCGAAGTCATTGACCTGTCTGGAGATCAGGATTTCCAAATCGTCCGATAGGCTGATCAACCCGCGATCGAACATCCAATGCGCGGTACCGGACAGTGCGATCCCATTGTTGATAACATCCGGCCCGTTAGCTTCAACCGGTCGAATATGTGCGGCAGAAACCTCTGCCCGGCCGCCGCCATTTATCAGCTTGAGACCTGTGATCGCGCAGCGTTCGTCATAGGCGCGTAAGACGACGCGACGGAAAATGCGGTCCCGCACGATTCGCGATCCGATGTAGCTTACGCGATCACGACTCTGCTCGAATTCGAATGGCGCCTGCTCATCCTGAAAGCCGGCAGATATGCCGACCTGATCAACGCGCGGCAGCAACAACTCATTCGTGTCCAGGCCCAGATCGATAATGCGGTTGAAGTCACTTGAGCTAAGGGTGCGGACGGCAGATTGGGCACGGCCGGAAATCCGTCCCTCATCGTTGAGCAGGCCTCGCTCGACGAGACCATCCGATCCGCTAAATGGAACAGGATTGACGAAATCGAGGTAGGTTCCGGGCTCAATCAGCGCGAGGTACATGTCTGATGTCACAGGATCGGGAATGATCTGCTGGACTTTCGCTACGGCGTAATAGCCCCGTGTCTCGTTTACCTTGCTGGGCTCGTAGTAAATGATCCACTTGCCGACACACGCTTCAACGCGGCGCAGATACGGGCGAGGAAACTGGTATTGCTCTGCGGGGCGGTCGTTGTATCGCGAATCCGAGCGATGAATGAAAACCCCGAATCCCATGGATCTTCCTGCAATGCGTTGTTGGGAATAACTTCTTCAGATGTGGCATCAAAAGCCGAACTTGGGGTTTAGTCCAGGCCGGTCTCACTTCCCCATGGTATCGATCTTTCGCGGGCTCGCGCTGAAAGCTCCACCCTGCAACGAGGCGCAGCGATATATTTCATGAAGCGTGTCGCAAAAGCCCCGCGCCGTCCGTCCTCTGACGGAAGAAGGAGAGCACCATGCGAAAACTCATCGTCACAGAATTCATCAGCGTCGATGGCATCGCCGAGGTCGAGAAGCTGCCCAGCGTGATCTGGAACGACGAGATGAACAGGTTCAAGGAAGACGAGCTTGCCGATAGCGGCGCCATGCTTTTGGGGCGCACGACCTATGAGATCTTTGCCGGTTCATGGCCCAAGGAAACCGGAGATTTTGCCGACCGGTTCAACGCGCTGCCGAAATATGTCGCTTCGAGCAGCCTGAAGGCGCTCGACTGGAAGCCGGCCGAATTGCTGAAAGGGCCGCTGCCGGAGGCGGTCAGAACGCTGAAGCAAAGCAGCGGCGGCAACATCTATGTGCATGGCAGCCTGAACGTCGCGCAGGAATTGCTGCGCCATGGCCTGGTCGACCGCGTCAGGCTGCTCAGCTATCCAGGCACCGTCGGCCGGGGCAAGCCGCTATTCCCAGCCGGCGAGTCGCTGCCGTTCGAATTGATTTCGGCCACGCCGTTCAGCAACGGCGTTGTGGCGCTGGAGTATGCGCCGGTGGTGGCAAAGTCGTAAATCGGTTGGAGCCTTTCAGATCGAATGGGGAAGATGCATCCTCACCCGACCTGCTTCCCCCGTCTCCCCTTGATGGCGGCACTATTCCGCGCCTCCACCGCCTTCTCAACCTGCCGCTTCAGCTCGTCCTTGATATCCACCGTCTCGTTCATCAAGGCGTCGATCTTCAGGAAATCAAGCACGCGGTATCTCGACACTGCCGGGCGGACCAGGATGTCGGGGCGGCATTGCTTCAGCTTGTTGGCGATGATCGACTGCATCATCAGTTGCGTGGCGCCGAACATCAGGTCGACGGAGGTCGGCTGTTTGCGGTCGGCCTCTTCCGGCGCGCCGACGACGTCGACGCCGATGATGATGTCGGCATCGTTTTCGATCAGGTCGAACGGCACGGGGTTGTAGATGCCGCCGTCGATCAGCAGCCTGCCGTCGCGCGTCACCGGCCGGAACACGGCTGGAATAGCCGCTGACGCCGCCAACGCGGAGTGCAGGTCGCCGTCCTCGAAAACGGCAAGCTTGTGGCCGAAATAGTCGGTCGCCGTCACCTTGAGCGGGATCTTCAGCTCGGCGAAGGTTTCGGGAATGGCCTCGGGCAGAAAAGCTTTCAGGACGCGCTCGACGTTGAACTGGCTGACGCGGATGCCGTTCTGCATGGCTTCGGCGATGGTGCCCGGCCGTGCCCGCCACATGCGGCTCGCCACTTCGGCGCGACGGCCGAGGATCGAGCGGGCATAGTCGTTTATGTCCTTGCCCGTCATGCCCGATGCCATGCCGGCGCCCATGATGGCGCCGATCGACGAGCCGGCTATGGCCACCGGCTTGATGCCCAGCTCGTCCAGCGCCTCGATGACATGGATATGCGCCAGCCCGCGCGCGCCGCCGCCGCCGAAGGCGATGCCGAAGGTGGGGGTCATCCCTTGCCGGCTCCGGCCAGTTTCGGCCCGATCACCATGATGGTCGGCTCGGCGGTCAGCAGCTTTTTCGCCGCCGCCTTGACCTGATCGAGCGTCACCGCGTTGATGTAGCCGGCGCGGCGCTGCATGTAGTCGATGCCGAGATCGTCGAGCTGCAGTTCGACCAGCGTCGAGGCGATGGCGCTCGAGGAGTCCAGATTGTTGATGGCGTAGGCGCCGATCATGTATTTCTTGGTCGCCGCCAGTTCCGCTTCGGTCGGGCCTTCTTCGGCCAGTTGCTTGACGACGTCGCGCACGATGCCCAGCGTCTCGGCCGCGCGGTCGGAGCGGGTGCCGGTGCTGACGATCAGCGCGCTGGCGTGGTCCTGGTTGATCAGCGAGGAGTTGACGCTATAGGCCAGCCCGCGCTTCTCGCGCACCTCCTGGAACAGGCGCGAGGTGAAGGTGCCGCCGCCGAGGATCTCGTTCATCAGCACGGCGGGAAAGAAATCCGCCGCCTTGCGCTTCACGCCGGGAAAAGCGAGCTGCAGCGAGGTCTGCGGCAGGTCGTAGTCGACCTCGATATGCTGCGCCAGCTTCGGGTCGATATCGGCCACCGGCCTCAGCGCCTGGTTTTGCGGCAGGTCGCCGAACACCATGTCGAGCTTCTTCTTCAGCGTCTCCGCGTCGATGGCGCCGACGACGGCGACATGCAGGCCACCGCGGGCGAACACCCCTTTGTGCAATGCTTTGAGATCATCGGGCGTGATGGCGGCGATGCTTTCCTTGGTGCCCTGGTCGGAGCGGGAATAAGGATGATCGCCGTAGAGGGCGCGCGCCCATTTGTTCTGCGCCACCGTGTCGGGGTCGTTCTCGCCGGCAATGATGCCGGACAGGATCTGGGAGCGGATGCGGTCGATCGGCAGCTGGTCGAAGCGCGGCTCGTTGACCGCCAGCCGCAACAGGTCGAATGCCTGGTCACGCTGCTCGGCCAGCATGCGCATGGAGCCGTAGATGCCGTCGCGGCTCTCGTCGAAGCTCATCTCGGCGCCGGCATCGTCGAGCTTGATCTGGAAGTCTTCACTGTCGAGCGGGCCGGCGCCTTCGTCGAACAGGCCGGTCATCAGATTGGCCAGGCCCTCCTTGCCCGGCGGATCTTGCGTCGAGCCGCCGCCGAAGACAAAACGGATGGCGACGACCGGCACGGAATAGTCTTCGACGAGCCAGGCGGTGATGCCCTTCGGCGACGTGACGGACTGGATGTCCATGGCCCGCGCGGTGAGTGCCGGCAGGATGAGGAAGAGGACGGAGAGGAAGAGGGTTGCGAGGGGTGCGCGTACCGCGTTCGTGCTCGTCATCATCAATTCCCCGCCTGTTGCTGCGGCAAGAGATAGCCGGTGGTCGACCGGGCGAGCACCAGATAGCGCGCGGCGACGGCCTTGACCTCGTCGGCGGTGACCTTGCGGATGCGGTCCGTCCATTGCTGGACGTCCTGCACATTGCCGCCGGTGGCCAGCGTCGAGCCGTAGATGTTGGCCATGGAATCCTGCTTGTCGCGGGCAAAGATCATCGACCTGACATAGCGGTCCTTGGCCTTTTCCAGTTCCGATGGCGTGACACCATCCTTGACGATGCGCACCACCTCGGCATCGACCGCCGCTTCGACGTCGGAAATCTCGGCATCGCCGCGCGGCGCGCCGTAGACGGTGAAGTTGGTGTCGTCGAGCATGGTGCCCTGGAAAAAGGCGCCGGCGCTGGATGCGATACCTTGCTGGACGACGAGCGCCTGGTAGAGCCGGCTGCGATTGCCGCCGCCGAGGATCTCCGCCAAGAGGTCGAGCGCTTCCGCCTCGCCCGGCTTGCCCGAATGATAGGACGGCACCACCCATTGTGTGGAAAAGCTCGGCACGCTGACGCGGGCGTCGGAGAGCGTGACCGTGCGCTTGGTGTTCTGCTCCGGCTCGACCGGGCGGATGCGGGGCGGCAGGTCAGGGCCGCGCGCCACCTTGCCATAGGTCTTCTCGGCCAATGCCCGTACCGTGTCCGGCTCAACATCGCCGGCGACGATCAGCACCGCATTGTTGGGCCGGTAGTATTTGTCGTAGAAGGCGGTGGCGTCGACGCGGTTCAGCTGCCGCATCTCCTGCATCCAGCCGATGACCGGAATGCGATAGGGCTGGTTCTGCCACAGCGTCGCATCGACCTCCTCGTCCAGCACGGCCTCGGGGCTGTTGTCGATGCGCGACCGGCGCTCCTCGAGGATGACATCACGTTCGGTCTTGATGACATCGTCGGTGAGAATGAGATTTCGCATGCGATCAGCCTCGAAGCTCATCATCAGCTCGAGCGCCGACGGCGCCACCGTCTCGTGGAAGGCGGTATAGTCGTAGGAGGTGAAGGCGTTGTTGGAGCCGCCGATATCGGAGACGGCGCGGTCGAACTCGCCGGCCGCATGGTTGGTCGTCGCCTTGAACATCAGATGCTCGAAGAAATGCGCGATGCCGGATTTGCCGGGCGGCTCGTCGGCGCTGCCGATCTTGTACCAGACCATGTGGGTGACGATCGGCGCACGGTGGTCGGGAATGACGACCACCTCCATGCCGTTGTCGAGCAGGAAATCCGTGACCTTGAACTCGGCCGGAACCGTGTTGGGCAAGACGGGGCTCTCGGCCAGCACCGGACCGGTTATCGCAAAAGCCAAAGAGGTCGCCAACAGCGTCCCCCGCAGCCATTCGGCCTGAAATGTCATCGATGGCTCCGGTTTTCCTGGCGGACGATAGGCAAGGTGCTGGCGACAAGCAAAGTGAATTGTTGGTCATGTTGCCGGCAAAGGCGGCGGCAAAGAGGCCGGCCATGGATGCCCGGCCAAGGGTGCAGGTTATCAGACCGCCTCGACAAAGCGGATAACGGTCTCGCCATAGTTGCGCTCGTCCAGCACCGAAAAGCCGGGACCAGGCTCGAAGGGTGCCACCGCCGCCTCCTCGACCACGCACAGCGCGCCGGGGCGGAGCCAGCCGCCGGCTTTCGCCGACTGCAAGGCGCGCTCGCCAAGGCCCTTGCCATAGGGCGGGTCGGCAAAGACGAGGCCGAACGGCGCCAGCGTGCCAGCCTCGCCGAGGCCCGTGGCATCGCGGCGGAATATCTTGGTGCGGCCGGTCAGCCCGAAGGCCTCGACATTGTCGCGGATGAGGCCACGGCCTTCCGCCGATTCCTCGATGAAGACGCCGTAGGAGGCACCGCGCGATAGCGCTTCGAGCCCCAGCGCACCGGTGCCGGCGAACAGGTCGAGCACGCGTGCGCCGTCCAACTGCTCGGCGAAGCGATGCGCCAGCACGTTGAAGACCGCCTCGCGGGTGCGATCGGTCGTCGGACGAATGGCGCTCGAGCGCGGCGTCGCCAACGGACGCCCACGAAACTCACCGCCGACGATTCTCATCTCGCTTTGGGGCCTCGGGGACCATTGCGCGGACGCTCACCGCCGCCGGCCCCGCCCGGACGTTCGCCGCGCGGCTTACCGAACGGCTTTGCACCGGCCGGTTTGCCATAGGTCGGCTTGAACGATGCCTTGCGCGCCTTGGCTTCAGCCGCCTTGGCGGCATCGGCGTCGGCCCTGACCTTGCCGATCGGCCGCGCGCCCGGCGCCATCCAGACATTGGCCTTGCGCTGGCCGGGCGGCTCGATCGGCCGCTGCTCGCGCTCGGATTTCTTGCCGCCGCCCGGCTTGCCGCCAAAAGCACCACGCGGCTTGTCACCGAAGCCACCGCGCGGTTTGTCGCCGAAATTGCCACGCGGCTTGTCGCCAAAGCTGCGTTCGGGACGCGGGCCCCGTTCGCCAAAACTCTTCTCCGTGCTTCTGTCGGGACTTGTCGACAGTTTGCCCAGAGCCTCGTCGCGGCTGCCTTCGCGGCGCTTGCGGTTCTTGATCAAGCCGCCCTCACCGATCGGACGGCGCTCGCCGTCGCGGGTGAATTTCGGCCGCTCCGGCTCCGGCTCGCGAACTTCCGTGCGCCGCACCGGCTTGTTGGAGAACGGCTTGGTGACATCGGCGTCGAAATTGGCGCCGGATTCCTCGACCAGGCGCTCGCCAAGCTGGTCGCGCAACACCCTGCCCTTGATTTCCAGCACATGGCCCTCGGCGAGGTCATCGAGCTGGAACGGCCCATAAGAGATACGGATCAGCCGCGTCACGTCGAGGCCGAGCGAACCCAGGATGTTCCTGACTTCGCGGTTCTTGCCCTCGCGCAGGCCGATCGTCAGCCAGGCATTGGTGCCTTGCTCGCGGTCGAGCGTCGCTTCGATGGCACCGTAAAACACGCCGTCGACGGCAATGCCCTCACGCAGGCCCGCAAGCGCGCTTTCCTCGACCTTGCCGTGGACGCGCACGCGGTAGCGGCGCAGCCAGCCGGTGGCTGGAAGTTCGAGCACGCGCGACAGGCCGCCATCATTGGTGAGCAGCAGCAGGCCTTCGGTGTTGATGTCGAGCCGGCCGATGGTCATCAGCCGTGGCAATTCAGCCGGCAGCACGTCGAAGACGGTCCTGCGGCCCTCGGGATCGCGGTTGGTGGTGACGACCCCGGCCGGCTTGTGGAACAGGAACAGCCGGGTGCGCTCGATCGGCGGGATTTCCATGCCGTCGAGATGGATGATGTCATCAGGCATCACGTTGAAGGCCGGTGAAGTCAGGGCGCGGCCATTGACCTTGACGCGGCCGGCGGCGATCAGCTCCTCGGCATCGCGGCGCGAGGCCAGGCCGGCGCGGGCCAGCCGCTTGGCGATGCGCTCGCCTGCCTCTTCCGCGGCCTCGGCGGGACGCGGGCGTGGCTTGAAGCTGCCGCCTGACGCGCCTTGCGGCCGATCATTGAAATCCCGCTTCGGGCGATCGCTGAAGTCACGCTTCGGTCGATCGCCGGCGTCGCGCGGCGCGCGGTCACTGAAATCACGCTTGGGACGGTCGAAACGCTTTTCGCCGCCCGCTGCCGCCGCAGCCGGCCGGTCGCCCCGCGGTGCATAGGGTTTGCGCGGCCCTTCGCGCTTCTCATACGGTTTGCGTTCGCCTTCAGCGGCCACCGGGCGGTCGCCGCGCGGTGCGTAGGGCTTGCGTGGGCCTTCGCGCTTTTCATATGGCTTGCGCTCGCCTTCGGCCGCCATTGGCCGGTCGCCACGTGGCGCATAGGGCTTGCGTGGGCCTTCACGCTTCTCATAGGGCTTGCGCTCGCCCTCAGCGGCCACCGGGCGGTCGCCGCGCGGTGCGTACGGCTTGCGCGGCCCCTCGCGCTTCTCAAAAGGCTTGCCTTCGGGTCGCGGGCCTTTGCTGAAAGGCTTGTCGCCGCCCTTGAAATCGCGCTTCGGCCGCTCGCCATCGGCAGCCATCGGTCGATCGCCACGCGGTGCGTAAGGCTTCTTGGCGCCAAAGGACGGCTTGCCGCCCTTGCCCGCGGCGCCATCACGGCTGCGCGGTCCCGCGGCTTTCGGCCCACTCTTGGCCGGACCCTTTCTGGGTCGGAATTTCTTGTCGTTGTCGTCCATGTGGCCTTTATCCGTTTGCGCTGCTACAGCGTGGCGCATCCTTTCGGGCGCGCAACGAACGCTGTAGCACTTTTGATGTGGCGCATGATCATTTTCGAAAACCGAGTCCCGATTTTCGAGGTCTTGCGCTCAATAACAGGATCACCGTCAGGTGGCGAGGAGATAATCGGAGTGGAAATCGCGTGAAGCGGCCCGATTTCATGGCGCTGGCGCTGAAGGAGGCCGAAGCTGCCGCCTTGCGAGGCGAAGTGCCGGTCGGCGCCGTCATCGCCAATGGCGCTGGTGTTGTCGCCAGCGCCGGCAACCGCACACGCGAACTTGCCGACCCGACGGCGCATGCCGAGATGCTGGTCATCCGCGAAGCTTGCCGCAAACTGTCGGCCGAGCGGCTCACCGGGCATGATCTCTATGTGACGCTGGAGCCGTGCGCCATGTGCGCCGGCGCCATTTCATTCGCCCGGCTGCGCCGGCTTTATTTCGGCGCCGCCGACGACAAGGGCGGCGCTGTGGTCAATGGCGTACGTTTTTTCGCCTCGCCGACCTGCCACCACGCACCCGACATCTATCCGGGCATGGGCGAGACCGAAGCAGCCCTGCTGCTCAAAGATTTTTTTCGGGAGCGGCGCGGCTGAACCGGGCGCAACGCCCGGCGACGCAATTCGGCGTTTTTACAGCCAATCGAACCAGCCGCTGCCCTTCTTGCCTTCCGCCTCTTTCTTGAGGCGGCGCTCCTTCTTGTATTCGTCCTCGCCAAGCTCGTTCTGCGGCGCGGTGCCGGCCGCGGTACGATACTGCACTGGAGGCTCGCTCAGATATTTGCGGGTGTTCGGATCGCCCTGCTTGCTGTCGGCGAGGCGGCGCTGGATCTCGGCGGCACGGCCCTTGTCGGAATCGGCCGGTGTCCATGCCGGCGGGTGGCTCGAGCCTGACTCCGCCATCGCCTTCTTCACCGACGCCGGGTCCGTCTGCACGTCGTCGACGATCTCAGACTGATAGGCCGGGTCGTTCTGATGGGCGGTGGCGTCGGCGCGCAAGCGGGCGCGGCGCTGCTCGGGCGATTCGGGCCATTCGGCGCTCGCCGTCTCGATGCTGTCCTGCGGGGCCGGCAGCGCTTCCTTCTGGCCTGGCGCAGGCTTCACAAGCGTCGGACGCGGCTTGTAGTCGATCTGTTCCTTGCGCTTCGGCGCGAATGAAAAGGCGCCCGAAATGTCTCCGGCCAGCTGTTCGCCGGCGGTCTTGTCGGTGCCGTAGGTCGGAGAGCCCATGCAGCCGGACAAAGCGAGGCCCGACGCGACAAGCGGCGCCAGCAGCGCCAAGCGCGCATTATATCTCTCGGTCATGCCAAAAAGTCCCACTCTAGACAGCCTCTCGATTGCCGCCGGCCTTGTGGCCGGGTCCCCATCGTCCAAGCACTTGCGACGGAAATCCGGCGACAATTTGTCTTCCGGAGTTTCGCGTGTTTACCTCAACCACTCGTTAAGGGCAACGCGCGGGCGGTTTTCGCCCGCCCGGCGTGGCATTTGTGCACCGTTCCGGCCGTCAAAGCCGGCCAAGCGCTTTCAATTCATGCAGCACCGCCGCATCCCTAGCCGAAACATCCGGGAATTCCGGATCCTGGCCGACATCGTCGGTGTAGCGCCAGGAGCGTGCGCATTTCACCAGGCCGCGATCCCAAGCCTTCTCGACCACCACGGCGACACCCCTGACGTCGTCAAGTGTGAAGGCACCCGCAGGTGCTTGCCCATGAGCGATGACCAGATCGCTGGTGATCGCCATCTCGGCAATATCGACATCTGAAATCGCCGCTTCGAGCGCTGCGTCGTTGATTGTGACGACCGGCACCGCTTCCAGCGACGACCCGATCACCTTCTGGGCACGCGCGATCTCCAGCGCGCCGGTGACGACGCGCCGCACCTGCCGCACCTGGCGCCACTTTTCCGCCAGCGCCTCGTTCTTCCAGTCCGCCGGGATTTGCGGGAACTGGTCGAGATGCACCGAGACGGCCCCGGGATGACGATCGAGCCAGGCCTCCTCCATGGTGAAGGGCAGCATCGGCGCCAGCCATTTCACCAGGCAATCGAAGAGATGGCGCACCACTTGCACCGAAGCCTTGCGTTTCAGGCTCGACGGCGCGTCGCAGTAGAGCGCGTCCTTGCGGATGTCGAAATAGAATGCCGACAGCTCGACCACCATGAAATCGAGCAGCATGCGGGTGATGCGCTTGAACTCAAAGGCGTCGTAGCCCGAGCGCACGACCTCATCGAGTTCGGAGAGCCGGTGCAGCATCAGCCGCTCCAGCTCCGGCATCTTCTCCAGCGGCACCTCTTCGCCATCGTCATGGGCGAGCGTGCCGAGCATCCAGCGGATGGTGTTGCGCAGCTTGCGGTAGGCGTCGATGTTGGTCTGCAGCACGTTCTTGCCGAGCCGCTGGTCCTCCCAGTAGTCCGTCGTTACCACCCACAGACGCAGGATGTCGGCGCCCGACTGCTTGATGACGTCCTGCGGCACCACGGTGTTGCCGAGCGACTTCGACATCTTGCGGCCATCCTCATCCATGGTGAAACCATGGGTGACGACAGTATCGTAGGGCGCCCTGCCCCTGGTGCCGCAGCTTTCCAGCAGCGAGGAATGGAACCAGCCGCGATGCTGGTCGGAGCCTTCGAGATAGACGTCGGCCGGCCATTTCAGGTCAGGGCGATCCTCCAGCGTGAAGACATGCGTCGAGCCCGAATCGAACCAGACGTCGAGGATGTCCATCACCTGCTTCCATTTCGAGCCATCGTGATTGCCGAGGAAACGCTCCTTGGCGCCAGCGGCGAACCAGGCGTCGGCGCCCTCCTGCTCGAAGGCGTCCATGATCCGCCGGTTGACCGCTTCGTCCTTCAGCACATTACCGTCGGCATCGGCGAAGACGGCGATCGGCACGCCCCAGGCACGCTGGCGCGACAGCACCCAGTCCGGGCGCTCCTCGATCATGGCGCGGATGCGGTTCTGGCCGGCGGCGGGCACGAAACGGGTTTCGTCAATGGCCTTGAGCGCCCGGCTGCGCAGCGTCGAGTCATCGCCGAGGTCCTTGTCCATATAGACGAACCACTGCGGCGTGTTGCGGAAGATGATCGGTTTTTTGGACCGCCAGGAGTGAGGATAGCTGTGCTTCAGCCGGCCACGCGCGAACAGTGCGTTGCGCTTGATCAGCTCGTCGATGACGGCCTGGTTAGCGTTGCCCTTCTTGCCGTTGTCGTCGATGACGCGCGCCGGCCCACCCTCGCGGTCGGGGCCGAAACCCGGCGCGTCCTTGGTGAAGAAGCCGCCGTCGTCAATGGTGAACGGGATGGCGGGATCGATGCCGCGTGCGCGCAGATCCACCGCCGCGTCCATCCAGGCGTCAAAGTCCTCGCGGCCGTGACCGGGCGCGGTGTGGACGAAGCCGGTGCCGGCATCGTCGGTGACATGGTCGCCGGCGAGCATCGGAACGGCAAATTCGTAGCCGCCGCCCAGGCCCTTGAACGGATGCGAAAGCGTAAGGCTTCCAAGCTCTTGCGCCGAAACACCGCGGAGACGATTCAAGGTGACCTTGGCCTTGGCCGAGGCATCTTCGGCCAGTGCGTCGGCAAAGATCAGTTTTTCACCCGGCTGGGGGCCGAATGCGTTCTCGGCTGCCGTGACCTCATAGAGCCCATAGTTGATGCGCGGCGAATAGTTGACAGCGCGGTTGCCGGGGATCGTCCACGGCGTCGTCGTCCAGATGATGACGTGAGCCTGGAGCAGATCAAGCGCGCCCTCCGTCAGCTTGGTCTCGCCATCGTCGATGCGACGCACCAGGCTGGCGACCGGAAACTTCACCCAGATCGTGTCGCTCTCATAGTCGTGGTACTCGATCTCGGCCTCGGCCAGCGCCGTGCGCTCGACCACGCTCCACATCACCGGCTTGGAGCCGCGATAGAGCTGACCCGACATGGCGAACTTCAACAGCTCGCCGGCGATGCGCGACTCGGCATGGAAAGCCATCGTCGTATAGGGATTCTTGAAGTCGCCGATGACGCCGAGGCGCTGGAACTCGGCGCCCTGCACCGTGATCCAACCCGCGGCGAACTCACGGCATTCCTTGCGGAATTCGTTGACCGGCACCTCGTCCTTGTTCTTGCCCTTGGCGCGGTACTGCTCCTCGATCTTCCATTCGATCGGCAGGCCGTGACAGTCCCAGCCGGGCACATAGTTCGAGTCGTAACCGCGCATCTGGAAGGAGCGGGTGATGACGTCCTTGAGGATCTTGTTCAGTGCATGGCCGATATGGATGTTGCCGTTGGCGTAGGGCGGGCCGTCATGCAGCACGTATTTCGTGCGACCGGCAGCGCTCTCGCGCAGCTTGCGGTAGAGATCCATGTCCTGCCAGCGCTTGACCAGCAGCGGCTCCTTCTCCGGCAAACCGGCGCGCATCGGGAAGTCCGTCTGCGGCAGGTAAAGCGTCTTGGAATAGTCGATCGTTTCAGTTGTATCGGTCATTGGTCTGCCATGTGCATTGCCCGGCGGCAAAAGAGCTCGGGCGTTGAACTATACTTTTGCGCATGTCGTTTTCCCAAAACCGGGGCCACTTTTGGGCGACATGCCTGATGATCTGGAAAAAGCGCGAGAGGCCGCGCGCAGAATTCCCGGCGGCTCCGGCGACCCTCAGGCCGCCCGGAACACCGGGCCGGTAATTCGTATCGTCAGCACGCGAAGGCGCGAAAAGCTCGTCATTGGTGGGCTTTTAGCGGAGATAGACGCAGGAATAAAGCGTCTCTCGTTCGATTCACCTACATCGTGAAATCGAAGCGGTAGGTGGTCGAGACGCCGACCGTGAACTGGTTGCGGTCGCCACGCTCCTTGACCAGGCTGGAATCGGCCGCCGGTCCCAACAGGCGCGAATATTCGCCAAACAGGCTGGCAGTCATCGGCTCGGTCACCTTCCAGGTTATGGCGCCGCCGAGGCCGGTCGATTTCAGCCCGCCACCGGGATGGTATTCGCTCAGGCCGGAGGCCACCGCTTCCTGCGCGTTGACGCCATAATAGGCGTCGAAATAGTTGCCTGAGGCGAAGGAAACACGCGGTCCTCCCGAAATCCTGACGGTTGGCGTCACATCGTAGAAGGCGTCGGCGGCAATGTCGGCGACAAAGCCGTTGTGAGCGCGAATGCCGTGGCGCAGCTCGGCGCGGGCGCGCAGCCAGTCCGTCGGATAAAATTCGAAGAAGCCGCCGACTTCGCCGCCCCAGCGCACCGGATCGAGGCCCTTCAGCTCATCGGCGTTGTCATCGTCACGGGAAAACAGGAACTTGCCGGTCAGGCCGGCGCGGACACCGCCATCGTCGACCAGCGCCAGCGAGATGTTGTCGTTGCGCGAGACAAAGCGGGCCGCCGGTCCGGCCTTGCCCAGCGAAATGATCGGCGAGGCGCTGAGCAGGTACTTCTTGCCGCCCTCGAAATTCGGCGCCACCATGCCGGTGGCGCCAACGGTCAGATACCAGTCGCCGGACAGCCAACTGCCCTCGCCCGCATTGGCGGCACCCGCCCCACCCAGCATCGCAGCGGCCAACACCAGAGAGATTCTTCCGACCGGACTCATGGCCACTCCACTAACACAACGCATATGATTATCGATGACAGCTTTGACGGTCGTTTGGTAAAATTTGATTTAAACCCGAGACATACGTTCGCGCTTTGCCGCGATCCGGCTGCCGGTCATCGACTGGACGTTGGCCCGCGCCCGGATTACCTTCCATCCGCAGTATTCCGCAGCCCTCGATGGAGACCGCGACAATGACCCTGCATGGCGACGCCTTGAAGATCGCGATCGAACAGACACGGACAAAATGGGGATGGTTTGTCGCGCTCGGTGTGCTGCTGCTCATCTTCGGCGGCATTGCCTTTGCCAATCTGTTCGTCGCCACGGTGGCTTCCGTCTACGTCGTGGGATGGCTGATGCTGATGGGGGGCATCATCGAGATCGTGCATGCGTTCGGCGTCAAGACCTGGAGCCGCTTCTTCTACTGGCTGCTCAGCGGACTGCTGTACGCCGTTGCCGGCTTCTTCGCTTTCGGCAATCCGTTGCTTGCCTCAGCGGTGCTGACGTTCCTGCTGGCGATCGCGCTGGTCGCGTCAGGGGTGCTCAGGGCCTGGGTCGGCTACAGCCATCGGCCGGAACGCGGCTGGGGCTGGATCGTCGCTGCCGGTGTCGTCAGCGCCCTTGCCGGCCTGATCATCGCCATGGGCTGGCCGGTCAACAGCCTGTGGGTGCTCGGTCTGTTCCTTGCGATCGATCTGATCTTCCAGGGCTGGACCTTCGTCGCCGTCGGCCTGGCACTGAAGAAGTAGCCGGGATCACGCCTGGCTCAAAAAGCCATGGCCGCGTCGAGGTCGGAGAGCGGCTTGACACCGGCAAGCAGCGCGCGTGCCTCGGCTTCATCGCGCTTCATCTGCGCGACCAGCGCATCGAGCCCATCGAACTTCACCTCCGGGCGCAGGAAACCGAAGAAGGAAACCTGACAAACCTCGCCATAGAGGTCACCGGAGAAGTCGAAAACAAAGGTTTCAAGCAGCGGCGCGCCATTGTCATCGACGGTCGGGCGACGGCCGAAGCTGGCGACGCCGTCGTGAAGCGTGCCGTCGGCGCGGCGAAAGCGGACGGCATAGATGCCCTCCTTGAGTGCGGCTTCAGCCGACAGCCTCATATTCGCGGTTGGAAAGCCAAGCGTGCGGCCAAGCTGCTGTCCGCCGACCACCTCGCTTTCGACGGTGAACCGGTAGCCGAGCAGCCCGGCGGCTTCAGCCACCTCGCCCTCGCCCAGCAATCCGCGGATGCGGCTGGACGACACCACTTCGGCGCCCTCGTCGCGGAAGGCGTCGACGAGCGTGACGCCGAAGCCGTGACGCTCGCCCGCCGCCATCAGGTAGGCCGGACCGCCTTGACGATCCTTGCCGAAATGGAAGTCGAACCCGGTCACGGCATGGGTAATGCCAAGATTCCTCTCCAGCACATCCGTCACGAACGCTTCCGCCGACAGCGAGGCGAAGTCGCGCGTGAACGGCTGCTCGACGAGCGCGGCAAAGCCCAGCAGCGACAGGAGCCGCGCCTTCATCGGCGGCGGCGTCAGCACGAACAACGGGATATCAGGCCTGAAGATCTTGCGCGGATGCGGTTCGAATGTCAGCACCAAGGCCGGTACGCCGCGCCGTCCGGCCTCGGCCGAGGCGCGATCGAGCACCGCCTGATGGCCGCGATGGAGGCCATCGAAATTGCCGATCGCCACCACGCCGCCGCGCAGGTTGGCGGGAAGCGGCGCGGTTGCCAGGATGCGCTGGAAGGCTGCCATCGTCACCTACCGAAGTCTGGGAATGACGGCCACCGGACCATAGCCATGCTTTTCCAGGAACGCCGCCAATCTTGCCGGATCCGGTTGCAGGGCATCGCCATAGTCGCGGGCATGGATACCGCCGGAGACATAAAGAACATCGAAGCCATTGTCGGCGGCGCCCTTCACATCGGTCATCATGCCGTCGCCGATGGCCAGCACCTGGCCGCGCTCGACCGGCCGGCCAAGAATCTCGGCAACCTCCTTCATCGCGAGATTGTAGATCGGCGCGTAAGGTTTTCCAGCGATCAATGTGCGGCCGCCGAGCTGGGCATAGTCACGCGCCAGCGCGCCGGCACACCAGATGATGCGTTCGCCACGCTCGACCACGATGTCGGGATTTGCGCAGATGAAAGGCAGGTTCCGGGCGCGCAGCCGCCGCAGGAGCTCCGTGTAATCCTCGGGCTTCTCGACCTCGTCGTCGAACAGGCCGGTGCAGACGACGCCGGACGCCTCGAACTCCTCGACAAGCTCGACGTCGAGACCTTCATAGAGGGTGAAGTCGCGGTCGGCGCCGATATGGAAAATCTTGCGCGGCCCTTCGGCGATCAGATCCCGGGTCACGTCGCCTGAGGTAACCACCCGGTCGTAGGCTGACGGTGGAACACCGATCGCGTTCATCTGCGCCACGACATCGGCACTTCTGCGCGGCGAATTGGTGATCAGGACGACGGGGATTTTCGCCTCTCGAGCCCTTGCCAGTGCGGAGGCCGCCGCCGGGAAGTGCGTTTCGCCATTGTGCACCACGCCCCAGACGTCGCACAGGATTGCCAAATAGGCCCTCGACACGTCTTCGAGCGAGCCGATGATTTCAGGCGAATCCGCCATGCCGTTTCCTTCAGTCATGATCGTTGCGATCGCCGCGACCGACGGTTCGCCGCAGCCGGTTCGGATTAGCCGAACCGCCCCGGCCTGTCATCAGCTTTCGCCAGGCACGATTGGTTAGCGGTTGGTGAAGCGCTGCCCCGGCAATCGAGCGATTCCCCAAACGCGGCCTTCAGCGTTTTGTGGAAAGCTGGCATCGATCGAGAATCCGCCGGCGGGGGCCGCTGCAAGACATGCATGAACTTTGGCGTCAGTTCTGCCGCGACCAGCGCGGCAACTATGCTCTTATGACCGTCGTCGCGATGGTTCCGCTTATGGGCGCCCTGGCAATTGCCGTCGATTTCACCGAGATGAGCCGCGAAAAACAGACGGTTTCGAATGCGCTCGATGCCGCAAACTTCGCCACGGCGCGCCGGCTGACGGAGGGTGCTACCGACGACCAGTTGAGGGCCTATGCGCTCGACTTCTTCAATGCCAACCTCAACAAGATCAACCCCGCCAGCACGACGCTCACCGTCACCCTGCCAAGCAACACCACCGGGGGCGGCTTGCTCAAGATGAGTGCGCGGCTTGACTACAAGCCCTATTTCTATCCGGTCTTCGGCCAGCTCGTCGGCAAATCCGAAACCGACGCCAACCAGAGGATCAGCTTCAACGTCACCTCCGAAGTGCGGCTGAAGAACACTCTTGAAGTCGCCCTGGTGCTCGACAATTCCGGTTCGATGACCAAGACCGGAACGGGCTCGGGGCAAACGCGCATCGACCTTCTCAAGACCGCGGCCAAACAGTTGGTCGACACGCTGGCCCAGCAGGCGGCGATGATCAAGCAGGTCGACAGGCCGGTGCAGTTCGGCCTCGTGCCGTTTGCCGCCTCGGTCAATGTCGGACCCGGCAACGGTAACGCGTCCTGGATGGACACCGAAGGACTGTCGCCGGTATCGAACGAGAATTTCGACTGGTCGACGCTGAACGCAGCCGACAAATACGCCCAGCAGACCAACGGCATCTGGTACAAGCGCGGCACCGGATGGGGTACCGACGAAGGCCAGATGCTGACCCGGTTTTCGCTCTACCGCGACATGAAGGTCGTCACCAACCATGAGCGTGTCGTCAACAGCAAGCGCGTGGTGTGCGACGAATACAACTCGAACAACACCTGCAAACGCGACCACGACGAATACGACTACATCGATTCGTATGGCCCGTTCGCCAGTTGGCAGGGTTGCGTCGAGGCCAGGCCCTATCCCTACAATATCAACGACGCGGCGCCTTCCGGCGGCTCTGCGAACACCGGCATAGGGGTTGGCGATCCGGCGACGATGTTCGTGCCGATGTTCGCCCCGGACGAACCCGGCAACCGTTGGAAGATCACTCAGGATCCGGATGAGGCCGCGCCGACGGCCTATGGCGCTATCAACAGCTGGTGGAATGACGACCCGACAAGCAGCGCCGGCCAATCCCGGCTGCGCAACATGGCCAAATATTTCCAGCCGCGGCCGATCAATGCGCCCGCGCTGGCCGCCGGCAACGGGCCGAACTACAGCTGCTCCACCAACCCGATCACGCCGCTGACCGATGTCAGCGTTGCGACTGGGCTTAACGCGATCAAGGCCGCGATCGATCTGATGCAGCCCGATGGCGGCACCAATGTTCCCGAAGGCATGGCCTGGGGCTGGCGGGTGGTTTCGAGCGGCGAGCCGTTCACGCAAGGCCGCCCGGAAACCGAGAGAGGCAACGACAAGGTCGTCATCGTGCTGACCGACGGCGCCAACACCTACTACACGCCTTCCTCGCTCGGCTATTCCGACCCCGCCGATTCGAAGTCGACCTATGCGTCCTACGGCTATCTCAAACCCGGCTACAACGGCACGTCGGTGGGCCGCCTGTTCATGGGCACATCGAGCACCATTGGCCAATTCGATTATTCGAACGGCAATTATACCAACGCGCTCAACGAGCAGATGGCGACGCTTTGCAACAACGCCAAGGCAGCCAACATCATGGTGATGACGGTGGCGCTCGACCTGTCCACGACCAAAACCGCCGATCAGCAGGCGATCGAGGCGCTGAAATCCTGCTCGTCGAACTCGCGCTTCCGCAAGGATCCGACGGACGCGAGCAAGCCGGCAAAACTGTTCTGGAACGCCACCGGCGCCAGCTTGTCGAACGATTTCAAGGAAATCGGCAACGAATTGTCGAACCTGCGCATCGTCGGCTGATCCGTAGGCATCGGGCTAGCTGGAAGAACGGCTGGCGCCGCCATGCACTTGCGCGCGCCTGCAGCGACAGGCACATGTGGGCCGCCTGCCGGATCGTGCATCCATTCGCGGCGCGCTGGGGAAGAACAGATGCCCGAAACAGCCAATCATCTCGCCTTCGCGCTGGTCTGCCTCGGCATGGTGCTGACGCCTGGCCCCAACATGATCTATTTGATCTCGCGTTCCCTGTCGCAGGGGCCGAAGGCGGGGCTGATCTCGCTTGGCGGCGTGGCACTCGGCTTTGTCTTCTATGTGCTGGCGGCGGCATTCGGCATCACCGCGCTGCTGCTCGCCGTACCCTACGCCTATGATGCGCTGCGCTTTGCCGGCGTGCTCTATCTCCTGTGGCTGGCCTGGCAGGCGGTGAAGCCGGGCGGACGCTCGCCGTTCGAAGTGCGCGAATTGCCGAGGGACCGGCCGCGCAAGCTTTTCGCCATGGGCCTGATGACCAATCTGCTCAATCCGAAGGTGGCCGTGCTCTACCTGTCGCTGTTGCCGCAGTTCATCAGCCCCAGCAAGGGCCATGTCCTGTCGCAGCTCCTGGTGCTCGGCGCGACACAGATTTCGATCAGCCTCAGCGTCAATGCCGTCATCGCGGTGACCGCCGGTTCGATCGCCACCTTCCTCGCCGGACGGCCATTGTGGCTGGTCATCCAGCGCTGGATGATGGGCACGGTGCTGGCGGCACTGGCGCTGAAGATGGCGACCGACGCGCAGCGCTGAGAGCGCAGACCTTACATCGGCCGTCTTGTCTGCTGCGCCCGCTCCGGCTCGACCACCTTGCGGTAGAGATGCCAGGTGGCATGGCCGAGGATGGGCATGACGACGGCTAGCCCGGCAAACAGCGGGATCGAACCGATCACCAGAAGCACGGCGACCAGCAAGCCCCAGAGCGCCATCTGCAGCGGGTTGGCCATCACCGCCCGCGCCGAGGTCTCGATCGCCGAAACGGCGCCGACGTCCCGGTCGAGCAGCAGCGGGAAGGCAACCACGGTGGTGGCCAGCACGATTACGGCAAAGACAAAGCCCGCAGCATTGCCGGCAAGGATCAGCGTCCAGCCCTTGCTGGTGGTCAGCACGTCGCGGATGAAGCCACCGATCGAGGCCGGCGGCTGGTCGCCGAACAGGCCAGTGTAGATCGATTGCGCGGTGTAGAGCCACAACAGGAACAGCGCCACCAGCATGATGCCGATGACAGCGATCGACGGAACCGCGGACGAGCGCCGCACATCAAACGCATGCCGCCAGGAGGTGTTCATGCCGAGTTCGCGCCGGCGGCTGATCTCGTAAAGGCCGAGCGCCGCAAATGGCCCGAGCAGCGCGAAACCCGACATCAGGGGATAGATGAGCTGGATCGCGTTGGCGCCGGACGTCCACTGCGTCAGGATCAGGCCGACGATGGGATAGATCAGGCACAGGAACACATAGTGCGATGGTTTTGCCCAGAAATCCTCGACGCCGAGGCGCAGCGCATCCCAAAGGTCCGACGTGGTGATGCGGCGCACCGTTGGCTGCACATGCATTCCACGTGCGTCCGCCATGACATGAAAGCCGGCCATAACCTTCCTCCCGTGTGTCGGGGCGGTCACCGCCAGGATGGCCGCCAGAGCTGCCACTTCAAGAACGAGAGGGCACGATAGCACAGTTGGCGACGATTGTCGCCGCGTCGATGGACTACGGAGAAGTTCCTCGTTGTGCTCAACTCTCCGTATCACCTCTCATATGGTCGTGCCTTGGCAGGCTTCGTTTTGGCCAAACATTGTGCCGCATTTTAGCATTTACGTATTTTAGCATTTACTTAAATTACTCGTAGAGACCCCTGGCGTATCACCTGAGCTTTACGAAGTTCGGCGAGGGGCGATGTTCGCGTTGAAAAGCTTCTGGTCTTCGGAGCGCGGCAACTTTGCCATAACCACCGCCATCGCGATGCTGCCGATAATGATTGGTTTGGCCGGCGCCGTTGATCTGATCGGCACGAGCCATGACGCATCGCAACTGCAGAACTCGCTGGACGCGGCCGGGCTAGCCATCGGCACGAAGTTCTCTCCCGATATGGCGGCCGGCGATGTCCAGCAGCTTGGGCTGCAATTCTTCGCCGCCAATATGAGCGTGGCCGACCAGCAGGAATATCTGGGCAGCGTCTCCGCTTTCGCGGCAACGGCAAGCGGCGGCCCCAGCGCCTACTTTATCTCGCTGTCGTCCAGCATAAGCCGCCCAAGCTTCATCAGCGCCTCGGCCCCCTGGCAGGCCTATCGCTCGGCCTCGGTCAAGATAAAACCTGGCGCGCAGGCCTGCGTGCTGGCGCTCGATCCGCATGCGTCCGCCGCCGTGAACCTGCAGGGCTCGACCAACGTCTCGATGGACAATTGCGTGATCGCAGCGAACTCGGACGCGTCCGATTCCGTCAACAGGGGTGGCTCCGCACTGGTTTCAGCCGGCTGTGTCTCAACCGTCGGCGGCACCAGCGGGCTGTTGCCACCCAGCGCCAGTCTCGCCTGCGGAACGCCGCACGAACATAGGTACGCATCCTTTGATCCATTGGCCGACGTCGTTCCTCCCCCTTACACATTGTGTTTGCCTGTCCCGAACGGCAAAACCTACACGCTGTCGCCCGGCACTTACTGCGACAAGACATTGTCGGGGGACATCACGCTCAATCCGGGCGTCTACATCATGCGCGGCACCACCATAAAGCCGGGGGGGAACGGCAGCCTGGCTGGCCAGGGCGTGACCATATTCCTCATGGAAAGCGCTCAGATGTACATAAATGCCAATGAGAAGGTGAACCTTTCCCCACCCACCAGCGGCCCTTATGCCGGCATCACCATTTTCCAGGACCACGGCAACACGTCTGCCCTGACATTGAATGGCGGCGCAAATTCGGTGCTCAGCGGTTTCATCTACGCGCCGGACGCGCCGATTTCCTACGCCGGCAACTCCGATATGAGCGCCCAGGGCGACTGTCTCAGGCTTGTCGGCAATACGATACAGATGACCGGAAACTCGTCCGTCAAGTCGGACTGCGCGGCGGCGCTTGGAAATCGCACAATGTATGCCGATCGGATGATCACTCTGGTGAAATGAGAAACGACTGACGTCAGGCGGCGCAAGCGATAGCGTTGAGAAAAATGGCGGTCGCGTTTAACAATGCCGGAGTGCGGCGACCGCACTCCGGCAGATCAGTGCCTCTCACAAAGGCACATCCTGGTTGAAATAGAGTATCGCTACGATTGCGCCGGTGCCGCGAAGCGATCGATCACCTCGATAAGGGGGACGTGGCCAAGGCAGGCGCCAGAACCGGCGGGCTGTTCGCCATCCTCGACAGCCAGGGCATAACGCACGGCCGGATCGGCTTCGATGCGAAGGCGCAATTCGGCCAGCTTGGGATAGGCGGCGCCGTCGATCGCCTGGTGAAATTCCGCCCAGCGTGCCACGCCGATCAGCGTGGTATCGGCAAGAGTCAGCCCGTCGCCGACCAGGAAATCCGTATCGGCGATCATCGCCTCGAGCCGATCATGACGTTCCGCAACGGCCTTGCGACCGAACTCCCGCAAGGTCGCCTTCAGCGCCGGTTCATCCGCCGCCATTTCCAATGCCACCCAGAGCGGGCTGAAGGCGGCGGTGAAACCGGTGTTCACGAAGGCCATCAGCTGGTGCATGCGGTCGGCTTGCGGCGTGCGCGGTTCGAAGCTGATGCGGCGCTGCGTGTCACGGGCTTCGAGCCATGCGGCGATGGCCATTGTCTCGGTGAGCACCCGGCCTTCGTCGGTGATCAGCACCGGCGTTTCCTGACGGTCGTTGATGCTGGCATAGGCATCATTTTTCATCTCGGTGAGCATGTCGACGCGGCACAGGCGATAGGGTTGCCCGACGCGTTCGAAGGCAGCGACGAGCCCCATCGAGCTTCCCGCCGGGAAGCCATAAAGCAGGATAGGTTCCATTTGTTTTCTTCCGTGATTGAGGGGATCACGCCGCGCAGCGAAACTTGACCCTAAACGCTGGTCGTCCCATGTAAATTACGCACAATTCTGTAACCAGGACCCGCCCATGAAAGACGTCGTCTCACGCTGCCCGATCGAAGAGACCATGCGCGTGCTCAGTGGTCGCTGGCCCACACTGCTGCTCTATTATCTGAAGGACGGCACCAAGCGGTTCAGCGATCTGAGACGCGACAACCCGACGGTGTCGCATCGCATCCTGACGCTGGAACTGCGCAAGCTGGAGGAAGCCGGCATCGTGCGGCGCACGGTTCGTCCGGGTTATCCGCTGCGGGTTGACTACGACCTTACCGCGCCTGGCCGCAAGCTTGTACCGCTCATCGACGCGCTGGGCTCGTGGTGGGTGGATACGGAAGACGACCGGATGGGCATTTCCTCGGACGCAGATCTCGAAACAGCCGCCTGACATCTTCGATTTTCGCTGCACTGCCCGGCAAAAGCCATGATCGACGTTATCTCAGGGGCATGACCATTGCGAAAATCCAAAACCACCCGATCCCGAATCTGAACAGGCGCATGGTGCTGACCGGCCTCGCGGCCCTGGCGGGCCTCGCCGCCTGCAGCACCGTTTCACTGCCAACCGGCGAAGGCGCCGGGGTCTCCTCCTCCGCCACCAGCACGCTGGCCAGCATCCGCGCCTCGGTCGGGCTCGCGCCGCTGGTCCCCGACCGGCAGCTCGAACAGGCCGCCTTGCAGCAGGCAGGATACATGGCGCAGCGCCGCCGCATGAGCCACACCACCGGCTGGGGCAAGGATTTCGCCTCGCGCGTCAAGGACAATCGAATTTCCGGTGCCGCGGCGGAGAACATCGCCGAGGGTCGTTTCGACCTCGAGAAGCTGTTCGACATCTGGGTGCATTCACCGGGCCATCGCCGCAATATGCTCGACCCGCGCTTCACACGCTTCGGCCTTGCCTATGTGCGCGACGGCGGCGACAGCAAGCTCCGTTACTGGAGCCTGGTGCTCGGGAAATAGGAAAAACGTGCCGGCTTCGTGCGCCACACCCAAGATGATTTGATGGAAAGCTAGTCCATATGCGCGGCTGGCGCGCCGCCGGCAGGCGCCTGCTTCGGCTTGCGCAGCAGGAAAACAAACGGAATGGCAAGCAGCGTCATCACCATGAGTATTTTGAAGTCGTTGACGTAGGAGATCATCATCGCCTGGAGATTGACCAGGCGATCGACCTGCGAAAGCGCCGTCGGATCGCCGCTCGCGGCGGCTGGAGAGACCGCCCACAGATTCGGATTGAACGGGTTGATGAAGGCCGAAAGCTCTGAGTGGTTGACCTGCGTATTGCGCACCATGAGAACCGTCACGACCGACACGCCGATGGACGAGCCAAGATTGCGCACCAGGCTGAACAGGGCCGTGGCATCGGTGCGGAAGCGCACGTCAAGCGTGGCGAAGGCGACGGTCGACAGCGGCACGAACACCATTCCCATCCCCAGGCCCTGGATGACGCCGGAGCTGAGGATCAGCCAATTGTCCATCTGCGGCGTGAAGCTGGACATGGTGTAGAGCGATTGCGCCGTGAGCAGAAAGCCGATGACGACAAGAATCCTGGCGTCGATCCTGCTCATGAGCCTCCCCACGACAAGCATCGAAATCATGGTGCCGACACCGCGCGGCCCCAACACGACACCGATGGTGACGGTCGGATAGCCGAAGATGGTCGACAGCATCGGCGGCAGCAGCGACATCGAGGCCAGGATCAGCACGCCCATGACGAAGATGAATGCCAGCCCGGTCACAAAATTGCGGTCGAGGAAGATCTTGGGGTCGATGAAAGGACGTTCCGCCGTCAGCGTATGGATGATGAACACCCAGAATCCGGTGATCGAAAGAGCAAGCTCGATCCAGATTTCGACCGAAGAAAACCAGTCGACCTCGCCGCCGCGGTCGAGCAGCAGCTGCAGCGCGCCGACACCGAGCGATAACATGGCGAAGCCGAAGAAATCGAAGCTGCGCACCCGCCGGGCAACCGCCGGCAGATAGGCGGCCATGCCGAGGAAGGCGATGATGCCGACCGGCAGGTTGATGAAGAACACCCAGCGCCAGTTGAAATTCTCGGTCAGCCAGCCGCCGAGCGTCGGACCCAGGATGGGCCCCAGCATGATGCCGGCGCCCCAGATGGCCATTGCCTGGCCGTGGCGTTCCCTGGGGTTGATGTCGAGCAGGAAGGTCTGCGACAGTGGCACGATGGCGGCGCCGAACACGCCTTGCATCAGCCGGAAGAACACTATGCTCTCCAGGCTCCAGGCGATACCGCACAGCATCGAGAACACGGTGAAACCGACAACCGCCCCAAGGAACAGTTCCTTGCGGCCGAAGCGGTCGGCCAGCCAGCCGGTGACCGGCGTCATGATGGCGGCGGCGACGATGTAGGAGGTCAGCACCCAGTTGATGTTGTCGGGTGAGGCGCCGAGATCGCCGGTCATAGTCGGCAGCGCGACATTGGCGATCGTCGTGTCGAGCGCCTGCATGATCGTCGCCAGCATGAGCGCGACCGTGATCAGGCCGCGATGCGGCACTTCTTTGAAGGGTTCGGGCGTGCTCATGGCGTGGAACTTCCAGCAGGTAACAAAAACGTGTACAAGGGGTTTCCGGGCGGCGACGCCTTCCGTTGAGAGACCCTCGTCGCGGTGGGACGCGATTGTCGATGTGGGGGTTACATCGACTGAAAGTCTCTGATGAGCGGATGCCTGCCGCCCGGAAACATGAGGACCGACGGGTCTGCCTCGGAGATTTCAGATTTCGGCCAGGCCGCTACGCGGCGCGCCCAAACGCTGATCCTCCAGCTCCTCCCATCAGACCAATCCTGCTATTCACCTCCGCCGCTGGTCCTGCGGCATTCTGTTGACGTTACTGCGCGGCCTCGCCAGCCGTGGCGTGCCCGAAGATCGAAGGCAGGCCACGCGCCACGCCGGTGTCGACGGTAACGGTGGCGCTCATGCCGGTGCGCAACGCCATCTTGGCGTCTGCATCGGTCAGTTCGAGACGAACCGGGATGCGCTGTGTGACCTTGACCCAGTTGCCGGTGGCATTCTGGGCCGGCAGCAGCGAGAACTCGGCTCCCGTGCCGGCGCCGATCGCCTTGACCGTCGCCTCGAAGGTACGCCCTGGATAGGTGTCGACCACGATCTCGGCCTTCTGGCCGGGCTTCATGTGGGTGAGCTGCGTTTCCTTGAAATTGGCATCGATCCAGGTGTCGCCGGTCTCGACCAGCGAAAACAGCGGCGTGCCGGAACCGACATACTGGCCGACCTTGAACGACGAGGCCTGACTGACGATGCCGTCCGCCGGCGCCTTGACCGTGGTCTGCGCCAGGTCGTAGGCCGCCTTGTCGCGCGCGGCGAGCGCGGCCATCACGGTCGGGTGCTTGTCGGTCTCGATATCGGGATTGCCCCCAAGGGCTGCCTTGGCGCTGATGATGCCTTGCTCGGCAACGGCGAGCTGCTGCTTGGCCTTGTCGAGATCATTCTTGGCTTCGTCGAGCGACGACTTGGCATTGATGCCCTTCTGGGCGAGATCGGCGGCGCGATCGAACTGCGACTGGGCGAAGGCGACCTGGCTGGCATCGGATTTTTGCTGAGCCATCGACTGGCCATAGGCCGCGCGCAACTGCTCGACATTGAGACGCGCTCCCGCCACCGCCGCGTCGGCCTGCGCCAGCGCGATCCGGTATGGCTCGGGGTCGATGGCAAACAGCTCGTCACCCTGCTTGACCAGCTGGTTATCGAAGATGTCGACCTTAACGATGCGGCCGGCCGTGTCGGAAGCGATCGACACCTTGGCCTGCTGCAGATTGGCATTCTCCGTCTCCTGATAGCGGCCGCCGGTGACCCAGACATAACCGCCGCCGATAGCCAATGCCGCAGGCAGCGCGACCATCAGCAGGAAGCGGCCCAGCCGACGCTTTTTCTTCACCGGTGCCGGGGCTGGCTGCACCGGAGGAGCAACCGCCGCTGCGGCTGGGATTGGGGCCGCGGCCGGCTTTTCCGGCGCTTCCATCTCCAGCTCAGTCACTTTCTCGTCTATCTTGGCTACCGCGTTCATGCTGCTGCGCCCTCTGTATTCTTCACTTTTTCAATGGACGGCGTCTCGTCGTCGGTCAGGTTGCGGACCATCGCCTCGAGCCCTTCGATGAGGACGCGACGGGCTTCCGGCTTCACGCCGACCAGCGATTCCTCATAGACTTCTCCGGCAATGCTCTTGATCACGGCGTAGGCATCGCTTGCCTTGGGCGTCAGGAAGATCATGCGGACGCGACGATCGGCGGCGTCGGAACGACGCTCGATCCAGCCTCCCTCCTCCATGCGGTCGACCAGGCGCGAAACGCTGATCGGCTCGATTTCGAGAAGTTCGGCCAGCCGCGCCTGCGCGACACCGTCTTCCTTGGCAACGCGGACCAGAAGCCGCCATTGCGCCGAAGAAAGACCCAAGCCACTGGCCCTCGCCTCGAAGCGCTTGCGCATCAGGCGCTGCACGTCGTGGATCAAGAAGCCCAATCTGTCGATGCCATCAGAAACCATGAGTGACATATATAATAAGCGTGCTTACTATTCAAGATGCCGCGTTGCACAAGAAGCCGGCAAATGTGCCATGACGGCTTTGCCGGACCAATCATGGTTAGCGATTTGCGAACGCATGATGGCCGCGCGCCGTCTACGCTGGCCGCGTCCGGCATATTGATGTACAGCCGCTGAACAGGATCGGGGGATCAACGCAATGCCGACGCTTTACGCTCTCAAGCCGGCCTTTCAGGGTCGACTGCGGCCGCTGGTCAATCGGCTGGCGGCAATCGGGGTCACCGCAAACAGCGTAACCATCCTGGCGGCCGTGATGTCGATAACTGCCGGCGCGGCCATTGCGATCTGGCATGATTGGCGCTGGCTCCTGCTGCTTATCCCCGCGGTGATGTTCGTGCGCATGGCACTGAATGCCGTGGACGGCATGCTGGCGCGCGAGCATGGCCAAGCCTCGACGCTGGGCATGTATCTGAACGAGTTGTGCGACGTCGTTTCGGACCTCGCGCTTATACTCCCTTTTGCCGTCTTTCCGGAATTTGGCGCATGGGGCGTCGTCGCCTTCGCGATATCGGCCGTGCTGACCGAGTTTGCCGGCGTGCTCGGCGTCGCCGCCAAGATCGAGCGTAATTACGCCGGGCCGTTCGGCAAGAGCGACAGGGCGCTGGCGCTCGGCGTCGTCGCCGTGCTGTACGCCGCAGGGCTGTGGCCGGCATCGATAGCGCCATGTGTGTTTCCGGCCATGGCAACGCTTTCGCTGCTGACCGCCATAAACCGGATACGCGCCGGCCTTATTGGCAGCGCCAGCTGAGCATCGAGGCTCGCCATGCCGCCAGTGGGGCCGCCAGAGGGAAAGACCATGATGCACGAACCGATCGCCGCCGCGGCCACGGAAAGCCTTGCGCGGCAAGCGCAGGAGCGGGTCTTGCGCAGCCATGACGGGACGGAGATCTTCTACCGATTCTGGCCGGCGGCTTCGGCCAATGCCAAAGGTGCGGTGGTGCTCTTCCATCGCGGCCACGAGCATGGCGGCCGCATGGCCCATCTCGTCGACGAATTGCGGATGCCGGACCACGCCTTCTATGCGTGGGATGCGCGCGGCAATGGCCGTTCGTCCGGCGAGCGCGGCTATGCCCCTTCCTTCTCGGCGCTGGTGCGCGACATCGACTGCTTCATGCGCGAGATTGCCGCCAGGGATGGCTTCGCCACGCAGGATATCGCGCTGATCGCACAGTCCTTCGGCGCCGTGCTGGCCGCCGCCTGGGTGCATGACTATGCGCCGAAGTTGCGCGCCATGGTGCTGGCCTCACCGGCCTTCTCGGTAAAACTCTACGTGCCCTTCGCCAGGGAAGGCATCGCACTCTGGCAGAAGCTCAAGGGCCGCTTCTTCGTCAATTCCTACGTCAAGGCGAAATTCCTGACCCATGACCCGGTGCGCATCGCCTCCTTCGAGAGCGATCCGCTGATCACGCGGCCGATCGCCTCCAACATCCTGGTCGAACTCTACCAGCATGCCGCCCGCATCGTCACTGATGCCCGCGCCATCACCGTGCCGACGCAGCTTCTGCTCTCGGGCAGCGACTGGGTGGTGCGCCACGGCCCGCAGCATGAGTTTTTCGTCAATCTCGGCAGCCGCGCCAAGGAACGCCATGTGTTACCGGGTTTCTTCCACGACACGCTGGGCGAGCGCGACCGCGCGCAGGCCCTCGACCTGATCCGGCCGTTCCTGGCGAAGCAGTTTGCAGCACCAGACGTATCTGTCGACCTGAAGCAGGCGGACATTGCCGGCTACACCCGCGACGAGGCCGACAGGCTTGCCTCGCCGCTCGCTCTGTTGTCGCCCAAAGGCCTCTATTGGGCATTCAGCCGCGCCTCCATCCGCATGGGCGCCTGGGTCTCGATGGGTATGAAGACCGGCATCGCCACCGGCTTCGATTCCGGCTCGACGCTTGACTATGTCTATGAGAACGACGCGCGGGGTCTCACACCTCTTGGCCGCGTCGTCGACCGTGTCTTCCTGGAGGCCATCGGCTGGCGCGGCATCCGCCAGCGCAAGCTGCATCTCGAAGAACTCATCGGCTCGTGCCTGGCGACGCTCAAGGCCGCAGGTCGGCCGGCGCACATTCTCGACATCGCCGCCGGCCACGGCCGCTATGTTCTCGATGCCATCGTGAAGAGCCCCGACCAGCCGGCGAGCGTGCGCCTGCAGGATTATTCCGACCTCAACGTGCAGCTTGGCCGCAAGCTGATCGCTGAGCGGCAATTGGCGGCTGATGTCTCGTTCCAGCGCGCCGACGCTTTCGATGCCGACATGCTCGCTTCGATCGATCCGGCTCCGGACCTTGCCATCGTTTCCGGCCTCTACGAGCTGTTCTCGGACAATGCGATGATCGCCCGCTCGCTCGGTGGACTGGCCAGCGCCATGCAGCCGGGCAGCCTGCTGCTTTACACCAACCAGCCCTGGCACCCGCAACTCGAGATGATCGCACGCAGCCTGACCTCGCATCGTGGCGGCGAAGCCTGGGTGATGCGGCGGCGCACGCAGGGCGAGATGGACCAGCTCGTCGAAGCTGCCGGTTTCGACAAGCTCGACCAGCGCATCGACCAATGGGGCATCTTCACCGTCTCGGTCGCGCGGCGCCGCTGAACAGCATGGTCTCATCGCCTGCATCCATGGCGCGTGCCGAACCTTATAGCCGGGTGGTCGTCAGGACAGCCCTCTGGCTGGCATTCCTGGCGCCGTTCTTCTACCTCAGCTACGGCTTCGCCAACTGGCTGGCGTCGCGGCGCGACGATGTCGGCAGCATCGTGTTCTCCTTCGAACACAGCATTCCGTTCGTCGCCTGGACCATCGTGCCCTATTGGTCGATCAACCTGTTCTACGGCCTGTCGCTGCTGCTCAACAACGACAGGCAAGGGGTCGACCGTCTGGCCGCACGCTATCTCACCGCGCAGATCGTCGCCGTTATCTGCTTCATCCTGTTCCCGCTGACCGCGACATTCGTGCGACCGGCGACGACCGGCCTGCCGGGCTTCCTGTTTGCCGTGCTCGGCGGTTTCGACAAGCCGTTCAACCAGGCGCCCTCGCTGCACATCGCCCTTCTGGTGATCATCTGGGATCATTGGCGCCACCGACTCGGCGGGTTGCTCCTGCCGCTTTGGCATGGCTGGTGCTTCCTCATCGGCGCCTCGGTGCTGACGACCTGGCAGCATCATTTCATCGACATCCCGACCGGCGCGCTGCTCGGGTTCTTTGCGCTGTGGCTGTTTCCGCGCAGCGGCGCGTTGCCGTTTTCAGGCTTCCGGCTGACCAATGATGCGAAAGCGCGGCGGCTGGCGCGGTTCTACGCGCTGGGCGCCGTGCTCGCGTTGGCGGGTGCTGCGCTCGGTGCATTCGTTTGCGCTGTCGCGCTCTTCCTGCTTTGGCCGGCGCTGGCGCTGGCCATCGTCGCCCTCGCCTATGCAGGGGCAGGCGAAAAAGTGTTCCAGAAATCCGCCGATGGCGGCATCACGCTGGCAAGCCGTGTCCTGCTCTTGCCTTACCGCCTCGGCGCCCGGGCAAACATATGGGCGTGGACGCGCAATCTTGCTCCCCAGGTGGCGATTGCCGACGGCGTCTTTCTCGGACGCTTTCCCACGGCACGCGAGGCCAACAGCTTCGGCACGGTCATCGACCTCGCCGCCGAACTTGAAAAGCCGGCGGCAGCCGCTTGCCGCTGGATCAGCTTTCCGATGGTCGACCTGTTGCCACCGCCGGCGGCGATACGGCAGCAGGCAGCCGGCGCGCTGGAGAGTGCGCGTCGCGACGGCACCGTCCTGGTGTGCTGCGCGCTTGGCTTCCAGCGCAGCGCTGGCGTCGTCGCCGAATGGCTGGTGGCGACCGGCAAGGCCACGACGCCAGCGCTTGCCCGCGAGATGCTCGCGGCCGCCGGCCGGCCGGTTCATCTCGCCGAGGCCACGGAGCGGGTGGCGTCATGACCGGCAATCCCTATCAGGACCGCACCGACCGCTTCGCCGGCATGTTGATGCGGCAGGCCGCTTGGCCGGCTGCACTCGTGGTGGCCGCGAATATTCTTGCGCCGCTGGCTGCCTCGACGCGCGGCGCTTTCGAAAACTTGCCGGCGGCCTTCGCCCTGTCGATCACCGCCGCGAGCGCTGTCGCCGTGCTGGCGCTGTCGGCGCTGCTGGCATTCGACGCGCTGCTGTTCCGGGTGATGGCGAGCCATGACGACGAAGCTTCCGGCGGCGGCGCGGTGGATGACATGCTGACGCGCATGCGCCTGAAACCGGCCCCGTCCGCGACACGCTCGCTCGAAGACCGCATGGCCGGCACAAACCGCTTGCTGTTCAAGCAGCGCGCGGCCCTGGCGCTGTTTGCCGCAGCGCTTCTGGCGGCGGGGTTTTGGGCGCCGCGATGAACAAGCTTTCGCTGAAAACCTTCACCTTGCTGCAGACCGTGACGTCCGTCGGCCTCTCGGCGCTGGCCTGGATGGTGACCGGCGTGCGTCCGATCTGGAGCGGCAGCCTGCCGTCCGACCGGCAGCGCATCTATTTCGCCAATCACACCAGCCATGGCGACTTCATCCTGCTGTCGGCCTGTCTCAGCGAAAGGGAGCGCGCGATCACGCACGCGGTTGCCGCAGGCGAATATTGGGGGAAGTCGCGGCTGCGCCGCTTCATCGCGCAGGACATGCTGTCGTCCGTGCTCATCAACCGGCAATGGACGAAACCTGAGGAAAACCCGATCGAGATCATGCTGTCGGTTCTCGACCAGGGCCACTCGCTGATCCTGTTTCCCGAGGGCACCCGCAACATGACCGAAGAGCCGCTGCTGGCTTTCCGCTCCGGGCTCTACAATCTCTCGACGGCGCGGCCTGAGGTCGAGCTGATCCCGTGCTGGATCGAGAACATGTCGCGCGTGCTGCCCAAGGGCCAGTTCCTGCCGGTGCCGCTGCTGTGCCGCGTCGTCTTCGGCGCGCCGGTCGCGGTTGGCCCGGGCGAGGAACGCCGCGCCTTCCTCGAACGCGCCCACGCCACGCTTCTGGCGCTCAACCCGCGTCCCGAGCGAGACGATTGATGCGCCACGAGATCTCCATCCTGATCATCGGCCTGCTGGCGGTTTTGACCACCGCCAGCGTTGTCGCCACCATACTTTCGGCGCGAGCGCCGAAGCCGCTCAGTTCGACGCTGGTCAATCTGACCCAGCGCATCAACGCCTGGTGGGTGATGGTTGCGCTGATGACGGTCGCCTTCTTCTTCGGTCGTTACGGGATGACCATCCTGTTTGCGCTGATCTCCTTCGCGGCGCTGCGCGAATTCGTGACGCTGACGCATACGCGCCGCAGCGACCATTGGGTGCTGCTTGGCATGTTCGGCATCATCATCCCGTTTCAGTACTGGTTGGTGTGGACCGCCTGGTACGGGCTCTTCGTCATCTTCATTCCGGTCTACTGCTTCCTGTTGATGCCGGCCATCACGGCGCTGCATGGCGACACCGAACGCTTCCTCGAGCGCATCGCCGCGCAGCAATGGGCGGTGATGATCTCGGTCTATTGCGTCAGCCATGTCCCTGCCCTGCTGACACTCAATGTGCCGGGCTTCGAAGGCCGTACACTGCTGCTGATCGCTTTCCTGATCATCGTCGTGCAAGGCAGCGACGTGCTGCAGTACATCTTCGGCAAGCTCTTTGGAAAACACCGGTTTTCGCCGAACGTCTCGCCGTCGAAAACCTGGGAAGGGCTGATCGGCGGACTGGTGTCGGCAAGCCTGCTCGGCGCGCTGTTGTCGTTCGTGACCCCCTTCTCGCCACTGCAGGCGGCAGCCGTGGCCTTCGTCGCCTGCTCGATGGGATTCCTCGGCGGGCTGGTCGCCTCGGCCATCAAGCGCGACCAGGGCGTCAAAGACTGGGGCCATCTCATCGAAGGCCATGGCGGCATGATGGACCGCACCGACAGCCTGGTCTTCGCTGCGCCGGTGTTCTTCCACATTGTACGCTATTTCTGGACGGTCTGAGAGCCTGTTTGGAAACTCTACTCCGGAGGCCATCTGATGGCGTTTTCTGCGCTTCCGGTGCTCATATGTGGACGGCCCCCTGCTTGCAAGGCTTGGCTGAGATAGTTTGATCGGATCGCTTGCGCTCATATGTCCGGCCTTTTGCGCGCGGATTTGTGAGCGCTGGCCAAGATGGGCTTCACGGATAGCGAGTTCCAAACACGTACGCGGCATTGGTTGCCGGTGAGCACCTCGGAATGCCTCGCTGGTCCCGGTTCGACCGGTCACACCATCTTCTCCTCTGCTTGCAAGTTCCGGCCTCAGCTTGAGCGCGCGGCTCAAGCTGAACTGGCTTAATGCTCTTACGGCTGCACAGGCTCCGGGCGGATGGCGTCGATGGGGCTGTAATGCTCGCCGCTGACCATCAGCTTCCAAGCGATCCTCGCCAGCTTGTTGGCCAGCGCCACCGCCGCGAGCTTGGGGGCTTTGCGCGCAATCAGGGCCTGCAGCCAGGGCCAGATCCGTTTGCTGCCGCGCCGCATGTGCTGGATGAGGGCAGTGGCGCCCGCCACCAGCACGCTTCGAAGCATCTCGTCGCCAGCGCGGGTAATCACGCCAAGCCTGTTTCTGCCTGCCGTCGAATGGTTC
>NZ_RZRU01000061.1 GCF_003997495.1 Mesorhizobium sp. M7A.F.Ca.US.008.03.1.1 | reverse complement strand
GTGGCGCACTGGTGCTGCGCGGTAGCGGCGGCAATCCAGCCTTGCAAACCTTTTGGCGCAGCCTCGGCGCTACGCTCTCCGATAGCCCGCTGAAGCCCTTCGTGGCGAATTCCTTCGAACCCCACGTTACCTTGCTGCGCGACAGGATGCAGGTCGCGAAGCTTGGCGAGCGAGCCATCGAACCGATTGGCTGGACGGTCCGCGACTTCGTCCTCATCCACAGTTTCCTGGGGCAGGGCCGGTATCAACTCTATGGGCGCTGGCAATTGAGCGACCAGACGACGCCGTGGCCGCCATGTGAGAAGACGCCGTGTCAGATCGTCTTGACGTATTGCGCAAGCTGGTCGACCACGGTGCCCCAGCCATCGAAAAAGCCCATCTCCTCGTGGTTCTTGCGCGTTGCCTCATCCCGGTGGATGGCGGTCGCGGTGTAGCG
>NZ_RZRU01000060.1 GCF_003997495.1 Mesorhizobium sp. M7A.F.Ca.US.008.03.1.1 | reverse complement strand
ACGAAGTAAGAATCGAATCTTTGTGTTGGCTTTCCCAATTCATTCGTGAATAAGAATTCAAGGGCTAGAAGCGAGCGCTTCTAGCTGCTTCGCCTGCTTCTTCTTATTTATTGTGGCTATGTTGGCGTGGCGGAAATGAACGAAAAGCGAGATGAACGTGCTATTTTAAAATCGATTGATAGATAGCCTGATCCGTTCTGATAGATCGAAAGAGTAGGAATGATATAGAGGGAATCCATCAAGAATAAGGGGAAATCCCCTATTTCTATCTATTGATAAGACAACTATTCTTGATCCATCAGATACATATCGATATGTATCTGATGGAGTCTACATCGTACGTAGAGCGCCCAAGCGCCAGCTCAGTTCTCTTATCCATCGGTCCAATGCACTGGGCTCATCTCATGGATGGAGGGAAAAGCAAAAATCTAGTTGTGTTGTTGTTGTT
>NZ_RZRU01000059.1 GCF_003997495.1 Mesorhizobium sp. M7A.F.Ca.US.008.03.1.1 | reverse complement strand
GTATATGAGGAGGTGACGGTAAACATCAAGTGAACGATGAAGAGCCCAATCCGCATTTAACAAAGCGGTTCAGCCGCCGAAATGCTGGACATGCGGCCGGCGAGGTGGCACTTTCCAATCATGATGCATTGGTTTTTTTGGGTTCGTTCAAATTGAAAACGGCAGCCGAAGATTTTTCGGTCGTTCCAGCCTTCGAAATCCGGTCGGGCGCCGAACAGCGCGTTCCCTTCCTCTTCAACTCGCCGCATAGCGGCCGCCACTATCCGGACCGGTTCCTGGCCATGGCAAGGCTGGACCGAAACGCCATCCGCCGGTCCGAGGATTGCTACGTCGACGAATTGTTCGGTGGCGCCGTTGCGCTCGGCGCGCCGATGCTGGCGGCAAACTTCCCGCGCGCCTATCTCGACGTCAACCGGGAGCCTTGGGAACTCGACCCGCGCATGTTCGCC
>NZ_RZRU01000006.1:78224-183795 GCF_003997495.1 Mesorhizobium sp. M7A.F.Ca.US.008.03.1.1 | reverse complement strand
ACCTCGCGAGCGGCCGGCTGGTGGCGGCGATGAAATCCGGCAGGACGGTAAATCCGAGCCCCGCCACGGCCGCGGCTCTCGCCGTCATCGGGCTGTTGACCTCGATCGGACCGGACACCGAAACGCTCACCGGATCGCCATTGTCGCCCTTGAACGGCCAGTTGTTCAGTCCGCGGCCATTGGTGTCGACGATGCAAGGCATGCGGCTGAGATCCTGCGGCCGTGTCGGCATGCCATGCTTGGCGATCAGTTCGGGGGAGGCGCAGAGCTTTATCGAAAACGGCGCCAGCCGCCTGGCGATCAGCGACGAGTTCTCCAGCCGCGAGATGCGCACCGCAAGGTCGAAGCCTTCCTCGACCAGATCGACGAAGCGGTCGTCGAGCTGGATGTCGAGCACGATGTCGGGATGCTGCTTGGCGAAGTCGATCAGCGACTGGCCGATCGGCGCATCGGCGAAGGTACGCGGCGCCGAAAGCTTGATCCGGCCGCGCACGTCGCCGGAGGATTCACGCACCGCGTCGGCCAGGCTGTCGACCTCGCGCACGATCTCCGAGGCGCGCCGGTAATAGGTGTGGCCGGCCTCTGTCATCGAGAACTGGCGCGTGGTGCGGTTGAGCAGCAAAGCGCCGAGTTCGTCCTCCAGCTCGCGCACATATTTCGACAGCAAGGCCTTGGAACGGCCGATCTTGCGCGCCGCCGCCGAAAAGCCCTCGGCCTCGACCACGTCGATGAAGGCACGCATGCGCGTCAGTGTGTCCATGGTCAGGCCTTTCGTGCCGCGTCGAGAAGTTTCCGGCCGAGCCGTATCAGGGCAATGTCGCTGCCGGAAGGGCCAAGCAGCGACAGGCCGAATGGGGCGCCGGCGACCGAGCCGACGGGCAGTGTGATCTGTGGAAAACCGGACAGGCCGGCCAGGCACAGAAGTTGGAGCGCCCGTTCGCGATAGGCCTGGAATTGCTCCGGCGTGCTGTCCACGTAAGGCGCCGGACCAGGCACCGTCGGCAGGACAAGGAAGCCGTCCTTGCCGAGCAGGGCGCTCAGTTCGCCGCGAAAGGTCAGCCGGCGCACTTTCTCGGCCTGGACTGTCTTGTCGTCGACGGCGCGGCCAAAGCCGAAACGCGCTTCGACGCCGGGGCCAAGGTCGCGCTCACCGCTGGTGATCCACTCGCCATGCACAGCCCAGGCCTCCCTGGCCTGCAGCCGGCGAAAACACCAGTAGAGTTCATCGGGAGATGAGGAGAAGCGGATTGCCGGCGTCGCCGGCGCGCCGAAGACCGCGCCCGCCAGCCCCTTCATTCCGGCATATTCGGCCAGCGCCGGCCGGGCGACCAATCCATCCAGCCAATCCAGCGCCAGCGGCCGGTCCAACACGTGCTGGTGCGGATCGCGGCCGAGCAGCAGCTTGCCGACGGTCTCGTAGGTCTCGATGTCGTCGGCGAACCAGCCGAACGTGTCGAGGCTTGGCGCCAGCTTCATCGTGCCGTCGAGCGAAATGCGGCCATGCGTGGTGCGCAGTCCGATCAGTCCGCAGAAGCTCGCCGGCGCGCGGATAGAGCCGCCGGTGTCAGAGCCCGTGGCGATATCGGCCAGCCTGCCCGCCACCGCCGCGGCCGACCCCGATGAGGAGCCGCCAGTGACGCGGTCGGGTGCCGCCGGGTTCACCGGAAACGAGAAATGCGCATTCTGGCCGAACAGCGCGAAGGCGAGCTCGTCGGTCTGCGTCTTGCCGACGAAGCGTGCGCCGGCATCGAGGATCATCTGTACGGCGGGTGCGGTGCGCGAGGCCGCGTGGCTTTCGGCGAATTTTTGCAAATTGCCGCAACCGGTGCGGTAGCCGGCGACGTCGTAGATGTCCTTGACGGCCAGCCGCAGCCCGGCCAGCGGGCCGAGCTGGGCATGTGCCACCGGCATCTGGCGAAGATCGAGAAAGGCGTTGAGAGGGCCGTGCGTGCCTGTCATCGTTCAATATCCGGATACGGTTGCCGCAACATTGTTCGACGCCAGAAATTTTACAACCTGCGGTACGATTTTTATTGATTGTGAAAGTCTTCGCCCTTATATCGCGCTTGCCCAAAGTCGCACGTGCCTGTGGGTGTCCGCCGATCCTCGAATGGTGAGGGAAATCGGTAAGGTAACTGGAGCCAACCCCTCCAGTCGGTCTAGCGGCCAACCGCCAGCCCGAGGACACCTTGAAGCAACGACGGTGCGGGCCTTTCTGGTGTTCTGCCGGTTGTCCAAAAACCGGGGTTACTGAAGAGGCACACCTTCATTGCCGGCAGTGCGGACGGGTCTCCCATCCAAGCCAAGGCAGACAAAGCGAATCGAGGCCGGGCAAGGCCAAGGTTCACCGCCGCGAGACGGCGCTTCATGGTTCCGGGGTCTCCACCGGCTGGTTCCATGGATTTCCGTCCCGCCTTTGTCCACCGCGAGTTCGCGAGGCCGACAGCCCGCGTCCCGCAGCCTTATTGCGCGCCGAAAGGCGCTGATGGAGAGACCCCGATGGCCACCCAGCGCATCCTTGACTTCCTCGCCACCCGACGTCCGACCGGCCCCTGCCTCGTCGTCGACCTCGATGTCGTGCGTGACAATTTCCGCGCCTTCGAGAAGGCGCTGCCCGATTCCAAGATCTACTATGCGGTGAAAGCAAACCCGGCGCCGGAAATCCTGCGCCTGCTTGCTGCGATGGGCTCGTCCTTCGACACCGCTTCCGTTGCCGAAGTCGAGATGGCGATGGACGCTGGTGCGCCGGCGGACCGCATCTCCTTCGGCAACACCATCAAGAAGGAGCGTGACATCGCACGCGCCTACCAGCTCGGCATCCGTCTGTTCGCCGTGGATTGCGTCGAAGAGGTCGAGAAGATCGCTCGCGTCGCTCCAGGCGCGCGCGTGTTCTGCCGCGTGCTGACCGATGGCGAGGGCGCCGAGTGGCCGCTGTCGCGCAAGTTCGGCTGCGTGCCGGCGATGGCCGTCGACGTGCTGCGCCATGCCAAGGGGCTCGGCCTCGATGCCTATGGCGTGTCGTTCCATGTCGGCTCGCAGCAGACCGACCTGACCGCCTGGGACCGTGCGCTGGCCGACGCCAAGGTGGTGTTCGCGACGCTCGCCGAGGAAGGCATCGTCTTGAAGATGGTCAATATGGGCGGTGGTTTCCCGACGCGCTATCTGCGTGACGTGCCGGCCGCCCAGGCCTATGGCCAGGCGATCTTCTCGGCGCTGCGTAAGCATTTCGGCAATGCCATTCCGGAGACCATCATCGAGCCGGGCCGTGGCATGGTCGGCAATGCCGGCGTCATCAAGTCGGAAGTCGTTCTGATCTCGAAGAAGGCGGTCAACGACAATGTGCGCTGGGTATTCCTCGACATCGGCAAGTTCGGCGGCCTGGCCGAGACGATGGACGAGGCGATCCGCTACCCGATCGTCACCGCGCATGACGGCACGGAGACAGCACCTTGCGTGCTCGCCGGCCCGACCTGCGATTCGGCCGACGTGATGTACGAGAAGACGCCCTATCCGCTGCCTTTGTCGCTGACCATCGGCGACGAGGTGCTGATCGAAGGCACCGGCGCCTACACGACCACCTACTCGGCGGTCGCCTTCAACGGCTTCGAGCCTCTCCGATCCTACGTGATCTGACGGCGCTTCCTCAGCGCATTTTCGGACGGCGAGCCGGACACAACTTCGCCTGAAAATGCGCTGAGAGAGCCGATCAGATCATCCCAGGTGGGCGACTGTCGTCCACCCGGGCTCGCCTGTGGAACAGATCTCCGCTCGCCAGGGATTGCGGAAATGGAAATGTCAGTTGAAATCGTGGGCCACGCACCGGCCTTTGTGATGGTCGCCGAAACCGCAGCCGATGTTGCGGCGCGTGAGGCGTTGCTCGATCGGGCCATGGGGCCGAAGCGCAGGAAAAAGTCGTCGGAGAAGTTGCGGCGTGGCCGGCGGCCCTCGGAAGGCCTGGCCTTTGTCGCACGTGATGCTTCGGGCGGCGTGGCCGGCACCGTGCGGCTGTGGGATGTCAGGCTGGGCGAGGGCGGTGCGGCCGCGCTGCTGCTTGGCCCGCTTGCCGTCGACCCGTCGCTCAAGAATGCCGGCATCGGCTCGGCGCTGATGCGCCATGCCATCGCCGAGGCGGCGCGTCTCGGCCATTCCGCTATCCTTTTGGTCGGCGATGCGCCCTATTACGCGCGCTTCGGTTTCTCGGCTGGGAAGACTGGTTCACTTGCCATGCCGGGACCCTATGAGCGGCACCGCCTGCTGGCGCTGGAACTGGTGGAAGGCGCGCTTGACGGCGTGCACGGCACGCTGAAGGCTGCCGGCCGCAAGCTGAAGGCGCAGCAATTGATATCGGCGGCCTGAGACACGAAGCCGCCAGCATTTCATGCAAAAACGCCGCCCGAAAGAGGCGGCGTTTTTTCGCGATTGGTGGGCGCCGCCTTGGGCGGCTGAATGTCTTCAGCCGATCAGCTGGCTGAGCGCCATGGCAACGGTCATGTCGCCTTCGACCTTTATCTTGCCGGTCATGAACGCCATTGTCGGGTTCAGGTCGCCAGCGATCAGAGAATCCAGATCGTCGAGCGAGAGCTTGATGGTACAGTCGGTGGGTGCGTCGGTGTTCGAGACGGTTGCGCCGTCGATGACGATGACGCCGTCGCTGCCGGTGTCGAATTTCACGGAACGATCGAACCCGCTGCTGGCCACGCGCGACTTGATCTTTTCGGCAATCTCCTGAACGCTCACGCTGTTCTCCTTGTCTGGTTGCATCTGTCTCGCAACGGCGCTTCGATCCAGCCGAAGCCCATGCCGCGGTTTCGCGATCACGGTCGCTGCCGCATATAGCTTTGGGTTGACGTTTACGTCAACGCGAATTCAGGCGGTTGGTTCCTGCCATTGCGGCAGCCGAGCCGCGATGAGGCCGGGACTGTGAGCCGGGCAAGTCAGTGTTCCTTGAATGCCTTGGTCATTTCGCTCGCCGTCTCGCTTTTCTTGCGGCGCAGCCAGTTGTCGCGGATTTCGTCCTTCGACAGAAAATTGACCTGGTCGATCAGAACCTCATGCACCAAAGGCGCGCCGACACGCGTGTTGACGGTATCGCGGATCGCGGCGCGAAAGGCGTCGAGATCGATCGTCGCCTTGTTGGTGAAGTCGATCTGCGGATTGGAATAGAGGTACGAATAGACCTGGTCGGTGATCAGGGCTTCGGCCGGAATGGACAGTTTCTTAATCTGCTCGGGTTCGACAGTGTAGACAAGCTTGGTCAGGAAATAGCCGCCGATCTCAGAATCGCGGATCAGCGGCACCGAAATGATGTCGGTCTTGAGGTAGTCGAGGCCGCCCAGCATCGGCTTCGGCGTTTCGCCGACACCGCGCTCGCCGGCCGACTGGAAAGAATAGAACACGGCGCCGAGGGTTGCGGCGCAGATCCAGACGGCGATGGCGATGACCTTGATCATCGGGCCCTGTCAGTCCTTTGGCCAGTTCCTTGCGACGGCAACGCGGCACTGCGCCGTTGCTTCGGCAGGATCTCCGATGTGTCGCTTGTATTCGGCATCATGCCTTCATCCAGCCGAACTCGCCGGCGGAGTAGGTGCCGTCGGTCTCGGCGCGCTGGATGGCGTGCCGCAGCAGGCTGGCGACTTCGTTGACCGCGCTGAGATGCGCCAGGATCGCGGCTTCGTTCTTCGCCAGCTTCTGGCGCAGCCGGGTCAGGCCCTCGCGGTGCTGTTCGAGGAATTCGGCTTCGCTGCCGCCCTTCATGGCGCGGGTCAACTCGTAGAGGTAGCGGCTCTTGCGGACGTTCGATGCCTTGAGATCATAGTTGGTCGCGTTGCGGATGCCGGCCGTCTCTTCCTCGACCACTTCCTCGATACGGCCGATGATGGCGGCGAGGTTGCCGGGCCGCGCGAACGGGATCGGCGCTTCCGACGCGGTCGTGCGTGCTGGCAGGTTGGGGGTGGATTCCGAAAAGTCGGCCATGGCGTTTCCCAGTTTAGATCTTGATATTTGTTTTTATGGTCGTCTCGTCACCGGTCATCGACCCCGCAGCCTTGCGCTGCAATTGGTGGACCAGCGAGGTCGACAGGCTGTTTTGCTGGTCGATCTCGGTCTTCTCCAACCCGCCCGAAACAGGACCGACCGGCACCACGCGCTTGCCTTCGAGATAGTGGTCGGCGAGCATCGACTTGGCGATGCCGATGCCGCCGCGTTCGGCCATCACGTCGGCCACCCGCTCGGCAAGCTGCGACTTCCACATGTCGCCGGCCAGGCCCTTGCCGTAGACGCCCTCGGTGTCCTTGGGCAGCATGTTCTGGATGAAGGTCTGCAGCACCATCGCCTCGAACTTCTTGAATTTCTTGGCCGGGTCGGTTGCAGCGGCGGCCTTGTCGGCGGTGGCGCGCGACAGGAGCGAGCCGGCATCGACCGAAGCGGCGGTATCGAGTGAAAACGTGCCCGCAACGCCGCCGGCCCGCTTTGCCAGCGCGGCGCGGGCGGTTTCGATATCCGCCGGGCCAACGGCTCGGGCCACATCCATAACGATGTCGCTGGGTGGAGAAATCGCCAAGAAAGTCCGCCTTTTACCGGTTTTCCTTAGCCAGACCATGCCTCAACAAGCTTGTGGCAGGCTTGCGGGTAGGAGAGGGAGCGGAGTGCGAGGATCGGATCGAAGCCGACGGCTTTGCGCCATGCATTGTCGGGCAGACTTTTCCATCGTCGCCTTTGGCCGGAAGCTGACGATCAGCTTGGCACCGGCCCATGAAAAAGCAGCGTTATGTGGCAGTACCTAGAGGGCCGTCCGAAATCGGCACCGGCGCCGGCTCGCGAGCTTGCTTCGATTATCCGCCGAGGGTGGGATTCCGCCTCGGCTTCACTCCTTGACCGCCCCCGTCATCGAGGAGACGTAGTGCTCGACAAAGAATGAGTAGAGCACCACCACCGGCAGGGAGCCGATCAGCGCGCCTGCCATCAGGGCTCCCCATTCATAGACGTCCGAACGTACGAGCTCGGTAAGCACGCCGACCGGCACGGTCTTGTTTTCGGACGATTGGATAAAGGTCAAGGCGTAGATGAATTCGTTCCATGACAGGGTGAAAGCGAAGATGCCGGCGGAGATCAGGCCGGGCACCGACAGCGGCAGAACTATCTTGGTCAGGATTTGCCAGCGGCTCGCTCCGTCGATCAGCGCGCATTCTTCCAGTTCGAAGGGTATCGAGCGGAAGTAGCCCATCAAGAGCCACGTGCAGAATGGAATGAGGAACGTCGGATAGGTGAGGATCAGTGCGAACGGCGTATCGTAAAGGCCGAGGTTGAACACCATTACCGACAGTGGAATGAACAGAATCGAGGGCGGCACGAGATAGGCCAGGAAGATCGCCAAGCCGACCTGCCGCGCTCCGGAAAACCTCAAGCGTTCGATCGCATAGGCAGCGAACACCGCCGCCAGCAGCGACAGGAAAGTTGCGGCGGTCGAGATGATGATCGTGTTGAGAAGCCAACCCGGATAGGACGTGTCGAAGAGTAGATACCGGATATGCTCAAGCGTCGGATGGACGACCCAGAACGGGTTGAAATTGGCATAATCCGTCATCTCGAGATTGGGTTTCACCGCGGTGATCGTCATCCAGTAGAACGGGAACAGCAGCACGATGACGAATATCAGCAGCGGCAGATAAACGGTCACCACGCGCCGGGGCAGGCTCTGGAGATAGCCCATGCCGCCTTCATCCGTGTTCGGACGGTTGTTCGTTTCGGTCGCGGCCATGTCAGTCTCCACCGCCCTGCTGCCACTTACGACGTTGCAGCCCGAAATAGCTGAAAAGGATCGCCGCGAGCAGGAACGGGATCATTGCCACCGCGATTGCGGCTCCCTCGCCAAGCTGGCCGCCGGAAATGCCGCGCTGGAACGAGAGCGTCGCCATCAGATGGGTGGCATTCACCGGCCCGCCGCGAGTCAGCACATAGATCAGCTGGAAATCGGTGAAGGTGAACAGGACCGAAAAGGTCATGGTGATGGCGATGATCGGCGTCAGCAGCGGCAGCGTCACATAGCGGAACAACTGCCAGCGGCTGGCGCCGTCGAGCGTCGCGGCCTCGTAAAGCGACTGGGGAATCGTCTGCAGGCCGGCCAGCAGCGTGATGGCCACGAAAGGAATGCCGCGCCAGACATTGGCAGCGATCACCGAGGCGCGTGCATTCTCCGGATCGCCAAGGAAATTGATGCGGTGGTCGATCAGTCCCATCTGCTGCAGCGCCCAGGAGAGAATGGAGAACTGCGAATCGTAGATCCACCAGAAGGCGATGGCCGAGAGCACCGTCGGCACCACCCAGGGCAGCAGGACAATCGCGCGGAAGAACGATTTGAAGGGAAGGTTCTGGTTGAGGATGAGCGCTAGCCAGAGGCCGAGCGCGAATTTCAGGATCGAAGCGCTGATCGTATAGAGCAAGGTGTTGAAGACGGAGAGCCAGAAGACGGCGTCGCTCCACAGATATTCATAGTTTTCGATGCCGATGAAGATGCCGGGGCGGCCGATGCGGGCATCGGTGAAGCCAAGCCAGACGCCGAGCCCCAGCGGATAGGTCAGGAAGACAAGCAGCAGCGCAGCCGCCGGAAGCATGAAGCCGAAGCCAAGTGCGTTCCGGCTTTCGCCCCAGCGCGATAGAATCCGTGAGAAGATCGAAGATCACGGCTGGATAGCAGCTGACGGCACGGCCATGGGTTGGCTCCTGCTGAGGTCTCATTGATCGGCCGGATCGGCCGCGACGCAATCCGAGGCCAGCCGGGCAGCCACGCTGCCCGGCTGAGCCGGCTCAAACGCGATAATAGCGATTTGCCCGCTTCTCGGCCTCTTCCATTGCCTCTTGCGGCGTCGCCTGGCCGGTCACCGCTTTGGCGAACATATCGACCAGCACGTAGTCGGCCATGGTTGCCGCCGAAGCATAGCCGAGCGGCCCGGCATAGCCGTTAGGCCGCAGAGTCGCCGAGGCCTTGGCGTAAGCGGCGTTGTTGGGATCGGCAGTCCATACCGGGTTGTTGTCGAACGCCTTCAGTGTCTGGCAGCAATATCCGGCCGAGGAGGTGATCCAGTCCTTCATTTGCGGTTCCTCGAACATGAACTGCAAATACGCCTTGGCCGCGTTGGGGTAAGGCGTGTAATTGAAGATGACAGCCGTGGTCACCTGGAACAATTCGACGGATTTGCCGACAGGACCTATGGGCAGGTTGGTCGTGCGTATGTCCTTGGCGATTTCAGCCAGCTTCGGATCATTGTCCTTATTGATTTTGGCGGTGTTGTAGGCCGAGATGCCGTTGGCGATGACAGCCAGTTCGCCGGCCAGGAAGGCGCGGTTGTTGTTGACGTCGAGCCAGCTTTCGGTGCCGGGAATGAAGGTCTTGTAGAGTTCCTGCGCGTATTCGATCGCCTTGAGGGTCTCGGGGCTGTTGATCGTTACCTTGCCACTCTCGTCGACCATCTGGCCGCCATGGCTCCACAGCAGCCAATGAGCATAGTTGTTGCCGTCGCCGACGCCATGGCCATGCGTGAAGCCGGCCGGATGTCCCTTCGCTTGCAAGGCCTTGCAGAGTTCCAGGAAGCCTTTCGTGTCCTTGGGAAACTCCGAAAAGCCGGCCTCTTTTACCCAGCTTTCCCGATAGACGATGGCATTTCCGATCGTGGCCAGTGGCAGGCCGATGAATTTGCCTTCCCGGGTCGCATATTGCTTTGGTCCATCATGCCAGCCGCCGTATTTCGAGCCGAGATACTCGCCCAGTTCACTCACGTCGTGCAGCTTGTCGGGATATTGGTGCGGGTCATCGAACCAGACGAACATCAGGTCGGGGCCGGACCCGACATTTGCCGCGACTGCCGCCTTGGGGCGAATGTCCTCCCAACTTTCCTTGTCGACGCGGACCGCGACACCGGTCGCTTCGGTGAAGCGCTTGGTGTTGGCCAGCCATTGGTCCTCGTCGCCCTGGACGAAGGGCGACCAGCGCAGCAGTCTAAGCTTGGCGCCATCCTCGGGTTTGTATTTCAGTCCGTCCTGGGCAAGGGCCGGAGAGCTGATGAACCGACTTCCCAAGGCCCCCGCTGCCGCGCCGGCGGTGGTGCGGATCACGTCGCGTCTGGTGAACTTCATGCTCGTTCCTCCTGTGGTTGTCCTTGCCTTGTGGTCCTACTGATCGGTACGTGTTTGGAATCTCTGTCCGGTTTCTCCGTGAAAGAGATGGATGAGGCTGGGCTCGGCCGTAAGCCGGATGGTTTCGCCCGGCGTGAAGGAATGTCGTTCCCGGAAATTCGCGACGATCTCTTCGCCGCCGGCTGTCCGGCCGATGAGCTGCACTTCGGACCCGGTTGGTTCAACCACCGCGACGATGACCGGAATGCCCTGGTCGTCGGACAGCCGCAAATGCTCGGGCCTTATTCCGAGCACCACAGGCTCGCCATTGGGGATGGAAAGTGCCGAGGCCAACGGGACTGAAATCCCCCCGGCACCGCGGAACGAGGGTGAGCCGCCGGTAGCGATCTCGCCCCTCAGCAAATTCATGGCCGGCGAGCCGATAAAGCTGGCGACAAAAAGATTGTTCGGCCGGTCATAGAGTTCCAGCGGCGGCCCTATCTGCTCGACGATACCGTCATGCATGACCACGATCTTGTCAGCCATGGTCATGGCTTCGATCTGATCGTGGGTGACGTAGACTGTCGTGGTCTTGAGGCGCTGGTGCAGTTCCTTGATCTCGGCGCGCATCTGCACCCTGAGTTTGGCGTCGAGATTGGACAGCGGTTCGTCGAAGAGAAAGACCGCCGGATCACGCACGATCGCGCGGCCCATCGCGACGCGCTGGCGTTGGCCGCCGGAAAGCTGCCGAGGATAGCGCGCCAGCAACGGCACCAGCCCAAGGATTTCGGCCGCGCGGCGCACGCCTGCATCGCTCTCTGGCTTGGAAACTCCTTTGAGCATCAGCGAGAACGCCATGTTCTCGGCAACGGTCATGTGTGGGTAAAGCGCATAGTTCTGGAAGACCATGGCGACGTCGCGCTCCTTGGGCGCAACGTTGTTGACGACACGTTCGCCAATCGCGATCTGGCCGCGTGAAATCTTTTCCAGGCCGGCGATCATTCTGAGAAGAGTTGATTTTCCGCAGCCTGACGGCCCGACCAGAGTGACGAACTCGCCGTCCTCGATGTTCACGCTGACTCCGTGCAGGATCTCGACAGCGCCGAATGATTTGTAGACTTCGTCAATTGCGACAGACGCCATCGGTCCTCCCAACAAATTCCTGCGACGTCGTCGAAGGAACAACGCTTCCGCCAGCGATAGCCTTAGCTCCTCCCAGGCTCACGCTAGACCGAAACGGTAGCGCTACCAAACCGGGCTGTAAAGCGTTTACGGGAAGGCCCGAATCTTGGGGGGTCCGCTTCGCGCCACGCAATACTCCCAGCTACTCCTGCGCCCGCGATCAGGTCCAGCCGCTTGCGGTCGAAGCGTTCGCGTTCGTCGCGGTTGCGCACGTCCTTGCAGGTGCGCCCGACCATGTCGGTGCGGGCGGTCCGGCGGCGATGAGGCTGGCTTCCTGCCTGGCGCTCGCCGGATTCGGTTCCTGCAAGCGGGCATCGGAATGTCATCTGGATCTGCCTTCAAGCGGTCGCAGTGACATCCGGATCGAATGGCACCTTTCCGCAAGGGCAGTCATTCCGTAACGATCCTTCCCGCTTAGAATTTCACATTAAGCTTTGCATTGAAGCCGTTCTGCTGGACGCCGGAGCCGAACTGCCCCTGGTAGGCGATGCTGAGGGAAGCGGCATCGGTCAGGTTGAGATCGAGCCCCGCAGCAGAACTCCCCCAACTACTTCTCGCCCTGCTTCTGCGCGATGATATCCAGCCGCTCGCGGTCGGAGCGTTCGCGCTCGTCGCGGTTACGCACGTCCTTGTAAGCGCGCTCGACCATGTTGGTGCGGGCGGTCGCGGCGGCGATGAGGCTGGCTTCCTGCCTGGCGCTCGCCAGGTTCGCCTCCTGGCGCACGACCGCCTGGGCGATGCGGCGGTGGTAGAGGTCGGGAAACAGGGCGGACAGCGAATCGGCCTGGTCGAAATGGCCGACCAGTTCCCTGGCTTCGGTTTCGGCGGCACTGGCCGCGGCGAGGAAGGAGGCGTGGCGGGTTTCGTGCAGCGCCTTCAGCTGTTCCTGAACCTTCACCAGCTTCTTGAGGCGGTCCTTGCGCGTGCTCATTTCTATCTCGCCAATGTCAGGTCGACGAAGCCGTCTACGAACAGCGACAGCATGGTGCCGACGGCGAAATAGAAGATGATCATGCCGCCGGCGATGATGAAGGGCTGGGAGATGAAATAGATCGGGATCTGCGGCGTCAGCTTGTTGACGAAGCCGATCGTCAGATTGACGAGAATGGCATAGGCGACGAACGGGCTGCCGAGGCGGATGACCAGGAAGAAGGTGTCCGACACCGTGTCGGTGACATCGACGAGGGCGGCCTGCGGGTTGAAGAAGATGTTGACCGGCGCGACCGTGTAGGAAGAAACCAGCGCGCGTATTATCTCGTGGTCGAAATCGAAGACGAACAGCATCAAAAGTGCCGAGAACGAGATGATGGCGGCAAGGGCTGCCTGAGGTTCGGGCTCCTCGATCGCCGGTCCGCCGGTGCCGCCATAGCCGACCAGCATGGCAATGGCCGAGCCCATGAAGCGCAAGGCTTCCATGTAGAGCCTGGTCATGGCGCCGATCAGGCCGCCGACCAGAAGTTCCGAGATGATCATCGGCACCAGGATCTGCGGGCGCGGGTCGACGAAAGGAAAGATCTTGTCCCACAGGAAGGCAAGCAGGCCGCCGGTGGCGGCGACAGCCACGAACAGCCTGACCTGGACCGGGACGCGGGCGCTGGACAGGCCCGGCATCAGCATGAAACAGGCGCCGATGCGGCAGAAGGCGAGGAACGCCGCGATGACGACGCCTTGCGACAGCACGCTCACGATATGGTTCCGAGCACCTTGATCTCGACGCCCTTGGCGATTTCGACGTGGCTGAGCACCGGCAGCGTGGTGAACAGCCGCTCGATGATCATGCGCACATAGGGGCGGGCGTCGGGCGCGGTGACGAGGACGAAACGCTCGCCGGCTTCCAGATATTTCTTGATCGCCTTGGTCGCGTCCTGGCCGAACTCCTCGAGCTGGCGCGGGTCGATGTCGAACTCGCGCACCTCACCCTTGGCGTCGCGCTTGAGGCTCTGGTGGAAGGCGAGGTCCCAGCGGTTGCCGAGGCGAAGCACCTTCAGCACGCCGCCCTCCGAGAGGTCGCCGCAGATCTGCTGTGCCATGCGGATGCGGACATGCTCGACGATCTGCTCGGTGCGGCGCACATGCGGCGCGATCTCGGCGATCGCCTCGATGATCAGGTGCAGGTTGCGGATCGAGACGCGCTCGGCGAGCAGCAGCTTCAGCACCGCCTGCAGGCCGGGATAGGAGATGTGCGTGGTGCAGATCTCGTCGGCGAGCTTGCGGTATTCCTGGTCCTGGCGTTCGAGCAGCGCCTTCATGTCCTTGTAGGACAGAAGCTGCGGCAGGTTGTTGCGGATGACCTCGGAGAGATGGGTGAGCAGCACCGACATGTTGTCGGCGAAGGTGTAGTTCTCGCGCTTCAGATCCTCGGCGAAGGCTTCGACCACTGAATAGGCGCGCATGCCGAAGGCCGGCTCGCGGATTTCCTCGCCCGGTATCTCGGGTATGTCGCGATTGCCGAGCAGCACCATGATCTCGCCGACGCGCATCTGGTATTCGGCCACCACGGTGCCGTGCACCTTGATCTGGTAACTCTTCGGCGGGATGGCGAAATCGTCGGCGACACGCACTTCCGGTACGACGAAGCCGTACTGGGTGGCGAATTTCTTGCGCATCTTGCCCATGCGGAAAACCAGTTCCTGGTGCGACGTCAGCAGCCTTGTCGACAGCTGCTTGCCTATCAAGAGCTCGATCTCGGCGGTGGCGAGCGAGGCCTTGACCGAGTTCTTCTCCTCCTCGACCTTGGTCGCCTTTTCCTGGTCCTTGATCGCCTCGGCTTCGGCGAGGACCCGGTTGGCGCGCATAGGGATGATGTAGCCGAGACCGGCCATGCCGGCGGCGAGCGCGAAGAACGGGAACAGCGGCAGCCCGGGCATCAGGCCGAGCAGCACCAGCAGCGATGCCGCGACGTAGAGCGCGCGCGGGTGGGCGCCGAGCTGGCCGAACACCGCCTGGTTGGTTGAACCGCGGGTGCCGCCCTTGGAGACGAGCAGGCCGGCGGCGAGTGAAACGATGAGCGCCGGGATCTGGGTGACGAGCCCGTCGCCGACCGACAGCTTGATGAACACGTCGGCGGCTTCGCCCATGCCCATGCCGTGCCTGATGTAGCCGATGGCAATGCCGCCGACGATGTTGATGGCGGTGATGATGAGGCCGGCGATGGCGTCGCCGCGGACGAATTTCGAGGCGCCGTCCATCGAGCCGAAGAAGGAGCTTTCTTCTTCCAGCTCACGGCGCCGCAGTTGCGCGGTCTTGTCGTCGATCATGCCGGCGGACAGGTCGGCGTCGATCGACATCTGCTTGCCGGGGATGGCGTCGAGGGTGAAGCGTGCGCCGACTTCGGCGATACGCGTGGCGCCCTTGGTGATGACGATGAAGTTCACCACGATCAGGATCATGAAGACGATGAGGCCGATGACGAAGTCGCTGGCCATCACCAGCTTGGAGAAGCCGGCAATGACATAGCCGGCGGCGTGGGTGCCCTCATTGCCATGCGACAGGATCATGCGCGTGGTGGCGATGTTGAGCGACAGCCGCAGCATGGTGGCGATGAGCAGAACGGTCGGAAAAGACGAGAAATCGAGCGGCCGCTGGATCCACAGCGCCACCATCAGGATCAGCACCGAAAGCGCGATCGAGAAGGCGAGGCCGATGTCGATGAGAAAGGCCGGAATCGGCAGAAACAGCACGGCCAGGATGATGACGATGCCGATGGCGAAGAAGACGTCGCGGCCGTTCTTGGCCACCGCGCCGGGCTGGATGCTTTCGCTGATCGCCATGTCGTCCCCAAATTCGAAACCTGCCGAGCGCGCGACAGCCCTGTGAGGGTAGCCCGCCAAGCTTGCGCGAGGGTGGGAGACTGGCTAGTTCGAACGGTCATGCGCGCAGGTCGCCGTGTCGGCCGGCCTCGTAAAGAAGGGAAAATCCATGCTTCTGATCATCGGCACCATCCGCTTGCCGCCAAACAAATTGGAGGAAGCCAAGCCCGCAATGGAGCGCATGGTTTCCGGCAGCCGCACCGAGGTCGGCTGCATCCAATATTCCTACGCGCAGGATGTCTTCGATGCCGGGCTCATCCGGGTCACGGAAGTCTGGAGTGACAGGGCAGCGCTCGACGCGCATTTCGCCTCGCCGCACCTTGCGGCCTGGCGTGCGAGCTGGCCGGCGCTTGGCATAGGCGAGCGCAACCTCGTGCTTTATGAAGCCGGCGAGCCCATGCCGACCTGAACGGTCCATCGGCCGATCGGTATCGCGCCCGCTGTCGCCAGTATGGTGTCTGTCGGCATTGTGGTTGCCATGCCGTGCCGCCGGGCGTATCAGGCTGGCTTTCCACTGCCTTTCGATATCGGCGAGCCGCCCCGGTGCTTTCCAGAAACCACAGCGAAGTTTACGCCCGCCGGCTGCGCGCTGTGCTGATCAGGTCGTTGCCCCTGCTCGAGGCACGCGGCATCGTGGTGGTCATTCTCGCCGGTGTCGTAGGCGTCATGGCTGGCATATTGGTCACGGCGATGAGCCAGATCGTGCAGGACCTGCATGGGCTGTTGTTCGGCGTTCAGCCAGGCGGCCGGCTTTCCGGCATGTTCTCGCTCGCCAGTCCGATGCAGGCGCTGGTGCCGGCGATCGGCGGCATGCTGCTGGGGCTGACGGTGGTCTGGCTCAGGATACGGAAATTCCGCACACCGATCGACCCGATCGAAGCCAATGCGCTCTATGGCGGGCGCATGTCGCTGACCGACACCTTCATCATCGCCGGCCAGACGATGATCTCCAGCGGTTTTGGCGCCTCGGTCGGGCTGGAAGCCGGCTATACGCAGGTTGGCTCCGGGCTGGCATCGCGGCTGGCGGGCATCTTCAGGCTGCGCCGCAACGATGTCCGCATCCTGGTCGGCTGTGGTGCGGCCGGCGCCATCGCCGCTGCCTTCGATGCACCGCTGACCGGCGCCTTCTACGGCTTCGAACTGGTCATCGGCATCTACTCGGTCGCCAATGTCGCGCCTGTCATGACCGCCGCGATCTCAGCCTCGCTGACCGCCGAAATGTTTGGCGGCGTGCCGTTTCCGCTTGAGCTTTCGGGGCTGCCGGCGCTCACTGCCAGCCAGTATGTGCCGTTCCTGCTGCTCGGGCTGCTCGGCGGCGCCGCCTCGATCGCCATTATGCATCTGGTGACGTTGATCGAGCGCGGTTTCGCCAGGCTGTCGATCGATGCGTCGCTGCGCCCCGTCATCGGCGGCGTCATCGTCGGGCTGCTGGGGTTGATCACGCCGCAGGTGCTGTCCAGCGGCCATGGCGCGCTGCACCGCGAATTCTCGATGAATTACGGGCTGGCCGTGGTGGCGAGCGTCTTCGTGCTCAAGCTGGCGGCGTCGGCGGTCTCGCTGGGCTCGGGTTTTCGCGGCGGATTGTTCTTCGCCTCGCTGTTCCTCGGCGCGCTGCTCGGCAAGGCGTTCGCGGATGTGATGATCGTCGTCTCGCCGGCAACCGGCATCGACCCTGCCGTCGCCGCCGTCGTCGGCATGACTTCGCTCGCCGTCGGTGTCGTCGGCGGTCCGCTGACAATGACCTTCCTGGCGCTGGAATCGACCCGCGACCTGACGCTGACCGGCGTCGTGCTGGCCGCCTCGATCATGTCGGCCATCCTGGTGCGCGAAACCTTCGGCTACTCCTTCTCGACCTGGCGCTTCCATTTGCGCGGCGAGACCATCCGCAGCGCCCACGATGTCGGCTGGATGCGCAGCCTCACAGTAGGCTCGATGATGCGCAAGGACATCAAGACCATCTATGCCTCGACGACACTCGCAGCCTTCCGCAAAGAGGTGCCGCTCGGCTCTGCCCAGCGCGTCATCGCCGTCGACGCGGGCGACCACTATGTCGGCGTGCTGATCGTGGCCGAACTGCACAGCGATCCTTCCGGTGGCGAGGTGCCGGTGCGCGATCTTGCCAAGTACAAGGACGCAGTGCTGGTGCCGAGCATGAACGTGCAGGCCGCGGCCGAAACGTTCCAGCGCGCGGGCGCCGAAGAGCTCGCCGTGGTCGAGGATTTCACCGACCATATCGTGCTGGGGCTGTTGACCGAAGGTCATTTGATGCGGCGCTATGCCGAGGAACTCGACAAGGCGCGCCGGGACCTGTCGGGCGAGGGATAGGGTAGCTTGGCAGCGGACTTATGGACTTCCATGGGAAACTGGCTCGACTGCCCTGTGAAGGGCGCTGGCATGAATCGCTACCGGAAGATTGTATATCCCATCTCTCCTCTGGGATGCTCCTTTGTCCATTGAAGCACCTCCTGGGTTGGCACTACCAAGCTGACTTGTCCTGTAGGGTGATAACAGTTCTTGCCGTGCTTCATGTAGAAGGCTCCGTGACCTTTCACATAGACACGCCCTCGCGCTGGATTGGTCCCCTCGACCTCAGCCAAGTGATAAACGAGACCGTGGCCTTGCGTATTTCGGACGACGGCATTCATACCCAAGGGAACTGTACGGTAGTAGGCTTCGATTTCGGCTTCAGTCTGGTCTATGCATGGCGACCTGGGTGTCGGGTTAGCCTTCCGATATTCCTCCAATTCCTTTTTGAGGGCCTGTGGAACACGACGAAGCGGTGGTAGCGGAAGTTTGGTCATCCTGAGTCCTTGAAGGTTTCCGCACACTTGCGAAAACTGGAGATGGGGTATCAGAACAAGTTCCCTTGCGCTTTCTCGGACTCCGAAAGCTCGTCAAGCCGAAGTACTCCGAGAAGCTGCCATGTTTGCGGACGCTTCGCTTGGTTTCCCACGGCAAACGCCATGCCCCTTGATGGGTACTCAACGTTGAATGTCCGGTTCATCCAATCGAGTACATCCGCCTCGGACTTACCGCTACGGATACCGTTGTAGAACATTGCATGTGCTTCCCAATCACCATCTACGTAGGTGTGCTCGGCTTCCTCGTCCCGGAACCTGAACTTGAACTCGTACGGGGTGGGTTCTAACGCTTCCAATTCTTTGTCGAGTAGCGATCCCTGACGTGCGGCTTTGGCGTAGGCCTCACGCTCCTCTGCCATCGCAGCGTCGGATTTTCGTTTCCATTGGAATTTCGGCTCGATTGGCCGGATCAGTGCCAAAGATTGACCGCGACGCGCGGCTTCGGCGACGGAGGGTAGGATCAGTGGGTCTAATGCCCGGGATCGCTCTTTGCGTGAAAGCTCGCCAAGGATCTCGATACTGTCCTCATGGACGTGACAGCTTTCCTGCCGCTTGTCTCGGCGAGGTTTGGAATAACGAAATCGAACTTGGTCCCATCGTTTGAAACTGGTTTTGCCGGAAAGGTGTCGGAACCGAATGGGGTAAAGACGCTTCCATTTTCCATCGGGCGTTATACCTGCGCAGCAAACGGTCTCACCATATAGCTTGCTAGGCTGCGGCAACGCCTTCACGAGGATGGTAACGCGGCATTCTTGGGGCGTTCCGGACATAGCGTTCTGGGTTGTCTCCGTAAAGATCGCAAACCTCGAACTCCGCTGACTCCGTCATGGCCCCCGCGACGATGGACCTGTGACAGGTTACCGGATCGCGTTCGAAGCATAGCAGGCACGTAGCCTTTTCCCCTGCCACGACCACTAGCTCCTTGAGGGACGATTGAGCATCGTCAGAATCAAGGTGTGCTGAGTATATAGCACGGAACTTGTCGAAAAATCCCGCGCGGGCCGCGTCTCTTCCGGGCTTTGGATCACCGAGATCAATGAAGTGCAAATATTCGATGCCCTCTGCTTCGAGCCGGGCCGATAAAGACTTCTTGGAGAATCCCTTCTTGCGTGAGAGGGCAACCGCGCGGACGTCTGCCAGACGCTCTATGCCCACCGCTTTTAAGGTTGCGACAAACCTTTCAATGTCCGTCCCTTCATATCCAATCGTGTAAACGACGCTCATTGCGATTCCTCAACCTCCGTGTCTCGAATACTTGTATTTAGAGCCCGCGTCGATCTGAGGCGATCACGCATGGCGTCACAGATTGTTTCACTTGCCCCTGAAGAAAACGTTTCGGATCGCCATCGAACGGCACTAATGCTCGATCGGCCCCTTGGCCATCACAAGCGCCGTGCCGGCGGTGGTCGGGCGCTCGATCATGCGCCGCACGCGGGGCGGTTCGTCGCCGCTGTGCAGCGCTCGCACGCGTTCGCCGATGACGGCGTCGGCATGGGTGATGCGTCCATTGTGCCTGATATATTCGATCCAGGTCGGCGTGTGATAATGCTCGATCCATACCGTGGGATTTTCGAGATCGCGCGCCAGCGTCCAGTTGCGGGCGCCGTCACGGCGGCGGATGCGGCCGCGTTCGGCCATGATGGAGAGGAACTCCGGTTCGTCCTCGTGCCGGATCACATACTCGATCATGATGGCGATGGGACCACTGCGCGGCTTCAGGTCAAGCGCCAAATGCGGTTCCTTGAAGCGATTGAGCGGGTCGAGGTTGAGCACCTGCTGTTGCGGCAGCGGGAGCAAAAGACCGATGGCGCCGCCGGCCAGCATGGCGACGCTGGCTGCGATCAGCGCGGTTTCGGCGCCATGCGCGTCGGCGACGACGCCCCAGATCCAGCTGCCAAGCGCGATGCCGCCGAAGGTCGCGGTCTGGTAGACCGACAGCACCCGGCCGACCACCCAGCGCGGCGTCGCCATCTGCACCGTGACGTTGAAATGCGAAAGCGCGATCACCCAGCAGGCGCCGCCGACAAGCAGGCCGAGCGACGTCTGCCAGGCATGCTGGCTGACGGCGGCATTGAAGGCGCAGACGGCGAAGCCGGCGAAAGCACAGCGCACCATCGTCTCGCTGGAGAGCAACTGCCGCAGCCTGACGCTGATCAAGGCGCCGCCGACCGCGCCGATGCCGAAGGCGCCGAGCATGATGCCGTAGGTCAGCGCATCGCCCTTGACGACATCGCGCGCCACCAGAGGCAGCAACGCAAGCACAGCGCCTGCACTGAAGCCGAACGCAGCACCCCTGACCAGCACCTTGCCGATGTTGGGCGACATGGCGACATAACGCAGGCCGGCGCCCATGGCGGCCCCCAGCGACTCGCGCGGCAAGGTCGATATGGGCACGTCCGGCTTCCAGCGCGCCAGCACGATGATCAGGCCGATATAGCTCACCGCGTTCGCCGCGAAGGCGGCCGCGGCACCGGCCGCGGCGACGATGATGCCGCCGATCGCCGGACCGACGCTGCGCGTCAGGTTAAAGCCCATCGAATTGAGGGCGACGGCCGCCGGCACCTTGTTGCGGGGAACGATATCGCCGACCGAGGCTTGCCATGATGGGCTGTTGAGCGCGGTGCCGCTGTCGATCAGGAAGGTGAAGGCAAGCAGCGTCCATGGCGTGATCAGGCCTGAATAGGTGAACAGGGTCAGAAGCACCGACACCACCAGCATGAAGGTCTGGGCGACCAGCATCACCTTGCGCCGGTCGAAACTGTCGGCGATGGCGCCGGCGACGAGCGCAAACAGCATGATCGGCAAGGTGGTCGAAGCCTGGACCAGGGCCACCTGATAGGGCGAGGTGGCGATCGTGGTCATCATCCAGGCGGCGCCGACACCCTGGATCAAGCCGCCGAAATTCGAGACGAGACTTGCGCCCCACACGGCGCGGAAAATGCCGTGACGGAAGGGCGCCAGCGCCGAGACGCTCTCGCTGTCCGGCTTTTCGTCAATCATTTGGGGTTTCCGCCATGTCGTGCCTGCTCGTCAGACAATCCGTTTGCGCAGACCGTTTGCCGAAAGTAGGGCATGGCGCCGCAAAGGGCAAAAAAGCTCATGGTCCAACAATGGGATAGAGGCGGTCCAGGCCTTGTCCGCCGTGGGTCCGGAGGTGCCGCGGGGATCGGCGGCGTCTGTCTTCCGACAATTGCGCAGGGCATGCCGCGGCACACCATCCTGGAACAGGTTCAGAATCCGTTCTGGATGCGCTCGAAGATGACGTTGGTGAAGGCCGATATCTGGCTGCCGATGAAGGGGCCGGTCAGCGCCACCACCAGCATGATGGCGACGATCTTCGGCACGAAGGTCAAGGTGATCTCCTGCACCTGCGTCAGCGCCTGGATGAGGGCGATGCCGATGCCGACCACCATGGCGACCAGCACCACCGGAGCGGACGCGACCAGCACCGTCCACACCGCGTACTGGACGATGTCGAGAGCGTCGGCCTCATTCATGGGACTGGCTCTCTGCCGAAAGCGTCAGCTAGCTGCCTTGACCGAAACTCCCGGACCGACCGCGACTTCGGTGCCGTTCTGCAGCACGGCGATGAGACCGTTGCTGGCGAGGCGCACCGACGCCACCGTGCCCGTCGTCTTGCCGTCGGCGGAGGTTATCGAGCGCCCGATCAGTGCGTCGGCCTGTGACAGTGCCGAGGACTGCATGATCTGGTCGAGCTTGGTGTTGGTCTGCACCGATTGCTCTACCTGCGAGAAGGTCGCGAGCTGGGCGACATATTGCGTCGAGTCCATCGGCTTGGTCGGATCCTGGTTCTTCATCTCGGCGATCAGAAGCTTCAGGAAGGACTGGTAGTCGACCGCTGTCTTCGAAGTCGACGCGGTGGCCTGGTTGGCGCCGGGCGGTATCGTCGTCGTCATGTCCACGTTCATCAGTATCGTGCTCCCACAGCCAGCGGGCGCTCGGCACCCGGAACGTCGTCATTGCCACCCAACGCGCGGCGTTCGAGCGGATAAAGCGCGCGGATTGCCTTCAGCGCCTCGTAGATATGATCCTCGCCGACCATGCGGTCGATCTGTTTCAGCGCAGCGCAGATCTGGGTGTCCTCGAAGCTTGCCAGCAGCAGCGGCAGCGAACGCCGGAACATGTCGCGCGCCCCGGCCGCGCCGGCCGGATTCATCAGCATGACCTGCAGGATGAAATACAGCTGCTTGAGCGGTGTCGAGGCGTCGTCGGCCTGGATCACATGGCTTTCGAGCAGGAACTGGACGTCGTTCATCAATTCGACGGTGACCTTGCGGTCGACCCGGATGACGGCACCGTTGATGTAGATCTTCTCGTTCGGCTTCAGCGATATCTTCAGCGTGTTGGTCATTGAATGCCGTCCCTGATGATCTGGGACACCTCGATCAGCCCTTCGAAATTGTTGGTGCGGCCCTGGCGGATGTCCTCCGCCTCGCGCAGCAGCCACAGGCCGATGGAAATGAGGTTGGCGCGCAGTTCCTTGGGCAGGGCGTTGTCGCTGGAGCCGAGATCCTCGACGAAGGCCGTCCAGACGCGGTTGGTGAAATGAAGCGCTTCGATCGCCTCCATCGAACCGTGGCCGGCGGCGGCCGCCGCCGCCAACATGTCGATCGAGCGGGTCAGGAGTTCCCGCTCGCGGTCCTTCGCGTCGGCAACGGAGGTGCTCTGGATGTCGGCGTAAGAGAATTGGTACATCGTTGGGGCTCTACCGTTCCGTTAAGCGTTGTCAGGTCAGGTAATTCAACAGGCTGAGCTGCTGCAGGCGTGCGGTCAACGCGAAAGACGTTTCGATGTGCTGTGTCAGATCCGCGACCCGTGTCGCGGCTTCGGCCGGATCGACGGCTTCCAGATCGAGAATGTGCCGTTCGAAAAGGTCGACCTGCGTTTTCATCCGATCGTTGGCATCGGAAACCCGCTTCTGCACGATGCCGGTCTCGGATTGAAGCTGGCCAATGCCGCTCAGCGCCTCACCAACCAGTGTGGTGGAGCGGCTGACAACCGTATTCTTCGCCGCCTGGCTGATGTTGCTGGACATCAGGCTGCTGACCATGGCTGCGGCCATGGCGAGTTTCTGAATGCCATCGCTGTTGGCGCTGGTCGAAGTCGGCGTGGTTTCGTTGAGTGCGATGCGGCTGACGATCTGCTGGTCGGTGGCGTTCGACCAGTTGCCCTGCCAACCCGCGCCCGTGAACTGCGGCGCGACATCATTGGTGATGAAATCGTCCATCTGGGCAGCCGTGATGTTGGCCGCTGCCGGGTCGTCCTGGGTGAAACCGAAATTGGTGAGGAAAGCGGTATCGAATGCAGCTTTGGCAGGAGAGCCGGCAGCCATGAAATTGTTGATCGGCTTGACGTCTGTGTTGGTGCCGGCAAACAGATATTCCCCATTGACGCTGGTGTTGAGGATCGAGGTCAGCTGCTGGATGGTCGCCTTGCCGGAGTCCCGGGTGAGGCTGTTGGACGAGTCGCTTGAGGAAGCGGTGGTCAGGGCGGACAGGAAGGTCTGCGCGGCGGTGGAGAGCTGACCAAACGAGGTCTGCGTCGAGGAAAGCCGGGCGCCGACCAGGCCGTTGGAATCGATGATGACGTTGAGCCGATCAAGATCGCGCTGGAAGGTGACGGCCTGGGTGGTGCGCCCGCCGAGAGCCAGGCCGATATCGGCGACCCTGCCCGTCGAGGATTCTTTGGTGGCTTTGACGAGTTCGGCCTGCATGCGCATCTGCTGGGAGCGCATGGCATTGGAGATTGCGGCCGAGGAGACTGAAGTCATGGAATTATCCCACCGCGTTGAGCAAGGCCGCCATCATGTCGTCGACGGTTTTCATCATCCGCGCCGATGCCTGGTAGGTGTGTTCGAGGTCGAGCAGCAGCGACATTTCCTGGTCGACATTGACTCCGGTCGCGTTGGACAGCGCCTCGGCGCTGCGCGATGCCAGTGCTTCCTTGGCGTCGGAGGCGGTCGAAGCCTGCTGGCGCACGCCCTCGAACCAGCCGATCGAATTGGCGGCGTAGTCGGACACGCTGGAGGTTGCCGAAACCCCGGCGGCGGGATCGAAAGCCATCGGCTGGTCGAGCCGGTCGCCATAGGCAACCAGAAGGGTGGAATAGGACGCGCCACCGCCGGTGTTGGCTACATAAGCCGCACCGTTGGCACCGCCGTCGCGCAGCAGCGTCGGGTTGCCGCCGGTGCTCGGATCCATCGCTGCATTGACGCTGATGGACGCGGCAAGGCCGTTGACAAGCGTGCCGGCGGCCGGCACGGCCGGCGCGCCCGACCAGGTGAACAGGCCGGCGGCATTGGCCATCGAGGGTGCGGTCTCGGCAAAGGCGGTGATCAGGCCACGCGCCGTCTCGTCGAGCTGGCTCTGCATGGTCGAGGCGACGCCGTCGCGCAATTGCAGCAGGCCGGCAAGCGTGCCGCTGGCGCTGGTGTTGCCGCCGGCACCCGCCGAGATCGGCACGTTGTCGATGTAAACGGCATTGCCGGCGGCACCGGCTGTATAGCCTGCCGACGCCGCGAAGGTGACCGTGCGCGGTATCGTCTCGAACAAAGTCGTGCCGTCGCCGGTGGTGATGACCATGTCATTGTCGCCTCGCGTGAAGGTCGACACCGGGACATAGTTCGAAATCTTCTTCAAAAGCGCGTCGCGCTGGTCGAGCGCATCGGAAACGTCGGTGCCGGAACGGGTTCCGGACATGACGGCCGTGTTGGCATCCTGGAATTGGCTGAGGAGCGAGTTCAGGTCATCGACGGCCGTGGCAATCTGGCCGTCGGTCCGGGTGCGGAAGTCCTGGACGGCCTTGGCGCCCTCGTTGAGCGAGCGCACGACCTGCTTGGCCGCGTCGATGACGGAGGCACCGAGATTCTGGTTGGACGGCGAGGTGGCGTAGAGCTGCAGCGCCTGCTGGAGGTTGGCGATCGCGGTCGAGGGCGAGGACGCATTGTCGACGCCATTGACCGCAACGCCCAGCTGATCCATGCCGCTGTAGAGCGCGCTCTGGCCGCTCCAGGCCGACAGCGCGCCGAGATTCTGGCGAAACAAAAGCTCGTTGGCTGCGCGCTGGATATCGACCGAACGCGCGCCCGGCGCCGTGCTGGTGACGATGGCCTGGCGGCGCGAATAGTCCGGGTTGGAGGCGTCGGCGACGTTGCGCGAGACGACGCTGGTCTGTCGCGCGGTGTTCATAAGCGCCGACTGGGCGATACTCAATGCGGTAGACAGTGACATGCGGGTCTTTCGCGGGCGGCGCCCGTCTTATCGCTTCAGGTTGACAAGGACGTCCATCAGATCGGAACCGGTCTGGAAGACTTTCGAATTGGCGGTGTAGCTGCGCTGCGCCGCGATCATGTTGGTCAGCTCTTCGGCGATATCGACGTTGGAATTCTCGAGCGCGCCGGAGATGATGGAGCCGAGCTTGCCTTCATTGGCAAAGCCGACACGAACCGCGCCGGATTCGGTGCCCTGCGAATAAACGTTGCCAGGCAGCGCCTTGAGCTGGTCCGGACTCTGTACGTCGGCGAGCGGGATCTTGTAGAGCGGCTTGGTGGAGCCGTCCTTGTACTGGGCGTAGATGGTGCCGTCCTTGCTGATCTGGACCTTGTCGATGGTGCTCGGCGCGTTGCCGTTGACCTGGGCGTCGGAAACCGTGAAGCCGGCGCCAAGCTGGGTCAGCGCAGACAGATCGAGCGAAAAGGCGGCGCCGTTGGGCACGGTGAGGGAGACGCTGTCGACGGCGCCGGTGAGCTTGCCGGTGGTGGTGTCGAACGTCAGGTTGGCCGAGCCCAGCGCGCCACCGGTATAAGGGAATGCTGTTCCGGCGGTGGCCTTAGACTGATCGAAGACCGAGACCTGCCAGGTGCCGGCGCCGGTGTTGGTGAAATAGACGTCGAGCAGCTTCTTGTTGCCGAGATTGTCGTAGGCAACCATGGAGGATTTTGAAGTGTACTGCGCGCCGACAGCATTGGTGGTGGGCAGATTGCCGGCGGCGACCGGTGTCGCGCCGGCCGGCAGGTTGCCTGCATAGCTGCCCTCGGTGCTCGGTGTCGCGGTCATTCCCTGGTCGGAGATGACAACCGGGACCAACCCCTCGAAGCCATTGACCGTCGCTGCCGGTACGCCGTTGTCGTAGCTGTAGGCCATCAGCTGGAAGCCGGCCGAGTTGACCAGTCTGCCCTGACCGTCGGGAACGAAGGCGCCGGCTCGGGTCAGGTAAGGGGTGCCGCTCGGATCCTGAACGACAAAGAAGCCATCGCCGCTGACGGCAAGGTCGGAAACCGAGGTCGTGTATTGAAGCACACCCGGATCGCTGACCGCCTGACGGATCGTCGTGGTGACGCCGCCGGAATTGTAGGCGCCGCCGGTCGACGGCATGACCAGCGTCGAGAATTCGGCGGAGGACCGCTTGTAGCCGGTGGTGTCGGAATTGGCGATGTTGTCAGCGACCGTCGACAGGCGGTTTGCCTGCGCGTTCATGCCGGAAACGCCGGTCCGCATCATTCCATAGAGGCTCATCGAAACGTCTCCGCTGTGTCCATGCCACTGGCAACGAGGCTACGCGTGTTTTCTTGCGCGAGGCTGGCGCGGGGCTGCATCAGAAGACGAGCCGGTAGCCAAGGAAACGCTTGGAATCGATCGGGTCGGTGCCCAGCTTTTCGCGCAGCTTCTTGCGCAGTTTGCTGATGTGGCTTTCCACCACGTTTTCTTCGACCTCTTCGTCGAAGATGCCGTAAATGGCGTTGAAAACCTGGGTCTTGGTGACACGGCGTCCGCGATTGCTCGCCAGATATTCAAGGATTCGGCGCTCACGGCGCGGCAAGGGGAGGGGCTGTCCGTCGATCTCGGGGTCGCGGCCGTCCATGAAGATGCGCATGGCGCCAATCTCGGTGTAGGCGACGTCTTCCTGGGCGCGGCGACGGATGGCGGTGATGCGGGCCAGAATCTCTCTGATATGGACGGGCTTGCGAATGACGTCGTCGACGCCGCTCTCGAACAACCGCAGCGTGTTCTCCAGGGAATGCTGTTCGCTCAGCGCAATGACCGGAGCGCCGGTGCGGTCGCGGATCTGGCGGGGAGAGATGGAGCCTTCGCGGCAGTCGCCGATAAGGAAGGCCCTGACCGAGCGCAGATCGGTGTCGGCGGCGGAGTTCACCCACTCGCCGAATTCGCCGGACGCAAAGCCTGCACAGGCGATGCCCTCACGATCGAAAAGTGAATTGTATCCCTCTGTTACGAGCTCCCGCTCGTCAACGATCACAATCATCGGCCCCGCCTTCCGAATCAAATCATTTGCCCCGTGAAGAGAGGCGTATCCGCTGGCGAGAATCCTGAACAACCGTCATTTCTTGTAGCTAGTTTCTTGGGAGTCTGGAATCGTATCGGTTGCATTAGCGTGCGACCAGATATGCTTTCGGTGGTAAGTTCTGACCAAGTCAAACCAACAATTCCGAGTTGCAAGGTTTGTCTATTAGAAGCGTGAAATGCGCTTACGGGTTGCAGAAGCCGCGAGCGTTCGCGGTCCATTTTCCAAAGCCGGTGGCGACCATGTTGGCAATGACGCGGCAGACATAGATCTTCTGCGCCGGATCGTTGTCGGGGCCGGCATGGTAGCGGGCGACGGCCATCGACCAGGTCTCGTGGCGGGCATGGAGGCTGGCCAGGAAGCGCGCCGCATAGTCGACGTTCTGGCGCGGGTCGAGCATGTCCTCGACGCTGCGAAAATGCGAAGCGTGGTAGTGGTGGTTGATCTGCATGCAGCCCAGATCGATCAGCGTCTTGCCCTCGCGCCGGGCATTGGCGAAGGCGGCCAGGGCCTCGGTACGGCTTCTTGGAAAGACCGCTTTTCCTTCTATATTCAAGGCGTTGGGTTGAAGGCTGCCCTTGTTGCCGGTCTCCGTCAAGCCAACGGCATAGAGGATGCCGGCGGGCACGCCATAGCGATCGGCGGCGCGCAGGATTTCCGGCTCGCAAGGGTTGGTTGCGGCTGCGGCAGCGCTTGCCGCGCTAGATAAAGATATCGCCGCCAGCGCGCTCGCGAGAAGGCGAAGTGCCGCGGCCGTAGTCCTGCGCGTCATCGTTGCGTTTCCCTGAGGATTGCTGGCCCGGTTGCTGGCCGCCGGCTCCGGAGCTGCCGCCGCCTGAATTCCCCGGCTGGAAGGATGATGGATCGCGGCCTGTTGCCGCCGGCAACGGGGCGGTTGCATCGGTGCGGGTTGTAGAGGGAACCGCTACCGAAGGTTGCAGGATTGTGACCTTGTCAACCTCGAAGCCGAGCCCCCGCAGTGACTTGACGATGGCCTCGCTGTCGGCGGACAGCCGACGATAGGCGTCGTGTGATTCAGGCTTGAGCTCAATCGAAAGTTGTTCTCCGGAGAGGCGAAGATGGGCCGTCACCATGCCGAGTTCAGCGGGGTGAAGTTCGATCTTCAACATATGTGTCGGAACGGCAACAGGGCTGGCCAGCTGAGCGGCCGCGGATGAGGCTGAAAGCGCCTTTTGCGGGCCGCTGTCGGCGGCTATGGCGTTGATCACATTGAGGGCGGCCTGGCTGATGGGACTCTGCGGCGGCGCGGGGAAGCTCTGTTCGGACACCACGTCGATGCGTGCGGCGGACAGGGACTGTTTCCCCGCTTCGGGCCGCATCGAGGACTGGACATCCCCGATACTCTTCATCGCCGACGCGGTGTGTTTCGACTGCACGCCGGGCACATCGGCAGCCGGCGCGTCCGGCAGCTTCAGGGCCGCCACTGTGTTGTCGCGTTTCGGCGCGCTGGAGACAGAGCTCGGTGGCTGGGCGTCAAGCTCCGTCAAAGGCCCGTCGACGATCGACACTTGCTCCGGCTTCGACATGGTTTCGAGGGCCTCGCGTCCGGCCGTGGATTTTGATCGATAGGTCTTCGGCAGGGGAGCTTGCCCGTCGAGCGCCGGGTTCGATGGGCTCTCGGCGGCTGCCGCGTCGCGCCCGGCGGCCTTGGCCGACGTCGAGAAATGGCGCAGGTCATGAAACGCGATCAGCAGCGACAAGTCGTCCTGAAGCGGCACAGCATCGGCGTCCGGCGCCGTCTCTTCGGCGTCGGCATCGTCCTTGCGCGCCTTTGCTTCCAGATCGTCCTTGCCGATTTTCACGGTTGGCACTTTGGTCGAAATGGTCTTTCCGGGACCGGCCGCCGTCGGTTCGGCCTTGCCGCCATGCCCGGCAAGGCCAGCGGCAAGTTTGCCCCAGCGCTGGTCGCGCGATCCCGCCTCGGTCGCCGGCTGCCGTTCCGGGCGGTTAGGGTTCGTGTCGCCGCGCAGCATCTTGCCGAAGCCGGCGTCGTCGTTCCTGCCATTCGCAGCCGGTTGCTCCGACGTCGCGCGCGTGGAGGCAAATCCTGGCAAGGCCGAGCCGAGGCTGGTGGTCATTTGGGGGCGGCTCCAAGCATCTGGTCGATCAGGTCGAGCTGTCGACGTGTTCTGGTCATGGCGGCGTCGGTCGGATCAGTGGTCTCGGAGCCGGCTGCAGGCGACGGTGCCGAGACCGGCATGACAGTCGCTGCGTCGGCGGATGTGGCCGCAGCCGGCGCCGTGTCCGGCGCTTTCGCTGATCCGGCGGAGGCCGCGGTGGCGGCAGGTTTCTCCGAGATCGCGCCTTCGACCGGTGGCAGTCCGCTGTCATCGGCGCCTTGCGCCGTGGCGATCTCGGGCGCCGGCGTTTGCTCGGCCGCAACAGGGGCAGGCTTTTCCTCGGGAAGGGTGGCGGGCGGCGCGACGACCTCGCCGGCAATCGCCTGAGCGGCGTCGAGCAAGGCGCGGTCGCCTTCCGAGAGCCTGGAGCGGTCGATCTTGCCAAGCTTGGCGCGGACATCCTCGATGGTGCCCGAGGTGACGGTGGAAAGGCTGGCATAGAGCAGGGCGCGTGGATCGTCCTGGTTGGTGTTGCCGTCGCGGCCCTGCTCGGCCCGCGCCGAAGCAAAAGCCGACAGATCGTTCAGGCCGTCGATCGCGGCGCGGCGGGCGATGCGCAGATAGATCACCTTCTCGCGTTCGGGATCCATCATCGAAGTGATGTCGCCCAGCTTGTCCTGGCTGATCGACATGTGCAGCGCGATGACGCCGGAGACGAAGGAGTCGGCGAACTGGCTGGCATAGGGCGAATAGAGGTAACGCTCGACATATTGGGTGGAGGCAAGCGCGAAGCGTGCCGCGTCACCTTGCGCGACAGCAATGCCGACCGAACGGCGAAGTGCCGCTTCCTCGACCAGCGTGCCGGGGCTGAGCAATCTTGCCTGGTCGAGCAGACCGAGTGCGGCCGCCGGCTGGTCGCCGGCAAGCAACGAGCCTTTGACCAGGGCAAGGAAAGCGCCGAGATCGGGAGGCAGCGCCATGGGATCGATCGGCTTCAACGCCTCGATCGCCTCGCCGGGCCGGCCGTTGAGGTAGTCGATCACGCCTTTGGCTATGGCAAGGCTTTGCGGGTCCGTCGTGGCGCGCGACGTGGCGGCTTCGACGGTCACCGGGTTGCCGCCACTCATGCCGTAGACAAGCAGGGCGCGAAAGTTCTTGGGATCCCTGTAATCCTCGGCATTCGCCGCGCGCAGGCGTGCATCCGCCATTTCCAGAAGCTTGGCCTGCATAGGCATGGCGGCATGATCGCCGGCGGCTATGCGGTCCTGGATGAGTTGCAGCGAGCGCACCAGCTGATACGGCTGCAGCGCGTCCTGGGCGAAACCGGCCGACGGGTGTCCGCCGGCCAGCAGCAGCAGGCCAATCAACCGGCGGGTGACGGCCGCTCGCTTCATCCGCCGGTCGCCATCAGGATCTCGATGCGGCGGTTCGCGGCCGCCAATGGATCGGCTGCTACCTTCGGCTGGCGGTCGGCATAGCCGGCGACCTCGGTGATGCGGCGTTCGTCGACGCCGCCGCGCACGAGCATGTAATAGGCGGAATGCGCGCGTGCCGTCGACAGCCGCCAATTGTCGTAGCTGCCGCTGCGGAATGGCCGAGCGTCGGTGTGGCCGTTGATGCTGATGGTGCCCTTCTGGCTGTTGACGATGCGGCCGATCTTCTCCATCGCCAGCACCAGTTCGCGTCTCGGCAATGCCGAGCCGACCTCGAACATGCCGAAGTCGAGCTGATCGGTGATCGAGATGACGACTCCCTTGTCGGTGGCTTCGACCGAGACGCCGTCGTGCAGCTTGTCGCCAGGCTTGAAAGCATCGGCCAACTGCCGCTTGACGTCGGCCGCTGCCTTCACGGCAGCCGCGGTTGGTGCCTTCTCGCCGATTTCGGGCTTGGCCGCCTTTTGCGCCTCAGGCTCTGCCTTGGCTGCGTCGGCGGCCTTGGTGCCGTCCGGTTTGGTCTCGCCGGCCATTGCGGTGGCAGGGTTCGCGGCCTGCTTGCCGGTCACGTCCTTTGCCTGCGGCTCAAGCGGTGCGGGCGCGACAGGCGGCACGGCTTTGACTTTGAGCACTTGCGTTTCGGCGGTCTTGTCGCCGGGCTTGGCCGGATCGCCCTCGATCTTGGTGCGTTCGGCGCTGGCCTCGGCGCCGGGCGCCGCGACCTGCTGCGACCAGAAATCCGGCTCGAAGGGATCGCGGTAGGAGGCGCCACCGGAGGCGCCGGTAGCCGGGCCGGCAGCCTGCACGCCGCCGTCGCCTTTCTGGCTGACATTCTGCATGACGCCGGTGTCGGTGGCGATTTCCGAAAGCACCGCGTAGGGGTCGGCGAAGAGATGGTCGTCGGAGCGTTCCGCCTGCTGCGGCTCCTGCTTGTCCTGCTTGCGGTCCGATGCGCCTGCGCCGGCATTGCCGTTCTGTCCGGCTTTGCTGGTGGCCTCTTGCGGATCGTCGGCCGTCAGCCCCATGGCGCGCGGGCCGTCGCCGAGATCCTCCAGGCCCTTGCGGCTCGAATTGCGGTCGACCAGCTTGACCGGGTTGAAGTAGCTGGCGACGGCCGCCTTTGTCTGCTCGTTGGCGGCGTTGATCAGCCACATGACCAGGAAGAAGCACATCATGGCCGTCATGAAGTCGGCGAAGGCGATCTTCCAGACGCCGCCATGGTGGGCTTCGTCATGGTCGTCATGACTGCGCCGCACGATGATGATCTCGTTGCGGCCGTGATCGGCGTTGGCGACGCTCATGCCAGGACCTCTGAGAGGATCGTCGACCATTCGGCCATGCGCGTCTCGAACACCGCCTCGTCGATGGCGACGGTCAGGTCGAAGCCTGGCGCCTCGACAAAATCGAGATTGGCGGCGCGGGGTCCGAGCGACGCCTTCAGTGTTTCGAACATCGAGAGCGGGCCGTGCACGACGATGCGCACCGCTTCGGCATCGCCAACCGCTTCGCGAACGGCGCCGGCCAACGCATCGATCGAACGTTTCTGCAGATCGTCGCTGACGATGCCGCCGATGATGCGGGCGACCGTGGCGGCGACAAGTCCGGTCACGCGCGCCTCCATCGCATCGATGCGCAGAGAGACCGCCTTGCCGACATCGTCGCCGAGGCTTTCGTGAAATATCCTTGCTTCCTCGGCATTGGCCTGGCGTTCGGCCTCGAGCGCGGCGTCATGCGCAGCCGACAGGCGGACCTCCAGCACTGCCTCCGCCTGGGCAACCGCCTCGGCGATCAGCGTGCCGATATCGGCTTGCGGCGCCGGCGTCTCGGGCCTGTGTTCGGGATCGACTGCTGCCCGGGGCTGGCCGGCACGTTGCGCGCGCGTCCCGAAATCAGGCAGAAGGTCGAAGAGGGCTACGGAGGGCATGGTTTACACCGCCACTTCCTGGGAAGCCCATTTGCGCAGGATCTGTGCGGTGCGCTCCTCGTTGAGGTCGACCATCCTGGCAAGCCGGTCCTGCGGCGCCGGCCGGATCTTCTGGCGAAGATCGTCGAGCGGTGTGGGGCCGGGGCGTGTGCCTGGCAAGGCGCCAACCGCGGCATTGTCGGTGGCGGCCATTGCCTCCGGGGTCGGCAGCGAGCGCTGGACGTCGTCGAAGCTGGGACCTGCCAGGGCCGGAGTAGCCTTTGCCGTCAGCGCCGCGGCCATCGGCCTCAGGCCGAAGAAGGCGACCAGGAACACCACGACGATGAAGGCACCCGCATTGATCATGGTGCCGGCATGCTGGCCGATCGAATCGAGCATTCCCGCCTGCGGGATCGCCTCGCCATCCAGGCCATCGATGAACTCGACCGCCGAGACGTCGATGATGTCGCCGCGCTTTTCGTCCAGGCCCGTAGCGGATGTGACCATCTTCTGGATCTCGGCGACGCGCTTGGCGATCTGCTCCGGCGTGGCGTCCTTGCCGAGGATGGTCGTCAGCCGCTGCTGGTTGACGACCACGGCAATCGACATCTTGGTGACGGTGTAGCCGTTGGAGACGGTGGCGATCTTCTTGGAATTGATCTCGTAGTTGGTGATCTCTTCCCTGCGGTCGTTCTGCGAGGAGGATTGCGGGCCATCGGTGGCGGTTGCCTGGGTCTCGGGCAGGTTCTGCTCGACGCTGGCCGGAGTGGAAGCCTGCTTCTGGTTGTTGTTCTCGTTGGCGCGCACCGACTGTACCGAGCGTTCGACGCGGGAATTCGGATCGAAGATGGTCTCTTCCGTCTGGCGGGTGTCGGTGTTGACCTCGGCCTTGACGCTGGCGCGGAAATTGTCGGGGCCGAGATAGGCCGTCAGCGCACGGCGGATGTTGTCTCCTATCTGCGCCTCGACGGTCTGCTCGACGCCGAGCGTGCGGGCGGCGCTGGTGTTGGACGGATCGTCGCCAGCGGCCAGCAGATTGCCGCTGGAATCGAGAACAGTCACCTTGTCGGCCGACAGGCCGGGAACGGCGGCGGCGACGAGATGGCGGATCGACATGGCGCTCTTCTCGGCGTCGATGCCGGCGTAGCGGATGACCACGGAAGCGGAAGGCTGTTGCTCGTCGCGGCGGAAATTGGCGCGTTCGGACATGACGATGTGAACCCGCGCAGCCTTGATGCCCGATATCGACTGGATGGTGCGGGCGATCTCGCCTTCCAGCGCGCGCACACGGGTGATCTGCTGCATGAAGGAGGTGAGGCCGAGCGAGCCGACATTGTCGAACAATTCGTAGCCGGCATTGGCGCTGGTCGGCAGGCCCTTTTCGGCGAGCAGCATGCGGGCCTGAGCGGTGGTGCCGACCGGCACCAGAACCGAGGTTCCATCGGCGCCGACATCGAAGCCGATACCGGCTTCGCCCAGCACCAGGCCGATCTGGTTCACGTCGGCGCGGTCGAGTCCCACATAGAGCGTGTCGTAGGCGGGGCGGTTGAGATAGACCGAGGCGATGCCGATGACGCCCATCACCAGAACGGCGATGCCCGCCAGCATGGCGAGGCGCTTCACGCCAAACCCGCGGAGATTAGAGATGATGCTCTGGATCTGTTCCGGCACGGTTCAACGACTCCCAGCATGATTGTCCGCCGGAACTCTAGTCTTCGAAGCTTGTGCGAAAATGAAATCGGGCCGCGCTTGCGGCGCGGCCCGATTATCTGATGGGAAGGTGGGCGCCGGTGGCGCCCGTGATCAGCTCTTGAACAGAGACAAGATCGACTGCGAGGCGCTGTTGGCGATCGACAGCGCCTGGATGCCGAGTTGCTGCTGCACCTGCAGGGCTTGGAGACGGGTCGATTCCTTGTTCATGTCGGCATCGACGAGCTGGCCGACGCCGCGGTCGATGGAGTCCATCAAGCTCTGGGTGAAGGTCTTCTGCAGGTCGATGCTGCTCTTGGCCGAGCCGAGGATGGTGGCGGAGTCGGTCAACTGGGCCATGACCTTGTCCATCCTGGTCACCATCTGCGTGATGATGTCGTCGGTCACCCCTGGGGCCGTGATGTCGAGGTTGTAGGCGGAAATATTGTCGACCTTGGCGACCGCTCCCGCCGCCGTCTGGCCGGCTGTGTTTGCGGCGATATCCGTTCCTCCGCCCGCGATCACGCCAGCATAGGCGTTGTCGTACAGGGTTTGGGCGGCGCCCGTGGAATAGATGGAGGTTTTGCGATCGAGGGTTCCGGAATTCTTGACCTCGGCGGCGAGGCCGTAGTCGAAAAGCTTGGTGCCCTCGACATCGATGTTGATCGTTCCGATCGACACTGCGCCGGATGAGGAGCGATTGAATGAGGACACGATCTGCGAGTCGGGCTGGACGCCATCGTTAGGGGCGGCAGTCTGCTTGGAGGTCACCGCCAGGAAATTCGAGCCGGAGAACGTCGCCGCATCGGCAAACGACTTCATCTGCGTCTGAAGCGCCTTGATCTCGGTCTGGGTTTTTGCCTTGGCGGCATCCGTCTGACCGACCATGGACAGCACCTTGGTCTTGATCTGCCCGATCGTTGTCAGCACATTGTTCATGCCGGTGTAAGCGGCGTCGACTTTCGAGGCGCCGAGGCCGAGTGCATCCTGCACGGTCGACAGGGCCGCGTTGTCGGAGCGCATCGTGGTGGCGATCGACCAGTAGGCGGCGTTGTCGGAGGCCTGCGAGACCCGGTAGCCCGTCGAGATGCGCGCCTGCGTCTGCTCGAGTGACTTGTTGGTGGCGCTGAGGCTTTGAAGTGCGGTTAACGCCGAAGCGTTGGTCATGATGCTCGCCAAGAAAGTCGCTCCTTCTCTAAAGCCGGCATGCTCTGACATGCCGGATGGGCCTGTTCAACGGGTGGCATCGTGCCGGTCGGACCGATTCGCCAACTGTCGTAAGCTATTGGTTAACCATAACTAGCGCGGCATGGTTAACAGCCTGTTAAAAGCTGGCTTTTGAGAGTTAAGGATCGAGGGTTGCGTGGGGCTGGAGCAAAACGCAGATCGGGCCGCGCTTTTGGCGCGGCCCGATTTTTTAGTGCGAACTGTGGTTGGGCGAAGGCGATTAGCCGCGGAAGAGCGACAGGATCGACTGCGACGAACCGTTGGCGATCGACAGCGCCTGGATGCCGAGCTGCTGCTGGACCTGCAGGGCCTGGAGACGGGTCGATTCCTTGTTCATGTCGGCATCGACGAGCTGGCCGACACCGCGATCGATGGAGTCCATCAGATCCTGCGTGAAGGTCTTCTGCAGGTCGATACTGCTCTTGGCGGCGCCGAGCTTGGTGGCGGCGTTGGTCATGTCCTTGAGCGCGGCGTCGACGACGTTCATCTGCTGGGCGATCTGGCTATCGCTGGCGGCCGTGCCACCCGAGAAGATCGTCAGCGTGGCGACCGAATAGGTGTCGGTGACCGCTGCGGCAGCGCCCAAAGTCGGTGCCGAGGCCGCGGCAACCTCAGCGCCGGTGGTGCCGAGACGATTGGAGTCCAAAATGCCCTTGCTGGTCGCCGCGGCACCGGATTCATACAGCTTGATGCTTTCCACGTTGACGTCGATCGTCGAGATCGAAGCCGCGCCGGCGGAGCTGCGGTTGAACGCCGAAACGATCTTCACATCGGCCGCCGTCGTGGCTGTCGCGCCGCTGTTGACGGACAGCATGTTGGTGCCGGAGAAAGTCGCGCCGTCGGCGTAACCCTTCAGCTGCGCCTGAAGGGCGGCGATTTCGACCTGGGTCTTTTCCTTGGCGGCATCCGTCTGACCATAGGACGAGGTCAGCTTCTGCTTGATCGAGTCGATGGTGGCGATCGCGGCGTTCATGCCGGTGTAGGCGGTGTCGACCTTCGACGCGCCGAGGCCAAGCGAATCCTGCACGGTCGACAGAGCCTTGTTGTCGGAGCGCATCGTGGTGGCGATCGACCAATAGGCGGCGTTGTCCGAAGCCTGCGAGACCTTGTAGCCGGTCGAAATGCGGGCCTGAGTGTCGGTGAGGGATTTGTTGGTGGCGTTGAGGCTCTGCAGGGCCGTCAATGCGGCGCTGTTCGTCATGATGCTGGACATGGTACTCGTACCTTGATTTTACAGGTATTTTTTACATACCGGCTCTACCGGTATGACGGTGCGGCATCATGCCCATGATCTCTCAAAATCGATCACCCGCCATCTGCGAGCGAATATGCGGGCAAGTCCCTACCAAAGGGCTAAACCGGACGGTTAATCGAAAATATATTGCTGGGATTTCGAGCCGGCGCGGCAGGGTCAGTTGAAGGAGCGCACCAGGCTGCCGACAAGCAGGTTCCAGCCGTCGATCAGGACGAAGAACAGGATCTTGAACGGCAGCGACACCACTGTCGGCGGCAGCATCATCATGCCCATCGCCATGGTGATGGTGGCCACGATTAGGTCGATGACCAGGAATGGCAGCACGATCAGGAAGCCGATCTCGAAACCGCGCCGGATCTCCGAGATCATGAAGGCTGGCACCAGGATGCGCAGGTCGACGGTGTCACGCGAAACGGTCTGGCCGCGCTCGCGGGCGAGGTCGGCGAAGAGGTCGAAATCCTTGTCACGCACATTGTGCAGCATGAAGGTGCGGAACGGGTCCGAAATCTTGTCGAAGGCTTCGGTCTGGGTGATCTGGTTGTCCATCAGCGGCTTCACGCCGGTGTTCCAGGCCTGATCGAAAGTCGGCGCCATGACATAGAAGGTCATGAACAGCGACAGCGAAATCAGGATGAGGTTTGCCGGTGTCGACTGCAGGCCGATGCCGGCGCGCAGGATCGAGAAGGCGATGACGAAACGGGTGAAGCTGGTCACCATGATCAGCAGGCCTGGCGCCACCGACAGAACGGTCAGCAGGCCGAACATCTGGATGATGTAGCCGACGGTGGTGCCGTCAGCCTTGCCGATGCCGCCGAGATCGAGCTGCTGGGCCGCCGCGATGGAGGTGGCGGCGGCGATCATGGCCGTGGCGAGAAGGAACTTTCTCATTCGAGCAGCAATGTCCTGATGAGTACCTGTTTGGCGTGACCCTGGCTGCGGATCGCGGCGCGTTCTTCGAGGTCGGCCTTCAGGTGCTGGTAGCCGCTGGCGCCCTCGATCTGATGCATCTTCAACGTGCGCACCAGGGCCAGAAGGTCCTGGTGGATGTCATCCGACATTGCCTGTGGCTGTGGCACGTCATAGACGACCGATACCTCCATCCTGATCCAGGTGCCGGCAGGCGAGGCAATGTTGGTGGTGATCGGTGCCAGGACGACAAGCATCGGGCCCAGGCCTGGCTGAACGGCCGCGGCGGGCTGCACGATCTTGCCTTCGTTCTCGGGCGCGACCGGTACCGACGCCGGTGCGCCGACGCCTTTGAGATAACCGCCGGACATCCAGCCCATGCCAATGGCCGCCGCCGTCACAACCAGCAGCATGCCGGCCTGAATGGCAGGGGAGGGACCCTTGCGCGGCTGAGCCTGTTCGATATTTGCCACGGCGCCCTGCCCCGATCCTAGAACGGAAGAACCTGGTCGAGAATCTGCTGGCCGTAGGCAGGTTGCTGGACCTCGGTGATGCGACCGCGTCCGCCATAGGAGATGCGGGCCTCGGCGATGCGTTCGTAGGGGATGGTGTTTTCGGCGCCGATATCGGCCGGCCGCACGATGCCGGCGAGCGTCAGCACCCTGAGCTCGGCGTTGACGCGCACTTCCTGCGATCCGGTGATCATCAGATTGCCGTTGGGCAGCACATCGGTGACGATCGCCGCGACATTGAGCTCAAGCGTTTCCGAGCGCTTGATCTCGCCGTCAGCCGTCGTGTCCGTGGTGGAGCTGAGAGCCCCAGCGCCCTTGCCGGCGGTGCTCCACTTGTCCCACTGCGCGCTGAGGTCGTAACCGAGCTTGCGATTGGCGGTGCGGCTCCTGTCGTTCTGGTTCTTGAAGTTGGCCCGATCGTTGATCTTGATCTTGACCGTCAGGATGTCGCCCTGGGACAGCGCCCGCGGGTCGGTGAACAGCCGGCTCTGGCGGTCGTCCCACAACGAGAATTTCTTGACCGGCGCGGGCGGCGTTTGCGGGTAGCGATAGAGGGAGCCGGTGCTGCCGCCATCGATGCCGGAGCCGACCGGGGAGAGGGCCGGCTCCCTGCCGACCTCCTTGAGGTTGGTTCCGCAACCGGACAGCATGGTGACCGCGCACAGGACAAGCATTTTCCGGATCATGACGGATCTACCCTTCGGGCTGCGCTGGCCATAATGCCGGTGAGCGTCGCCGCCGCCTTCTGGTCCATTTCGTTGAGGATGACGCTCGCCTTGCGTGAATCGAGCTTCATCAATATGGCCGCAGCCAGATCGGCGTTGACGATGGCCAGCCGCTCGGCGGCGGCGTCGGGTTTCATGCCGGCGTAGATCTGGACGACGCCGTCCTCGGCCCGGGCCAGGAAAACCTCGCGCCGCTTCAGCCAGGTCTCGTATTCAGCTTTCTTTGCGTCGAGAGCTTTCATGCGCTCGTCAATGCCGGCCTGGAGCTGCTTCAGTTCCTCCGCCTGCAGGACATAGCGGCGGTCGCGGGCGGCGTCGGCGATGTTTGAGCAGAAGCGCTCGATCTCGCTTTGGTCCGGCGCCTTTTCCCGTTTCAATTGCTGCGGCGCCGCTGCCACCGGTGCTCCCGGCAGGACCTGGCGGACCATCTCCTCGCCGCGTGCGGTGTCGCCGGCAAAGGGCAGAGCCGCGACAATGGCGGTCGCGAGGAGGATCGCGGCTTTGCGGTGTCTGCCGTCATGGCGTGGGAAGGAGCGCGTCATCGGCATCGCCTATTGCAGAACCAGGTCGGCCTGCAGGGCCCCGGCCGACTTGATGCCCTGCAAAATGGCGATGATGCCGTCCGGCTTGACGCCGAGGCGGTTGAGGCCGGAAACGAGGGTCTGGAGATCGGGTCCGTCCAGCACCGCAACGCGGGCGTCGGGCCGGCTGGCGTCGATGGCGGTGAACGGTTCCACGGCGGTCTCGCCCTTGGAGAAGGGTTCGGGCTGGACGATGCGCGGCGCTTCGGTGATGCGCACGGTGAGCGTGCCGTGGCTGATGGCGACCCGCGAGATCTTGACGTCATTGCCGATGACGATGGTGCCGGTGCGCTCGTCGATGACGACACGAGCCGGCGTGTCGGATTCGACCACCAGGTTCTCGATTTCGGCATAGAAGCGCGCCGCCGAGACACCCTTCGGCCTTCTGATCTGAACGGTGCGCGAATCGCGCTCGGCCGCCACCCGCATGCCGAAGCGCTGGCCGGTGTAATCGTTGATGGCGTCCGCGATGCGGATAGCGGTCGAGAAATCGGGATTGCGCAGTTGCAGCGTCAGGATCGCCTGATCGTCGAACTCGGCCTGGACAGCACGCTCGACGATGGCGCCGTTCGGCACGCGGCCGGAGGTCGGCACGCCTTGCGTCAGCTGCTCGGCCTGTCCCTGGGCGGTAAAGCCGGACACGATGACCGAGCCCTGGCCGACGGCATAGATCTCGCCGTCCGCCGCCTTCAGCGGCGTCATGATCAGCGTGCCACCGGAAAGCGAGGTCGCGTCGCCCATCGAGGAGACGTCGATGTCGATGCGGGCGCCCGACTGCACGTAGGGCGGCATGTTGGCGGTGACGATGACGGCGGCGACATTCTTGGCACGTGCACTGCCGCCTTCGGTGGCGATGCCGAGATTTTCGAGCATCGCGCGGATCGATTGTTCGGTGAATGGCGAGTTGCGCAGGCTGTCGCCCGATCCGGCAAGGCCGATGACCAGGCCGTAGCCGACGAGCTGATTGTCGCGCGAACTCTGCAACTGGGCGATGTCCTTGATGCGCGAGGCGACCTGGCCCGGCGGCAGCGAACTCGGCCCGGTCGAAACCCGGAACATGCGGCTGGTGGTGGCCGGATCATATTCGGGATCGTTGTAGACGCCACCATTCTTAGCGGCGAGCTCGCGCTTGGCCTTCGGCGTCAGGCCGTCGGCCAGCGCCGGCTGCAGGCCAAGCACGGCTGCCAGTATCAGAGTAAGCCCGCGTATCATGAAGCGCTGACCTGGATGGTTCCATCCGCCATCACGGTGCCGGACAGCACTTTGCCGCTGTCGATGTTGCGGACCTTGACGAGGTCGCCCGCGGCTCCTGGCTGCAGCGTCACGGCGGTGGCCGAGATCGTCAGCCCGCCGGCGATGAAGAAGATCTGCACGGAGGCACCCTGTTCGACCAGCCAGGCCTCGCGGATGGCGGTGGAGGGAATGTAGCGGCCGGGCAGCAACGTGCGCTTGGCGACCTTGCCATCCAGTTCCTCGACCCGTGTGGCGACCGCCTCCGGCTTGTGCTTGCCGACGATAAGGGTGACCTGTTTCAGGGCAGCCAAGTTGATGGTCTCGCCGGGGTAGATAACCCGGCTCGGAATAAGCACCACCTCGCCGACAGCTTGATTGCTGGCGATCCGGGTGGCCGACTGGTTGGCCGATTCCTGGGCAAAAGCCGGCATCGTGCCGGTCACCAGCGCAAGGACGAGCGCGGTGCGGCGGAATGCGGACAGGAGGCCGGGCGTCGACATCATGCGTTACCTGATGTTCTTGGAGACGACGGAGGCCATGTCGTCGGCGGCCTGGATGACCTTGGAGTTCATCTCATAGGCGCGCTGCGCCGAGATCAGCTCGGTGATTTCCTTGACCGGGTCAACGTTGGAGGCTTCGAGATAGCCCTGCTGGATGGTGGCAAAGCCGGGATCGCCAGGCACGCCGACATTCGCCGGCCCCGAAGCCGTGGTTTCCTGGAACAGATTGTCGCCGAGCGGCGCCAGGCCGGCCTCGTTGGCGAAATTGGCGATCTGAAGCTGACCGAGGTTCTGCAGGTCGGTCTGGCCGTCGATGCGGGCGAACACCTGGCCGGTCTTGTTGACGATGACCTCGACGGCATCCACGGGAACATTGATTGCGGGAATGACGGCAGCGCCGTCGACCGTCACCAACTGGCCGGTGGCGCTGGTGTTGAGAGCGCCGGCGCGGCTGTAGAGCGTGCCGCCGTCGGCACCCTCGATCTGAAACCAGCCCCTGCCGGTCAGCGCCAGGTCGAAACTGTTGCCGGTGCTGGTCAGTTCGCCCTGGGTGTGCACGTTGCGCACGGCCGTCGTCTTGACGCCGAGGCCGATCGAGACGCCCTCCGGCACCAGCGAGGCGTTGGAGCGGTTGGGCACGCCTTGCGTGCGGTCGACCTGATAGAGCAGGTCGGAGAATTCAGCACGGGCGCGCTTGTAGCCGGTGGTGTTGATGTTGGCGATGTTGTTGGCGATGACTTCCAGATTTGTCTGCTGGGCATTCATGCCGGTGGCGGCGATGGCGAGTGCTTTCATGGCGGAAATCCTCAGATGCCCATTCGACTGACTTCGAGATAGGCGGAAACCACCTTGTCGCGGATGGCGACGGCGGTCTGAAGCGCCTGCTGCGCGCTCATCACGGCGTCGACCACCTGACGGGTGTCGGCGTCGCCCTTGAGCGCCTGCAACGATACCTGCTCGGCATTCTGCAGCGTGTTGACGGTCTTGGAGGCTGCCTGGCTCAGCGCCTCGGCGAAGGAGGTGCCGATGTTACCGCCGGCCGAGGGTGTCGCGCCGCCCTGAAGCAGGCTTGTCGCCGTGTCATCGCCGCCGATCGACGGCTTGAACTGAAGGGCTCCGATACCGCTGATCATTACTGGTTCCTCATCAGGTCGATGGTCATGGAAATCAGGTCGCGGGCCTGCTTGACGACCTGAAGGTTGGCCTCGTAGGAGCGGTTGGCCTCGGTCATGTCGGCCATTTCGATCAGCACGTTGACGTTGGGCATCTTGACGTAGCCCTTCTCGTCGGCGGCCTCATTGCCGGGCTGGAACTCGACTGGAAAGTCACTTGGGTCTCGATCGATCGAATTCACTGCAACCGTTGAGCTGCCGGAGGCCCGGTCAAGCTCGGAAACGAAGCTGATGGTCTTGCGGCGATAAGGATCAGAGCCGGGCGCGGTGCCAGTCGACTGGGCGTTGGCCAGGTTTTCGGAAACCACGCGCAGACGCTCCGACTGCGCGCCGAGGCCGGATGCTGCGACTTTGAGGGCTGCGGTCAGTGCGTCCATGGTCAGCTCTTCACCGCCATCATCATCATCGTATGAAACGCCTTGACGATCGCCGTGTTGAGTTCGAAGGAGCGGCGCACCTCGCCGGCTTTCAGCAACTGGTCTTCCAGCACGACGGAGTTCTTGGACGGCATGACGACGCCGTCATCCTCCTGCGGCTTGATGGTGAAGCCGGCATTGGTCGCTGCATTGCCGAGATGGCCGGCCTGGGTGGCCTGCAGCGATACGGCGGCGCGGTCGAGCACCTTTTCGAATGGCTCGACGTCGTTTGCCGTATAGCCTGGCGTGTTGGCATTGGCGATGTTGCCGGCGACTGCCGACTGGCGCACTGCCAGCCATTGCGCTTGCTTGGCGGCGAGGTCGAAAAGGGAAACGGGCTCCATGGGAATCTCCGAGCAGGTACCCAGAGACTAGGCCGCCAGTCTTGCGCGGGCCTTGCGGATGGCCGGAAGCCTGAGACCGTTTATTTGGAGAGTTCGATCACCTGGTCGGCACTGGTGACCATGACCCATTTGCCATTGCGCTGCTCGATGGAGGATACCTGGCTGGAGTCAGGCAGTATCGAGCCGCGCTGGACGATCCAGAGGCCAGCATCGTCCTGGATCATGGCGCGGCCGTTGGCGACATGAACCATGCGGAATTTCGTCGCATCGGCCGGAAACGGTTGCTCGTCGGATGCGGCTGCGGGATTGGCATCATCCCGCACCGTCCCCGTGGCGAGAAGATCGAGATTGGCCGCGGGAACGTCCTTTGCCGTCAGCGGCGCGCTGCGTTCGGCGACCACGCCGCCGCCCGCTCGCCCGGAATTGGAGCCTGTGCCGCCGAACTTCATCGCCTGGACGCCAAACTGGTCCTGGTTGAAGAAGATGTACCAGGGGAACAGGGCGCAGATCAGGCCGAGCGCGATGCCGAGCGCGGCAATGACGACATCGCTGCGTCGGCCGGACTTCTTCTTCAGTCGGGGAAACGGTGCCTTTGGTGGCTGCGGCCATTCGGTGCGCGGGAACAGGCCGTCGATCAGCGAGTCGCGGCTGGCCTGCGTCATCTCGGCAGCCACTGCCTGGGGAGCCCGGGGCAGAGCGGGTTCGACGGGCCTGGCCAGATCAGGATCGGCTTTGCCAGCCCGTGGCAGGATTGGCTTGACGGCTCTGGCCAGAACAGCCTCGGCTTTGGCTGCGATGGCACGGGCGGCCTTTGCCTTGGCAGTTCTCGCTTCGTCAGCCTCGGCTTGCTCCGCGGCATTGGCCTCGGCGATCATGTCGCGCAGGATGCGCTCGGTATATTCGCGTTCAGTCTCCGGCATCGGCGTTCAGCTTGCTCCTGAGGTGGCGGGCGAGATCGGAGAACGGGTCGGCCGACGGGCGATCCTTCGGCGCTTGCGTCAGCGCCTCATAGATCAGCGGCACCTGGCGCACGGCGATATCGAGTTCGGCATCGACGCCGCCCTGATAGGCCCCGAGCAACCGGATATCGCGCGTGTCCTCGAAGCGCGAGATCATCGACTTCAGCCTTGTCACCAGCGCGCGCTGTTCGACGCTCCAGGCCTTTCCGGCCAACCGCGATATGGACGACAACGGGTTGACGGGGGGATAGCGACCCTGTTCGGCGATCGTGCGATCGAGCACGACATGGCCGTCGAGGATGCCGCGCACGGAATCGGCGACCGGGTCATTGTGATCGTCGCCGTCGACCAGCACGGAAATGATGGCGGTGATGGATCCTTTGCCTTCCCCGCCTGGCCCGGCGCGTTCGAGCAGCTTGGGCAGTTCGGTGAACACCGAGGCTGGATAACCGCGCGCGACCGGCGGCTCGCCGGTTCCCGTCGCCACCTCACGCAGGGCGTGAGCGAAGCGGGTGATCGAATCCAGCACCAGCAAAACGCGATGCCCCTGGTCGCGAAAATGCTCGGCGACGCGCATGGCGGTGTCCGGCGCACGCCGGCGCATCATGGCGCTTTCGTCGCTGGTGGCGACGACGGCGACGGTCTTGGCCATGCTGTCGCCGATCGTGTCCTCAAGGAATTCACGGACTTCGCGGCCGCGTTCGCCGACGAGGGCCACCACGACGGTATCGAATGCGTCGGCGCCGGCGAGCATGGCGAGCAGCGTCGACTTGCCGACGCCGGAGCCGGCAAAGATGCCGAGGCGCTGGCCGAAGCAGAGCGGCGTGAAGATATCGATGACCTTGACGCCGGTCATGAAGGCAGTGCCGACGCGTTGCCGCGCCATGGCTCCCGGCGTCGTCTGGGCGCCGCGCGTCGTGTCGTCTCCCCGGGCGAGCGGCGGGCCGCCATCGATGGCCCTGGTGAGCGCGTCGATGGTGCGGCCGCGCCACGAGGCATGCGGCGCCACCACGAGCGGACCGCGGCGGAACACGGCATCACCGATGCCGGAATCGGCGCTGCGTTCGAAGGGCGCCACGACGGCCTCGTCGCGGCCGATCTTGACGATCTCGCCGCGGCGCGCACCGGCATGGCCGCGCTGCTCGACGATGTCGCCCAGCCTGGCGAAACCGGAAAGGCCGTGCACCTTGTAGTGCGTGGGCGTGACTTCGATGACGCGGCCGCCGCGCTTGAGCAGCGCCTCGGCGTCGGCGAAACGCCGCCAGACCCGTTCCAGCGCGGCAAGCCGGTCTTCCGGCGCCGGCTGGAGTTGTCTTTCGGGTGCGCGCAGGGATGGCTGGTCGAGCGACATGGATTATTTCGAGCCGAGCGTCTTGATCGCCTCGTCGGTGGACGAGTCGGTCTGCCGCATCAGGGCGGCGGTGTTCTCGAAGGCGCGCTGGACCATGATCAGCCTGGTGATCTCCAGGACCGGATTGACATTGGACTCTTCGAGAAAGCCCTGGGCAACGCCGATATCCGAGCGATCGGTAACAGGCTCCGGGGTGCGTGCCGGAACGATGCCGGAATTGCCGTAGCGGACGAAGTTCGCGCCTGGATCGAAATTGTAGAGACCGATCGAGCCGACAAGCTGATCGTTCTGGCGCAACGAACCGTCGGCCCCGGCCTTGGGCGGACCGTTGCGGGGGTCAAGCTGGATCGGCGAGCCGCCGGCATCGAGCACCGGGTGGCCCTCGAGCGACATCAGCTCGCCGTTCTCGTTCATTGAAAAGCGGCCGTCGCGGGTCATGACCGTGCCGACCGGCGTCTCTATCGCGAACCAGGCATCGCCCTGGATGGCGAAATCGAAGGGATTTCCGGTCTCGCTCAAGGCACCGTGGGCGCCGGAAAGGTAGGTCTTGCCCGGGGAGGCGAAGGATACCGATTTCTGCCCGGTGCCGGAGACGACGTCCTCGAACTTCACGCCGGTGGCGCGGAAGCCGATCGTCGAGGCGTTGGCGACGTTATCGGCGATGGTGTCGAGGCGCCGCTCGAGCGCGATCTGCGACGAAAGGGCGACGTACAGGCTGTCCCGCATGATGGTCTCAGAACCTCAATTTCTGCATGGCCATCATCAGGTCGGTGGAGATGCCGACGGTGAGTGGCTGGGCAAACAGCACGCTGACCGAGGTGAGGGCCGATGAAGTCGGGTTGTTGATCTCGTACATGCTGGTGAAGCGCGTCAGGAATTTGCCGAGTTTCTCGGGGTCGGAGAAATCCGAGATGTCGAGTTTTTGCTCGAACAGCTGCGCCTGCTTGTCGACATCGGCGGTGGCGAAGGAATCGGGCAGGCCGAGCACGGTGCGCACGACACTGGCAAGCGCGGTGTCGGCCAGCACGTCGTACCAGCTGGTGATGGTTGGGGCCTTGCGATCGAAATAAAGCGCCAGCCGCACACCCTGGTTGGTCTGACCGGCATTCTCTTCGAGGGTCTGGCGCATGTATTTGTCGACGGTCGGCTGCTGCGCCGGATTGATGGTGGTGGTGTTTTCGCCATAGGCTTCGAAGTTGAAGGCGGAGGCAAGCGCGGCATAGGTCTTGTCCGTCATCTTGTTGGCGACGCTGTCGGGATCGCGGACGCCGCCCTGCAGCACCCGCTTGATGAGATCCTTGTCCTCCGTCGCCGAATCGAGGCCGAATGACGCCAGCGCGTATGTGTAGAGCCGGTTGTTCGACATCAGATCGTCGATCGACTTCACCTTGGTGATGTTGGCAAGATAGTATGTCGTCTCGCCCTTCACATAGGCCGAATCCGGATCAAGGCCGGCGATTTTCGCCTGCGTGGCGTAGTTCTTGGTCACCATCTGCTGCGTCTTGTTGTAGATGGTCGCATCGGCGCCGTTGGCGGCGAAGTTGAAGGCACTGACGAATTCGGCGTAGCGCTTGTCGGTCAGCTTGTTGGCGAAGCTGTCGGGATCGGAGACGCCTTCCTTGAGTGCCTTGACCATGAAGGCCTTGGCATAGTCCATGTCCTCCAGCCCGTAGGCCTTCATGGCATATTTGAACAAACGGTCGTTTTTGACGAAATCGTCGATCGATTTCACCTTGGTGATGTTGGCGAGATAATATTTGGTGTCGCGATCAACCACGGGCTGCTGCTCGATCCTGTCGATCGATTTTGAAATGTCCTTGGTGATGAGCTGGTAGCTGGTAAAGGTATTGAGCAAAGACGTGCCTCCGGCCGAAGCTATGCCGGCACAATACCCACACTTCCTTGCGCGAAACTGAATCGCTTCCACGCCCTCGATTCAAGCCTCACACAAGGCACGGGGGCTATCCCTTGCTCCTGATGTGAAATGCGGAAGGACCTGTCGTGGGCATTCTGATTGGACTGGTGGTAACGCTCGGCTGCGTCCTTGGCGGCTTCATGGCCATGGGCGGCCATCTTCACGTGCTGATTCAGCCATGGGAGGCCGTGATCATCTGTGGCGCGGCTTTTGGCACCTTCCTCGTCGCCAATCCGATGAAGACGGTCAAGGACACCGGCAAGGCCATTCTCGAAGCCTTCAAGCAGGCGGTGCCGAAGGAACAGGACTATCTCGAAACGCTCGGCGTGCTGCACTCGCTGATGCGCGAGCTGCGCTCGAAATCCCGCAGCGAGGTCGAGGCGCATATCGACAATCCGGAAGAATCGGCGATTTTCCAGGCGTTCCCAACCGTGCTGCACAATCATGACCTGACGCATTTCATCTGCGACTACTGCCGCATCATCATCATCGGCAATGCCCGCTCGCACGAGATCGAGGCGCTGATGGACGAAGAGATCCAGACCATCAGGTCCGACAAGATGAAGGCCTATCACGCGATGGTGGCGGTGGGCGACGGCTTGCCGGCGCTCGGCATCGTCGCCGCCGTGCTCGGGGTGGTCAAGGCGATGGGCGCGCTCGACCAGTCGCCGGAAATCCTCGGCGGTTTGATTGGTGCCGCACTTGTCGGAACGTTCCTCGGCATCTTCCTGTCCTATTCGGTGGTTGGGCCGGTCGCCACCAAGATCAAGACAGTGCGCGAGAAGAAGAACCGCCTCTATATCATCGTCAAGCAGACACTGCTGGCCTACATGAACGGCGCGCTGCCGCAGGTGGCGATCGAGTTCGGCCGCAAGACCATCTCGTCCTATGAACGGCCGACGATCGACGCCGTCGAGCAGAGCACGATGAATACCGGCACAATCGAAAAGAAGGCCGCCTGAACGATGCGCGACAGATCGGTCCCGGCACTGTCATGACCAGCCCGGGCAGCCCAGCGGAAGCGCGCTCGCTGATCATCGAGCGTCTGGTCGGCGACAGCGGCGAGGCCACGCAGGTCATCGACGCAGGCCGCGCAATGGCCGAACGCGCCGTACCGCTGTTGCAGAAAAGCCTGACCAGCGAGCTTGGCGTTCCGGTCGTCGTCGATCTCAAAGCGATCGAGGTCAGTCGCGTACCCGAGGCGCGTTCGCGTGCCGGCGACACGTTTGCCATGACCGTGATCGGCTCGTCCGCGTCCTCCGATGCGATGACCCTGGTGATCGATGCTCCGGCGATCGCGATCATGGTCTGCACGCTGTTCGGCGGCGACCCGGATCTGCCGGTCTCGCCGATCGAGCGCGATCTGTCGCAAATCGAAATCGATGTCTCGACCATGGTGTTCCAGCAGGTCGCGCAGGCCCTCAACGGATCGGGAAAGCGTTCGCTCGACCTGCGCCTGCCCGCGCCGCGAGCAATGTCTGGCACCGAGGCGAAGCGGTATGTGCTGCGCGATGGCGCGGCAATCCGCATCGTGCTTGGCATTTCGACGCCGGCCGACAGTGGCACCGTCACGGTGACGATGCCGCAGCGCGTCGTGCTGGCCAGCCGCGACGGAGCGGTGCCTGTCAGCGACGACGATCACGGCCCCAGCTGGCGCGCCCGTTTTTCGGAAGAGGTGATGCGCTCCACCGTGGCGCTCGAGGCCACCATGCCGCTGGCGCGGCTGACGCTCGGCGACCTCGCCGGTTTCGAAATCGGCGACGTCATCGAATTCGAGGAAACGGCCCAGTCCCAGGCGCGTCTCAGCGCACGCGGCAAGACGCTGTTCGTATGCGAGTTCGGCAAACTGGGACAGAATTACACCGTCCGGATCAGGCATCCTTACGACGCCGGGCAGGATTTTATCGACGGGCTGATGCCGGCTGCCGCCGGACGCGCCTGAGCATTTGGAGACGATCATGGCCAAGACCAAGGCGGAAGCCGACCTCGACCAGCCGGACGAGCAGCTCGACCGTGCCATCGAAGAGTTGCGCGGTGTCCTGCATGAAGAGGAGCAACGCCCCGATGCGGCGTTCAAGGCGGCCTCATCAGCCAATTCGAGCGTGATCATGAACATCCCCGTCGATGTCCAGATCATCCTCGGCAGCACCGAGATGCCGGTCTCCGATCTGATGGCGCTGCAAAAAGGGTCGACCGTGGCGCTCAATCGCCGCATCGGGGAACCTGTCGACGTCGTGGTCAACGGCCGCAAGATCGCGCGCGGCGAGATCACTGTGCTGGAAAGCGATCCGTCGCGTTTCGGCATCAGGCTGACCGAAATCATCGCCGGCACGAAGGGCGCCTAGACATGGTTTGCGGGGCTTGCCGGCGGCAACGGAGGCGAGTGGCATGACGACGCCGGTGACCTTGACCCGCGCGCAGAAGGCGGCCGCCATACTTGTGGCGATGGGCAAGCCGTCGGCCAGCCGCCTGCTGAAATTCTTCAAGCAGGAAGAACTGAAGGCCCTCATCGAGGGCGCCCGCCTGCTGCGGACGATTCCGCAAAGCGATCTTGAGCGCATCGTCGCCGAGTTCGAGGCCGAGTTCACGGAAGGGGCGGGATTGCTCGATTCCGCCGACAGGATGGACACCATCCTCAACGAATCGCTCTCGCCCGAAGAGATGAGCGCGATCATGGGTGACAAGAAATTCGAGGTCGCACCGGAAGGCCCGCCGCCGATCTGGCCCGAGCTCGAAAAGCTCGAACCGGCGCGGCTTGGTGCCTTCCTGGCCGGTGAGCATCCGCAGACGGCGGCCATGGTGTTGTCGAAGCTGGCGCCGCAGGTGGCGGCCAACGTGCTGCTGACACTGACCAAGCCGATGCGTGGAGAAATCATCAAGCGCATGGTGACGATGGCCAATGTTCCCGACGCTGCCGCCAGGATCGTCGAAAACCGGCTGCGCACCAGCGTGCTGGCGGAAACCTCGACCAAGGACACCTCGGCCGGGCAGGCGCGTGTCGCCAGCGTTCTCAATGAACTCGACAAGCCGCTGCTCGAGGAGGTCATGCAGGATCTGGAAGCCGCCGGCACGCCTGATCTCGACGGTGTGAGGGCCCGGCTGTTTGCTTTCGACGACTTGCCGCTGCTCACCCAGAAAGCCCGGGTGCTGCTGTTCGACGGGCTGTCGACGGAGCTGGTCACGCTGGCCCTGCGCGGCACTTCGGCCGCACTCGCAGAATCGGTGCTGTCGGCCATCGGCGCCCGCTCGCGGCGCATGATCGAAGCCGAACTCGGGCAGGGCTCGGACGGGGTCCCTCTCGCCGACATCACGGCGGCCCGCAAGACGATCGTTACGACGACGATCCGGCTGTCGCGCGAAGGCGCCTTCGAACTACCCTCGACCCAAGACGCCGCCTAAGACCGCGCCATGGCTGACGCGGTCGACAAGGATTCGAAAACCGAAGAGGCGACGGAAAAGAAGATCCGCGACACCATCGAACAGGGCAAACTGCCCCATTCGCGGGAGACAGCGCTCTTTGCCTCGTTCGTTGCCATACTGGTGTTCACCGTCTTCTACGCCAAGGATGCGATCATCGATTTCGGCATGTTCCTGTCGATGTTCCTGGAGAAGCCGGAAGCCTGGCCGATGGACACGGAGACCGACGTCATCGCGCTTTACAAAATCGTCCTCCTCGAGGTTGGCCGCGCCGTCCTGAGCTTGATGGTGCTGCTGACCGTCGCCGGCGTCGGCGCCTCGGTGTTCCAGAACATGCCGCAATTCGTAGGCGAGCGGGTCCGGCCGCAACTCTCGCGCATTTCCATCGCCAAGGGGTGGAACAGGCTGTTCGGCATCCAGGGTTGGGTCGAGTTCCTGAAGTCACTCGGCAAGGTCGGGTTTGCCATCGTCGTGCTGAGCTTCACCCTGTCGGAAGACCACCGCAAGCTGCTCGCCGGGATGATCACCAATCCGGTCGCCTTCGGTCTCGTCATCCGCGGCATCGCCGTCGACATCCTGGTGGCGATCGTCTTCGTCATGGGGCTGATCGCGGCAATCGACATCGTCTGGTCGCGCTTCCACTGGAAGCAGGATCTGCGCATGAGCAAGCAGGAGGTCAAGGACGAGTTCAAACAGTCCGAGGGCGACCCGATCGTCAAGTCGCGGCTGCGCTCGCTGGCGCGCGACCGGGCACGCAAGCGGATGATGACGGCGGTGCCGCGCGCGACGCTGATCATCGCCAACCCGACGCACTTCTCGATCGCGCTGAAATATGTGCGCGACGAGGACTCGGCACCCATGGTGCTGGCCAAGGGCCAGGATCTGGTGGCGCTGAAAATCCGCGAGATCGCGCGGGAACACAACATCCCGGTCTTCGAGGACGTGGCGCTCGCCCGCTCCATGTACAAGCAAGTTTCAGTCGATAGTGTGATCCCGTCGCAATTCTACCAGGCCGTCGCCGAACTGGTGCGGATCGTCTACTCGAAAAAGGCTGAGCGCAGACAGATTTCATGAACCGCCAACCGCACGCAAAATCCCGCGAGATCATCGTCGCCAGCGCCATCGAGCAGGTGGTGGGGGAACTCAGGCTGATCGATGTCGCCGACTACATCGCCTTTATCCGGCTGGAGCATTTCGCATGCCTGTCGGACCTGGTCGATTCAGCGGTTGAGCTGTTCTTCTTGCCGGGCACTCTGCGGCTCGGCCACGGTGGTGAGGCACATGTCGACTGGAGCGGCAGCCCGCGCATCGTGCTCGATCTGGAACTCAGGCCGCCCGGCGTCACCGTCTATTTCCAGCTGACGCTGAGCGAGCTCGGCGCTTCGGTGGCGGTCAACTACGTGTCGTTCGAGAAGCCGGGCGAAGACCCGGAGCACAATACGGCGCTGCTCGAGGCGGTGATCGAAGAGGCGCGTATCCGCAAGGTCGAGCCGCTCGGCTATCGCTGACCGTCGGTCACCTTTCGAACTGCTGTCGAATTCCCCTATTCGATCAGGCCCAGCCGAAGCGCCTTGGCAACGGCCTGGTTGCGGTTGACGGCGTTGAGCTTCTGGGTCGACTGGGTCAGATACTGGTTGGCGGTGTGCACCGACAGTTTCAGGAGACGCGCGATCTCCTCGCTGGTGTTGCCGTTGGCGGTCAGCTTCAGGCATTCGAGTTCGCGCTTGGAGATTGCGCGCATGCGGCCGGCATCGGCCGGACGGATGCGGGCGACGGCGGCGAACAGCGAAAAGCAGCGGGCGTGTATTTCGTAGAGCGCATCCTGCTGCAAGGTCATCTCCGAGCCCAGGAACACGACAAGGCCGCATTGGCCGCGGTCGGCGTGCACGGGAAAAGCGATGCCGCTGGTTCCGGGCGCCAGCGCCGCCATCCGCTCGGTCCAGGCGAGATTGCCAAACAACTCCGCCATGGCGGCGACGCCGTCATCCGTCCACCAGCGCGGTTCGGTCGAGACGCGGGTGTGGCGCACGATCTCCTCGCCGTTGGCACCTGAGATGAACTTGGTCGCCACGGCGACGCCGGGATAGTCGGAATCGAAGCATGGCACGAGCCGCGCCCGCTCGGGCGAGGGGCTTACGAAGAAGAGGCCGAAAGCCGAGGCATTCATGTCAACGGCGATCCAGCGGCAGCGGCGCACGGCATCGGGAATGGTGACCGCGTGATGGGTTTCGGAGCCAAGGGTGAAGGCCCCGAACGGGTTGCGCTGCTCGTTGAAAAGGGCTTCGGCCGTTTCCTTGATATCGGCGTGTTTCAAATGATGCCGCTCCTGATCGCCGTGGCGATGGCCATCGCGCGGTTGCTGGCCGCGAATTTCTGGATGGCGTGGGTGATGTAGCTGTTGACGGTGTTGGAGGAGACGCCAAGGATGACGGCGACCTCGTCGGTGGTCTTGCCTTCGGAAACCCAGAACAGGCATTCGCGCTCGCGATCCGACAACGGGTCCTGCATGGCGGCGGCGGCAATCAGTTGCGGGATGTGCGAGAGCGCGTAGCAGCATTTCAGCTGCGCCCGCATCAGCGCCGGCTGGTCGATGCTGCCGGCGGTCGCCGCAGAGAACAGGGCGAACAGGCGCTGGCGACCGACATTGAGGCGCAGCGAATAGATTTCGGCATGGCCGAGCACGTCGAGAAGTCGGGCTTCCTCGCCGGTGACCAATCCGTCTGCTTCTGGTGCCCGGGATGCCACCAGCGGCTGTGGGCGGATGCCTGGCGCGACGGTGAGCGCGCCTTGCGCAAGCCCGGCGATCAACCGCTTGCCGATCAGCTCGATGGCATCGAAAATCCAGTTGGAGGAGACGATGCGCGCATCGTTGCGGTCCTGGTCGTGGACAATGGCGACCAACATGTAGCTGTCGGCGCAGATCTCGGCGGTCAGTTGCATGAAAAAGCTGGTGAGATCGCCGCGCGACGTCAGGCGCGAGCCCAATGTGTCGGATTGAAGAAGTGCGGCGGGACTGCTCATTCTTGTTGCTTTTGGCCGGAATCGTTTCTGCTGTCCGGATGCTGGAAGTCAGCCGCCGAACCCGAATACGCATTACTTTGACGAAGACACACGCGTGGCGCAGGGCTGCGCCGAACCAAATCCCGAATCCATTCAGGGAACGCGAAGCCGTCCGCGTCTGGTGCCGGAAAAAGCTCCGGAACAAGAGACTTTGGGTGGTCGCCGCGCCCCCCAGGACCGGCTGATTCGGGTCTAATCTACCCGCAGTTGAATCTGACATCAAACGCGATTTGACAAAATCGAATGCGGTGGACTCACGTGCGACTCAGAGGTCGGTTTTCGCGCCCTGGACAGAAGACCGGGACGCGAAAGTCTTCGCCGGCCATCTCGGCGGCTAGTCGATTTCGCCAGGCTCGGGAGCATTGAATAGACGGGCGCGCCGGTTGCTGTGCCGAACGCTGGTGCCTTGGCCCGATAGTGGGAGCCGGGCGATGTTGCCGCCCGGTCCCGGTGGTCCTTTGCTTATGCCTGTCGTTGTCCCAAAATCGCTGGATGCTCCTGGACGACAGGCATTTACCGATCCTCGAACCCGGTCAGCACGCCGACCGCGTTGATGCCGATCTCCTCGACGGCATAGCCGCCTTCCATGACGAACAGCGTCGGCAGGCCGAGCCTGGCGATGCGGCGGCCGATCTTGGGATAATCAGATGTCTTCAGCTTGAATTGGCTGATTGGGTCCTTCTCGAACGTATCGACACCCAGCGAGACGATGACCACATCCGGTGCATAAGCGGTGAGCCTGGTGCAGGCATCCTCGAGCGAGGCGTTCCATGCATCCCAGTCGGTGCCGAAGGGCATCGGATAGTTGATGTTGAAGCCTTCGCCGGCACCCGCGCCGCGTTCGTCGGCATGGCCGAGGAAGAATGGGTACTCGACCATCGGATCGCCATGCAGATTGAGCACCTGGACGTCGGCACGGTCGTAGAAGATTTCCTGCGTGCCGTTGCCGTGGTGGTAGTCGACATCGAGGATCGAGATGCGTTTGGCGCCCTGGTCGCGGAACCATTGCGCGGCGACGGCGGCGTTGTTGATGTAGCAATAGCCGCCCATGAAGCCGGCCCCGGCATGGTGGCCGGGCGGACGGCAGAGCGCGAAGGCGGAAGCCTCGCCATCCTTGACCAGGCCGGCGGCGGTCAGCGCCACGTCGTAGGAAGACTTGATCGCCGCCCAGGTGCCTTCGACGAAGGTGGCGCCGGCATCGAAGGAATAATAGCCCAGCAGGGCGTCTATGCGCTTTGGCGGCACGTCGCCGCGCAGGCCGCGCGTCGGCCAGGTGAAAGGCATCGCCGTGCCCGTGAGGCCTGCTTCCAGCCATTGCGGCCAGACCGTCGGGAGAAAGTCGATATAGTCTGATTTGTGGATGCGCTTGGCGGCGGCGAGGTCATGTTCGTGCGGCGCGATGATGGGACCCAGTTTCTCGCTTTCGACCCGTGCCTTGATGAATTCGGCCCTCGATGGCTTTTCGAAACCCGGCACGATGGCTGATGTGACCAGTTCCATTTGGCCGGCATGGCCGGCGTGCAGGGGGGAGAAAACAGTCTTCATAAATTCCTCTCGAAGTGTGAAATCAGTCAAGATTCAAGATTGAGATAAGGGCTCACCAGAGCGAGCCACATGGTTTCCACATCGTCCTCGATGAGGTCGAACGTCCTGCGATCCTTTTTCAGTCCCACAAGCCGGCAAACGTGTCCGACCTCCATCATCAGCACGCCGAGCCGGCTGGCGATCTTGTCTTCAAGGGCTGGGTTCACATGCTGCAGCCATGCGGCGTAGAGGGCGATGATCTGATCGTCATATTCGTTCTGGATCGGCCTGAGGTCGGCATTGCCTGAAATGGCCTCGATCACCGGCATCAGGCTGGCGTTTTCGAGGTAGAGCCTGGACGTATCGGTGAAGAGCCTGCGCACTTCCTGCCGAAACTCTTCACGGTTGGTGGGCGGGGCGACCTTGATACGCTTGGCGATCACCTCGGGAAAGGATGACAGCCAGCGCCGGGCAAGGTCCAGAAGAATGGCTTCCTTGTTGGGAAAGTATTGGTAGATCGAACCAACAGACAAGCCTGCGCGTTGCGCAATGGCGAGCGTCGTCGGCGTCTTGGTTCCTTGTTCCCGCGTCAAGACCAGCGCTGCGTCGAGAATCCGGTCGACCACCTTGCTGGAGCGTTGTTGCCGCGGCTGTTTGCGCGGTTCGAGCGCTATCCTGGTTTTGCGATCGAGACTGCGCTTCACTGTCCGATGTCCTCGTTCCCCGCCCGGTCTCAACACAGGCAAAGGGTGCTGTCCACAATACATTCTAAATTCCGCATGTTGACAAACGCGAATAATCAGTCGCATTCTTATCCCGCTGTCTCTTGGGATAACAAGGGGAATTTCGAAGACGGCGCGCTGGCATCATTTCTGTCCGATAGCGCCGCTCCAGCGGAGTGGACACGGAGGTTGTCGGTCTCAGTCAGTCGTCAAAAGCGCGGAGTCGCGATGTCTGTCACAGGTGCGGGTCACAATGCGGATCTGATCGTCGTCAACGGTCGTGTACGGACCATGGACGACGACAATCCCGCCGCCGAAGCCGTCGCCGTCAAGGACGGCGCCATCATCGCCATCGGCAGCCGCACCTCCATCGAAGATTTCAAGGGGCCGGCCACCAAGGTGATCGACGCCAAGGGCGGGTCCGTCCTGCCGGGTTTCATCGAAGCCCACATGCATCTGTTTTCGGGCGGGGCTGAACTTGCCCACCTTCAACTCACCGGTATTCATGGCTTCGAGGCGCTGCAGAAGGCGATCCGCGACTATGCGCCGACGCGGCCCGATGCGAAGATGCTGGTCGGCCAAGGTGTCGACTACACCGTGCTCGGCAGCGAGCGGGTGACGCGCCATCACCTCGACGGCATTTTGCCCGATCGACCGTTCTGCATGGCCGCGCCTGACCATCACACCATGTGGGCCAACACCAAGGCGCTGGAAATGGCCGGCATCCTGCAGGGGCGCGCGCTTGGTCCGGGCAATGAGATCGTCATGGGTGACGATGGTCTGGCCGCCGGTGAATTGCGCGAGGGCGAGGCCTTTGGTCCGGTGCTCGACCTTGCCGGCGAAGGCCGGGTCAGGCTGGGGCTGTCGACCGGCGGCGAACCGGACCCGATGCCGACGGCGGCCGAGCGGGACGCCGACCGCGACATCATGCGGCGCGGGCTCGCCTGGTGCGCCCGCCACGGCATCACCTCGATCCATAACATGGACGGCAACCTCTACCAGCTCGAGTTGCTGGCCGAGATCGAAGCCGAGGAAGGCTTGCCCTGCCGCGTCAAGATCCCGTTCCACTACAAGAATTTCATGACGCTCGACATGCTCGACAAGGCGTCATCGATGGCCGAACGGTACAACAGCGAATGGCTGTCGTCGGGCATGGTCAAGGTGTTCTACGACGGCGTTCTCGATTCCTGGACAGCTGTCATGGTCGAGCCATACGCCGACCGGCCCGACTGGGTGGGCGAGCCGCTGTTCACGCCGCAACAATTCATCGATCTCGCCGTCGCGGTCGACAGACGCGGATTGCAGATCGCCGTGCACTCGATCGGCGACGGCGCGGTGCGCGCGGTGCTCGACGGTTATGAGGCGGCGCAGAAGGCGAACGGCAAGCGCGACAGCCGTCACCGGGTCGAGCACATCGAGGTCACCACCACCGCTGATGTGCCGCGTTTCGCCGAACTCGGCGTCATTGCCTCCATGCAACCGCCGCATCCGCCCGGCGCCATGGATTTTCCGCTGGAGCCGACCGTGTCGCGCATCGGGCCGGCGCGCTGGCCGCTGAGCTATGCCTGGCGGACCTTGAAGGATGCCGGCGCGCATGTCGTCTTCGCATCCGATTGGCCGGTGTCGCCGATCGATCCGATCCTGGGCATTCAGGCGGCAGTGTTGCGCAAACCGTGGGCAGAAAGCGACCCGGATCAGAGTTTCTCACTGCATGAAGCGATCGCCGGTTACACGATCGAGGGCGCCTACGCCGAATTCGCCGAGCACCGCAAGGGCACGCTGAAATCAGGCTACATGGCCGATCTGGTGGTTTTGTCGATGGATATCGAGAACACCGCCCCGGCCGATCTGCACAAGGTGCGGCCGGTGACGACGATTTGCGGCGGCAAGGTCACCTATCAGGCCTGACTATGGCATGGGGCTTGCAGGCCTCAATGACTGATTGAACTGTGACCCAATGCCGGGCTTGCCAACCCTCCGGCCATGTGGTCACATCGAACAGGGGAAGAGCTCCGCCAGCAAGAGCGGGGTCAACAGTGAGGCGTAATCGTGCCGGACAAACCGGATCGGAATGCGATTGAAGTAGTAAACGTCAGCAAAATTTTCGGATCAGGTGAGGGGCAGGTAGCTGCCCTCGACACGGTCTCTGTATCTATCCGCGAGAACGAATTCTTCACGTTGCTGGGGCCATCCGGCTGCGGCAAGACGACGTTGCTCAGGCTGATCGCCGGCTTCGACTTTCCAACCGCCGGTGAAATCCTGCTCTACGGCCAGGACATCGCGCCGCTGCCACCCTTCAAGCGGCCAGTCAACACTGTTTTCCAGTCCTATGCGCTGTTCCCGCACATGACGGTCGCCGACAATATCGGCTTTGGCCTGGAAATGCTGGGTAAGCCGAAGGCCGAGATCAAGGCGCGCGTCGCCGAGATGCTGAAGCTGGTCAAGATGGAGGCACTCGCCGGTCGTCGCACCAGCCAGATCTCCGGCGGCCAGCAGCAGCGCGTGGCCTTGGCCCGCGCCTTGGCACCGCAGCCGAAGGTGCTTTTGCTCGACGAGCCGCTCTCCGCACTCGACTACAAGCTGCGCAAGGAGATGCAGATCGAGTTGAAGCGGCTGCAGCACGAGACCGGTATCACCTTCATCTTCGTCACCCACGACCAGGAAGAAGCGCTGACCATGTCCGACCGCATCGCTGTGATGTCATCGGGCAAGATCCTCCAGGTCGGTTCGCCCTGGGATATCTACGACAAGCCGGCCGAACGCTTCGTTGCCGACTTTATCGGTGAAACCAACTTCCTCACGGCCGCCATCAGCGAGATAGCCAACGGCAAGGCGCGCGCCACGCTCAAGTCCGGTGCGACCATCGAGGCGACCGTGGCCCAGGGTTTCCAGCCCAAACCCAATGCCACGGTCGTGGTTCGGCCTGAACACGCCAAGCTGACCAAGGCCAAGGGCGAACTCTCGGGGACGGTCGACAACATCGTCTATTTCGGTACCGACACCCACGTCCATGTTCATCTCGACAGTGGCGAACTCTTCACCGTACGCCAGCAGAACACGCGCAGCGCGGGCTGCGGTTTCGAGAAGGGCGACGCGGTCGGCATCCTCATCGGCAGCGATGCCGCCCAGGTCCTGAAGGACTGACGATGGCGACCGCGGAAGAAGTCGCCAAGGCAGTGGAGCGGCGCGATGTCCGTGACCGCTGGCTTTTGTCAGCGCCAGCGCTGCTGGTCATTTTTCTCGCCGCGACCGGCCCCCTGCTGATCGTGCTCGTCTACTCGTTCCTGACGCCAGGCTCCTATGGCGACGTGAAGTGGCAGTTCTCGCCGGAAGCCTGGATAGCGGTGTTTCTGGAACGCGATATCTTCGACGACACGCTTTCGATCGCTGCCGCCCACGTCACCATCTTCCTGCGCTCGATCAAGCTCTCGGTGGTGACGACGATCGCCACCTTGGTGCTTGGTTTCCCGACTGCTTATTTCATGGCGACGCGCAGCGAAAAGACCCGCGATCTCTGGCTGTTCCTGATCACCATTCCGTTCTGGACCAACCTCCTGATCCGCACCTTCGCGGTGCTGCAGATCATCCGCAACGAAGGCATCATCAACACGATCCTGCTCAAGCTCGGCATCATCTCGGCGCCGATCCAGATCCTTTATACCGACACGGCGATCCTGATCGGCATGGCCTATGTCTACCTGCCGCTGATGGTGCTGCCGATCTATGCCAGCATGGAAAAGCTCGATTTCCGGTTGGTCGAGGCGGGGTACGACCTTTACGCGTCGCGCTTCCAGGTGCTGCGGCGGATCATCTTTCCTCTGGTCAAGCCGGGCGTCATCGCCGGCTCCATACTGGTCTTCATTCCAGCGCTTGGCGCCTATGTGACACCGAGCGTTCTTGGCGGCGGCAAGAACATGATGCTGTCCAACCTGATCGAATTGCAGTTCGGGCAGGGCCGCAACTGGCCACTCGGCTCGGCGCTGTCGATCGCCGTCATGATCATCGTCATGGTGGCGCTGCTTGCCTATGTGCGCAATGCCGGCAAGTCGGGGGTGCGTCATGGCTAAGAACTTTTCCATCAAGCACCAGCCAGGATTCACCGCGATCGCCGCGACCTGCTTTATCGTGCTGTATCTGCCGATCATCGTGTTGGTCATCTATGCCTTCAACGCGGCGAGCTCGACCTCCGAATGGGGCGGCTTTTCGCTGAAATGGTTCCAGTCGGCATGGCAGAACACGCAGGTCGTCGATGCCACGCTGCGTTCCTTCCAGATAGGCTCCATCGCGGCGGTGCTCTCCACGATCTTTGCCACGATGGCGGCGCTCGCCACCACCCGCACCGCGCCCTATCCCGGCCTCACCTTCAAATATGCGGCGATCAACCAGCCGCTGATGGTGCCCGAGATCGTCACCGGGGTGGCGCTGCTGATCTTCTTCTCGCGCATCAAGATCTTCACCGGCTATTCCGGCATCGGCTATCTGGTCGCCGCGCACACGGCGTTCTGCATTCCCTTTGCCTACCTGCCGATCCGGGCGCGGCTTGAGAATATGGACCTGACGCTGGAGCGCGCCGCAGCCGACCTCTACGCGACGCCCTGGAAGGCCTTCCGGCGCATCACGCTGCCGCTTCTGTGGCCCGGCATCCTCGCCGGGCTGATGCTGGCCTTCGTCATCTCGCTCGACGACGTCGTCATCACCGAGTTCGTCAAATCGGGCGGCCAGGACACGCTGCCCACCTACATGCTCGGCCAGATCCGCCGCGGCATCACACCCGAGATCAACGCGATATCGACCGCCTTCCTGCTGCTTTCGGTCGCGATCGTCACGTTGTTTTTCTTCGTCAGCAGGAAACGAGACTGAACCGAAAATGGGAGTTAAAACCATGAACTGGAAAACGACAGCAACCGCCATGGGGTTGGCGCTGCTCGCCTCGACGGGCCTGGCCCGCGCCGACGGCGTGCTCAACATCTACAATTGGGGCAACTACACCAGCCCCGACGTGATCAAGAAGTTCGAGGCCAAATACAACGTCAAGGTGACCATCACCGATTACGATTCCAACGACACCGCGCTGGCCAAGGTTCGCCAGGGCGGCACCGGCTTCGACATCGCCGTGCCGTCGCAGACCTACGTGCCGATCTGGATCAAGGAAGGCCTCATCCAGGAGACCGATCCGGGCAAGATGGAGAACTTCAAGAACGTGGCGCCGGAATGGGCCAATCCCGATTTCGACCCGGGTCGCAAATACAGCGTTCCGTGGGCGTGGGGCACGATCGGTGTGGTCGTCAACACCGATGCCTACAAGGGGCCGGCCAATACGTGGGGCATCGTCTTCAACACGCCTGACGAGCTGAAGGGCAAGGTCAATGTCGTTCCGGAGATGGGCGATGTGATGTTCGCCGCGATCAAGTATGTCGGCGGCCAGCAATGCACCGACGACAAGGCCGTGCTGAAGAAGGTGCGCGACCTGCTGGTGGCGGCCAAGCCGAACTGGATCGCGATGGAATACAACACCATCGAGAAGATGGGCGCCGGCGACTTCAAGGCGACCAGCGACTGGAACGGCTCGGCGCTGCGCCAGCGGCTGGCCAACCCGGCCATCCACTACAACTATCCGAAAGAAGGCTTCGGCCTGTGGAGCGACAACGTCGTCGTTCTGAAGGAAGCCAAGAACGTCGAGAACGCCAAGCTTTTCCAGAACTTCATCATGGACCCGGAAAACGCGGCAGGTCTCTCGGCCTTCCATCGCTACGCCAATGCCATCACCGGCTCGGACAAGTACATGCCTGCCGATATGAAGGACGCGCCGGAAGTCATCATTCCGGCCGCGGACAAACCCCTTGGCGAGCTCCAGCAGATGTGCCCGCCGGAGACCCAGGAACTTTACACCAAGATCTGGACCGAGTTGCAGAAGTAAACTGGGTTCGACGGACCCGGCGGCACACGCCGCCGGGTCCGTTTTTATGTTCAAGGGACACGGCCGTCATGGACTCCTATCGCAATTCCGATCCGCGGCCGCCGATCATGCAGGGCTCGCCGCCCGCCATGGTACCGCCGAAGCTCGACTGGGACCGGCCGCCATGGAACCGCTGGGCGTTCCAGCACATCCGTGAAATTCTGCCGACCGCCGAAGTCTGGCGCGGCAACGGCCATCGCCGCCGTCTCGAACGCGCCGAGGCCGATCTCGACGGGCTGCAGGTCGAGGACAGCGAGGGCATGCCGACAACGCTCGCCGGGCTGCTTGACGAGACCTATACGGACGGCTTTCTGGTGCTCAAGGACGGCAAGGTTGCCTATGAGCGCTACTTCAACGGCATGGATGAGCGCACGCTGCACCTGTCGCAGTCGATGGCGAAGTCCCTTACCGGTTCGGTGTTCGGCATACTGGTTGGGCGCGGCCTGATCGATCCGGCCAGGCCGGTAACCGACTACCTGCCGGAACTCGTCGTGACCGGCTGGGCCGGCGCCAGCGTGCAGCATGTGCTGGACATGACCAGCGGCGTCCGCTTCTCCGAGGAATATACCGACCGCTATTCCGACATCGGCCAGGTCGATGTCGCCACCGGCTGGAAGCCGGTGCCGCCGGACAGCGATCCGGCCTTCCGCTGGCCTTCGCACATGTTCGAGCTGATCCTCGGCTTGAAGGGAACGATCCGCCCGCATGGTGCTCAATTCGAGTATCGCTCGATCGAGACCGATGTACTCGCCTTCATCATGGAACGGGTGACGGGCAAAAGGCTGCCGCAGCTGATTTCGGAAGAACTCTGGCAAAAGCTCGGCGCTGATGAAAGCGCCTGTTTCACGGTCGACAGCGCCGGCTATGCGGTGGCCGACGGTGGCTTCAACGCGACGCTGCGCGACTATGGCCGCTTCGGCCAACTGATCCTCGACAATGGCGGCGGCGTCGTGCCGGCCGGCTGGGTCGAGGCGACGCGCAACGGCAGGCATGGGCCGGACTTCAGCCCCAGCCTGCCCGAGGGCAGCTATCGCAACCAGTTCTGGATCGAGGACCCGCGCTCGCGCGCACTGATGTGCCGCGGCGTGTTCGGTCAGATGATTCATATCGACTGGAACACCGGAATGGTCGTGGTGAAGCTTTCGACCTGGCCGGATTTCGCCAATGGTGCCTATTCCATAGCGACTCTGAAAGCCGTGCACGCTATCGCAACGGCACTTCGCTGAGCCCCACAAGAAGAAACGACCCCGGAAGGAAACGCCATGACCGGCAAGACCGTGTTCGAGACCCGCTATGGCTTCCGGCGCAACGAGGTGGTGCTCGCCAACTGGCGCGAGAATCCGTTCAACCGGTGGTCGTTCCAGAATCTCGGCGAACTGGTGCCGACCGCCCGAGTGGCGGCGTCGGGCGTTGTCGAAATCCCCGTGCTCGATATGGGCGGGCTGCTCGGCGAGAAGGTTGCGATCGCCAGCACACCGGAGACGGTGGCTGAATTTCTGGTGCGTTCGAGCACCGACGCTCTGACGGTGATGAAAGGCGGCAAGATCGTCTGCGACTGGTTCGCCCCGCACATGGAATTCGGCGCCCGCCACATCATCTTTTCGATCAGCAAGTCGCTGACCGCCATCATTGCGGGCATACTGGAAGGCGAGGGGGTGTTCGACCCTGAAGCACCGGTGACGGCCTACATCCCTGAAGCCGCCGGCTCGGCCTATGGCGATGCCAGCGTGCGGCACGTGCTCGACATGAGTGTCAGCCTCGATTTCGAGGAAGCCTATCTCGATCCGGAAAGCGCTTTCGCCCGCTACCGCCGCGCCACGCTGTGGAATCCGGGTGGCGGCACGGAGAGCCTGCGCGAGTTCATCCTGACCCTGCAGCGCCTTGCCGAGCCGCATGGCCAAACCTTCCGCTACCGCTCGCCCAATTCCGACCTGCTCGGCCTGCTGCTTGAGCGCGCGTCGGGCCAGCGGTTCAGCGACCTGATGCGCGAGAAGCTGTGGCTGCCGCTCGGCGCTGTCAGCGAAGCCTCGATCGGCGTCGACATGGAAGGCACGGCGCGCACGGCCGGCGGCATTTCGGTGACGCCGCGCGACCTGGCGCGTGTCGGCGAGATGATGCGGCAAGGCGGGGTGGCCAATGGCCGCCGCATCGTGCCTGAAGCCTGGGTGCGCGACACGACCAGCACCGGCGGCAGTGCGGACGCCTGGCAGCGCGGCGCGATGCTGCCACTGTTTCCCAAAGGTCGTTACCGGAACAAATGGTACCAGACTGGACACGAGAACGGCGCCTATTGTGGCATCGGTATTCATGGCCAGTGGCTGTATGTCGATCCCAGGACCGAGGTGGTGATCGCCAAGATGTCGTCGCAGCCCGAGCCGGTCGACGATCCGCTCGATGTCGAGATTGTCGCCTTCTTCGAGGCGCTCAGCCGCATGGTCTAGGCTGGATCCGAGCCGCCACATTAGCATACGCTTTCCTGTGGACCCGCCGGGCGGATCGAAGCGCGGCGGTTGGCGGGCCGGACGTCTGCGCCTATGGTCGCCGCTCTTTGGATGAGAGCAGGAACGACATGGCATCCGATATCAAGCGCATTGCAGCCATCATCGCAGCCGAGATCAACGCGCGGCCAGAGCAGGCGGCCGCGGCGATCGGGCTGCTGGACGAGGGCGCGACGGTGCCGTTCGTGGCGCGCTACCGCAAGGAGGTCACCGGCGGGCTGGACGATACGCAATTGCGCGATCTTGCCGAACGGCTTGCCTATCTGCGCGAGCTCGACGCGCGCCGCGACACCATCCTTGGCTCGATCCGCGAACAGGGCAAGCTGACCGAGGAGCTTGAAGGCAAGATCGTCGCCGCCACCACCAAGGCGGAACTTGAGGACATCTACCTGCCCTACAAGCCCAAGCGCCGGACCAAGGCCGAGATCGCCCGGGAGCGCGGACTGGGGCCGCTGGCCGAAGCCATTCTTGCCGACCGTTCGCTCGTGCCTGCCGAACTGGCACTGGCCTATGTGACCGAAGAGGTGGCTGATGCCAAAGCGGCGCTCGACGGCGCGCGCGACATCCTGTCGGAACAATTCGCCGAGAATGCCGATCTGGTCGGCAAATTGCGCAGCTACATGAAGGAACGCGCCTTCATGCGCGCCAGAGTGGTCGACGGCAAGCAGGAGGCCGGCGCGAAATTCTCCGATTATTTTGATCATGTCGAGCGCTGGGCAAATGTGCCGAGCCATCGGGCACTGGCCATGCTGCGCGGCCGCAACGAGGAGGTGCTGTCCCTCGACATCGAGGTCGATGCCGACGACACCTCACCGGTGAAGCCGGTCGAGCGGATGATCGCCAATGCCTATGCCATTGGCGGCAGCCTGCCGGGCGATCGCTGGCTGACGGAGGTCGCCGGTTGGACCTGGCGTATAAAACTGTCGCTGCACCTGACGCTCGATTTGATGCGCGATTTGCGTGAGCGGGCCGAGGAAGAGGCGATCCATGTCTTCGCCCGCAATCTGAAGGATCTGCTGCTCGCCGCCCCGGCTGGTTCGCGCGCCACGATGGGGCTCGATCCGGGCATCCGCACCGGCGTCAAGGTGGCGGTGGTCGACGGCACCGGCAAGGTGCTGACCACGACGACTGTCTATCCGTTTCCGCCCAAGAACGATGTGCGCGGCACGCAAGCGGAACTGGCCAAGCTCATCCGCCAGCACAAGGTCGAACTGATCTCGATCGGCAACGGCACCGGCAGCCGCGAGACGGAAAAGCTGGTCGCGGACATGCTGTCCGACATGCCGGCTGATGGCGGGCCGAAGCCCTTGAAAGTGATCGTCAGCGAGGCAGGCGCCTCGGTCTATTCGGCATCGGCGACGGCGGCGGCGGAATTCCCCGGCCTCGACGTGTCGTTGCGCGGCGCGGTGTCGATCGCCCGGCGCCTGCAGGATCCGCTGGCCGAACTGGTCAAGATCGAGCCGAAGTCGATCGGCGTCGGCCAATACCAGCACGATGTCGACCAATACCGGCTCGGCCGTTCGCTGGAAGCGGTGGTCGAGGACGCAGTCAATGCAGTCGGCGTCGATCTCAACACTGCCTCGGCGCCGCTGCTGGCGCGCGTTTCAGGCCTGGGTGCGTCGCTGGCCGACGCGATCGTTGCGCATCGCGACGCGACCGGCCCCTTCGCCAGCCGGAAGGATCTGCTCAAGGTGCCGCGGCTCGGACCTCGGGCCTTCGAACAATCCGCCGGCTTCCTGCGCATTGCCAATGGCAGCGAGCCGCTCGATGCCTCGTCGGTGCATCCGGAAGCCTATGGCGTTGCCAAGAAGATCGTCACCGCCTGCGGGCGCGATGTGCGGTCGCTGATGGGCGATAGTGCCGCGCTCAAGGCACTCGACCCGCGCGTCTTCGTCGACGAGCGTTTCGGCCTGCCGACGGTACGCGACATCCTGGCGGAGCTGGAAAAGCCCGGTCGCGACCCGCGCCCTGGCTTCAAGACGGCTACCTTCGCCGACGGCATCGACGACATCAAGGATCTGAAGCCCGGCATGCTGCTGGAAGGCACGGTCACCAACGTGGCCGCCTTCGGCGCCTTCGTCGATATCGGAGTGCATCAGGACGGGCTGGTGCATGTCTCGCAACTGGCCGACCGGTTCATCAAGGACGCGCATGAGGTGGTCAAGGCCGGCGACGTGGTCAAGGTGCGCGTCGTCGAAGTCGACATCAAGCGCAAGCGCATCGCTCTGTCCATGCGCAAGGATGGTGGCGAGGGTGGCGCACCGCGTGGCGGGCCGCGCGACAATGGTGGCGGCAGGCCGGCCCCACGGTCGCCGGCGCCGCAGCGCCAGCCGGAGCGGCCGGCACAGCAAGGAGCATTCGGCGCTGCGCTGGCGGATGCGCTGAAGCGGAAGTAGCTACCACGCCAGAACGGCCGGCTCCTTCTCGACCTGGCTCAGCAGCCAGTCGCGAAAACTGGCGACGGGCGGATGGCCGCGCTTGTCGTGCGGGACGACGAGATAGTAGGCGCTGCGGCTTTGCATGGGCTGGCCTGGCGCCGGCACCAGCTGGCCGCGCTGCAATTCGCCTGCAATGAGGATCAGCGGCAGCAGCGCCACGCCGAGCCCCGCCATGCAGGCCTGGGCGGCGGTGCCGAACTGCTCGAACTGCATGCCGGGCCCGGTCGGCGCGCTCAGGCCCTGATGCTCGAACCATTCGGTCCAGGCGCCAGGACGCGTCGCCATGTGCAGCAGCGGCAGGCGGCCGATATCGGCCGGTGACGCAATGGCGCGGCCGGCGAGGAATTCGGGCGACACGACCGGCGCCACGGTTTCGCGCACCAACAATGTCGAGTCGGCCTCAGGCCAGTCCGGCAGGCCATAATGGATGGCGGCATCCAGCCTCTCCCTGGCGAAATCGAAGCGGCCGACGCGGGTGACGAAATTGATGGTGATATCGGAATTGTTTTCGACGAAATCGGGGATCATCGGCATCAGCCAGCGCGTGCCGAAGGTCGGCAAAATAGCAAGGTTCAGGATGCCACTATGCCGATTGCTCATCAATCCAAGGGCTGCGTCACGCAACTGGCCAAGTGCTGAACGCACTGCCTCGGCGTAGATTTCGCCCGATGTCGACAGCCTGACATTGCGGCTGTCGCGTTCGAACAGCCGGCGGCCGAACTGATCTTCCAGCAATCTGATCTGCCGGCTAACCGCGCCTTGGGTCAGATCGAGCTCCTGGGCGGCAGCGGTGAAACTGCCCAGTCGCGCCACAGCCTCGAAGGCGGCAAGGGCGCTTATGTTGGGCAAAAGGCGGCGTTGGACATTCATGATCCATTCCTAACGGTCATTGATCGGTGAATCAATTTCGTTTGATTTTTTCGAGGCGCAGGCCGATAGAACGGGCCAACATTTTGCTTCATGCATGTCATCGTTTTGAGCGACATGCATCGGTTTGGGAGAAACGCGATGGCCGCCGACAAGAACGCATTCGTCTGGGAAGACCCGTTCCTGATCGAGGGCCAGCTTTCGGAAGACGAGCGCATGGTGCGCGACGGTGCGGCCGCCTTCGCCGCCGACAAGCTGGCGCCGCGGATCGAGGACGCCTACCTCAACGAGACCTTCGACACCGCGATCTTCCGCGAAATGGGCGAGGCCGGCCTGCTCGGCATCAACATCCCCGAGGAATTCGGCGGGCTTGGCGCCAACTATGTGACCTACGGGCTGGTCGCGCGGGAAGTCGAACGTGTTGACTCCGGCTATCGCTCGATGATGTCAGTGCAGTCGTCGCTGGTGATGTATCCGATCTACGCCTATGGCTCGGACGAACAGCGCAGGAAGTACCTGCCCAAGCTTGCCAGCGGCGAGTGGATCGGCTGTTTCGGCCTGACCGAGCCGGATGCCGGCTCCGACCCGGGCGGCATGAAGACACGCGCCGAGAGGACAGCCAACGGCTACAAGCTGTCCGGTTCGAAGATGTGGATTTCCAACGCACCGGTCGCCGATGTGTTCGTCGTCTGGGCGAAGCTGAAGGGCGAGAACGGCAAGGACGAGATCCGCGGCTTCGTGCTGGAAAAGGGCATGAAGGGGCTTTCGGCACCGAAGATCGGCGGCAAGCTGTCGCTGCGGGCGTCGATTACCGGCGAAGTGGTGATGGAAGGCGTCGAGGTCGGCGAGGACGCGCTGCTGCCCAACGCAAAGGGCCTTGGCGGACCGTTCGGATGCCTCAACCGGGCTCGCTTCGGCATTTCCTGGGGCTCGATGGGCGCCGCGGAAGATTGCTGGCACCGCGCCCGCCAGTACGGTCTTGATCGCAAGCAGTTCGGCAAGCCGCTGGCCGGCACGCAGCTTTACCAGAAGAAGCTTGCCGATATGCAGACCGAAATTGCGTTGGGATTGCAGGCATCCTTGCGTGTCGGGCGGTTGCTGGATGAAGGCAAGATGGCGCCGGAAATGATCTCGATCGTCAAGCGCAACAATTGCGGCAAGGCTCTCGACATCGCCCGCCAGGCCCGCGACATGCATGGCGGCAACGGCATCCAGATCGGCTACCACGTGATGCGCCATGCGCAGAACCTGGAGACGGTCAACACCTATGAAGGCACACATGACGTGCATGCGCTGATCCTGGGAAGGGCGCAGACGGGGATACAGGCGTTTTTCTGAGCCGGCAACCGTTGCTTAAATTAGGTGCACCGCAACATCTCTGCTTGGAGAATGGTCGCCAGATGTGTCAGGGTTCAGCGAAATCGTTTGAAACGCTGAATTCCGGGGCCCCATGGCAATTCTGGCAGCCGTCTACCACCTGACCCACTACAAATATGACCGGCCGGTGGTTCTCGGGCCCCAGATCATCAGGCTGCAGCCGGCGCCGCATTCCCGCACCAAGGTGCTCAGTCATTCGCTCAAGGTCGAGCCGGCGAACCATTTCGTCAATCTGCAGCAGGATCCCTACGGCAATTTCCTCGCCCGCTTCGTCTTTCCGGAGCCGGTGACGGAGCTGAAGATCGAGGTCGACCTCGTCGCCGACATGACGGTCTACAATCCGTTTGATTTCTTCGTCGAGCCGTCGGCCGAGGCGTTTCCGTTCGAGTATCCGGAAGAAATACGCGACGATCTCGCCATCTATCGCACCCCGGAACCGGCGGGACCGCTGCTGTCGGCGCTGCTGAAGACCATCGATCGCAGCGCCGCCAATACCGTCAATTTCCTGGTCGATCTCAATGCACGGCTGCAGCGCGAGATCGCCTATATCGTGCGCATGGAGACCGGTGTGTTCTCGCCGGAGGAGACGCTTGCCGCGAAAAAGGGGTCATGCCGGGATTCGAGCTGGCTGCTGGTGCAGATCCTGCGCAATCTCGGCATCGCCGCGCGCTTCGTTTCCGGCTATCTGGTCCAGTTGAAGCCCGATGTGGTGGCGCTGGACGGTCCAGCCGGAACCGCCGTCGACTTCACCGATCTGCATGCCTGGTGCGAGGTCTATCTTCCCGGCGCCGGCTGGATCGGCTTCGATCCAACCTCGGGCCTGCTCACCGGCGAGAGCCATGTGCCGCTGGCCGCCACGCCGCATTTCCGCAACGCGGCCCCGATTTCCGGCATGGCGAGCTTCGCCAATGTCGAATTCGGCTTCGAGATGCGGGTCGACCGCATCGCCGAGCACCCGCGCATCACCAAGCCATTTTCGGACGAAAGCTGGCAGGCGCTCGACGCTCTGGGCAACAAGGTCGATGCAGCGCTTGCCGCCGGCGACGTGCGGCTGACGATGGGCGGCGAGCCGACTTTCGTGTCGATCGACGATTTCGAGTCGGCCGAGTGGAACACCGCCGCCGTCGGTCCCACCAAGCGCGAAAAGGCGGACGAACTGATCCGTAAACTGCGCGAGCGCTTCGCGCCCGGCGGCTTTCTCCATTATGGCCAGGGCAAATGGTATCCGGGCGAGAGCTTGCCGCGCTGGACCTTTTCGCTCTACTGGCGTGCCGACGGCCAGCCGGTGTGGAGCGATCCGTCGCTGATCGCCCGCGAAAAGAGCGAAGCCGATATCGGCCCGGAGCAGGCCGAAAGCCTGCTCACCGCGATTGCCGGCGAACTCGGCATCGATAAGGCCATGGTCAGCGAAGCCTATGAGGATCCGGCCGAATGGCTGCTCAAGGAAGGCAAGCTGCCCGACAATGTCGATCCGTCCAACTCCAGGCTGGAGGATCCGGAAGAACGCAGCCGCATGGCGAAAGTGTTCGAACGCGGGCTGACCAAGCCGTCCGGCTATGTGCTGCCCGTCCAGCGCTGGAACAGCCAGGCATCGGATCCGCGCTGGCGCTCGGAAAAATGGAAGACGCGGCGCGGCCGGCTGTTCCTGGTGCCAGGCGATTCACCGGTCGGCTACCGGCTGCCGCTCGGCACGTTGCCCTATGTGCCGCCGGAGCAATTCCCCTATATCGTGCCGGTCGATCCGTCACTGCCACGCGGCCCGCTGCCCGCGCGTGAAGCCATACTGTCCGGAACGGCTCCAGCCGAACTGGAAGGCGCCGACGAGATGGCGCGCCGCCAGCAAGCGGCATCGTTTACCGCTGCGACCGGCCAGCAGGACCGGGTCGAGCAGGAGATCACCGAGATCGGCGGCGCGGTGCGTACCGCACTTTCGGTTGAGCCGCGCGATGGCCGGCTGTGCGTGTTCATGCCGCCGGTCGAGGCGCTGGAAGACTATCTCGAACTGGTCGCGGCGGCCGAGAACGCGGCAAAGGCGATCGGCCTTCCCGTGCATATCGAAGGCTATGGCCCACCGCACGATCCTCGCCTCAACGTCATCCGCGTCGCGCCCGATCCCGGCGTCATCGAGGTCAACATCCATCCGGCGTCCAACTGGCAGGATTGCGTGGCGACGACGACGGCGATCTACGAGGAGGCGCGGCAGACGCGGCTTGGCGCCGACAAGTTCATGATCGATGGCCGCCACACTGGCACTGGCGGCGGCAACCATGTCGTGGTCGGCGGTGCGACACCCAATGACAGCCCGTTCCTGCGAAGGCCGCACCTGTTGAAGAGCCTGGTGCTGCAATGGCAGCGCCATCCGTCGCTGTCCTATCTGTTCTCGGGCCTGTTCATCGGGCCGACCAGCCAGGCGCCACGCTTTGACGAAGCGCGTCACGACTCGCTCTACGAGCTTGAGATCGCGATGGCGCAGGTGCCACATCCAGACCGGGGCAATGCACCCTTGCCATGGCTGGTCGACCGGCTGTTTCGCAATTTGTTGACTGACGTCACCGGCAATACGCATCGTTCGGAAATCTGCATCGACAAGCTGTTTTCGCCGGACGGACCGACCGGCCGGCTGGGGCTGGTCGAATTCCGCGGTTTCGAGATGCCGCCCAATGCGCGCATGTCGCTGGCGCAGCAACTTTTGGTCCGCGCCATCATCGCCCGCGCTTGGAAGAGCCCGCTCGACGGCCGCTTCGTGCGCTGGGGCACGTCGCTGCATGACCGTTTCATGCTGCCGCATCATGTCTGGGCCGATTTTCTCGACGTGCTCGACGACCTCAAGCTCAACGGCTTCGAATTCAGGCCCGAATGGTTCGATGCTCAGCTCGAATTCCGCTTCCCGTTCTGCGGCGAGGTTCAGCATGCCGGCATCAAGCTGGAGCTGCGCCAGGCGCTGGAGCCGTGGCATGTGATGGGCGAGCAAGGCGCGATCGGCGGGACCGTGCGCTTCGTCGATTCCTCGGTCGAACGGCTGCAGGTCAAGACCGAAGGGCTGAACCCGGAGCGCCACGCAGTCGTCTGCAACGGCCGCATCGTGCCGATGAAGGTCACTGACAATCGCGAAGTGGCGGTAGCGGGTGTCCGCTTCAAGGCTTGGCAGCCGGCATCGGGCCTGCATCCGGCGCTGCCGGTCAACACACCGCTGGTCTTCGACATCTATGACCGCTGGTCGGGCCGTGCGGTCGGCGGCTGCGTCTACCATGTCGCCCATCCCGGCGGGCGCAATTACGACACCTTTCCGGTCAATGGCAACGAGGCGGAAGCTCGGCGGCTCGCCCGCTTCGAACCGCGCGGCCATACGCCATCCGCCTATGTGATCCGTGAAGAACAACCGGCGGAAGATTTCCCGATGACCCTTGACCTTCGGCGGCCGGCAAGACTCTGATCAGCGATGGCAAAGGGGAATCACAAGCGGGGACGCGGCAAGCCGCAGACCCACAGCCTGCTGGAGCACTACCAGCCGATCGACGGCGTCGTTGACGAGATGGTCGATGCGTCGGGCAATCCTCGCCCGGCCTGGAAGCATTTTGTCGAGGCGCTCGAGGAACTCGGTGCTGAAAAGCTCGGCCAGCGCTTTGCCCGCGCCGACCAGTATCTGCGCGATGCCGGCGTTTATTACCGCGTCTACGACAAGGCCGGTGCCAATGAGCGCGAATGGCCGCTGGCGCATGTCCCGGTTCTCATCGAAGAGAGCGAGTGGGCGGCGATCAGCGCCGGCCTCGTGCAGCGCGCCGAACTGTTCGAGGAAACCATCGCCGATATCTACGGGCCGAACCGGCTGGTCGAAAAAGGCATCCTGCCGGCGGGATTGATCGCCGCCGGCCCCGAATATTTGCGGCCTGTCGTCGGCACCAGGCCGGCCGGCGGCCATTTCCTGCATTTCTGTGCCTTCGAGCTCGGCCGTGGGCCTGACGGTCGGTGGTGGGTGCTGGGCGATCGCACGCAGGCGCCGTCCGGCGCCGGTTTCGCACTGGAAAACCGCGTCGCCACCACACGCGCGCTGTCCGACATCTATGGCGAGATGCATGTGCACCGCCTTGCCGGCTTTTTCCGCCGTTTTCGCGACGCGCTGATCGGCATGGCCAAGGAGACCGACGGCCGCGTCGCCATCCTGACGCCGGGGCCGCTTAACGAAACCTATTACGAACACGCCTACATCGCCCGTTATCTTGGCATCATGCTGCTCGAAGGCGAGGATTTGACCGTCTCCGGCGGCCGGCTGATGGTGCGCACGGTTTCCGGCCTGATGCCGATCAGCGTGTTGTGGCGGCGACTCGATGCCGCGTTCGCCGACCCGCTCGAATTGCGCCCGGATTCGCAGATCGGCACGCCGGGCCTGGTCGAGGCGATCCGCCAGGGCGCGGTTGCTACCGTCAATGCGCTTGGCTCCGGCCTGATGGAGACGCGTGCGCTGCTCGCCTTCCTGCCCAAGATTTCACGGGCCTTGCGGAGCGAGGAATTGCTGCTGCCAAGCGTCGCGACATGGTGGTGCGGGCAAGCAACCGAACGCGCGCATGTGCTGGCCAACATCGATCGCATGGTGATCGGGCCGGCGCTGTCGACGAGACTTGCCTTCGAGGACGACGATTCAACGAAGCTCGGCTCGGCCCTGTCGGCTGGAGAGCGGGCGGAGCTGGTGGCGCGCATCGAACGCGATGGCGGCGATTTCGTCGGCCAGGAAGCGGTGACGCTTTCGACGACGCCCGTCTATGTCGGCGGCTGGCTGGAGCCGCGGCCAGCGAGCCTGCGCGTCTACCTGGCGCGAACGCCGGAGGGCTGGACGGTGATGCCGGGCGGTTTTGCCCGCATCGGCCTGTCGCTCGACCCGACGGCGATCGCCATGCAGCGCGGCGGCCAGGCAGCAGATGTCTGGGTTGTCAGCGACAAACCGGTGGAGCGCGAGACGCTGCTGCCACAAGAAGGCGACAGTTTCAGCCGCACCAGGCCCGGCAGCCTGCCCAGCCGCGCGGCGGAGAACCTGACCTGGCTCGGCCGCTACATCGAACGCTCGGAAGACACGGTGCGCATCCTGCGCGCCTATCATGTGCGGCTCGCCGAAACTTCCGACCCGGATATGCCGCTGCTGGCCGACATCAGGGATTATCTCGAACCTTTCGGCATCGATGTGGAGACGGCGATCCCGTCAGGGCTGATCGGCACGCTGGACAGCGCGGTCTACAGCGCCGGGCAGATCCGCGACCGCTTCTCGCCCGATGGCTGGCTGGCGCTGAAGGACCTGTCGAAAACCATCCATCAGTTCGCAACGACGGTCGCGCCCGGCGACGACGCGACCCGGGCGATGACAGTCATCCTGCGTAAGCTCGCCGGCTTTTCCGGCCTGCTGCACGAGAACATGTACCGCTTCGCCGGCTGGCGCTTCCTCGAGATCGGCCGCCGGCTGGAGCGCGGTATCCAGATCTCCCGCACGCTGTCGCGGCTGACCAGCGCCAATGCGCCGGACGGCGCGCTCGACATGATGCTGGAGATCGGCGACAGCGTGATGACCCATCGTCGCCAATATCCGGTGCAGGCCGGTCGGCGCACAGTGATCGATCTGCTGGCGCTCGATCCGCTTAACCCGCGCTCCATCCTGTTCCAACTCGAAAGGCTGAAGGCCGAAATCGGCCTGTTGCCGTCGCTCGGCGGGGAGGGGCAAATGTCGCCGGCGGCGAAGGAAATCCTGCAGCTCAACACCCAGATCGCCATCAAGGAGCCTTCGGATATGACGGCAACGGCGCTGGACGAGCTCGCCTACGAAATCGGCGGCCTCTACAACAGCCTAGCCAAAGCCTATTTCGGATAAATCATGCTCTACGATATCAGGCTTCATCTCCACTACGATTACGCTTCCGCTGCCGGCGGCGGTCGTCATCAGGTGCGCGTACTGCCGTCGACGATATCAGGCGTGCAGCGCGTCATCGCCGCATCGCTGTCCTTTGCGCCGGCGCCCAACGAGCGTTCCGACTTTTCCGATTTCTTCGGCAACAACGTGACCTCGATCGCCTTTCGCGATGCGCATGATGCGCTCGACATCAGGATGAGCGCCCGCGTGTCGGTGTCTCGGCCCGAGCCCGGGCTCGACGTGTCGCCCGATATCGTCCGGCTCAGGCAGGAGCTCGCCGCGGTGCGGTCTCTGGCACCTGATGCACCGCACCACTTCCTGACGGCCAGCACTCATGCCGGCATCGACGATGCGATCACCGCCTACGTACGGAGCAGCATCGCCGGTTCCGCCGCCAGCACGGCCATGAACCTGTGCAATCGCATTCATCGTGATTTCACCTATGACGGCGAAGCGACGACGGTGCGGACCCGGGCCAGCGATGCCTTCAGGCTGAAGCGCGGTGTCTGCCAGGACTTTTCGCACATCATGATCGCCGGCCTGCGCGGGCTCGGCATTCCCGCTGGCTATGTCAGCGGCTTTCTGCGCACCATCCCGCCGAAGGGCAAGCCCCGGCTGGAAGGCGCCGATGCCATGCATGCCTGGGTCAAGGTCTGGTGCGGGCGCGACGCTGGCTGGCAGGAATTCGATCCGACCAATGGCATGCGGGCCAGCAACGACCATATCACCGTCGGCTACGGCCGCGACTATTCGGACGTGGCGCCGATCGTCGGCGTGCTCAAGACCACGGGGGGACAGGTCGGCGAGCAAGCTGTCGACGTCATTCCAGTCGTGCTCGAAAGAGCCTGAAAGCAGGTCGTACACGCAGCGGTATTTCCGCTGCAATTCCGGATGGACAAGACCGCTTCTCAAATACCGATGCGGCCGCTAGTCTGTATCCGTTTCGGGGTGACGGTAATTGTATCCTCAAGCGCATGGCGCGAGGTTTGTAGTTGAGAGCAATCAGCGTCGTCATTCCTGCCTGTAATGCGGCGGCGACCATCGCTGCAACGCTGGCGTCGCTACGCAGCGAAGCCGAGATCATCGGCGAGATCTTGCTGGTCGACGATGCGTCGACCGATGGTACGGCAATCATCGCGCGGGAGGCCGCGGCGCAACTGTCGCTGCCGCTGCGCGTGCTGCCGGCCAACTGCCGCGATGCCGGTGGTGCCCGCAACGTGGCGCTGGCCGAAGCGGTCCATCCCTGGGTCTACCTGATCGATGCCGACGACCTGCATCTGCAGGGTGGATTGCGCGCCCTGCTCCGGAAGGCCCAGGAGCAGCCGGAGGCCGACATGATCGTGGGTGCATACCGGCGACGGGTGAACGGCCAGGATCGGCAGATCAAGATGCCGAACGGCTACCGGGCTGCGTGCCTTGCCAACGCCTCGGCCTATGTGAAAGGCGACATACGTTCGGTCGCCGTGGGCAGCGTTCTGGCATCGCGGACCCTGATCGGCGAGACGCGGTTCCCGATCGGAATGGCCTATGACGAGGACACGCTGTTCTGGGCGCGGCTGATGAGCAAGGCATCGCTCGCCATGGTTTCGCAACCTGTGATGGTCTATGAGGTTTCGCCGGTGCGTTCCGATGACCGCTTTGCCCTCAACCCGGTGCAGCGCTTCCTGGACTGGCGCCGGGAACTGCGCACGCTCACCGACTGCAACATCCCGTTGGCGGCGCTCAAGGCCAGGGAAGGGCTTGTCGCCCTCAAGATCGCCCGGGTCCACTATGCACGCGGCGATCTGGACATCGCGGCGCGCTTCCTGGCGGTGGCCGCGGCCGCGCCAAAGCGACGCTCGGAAGCTTGGCGCTGCCTGCGCTACAGGTTCAAGCTCGCGGCGCGGCGGCGTTTGTCCGCGCCGTCGATCAAGCTGCAAGGCGCTCTGTAGGCGCCAGCCGACGCGATATCGGCGCCAAGGGCTTTTCGGACGGCGCGTGGAACCAGCGGTCGGCCAGTGGCTTATCTACGGAATTCGCGTGGAGCCGACATGTTGCAAAAATCCGGATTGTCGCCCAGCCGACCGGCTGGCGAGGATGCTGTATCGCCAGGTGGTGCGCCCAAAAACGGGGCACAAAGCTCGGCCGACCATGCGTCGCTTAGCTATGTCAGCGATGCCGAGCCTGGTATCCGGCGGCTGAAGACAGGCAAGGGGTTTTCCTACAGGGGACCGGACGGACGGACGGTTTCGGACGCCACTAAAGCGCGCATCGAGGCGATCGTCATTCCGCCGGCCTGGACGGATGTGTGGATTTCGCCGGACGCGGACGGCCATATCCAGGCAACCGGCAGGGACCAGCGCGGGCGCAAGCAATATCGCTATCATCCGCAATGGGCCGAAGAGCGCGATGGTGCCAAATATTCGAGCCTTGTCGCTTTCGCCGAGAGCCTGCCGGACCTGCGGCACAGGATCGACGGCGATCTGCGCCGTCGTGGCTTGCCGTTCGAGCGTGTCGTCGCCGCGGTTGTCTGGCTGCTCGACAACACGATGATCCGCGTCGGCAATGCCGCCTACGCCCGGGACAACAAGAGTTTCGGGTTGACCACGTTGCGCGACCGGCATGTCGATATTGTCGGCTCAAGCCTGCGCTTTGCCTTCAAGGGCAAGTCGGGCAAGGAGTGGAAGCTGAAGCTGGCCGACCGCCGCATCGCCAGGATTGTGCGTGGCGCGCAGGACCTGCCGGGCCAGAAGCTGTTCCAGTATCTCGATGAGGGCGGCAACAGGCGGCCGGTGCGCTCCGAGGACGTCAACCGCTATATCCGTGAGGCGGTGGGTGACGCCTTCAGTTCAAAGCATTTCCGCACCTGGGGCGGCACCATTCACGCTGCGTCGCTGTTTGCGCAAACGGAACTGCCGCAAAGCCAGGCGCAGCGAAACAGGGCGATGAACAGCGTCATCGACAAGGTTGCCGAGCGGCTGGGCAATACGCGTGCCGTCTGCCGCAAATGCTATGTCCATCCGCGGGTCTTCGAAGCGTGGTCCGAGGGGCGGTTGCTGGATGAAATGGCGCAGGCCAACAAACGCAAACGCGCGATTGCCGGTCTCGATGACGAGGAAGCTCTCGTGCTGCGATGGCTGAAACTGGGAGAAAGCTGACCGGCGCGGCCGGCCGTGGCCAAATCCGTCACATCCGGATTTTTTTTATCGACGTCGTGTCGGGATCGGTCTTACTGTTTCGTCCTTTGACAGAGAAAAGGACCAGCCATGCTCTACGCAATCCTCTGCTATGCCTCCGAAGATGTCGTCTGCTCCTGGAGCAAGGCACAGGACGACGAGGTCATGGCCAATATCCTTGGCGTTCAGGAAAAATATGCCAAGGCCGGTCGGCTCGGCCCGGTGGCACGGCTTCTGCCGACGACCGCGGCGACGACCCTGAGAAAGGTCAAGGGCGAATCGGTCGTCATTGACGGGCCGTTCGCGGAGACCAAGGAACAGTTTCTCGGCTTCTACACGCTCGAATGCGCGGATCTCGACGAGGCGGTGGAGTTCGCCCGTGAGCTTTCCGAGGTCAATCCGAGCGGCGGCTCCTATGAAATCCGGCCGGTTTCGGTCTTCAACCCCACAAGGGTTTCCGCATGACCGAAATGGCCTGGATCAGCTCCGCGATCAGCGCCGCCCGCCCGCAGGCGATGGGCGCGTTGCTGCGTTATTTCCGCGATCTCGATACGGCGGAGGAAGCTTTCCAGGACGCGTGCCTCAGGGCGCTGAAGAACTGGCCGCAGAACGGACCGCCGCGCGACCCGGCGGCCTGGCTGATCTTCGTTGGCCGCAACAGCGGCATCGATGCGGTGCGCAAGCGCGCCAAGCAGGCGCCGATGCCGGAGGAAGACCAGGTTTCCGATCTGGAAGACGCCGAGAGCGATATCGCCGAGCGGCTGGACGGGGCGCACTACCGCGACGACATATTGCGGCTGCTGTTCATCTGCTGCCATCCCGATCTGCCGGCCACGCAGCAGATCGCGGTGGCGCTGCGCATCGTCTCGGGTCTCACCGTCAAGCAGATCGCGCGCGCCTTCCTGGTTGGTGAAAGTGCCATGGAGCAGCGCATCACTCGCGCCAAGGCGCGCATTGCGGACGCCGGCGTGCCGTTCGAGACGCCTGGCGCGGTCGAGCGGTCGGAACGGCTCGCCGCCGTCGCCGCCATGGTCTACCTGGTCTTCAACGAGGGCTATTCGACCAACAGCGGCGAGGCGCCGGCCCGCGCGCCGCTGTGCGAGGAGGCGATCCGGCTGGCACGGCTGTTGCTGCGGCTGTTCCAGACCGAGCCGGAGATCATGGGGCTGACGGCGCTGTTGCTTCTGCAGCATGCGCGCGCACCGGCCCGTTTCGACGACAGCGGCGAGATCGTGCTGCTCGAAGACCAGGATCGCAGCCTGTGGAGCCGCAAGATGATCGATGAGGGGCTGGCACTGGTCGACAAGGCGCTGCGCCATCGCAAGCCCGGCCCTTACCAGGTGCAAGCGGCGATTGCCGCGCTGCATGCGCGGGCCGAAAAGGCCGAGGATACCGACTGGAGCGAGATCGACCTGCTCTATCGCTTGCTTGAGCAGATGCAGCCGTCGCCGGTGGTCACGCTCAACCGGGCCGTCGCGGTCTCGAAGGTGCGTGGACCGGCAGAGGCGCTGGCCATGATCGAGCCGCTGGAAGAACGGCTTTCCGGCTATTTCCATTTTTTCGGCCTCAAGGGGGGGCTCTTGATGCAGCTTGACCGGGGCGACGAGGCGCGCGTCGCCTTCGACCGCGCCATAGCGCTTGCGAACACGGCGGCGGAAGCTGCCCATATCCGCATGCATATCGACCGGCTGATCAAGGACGGTGCGGTACGCCCACCGGCCAAGAAGGCAAACTGAGCGCCATCTGCCCCATCTGGCTCAATCGTGCAGTTTGGGCTTAGACCATGCCGGGGTGGTGATTTTCCTTTGAAACGAGTAATGCCACGCGATGATCGTGCCTGAGGTGCCTTTGTGCACGCGGGCAGCATGGCGCCAGGCTTTGACCGGCGCCATATGATGGCGACGGGATCTGAAAGGGACAAGAATGACGATAGGCAAGGAAACGACCGAACTGCTGGCGAAACTGGGTGTGGCCAAGGAGGCGCTCGTCGGCGGCGACCTGATCGTGCGCAGCCCGGTGACGGGCGAGCAGATCGCGGCGCTGAAGACGATCTCGCCGGCTGACGCGGCCAAGGTGATCGATGCTGCGCACAAGGCCTTCCAGTCCTGGCGCATGGTGCCGGGCCCTCGGCGTGGCGAACTGGTGCGGCTGCTCGGCGAGGAACTGCGCGCGCACAAGGCCGAGCTTGGCCGGCTGGTTTCGATCGAGGTCGGCAAGATCCCGTCCGAGGGGCTCGGCGAAGTGCAGGAGATGATCGACATCTGCGATTTCGCCGTAGGCCTCTCCCGGCAATTGTACGGCCTGACCATCGCCACCGAGCGCCCGGGCCATCGGATGATGGAAACCTGGCATCCGCTCGGCGTCGTCGGCGTCATTTCCGCCTTCAATTTCCCGGTGGCCGTGTGGTCTTGGAATGCCGCCCTGGCGCTGGTCTGCGGCGACGCGGTGGTGTGGAAGCCGTCGGAAAAGACGCCGCTGACCGCACTTGCCTGCGAGGCTATCTTCAAGCGTGCGGTCAAGCGCTTCGGCGCGGACGCACCTGATGGCCTGGCGCCGGTGCTGATCGGCGACCGCGCCGTCGGCGAGATACTGGTCGATCACCCTAAAGTGCCGCTGGTTTCGGCGACCGGTTCGACCCGCATGGGCCGCGACGTCGGCCCGCGGCTGGCCAAGCGCTTTGCGCGCGCGGTGCTCGAACTCGGCGGCAACAATGCAGGCATCGTCTGCCCGACCGCCGATCTCGACATGGCGCTGCGCGCGATCGCGTTTGGAGCGATGGGCACGGCGGGACAGCGCTGCACGACGCTGCGGCGCCTGTTCGTGCATGACAGCGTCTACGACGCCCTGGTTCCACGCCTCAAGAAGGCCTACGAGAGTGTGTCTGTCGGCAATCCGCTGGAGACCTCCTCGCTGGTCGGGCCGCTGATCGACAAGGCGGCCTTCGACGCCATGCAAAAGGCGCTGAAGGAAGCCGCCGCCCATGGCGGCAAGGCGACCGGCGGCACGCGGGTCGAGAACGGCCATCCGGATGCGTATTACGTGCACCCGGCGCTGGTCGAAATGCCAAGCCAGGTGTCCCCGGTGACGGAAGAGACCTTCGCGCCGATCCTCTATGTGATGAAATATTCGGATTTCGACGCCGTGCTCGAAGAGCACAATGCGGTTGGTGCCGGCCTGTCGTCGTCCATCTTCACCCGAGACCTGCAGGAATCCGAGCGTTTCCTGGGTGTCGACGGATCGGATTGCGGCATTGCCAATGTCAACATCGGAACCTCGGGCGCCGAGATCGGCGGTGCCTTTGGCGGCGAAAAGGAAACCGGCGGCGGCCGCGAGAGCGGCTCCGACGCATGGAAGGCCTATATGCGGCGCGCCACCAACACGGTGAACTATTCCAAGGCGCTGCCGCTCGCCCAGGGCGTGTCGTTCGACATCGACTGAGAACTCCGGGATTTTGATCATCCGCGTTGAAAGGCATCCCCGTAACGGGGATGCCGCACCGATCAGCTTCCAGCCGGCGGAAAACAGGCATTGAAAGCGGTGTCGACGATGGCCAGTTTGGCAGCCTGGACTGTCATGTATTCCTGGTAGAAGGTGTTCGACACCCACATCACCGAATGGCCTCGCTGGCCGAGCCAGCCAATGCTGCCGAGATTCTCGGCAGCGCGCAGCTTGCGGGCCAGATGGGTCCGTGAGAGCTTGAGCCACTTGGCGAAATCTCCGATCGAAACCACGCTGGTCGGAATCTGGTCCAGGCCAGCGTGATCGGGGTCGATGCCTGACATCAGCCAGTCCATGACGATACCGCCATTGTTGAGCCAGATGAACAGGGAAAAGGTCTGGTTAGGCTCGCGCACCGGCTTGGAGGCAAGCAGGCCGTCCGCCACCAGAGGCTGCAGCCTGGCAACCATCTCGGGGTGCTCGAGGAATCTGGCCAAGCGGTCAGCGCGGTCGAGACGATCCAGCGTCCGCAGATGGGCAAGAACCCAGCCGGTAAAAGTCTGCACGGTTGCCGCCGTCGGCTGCAAAGGGTGCGTCCGCCCGTCGCCACCCGACACATACTCCGCGATGTGGTAGTGCAGCATCTCCTTGATGAAAGCGTCCGCCGTGTTGCGGCTGGCCACCGCATGTTGGTGCACGAACTCGATGAACCGCGATACTGTCAGTTCCTTGCGGCGGTCGTGCGGATCGCGCCTGAAATGCATGGCAAGGCCGACATGACCCATCAGCCAACGCTGCTGCGTGGCGAAAATGGAAGCCAGCCGAGGGCTCTCTTCATAGATTCGGATCAGCGCCAGGGACTGTTCCTGAACGTAGCGATGCAACGCCGGATGGCCGGCAATATCTTCCAATTTCAGCGCCATCCTCCTGGTGTCCCGGCTCAACTCCAAAAGTCGAGTTGCGCTTCCCATTTTTCAGCCTTCCACGGCTGTGTCCAGAGGCACCATATGCGAAGAGCAAGCCCAACCCGAACACGGGTCCGGCCATGACCGGTCCATGATGGGATCCGCTAACCGAGTGCTATGCTCTGGGGAGCGGGCCGGTGACCCGCGGCTTGAGGAGGATGACGGAGAGGGAGGTCACCGCGCCAAGCGCAATGGCGACAAGGGTCGCAATCCAGCCGCGCGTGCTGGCTACACGATTTGACGCGGTCCGGCACCGCCTCTCACATCAGCGCTATTTCGTCAGCCGATCATGCACGATGGAACTGGCCGGCTTTCGCCGGCCGGTTGGTCCGATCAGTATCAGCCGCAGACGCGAACCTCTTCGATCACCCTATGGTGGTGGCGCCAGTGCTTGACCAGTTCGATATGGCAGCGATGATGCCGGTGGTGGCGGCGATATTCGCCGTACCGGTATTCGCCATTGTCATACTGAACGTTCTGGTCGCTATCATACTGATTGTCATAATTGCGATCCCGGTGATGACGGCGAATAACAATCCCACTATCGGAATCGTCATCCGGCAAATATCGGTCGCCGTCGTCGGACTGGATGGTCACGCTTGCCGCTTGCGTCGGCGCGGTGATCGCCGCTGTCGCGGCCAATGCCAACAGGGAAGCCAGAATCAGTTTTTTCATCTCGTCCTCCTGCGTGTTCAAGACATATCAACTCGCGGAAGAACTGGGCGTTCCGCCTAATTTTACACGCTTTGAGACGCGGAAGACATCAAGGCGTTATCGTCCACCCGCTCCAGGCGCACGAAGGCCGTCAGCGGCAGGTGGTCGGAGGCAACGCGTGAAAGCGGCGTGTCATGCGCATCGATGGCGGCAATCATGCCATGCCGATTGGCCATGATCCGGTCGAGCGCCAGCAGCGGCAGGTTCGACGGGAAGGTGGGGACCGCCGGCGGCTGCGGGCCGAACGTCGCATGCAGCGTGTTGAGGGCGGAGCGGTTGCCGAGCCGCCATTCGTTGAGGTCGCCGAGCAGCAAGGTCGGTCTTTCGTCCGGGCTGTTCATCAGGTCGAGCACGACGCGCGCCTGCTGGGAGCGCGAGCGGCGCAGCAGGCCAAGATGGGCGGCGATGATGCGCAGCGTCCGGCTTCCATCGAGGTCGATCTCCGCCACCACCGCGCCGCGCGGCTCCAGTCCCGGAAGCTTGATCTGGTGCACGTCGCGAACGACGCCCTTCTTGAACAGCAGGACGTTGCCATGCCAGCCATGGCCCTTGCCGGTGGCCGAAATCGGCACCGGAACCAGGCCGGTTTCCCGTTCGAGCCGGGGCAGGTCGAGAAGACCATCACGGTCGCCGAAGCGATTGTCGGCTTCCTGCAGCGCAATGACATCCGGATCGATTTCGCGGATGACGCGGATGATCCGCTCCGGGTCGAATTTTCTGTCGACGCCGATGCATTTGTGGACATTGTAGGAGGCAACCAGCGTGCCGGTGGTGGCTGTCGTCTTGAGTGCGGCGGCGTTAGCCCTCTTCATCCGGCGGTCACGAAGGGACAGAAGCATGCTTGCCGGGAGGCTGCGTCCAATTCTGTGCATCTCTGTGCTGCTCGTCCTCGCTGACTTCAATTCAGAAGCCGGATACAATCAAAATAGGCAATTTCGGCGTATGTTCCATGACAGACGAATTCCTCAAGCGCACCTCCGCCTTAGAGATAGGGTGAACCGAGCCACAATACCCGGTCGAACAGCCGGATAAGAAACGGCCGGGCTCGCAAGGCTTCCAGCGTCACCGGCACGGCGGAGGCGATCGCCGACCCGATCCGCGCCTCGATCTCGCTGGCAAAGCCGGCATCGAGCACCTCCAAGTCGATCTCGAAGTTCAGCCGCAGCGATCGGGCGTCAAGATTGGAAGATCCGACATAGGCCCACACGCCGTCGATCGAAAGCAGCTTCGAATGGTCGAACGGTCCCTCGGTTCGCCAGACACGGCAATAGTGTTTGAGCACCTGATCGAACTGCGCCATCATCGCGCGGTCGACGAGGAAAAGATTGTTCACCGCCGGCACCACGATGTCGATTTCGACCCCGCGCCTGCCGGCGGTGATCAGCGCACTGATCAGTTCCCGATCCGGCAGGAAATAGGGGGACATCAGGCGTATCGACTTGCGGGCGACCGAGAATGCACCGATGAGCAGCTTGTGGTTGGTCTCGTTGCTGGCATCCGGGCCGGAAGCGACTGCCCGCACCATCATCGGTGCGCCCGGCGACGGCGACAGCGGGCCAATGCGCCAGGCGTCGCCCTTCAGCACCTCGTTGGTGGCAAAGCGCCAGTCCTCGGCGGCGACGGAAAAAAGGTCGGCGACGATCGGACCGGTCACCCGGAAATGTGTGTCCCTGGCGCTGTTGGAGCCGGCGAATTCGGCGGAGAAGCCTTTTCGGATGTTCATGCCCCCGGTGAAGGCGGCGATGCCGTCGACCACCAGGATCTTCCGGTGGGTCCTCAGATTGGCGTAGGGCAGCCGCAGGCCCATGACGATGTTGCCGTTGAAGACATCGGCGGGGATGTTGGCCTCGCGCAAATGCCCAAGGATGCTCGGCACCGAGTAGCGGGCGCCGACGGCATCGATCAGCACGCGGACGGTGACGCCGCGCCGGACGGCGCCGGCCAGCGCCTCGACGAAGAGCAGGCCGACGGCGTCATTGTCGAAAATATAGGTCTCGAGCAGGACGCTGCGCTCGGCGCCATCGATCGCCGCGCACATGGCGGCATAGGCCTCGTCGCCGGTCTCCAGCACATCGATCGCATTTCCAGGGTTGAGCGCGCGCCGTGCCACCCTGTCGCCAAGTGTCCGCAAGCCCGTGAACCGTTGCCCGTACCGCTCGACGATCAGGGCCTCTTCGACAGCGACGTCGCGCTCATGCTTGGCGGACACCGCGCCGTCGGCAAACGGGCGCTGGGCGGTGATCGTGGCGCGGCGGATGCGGTTGATGCCGGCGACGGCATAGATCAGCACGCCGAGGATCGGGGACAGCACCATCACGCCGACCCAGCCCGTGGCGGCGCGGACATCCTCCTTGGTCATGACGGCATGGACGATGCCAGCCGTTGCCATCACCACGGAGATGATCGCCAGAATTTGCTGCCAGTGAGTCGCCAGGGTCTCCAACATGCCGAGACTATCCAGCGAGCGGTTACAGAAGGCAATCCAGCCGGTCATGCCGCGCATTCGCCGGATGGCGGCATGCGGCCCTGGCTGAAGATTTCGACCAGCCGCAGAGATCGATGGGTTGAAGCTCCCGATAGATCCTGTTCAGAAGGACAAACCTGACCCAGGGGAAGCATAGAGCCTGGCATCGTCCTGTTCTGCTCAGGCCCTCCGAAGCCTCTTATGCTTTGGTGCCACCTCTATTGTATATCAGGAGGAATGAATTTAGTGATATAAACACTTTGACTGATGGCGAGGGGGGCGCCGAATGATGAAATTCAACTTCGATGGACCTTCCGGCGATGACGCAACTGCCGACACGTCGGCAGAATGCCAACGCCAATTGCTGCCTCTCGTCCGCGAGATCGTTCAGGCAGCCGTCGCTGCCGGGTGGAGCGAAGAAGACGTTCTTCTGGGTTTTGTGGAACTTACATGGGATTTGTATGAGAATCGTCGCGACGATCTGCAATGACCGGTGGCAAATCCGGTAGCTCTGCGTTGCCTTGTGAATGGCCGCTGAACTGGTCGAACTATCCCAAATCTGAAGCAGGGGTCCGAACTCAGGTCAACCAGAGGCCGCGCGGCAGCCAGTTCGGCGGTGTTGGCAGCTTTTCACGATAGGAATTTTTTCTTGACTCGGTGACCCCAGCTAAGCTATATATTCGTCCATGGTGCTGATTTGCGCCAGTGACCCGCCGTGCAGGCGGGTTTTTCGTTTGATGCTCCGTCAGCCAATGTGCTGGCGAAGCTCCGAAAAATGTTCCAGTCCTTCCCTTGTGACTGCTTCTTCTTTTTATCCCGAACAAAATTTTTTGTTTGCGTACGGATGTTATTCACTATCCGCGGCATGTGCGTTACGTTGGAGCCGGGTCGGGCTAAGGGGGATTTCAGGCGGCGGACAAAGCGGCTGAGGCCAGGCAATGAAACATACGGACGATGCTCGGGAAAGCGGCGATTCCCGGGGCGTCAATCGAGAACGGACAGTTCGATATGTCCCGGACATAATTCCTGAAGACATAATTCCTCAAGGCGCAGGTCGCAGGAGAGCCTTCGCGCGGGGGAATGTCGTATATTCCGTCCGCGATCCCGCCTCGCAGACGTTCCTGGTCAAGGAGCATTCCACCGCAATTGTGCTGAGGCCCGCACGCGGAATGAGAGCCTCGCTCGGTAGCGACAAGATCACGGAATACGTCGCGCGGCGCGTGCAGGAATATCCCGACGAAAACTTCGCGCGAAAAGTCGTCGCCGAATTGGCATCCTTCGCGGGGGGTTCATCCAACCATCTCGTAGCAACGTTCGGCATACCGCCGCGTTGCGGTGAGTTGCCGATTGCCGAAGTCGCTTGTCTCGCCGGTTTTTCCGATCGGAGCCATCTGGCCGTGAGAACGCCGGCCGGGGCCGGGTATGCTTCCCTCAAGAACCGAGGGCCCGGCCATGGCAAAATGGCCACGCCTGCTCACCCGCGACGCAAGACCGGAATTTTCTACAAGGCTTGCTGAGTTTTTCAAAATACGTCCCGCTGCAAATCTGCCCCAAGCCCCGCAGGAGTCCTCTGGAATGTCATGCAGCCCGCGCATTGTTCGCCATCCGGCCGGAACGATCCGATGAATGGCGATGCCGGTCAGCTTCGGCCAATCACGAATTGTTTTGCAGGGGAACGGGGAGGAAGGCCTCGGGTTGAACGTCATATGGGACGTATCAGGAGGGCGAAAAATGCCGGGTGATGATGGTTCCCCCGGGCCGGTTTCCGGAACCAATTCGCGACAGCCGACGCTCAACGCGAAAGGCGGACTTTCGGTGCGCAGTGCACGCAAGGTGCAGGAATTCCTGAACGAGAACTTTTCGCGCAAGCTGGCGCTTGCCGAGATGGCCGCGGTTTGCGGGCTTTCGCCCTATCACTTCGTGCGCGCTTTTTCGCGCACGTTCGGCATGCCGCCGCACCAGTACGTTCTTGAGCTGCGGCTGGATTTGGCTGAAAAACTGCTCGCCGACAGCCGAATGACGATCGCGGACATCGCTCACTCCAGCGGGTTTTCAAGCCAGAGCCATTTTACCACCGTGATGAAGAAATACCGGCAGGTGACGCCGCTGCAGCTACGGGTGGGCAAGCTTAACGCCAAGGTTAGATGAGGCGGCGCTTGCGGCATTGCTTGATTACTTGATTTTAAAGCATTGGCTAAGGTAACGAGCCGTTAACCTCTGTCGGTTTGCTCCGATCTTTTCTCACAAGACAGCAATTTCGTGAAATACCGCGGGCAGGAATCATGTCTTCCTGCGGTGGAACGGAATTGTCAGACATTTCGTGCCGGCCAGCGGAGAGGGAACCATGACCGACAACCAGTTTTCGAACGACTCGTTTGTTCAGCGCCGCACGGCGCATTTCGCCGGGCAGTGGATCGCGGGGGCCGATCCTCGCTCACGCTCGGTCCGGCGCCGCTTGATGGCGGTGCTGCGCATGGCCCATAGCGTGCTCGGCATGCGGCGCAAGCGCCTGGGACTGGGGACGCTGGGCGTCGGCGGGTCGGCAGCGGCCGCGATGCTGGGCGCTTTTGCACTGAGCATGGCCACAATGCCGGCACAGGCGCAATATGCCGCTGGCGGTGGAACCGCGACAACTCCCAACTCCATAGCGATCGGAAATAGCGCCTCCGCCACCAATGTCTGGTCGATAGCGCTCGGCACCCAGACCGTTTCGTCGGCGCAATACTCGGTCGCCATCGGCCTGAATGCGTCGGCCACGGGCTCCGGCGGAGCGGTGGCGCTGGGCTCCGGCACTGTATCAAACAATGTCAATACACTCGCAGTCGGCGTTGATGCAAATGCCACCGGGGCCGGCGCCAGCGCCCTGGGTACCTTCTCCGTTGCTTCGGGAGGCAACTCCACCGCCGTCGGCGTCAGTTCCTTGGCCAGCGGCGGCCAGGCGTTCGCCGGAGGCTGGGGGTCTCAAGCCACCGGGTCCCGCGCCGTCGCGATCGGGAGTCAAGCAATCTCGTCGGCACTGGACACCATTGCCCAAGGCACCAACACCAACGCAAGCGCCCAGAACGCCATCGCTGTCGGCTTCCAGTCGACAGCAACCGCGATAAACTCCGTCTATCTTGGCTCGCGCACTGCCGCTGGAACGGGAGCGCTGGCCCAGAGCGCCATCGCCATCGGTACGGATGTGGTGGCGTCCCAGGTTGACACCACTGCGATCGGACGCGCAAGCAAGGCAACGGGAACGGCCGCCATAGCGATGGGCGCCACAGCCGTTGCGTCGAGCAATCTGACCGTCGCGATAGGTAACGGAGCGACCGCCACGGCGACGGGGGGCGTATCCATGGGATCTCTCGCGAAAGCCACAGCCATCAATGCAGTCGCCTTGGGCGCGGGCGCGACCGCGAGCCAGGCAAACACCCTAGCTTTAGGCGAGTCCTCCACTGCCAGTGGCGTGAACAGCACATCGATCGGTGGTGGGTCGGTCGCAAGCGGGCTTCAGGCGGTCTCTTTGGGTATCAACGCGAACGGAGCAGGCGCCAACGCAATTGCAGTCGGAACAGCGGCCCAAGCCACCGGCACCCAATCGATCGCCAACGGCTATCAGGCCGCGGCATCGCAGGATAACACGGTTGCAATAGGTACCCTGACCAAAGCAACCGGAACTGGCGCAACGGCGATGGGCAACGCAGCCAGTGCCTGGGGCAATCAATCCATCGCATTTGGTGTGGGCGCGCAGGCGGGCGTTCAGGCCAACACGGCCGTGCCCAACAGCATCGCAATCGGCACCAATTCGCTCTCTTCCGGCGGTTTCGCCACCGCAGTGGGCACTTCCTCAACTGCCAGTGGCGTCGCCAGCACCGCAATTGGCATGAGCACCGTAGCTGGCGGCGACAATTCGGCAGCCATGGGCTACCAGGCCAGCGCGACGGGAGCTGACTCCGTTTCGATTGGGTCCGCCGCCAAGGCCACCGGTGCCCGTGCGTTCGCGGGCGGCCGTACGGTCACGGCCTCAGGCGACGATTCCATCGCCATCGGCACGACGGCCGTCTCTTCAGGGGCAGCCTCGACGGCAGTTGGAGCAGGCGCGGTGGCACAGGACGTAAACGCGGTCGCCATGGGCACCGCCGCCAGCGCGATCACCGCCGATTCTGTCGCCATCGGCACGGGCGCGGTGGCCGACGGCGGCAAGGCGGTCGCCATCGGTGCCGGCAACGAAGCCTATGGTGACGGTGCGGTCGCCATCGGCGATCCGAGCTATGCCAGCGGCACCGGCGCCTTCACCGGGGGCGCCAACAACATCGCCAACAGCGATGGTACGGTAACCGCCACGGCCGCGAACATGGCCAACGGCGCGGTCGCCATCGGCAACAACAACAAGGCGATCGGGCAAGGTTCCGTGGCGCTGGGCAATGGCTCGACGGCGGGCGCCGCCGGCCTTGCGGGCAATGTCGCGCTGGGCAATGGCGCGACGGCGGCGGCAAGCACTGGTGACGTGGCGCTCGGGTCCGGCTCGGTGACCACCACGGCCGTCGGCACGGCGAGCGGGGTGATCAACGGCACGACCTATGCTTTCCAGGGCACCAACCCAACCTCGACGGTCAGCATCGGCGCGCCCGGTGCGGAACGCACGCTCACCAACCTGGCGGCGGGGCGCATCAGCGCGCTCTCGACCGATGCGATCAACGGCTCGCAGCTCTTCGCCACCAACCAGGCGGTCGACGCCATCGGCGTTACCGTCAATAACCTCAACACCGGTGGCGGCATCAAGTATTTCCACGCCAACTCGACCCTGGCGGATTCACAGGCTCTCGGAACGGATTCCGTCGCTGTCGGGCCCAATGCGGTGGCCAACAATGCCGGCGACGTCGCGATCGGCCTGAATTCGACATCGGGCGCAACGACTGCCGTCGGTGGCACGACGATCGGCGGCGTCAACTACACCTTTGCCGGCGGCACGCCGGCCGGCGCCTTCTCGGTCGGCTCGGCGGGCGCCGAGCGCCAGATCCAGAATGTCGCGGCCGGGCAGTTGAATGGCGGTTCGACCGATGCCGTCAACGGCTCGCAGCTTTTCGCCACCAACCAGCAGGTGACGCAGAACACCACCGACATCGCCAATATCGGCAGTGGCGTGACCAATCTCGGCAACACGATCAACAACATCGCCGGCGACACGTCGACCGCCTATACCGACGCCAATGGCGAGGGCATCCGCTACGCCCGCACCAACGAGGCCGGGCTGGCGCAGACCGATTCCTTCGCACAAGGGGTCGGCTCCACCGCCGTCGGCTACCAGGCGACCGCGACGGGCGACAGCGCGCTGGCGCTCGGCCGCGACAGCAATGTCAGCATCGACGGCGGCGTGGCGCTCGGTTCCGGTTCGGTCTCCGATCGCGCGCTGGCTCCGGCCACGGGCCAGATCGCGGCCGGCCCAGCCAACTTCATCCAGTACAACACGACCGACAAGACGCTGCTCGGCGCCGTTTCGGTCGGCGACGCAACATCCTACCGGCAGATCACCAACGTGGCCGACGGCACGCAGGATCAGGATGCGGTGACGGTCCGCCAGCTCGCCGGCGCCATCGCTTCCGTATCGGCCACCTCGACCAAGTATTTCCATGCCAATTCGACGGCGGGCGACTCGCTGGCGGTCGGCGCCGAGTCGGTCGCGGTTGGCCCGACAACGGTCGTCAATGGCGACAACGGCATCGGCATCGGCAATGGCGCCATAGTCGACCAGACAGCACCTGGCGGCACAGCGATCGGCCAGGGCGCCCATGTGATGCTGGCCGATGGGCTGGCGCTCGGCACCAATTCGCTGGCGTCCGGCATCCAGTCGGTGGCGCTCGGCGCCGGCGCCCAGAGCACCTTCATCAACAGCGTGGCGCTCGGTGCGCAATCCATCACCACGGTCGGCGCGCAGGCGGGCTACACGGCCTTCGCACTCGCCGGTCCGCAGACCTCGGTCGGCGAGGTGTCGATCGGCGCCGCCGGGGCCGAACGCAAGCTCACCAATGTCGCGGCGGGCTCGGCCGACACCGACGGCGTCAACGTCTCGCAATTGCGCGGCGTGACGCAAAACGTCAGTAACCTGTTCGGCGGCGGCACGACCGTCAATCCCGACGGCTCGATCACCGGCCCGACCTACAACATCCAGGGCAACAATTATTCCACCGTCTATGACGGCTTCACGGCGGTCGACAATGCGCTGACCAGCATCAGCAATGGCGGCGGCATCAAATATTTCCACGCCAACTCGACACTGGCCGACAGCATCGCGGGCGGCACCAACGCCGTTGCGATCGGACCGGAGAGCGTGGCCAGCGGTACCGACAGCCTGGCCGCGGGACATGGCTCGACGGCCACTGGGCAGGGCGCTGTCGCGCTCGGCCAAGGCGCCAAGGCCAACAACGCCAACGATGTGGCGCTCGGTTCCGGTTCGGTGACACAGACCGCGGTCGGGACCTCCAGCACCGTCATCAACGGCAAGACCTACACTTATGCCGGGACGACGCCGACCGGAACCGTCAGCGTCGGCGACGCCGGCGCCGAGCGGACGATCACCAATGTCGCGGCCGGCCGCGTGTCTTCCGACAGCACCGATGCGATCAACGGCTCGCAGCTCTACGCCACCAACACGGCGATCGAGGATCTGAAAGCCGGCGTCGGAAACCTCACCCAGAACGCGGTGACCTATGACACCCAGGGCGGCAACAAGACGAACACCATCACGTTGCAAGGTGGCGACGTCAACGCGCCGGTCGTCATCTCCAATGTCGGCCCCGGCGTCAAAGGGACCGATGCGGTCAACGTCGACCAGATGAACCAGGGCCTGACCGCGGGCAAGAGCTATACGGACAACCGCGTGGCCTACGCTATCGATACGTCCAACGCCTACACCGACAAGGTGGCGGTGACGACCTTGCAGCAGGCCAACGACTATACCGACCAGAAGCTCAGCCAGCTCAATTCGGACATCAGCGGCATCCGCGACGAGGCGCGGCAGGCGGCCGCAATAGGCCTTGCGGCCGCCTCGCTGCGCTATGACGACCGGCCCGGAAAGCTGAGCGTCGCGGCGGGTGGCGGCTTGTGGCGGGACGCAGGCGCGTTCGCCTTCGGCGCTGGCTACACCAGCGAAGACGGCCGCATCCGGGGCAATCTGTCGGGCACGGCCGCGGGTGGGCATGTCGGTGTCGGCGCCGGCATCAGCTTCACCTTGAACTGAGGCGGGAATGAAAGGATTTGCTGCCCTGACCTGCCTGGCGCTCTGCGGCGGCCTCGTGCCGGCCGCCGGGCAGGTCGCGTCGACCTACAGGATCAAGCCATCGGACGTAGTGGTGCCGCCCGAGGTGAAGCTCGGAGACTATCAGCGCACCATTCGCCCATTCGATAACTGGACGCTGATCTGCGACGAGAACCTCAAGGCTCGCAAGAAGGTCTGCAACGTCTCGCAGATCATCGAGGACGCATCAGGCAAGATGGCTTTCAGCTGGTCGCTTGCCGCCACCCAGGACGGCAAGCCGTACATGATCCTGCGCACCGCTCCGAACGCCAGGAGCGATGGCCTGGTGTCGCTGAAGTTCGATGGACAGAAGCAGCCGATCGATGTGCACCTGAACGGCTGCAACGAAATGGTCTGTGTCGGCATGTTGCCGGTAGGCCCCGTCATGCGTCGACAGATATCGCAGAATGCGACACCGGCGATCTCCTATTCGACAGCCGACGGCCAGACGATCACCGTGACCGCAACGCTCAAGGGGCTGTCAGAGGCCCTTTCACCACTCAAGTAACCGGGGCATCACCATGAGCCAGCAGGACCAGTTCACGTCCGCGAAACGCACCGCGACCGTCGAGGCGGATCGGCAGAGGCGGGCCGAGTCGCCAAGGCGGCGCTGGCCACGCGTGGCCGGATATTCACTGCTGGGATTGGTCGTGGCGGGCCTTGGCTTCGCCGCCGGAAACTATGCCGCGATCGCCAATCTGGTCGGCGGCGCGACGGCCGCACCCGCAGAAACAGCGGCGGCCCCCGTGCTTCCGGACACGCCCTTCCTCGAGCATGTCAAGCAGGCCGGGGTGCAGGCTTGCTCGACCGTCTATCCGGTGCTCGGACAGATTCTGACGACCGGCACGAAATACAGCGTCAAATCCCTGTGGAACGACCAGGCCGCCGACAAGCACGCCATTCAGGCCTATGTCGGCATGGACTATGCGTCGGAACGCTATAGCGGACCGGCCGCCGGCATCGTCTTCGCGTCGCCCACCGCCACGGGTTGCGAAGGAGCGATGGTGCGGGTGGCGCCATTCGCCAGCCCGTGCGCCGACATCGCATCCATCCTGCCGCAGGGCAGCAAAATTACCGACCATCTCGGGCAGGTCGAGGTCTACGAGCTCGGCGGCAATGCCGGTGAAGCGCTTCTCCTGCCGACGGGCAAAAGCTGTGTGGTGATCTCCCTCGCTTCGGCGGCGAAGTAGGACGCGAAGCGATGAGGTTAAGGAAAGGGATGCCGACCATGAGATTGCAGGCTTTGGCAGTTTTGGGCTTGACTTTGTTGTGGAGCGGACAAGTCGTCTCAGCCGACCTTGTGGCCCCATCGGAGCCGCAACAGGAGGAAAAAGGCATCTGGGCGGCCATTGCCTATTCGCAGGCCGATAGCAAATACGGCTTCTTCTGGGGCGCCGACAAGCGGCAGGAAGCGAAGGACATCGCACAGAAATATTGCGAGAACGCGGGCGGAAAGGCCTGCAACGTCGTCACCGTCTTCCGCAACCATCGCCATTGGAATGATGACGACGAGACCGGCTTTCCCTACAAGCATTGCGGTGCGCTTGCCGTGGCAGACAAAGTGGAGAACCGTTTCACGGCCTGGGGCGTGAATTCGGCCGAGACCCGTCGGGAAGCGGAGGATCTCGCTTTGCAGGCCTGCGAGGCGGCGGGAGAGAAATGCAAGATCCGCGAGTGGGTCTGCACATGAAGCTTGGCCCGAAGGCCGTCTCCGCATGTGGGGCAATTCTATTCCCGTTGATGTCACCGGTGTCTGCCCAGCAACAGGTGGCGGCTGTCCCGGATGGACCCTCATCGCTGCGTGAGGTCTATCAGGACTGGAGTGTGACCTGCTCTGTTCGCGAGAAGGCGAGAGTGTGCTCGCTCGCGCAAGACCAGGTCCAGCAGAACGGGCAGAGGCTTCTTGCCGTGGAGATCGCGGCACGCCCGGACGGCTCGACGACGGCTACCTTGCTTCTGCCCTTCGGCATCCTGCTCGATCCGGGCGTGACGCTGCAGATCGACGATCAACCGCCACTGTCCCCGCAGCGCTTCAGGACCTGCCTGCCGACGGGTTGCGTCTCCGTCTTTACGATCGATCGGCCGACGCTTGAAAAGCTGAGGGGAGGCTCGGTGCTGAAGCTCAATGTCACCACGGACGCCGAGACCCCGCTGAGCTTCCCGGTCTCGCTTCGCGGCCTGACCGCAGCGCTCGACCGCATGGTGGCGTTGAGGGCAAATTAGGGGCGACGACTCGGGCCGCGACAAAAAGTGGCTCCGCAATGGTGCGCGCTGACAGACTTATGGCCATAACGAGCGAGCGGCACCCGAGGTCGCGTGCTTGAAAATACTACAACTCCCGGTTGGGTCTCCAGCGACCGCTCTCCAAACCGGCCATGAGTCTGACCTTATCGGCCCACAGCGCGGCGTTTTCTGAATTTTCCCGCAGAGTGCGGCGTCCGGATACAACCGCAGCGAGCCGACGTTATGTGCTATTTTTGCTACATCTCGCAGCCTTGTTGCCCAAAAAGGCTATTTAGCGAGTTCTAAATCAATAATCGCTCACATATTTCGTGAATTTGTGAATAATCCACCGACGGGCAGGCCTTGGCCTGGTTAGCGCTCTGAAAAGGACGCTGGGGAAACGTTAGGGTGGGATTGATGAATACGACAAATATGTCGACCATAGGCAGGCGCCTTGGTCTTTTGATGGCGGCCACCATGCTGACCTGCGGGAGTGCTCACGCGCTCACGCTCAAGGAGGCGATGGCTGTCGCGGTGGAATCCAATCCCGAGATTGGACAGGCGATCGAAAACCGCGAAGCAATCGAGTTCGAGCTGCGGCAGGCCAAGGGCCTTTATCTTCCCAGCGTCGATGTCGAGGCATCGGCCGGCGTTCGCCGGCTCGACAATCCATCCCGGCGCTCACTTTCCATCGAAGACGACGCGCTCTATCCGGCTGAAACGGACCTTACAGTTTCGCAGACGCTTTATGACAGCGGCGCAAGGCGGGCCGAATTGAACCGTCAGGCATCGCGCGTCGACGGCGCTTCATTCCGGGTGCTGGAACGGTCCGAATTCATCGGGCTGTCCGTTGTCCAGGATTACCTGGAGTACATGCTGCAGGCTTCGATCGTTGTCGAAGCGAAGAAGAATCTCGGCTTCCACCAGGGAATTCTCGGCGACATCCGGCAAGGCATCTCGGGCGGCGCGCTGAACGAGGCCGACCGGCAACAGGCCGAGGAACGGTTGTTCGCCGCCAAGGCGCGCATGCAGGAGGCGACCGAGGAACTGGAAGCGGCCAAGATCCGCTTCTTCAAGACCGTCGGAAAGCCACTGACCAGCCCTTCGAGGCCGGGCGATGTCTCGGCCGCGCTCCCGCGCTCGCTTGACGAGGCGATAGGGTTGGCACGGGAAAGCAACCCGCGCGTGCACATGGCCAACAGCGACATCGACGCGGCGGCCTCCCTCGTGGATGCCGCACGGGCAAAATTTGGCCCCTCCATCATCGCTGAAGGTCGCGCGCGGGCGGGAACCGACATTGACGGCGACGATGGCGACACCAGCGATCTGCAGGCGCGGCTGGTCCTGCGCTGGAATCTCTATCGCGGTGGGATCGACAAGGCCAACGAGCAGGAGCAGATCCGCCGCACCAGTGAACAGCGCCTGGCGCTGCATCAGGTGCAGCGCGAAATCGAGGAAGCCGTTCGCACGTCATGGGATCGCCGTTTCCGGCAAGCCGATCTGGCAAAGACCCTGAGGCAGCAAGCCGCCGCCAATGAGAAGCTGGTCGGTTCCTATCGCGAGCAGTTCAAGGTCGGACAGCGCTCGCTGCTCGACGTGCTGGATGCGCAGAATACGCGGTTCAACACGGCAACGCTGGCGGATACCGCGTCCTACGCATCGCTGTTTGCCCAGTATCGGCTTCTGGCCGCGACCGGACAATTGCTGAAAACGATGAACCTTCAGCCGGCGAAACAAGCGACGGCCTATGCACGAACCGAGTTTGCGGCACCGGAAACCGCAGACACCGAAACCTATGCGCGGACGCCATCGGAGCAGAAGAACGACCTGCCATTCGATATTCTCGCCCCGGTGAGGAAGAAATAAGACGACGCAAGGTCCAGCGAGCGTCCTGACGGGCAGATCGTGAACCAGCAACCCAACATCCTCTCCCCCAAGGAGGCGTTCAAGGCCTGTTTCTCAGCCGTTGCCGGATATCTCGGCAGGCCGAGCGCGGAGACCGTGCTGTTTGCCGGCGTGCCGCTCTCGGACACGCGAATTGCGGTCGACGACATCAGGCACCTTGCCGAACGCATCGGCCTGGAAGTCACCGAGTTCAGCCACCGCGATTTTCTCAGGGGGCGTATCGACCTGCCGGCAATCGTCTTTCGCGTCAGCCAATTGCCGGTTGCCCTGCTCGCTCTAGGCGAAGACGATGCGTATATCACCGCGCCCCAGGAAGACGGCCGCACCACGATTGGCCGATCGGAACTGGCCGCCAGCTACATCAGCGGCGGCGCTTCCTTCTCGATCACCTATGCCAATGCCGCGGAGACCATGTCGGTCGGCTCGGCTGCCAGGATCGAGCGGAGACATTGGCTTACGGGGACGATGGGCGCTTTCTGGCGCACCTACTCGAAAGTCGTCCTGGCGGCGGTGTTCATCAATCTGCTCGCCATAGCCTCGCCGATCTTCACCATGAACGTCTACGACAGGATCCTGCCGAACAAGGCAATATCGACACTGTGGGTCCTGGCTCTCGGCATCGGTGCGGTCATCCTGTTCGATCTGCTTTTGAAGACGGCCAGGGCTTCCCTCATCGACTATGCCGGCCGCAAGGCGGATCTCCGGATATCCTATCTCCTGTTCGAAAAAGTGCTGAACTCGTCGCTGTCGGCGCGCCCTGGATCGACCGGCGAATACGCAAACAGGGTCACGCAATATGAATTCGTCAGGGAGTTCTTCACCTCCAACACCATAAGCGTGTTCATCGACACGGCATTCGTCTTCGTCTTTCTCCTTGTGATCTATGCAATAGGCGGCTGGCTGGTGATCATACCGGCGCTGGCCTTCGTGATGTCCGTCATCGTCGGCCTGGTCACCCAGCGCCGCATCGGCAAGCGCGTCGCCGCCTCGATGAACGAAGCATCGCAGCGCCAGGCCCTGCTGGTCGAATCGATCTCGACGCTGGAGACCATCAAGTCGCTGCGGGCCGAGGCGTATCTGCTGCGAAAATGGGGGGAGCACTCCAAGAACGCCGCCAACACGTCCGAGAAGATCAAGCAGCTATCGGCGGCGGCGGGCAACATCACCCAGTCCATACAACAGCTGGTGACCGTCGCTCTGGTCGTGGCCGGCGCCTATGCCTTCTCGGAAGGGCATGTTTCGACAGGAGCAATCATAGGAACGGTGATGCTGGCGAGCAGGGCCGTGGCGCCGCTCGGCCAGATCGCCATAACGTTGTCCCGGTTCCGCCAGGCCATGCTCTCGCTGAGAATGGTGAACTCGATCATGGCTCAACCGGAAGACCGACCCGACACGGTGGGTTTCGTCAACCGCCCCATTCGCAAGGGGGCGATGGTGTTCAGGAATGTCGGGTTTGTCTATCCCGGGTCCGAAAACGAGGTTCTGACCGGCCTGAATTTCTCGGTCAAGCCGGGTGAGCGGATCGGCATCATAGGCCGCATAGGATCGGGAAAGACGACGATGGGGCGGCTGATCGGCCGGCTCTTCCTGCCGACTTCCGGTGAGTTGCTGCTGGATGGGATCGACATTCGCCAGTATCACCCGTCCGAGGTTCGCGCCGCGGTCGGCATCGTTGCGCAGGCCGGCGACCTGTTCTCGGGCACCATCAAGGAAAACCTCCTGATGGCATGCCCCGAGGCTACCGACGAACAGATCATCGAAGCGGCAAAGGCGGCCGGTGTCGACGATTTCGTTTCACGCCACCCGCGCGGCTACGACATGAATGTCGGCGAGCGCGGCACCAATCTTTCCGGCGGCCAGAGGCAGACGGTGGCGATCGCACGTCTGCTTTTGACCAAACCGAAAATCGTCTTTCTGGACGAGCCATCGGGCTCGATGGATCTCGCATCGGAACGGCAGTTGATAAAACAGCTCAAAGTCGCCTTTGACCGCGACACCACGCTGATCGTCTCCACACACCGGTTCAGCATGCTTGAACTGGCCGACCGCCTGATCGTAATCGAGCGGGGCAAGATCGTTGCCGACGGACCGAAGGACCAAGTCATACAGGCGCTGCAGAAAACAAGCGCCTGATAGAACAAATAGTAATGCATCCAATGCGTTGGGGCGTAGGAAATGCTTGCCAGGGAAGATCGGCCGCCGCTGTTTGCGTCGGCGTCCATATTCATCATCGGAGCGCTCTTCGTGGTTTTTGTCGCCTGGGCGTCCTTTGCCGAAGTCGATGAGATCGCACGCGGCGACGGCAAGGTCATACCCGCTTCCAAGACCCAGATCATTCAGGCGAGTGAAGCAGGCGTCGTTCAGGAAATCGCGGTGACGATCGGCCAGATCGTCAAAAAGAACGATCTCGTCATTCGTCTGGACAACACGCTCAACACGTCCAGTCTGGGCGAGCAGCAGGCCAAGGCGCGCGCGCTGGAAGTGCGCATAGCAAGGCTGAAATACGAACAGGCCGGCAATCTCTCGGGTCCATTTCCGTGTCCTCAGGACATTCAGTCGGTCGCTCCCCAAATCTGCGACAATGAACAGAAGCTGCTCATCGCCCGGCGCGGGAACTTCGACAACAAGCTGTCCGTGCTCAAGTCACGCCTCGATCAGCGCGAGAAGGAGCTGGCCGAGGCGGAGGCCAATTCCGACCGTCTGACCAAAAACCTGGTCGTCAGCGACCAGGAGGCAAAACTGGTTGACGCGATGGTCAAGAAAGGCCTGATGGCAAGGACCGAGCAGCTTCGCGTCGAGCGCGAACAGACCGAACTCAACGGCCAGCTGAACCTGGCGGGCGAAACGATAAAGAAGATCAAATCGTCGATCACGGAAGCCCAGCTTCAGGTCGAGGAACTGGGCCTGCAACTGCAGCAGGAGGCGTTGGACGACCTTACCCAGGCGCTGGCGGACCTTTCGGTGGTGGATGAGACCATAAGGGGAGCCACCGACAAGGTCGCGCGCACCGATATCCGTTCTCCCGTGGACGGCATCGTCAACACGCTGGAGCTCAACACGGTAGGCGCCTTCGTCCAGCCTGGCGCCGTCGTGGCCGGCATCGTGCCGACCTCCGAAACGTTGCTGGTGGAGGCACGGGTCTCGCCACGGGATGTCGCGTTCATCCGCCCCGACCAGGAAGCGCTTATCAAGGTCACCGCCTATGATTTCTCGATCTTCGGCGGCATCGAGGGCAAGGTCTCCAACATCACAGCCGACAGCCTGGTCGACCAGAAAACGGGGGAACCCTATTATCAGGTGCGTGTGGCGACGGACAAATCTACGCTTCAAAGAGACGGCAAGGCCTATTCGATCATTCCCGGAATGATCTGCTCGGTCGATATCAAGACCGGGCGCAAGACGATCCTGCATTACCTCCTGAAGCCGATCAACAAGGCGCGTGAGGAGGCGATGAGTGAGCGGTAGCGCCAGCCCTCATCATTCCGATCGCGAACGGCTGCTTCCGCCAGTCGCCGCCGAGGATTTCGGGCTGGAATTTCGGGTCGTGGCGCGCGGCGGCATACGGCGCGGCATCCGTTTGGAGCGGGCATTCTGGGTGTCGCTGAAGCAGATGGCCGAACGTCGGAAATGCACCATCGGCATGCTCATCGACGAGATCGCCGAAAGCCAGGCCCAGACAGGCAATTTGACATCCGCGATCCGGGTGGCCTGCATGCGTGGATTGGGGGACGAAAACCTGACCTTGCGAAGGCTTGCATCGATCAACACCATCAATGCCATACTGGTCGCTTGCCCGTCTCCGGCCTTTGCCCTGGCATCGTCGAAGAAGATCCTGTCGTTCAACGCGCCGTTCCAGCAGCTGGTCAAGCGTCAATTGCCGATCGCCCCAAGCGATGAAGCACGGCACGACCTCAAGCTGGCATTGGACCTCAATGTGGCCGACATCTTCACGCGGCTCGACGCCAACGGCGAATCGCCGGTGGCCACCGGCTTTGTCATCGGCGCCGGTGACCGTCGTTATCGGGGGCAATTGAATGCGGTTCGGGCTCCGGTGCTCGAGCCGGAGCTGCTGATGGCGTTCGTCTTCGGCGGCTGAATTACCACCAATCCCAACGAGAACTTACGGCTGAAAACCTTCGCCGGGTGCGACGGTTGCGAAACCGCCCTTGATGTCGGCCATCTGGGCTCCGCCCGGTCTTGAACCGTGGATCCAGGCCCGGTCCGTGCTGAACGAATAGAGCGGAACGTAGTCCGGGAGATCGCTGTCGCGCACGACGGTGTTGCTGAGGCTGTCGAGAATGAAGGTGCCGCTGCCTGTGCCCACCGACAGCACTGCGTGAAAGAAGCCTCGCTTGCGATCCTGGAGTACGACAAGCGCCATGCTTTGTGTCGGAATGCCGGCCCTCAGCAGGGCCGTCATCTTGAGGATGGCAAAATCTTCGCAATCGCCGGCTCGCCGCTCGAGAATTTCCGAAGGCTTCGCCCAATAGTCGAGCTTGCCGTAGACGACGCTGTCTTTCCTGTAGGCGATCAGGCGATTTACGCTGCTGTTGACGAAGGACAGCTTCTCGCTGAAGCCCTTGCCTTGAGCGGCGGCGATCATGCCGGCAAAAGCCGCGCTCTTGTGCTCGCAGGCGCTACCGGCCGAGCAGGCGGTGATTGCCCGGTAGACGGGCGCCCAGCGCGCTGCGACGGGGAAATTGCGCATGGACAAGGCAACCGATCCGAATACCCCCGGAATAATCGACGCGGTCTGCACCGGATCTATCCCGGCGTCATCTCCCGCCGTTGACGAGCCATCCCCGCCGCCAACATCTGGGCCATAGCTGCCGGTGACCATACCGATCCGGTAAGCGCCCGCGGGCTGCCAGGGCTGAGGCCTCACCAGCGAAACACCGCCGAGACAGGGCGGCGTCTGGACCTTCTCCTGAGGCCTGCCGGGTGCGGCGATATCGCCCGCGAATGACGGCCCCGCCAGGCCGACAAGTCCGATTGCCAGCAGGAGCATCTGGAGCCGGGTTTTTCCCGGAGCTGATTTTTGCTTTTTCATAACGCCCACCTTTGACTGTGGACGCTACCAATCTTGTCTCAAATTATTGGAAAGGAAGGTGGATAAAGATCCAGCAACTGTCTCTATCCATTTTATTTAAAATTTTATTCAAATTTATACTTTGATTTACCAAAAGACTCCGGCCGGCTCTCCGTCAGGGAGGCCTCCAGAATGCAGCATATATCAGGTTATATTGCTGCGGTTTACCACGTGTAAAAAATGCCGAGCAATGCATATCATAATATATGAAATAGATTAGAAGGCAGTTGCAAAGTAGAAGTGGCCGCTGTCTCTATCCGGTAAATATCGGAGGGGTTTCAGCCATGACGAACAATATCGAGTTGGACAGCTTTTCGGGTTCCTTGAACGAGCATTCCGCGTCCAACGAACACGGCGATCAGACATCGCCGGCGGAGATCCGCGTCGCCCAGGCAAGTTCGACGCAGCAGCCCGCGCCGGCAGCGTCCGAACCGGTGCCGGTCGATGTCGGCGGCGGAGCGCCTGTCAAGCCGGAAGCCCCCGCGGAAGCAAAGGCACCGCCGGCAGCTGCGCCGCACGAATATGTAGCCGACGCCAGCCACGTGGTAAGGCTTCCGGCCAACGCCTCCATCGACAACATCAAGGTCGACGGCCAAAACCTTGTACTCGAGCAGGCCGACGGCTCGGTGATCGTGATCAAGGATGGCGCCCTGAACGTGCCGACCTTCATCATTGGCGACGTCGAGGTGCCGCGCGTTGCGTTGCTGGCGGCGCTGGAAGCCAGCCATGTCGACGTTGCCTTCGGCGCCGACGGTTCGATCTCGGCTGGCCCTGGCGGTTCTAATTCAAGCGCAGGCGGAGATTTCTCGGTTCCCCCCGGCGGCATCGGCGACGGGTTCGACCTGTCGGCTCTGTTGCCGCCGACTGCCTTGCAGTTTGGTCAATTGGACAGGCGCGAACTGTTCCCCTCGATCGTCGACAGGCAGGTTACCGTGACGGCCACGTCACTGCTTGCCCCGACCGAAGCGGCCAGTGAAACTGGCCTCGATGGCGGTGGGGCGCAATCTCCGGGTAGCGAAGCGTCGACCGACAAAGAAACGTCCAGCACCGGTACGATCAGCATCGACGCGCCGGATGGAATTGGCTCGATCGTCATCAACGGTGTCACCGTCACCGGCGTCGATCAGCACATCCTAGGGCAGTACGGCTACCTGACGATCGTCTCCTTCAATCCGAGCACCGGTGCCATCGAATACAATTACACGGTGACCGAATCGGTTTCCCATACGGATCAGACACCCGGCTATGATCCTAGCACCGACACGGTTCCTGAGAATTTCAGCATCACTGTCACGGATGTCGACGGCGATACTGCCAGCACCACCTTTGCCGTCAACATCGTCGACGACGTGCCGACGGCGCATGCCGATACGGATAGTGTGACGGAAGACGGTGCGACGGTCGCGGACGGCAACGTCATCACGGCCAGCGGCGGCGCGGACGCGAACAACACGGACGGCGTTGCCGACACCAAGGGCGCGGACGGCGCAACGGTAACGGGCGTCGAGGCGGGCACGGTGGCATCGGCCTCGGGCCATGTCGGTTCGGCCGTGGCGGGCAGCTACGGTTCGATCACGATCGATGCGGATGGCCACTACAGCTATACGCTGAACAACGGCGCTGCGGCGGTCCAGGCGCTGACCACCGGGCAGCATCTGACGGACACGTTCACCTACACGCTGACCGATGGCGACGGCGACATCTCGACGACAACGGTCGAGATCACCATCAACGGCACCAACGACGTGCCGCAGATCGTCGTTGACCAGGGCAACCCGGCCGGCGCGCATGACCAGGTCTATGAAGCAGGTCTGGCGGCGGGTTCGGCGGCTGGCGACGGCAGCACGGTGGCGACAGGCACCTTCACGGTGTCGGACGCCGACGGGCTCGACGACGTGCAGACCGTCACCATCGGCGGCGTCACGGTTGCCATCGGCAGCCTCAACGGTTCGGCTTTCCAGGGCGACCACGGCACGCTGCTGATCACCGGCTATAACCCGGCAACCGGCGTCGCGACCTATCAGTACACACTGACCAGCACGACCACGGACGTTCCGGCAGTCACCGAGACCGATAGCTTCTCGCTCACCGTCTCGGACGGCACCTCGTCGTCGGTCCCGGCGGCCATCGTCATCGACATCGTCGACGACCTGCCCAATGCGGTCAACGACATCAACAGCATCAGCGAGGACGCGCTCTCGCCGGTCAACGGCAATGTGCTGACCAACGACCTGCATGCTAACAACCAGCCGGGCGCCGACACGCCGACGAGCTTCGTCAGTTGGGATGGCTCGACGACGGGCGCGCACGGCACCTTCGTTGCCAATCCCGACGGCACCTACACCTATACGCTCAACAATGCCGATCCGGCGGTGCAGGCGCTGGACGCCGGCCAGACGCTGACCGAGACCTTCAACTACACGATGAAGGATGCCGACGGCGACACCGATACGGCAACGCTGACCATCACCATCAACGGCACCAACGACGTGCCGCAGATCGTCGTTGACCAGGGCAATCCGGCCGGCGCGCATGACCAGGTTTATGAAGCAGGTCTGGCGGCGGGTTCGGCGGCCGGTGACGGCAGTACGGTGGCGACAGGCACCTTCACGGTGTCGGACGCCGACGGGCTCGACGATGTGCAGACCGTCACCATCGGCGGCGTCACGGTTGCCATCGGCAGCCTCAGCGGTTCGGCTTTCCAGGGCGACCACGGCACGCTGTTGATCACCGGCTACAACCCGGCAACCGGCGTCGCGAGCTATCAATACACACTGACCAGCACGACCACGGACGTTCCGGCAGTTACCGAGACCGACAGCTTCTCGCTCACCGTCTCGGACGGCACCTCGTCGTCGGTCCCGGCGGCCATCGTCATCGACATCGTCGATGACATTCCGACGGCGCATGCCGACACCAACAGCGTCTCGGAAGGCGCGCAGGCTTCGGGCAACGTGCTGAGCGACGGGACGGCGGACGTTCTGGGCGCCGACGGCGCAGCGCCTGGCGGCGCGGTGACGGGCGTTGCGACGGGATCGAACGTGTCGAACCCGGTGAGCGGCGGCCTGGGCGGGATCGTGGGCCAGTACGGCACGCTGGTTCTGGGCGCCA
>NZ_RZRU01000006.1:0-78124 GCF_003997495.1 Mesorhizobium sp. M7A.F.Ca.US.008.03.1.1 | reverse complement strand
GGCGCCGACGGCGCAGCGCCTGGCGGCGCGGTGACGGGCGTTGCGACGGGATCGAACGTGTCGAACCCGGTGAGCGGCGGCCTGGGCGGGATCGTGGGCCAGTACGGCACGCTGGTTCTGGGCGCCAACGGCGTCTACACCTACACGGCCAACGCCAATGCAGTGACCACCAATGCGGTCGATCACTTCGTCTACACCATCACCGACGGCGACGGCGACACCTCGACGGTGACGCTGGACATCACCGTCAACAATGTGACGGTGACGGCATCCGACACCGATGCGCTGGTCTACGAGAAGGGCCTTGCCACGGGCAGCGACGCGGCCGGCAACAGCGAGATCTTCAACGGCGCGATCACGCCGGCTGGCGGCACCGGCCCGTACACCTATACGCTGACCTCGCCGGCCAGCGGCAGCTACGGCAATCTGGTGCTCAACGCCAACGGCACCTACACCTACACGCTGACCCAGACCTATGACGGCGCGACGACCAACAATGGCATCACCACCGAGCAGGACAAGGACAGCTTCAGCTATACGGTGACCGACGCCCACGGCAACACCACCACCGGCTCCATCCTGGTCGACATCGTCGATGACATTCCGACGGCGCATGCCGACACCAACAGCGTCTCGGAAGGCGCGCAGGCTTCGGGCAATGTGCTGACCGACGGGACGGCGGACGTGCTCGGCGCCGACGGCGCAGCGCCTGGCGGCGCGGTGACGGGCGTTGCGACGGGATCGAACGTGTCGAACCCGGTGAGCGGCGGCCTGGGCGGGATCGTGGGCCAGTACGGCACGCTGGTTCTGGGCGCCAACGGCGTCTACACCTACACGGCCAACGCCAATGCAGTGACCACCAATGCGGTCGATCACTTCGTCTACACCATCACCGACGGCGACGGCGACACCTCGACGGTGACGCTGGACATCACCGTCAACAATGTGACGGTGACGGCATCCGACACCGATGCGCTGGTCTACGAGAAGGGCCTTGCCACGGGCAGCGACGCGGCCGGCAACAGCGAGATCTTCAACGGCGCGATCACGCCGGCTGGCGGCACCGGCCCGTACACCTATACGCTGACCTCGCCGGCCAGCGGCAGCTACGGCAATCTGGTGCTCAACGCCAACGGCACCTACACCTACACGCTGACCCAGACCTATGACGGCGCGACGACCAACAATGGCATCACCACCGAGCAGGACAAGGACAGCTTCAGCTATACGGTGACCGACGCCCACGGCAACACCACCACCGGCTCCATCCTGGTCGACATCGTCGATGACATTCCGACGCTTGGAGCTTTCACGCCAGGTACGATCCCCAACGAGGTCGGATCCGTCAACGGCTTGTTTGCCTTCGCGGCGGGAGCCGACGGCGTCAACCATTTCAACATAACCGGTCCGGCGATCACGGGGGTTAGCTACAGCACGACAGTCCAGGCCGACGGAACGACAGTGCTGCTGGCCGAAACCTCCACGGGGACCGACATCTATTCACTCACCTTGCATCCAGATGGCACCTACGCCTTTGCGCTTATCACGCCCGATGCGGCAACAACGGTAACTCAAACGCTCACGGGGCTGTCGCCGGGTGGTCCGACACCTTTCCTTGAAACTCCGGATGGTTTGATCGAGTTCACCGGCAGTGGCAGCGGCGTCAATTCTTCGACACAAGGCTTCGGCGTCGCCGATCAGTTTGTCGAGAAAGATGAGAATTTCACCATGGAGTTTCACACTTCCGCTACCGCCGGGAACGACGCACCGACGCTGAATCCGAAGTTCATAGGCAGCCTCGATTTCGCCGCAAGCGGCAACAGCTCTGGCTCTGTTTCATGGATAGCAACCAATTCCGTCACCGGCGACACCCGTAGCGGAACGGCGACAGTTACGAACGGACATCTGATCATCGACCCTTCGATCGACTTCAACCTAATTTCCATAACCGGTGACGCCGGTTCGAAAATCAGGCTATCTGCCGTCGACATCTCACAAACGATACTGCCATCCGACACCACCTTGCATTTCCAAGTCAGTGCGGTCGATGGAGACGGAGACGTCAGTGCAACCCAGTCCCTGGACATCCATCAGGTGGCTGCGAGCTCGGGCGGATCCTTCACCCTCCCCGGCTTTGCGGGAACGGTGAACGACGTGATCGCCGGCAGCACGCATATCGATACGATCTCGGGCGGGGCCGGGACCGACATTGCCGATTACACTGGCAGCTCGTTGGCTGTTTCGATCAACCTGGCCGACGACGGGCATGCGAACGCGGCGGCATTTTCGACAACTCCGGCGGATGCGACGATCGGCGGTGGCGATGCCGCCGGAGATACCCTTACGGGCATCGAAGGATTGATCGGCGGTTCCGGCGACGACTATCTGTTCGGAAACTCCAGCGCAAATTACCTGGCTGGCGGACTGGGCAACGACACGCTGAGAGGCGAAGGTGGCGCTGACACTCTTGTCGGCGGCGCCGGCAACGACCTGCTGGTCGGTGGTGCGGGGAGTGATACGCTTACCGGCGGCACCGGCGCCGACACGTTCAGACTTGAGAACCTCGACATCAAGGATCTGATCACCGACTTTAGCGGCGTGGGCGGCGACGGCGACAAGATCGACCTGACGGCCTTATTCGACACGGCACCTGGCGGTGCCAATGTCGGCGACTTCGTGAACTATAATGCGGCGACGGGTGTGCTCAGTGTCGATGCCAACGGCACCACCGGCGGCGCCAACTTCCTCGAAGTGGCTGAGCTTGTGAACCACCCCGCTGCCAACACCATCACGCTGCTCTACGACGACGGCGTGACTCAGCATACGACGACGGCAAACGTGGTTTAACGCCATAGCGCGCGGCCACGCGATTATGTTATACGTCGCTAATATCTAGGGGAGCTCAACATGAAACGTTCTGCAAGATTGCTGGTTTCCGCCGCGACGCTGTTGCTGGCAGTCGGGTCGACGGGGTATGCCGCCGACATCATCGAAGGTCCGACGGGCGACTATTGCCGTGTCGTCGGCACGTCCAACCTGGTGCTGAACGACAACATTGTCGATCTCAAGGAGCAGGTGGTGAAGCTGATGGACGAATCGGTCGCCGCCGCCAACAGCTCGGAGTGGATCAACTCGTCCCGGCCCGTCTTCGTCTGGGCATCGGAAGCCAAGGTCGCCTGCGGCATGGCTTACGGCTACCTGAAGACGAACTACAAGGACGAAGACACGCTCAACAAATGCGAGTGTTTTCACGATCGCATGGTCGAGTACATGCACTGACCGGATAGGCGAAGCCACGCCTGTTGGCCATCATGACAGCCGACGGATCCTTCCTGAAGGCGGTCGCAGGCGCGATCGTGTTGTTTGGCTTTGTTCAAACGGTCACGCCGGCCAGTGCCAACTGGCTGGAAAGACCGTCCGCGAAACAACAGCTTTCGCCCGGCCTGAAGCAACCAGTGCGCTGTGATCCGGCCACGGAGTGGACCCGGCAGGCTTTCAAGGCATTTGCGAGTTGCCAGGCATCGATCTATGGCCTGGAGCCGTTGCTGGCGCATGCTGTGATGGAGATCGAAAGCGGCTTCGATCCCGGCGCGCAAGGCGCCGACGGCGAAGTCGGCCTGATGCAGGTGATGCCGGCGACGGCCAGGATGCTCGGCTTTCGGGGCTCCCTGGACGATCTGGGCGCGCCGGCGATCAACATCGCGCTTGGGGTCAAATATCTTGCACAGGCCAACAGGCTGGCCGCGGGCGATCTGTGCACCACCGTCATGAAATATCGCGCCGGGCACAATGAAAGCCGGTTCTCGGCCCTTTCTGTCCACTACTGCCAGCGTGCACGGGCAATCCTGGCAAGGGAGGGGATCGAAGTGACCGGGCCGTTGCCGGTGGCGACGTCAGGCTTTTCCGCATTTTCGCCAGGAGGGGAGGAGGGAGCCCCTGCCCAGGAAAAAGCCGTTTGCGTGCGCCGCCTGTTCGTGCCGGGGCCGCGATACATGAAATGCGCCGACTATCGAAGTGTCGGGCAAGCAAGGCAGATCAGGGCGCTCAGAGGCAGGCTTTTCGGCGGCTAAAAGAACTGCAGACGGCACTGCAAGTCCGCCGTAACATGCGTTGAAGACAGACCGGGAACAATATCCGGCGGCACATAGGGGTGGAGCATTCATGGAAGCTGGCCGACAGGTCCACTGTCCGCGGACATGGGCAATCGCCTTGGCGCTCGCCGCGATCGTGTCGGGCTGCCAGTCGAAGGGCGGCGTGTCCGAAGTGCTCGATCCGGCGGCGGTTGCCGCGCCTGCCGGGCAGAATGGCGCCGCCGGTGGCGGTCCGGTCCAGGCGACCCAGTCGCTGGGCACCGGTTCGACCAAAGTCACGATGCTGCTGCCACTGTCCGCGCCTGGAACGGCCGGGGAAAACGGCAGGAAGATGCTCGATGCGACCAAGCTGGCGATGACGGATATCGGCAACGGATTGCTGACGCTGACGATAGAGGACACCAAGGGCGACAGCGCGCAGGCCAGCAAACTGGCGGTTACGGCCATTACGACGGGATCTAAAGTCGTCATTGGCCCGACCGAGCTGCCGGCAGTCCAGCATATTGCCACGCTTTCGGGATCGAAGCGGCCACCGGTTCTGGCGCTTGCCGATAATTTCGCCGGCGGCGCCGGGGTCTATGCCGTGCTTCTTGGTGAAGCGGACAGCGCCGCCGCGGGCGCTGCGGGCCTGGCTGCGAAAGGCAGCAAGAAGTTCGTACTGTTTGTCGCGGATGGCCCAAACGCCGGCGCCATGGAGAAGCGGGTTGCAAACAGCCTCAGCATCTACGGTGCTACGCTCGCGGTCACTCTCCCGTATTCGGCCGGCGACGGTGGCGCGAAGGCGGTCGACGAAATGGGCTCACTCGTGGACGCCCCCGACGCCGTCATCGTTGCCAGCGGCAATGCCAGCCCGTCGCCTATCCTCGCCGCCCTCAAAGCAAAGGGCATTCCGGGGAAGACAATCTCCGTCGTCGGAACGAACCGTTGGCTGGAGCACCCCATTGATCCGCTCTTCGAGGGAGCGTTTATCGCCACGCTCGATCCGAGTGAAACCGGGCCGATCGCGGACCGCTTCAGGACGACATACAACTATCCCGCCGACGTCAATGTGGCCTATGCCTATGACATGGTTGCCCTGACGGCAGGGATTGCCAGCGCGATCGGGCCTGATGGCTTCAGCAAAAAGGTTCTCGAAAATCCAAACGGGTTTCGCGGGTCGACCGGCCTGTTCCGGTTTCGGGCTGACGGATCCAGTCAACGCTCGATGCCGTTCTATCGGATTGAAAAAGGTGCGCTCAAGCTGGTTGCGAAATCGACGTCGGGTTTCTGACCGGCGCAAATCCCTGAGACCCTGTTCAAGCTGATGGGCAGTCCGGACCGCAGCCGCTTGGCGATCGCGTTCGGAAGCCTCCTGCTTCTGGCCGGGATACTGCTGATCATTCAAGGCGGGCTTTCGGTCGATCGGCCTGTCCGTGCCCTGTCGCGGGATGCTGACGATACGCAGCATATCCGGCCGGTTGCCCCGGTTGCCGGCGCACAACGCCTGGAGCCGGCGCGCAAGGTTGCTCAAGACCTGATCGCTCCGCCGCGGCTTGATCCCGCCGAGATCGAACGGGCCGAACCCCGTCCGCCACTCAGCGAGCTTGGTCTCGCCGTGCCCCCGAAAACGCCAATGCCCAGGGATTGGCGGGAGGTCTTGCTCTACCGCCCGGTTGCCACATCGTCGGCGATGTTCGAATCCATGGGCCGCAAGGTGGCCATCAGCGGAGTGCGAGGCATCGATCTCGACAGCTCCTGCTCGTCTCATGACGTCACCTGGCCTTGCGGCCTGCGCGCACGCGCCGTTTTCAATTCCTGGCTGAGGGGACGCGCGCTGCACTGTTTCGTACCTCCGGACGTCGAGCGTTTTGCCGTCGCCGCCCCGTGCAGGCTGGGCAAGCAGGATGTTGGCGCCTGGCTTGTCTCCAACGGCTGGGCAACGGCGCTGCCGGGCGGCATCTACGGCAAGGCGGAGGCGACAGCCCGAAAGGCTGAGATGGGCATATTCGGGCCGGCACAATAGCCTGCCATTCAATCCCTTTTTAACCGCCACGGGCGCAGCTTTGCGTCTTGTCTTTCATGCATGTTCTTTCCCAAAGCCGAGGTCATGCGTTTGGAGCAAGCCAATTTCGTCCGCAGCCTTGATGGGGTCATCGCGCAATCGATTAAATTGCAACGTTCCTTGAAACTGAAATTGCAACACACCGGCCTTATACCAGCCCATCCACAGGAGATCGGCCAGTGACAAAGACTATGGCGAGCACCACCGACCAGGCATGGAAAGGCGTCGCTTTGCTGACCTTTCTGGGAACCACTGCAATCCTGGGCATTTCCGTCGGCCTCAATTATCTGCTCCTGTTCTCCGAGGCGCTGACGCCATTTGGGCGCAGCATGATCACGGCAATCCTGTTGCCTGTCGTTCTTGGTGTTCCGCTTTTTCTGTTCGTTGGATTGAAACAGATCGAGCTTCGTCGCTATCGCCGGGAGCTCGACAAGTCGGCAACCTTCGACACCACGACCGGCTGTCTGAACGGAGCGGTCTTCACGTCGATGGTCGAGAGAAGAACAGCAAGGCCGTCGGTGCCGGGGCCTAAATCGGGCGCCTTCCTGGTCATCCATTCGGAACATCTGCGGTCCATCAACCTGCGCTTTGGTCTTGAATGGGGCGATCAGGCCTTGCGGCTCATAGCCTCAACCATACAATCGTCGGTGCGCGCGGAGGATCTGGTTGGACGTATGGGGACGTCGATGTTCGGGGTTTTCCTAGCCGGCGCGACCGAAGCAGAAGCCAGGGAAATCGGCGAGCGTATCAGGGCGCGCATCGCGCAAGTCTATTTCGCGCCAAAAGGGACCGAGGATGCCCTGGCCGTCAAGGTCGGCGGCGTGGTGTTCGAGAACCAGGTGGAGTTCGCGGACATGTTCCGATCCGCCGAGCAGCGCATGGCCGGCGTCCAGGACGGAGCCGCGTTTGAGCTGACGCATCTCCATAGCTGACAGTCGCTGGGAACCAGGGCCATTCGGAACCCAGGGGAATTGTGGGACGCGGCCGCCTTCACGCTGCCAGCGGGGTAGCTCGTGAAGACGCCGCCCAGGTTTCGGCGATGGCGACGATCGCCGCGTTGATCGGTCCGCTCGGGATCGCCGGCATCACCGAGGCATCGACGACAAAGGCATTGTCGAAGCCGTTCAGCCGCAAGTCAGGATCGACGACGGCTTCGGCGTCACGACCCATCCGGCACGTGCCGGCCGGATGGTGATGGGTGGAAGCAGCCCTGGCGATAAAAGCATCGAGTTCGGCATCGGACTGAACCGGTGCACCTGGCAGGATCTCCGTATCGCGCCATTCGTCCAGGGCCGCATGATGGCCGACCATGCGCGCCCGCTTCAACGCCATCCTGAATGTCGCGCGGTCGTGTTCGGTTTCGAGATAATGCGGGTCGATGACCGGCGCATCGTTGCGGCCCGGACCGCTCGGTGTGATGCGCCCGCGGCTTGTCGGATGGGTGACGCCGCACAGGATGGTAAAGGCCGAGCCATAGGGCGGGGCATTCAGGCCCTCGGCCGCCGACGGAGCGACGACGCAGGCGAGCACGATATCGGGACTTCCCATGGAGCGGGTCGGGTCGTCGCTGTGCAGATACATCAGCGATTCGGAGTGCTGCAGGCGGGAAGGCGGCACCGGCTTCTTCGTGCTGTAGACATTTCCGAGAGCCAGCAGATGGTCCTGCAGGTTGCGGCCGACATCGCCGCGATCGGCAAGGCAACGTATCCCCGCCTGCTTCAGCGTATCCGGGCAACCAATGCCCGACCGCATGAGGATGAGCGGCGAGGACACGGCGCCGGCGCAAAGAACGATTCGGTCGGCGGAGAGCGTTCCGGTCTCACCGTCGCAGACTACGCTCACGCCCGTGACCTTGTGGCCGTTGAGCACCAGATGCTCGACCTCGTGGCGGGCGAGCAAGGTCAGGTTCGGCCGCGCCATGACCCGCGGCGGCAGATAGGCGTCCGCGACGCTCAGGCGCTTGCCGTCACGTATGTTGAGTGAATTGGGACTGGTGCCGACCAGTTCGCCGCTGTTGTGGTCGCTCAGGGCGGGAGCGCCCATGGCGCGCCCGGCGGCGATATAGGCACGCACGACCGGACTGACCTCGGCGTCCGGCAGATAGACATCCAGCGGGCCGCTCCTGCCGCGTGTCGGCCCGTCGAAGGCGGTGAAGGCTTCGCTGCGGATGAAGCCCGGCAACAACCCCCGATAGGACCAGCGCTCGCCGCCGGCTCGCGCCCAGGGTTCGAAATCATCGGCATGGCCGCGCACATAGGCCATTGCATGCAGGCAGCTCGAGCCGCCGACGATCCTGCCGCGCGGCCATTCGTGGACGCGGTTGGCGGTGAAGGGCTGGGGCACGGTCCGGTAGCTCCAGTCGTAGGCGCGGCCCTGGAGCATCGTCCATTTCAGCGGATCGGCGATGTCGGGATCGGCCGGCATCGCCCCGGCCTCGATGAGGCCGACCTGGCACGACCGGTCTTCACTGAGCCGGCTGGCAACAACCGAGCCGGCGGATCCCGCGCCGATCACCAGCACGTCGAAATGACGTTTCAATTTGCAATTCCCCGCACAGGCTCAATGTCGGAAGCTGATACGATCAGGCGGCAAAGGCGCCGGCATTCGACCGTTCCATGATCTGTCTCTGCACGGACAAAAGGTGCGCGCGCATTGCGGCCTCTGCCGCTTCGGGATCGCGCTGCGAGATCGCTTCGGCGATCAGGCGATGCTCGCCGTCGCGGTGGGCGATCCGCTTGGGGCAGGTGGGTGCCGCGGTGCGCGCAACCTTCACCCGCGCATCGACACCGACCTGGCGCAGCATCTTGTAGAATTCCGCGGCGAGGTGGTTCCGGGCCGCGGCAACGATCGCGAGATGGAAAGCGAAGTCGACCTCACCCGACGGGGCGTTCTCCGGCGTGGTTGCCGCGTCGAGGATCCGCGCCGTCTCGAAAGAGGAGGCGCGCAGCGACGCCAGTCGGGCAAGGCCCGGCTCCATGATCAGGCGCAATTCCAGGACCTCGATCGGATTGGTTACCCTGACCAGTTCCTCGCCATATCTTGGGAGGGCGGTCGGCGCCCGCCTGGCACGCGCCGGTTTGAGGTCGCCCGAAAGGCGCAGCACTTCAAGCGCCTTGCGAAGCTGATGGCGCTTGACGCTCAGATGTTCCGCAAGATCGCGCTCGGACGGAAGCTTGCCGCCGCCCTGCTGCAACTGGCGGACCGCGGCGATGATGTCGTCGAGATCCGATGGTCCGACCTGCGGCTCGAATGCGCTCAAAACCAAATCTCCTGTCCGATCGGCAGACCGCCGACTCAACGTCCCGACATCATATTGTGACACGAAAACCTGTTCGACGGCACTCAACCAATTCAACCAATCTACAACTGTACGCAATGGTTGACAACACCAGTTGCGCGATGGTTGACTGGTCATGTCGACGGTTGCCATCGCGGCGGACCGTCTTTCTCCCGAGGATCACGCATGCCGGTTGGCGAAACCTTTGACTACGTCATTGTCGGCGCGGGATCGGCCGGCTGCGTGCTGGCGAACCGGCTGAGCGAAGACCCCGCCGTGTCGGTGCTTCTGCTGGAGGCGGGGGATTGGGACCGCGATCCGATGATCCACATCCCGCTCGGCTGGGGCAAGATACTGACCGAGCGCCGCCACGACTGGATGTATTTCTGCGAGCCCGAGGCCAATGTCGGCGGCCGCAAGGTCGAATGCGCGCGTGGCAAGGTCATCGGCGGCTCTTCCTCCACCAACGCCATGGCTTATGTGCGCGGCAATCGCGGCGACTACGATCGCTGGGCGGCAAGCGGCCTGACGGACTGGTCGTTCGACAAGGTGCTGCCCTACTTCAAGAAGCAGGAACGCTGGGAAGGAGGCGAAAGCCGGTATCGCGGCGGCAGCGGGCCGCTGAACACCCAGTTCTGCCGCTACAAGGACGAACTGATCGATGCCTTCGCCACGGCCAGCCGTGATGCCGGATATCCGCAGACCGACGACTATAACGGCGCCATACAGGAAGGCTTCGGCCGCCTGCAGATGACAATTGCGAACGGCCGCCGCTGCTCGACCGCGACCGCCTATCTGCGGCCGGCCATGCGCCGCGGCAACGTCAAGGTGCTGACCGGCGCGATGACGACGAAGATCCTGCTCAGGGATGGCCGCGCAACGGGCATTGCCTACACCAGAGGCGGGGCGAGCCATGAAGTTCTGGCGCGGCGCGAAGTACTGCTTGCCGGCGGCGTCATCAACACGCCGCAGCTGATGATGCTGTCAGGCATAGGCGACAGCGGCGAGCTCGCGGCGCATGGCATCGCGACGAAGGTCGATCGTGCCCAGGTCGGCAAGAATTTGCAGGACCATGTTTCGGTCATCCTGATGTATCGGCGCAAACAGCCGGGACCGTTTCTCAAGATGATGCGGGCCGATCGTATCGGGCTGGATTTCGTCAAGACCTATCTCACCGGAAAGGGCTTTTCGGGAGATGTGCCTGGCGGCGTCGTGGCATTCCTGAAAAGCGACGCAAGCCGGCCGTTGCCGGACGTGCAGCTGCTTTTCACCGCTGCGCCGCTCGGGGCATGGCCTTACATGTCGCCGTTCAAGGCGCCGTTCGCCGATGGCTTTGCGACCCGTATCGTTGCGGTGCAGCCGGAGAGCCGCGGCAGCGTCAAGCTGGCGTCGAGCGATCCGGTCGCCGCGCCCCTGATCCATCAGAACTTCTTGTCCTCGCAGCGCGACTGGCAGTCGCTTCGCGCCGGCTTTCGTGTCGCGCGCAACCTTGCCAGCCAGCCGTCCATGGCCCCGTTCGTTGGCGCGGAATTCTTCCCCGGCCCGAAATGCGAGAGCGACGAAGAGATCGACGAGCATATCCGCAAGACGTCGATCACCGTGCATCATCCGGCCGGCACGTGCCGCATGGGTGTCGATGCAGAGTCGGTGGTTGATCCGGAATTGCGGGTGCGCGGCGTTGCCGGACTTCGTGTCGTGGACGCCTCCGTGATGCCGGATCTCGTCTGCGGCAACATCAATGCGGCGGTCATCATGATCGCCGAAAAGGCCGTGGATCTGATCCGCAGCCGCGCTCAACAGAGTGTGGCGGCCTGATAGTGGCGGCCGGAATGCAACCAAAATCTTTTGGTTGAGAGTAAAACCTACGTTGGTTGGACTGCCGTGTGAGCCCGCACGGCCGTGAAGGATAGGCTTCACTCTGCCTTCTTGGTGGTGTTTTGGGCGCGGTTTGGCCATTTTCTGCCTATTTCCAAGCATTTGTCTGTTGAAAATGCACCTCAACCAAAAACTTAAAGAATTCGCAATTTGGGTATTGTCGAGCAAAACCAATGCGAATACGGTTGAGCTGGTTAGAAGTATTTTCTTCGTGACGAGAGGTGTCCGATATGTCCCTGGCGCAACCAGCTAACGATGTGCTCACCAACAAGAAGGCAGCACTCAAGGGCCTCTATGACGCCCTCTACGCAAAGAACATGTTTCCGTTCTGGGCGACGTCTGAAGGCGTCGACCATGACGAGATCAAGCAGCTGATGGCGACGTCGAAGGCCGTTCCCTTCGTGTGGTCCTATTCGGACATCGAGCCGCTGCTGCAGCGCGCCGCCGAACTGGTGACCATGGACGACAGCGAACGCCGTTCGCTGATCCTGGTCAATCCTGGCCTTGCGCCCAAGCGTGCATCGGTCAGCACCATGTACACCGCCTACCGCCTGAACGATCCCGACGAGATCATGCCGCCGCACAAGCACTCGCCGAGCGCCATCCGCTTCGGCCTGACCGGCAAGGGCAACTTCACCGGCGTCGAGGGCGAAGACGTGGTCTTCGGCCCGGGCGACATGGTGCTCACGCCCAACGACGCCTGGCACAATCATGGCACCGTCGGCGGCGAGCAGGCGGTCAACCTGTCGGTGCTCGACCTGCCGTTGGTCGAAACGCTGCATGCCGTCCATTTCGACCACAAATACACCGAGATGGTCGATGGCAAGGAAGTCGAGAAGAAGGTGCAGACCGCCCGCTATCCGAGCGACTACTCACAGCGCATCTATGGCGAGGGTGGCCTGATGCCGCGTTTCGTCGACCACAAGCGTGGCGGCGGCCTGTCGTCGCCGATGTATGTCTACCGCTGGGAGAAGATGGAAGCGGTCCTCGATGCCCACAAGGACTGGGATGGCGACCCCCATGAAGGCATCGTCATCGACTATGTCGATCCGACGACCGGCGGACCCGTCTTCCACACCATCAATTTCTATGTGCAGATGCTGCGCCCCGGCGAGAAGACCTTGCCGCAGCGCGAGACCGCCAGCCTGCTCTTGGCGCCGTTCCGCGGTAACGGCCATTCGATCATCGACGGCAAACGTTATGACTGGAACCAGTTCGACACCATCGCCATACCCGGCGGTTCCTGGGTCGAGCATGTCAACGGCTCGTCGAGCGAGCCGGTGATCTTCTTCGGCGCCACCGATGCGCCGACGCAGAAGGCGCTGCTCCTCTACAAGCGCTGGGGCCGCAACCAGGCCGGCGATCTTCTCCGCCTCGTCTAGTTCCGGTCCATCGGCAAGCACTGTCCCGCCGCGATTGGCGGCGGGGACATCGAAATAACGTTTCAGCAGCAAGGGCGTATGCATTTGGTTTCGGCGTTCAACACCAAGCAGATCGGCCATGTCGACTGCCCAGGCGGCGGCCAGGTCTGGGTCGACGGCAACATCCTCTATATCGGCCACATGCGGCCGCCGAGCGGCACGACGCTGGTCGACATTTCGGACCCGCGCAATCCGCGCAAGGTAGCCACGATCGATGTCCCGCCAGGCTGGCACTCGCACAAGGTGCGCGCCAAGGACGGGCTGATGATCATCAACCACGAGCGCTTCGGCGATGCCGGCCCGGCCGATTTCGGCGGCGGACTGGCGCTTTACGACACAACCAAGCCGGCGCAGCCCAAGCTCATCTCGAAATGGATAACCGGCGGCAAGGGCGTCCACCGCTACGACTATGACGGCCGTTACGTCTACATCTCGCCGACCGCCGACGGTTATGTCGGCAACATCGTGATGATCCTCGACCTGATCGATCCCACGAAGCCGGTCGAGGTAGGCCGCTGGTGGATACCCGGCCAGTGGACCGGGGGCGGCGAAGAATACCCGTGGCATGACTATGTCACGCCGCGTTGCCACCATCCGCTGCGCATGGGCGACAGGCTCTATGTCAGCTACTGGCATCACGGCCTGTTCATCCTGGACATTTCGGACATCACCAAGCCAAAGCTGGTCTCGCACGTCAATTCGAGCCCGAGCTTTCCGCATCCCACCCACACCTGCCTGCCGATCCCACAGCCGCTCAAGGGCCGCAACATCATGGTGGTGGCGGACGAGGATGTTGCCAAACTGCGACCTTCACCGCCGGCCTTCACCTGGATCTACGACATCACCGACGAGACCAACCCGTTGCCGATCTCGACCTTCCAGGTGCCTGGCCTCGACCCGGATGGCGCGCCGCAACCGCCGATGACCGGCTGCCACCAGCCCTCCGAGCGGTTTAATGGAACCGTCATTCCCTTTGCGTGGTTCGCGCAGGGGCTGCGCCTCGTCGACATCGCCGATCCGTTCGCGCCAAAGGAAGTCGGCCATTTCATGCCCGACGCGCCGGAGGGGGCGGAGCGTTCCTCGTCCAACGACGTGACCATCGACGACCGCGGCATCGTTTACCTGATCGATCGCATCCGCGGCGTCGACATCATCGAAACCAGCGTTCTCTAGGGGGGTATGTTGAGCGACAGCACGCGAAAATCCGCCAGCCACTACGCCATCGGCAACAAGAACCCGAACCTGCCGTTTCATCCGGCGGTCCGTGCCGGCGATTTCATCTTCGTCTCGGGCCAGGTGCCGAAGGACGAGAACAACAACATGATCAGCGGCACGATCGAGGAAGAGACGCTGGCGACGCTGAAGACCATCGCGCGCGTCATCGCGCATGAAGGCGCGACGCTGTCGGATGTCGTACGGATCACCACCTATCTCGAGGATACGCGCGATTTCGGCCGCTACAACAAGGCGTTTCTCGAAGGGATCGGCGACGCCGTTCTGGCACGCACGACCGTCGAGGCAAAAGCGGTCATCAACACCAAGATCGAAATGGACGCCATCGTCTACAAGCCGCTCCCGGCGAGCAAGTAGGCCTTGGACACAATCGAGGAGACAACATGTACAAGCTGTTAGGTCGCCAGACATCAGGCAACGTCCAGAAGGTGCTCTTCATGCTCGAAGAGTTGGGAGCATCCTACAAGCGCGAAGATTATGGCCGCCAGTTCGAGAACACGCAGACGGCGGAATACAAGGCGCTCAACCCAACCTCCAAGGTGCCGACGCTGGTCGACGGCGACACCGTGATCTGGGAATCCAACACCATCCTGCGCTATCTCGCGGCATTCGGCGGCGAACAGTTGAATGGCGCCACGCCGGCGGAAAAGACCGAGGTCGAGCGCTGGATGGACTTCCTGCTGGCTGCGGTCAATCCGGGCTACCTGGCGGCCTTCAAAGGCGCCAAGCTCACACCCGAGGAACAGACCGCCGAATACAAGGAACAAGTGAAGGACCTTGTCGCGCAGCTCAAGATCGTCGACGGCCACCTGGCCGGCAAGGACTTCCTGGCACTCGGCAAGCTGACGCTTGCAGACATTGCCTGCGCGCCGATCCTAAAGCGCTGCGTCGACTTCAAGATCGACCGGCCGTCGATGCCCAATCTGGAGCGCTGGGTGGCCGCGATCGCCGCTCGGCCTGCCTTCAAGGCGGCAACCACTGCTGCTCCCGCAAAGGCGGCATGATGATCAAGCGCGCCGCTCTCATCGGACTGGGAACGATGGGTCCAGGCATCGCCGCGCGGCTTTCGCGCGGCGGGCTCGATGTCATGGCGTATGATGTTTCGCAGGCGGCAGTCGAGCGTGCCCGCGGCATGCTTGATCTCGCCGGCGGCGTGCTCGACCGTCTCGACATCAAGGCGCCCGGGACAGGCGCCGGCAGCGTGCGTTTCGTCGAGACGATCGCCGAGGCCGTCGACGGCGCCGAACTGGTCATCGAGAATGTGCCCGAGAATATCGACATCAAGGCGCAGACCTATCGTGACATCGATCCGCTGATCGGCCCGTCGGTCATCGTCGCTTCTGATACGTCAGGCATCCCGATCACCAAGCTGCAGGCGCATATCTCGCATCCCGAGCGGATGGTCGGCATGCACTGGTCGAACCCGCCGCACATCATCCCGATGATCGAGGTGATCGGCGGCGAGAAGACCGCGCCTGAAACCGTGGCTGTTATCCGCGATCTCATCCGCTCGATCGGCCTGCTGCCGGTGATGGTGAAGAAGGACGTTCCGGGCTTCGTCGAGAACCGCGTGCTCTATGCGCTGCTGCGCGAGGCGGTCGACCTTGTCGAGCGCGGCGTCATCGAGCCGGAAGACCTCGACACCTGTGTGTCGTGGGGCATCGGCTACAAGATTGCCGTCATCGGCCCGATGGCGCTGCTCGATATGGCGGGGCTGGACATCTACAAATCCGTCTCGTCCTTCCTGAACGCTGATCTCTCCAACCGCGACGATGTCGCGCCGATGGTGCTGGAGAAGACGGCTGCGTCGAAGTTCGGCATCAAGTCGGGCGAGGGCATGTTTGCCTACACGCCCGAGCAGACAAAGGCGCTGCAAGGCGAACGGGCGCGCAAGCTCGTCGCGGTGCGGCGCATCCTGGAAGACCGGGAGTAGCCAATGTCACATGGTGCGCACAGGGCAGGCCGGTTTGAGGAGTTCCACCGGTCGGCTGTTTGTGTGAAGGGCGCCTTCGCCATCAAGATGGTGCGGGTGCGGCAGAAAACAGCGCGCGGGGCGACAAGCCATGCGCATTGAAACCATCCGAGCCGCCGGCGACAAGCCGGCCCATATCCGCCATGACGATTTGATCTCCGCCAAAGGCGTTTCGGTGGTCATTGCCCGGCAGTTGATCCTCAGGAATATCGATCTCTCGGTGCCGAAGGGGTCGTTTGTCTCCCTTATCGGTCCTTCCGGCTGTGGCAAGAGCACCTTGCTCAAGGTGCTGGCCGGGCTGGTGCAGCCGACCCAGGGCAGCGTCTCGATCGCCGGGCTCGCGCCGGTCGAGGCGGCGCGCAAGCGCATGATCGGCCTCGTCTTTCAAGATGCCAACCTGCTCCCCTGGAAGAACGCCGTCGACAATGCCTCGATGCTGCTCGGCATTGCCGACAAGTCGCTGTCGCGCTCGGATCTGCGGGCGCGCGGGCAGGAGATGCTGGAACTGGTGGGGCTGGGCGACAGCGCCCACAAGCGGCCACACGAACTATCGGGCGGCATGCGGCAGCGGGTGGCCATCGCACGGGCCCTGGCGCTCGATCCCGCGGTGCTGCTGATGGACGAACCGTTCGGCGCGCTCGATGCCATCACCCGCGATTCGATGGGCCAGTCGCTGCTGGAGATCTGGCAGCGCACCGGCAAGACGATCGTGCTCGTCACCCACTCCATCGACGAGGCCATCCATCTGTCGCGCCATGTTCACGTGCTGGGGATCAAGCCGGGGCGGATCACCGAGAGCCTCGACATTGCGCTGCCTTATCCGCGCGACCTGTCGGTCACCGAAGATCCGGAGTTCGTCAGGCTGGTGGTCCAGTTGCGAACGATGCTGCGATTCAGCCATCAACCGGGAGGCGCGTCTTGAGCGACCAGCCCATCACGGACCTTTCCGAGCCGCGGCTCGCCTCCAGCTGGAGTGCGGCAACCGGCAGCTGGCTGCCGGCGGTTATCCTCCTGCTGGTGACGATCGTGCTGTGGGAAGCCGCCGTGCGGATCTTTGCCATATCCGCCTTCATCGTTCCCGCCCCTTCCGAGATCGCGAAGTCGCTGGTGGCGCAATGGGGCACGCTGATGCAGGCGACGCTGGTGACGGCGGGCGAGATCCTGTTCGGCTTCCTGGTCTCGGTCGTGGTCGGCATTGCCATTGCGCTGGTCATCGTGCGCTTCGACTGGTTGGGACGCGCGCTGTATCCACTGGTGGTGCTGTTCCAGAACGTGCCGAAAGTCGCACTCGCGCCGATCTTCATCCTCTGGTTCGGCTACGGGCTGGCGCCCAAGATCGGCCTGATCCTGGTCATCGCCTTCTTCCCGGTGACGCTGTCGATGCTGGCGGGCATGCAATCGGTCGACCGTTCGCTGCTGTCGCTGATGAATTCGGTCGGTGCCAGCCCGACGCAGATCCTGTTCAGGATCCGCGTCCCGCACTCGCTGCCGAACCTGATGGCCGGAACCAAGATCGCCGCCACGTTGAGCGTGATCGGCGCTATCGTCGGTGAGTTCGCCGGGGCGTCGGACGGTCTCGGCTACGTCATTCAGTTCGCTTCGACCCAGCTCGACACGGCGCTGGTCTTTGCAGCGCTGCTGCTCGTTTCCGTGCTTGGCATCGCCTTCTACTACGCCGCCGAAATTCTCGAACGCATCGTGGTGCCGTGGGCGCCGAAATTCAGCCAGTCCTAGGTCCGCTCGATCAACCAAATTCATAAAAGGGAACAAAAAATGCTGAGACGCTCACTTATCAAGGCCGTTACCTTCGCGGCGTTTGTCGCAGCACTCGGCTTTTCCAGCGCGGCTCTGGCGGCCGACAAGGTCAACGTCCAGCTCGACTGGGTGGTGCGCGGCAATCACGCCATGTTTTTTGTCGGCAAGGAAAAAGGCTTCTTCGCCAAGAACGACATCGATGTGGCCGAGATCCGCAAGGGATCCGGCTCGCCGGACGCGATGCGGCTGGTGGGCAATGAGAACGCCGATTTCGGTTTCGGCGATCTTCCCACGCTTGCCGTCGCACGGTCGCAGAATGTTCCGGTCGTGGCGCTGGCGGCCGTCAATCAGCACTCGCCGCTGGGGATCATTTCGCTGGCCAAGACGCTGAAGCTCACCAAGCCGTCCGACCTCAAGGGACTGACCATCGGCATTCATCCGGCCGGCTCCACCTACATCTTCTTCAAGGGCTTCCTGGCCGCCAACGGCCTGACCGAAAAGGACATGACGCTGAACAGCGTCTCGCCTCCCTATGAAAGCTATTTGCTGCTTGGCCGGGTTCAGACGGTCGTCGGCTATATCGATGCGGAGGTTCCCGAGCTGGAGGCGAAGGCCGGAGGCCCCGGCTCGCTCAGCATCATGATGGGGGCGGACCATGGGTGGAAAGCCTATGGCTCGGGCCTGTTCACCTCGCAGGCGATGATCAAGGACAAGCCGGACGTCGTGCGCCGCTTCGTCAAGGCATACAGGCAGGCGTTCGACTATGTCGTGGCTCATCCGGAAGAGGCTGCCGAGATCACGGCCAAGGCAGCGCCCGGCTATGCGGACAAGAAGGACGTGCTGCTGGCGCAGATCAACGCCGACATCGCCTCGACGTTCAGCAGCCCCGACACCAAGGAACACGGTCTCGGCTGGATGACGAAGACGCAGTGGGAGGAGACCCTGAAGACGCTGACGGACCAGGGCGTGCTCAAGGCGGCTCTGTCGGTGGACGACGTCTTCACCGACGCATTCCTGGCAAAAGAATAAGAGGCGCGCGGTGTTCGAACGGAAAGATCGATGAGCGCCTACCGGCAGACCAGGCTGTCCTGCGCCATGGCGCAGGACACATCACGCTCGCCGTTCGCCGCATCGGTGCGGTCGAGCGTGACCTGCACGCGGGTGGCATATGCGCGACCCTCGAGGCCGCACCAGAGTCGCTCGACGGGCAGGTTCTCGCGCTTGTCGTTGAGGATCGTGAACGTGCCGGTCTTCGCATCGAACCAGAGTTCGATGCGAGCGCTTTTGCCAGGTTCGACGGTTGCGATCCCGGCTGAATACCAGTGGGCGAAGTCGGCGTTGCAGGACAGGCCTTTGCGGCCCGCATTCGAAATCGTCAACGGAACCATGTCGAGCCCGTCAGTGCCGGTGCGGACGGTGACATGGTGCAACTCAACCGCGTTGGCGAAGGACGATAACGCCAGCATCACCGGAAGGGCATAACGGATATTCACTTTGCCTGAGCTCCATATGTAATTTTCCTAGGCAGTCTATCTCGCTTTCGCGCAATAACAATAAGAATATTGATTGGTAAAACAACGGAGAGGGTAACATGTTAAAGCTTCTTAAGAGCAGTGTAAGTGCAGTTATATTGACCGGTATCTTGATGAGCGGCGCGTTTGCCGGCGAGGTCAAGTCGATCGCCATCCTGACGCCCGAAGAAGGCACGGACTATGGCTGGAACCAGCAAGGCATCGACGCCGCCAAGGCGGCGGGCAAGGCCGCCGGCGTCGAAGTGGTCGTGGCCCAGGGCCTCGGCTATGGCGACGTTCGTCCGACCTTGCGGGAACTTGCCTCCGACGGCGCCAGCCTGCTGATCGCGCATGCCAGCGGTTACAACACCTCGGCGCCCGAAATCGCCAAGGAATTGAAAGTTCCGGTGGCGATCGTCGACACGCCAGCGGGCCTGGAGAAGGGCCTTGTCGCCGACTACACGCTGAGCGGCCACGAGGGTGCCTATCTCGCCGGCCGTCTCGCCGCCAAGGTGTCGCGTTCCAAGTCGGTCGGCATCGTCGTCTCGGGCGAGCCGCCATCATGGAATTCGCAGTCGGCGGCGTTCGCACAAGGCGTGAAGGCGGAAAACCCGGACGTCAAGATCACCTATGCGGTGATCGGCCCGGCCGCCTACAGCGACGCGGCCGGCGGCAAGCGCGTCACCGAAAGCGTGATCGCATCGGGTGCCGACATCATCTTCGGCCAAGGCAACGGTTCGAGTTTCGGCATGCTGCAGGCGGTCGAGACGACCAAGGCAGCCGATGGCGGCAAGGTTTATTTCATCGACGTCATCGGGGACAAGTCGCCGATCGACAAGGGCTTCCTGCTGTCGTCGGTGGTGTGGAACATCGAGCCGGTCTATGCGGCGATGATTGCCGACCTGAAGGCCGACACGTTCGGCACCAAGCACTATACGATCGGCCTCAAGGACGACTCGGTGAAGCTGCTGAAGACCGCTGCGATCCCGGACAATGTCTGGACGGAAATCCAGGCGCTGCGCGAAGACGTCATTTCCGGCAAGATCAAGGTCGAGCCGGTCTATGACGCGGCCGCCGTAAGGGCACTGATGACCAGCGTCGCCCAGTAAGGCGATCACGGTCAGCTGCCGGAGGGGTGATCCGTTCGCCCCTCCGGACGATTCCCGTTTTTTTGGTGCTGGGCTTTCATGAGCGGTTCTTCTTCATCGTCCGTTGCCGGGCGCGACATCGTCGCGCTTGAAGGCGTGACCAAACGGTTCCCCGGCATCGTTGCCAATGACAGCGTCGACCTGTCGATCCGCCCGGGCGAAGTGCATGTGCTGCTGGGCGAGAACGGCGCTGGAAAATCGACATTGATCGGCATGCTGTCCGGCCTGCAGCAGCCGGACGAAGGACGCATACTGGTCGACGGCAAACCGACCCCTATCACCTCGCCGCGCCATGCGCTGGCACTCGGCATCGGCACCGTGTTCCAGCACATGATGCTGGTGCCGACGCTGACGGTGGCGGAAAACCTCCTGCTTGGCGGGCCGTGGTGGCAGCGCCCCAGGACCGAGGAACTGGCGGCGCGCGTCGCCGAGATCACGGGCACGCTCGGCATCACCGTCAAGCTTCAAGCCAAGGTATCGGAGTTGTCGCTCGGCGAGCAGCAGCAGGTCGAGATCCTGCGCGCGATGCTGCGCAACAGCCGGCTGCTCATCCTCGACGAGTCCACCTCCATGCTGACGCCGAAAGGCATAGACGAACTGGGGGCACTGATGCGCCGCCTCGTCGAGCAGGGTCTGGCGATCGTCTTCATCACTCACAAGCTCAAGGAGGCGGCGGCCTTCGGCGACCGCATCTCGGTGCTGAAGCTCGGCCGCAAGGTCGGCGAGATCCCGCCTGAGCGATTTCGTGCGCTGGGCGAACAGGAGATCGTCTCGGAGATCGTGGAATTGATGTTCGGCAAGCAGAAGGATGATCCGGAAGCCGTCGAGCGTCCAGTCCGCACGGCCCGAGCAGAAGCGGCCCCGCTGCTTCAGGTCGCGGATCTGACGGTCGCACCGACGGACAATGCGCCGGGCCTGTCGTCGATCTCCTTCGACATCCGCCCGGGTGAGATCCTGGGCATAGCCGGCATCGACGGCAACGGCCAGAAACAGCTGGCGGAAGCGCTGGCCGGCCAGCGTACAGCCACCAGCGGCTCGGTGCGGCTGGACGGCGCCGCCATCGAGATGCTGAGCGTCGGTGAGCGCCGCCGGCGCGGCCTTCGCTACCTGACCGACGACCGGCTGGGCGAGGGCACTGTCGGCACCTTCCCGGTCTCGATCAACTTCTTCCTCAAGCAGGTCGGCGCGGCTCCGTTCTGGCGCAACGGCGTCGAGCAGCGCGCGGAGATCGACAAGCGCGCCGGCCAGCTCGTGCGCGAATACGACGTGCGCACGCCGAGCCTGAAGACGCCTGTCGCGCGGCTGTCCGGCGGAAACATCCAGAAGGTGCTTCTGGCACGGGAACTGGCTGAAGGCGCCAAGGTGGTGATCTTCAACAAGCCGACCTATGGGCTCGATCTCGCCAACACATTGGCGTCGCGCCAGCGCATTCGCGACACGGCGGCGCGTGGCCTTGCCGTGCTGCTGATCTCCACCGACCTCGAGGAATTGCTTGGTATGTGCGACCGCATCGCCGTCATCGCCGACGGCGCTTTGGTCGGCACCGTCGAGAACGTAGATGACGCCCGCACAAAGGTCGGTCGCCTGATGATCGGACTTGCCGTATGAGCATCGATACCGCACCCACGGTCAGTGCTACCGCACTCGATGCCACGAGCGGGGCGACGACGCGCCGCGACATCCTGCACCGGCTGCTGATGACGCTCGGCCCGATCTTCATCGCACTGGTCATAGCCGGCTGCATCCTGCTTGCCGTCGGCGTCGACCCGCTCGCCTATTATGGCTTCGTGCTTGAGAAAGGACTGTTCTCGCCGCTCGGCATCCAGCAGACGCTGACGCGTATGGCGCCGCTGCTGTTTCTTGCCGCCGGCCTGATCGTCGCCTTTCGCGCCGGCATGTGGAATCTGGGCGGCGACGGGCAGTTCCTGCTTGGCGCGGTGACGGCGGCTGCCAGCGCTCCCGTGTTCGTGCAGATCATGCCAGCCTGGCTGGCGCTGGTCTGCTCGTTCCTCGTCGCCATGGTGGTGGCGATGATCTGGTCGCTGGTGCCGGCCCTGCTGCGGGCCTATCAGGGCGTCAACGAGATCATCACCACGCTGATGATGACGTTCCTCGGCACGTCGCTCGCCAATGTGCTGGTCAAGCTGGCGTTTCGCGACCCAAGCACGACCGTGCCGCAGACGCGCACGCTGCCTGTGGAAGACCGGCTGCCGCGCCTGTTCGAAACGACCATCACCAGTGGTCTGCTGCTTGGGCTGGCGGCGATCGTCATCGTGCATCTGGTGATGACGCGCACGGCGTTCGGGCTGAAGCTGAGGATCGTCGGCGCCAATCCACGCGCGGCGGTTCACTCGGGGCTCGGCGTCCCCGGCCTGACCGTCGCCGTCTTCGCCATTTCGGCGGGGCTGGCGGGGCTGGCGGGCGCCGTTGACATCATCGGCGTCCAGGGCAATGTCCGCGCCGACTGGAATCCCGCCTACGGACTTGCGGTGATACCCGCCGTGTTTCTCGCCCGCATGAACGGCTTTGCGGCCATCGGTTTCGTGTTCCTGCTTTCGGTGCTGTCGATCGGCGGCGAGAGCGCGGCGCGCCGGCTCGGCGTGCCCAATCATTTCACGCTGGTGCTGGTTTCCATCGTGCTGATCGTGCTCGCGCTCGCCGAATATTTCGATCACCGATACAACCAGTCGCGGAGGGCCTAGGGCATGACCGGGCTGTTCAGCGAAGTCTTTCTCAGCGCGTTGCTGTTCGGCGCCGTTACCGCGGCGATCCCGCTGCTGCTGGCCGGGCTCGGCGAGCAGATTTCCGAGAAGGCGGGCGTGCTCAATATCGGCATCGAAGGCATGATGCTGGCCGGCGCGTATCTCGGCTTTGTCGGCGCTTTCTACTCCGGATCGCTGTGGCTGGGCTTTCTCACCGGTGCGGCCGGGGGTGCCGCGGTGGCGCTTGTCATGGCGCTGCTTTGCGTGCGCATCGGGTTGAACCAGATCGTCATCGGTATCGCGCTGACCTTGGGACTGGAAGGTCTGACGGCGCTGCTCCACCATTTCCAGTTCTCGCGCAGCTACCCGCGCCTGCCCGCGGCGGATGCGACTGTCATTCCGCTGCTTTCGGACATCCCGGTCATCGGGCCTGCATTGTTCAAGCATCATCTGATCGTCTATCTGGCGGTCGCGCTGGTTTTCGGCATGGGCTACATCTACCGGCGCACGCAGCTGGGTCTCAATTTGCAGGCAGCAGGCGACAAGCCGGCCGCGCTCGATGTCGCCGGCATCGATGTCGTGCGGACCCGTACCATCGCCGTGCTGACGACCGGAGCGCTGGCCGGGCTCGGCGGCGCCTATCTCGCCAATGTCGGCGCCGGCCTGTTCATTCCGTTCATCACCAATGGCGCGGGCTTTCTCGGCATCGTGCTGGCCATGCTGGCGCGCGGCCGTCCGATCTGGGTGCTGTTCGGCGCGTTGCTGTTCGGCGTCTGCCTGTCGCTGACGACGGCCATGCAGGTGGCCGGCATCAACATACCGACCGACATCATCCAGATGCTGCCGTTCCTGGCGGTGATGATCATGCTGGTGCTGTTCGGCCGGCGCGCCAGCCTGCCGGCAGCACTCGGCATTCCATACGAGCGCGGCGCGCGCTGAGCACAATTCATGCGCGGACGGGACCCGCGCCAATAAAGGAGGCAAGAATGTCGGATACCAAGGTCTACCTGCTCGACGGCGGCTCGCTCGTTCTCGACGGGTACCACGTGTTCTGGAACCGCGGCCCTGGCGGCGAAGTGCGCTTCCCCGTCTATTCGATCCTGATCGAACATGCCGAGGGCCGGTTCCTCATCGACACCGGCTACGACTACGATCATGTGATGAAGGTGCTGCCGTTCGAAAAGCCGATCCAGGAAAAGCACCAGACCATCCCCGGCGCCCTGGCGCTGCTCGGCCTCGAACCGAAGGACATCGACGTCGTCGTCAATTCGCATTTCCACTTCGACCATTGCGGCGGCAACAAGTATTTTCCGCATGCCAAGAAGATCTGCCACCGCTCAGAGGTGCCGCAGGCGTGCAACCCCCAGCCTTTCGAACATCTCGGCTATTCCGATCTGAGCTTTTCGGCGGAGGCTGCCGAAGCGCGTGGCGCGACCGGGCAATTGCTTGCGGGAACGACACGGGCGAATTCGACCTTTGAAGGCATCGATGGCGACGTCGAGCTTGCCAGGGGCGTCCGGCTGATCTCGACGCCCGGTCATTCCATCGGCCACTACAGCCTGCTGGTCGAGTTCCCAAAGCGCAAGCCGATCATGTTCACGATCGATGCGGCCTATACGCAGAAGAGCCTTGAAACGCTGTGCCAGGCGGCCTTCCATATCGATCCGGTGGCGGGCGTCAATTCGATGCGCAAGGTGAAGAAACTCGCCGAAGACCATGGCGCCGAGCTGATGTACTCGCACGACATGGACAACTTCAAGACCTACAGGACCGGCACGCAATTCTACGGCTGACCGCCTGCAATCGGGAGACAAGACGATGCGCTATCTCGAACACGCCGATCCGGTCATCACCCTGACCGCTGGGCCGGTGAACGCCTATGCCGAAGTGTTGCGCGGTCTCGCGCGCACGGTGCTCTACGACTACGACCCGGCGTTCCAGCTCTTCTACGAGAGTGTGGTCGACAAGGCGCAAAAGGCGATGCGGCTGTCGAACAAGCCGGTCATCCTGCATGGCGAGCCGGTGCTGGGCCTGGAGGCCGCCGCAGCCTCGCTGATCACTCCGGACGATGTCGTGCTCAACCTTGCCTCCGGCGTTTACGGCAAGGGGTTCGGCTATTGGGCGAAGCGCTATTCGCCACATCTGCTCGAGATCGAGGTGCCCTACAACGAGGCGATCGATCCGCAAGCGGTGGAGGCAATGCTGAAGGCGCATCCGGAGATCACCGTCGTTTCCGTCTGCCACCACGACACGCCGTCCGGCACCATCAATCCGATCGACGCGATCGGTGCGCTGGTTTCAGCGCATGGCGGCTACCTCATCGTCGATGCCGTCTCGTCCTTTGGCGGCATGAAGACGCATCCCGAGGATTGCAAGGCCGATATCTATGTCACCGGCCCGAACAAATGCCTGGGCGCGCCTCCCGGCCTGACGATGATGGGCGTCAGCGAGCGGGCCTGGGCCAAGATGAAGGCAAATCCCCTCGCGCCGCGCGCGTCGATGCTGAGCATCGTCGACTGGGAGCATGCGTGGTCGCGGGACAAGCCGTTTCCATTCACGCCGTCGGTCTCGGAGATCAACGGGCTCGATGTCGCGCTCGACCTCTATCGCAATGAGGGACCGGAGGCGGTGTGGGCGCGCCATGCACTCACCGCCAAGGCCATGCGCGCCGGCGTTGCCGCGATGGGCCTGTCGATCTGGGCTGCCAGCGACGAGATCGCGTCGCCGACCACAACCGCTGTCCGCACGCCCGACGGCGTCGACGAGAAGGCGCTTCGCCAAGCTGCGCGCGCCCGCTACGGCGTGGTGTTTTCGTCTGGCCGCGGCGAGACATTGGGGAAGCTGACACGCATCGGCCACATGGGTCCGACCGCCCAGCCGATCTATGCGATCGCGGCGCTGACGGCACTTGGCGGCGCCATGAACGCGGCCGGCCAGAAACTGGCGATCGGCAAGGGCATCGACGCGGCGCTGGCCGTGATCGACGCCGACGCCTGAACAGACATCACCACGGATTGAGGGAGCATTTTCATGACTGAACGGCTTGCGGGAAAAACGGCCCTGGTTACAGGCGCCGCGCAGGGTATCGGCAAGGCGATCGCCACGCGGCTGGCCGCCGACGGGGCAACCGTCATCGTCAGCGACATCAATGCCGAAGGCACCAGGGCGGCGGCCGCGGCGATAGGCGGAAAGGCGCGGGCGATCGCCGCCGACATTTCCGATCCGGCATCCGTCAAGGCACTCTTCGCCGAAATCCAGGCCCTGACCGGGGGCATCGACATCCTGGTCAACAATGCCAGCATCGTACCGTTCGTCGCCTGGGACGATGTCGATCTCGACCATTGGCGCAAGATCATCGACGTCAATCTGACCGGCACCTTCATCGTCAGCCGCGCCGGCACGGACCAGATGCGTGCGGCGGGGAAGGCCGGGCGGGTGATCAGCATCGCATCCAACACCTTCTTTGCCGGCACGCCGAACATGGCGGCCTATGTCGCGGCCAAGGGCGGCGTCATCGGCTTCACCAGGGCGCTCGCCACGGAACTCGGCAAATACAACATAACCGCCAACGCGGTGACGCCCGGCCTGATCGAGAGCGACGGCGTCAAGGCGAGCCCGCACAACGAGGCGTTCGGCTTCGTCGAGATGCTTCAGGCGATGAAAGGCAAGGGGCAGCCCGAACATATCGCCGATGTGGTCTCGTTCCTGGCCTCCGACGATGCGCGCTGGATCACCGGCCAGACGCTCAATGTCGACGCCGGGATGGTGCGCCACTAACCAAAAGCGCATCCCAAAAACTGTTGCGCATTCCGGGCGACCTGCATCGGGGTCGCAGCAGCGGACGGGCGCGGCCAATCAAGGAAAAATCATAGTGGACTTCGGATTCGACACGTCGGTTTTCGACGGGCTGACGATTGCAATGCTGGTCGCTGGCTTGGCCATGACCGGAATGGCCTCCGGCGTGCTCGCCGGTCTGCTGGGGGTCGGCGGCGGCATCGTCATCGTCCCGGTGCTGTTCTGGGTGCTTAGCCTGTTCCACTTTTCGCCTGCTGTGATCAGCCATCTGGCTGTCGCGACATCGCTTGCGGTCATCATCCCCACCTCGATCTCGTCGATGCGGTCGCACAACAGACGCGGCAATGTCGATCGGCCTCTGCTCAACCTTTGGGGACCGGCGATTTTCGCCAGTGCCCTGATCGGCGGCATCATGTCGAAATTCATTCCGGGCGCCGGCTTGCGGCTGGTCTTCGGTGTCGTCGGCCTGCTGGTGGCCGTCAACATGGCGCTGCCGAAGCACCTCGTGATCTCCGATCACCTGCCGCAAAGCGGCTGGATCAACCGTGCTATCGCCTCGGTCATCGGCTTTGTCTCTTCGCTCATGGGAATCGGCGGCGGCACGCTCTCGGTGCCGACGCTTTCGAGCTTCTCCTTTCCGGTCCACCGTGCCGTCGGCACGTCGTCGGCCCTTGGCCTGCTTATCGCGCTTCCGGCGGTGGCCGGCTTCGTCTGGTCGGGTCTCGAGATTGCCGGCAGGCCTCCGCTCAGCCTGGGTTACGTCAGCCTGCCGGCCGTTGCCATCATAGCGCCCGTGAGCTTTCTGTTCGCACCCCTGGGCGCAAGGCTCGCCCACGCGCTCAACCCGCGCTATCTGAAACTTGCCTTTGCGTTTTTCCTGGCGATCACGGCCGGGCGAATGTTGCTTTCCTGAATTTCGTTGGGCGGCCTACGGCTATTTTTCTCGCATGGCCCGGCGGAAGTTCTGCGTGATCGGCTCGGCGAGATAAGCGAGCACGGTGCGAGCCCCCGTCCGGATCATCGTCTCGCTCGACATGCCGGGCAGCAGCTTGCGGCCCTCCAGCTTGGCGAGTTCGCTCTTGTCGATCAAGACCGTCGCGGCGAAATACGGTGCGCCGCTTCGTTCCTCAACCATGCGGTCAGCCGACACGATCTCCACGATACCCTCGAGCGGCGGCAGATTGTAGCGGGCGAAGGCCGGGAAGCTGACATGCGCGGGCTGTCCGGGGGCGATGGTCTCGACATCCTCTGGTTTGACCATGGCCTCGACCACGAGTTGTTGTCCGAGCGGCACGATTGTCATCAATGTCTCACCGGCTTTCACAACCCCGCCCGCCGTATGGACCTTCAGGTCCATGACGATACCGTCAACCGGTGCGACAACATCGGTACGGGTAAGCACATCCCCGGCGGAACGCTCCTCCTGTCTGAGGTCAAACAACTCCGCCTCGATCTTGCTCAACTCGTCGACGGCCTCGTTCAGACGCACTGTGTCGAGGTTCAGGATCTGCATGTCGATCTCGGCCATGGCGCTTCTGGCACGAGCGATTGCCGCGACGTTGGTAGCGCGCTCCCCCTCGATCTCCTGCTGTTGTCGTCTGAGCAACAGGTTGCGCTCGCGGGTGGTCAGCCCCTTATCGAGCAGAGTCTGAAGGTCCTTGGTTTCACCCTCGATCGCCGCGATCTGCTTGTCCTTGGTGACGATAAGTTGCTCCAGTCCCGTTATCTCTTCCTCGGTCTGGTGACGGCGCTGGTTGAGAATTTCCTGCTCGTCGGTCAAGTTGTGGTGCTTGGCCGCGAACACGTCACGCTGCGAGGCAACCGCGTCCTTTGCGGCGGTGGCGGGGTTTGCGAGCAACGCCGGATCAAACTCGATCTCGGCCTTGCCGTCGCGCTCGGCCCTGAGACGCGCGGCCAGCGCCTCACGCGTTGCTATCCGGTTCTGGATCAGGTCGAGCTGCGCCTTTGCCTGCGTGTCGTCGAGCCGGACGAGGATCTTGCCGGCCTTGACGATATCCCCGTTGGCGGCGTTCAACTGCGCGATGATGCCGCCCTCGAGGTGCTGGATGAGCTTGCGGTCGCCCGCGACTTTGATCACGCCCGGCGCCACCGCGGCGCTGTCCAACGGCGCCAGCGCCGCCCAGCCCCCGGCCACGCCGAAGAACAGGAACATGATCGCGAAGCCGGTGCAGGTCACGCCGGTGAGACGCAGCGGCACCGGTTCCAGCAGCGAGGGCGGCTGGACGGGGAACGGCACGACGTTCAATTCCGGGGAACGGCTCATGCTTCCTTGACCTCTTCGATTTCTTTGACTTCCTTGACCACTTCGAGGGTTGGCAACTGGGCTACCTTCGGCATCTGGGTCACCTTGCGGGCCCGGCTGGCGAGTTCGTTGAACACGGCATCGCGCGGCCCGAATAGATCCTGTGCGCCGTGGTTAAGCACCAACACCTTGTCAACTTTTTCCAAAATGCTTGGCCGGTGCGAGATCAGGATCAGGGTCGTCCCTGCCGCCTTCAGCGCACCGATGACTGTAGCCAGTGCTTGCTCTCCGTCGTGGTCGAGATTGGAGTTAGGCTCGTCAAGGACAAGGAATGCCGGGTCGCCGTAGAGGGCTCGCGCCAGCCCGATACGCTGGCGTTGCCCGCCGGACAGTGCCGCACCACCGTCACCGATCTCGGTGGCGTAGCCCTTCGGCAACCCCTTGATCAGTTCGTGGACGCCGGCCAGCTGCGCGGCCTTGACCACATTGTTGAAAACCGCGGGGTTGAGCGACGCAAAACGGGCGATGTTCTCGGAGACGGTGCCGGCGAAGAGTTCGATATCCTGTGGCAAATAGCCAACGTGTCGACCCCTGTCCTCGGCTGCCCATTCGACAACGCTCATGCCGTCAAGTAATGCGCGACCACCGGTCGGACGCCAGGTACCGACCAGCACTCGCGCCAGACTGGTCTTGCCCGCCGCGCTCGGTCCGACCAAGGCCATCGCTTCACCGGGCTTGAGTTGGAAGCTGATTCCACGCAGGATCGGTTCGCCGCCCTGCCTGGCGAGCATAATGTTCTCGGCCTCGAACTTACCCGTCGGGCGCGGCAAAGGCAGGGCTGGTGTGGCTTCAGGTCGTTGACCGGCCATTGCGACGAGGCGCTTGTAAGCGGCTCGTGCCCCGATCGTTGCCTTCCACGTGCCGATCGCCTGTTCAACCGGGGCCAATGCGCGACCCATCAGGATCGAGGCGGCGATCATGATACCGGGTGAAGCCTCGTTTTTCAGCACCAGATAAGCGCCGAGGCCGAGTACAGCCATCTGCAGGGCCAGCCGGAAAGAGCGCGCGAGGGCCGAGATGACGCTGGACCGGTTGCTGGCGCGAGATTGTTCTCTGTTTGCCTCGTCCTGCTGGGCCTTCCAGCTCTCGAGAAGGGGATTCAACATGCCCATGGCCTGGACGACCTCGGCGTTGCGGATCGTTTGCTCGGCCTGCATGTAAGCCCGCGTCTGGGCGATTGCGGCTTCCGTCAGTGGCTTACGGGTCAGGTACTCGGTGAGCAACGCCAGCGCGAACAGCACGATACCGCCGCAGGTTGCCAGCCAACCCAACCAGGGGTGCATGAGGAAGATAGAGCCCAGGAAAATCGGTGCCCAAGGCGCGTCGAGGATCGGGTAGATGCTCGGGCTGGTAAAAAAATTCCGCACCTGGTCGAGGTCGCGCAGCGCTCGACCGTTGATCTGGCCGGGCGCCGAGGCTGCGTATTCAACCGATGCCGTCAGGAGAACCGGTGCCAATCGTGCGTTCAGCCACGTTCCGACTTTAGCCAGAAGACGCGCGCGCACCACCTCCAACGATGCCATTGTCACGAGCGCCGCCGCCGCCATCAGAGACAGCATCACCAACGTCTCCAGGCTGTGGCTGCCCAACACGCGATGATAGACCTGGAGCATGTAGAACGCGCCGGTCAGCATCAGTATGTTGATGCCGCCGCTGAACCAGATAAGCGGCCGGATGGCACGCTTGGCTTCTTTCATCACCGCCCGCAGGGCAGAGGGACGTGGGGGCTTCATCATGATGTATCTGCCTGTGTGCGGGTTGGCGCCTTTGTCTGAGCCGGTTTTGCGAAGGCGCGAGATCATCTCCACATGGAGATAGGAGGCGGCGTGAGCCGCCTCCCGTTGGTCCAATGTTAGGCGATTACGTCAACCAGCAGGTGCTGGACGCCCGTCGTGTCACCGTCGGCGTCCTGGATGTTGACCGCGAAGTCGAGGTCAGCGCCGATCTGCCCGCTGGTGGTCTGGACGAAGCCGATATCCGTGATCTTGAGAACGTCGTTGTCCACGGCTCCCCACAATTGCAGCGGGCCTGTCACCGGGCTGTTACCCTCCACCGCGACGGTGTTCGGGTCGTCGGTCGCCTTGGTCAGGTTGATACCAGATCCCGTCAGCCCGTTGCTGGACTGCATGATCTGCATACCCTGGATTGAGAAGTTCTCACCGGCGGCGGCGTTGTTGTAATCACCCTTCTCGATGATCACGAGACCGTCGTTATTGTCGAGCGAGAACTCCGTGTTGTACGGGGACGGCACTGTGTTCCCCTTGAAGAAGTCCGCGTTATCCACGACGACCGACCGCGTCGTGTGGACGTCGTCGGCGGTAGATGCCGTGCCCTTGTCGTCGATCAGGTCGAGAACCACGATGAGGTTCTCGGCGTTCCCGATGCCGTCGAACTTGATGGCGATAGCGTCCACCTTGTCCGTCGGCACGATCTTCTCGGTGCCACCACCGGGCGCGCCGGGGTTGACGTCGCCCAGAATGTTCTCGTTGAAGAACCGGAGGGTGAGTAGTTCGCCCTTCTGGATCGTGTCACCGGCCACGCCGTTGGTCGACTGGGTGGCGGAGACCCAATCCTCGAAAGCGCTGGTAACGAACTGACCGTTGTTGAACGTGGTGTCCCCGGCGATCGGGTTGCCGTCGCCCGTCCCGTTAAACCCGAACGGGCTGCCGTTGGGGTTCGAGTTCGCCGTGAACTGCACGTAGAACCCGTCGTGGTCAGCGGGTGTGTTGGGGTTGGCGTCCAACTGCGTCACCACGAGTTCGGGGTGACCGGTGTTGCCGGGGGGGGCCTTCGCCGTCAACTCAGAGGAGTGGAAGACGTTGAAGCTGAACCCGTCGATTACGTCGTTCAAGGCGATGGAGTACGTGCCCGCAACCTTGTCGAAGGTCAACGTGCCACCCGCCGTCGCGTCCTGTATACCGGCCGTGATCGGATCCTTGTCGTAATGGAACGAGAAGGAGAACACTGCGCTGGTGGCACTCTCCGAAGTGAGTGACGTGAGGACGTTAGTGATATTGGGGTTCTGGGCGTTGTCGACCGTACCCGTCAGCACCAGCTGGTGGATACCTGCCGTGAGATCGGCATCACCGAAGTCGGAGTGGGTGGCGTCGTAAACCAGACGACCGTCCGCGCCGATGTTGTACTTGAAGTCCCCGGTAGCCGGCGTGCCGACGACGTTATGCAGGGTTTCCGGAGTTTGGATACCTATGGTGCCGGGGTCAGCGTCGAACGGCTTCGTGATCGTCGGGCCGTCATCCGTAAACACAAGGTTCTGGCCGATGTTGAGGACAGCCGAGGCACTATCACCGTCCTTGTCGGTGATGGTCGCCGTCAGCTTGATCAGGTCGTCCGTCGTGAGAGTCTCGGTATCGTTCGGCGAGGCATTGGGATCATGTATGACTGCACGATCCTGGTTGACCGTCACGAGGCCGTTGGCGTCCACGGTCACCGTGAACACCAACGCGTTACTGCCAGCCGTACGGCCCTCGACAACGCCGCCGAGAGTGACCGAAAGGTTGACCACCTGACCAGTCAGCGTGTCGAGAAGACCGGAAGCGCCCGCGATCACGCTCAACGCGTAAGTCGTGGTCCCGGCGCCATCGGCACCATAGACACCCTGGAAGTTTGGGAAAAAGTTGGCTGTGGCATTGGCCGCGAGATCAGATTCGTCAACCGTGGCAATAGCCTCGTTACCACTTGCATCGATGCTCGGCGCGTCATCCTTGAAGACAAGGTTCTGGCCGATGTTGATGGCTTGGGCGTCAGTGTCGCCGTCCGCGTCGATGGCGGTCGCCGTCAGGGTGATCAGGCTGGCGGCTGCTAGCGTCGTGGACTGGTCCGGTCCGGCGTTCGGCGTATGTTGGACCGCGCGAAGCTGGTCGAGCGTGACGTTGCCGCCGCCGTCCACGGACACCGTGAACACCAGATCACCACCGGCGGTGCGGCCTTCGATAATTGAGCCGACCTTGGTCAGGAGAGCTTCTTGACCGGTCGCCACGTCGAAGATACCCGACGCAGTACCAGCGCCGGGAACGTTCAGGGCGTACGCAACGCCGGCGGCACCGGCACCGTCAGTACCGAAGTCGGTGTTGAACGCGACCGAGAAATCATCGGAGGCGTTCGTCCCCAACGTCGTGTCATCGACGGTTAGGGTAGGTGCGGCGGTACCGGATAGGGTGACGTCAGGGCCGTCGTCGTCGACGTTGATGTGGTCACCGATGGGCGTCGACGTCTCGACCAACGCGCGGACTTTCAGGATGTCGCTGAAGTTCACCCTGTCGTCGGGCTGCGGGTTGAGCGGGTGATCGATCGCCTCGAAAGTGATCATCTGAACCGTGGCCGAGGTGTTGTCGGCGTTGGGGATGATGTAGAAAGCCGCGACGAGATTGCCGCCGGCCCATGCTTCCACCGCGCTGCCGTTCTGCACCGTGGTGAGGAAGATTTCGTCGCCGTCGACTGTAAACAGACCGGACGACGCGTTGGTCAGTGGCGCGAACTCCAGCTCAACGACGTTTTCGCCGGCTGCCGGTGTCACGGTGACGAGACCGACCTGACTCGCCGCCTCCGCGCTGTCGGCAAAAGCCAACTGCTCGGGGGACAGTGTGAGACCGTTGAGATATGTGAGAAAAGCGGTGGCAAGACCACCGGAGATGTCGCCGGTGATAGCGTCAACGGAAATTGCGACGTCGTCGTCCTGGAGACCGGCGGATTGGTCGAGTACCAGATCGCCTACGATATTAATGGTAGCCATGATGTCATCCTTTCCTGGATGGTGACTAATGTGCACACGGCTCGTACTCACGCTCACGCGAGTACAAGTTCACTGTTTGTTTCTGGAAAGCCCCGCTCCCCTTAGTTCCGTCCCGGACCTTGGCCCGCGGCGTCATCGCCTGCGGACTTCGGCCCGTCGAACCGCAATGTGCCGCCGGCGCAGAGGGCGCGTCCATTCTCGCTTCGATAGTATTGCGGTCAATGTCCGCACCTGATCGACGATATATATCCTTCGATAGATCAGGCTGGCGGGCGCTGGGAGAGGCCGCGACGGCACAAGGCAGATGCCGTCAGACGGCTTTCCGGCCGTTGCCGTGCGTACAATGTCCGTGCGAGGGACAGGGGCGGTCAGAGCAGGCCGGTTCGGCCCGTTCCCGGGCGCTCGGCGCCTTTGCCGTGCGCCATCCAGGCCAGTTCCGCCCGGCCGCCGAGGTGCAGCTTCTCGTAGACGTGATGCAGGTGCATCTTCACCGTGCCTTCGGATACGTGCAGCCGCTTGGCGATGGCCTTGTTGCGCAACCCGCGCGAGACGAGATCGGCGACTTCAGTCTCCCGTCCGGTCAGCCTGGACATCGGCTGGGGCTGCGTTTCAGGCATCAGCAGCTGCTGGACGATCTTGTTGTCGATCCATTTCTTGCCTGCCGCCACTGCGCTCACGCATTCGACGAGATAGCGGTGGCTGATGCCGTCCAGCAGCAGACCGTCGCTGTCGAGCGCCTGTATGTCCTTGATGTCGATCCTGCCGGCTGGCTGGACGATGAAGATGATGCCGAGAGTGATGCTACAGGCCTTCAGCCGTGAGGAAAGACCTGATGTCTGCTGGTCCGCGAGATCCACGCCCACGATGACCATATCAGGCTGATGGCGCTCCACATGAGCGAGAACGTCCGCAGGGCGGCGACACTGGGCGACAACATCGTGTCCAGCCTTCTGCAACACCCACTCCAGACCGGCGAGATACACTCCCCGCGGGTCGGCGACAACCAAAGTCGACATACCAACACCGTCCGAAAAAACACAACGAACTTGGTTAAACACCCGTTAAATCAGGAAACCAGAGCCTAGATCGATTGTCAAGGAATAGCTAATATACATATTGCTATAATAACAACCCGAGGCTGCCAGGCGGATAGGCGGGCTCTTCGCACCGCAGCTGGCCGGCTGACGATTTTGATTCCTGCAGAGGCGATGCTGGACTTGATTGAAATGTCAGCGTTTCGATCGCGCGAGGATTCGCGGAATCGAAATCGCGCGACATCTCGCCGTGCTCCCAGGAGAGAATGTCTTTCCCACGGCATCAAAACGAATGTGAAGAACTTGGTAGCGGGAGACCGCTACATCGCAACACCCACTATTGAGGAGGCGCTGTTTTGCTATCGTCGGCGTGCGGCCTGACAGCAAGTTGAAGCCTTTCGAACTTTTTGGGCCGCGCACCAGGCCGAACTACATGCGCTTACGATAGAAATTCGAATATCGGATTCGGCTCTAGGAACAATTTGACGAGAGATTGCGGGTGGGAATTGTCGGCATCGGCCACTGCCCTGGTCACGGTCGTTCAAGCAGCCGACTTGTAACCGTTAAGGACCGTGCCGGCTTTTTCTGCGCCGCCAGGAACTGGGTTGCTGCGAAGGCCTCGCTAGCTTTCAAGTCACTGACCGCGCCTCAACCCCCGGCAACCAAAAGTGCTGCCAATACGCCCTTCGCGTCCGACCCTTCAAGAACCATAAGTGATCGTTCTCACCAGCACACGAGCCTGCGCGGCCTCACCTCGAAGAAGCTTGCAATCGGTCAGCATCAGACCACACGTGCCCAGTCATAGACGAGGGTTGATCGATCAGGGGCGGAAACGTCAAGTTGAATGCCGGGAGACCACGCTCAAGGTATGCCGCTAACGGAAATCGCCGAGGACCAGATAGTCGGGGATTGGCTGACAGCTGGCGCTTTCGATCACGCAATGCTCACCCGATGCCGCCTTGTTGCAAATGATGTTAATTGCCTCGATGTAACAATAGTTCTTCGGCTCCTCCACCGACCTTTGCGCGGAGAAAACCAGCTGGTTCCGGTACATGGCGTACCGGTCGTCGGCGTGGGACATCAACAGCGTCTTGTCCAACCAGCCGCGGGTGAAGGTGATATGGCGAATGCTGATGTTTTTGGAGTTTTCGCCGAACTCGGTCGCCTTTCCTCGCAATAAAATATCGTGCGACACGGCAAATGCGGGGGACGTCTGGTCATAGCTCGCAAGAAACAGCTGTCGGGCGGCGTTGACCTCGAGGTCGTTTGCGATCAGGCTGTCTCGCAGATAGGTAATGAGATCCGCCCCCACATCGCCGCCGAGAGTCGCCAGGCACTTAACGTCAAGAACGTAGTCGAATATCCGCACCCGGCCATCCGGCTTTTCGGGAAACGACTTTGACGAGCACTCCTGGTCCAAAACTCCCAGACGGGTCAAGCTCGCCAAGCTGGTAATCTTGGTGATCCCCTCGTCGATCTTGATGTTCTGCCCGGAAATACGTCTCGCCGCCTCCGTCCGCTCTTTCATCTCCTCGTAGAAAGGACGCCGCTCCACCGTGACGGTCGGAGAGTACAGAATGTTCGAATAAACCTGACTGAAGCGGAAATTCGTAAGTACGATGCTGTTGTCGATGATTGCAAAAATCCGGTCTGAATAGTCGATGATGCTGTCCTGATCCGGCTTGTCGACACTGTAGGCGTAGGAAAGGAAAGGTGCATACAGCTTGGCCTCTTCGGCCTCTGCGTATGATACGGCAAAAAGCAGTATCCAGACTGCCCAAATCCACCTAGTCATGATTCAAACCTACGGTCTGATAGAACACGCCGAATATGAAGTATTTTCCATCCGCTAGGTCCAGGCGGCTTTTCAGAATTTTTGACCATTCGCTTACAGGAACGGAAAGGTGCTTGTTTTCCGCCAGTTTGAATTGACTGGCTCCAAGCGAAACCCCCACCACCAACGCCGTTGGGAGGCGCACTTTCTCCGGCAAGCTGGCGACCTCGGTGTCACTCATTTTTTGCCTGAACGAGATATGGGAGAGGATCGTCGGGGTCAGACCTTTAATCCCGATGGGAAGAACCGCGACGCGCACGGATCCAAGAGGAATGACCCCCGGGCTTCGTCCAAACGAACTGACCGGTCCGTCCACCAGGTCGCCGTACCACAGGTCGTATGTATCCCACCATTCGTCGCCAGCGAATAGATCGGGGTCGATTTGAACCTCGCCTGGGTCCAAAAACGTGGAGCTCTTTGCGCTCCCGATAAGCTGCAGCGCCTCGTATCTGTTGGTGGGAGAAAACCCGTGATTGTCGAACGAGGAAAGATCGACGATCGAACAGATTTTGCGCAAGACGTCGTTTTGAAGAACGTCGAGCAAAAGGTTGCCGGGCTTCGCTCGGTCGGGATCAAGGATAAACGGTGCAATCATCTCGTCGAGACGAATTTGATTGGCAATGTCGTCGTTCGAAAACCCCAGTCTACGCTTGGCCAAGGCCCGCCGACGGAGCTCGAATTCAGTGGCAGGTGGGTTTTTCTCGATGGTTCCCGCTCGGCCGACGAGAGCAAGAAGATCATCCAATGTAGTGAGCGTCGCGCCGTTCGCGACCTCAAAGTCCTTGAGCGTACCGGAAAGCACAGCCTTAGTTGCTGCGAAATCCGTCGCATCGAAGGTGACGATTTGCATCGGTTGCCAACCGATTTCAGGATACTCGGCGCTACGGCTGGATGTGGGTCCGGCCATCAATGACAACGCAAAAATGGCAGCTCCGGTCCTAGTCACTGAATTTTACCGCAGGAAGGGGGCTGAGCTCGATGCCCACAATCTGCGGGAAATTCACAGCGAGCCCGCTTGCGAGCGAAACCGGGAAAGTGCTGAGCCCCTTAAAGCCTAGGCCCTTCGTGAAACTCACCTGAGTACAACCTACTAGCAGAACGGGCTCAGGTGATTCAGCCGCGAGTAGATTGATGTCGTCGAGGGAAATTGCGCCTCGAAGTTCGATGCGCCGCGCAAGATAGAGCGCATCGATCCGGTAGGCGGTTTTCTCGGCAAGCCCGGCAAGATTAGCGTGTTCAGCCGACGGAGAATTGAAGGTGAATTCCTTTCGGGTACCAAAAACCGTACTGGCCCATTTGCGCGTGATCGCTAGCCGCGTGACTTCTGCGAAGGTGGAAAGCGAGGCCAGGTTTTTCGCTGCGTCCTGCGCCCCAGCGGGCGCAAGTGCAGGGCAGTCGGTTCCTTGCAGCACAACCGTTTTCCAGTCGTTTACGACCGCGTAGGCCCCAACAAGGGGCTTGATATCCAACCGAAGTCCGCCATCGGAGAGAACGTAGTTCTTCGCCTTTGCCCGCAAGTCCTTATAGAACGAGCCATCGTCCGGGCTCACCGCTGAGGTGACGAAGCTCAGGGAAACCAGCTCCTGCTCCAACTTTTCCAGCTCACGTCGAAGCTTGACCCTTTCGGATCCGGAAGCCACCGCGATCTTGTCTTCAAGTGCAGCAATTTCTGCCTTGACCTCGGCTTCGCGACCGAGCGCCGCCTTTACATCCGCCGGAAGATTCTCCGCGGGTGCAGGTTGCGCAATCTGGTCGTCGAGGAACGCGAGCAACAGGTCGGCCACGCGGACGCCTTCCAGTGCCGCGACGGACGAACCATCCTTTACAAAGATCTGGTCGAACGTCGCGGAAAGCGGCGCATCCCAATCTCGCCCTGATCCAGACCCGAACCATGGATGGATTGGCAAGGATCTTACTTCGAGCACGAAATTGTCTTGACTGGGGGCAATATCCTTTAGCGTTGCCTCCTGCGCCCATGCCGGCGCATATGAAAGTCCGAGGCCGAGAACCAGCGACGCTCGCCACAACATCTCGGCGCTCCTAATTGCAGGTTGGGAGCGGCTTCTCCCAAGTGTAGCCAGTCATATCCGCGGGATTGGGCGTCAATGGAAGCGGTTGCACGATGAATCCGATGATCTGGATATCTGCGTTTTCGATACCTGTATCCGAGAGCTGCGACCGGCTCTCCTTCTTTGTATAGGTGTGGCTCTTGCTGGCGCCTGCCGAGAAAAATCCGAAGCGCACGCGGCCACCCATGGATTCGTTCTTCGTGTATTCGCTCTTGAAGTCCTTGCTCCATCTGCCATGCATCTTAAGGTTCTTGGCGAGGATCAGGCTCTTCACATAGAAGGGCATCAATTCCTTTTTGCGTCCGGCCTCGTCATTGGCCTCCGAGACGTCGCCATCACTCCAGACGTTGCAGGCGAACTCTCCGTCGTCGAACCGCCAGCGCTTTGACGTGAATACGGTCGGATCGAACCAGGGTCGGTAGATGCCGACGCGACCAAGGTCGAATTTGACATCAAGGTTAGTCCCCTCGATATCACTCCAATTCCATTGCTCGCTGTTTGCGGCACTGCCGCCGATTATCCCACCAAAGATGCCGTCGAGTCCGGCACGCCCGCCTGACGACTTGAATTCATCGACCGAGACGGAACTGAGATCGGATTCATTGAACGAATAGGTGGTCCACTTGATTGAGTCCCATGTTTTGACCGCAGGGTAGAAGAGATAGTCCGGAAAATTTTGACCTCTGTTGTGGCGATTGAAATTTTTGATGAGCTCGGCTCTCCACACATCTGGTAGTGAAGTCGAAACTGACTGCACAGATGCAATATGGGACGCCATCTTCACTATACCAGGAAATTCATCTACCTTCGTCCTGGCTCTTCTTCTCTTGTTTTTCAATTCAGTTGTCTCAGGTATTGTTGATGGGTCGACTTTGAGCAATGCCGCTTGAGCGCGTTTATATTCGTCAATCTCAGCCTCTACGGCATCAAGATCATCAGATAGCTTGGTGTACTGGTCATACACCGGCTTAAGGTCGCCATCCTCTTCTGCACGAAGCGCATTATACTTGGCTTCCAAATCAGCCTTGTTCGGTGGCTGCGGGACCGACAGCTGTCCGATCGAAGTCCTGTACAACTGCGACAGATGGAACGCGGTAGGTTGATAGAAAGGTCCTTGCTCCGGCACCATATCGATTTGCGATATGAGCTCCTCGATTGCCGTGTCGCCGCCGAAATCTGACGGATTGCCGACAACGATGCCAGGGTTCGCAATGACGAAGTAACTCTTGCCCACTTCCAACCGATTGCCGCCAGGCATGACAATATCTGACATCTTGGTATACAATGACATCGCAAGTTCAGTTGTGGTCGTTGCACCCGCCGGCGACGCCGCAAGCATGGAAATTGTCGAAACACCAAAAATTATGGATTTCATAGGAGCCCCCCTCTCGCTAAGAACTTCTACATATTGAAGTCCATTTTGACGAGGAGTCAATGGTATGTTTTTGCTTTCATATGTTTTGCTTTCGACGGAATCATTGCACCAGAAAGCCGGACAGTTGCTACAAACATTTCTAGGGCGAACTGATCACTTTGCTAAGATACTGAATTGGCGAGCAAATTACGTGAGGTGCGTCCAGTCCATCAGCGGACCGTAGTCTAAATTGGACTCGAACGACGCCGCTTCCAATAATGAGGGCGGCCAGTGGATGATTATGCTTCGACCGTGTTGGTAGCCGTTATCGCGTTCGGTTACCAGACTTCGGCACAAATTGGTGGCAGATTGCGTTCATCCGCCGGTGCCGCTGTAGAGTGTGTAGTTGCTCGCGAACACCTCCACGCGGCTCTTGTGGCACATGTCGCCGATCTTGACATCAGGGGCGTCCATGGAAATGCCCAAGCCAATCGCCGGTCGAATGCAGGCTGGCTTGACCGGCAGTTATGGCAAAGTTCAACGAGTTCCCTTCAGACGAAACTTGGCACAAGGCGCAGACTTGCAAGGCAGTGAGGATGTTGCGCTGCGAGATTAGCCAGAAAATCCGAACCTTGATCCAGACTGACGAAATTTGATGTCGTCCCGCATTGGCTCGGCTTTGCCAGCCATTTTCTTTACCGCTCTTGTTGTCAGTATGGCAGAAGTATCGAGCCTGTCGTGAGCGCAAGAGCGACAAGGCGGCTCAGATGGGGAGGAGAATAGATGGCGCAGGACAATCAACCGGCCGCTTCGGTTTATAAGCACGGCCAAGAGTCTGTGCAGCGCCCCGACGCGGGTGTTGAAGCCCAGTTCTCGAACAAGAAGGCACCGAAAACCTACCGCTACGACTCCAGCCTTGCGCCCGAACTTTCGTGGGACGAGAGTGCTGACCGCGCCTTTGCCGAATGGTTGCTAAGCCTGGTCGCGGACTCGGCGGAAGAGGGCGAAGCCAAGGTTTTCTCCTTCCCGCATGTATGGGCGGGCAACGGCGAGAGTTTTGCTTCGCTGTCACAATGCGTCGCCCGCCTACGCAGCCTGACAAAGCCTTTCCTGAATTGGACGGGCAAGGCCGAGCGCCAGCAGGTCACGGTGCCGACGCTGCCTCTGTTCGTGCACGAACGACATTCCACACAGGCGATCCTCGAAACACTGACATCCCATAAGGCGCTCGGCACCAATCTCGACATGTTCGGCGACACCAATCTTGATGTTGCCGACAAGCTGGACGCCTACGAACATAAGGGGCCATGGACAAACCGTCTCATCCTTGGCGACTCGTTGCAGGTCATGAACTCGCTGGTTGAATACGAGGGCATGGGCGGTCAGGCGCAGATGATCTACTTCGATCCGCCCTACGGTGTGAAATTCGGGTCGAACTTCCAGCCCTTCGTCCGCAAGAACCGGGTCACGCACGGATCGGATAATGAGATGATCCGCGAGCCAGAAATGGTGAAGGCGTACCGCGATACATGGGAGCTTGGGCTGCACTCGTATCTCATGTATATGCGGGACCGTGCTACACTTGCGCGAGAGCTTCTGACCGAGTCGGGCTCGATCTTCGTCCAGATATCGGACGACAACATCCATCACGTCCGCGAAGTCCTGGATGAGGTTTTCCCGGATGGCTTCGTTTCGCAGATCAGTTTCCAGACCACGTCCGGGTTTGACTCGACAACACTGCCGACAGTTGGCGACTTCCTACTTTGGTATGCAAAGAGCCCGGCTCACGTTAGCTACAACAAGGTGTTCCAGCCGCAACCCGTCGAACTCGGCAAGGGAAATGCAACTTGGGTCATCCTGCCGGACGGCACCTATCGCGGTGTTAAGGCCGCCGAGGCAAGGGGCGAAGAGGAACTTCCCGACGGGGCGCGGCCGTATAATCCTGGCGATCTTCAATCACAGGGCGCGGCTTCGGAGCCGCAGCCGTTCGCCTTTGAAGGCAAGACCTATTTGCCCGGCGCCAACTCGCATTGGAAAGCCAACTATCCCGACGGCATGAACAAGCTGGCCGCAGCCGGGCGCATCCATGTCGCCAAGAACAGCATCCGCTATCGCCGCTTCGCAGATGACTTTCCATTTCAGCAAACCGGCAATATCTGGACCGACACGATCACCGGCAACTTCACCGACGACAAGGTTTATGTCGTCCAAACCGGCGTTAAGGTCGTGGAACGGTGCATCCAGATGACCACCGAGCCCGGCGACTTGGTGCTGGACATCACATGCGGCTCTGGAACGACCGCCTACGCATCGGAGATGTGGGGACGGCGTTGGATTACAGTGGACACGTCACGCGTCCCCGTTGCCTTGGCGCGGCAGCGGCTGCTGACGAGCACCTTCCCCTGGTATCGCTTGAAAGAGCCCGCGAAAGGTCCGGCGGGCGGTTTCATTTACCAGCGCAAGCGAAACAAGAAAGGAGAGGAGGTCGGCGGCTTGGTGCCGCGTATCACCCTCAAATCCGTCGCCAACGACGAGGATCCCAAGATGGAGGTTCTTGTTGACCGCGCGGAGGTCAACGAGAAGGTCACGCGGGTTTGTGGACCTTTCACGGTAGAGGCCACCATTCAGGCCGCAATGAGCCTCGAGGAAGATTCCGGTCTCCCCGCACCCCATGCAGTTTCGGCCAACCCACGTGCCTATCTCGACCGCATGATCCAAGTGCTGCGGCAGAGCAAGACATTGCAACTGCCCGGAAACGTTACGCTGCAACTGGAATCCATAAGCCCGCTCGCCGATCGCGAATATCTTCACGCAGAGGGCGTTGCAAAGAACGGCACCGACAAACGCATCGCGTTTGTGTTTGGTCCCGAAGACGGTGCCATCGGATCGCAGTACGTGTACGACGCCCATACCGAGGCGTTGCAGCAGGGCTTCCAGCAGCTTTTCCTGTTCGGCTTCGCCATCGACCCGAAGGCGCGCGAAATGCTCGGCAGGCTCAAGGTGCCGACGACCTACGTGTCGGTGACGCCCGACGTTGTCATGTCGGACCTGCTCAAGACCGCCAAGACGAGCGAAATCTTCTCCATCACCGGCCTGCCGGACGTGGCGCTTGAACCGGCCGGGAAGGAGAAGGATGGAAGTTTGCTACATCGCGTTGTCGTGAAGGGCCTCGACATTTTTCGCCCCGATACGATGGAGACGGAGGAGGTCGCGGCCGAAAACCTGCCGTGTTGGATGCTCGATAGCAACTACAACGGCATGGTGTTTATGGCGACACAGGTATTCTTCCCTAAGACTAGCGCGTGGGACAACCTGCAAAAATCACTTAAAGGCCAGTTCAGCGACGGCGTGTGGGAGCACCTGGCAGGGACGGTCAGCGAGCCGTTCATTCTTGGCGACAAGAAGCGCATCGCCGTCAAAGCCATCGACGAGCGCGGCAATGAACTGATGGTCGTCAAGACCGTCGAAGGGGGACACTGATGCCCGCCGCCGCTCAGCCGCAGGAACCGCCTATCACCGTCGCCGAGGTTGACTCGCCGATCATCAATTCGCCGTTCCGCGAACCTGTCTTTCATTGGGTCATCGAGCGCGGAAAGCCGCCGTTAAAGGCGGAAGGCCGTCGCCGCGCCAGCTATTTCTACCGCGTCCCCGAACACGCCGGGCGCGGTCGCACGGGCAAGAAGCAGGCCGAACTGTTCGACGATGCGAAGGGCGAGGAGGTTGAGCTTGAAATCGTCAACGTCATCCGCGAGCGGGTAAAGGAATGGCGGGAGGGCAGCCGTTCCGGCGGTGTCGCCTATGACGGCGCATCGCAGATTACAAAGGAGCTTCTGGAACTCTGGCACAGCAGCGACCGCATGCAGCGGCTTTTCTTCGCTCAGATCGAAGCGGCCGAGACGATCACCTTTCTCGCCGAAGCCGCCGAAATCTATCGCAAGGGTCTGCCCGAAATTCCGAAGGACGAACCCGGCCTTGAATCCAAGGCAGCCGGCGTTCGCGCCTTTGTCCGCCATGCCTGCAAAATGGCGACCGGCTCGGGCAAAACTACCGTCATGGGTATGCTAGCCGGCTGGTCCATCCTCAACAGCGTTGCATCCCCGCGCGATGATCGCTTCTCGGATACCATCCTTATCATCTGCCCCAACGTCACCATCCGCGAACGCTTGCAGGAACTAGACCCCGCTCTCGGGGATCTGTCCCTTTATAGAACCCGGCAGTTGGTGCCGGTTCACCGGATGGAAGACCTGCGGCGCGGCGAGGTGATGATCGCTAACTGGCACCGCCTTGCGAAGAAGGAAACCAACAGCGTCAACGGCGACTCCGCCAAGGTCGTGAAGACCGGCGAGCCCGTAGAAGTGGTGAAAAATGCCGGCAAGGTCAACGAAACAATCGAAACCAAGTACTTTGAATCCGACGCCGCATGGTTCAAGCGCATCCGCCGCGAGCTTGGCAGCGGCAAAGGCCGCAGCTCGCACTGGCTGATTTTCAACGACGAGGCGCATCACGCCTACCGGCGAGGTGACGCCGCCACCGAAGAACCGCTTGACGAGGACAAAGACCTTGCAAGCAAGAATGAACGTGAGGCGACGATCTGGATTGAAGGACTCGATCGGGTCAACAAGCTTGCAGGCGGTAGCCGTCGACGTGGCATCCATCTTTGTGTCGATTTATCGGCGACGCCCTTCTTTATTCAGGGCTCTGGCAACGAAGTCGGCAAGCCGTTTCCCTGGATCGTTTCCGACTTTGGCCTCCTTGACGCCATCGAGTCCGGCCTCGTGAAGATTCCCCAACTGCCAGCCCGCGATACAACGGGTACTGACGAGGCTGCCTATTTCAACATTTGGCGATGGGTGCAGGCTAAAGCCAAGGAAGATGGTTACGGGACCGAGATCACGCCGCAGTTGGTCATGAATTACGCCAGCGCTCCAATCAACTTATTGGCGAATGATTGGCACCAGCGATTTCAAGATTGGGACGGGTTCTCAAGGCAGCAGCAGAAGCATCCGGTTCCGCCGGTCTTCATCGTCGTGTGCCGTGATACTGCGGTCGCCCGCGAGGTTCATTCCTGGCTCGCCAACGGCAACGACAGCTATGGTACCTCGCCGCCTTGGTTTCGCAATACCCCTGGTCAGGAGGTGACCGTACGCGTCGATTCAAAGGTGATCGAAGATATTGAAGCGGGCGGCACCAAGGACGAGACGCGGCGGCTGCGCTTTATCCTGGACACCGTCGGCAAGGCGGAATGGCTCGGCGGCAAGGTGCCGGAGGAATGGTCAGAACTGGTGCGCAAGCACAATGACAAGGTTGCCGCTGACGATAATGACGGCACCCTCAAATGGACTGACGAGCGAATTCCGCCTGGGCGGGACGTTCGAAGCATCGTCTCAGTTGCAATGCTTGCCGAAGGATGGGACGCAAATACCGTTACACATATCGTCGGCCTGCGCCCGTTTGGATCGCAGCTGCTTTGCGAGCAGGTCGTTGGCCGCGCCCTTAGGCGCAAGAGCTACGCTCTCAACGAAGAGACGCAGATGTTCGCTGAAGAAACGGCCAAGGTTTTCGGAGTTCCCTTTGAGTTAGTTCCATTCAAGGTAGCACCAGCTGGACCCCAGCCTCCGCAGCCCGAGCCCAACCATATTTATACGGTGTCCGAGAAGTCGGAATTCGAAATAACTTTTCCAATTGTTGCTGGATATCATCAGTCGGGTAGTCTCGAGGTTTCTGTCGATTGGAGCCAAGTCTCAAAGGTCACCCTCGATCCAGCGCGAATCCCGCAAGTCGTCGAATTGACGCCGTTGACCAATCCGGACGTCGCGCTTGGTCGATATAATCCGGGGGAAAAGCCTGTCCTTTCACTAAAGGAGTGGCGCACCTTGTTCCGCGATCAGCAAGTTGCCTTCCGCCTCGCTCGCGAAATCTGTGTCAGATGGGTCGAGGACAACGGGGCAGACGCAGTTCCAATGCAGCAGCTTTTCCCTCGTGTTGCTTTCGCTGTTAAGCGATTCCTGGCGGAGAAGCTGGTGCTGTTAGGAGATAGTCAGCCCTGCGACGTGTTGCTGGTCGGCCAATATGTCCAAGCGGCCGTCAGCGCGATGTTCGACGCGATCAAGAAGGGCACCACCACTTCTGTTAGCGAGGTCGCTATTGTTCCGCACGGCGCTGCTGGGCAAGGCGGTACCGATCATATAGATTTCCCCACGATCAAACCTATTCAAGTTGCAAATCGCTGTCATCTAAATGCAATGGTTGCCGATACCCAAAAATGGGAGCAAATAGCGGGCGTTGTTCTGGATACGCATGCGGGTGTCAAAAGATGGGTCAAGAACGAGCGTCTTGGTTTTTATATTCGTTACCGACGCAACGGTTTACCGGCTCGTTATATTCCAGACTTTGTCGTCGTGACTGACACGGACCAGAATATAATTGTCGAGATCAAAGGACAAATGACCGACAATGCGGATGCAAAGGCTAAGGCCGCAGATCGATGGGTCAAGGCAGTAAACCGGCTTGGTCAGCATGGGACATGGCATTACATCCTTGTCACTGAACCGGGGCGACTTGGCTTGACGCTCAACGCATTTACGCAGGCCGCTTGGGACGAAGGTGTGTTCGAGTTGACATAGTCTCTCCCTCTGGGCGGGCTATCCTTCGCGGACAATGGATTAAAGTAGTGCGATGACTTGAGTGCGTTGAGTCGGGCAAAGGGGGCGGCATAATGTTTTACTCTGGACCAGCGGGCGCGATCCTATGGCTTTGACCGCTGCGCAGGACGCCGCTGTAGCGCATGCCGGCGCTAATCTCCAACTTATCGCATGCGCGGGCTCGGGGAAAACCGAGGTTGTGGCGCGCCATATAGCGCGGCTTCTGCTACCAGCTGACAAGGGCGGCGAGGGCTTGCTGCCTCGCAACGTCGTTGCGTTTACGTTCACCGAAAAGGCTGCGGCAGAGCTTAAACACCGGATCATCGAACGATGCCGAGAGGACCAACCGGAACTTGTCGGCATGGCCGACATGTATATCGGCACGATTCATGGATTCTGCCTCGATCTTCTGCGAACCGAGGTTCCAGAGTTTCTCAAGTATGAGGTGTTAAACGAGGTTCAGCAGGTTCTTTTCGTCAACCGCTATGCGGCACGCAGCGGGCTCAACGCGACTTCGCTTCTCAACGGTACTCCGTTAAAGCGTTACGTCGACACTAAGCTGTACATCGACGCGCTGTCCATTCTGCGCGAGTCTACTGTCGATTGGGCGAGGTTGGCGGGGGCGAGCATTGGCCAGGGGTTGGTCGAGTACGAGCAGCTTCTTAGGGAAAAGGGGTACTTTGACTATTCCTCAATTTTGAAGGAGGCGGTCGAGGCGTTGCGGTCGATCCCTGCATTGCGCGAGCGGGTCCGCAATCGGCTACGGGTCGTCATTGTGGACGAGTATCAGGATGTCAACCCGATTCAGGAGAGCCTTGTCCAAGAGCTTCATTCGCTCGGTTCATCGATCCGAGTGGTCGGCGACGACGACCAGACCATTTTCCAGTTCAGAGGGAGCGATGTTTCCAACATTCTGAACTTTGCAGCGCGTTATCCAGTGTGTGAGACGATCCGCCTGGAAGATAATTTCCGTTCAACAGTTGGTATCTCGGACGTGGCTCGACTAGTGATCGAGAAGAACCCGGACCGATTGCCGAAAATGATGCGCTCTGCTGAGGTTCAGGAATACGAAGCGGGCGACATAGTCGCGCTTCAATTGGGTTCGCCCGATGAGGAGGCCGCATACATTGCAGACACCTGTAAGGCTCTACGGGGCAGCTTGATCAAAGAAGGCTCGGGCGAGCGACCGATCTCTTGGTCGGATATGGCAGTGCTTGTGCGGATCAATCGAATGGCAGACCCCATTCGACAGGCGCTTCGGAAAGCCGGCATTCCTTTTGTTTCGGTAGGAATGAGTACCCTCTTCGATGCATTGGAAGCGGAGGCTGCGCGGCAGCTCTTCTATCTTATGGCTGGCGAAGCGGATCGCGATACCGTCATCGCGGCGTGGCGCAGTGCCGATCTCGGTATTCCGGAAGAGGCGATAGCCAAGGCGGTGGACGAAGCGGTCGCGACCCGCGAACGCATGGCCGTCGAAGACAATTCTGTGCGGTTCTCAGTTTACAATATCCAACGTCAGTTCATAGGTTTTCTCGAGCGTATTGGGCTGCGAGAAGAGATCATCCCGGGCGGGCGCGGGGAGGTAACCTTTTACAATCTGGCGAAGTTCAGCCAAGCCATCTCGGACTTTGAAGCTATCTATTTCCATTCGCGCCCTGTTGCAAAATACGAGTCATTTGCGGCGTTTCTCCGTCATCAGGCCGAAGGCGCCTATGGTGAATCGTCTGGGCAGGACGAGAGATTTGTCTCGCCCGATGCCGTGCAAATACTGACCATCCACCGGGCTAAGGGCCTTCAATGGCCTGTCGTGTTTGTGCCTCAGCTTGTGCGTAATCGCTTCCCGGCATCCAAGCGTGGTGGACGAACAATCTGGCACCTGATTCCGGATCGCTGCATTGGTAGCCAGAACCGCTTTGCGAACGCGCCCGAAGATGAACGTCGGCTCTTCTATGTAGCCGTAACGCGAAGTCAGAAGCATCTTCACCTGACGACCGCTCCGACGCCGGGGAGCACCTTATACGTCCGTCCGTCCGATCTCTGGCACAACGTCCTCGAGTCGCGCTACGTGAAGCGCTTGCGCCAAACATTCGACGCGCGGGAGCGCGGTGAACCGCGCGCAAAGACTTCGATTGCTAACGTCAATTTGACCTTTTCGGACATGCGCTACTTTTTCGAGTGTCCGTACCAATTTAAGATGCGCACCCTCTACGGGTTCAATGCTCCTCTCGCGGAGGCGCTAGGTTACGGCAAGTCGCTCCACGATGCCTTAGCCGAACTGCACGCTCGAGCAATAGCAGGCGAAACTTTCAATCCGAGCGACGCCGACGCATTGGTGGATCGTCACTTGCGTTTGCCTTACGCCTATCCTGCCCTGGCCGATACGATGCGGCAATCAGCGAAACGAACCGTTGCGAGCTACATTACTGCCCGCCACTCCGAGTTTGACAAACTTGAGCACAGCGAGAAAGCAATCGAAGTCGCCTTAGAAAACGGGGTTACCGTTGCCGGACGTATCGATCTGGTGCGGCGGCGTGACACAAATGAGGTGGCAATCGTCGACCTGAAGTCGACGCAACGGGCTCAGGCTGAAGAACTCACTGAAGCGCAACTGCATATCTATGCGCTGGGTTACAAGGAACTCACTGGCCGCAACGCCGACTTTGTTGAGACCTACGAACTCGACACCCAAACACGTCGTCCCAGGGCGGTTGACGAGGATCTGATAGCAGATGTGATCGCACGCGTGCAGGATACAGCTGCGGCGCTTCGCGCCAATGATTTTCAGCCAAACCCCAGCCAGACCAAATGTTCCGGTTGCGATTTTACGCGCCTCTGCACCGCCAGCACGGCGGTAAACACCAACGTTGCAAAGGGCTAAGCGGTGCCTCAGGACTATGATGCCCTCAAGGCCGAAAACGAGCGACGCTATGGGACCGACATTGGGCGGATTGGTAAGCGTCTGCTTGAAGATCGGTACGACAAGCGCACGCATTTTATCTTTGAGCTTCTACAGAACGCCGAGGATGCCTTGCGTCGCCGAAAAGACTGGGCAGGGGACCGTTCAGTGCGTTTTCGACTCGATACGAACGCGCTCCTAGTCTCACATTTCGGCCAGCCATTCGACGCCGATGATGTAGTCGGAATATGCGGTATCGATCAGAGTACCAAAGACGTTACAGCGATCGGTCGTTTCGGCATAGGCTTCAAGTCAGTCTACGCGTTCACAGGACGGCCGGAGGTTCATTCTGGCGACGAGGCATTTGCCATTGAAAGCTACGTCTGGCCGCGCTCGGCGGAGCCAATCCAGCGTGGACCCGATGAGACGGTGTTCATGCTGCCGTTCAAGCCTGATGACAACACGGCGCACAGTGAAATCGCGGACGGGCTTCGGCAGCTAGGACCGCGAACGCTCTTGTTTCTCCGGCATGTTGAAGAGCTTGCGTGGGACGCCGGAGAAATCAAAGGCCTGTACGTACGAAGTGCGCCGGAGTTGCTGCGCGACGGAGTTCGGCGCGTGACAATTCTCGGCGAGGAGGTGGGGCAACCCGACGTTGAGGAACATTGGCTCCTGTTTCAACGGGAGGTCACTCATGGGGACCAGCCCGTTGGCCATGTGGAGGTCGCGTTCCGCCTCGTCCCTCGAGAAGATGGGGTTTGGTCGCTGCGTCCCGTCGCGGCCGAGCCGTTGGTGGTATTCTTTCCTACCGTCCTGCCTACGTACGTCGGTTTCCTCGTCCAAGGTCCGTATCGAACGACACCCAGCCGAGACAACATACCGCTTGATGATGATTGGAATCGCTATCTGGTTACCGAGACAGGCCAGTTGCTTATTGAGGCGCTTTGCTGGCTTCGCGACGAAGGGCTGCTAGATGTTGACGCTCTGCAATGTTTACCCCTGGATCGCGAAAAGCTGAAAGGGCATCTTTTTGGACCTGTTCTGGATGCTGTCAACCAAGCCCTTAAGTCCGAAGCACTACTCCCCTGCGCAGCTGGTGGACACGTCTCCGCGAACAACGCCCGGCTTTCCCGAACGCAAGACCTGCGCGAGCTGCTTGATCGAGAGCAACTAGGCGCGCTGTTGGGTGCTAAAGGGCCAATCGCTTGGCTAAGTGGTGACATCACATCCGACAGGACACCCGCGTTACGACAATACCTCATGAAAGAGCTTGAGATCGTCGAGCTTACGCCTGAAGGCCTTATACCTCGTATGGCCGCGTCATTCTTAGAACGCCAATCTGACGACTGGATTGCCGGACTTTATTCATATCTAGCGGCTCAACCCGCGCTACTTCGTCAATCGCGTATTCGGGAATTGTCACTGGTTCGGCTCCAGGATGGCTCCCATGTGCCGCCCTACCTACACGGTCTCGTGCAGGCTTTCCTGCCAGGGACCGCAGCAACGGCCTTTCCGACCGTAAAACGTACACTCTTCAGCCACGAGCCGGTGCGGCCGTTCCTCCAATCGCTGGGCTTGACTGAGCCTGACCCTGTCGATGACGTAATCCGAAACGTTCTGCCGCCCTATCGAGAAAAGTCAGTCAAGCTTGGCACATATGCTGCCGACATAGATCGGATACTGACGGCGTTTGGCACCGACTCCAAGGTCCAACGCGAAAAGCTTCTGAGCGCGTTGCGAGATACGAATTTCGTGGTGGTGGTAGACGCCGGCTCCGGAAAACAATTCGTAGCTAAACCCGGCCAAGTCTACATTGCTACGGAACGGCTCTCATTGCTGCTTGCCGGGATCAGCGGCATTTCTCTTGTTGACGACTCCTTGGACTGCCTACGAGGCGAGTCCGTTCGAGAGCTCCTCGAGGCGAGTGGGGCGACACGATACCTTTGCCCTATGCCTGCAACGATGGAGCTTTCGAACGAACGACTAGCGGAAATCCGTCGCGCCTCTGGTCAGGAAAAAATGACGCGCGAAAGTACGAGGGAGGACGTGACACTGCGCGGACTCCAAAGTGTGATAGGCTTACTGCCCAAACTGGACATTCTGGAGAAGCGAAAGCGGGCGCGATTGCTATGGGAAGCGCTCGGCGACCTTCTCGAACGCCGTGGTGCTGCAGTTTTCAGCACGACTTACCGCTGGTTCTATTTCCAGGACTTTTCGGCGCCTATCGATGCAGCGTTTGTCCGCCTCCTCAACGAGACTCCTTGGATTCCTCACTCCGATGGTTCCCTTGTCGTCCCATCTGCTGTCAATTTTGAAGCACTTGATTGGAAACCTAATCCGGTCCTTCAAGCAAAAATTCTTTTTAAGCCACCATTGGTTGAAGCGCTCGCTCGAGAAGTCGGTATTGACCCGGAAGTTCTGGACTTGTTGAAAAAGCTCGGAATAACCAGTCTTGCCAATCTTCAAGCTCGTTTGGAAATCGAAACTGGCACTGACTCGGAAAGCCCAAATTCGGAATCGGATGCTCACGGCGCTTCTAAGGAGTCGGCCTCAACGGTAGTTGCTAACCGCGAAGACGCCGTCCAGCAAGAGTTTGATAAAGAAGGTGAGAAAGGCGGTCGGTCCGCCTCTCAACAAGACGGCAGCAGCAATAAGGACGGCAACGGAAGCGGCGAACGTCAAGCGGAAGGTGGCGGAAGACCAGGGAATGGCCAAGGCCCTAGGAAAAATACCACCAACGGTGAACGGGAATTTATATCTTACGTAGCGGTGCATCACGAGAGTGACGACGAAGATCCCGACGGACTTGATCAATCGGCCCGAATGGCTCTCGAGGCAAAAGCTATAGAGCTGGTTATCGAACGTGAGCCGAGATTGCAGAGAACCCCCCAGGGAAACAAAGGTTTTGACCTCGTTGAGAACGATGCGGCCGGAGAACCGGAACGGTGGGTTGAAATCAAGGCTATGAAAGGGACCCTGGCTGATCGTCCAGTAGGTCTCTCGCCGGCGCAGTTCGAGTTTGCTCGCCGCGCGCAGGATCAATATTGGCTCTACGTTGTCGAGGAGGCCGGGCTCAGACAGCGCTCGCGGATAGTCAAAATACAAAATCCGGTCGGGCGGGCCGGGCATTTCACCTTTGATCGTGGTTGGGCTGAAATCGCTGAAACCGATTTGTACGGAAATCAACGTGTTTCAGAAAACGCAATCCATTCGGGATAGCGCCTGACCCAACTGAGGTGATGGTGACGGGAGCCGTTTGTCGCTCAACTTTTGCCACGAAAAATTCGCTCAGCGTTAGCGAGTGCAAGATCGGTGTCGTCCGTCTCCCCGGGTTCAAACACCATTGCCGGAAAGTGCTCTACCTGCCCAGCATCACTGACTTTCAACAAACAGCTATGTGTCGCATCCAAGCGTCAGCCATAATCTGCCGCCGCCAATATTCCCCGCTATGGTAGCCGATTTGGGAGGCGACCCGTCAGGAGAAGTCGCGCATCTTAGCTCCACTCTCACGCAAGCGCGGGCAGCAATTGAAGGAGGACTACAAACGCAACAGACCACACTCAGCCCTGGGTAACATCACGCCTATCGAATTCGCCATAAAAATGGCGCTGGAAAAACAAGCCGCATGAGGCAAGAAATGAAGCGCCGGACTCTCCATTCAAAAGGCGGGAACAAGGGTCTCAGGTCATTCGGAGCGCGCCGGGCGAGGCCGGAGGCGAGCGGGGTCTGCCGTCCGGAGTGGGCTCGTGCCGCCCTCTTCGCCGCGACAATCTCGCGCGCGTCGTATAAACTGACGTTGGGTATGAGAGCGTTTGAGTGCTCGCGTAGGGACGGGGCTCTTTGTTGATGGTGCAACGAACGTCGAGCTACAAAAGTGGCTGAAGATCCGGCTCCTCAGTCGAGCATGCGCGATCTTATGGCGGCAGTCGCATATGTGCTCATGCATTGGGGGTGGCTAGAGGAAGAAGTCCGCATGCGTATCGAAGCGATCGAGCCAGACCGCCTGTTGTCCAAGGGATCGTTATGGGGCACTGGCGCGCAATTGAGCCTGAGGTGTGGCAGCGGGTCAGAAGCAACATCCAGATGCTGGTTGATATCCGAAATTGCCTCGCACACGGGCTGTGCGGTGCAAAGGCGGACCCGCGCAGCGGCGACGAACCCCATGTGGTTTGCCGCACGGCGACGGGCCAGCGAGTGATCAAAATGTCCGAGCTGGAGAGCGTGGCTGACGCGCTTCACGTCGCAAGGAATGACGTTCGCGACAGCCCCTTTGACAATCCAGGTGGGAAAGGACGCGCGGCCTAAGCAAGAACCGCGGAATTCTGCTTTTTGAGCCTTGACTGGCGGAGAGGAAGCATTCGAACTTTGATCTGTGACCGCTCTTCAGTGTGAAATACCCATTTGTTGGCCGTGTGTGACTAAAGGGACAGCTTTGCATCGGCCGCTGCTCGCGGACCACCGCTATCTGGCTGGCCCTTTTGGTCTTTATTGCATTCTGCAGCAAACGCCAGTTTCCCCTTCGCAATCCACAGGTCGCGCGCATTCCCACCTTCATCGCTCTGCAGTTTGGCGGCGATCCAGAGCATCGCTCCGTAGATGATGGCACGATCGTCTTTGGTTAGCTCGACGATGCCTGCCTTGACGACGAGACCACCCAGTTCGATCAGATGTCGGGTGCGCTTGCGGCGCTCGACCTGCCAGGTGCGCATGTCATTGCGAGCCCGTGCCGCCTGCCGGCGATTGTGGGCTGCCCGGCTGCGCTGGAGCGCTGCGAAGGTTGCGCTTAGATTCCGGAGCAGCTCGCCGGGAACCGCTCTCGAAAAACATCGCCCCACGCTTGGCCCATGCCTCGCGCTTTGCGGCGTCTTTCGTCTCGGCAATTGCGACCAGCGCGCCGGCCAGTTCGTCGGTGCTGAGTTGATCGGCGCCGGTGGCGATCACCAGTTCACCGAGTTGCTGCACCTTTCGCGCTTTGAGCTCGTGCGCCTTTTCTTCCAGTGCTTTCAGTTCGGCGTCGAAGTCCCGTGGCTTACGCATGGCTGTCTCCATCTGACGTCAATGCGGCGATCATAGGCGAGGGCCTGCCGGAAGGCTTCAGGGTCGCCGAGACAGCCCGGGACGGGCTGGTCCATCCCGAGATTTTTTCGAGGGAGGGCGCGCTTATACGTCGTGCCGACGTACGCTTTGACGTGCAAATGATCTGGTCGCGATGGCGATCTATCATCTTCACGTCAAGGTCATTGGCCGCAAAGCAGGCTCAAGCGCTGTCGCGGCAGCCGCCTACCGTTCAGCGTCACGGCTGCGCGACGAGCGCATCGAACGCAGCCATGATTTTTCAGCCAAACGCGGTGTCGTTCATTCCGAGGTGATCTTGCCGGAGGATGCGCCTGAGGCCTGGCGCGACCGCGAGAGGCTGTGGAACGATGTCGAGGCGTTCGAGGTGCGCAAGGATGCGCAGCTTGCGCGGGAAGTGGAGTTTGCGCTGCCGCGTGAACTCAGCCAGGCACAAGGCATCGAACTGGCGCGCGACTTCGTTCACGCCGAGCTTGTCAGCAAGGGCATGGTCGCCGATCTCAATGTGCACAGGGACAGGGCAGAGGATGGCAGTCCCAAGCCGCACGCGCATGTCATGCTCACCATGCGGTCGGTGGACGAGAACGGCTTTGGGTCAAAGGTTCGAGACTGGAATGCTACCCAGCTGGTCGAGCGCTGGCGCGAGCGATGGGCGGAACTGGCCAATGAGCGCCTGGCCGAACTCGATATCGACGCCCGCATCGATAATCGCAGTCTGGAAGTGCAGGGAATTGCCCTGGAGCCGCAAACGCAGATTGGTGCGCCAGCCCAGCGCATTGAGGGCAGTGGTGTTGTTGATGGCGACATTGAAGCAGATCGCGCCGAACTGCATCGCGAGATCGCGCGCAACAATGGTGCGCGCGTCATTGCCGATCCATCCGTGGCGTTGGATGCCATCACCCATCAGCAATCGACCTTCACCCGAAAGGACATTGCGAAGTTCTCGCATCGCCACAGTGACGGAATGGAGCAGTTCAACAAGGTGGTGGCAGCCATCAGCAATGCACCCGATCTGGTCGAACTCGGCAAGGACAGGCGCGGCGAAGACCGTTTCACCACAAGGCAGATGATCGAGACCGAACAGCGCCTGCATCGCGCGGCAGAGCGTATCGATTTGGACGACCGACACACGGTCAGTAACGCATATCGCGAGGCAGCACTGGCGCGGGCTGCGCAACGCGGTCTTGTCCTGTCAAGCGAGCAGATCGATGCGCTTGCACATATCATCGATGGTCGCGGTCTTGGTGTCGTTGTCGGGTTTGCCGGAACCGGCAAGAGCGCCATGCTGGGTGTCGCCCGCCAGGCATGGGCGGCAGCGGGCTATGAGGTCCGGGGCGCGGCACTCTCCGGCATCGCGGCCGAGAATCTCGAAAGCGGATCGGGCATCCCGTCACGCACCATCGCCAGCATGGAACATGGTTGGGGACAGGGCCGCGATCTGCTTACCGCGCGTGATGTGCTGGTGATCGATGAGGCCGGCATGGTCGGCACGCGCCAGTTGGAGCGCGTGCTTTCCCATGCGGCGGACGTTGGCGCAAAAGTCGTCCTCGTCGGCGATCCCCAACAACTGCAGGCGATCGAAGCCGGCGCTGCATTCCGTTCGATCCACGAGCGTCATGGCGGCGTCGAAATCGGCCAGGTGCGTCGGCAGCGCGAGGGCTGGCAGCGTGATGCCACGCGCGATCTGGCAACCGGCAGGATCGGCGCCGCGATCAGCGCATATGACGCGCAAGGCATGGTGCATCAAGCTGCAACGCGCGACGAAGCGCGAGGTGAACTCGTCGAGCGCTGGGATCGCGACAGGCAGGCGCATCCAGAGGCAAGCCGGATCATTCTCACCCACAAAAACGACGAAGTGCGCGCGCTCAACCGGGCAGCGCGTGAGCGCATGCGCGCTGCCGGCGATCTCGGCGACGAGGTTCACGTGAATGTGGAACGTGGGGCAAGAATCTTCGCCAGCGGCGACCGGGTCATGTTCTTGCGCAACGAGCGCGGGCTTGGCGTCAAGAACGGCACGCTCGGCATTGTGGAAGAAGTCAGCACACAGAGCATGACGGTTCAAACCGACGACGGCCGTTCCGTGCGCTTTGACCTGAAAGATTACGCGCACATCGACCATGGCTATGCCGCGACCATTCACAAGGCGCAGGGCATGACGGTTGACCGGACCCATGTGCTCGCCACGCCGGGCATGGATGCACATGGCAGCTACGTCGCCCTGTCGCGGCATCGGGATGGGATGGAGCTGCATTATGGCAGCGACGACTTCGCGACCCGAGAGCGGCTCGTTCGTACCCTGTCACGTGACCGCGCCAAGGACATGGCATCCGACTACGGTCTAGTCGATCCGGCGCAGAGCTATGCCGAGCGGCGCGGTATCACCTTCCGCGAGGGTCTCGTCGAGATCGTGCGCCGGATCGTTCCGGAAAAGCTCCGCGACAGGATCGGCGGGCTGCTCGACGGGTTGCGCTCACCCGGAGGCGCCAAGCCCGACCAGGAACGCAGGGGAAAGCCGGGAAGGGGAGATGTTGGAGCGCAAATTGGCGACGGTGGCCCAGTGCCTGGAAGAGAAGCTTCCGCCATGGGGGTGCAGCGCGACATGGATGCGTCGGTGGATCCGGAAGCAGCGTTGCGCAGGGAACGCACCAACGCGCTTGTGCGTCACGCGCGCGCGATCGACGCGATCTCCCGCACCGGAAATGCGGACGGGCAGGGCAGTCCAGAGCAGATGCGCGAATTGAACGATGCCCGCAACGCGTTCGAGAAGGTTCGGCCGCATGGCTGGCGCGATGCCGAAGCGGCCTATGTGAAAAACCCCGAACTTATCCGCGAGGCGGGGGCCGGCCGCGTCAGGCGCATCGTGCTTGCTCTCCAGCTTGAGACGGAAATCCGCACTGGGATGGACATCGATCCCGGCCGCCGCGCCAACCGTTTCGTGGAACGTTGGCAAAAGCTCGACCGGACGAGCCAGCGCCAATACGAGGTCGGCGACATGTCCGGCTACAAGTCAACGCGGTCGGCCATGTCCGACATGGCGAAAAGCCTCGAACGTGATCCGCAACTGGAATCCCTGCTCGCCAACCGCAAACACGACCTTGGCATTCATAGCGATTCCGGCCGTAGCCTCGCTGCGGAACTGGCCTTCAGCCATGGCATCGGTAGGGGCCGGGGGATTGGGATCTGAACCCCTCCGATTTGTCGCCGTTTCCACGCCGCAGGCGGGTGAGGCGACAAAACTGATTGCGTCCAGCCTTGGTTCATCCTGTCTGTCCCAGCAGATACCAGCGACAACCAGTGAAATGCAGACGAGCTATGTCCGAGCCAGACCGCATCATACGCCTCAAAACCGTCCTTGCCCGGACCGCCCTGTCCCGCTCGACCATCTATCGCAAGATCGCCGAAGGCACGTTCCCGGCCCAGATCAAGATCAGCGTTAACGGGGCAGGCTGGCGTGAATCCGATATCAATCGATGGATTGCCGCCCCTGTTTCGTGGCGGGCCAGTGCGGGACGGAACAATAGCGACTAGGGGCAATCGATCGGCAGGCACATCGCCGCCATCGGCATTGGTTCACCTTTGTCAAATCCAATGACCGGTAAGGGGCCGGAAGGGGGCTGACCGCTCTTGGCTCCGACTGGCTGATATCCAGACTTTCCATGTTCGTTTACGCATTTTGATTTGTACGACGCCGGGAGCGCAAGACAACCAAATTACAACGCGGTCATCTTCAGCCAATGATGGCATCCCTAATGAAATGTCCCGCGACGAACCGCTCCACGTAGGCGATCCAGAGTCTGGAAATCAGGTTCTCAGGGGATCGCCGTCCACGCAGATTTTCGTCGACGGCCACAATGATGACCCGGAGCAACCTGATAGCATCCAGACGCGTCAGGATTGCCTCCAGTAGCGAGCTGACAAGCCTGTCACGCGTCTCCGGAATTTCCGCGTTCCACAACTCGATGAAAAACTCTACAGCGACCGTCGCCAACGACTGCGCTTCGACGGCTTCCCGGGAAATGACCTCTACGAGCGACTTAAACTGAACGGAGTCGAAGCCGAGCTGCGATGCGGCAAACAAGTCCCCGGAGCCGGCAGAAACAAAGCCAATCCGCTTGCTGCCGAGGTTGGCAATCAAGTCGACATAGTCGCCGTGCGACAGCTGCTTCTTGCCCAGAAACAGCATGAGAAGCGGTTGGGTCCAAGCCACCCGCTGGGCGCCGATAATCGTCGCGAACCCGCGGAGCCGGCGATCTTCGATGATGGTTGGCATGTTCGTTGCCGCTGCAGTAGCGGCGGTGTCGAAGCTAGAGCCTGAGAAGAACTCTTTGAGTTCGTCGGCCTGCGCATGGTCAACATGCTCGGTAGGGATGACCTCTGTATCCGCCCGGACCCGTTCGAGAAGTTCGTCGGCGGCCTTTGAGAGGGACTCCTTGTACTCCTTCGGCACGTCGATCATCGCGAACTTGTCGCCGTGAGCCTCAAGGGATCCACTCTTCTCCCCGATACCACGCTTGGCTTCGTCGGCGCGCATGATGAGAGCATCCAAAGTTGCTTGAACCACTTTGATTTTAACGGGCAGTGATGGGATCAGCCGGAGAAGTCCGATCTCATCCCAAAGCGACAGCGTGAGCGCATCAACCAGGATTTCAGACGCACCTCGCAGGCTTTCGAACGCTAGCTGGCGCTCTTCATGAGCGCCAAAGCACGTATCAAGAAGCGCCCCGGAATTGAATCGGAGCCCACGCGATGCATCTATGGGATCAAGACCCAGCATCTTGGCCACGCCATCTACAGGCATGACATTGGTCGTGTAGAGCCTTGTTGCCTCCTCGACGGTTCCGGCGCGCTGGCGGGCTTGCTCGACGATCGGTTCAAAGGCTTCTTTGCTACCAAGGTCGATATGGAACTGGCCCAATGATCGACTGCCGGGAAAAAGCGTCGCGTGCTGTTCCATCGACCGATGTAGCAGGTCGAGATACTTGTGCTTGATCTCGGTGATGGTCCAAGTGACCGGCTGCCCAATGCCTTCAGCGAGCGTGACCTTCTCACCTTTCTTCTTGCCTATCAGCTGAGTTGCGAATGGATGAGTTGGCGAAAGGACGTTTGATGCCGGCGCTGCTCCAGGTTCAATCCTGTAAGACGTCTTCACCCCGTGCTCATTTTCAAGGAAAGCGACCGTGTCTTGTGCGACGATTTTCGGATGAAGGAAATTTCCGCCCTTCGAATTGAGCAGGAAGAGCGACGTGTACATCATATGCAATCGCTCGCTGCTACCCCAATACCGCTGCAGCGTTGCGTACCCGATTTGCATCGCATCCTTGCGACGGCCGTACCGATCGAATAGCTGGGCGACCTCCAAAAGGTCTTCCGCATCGCCTTCATCGACCATCGGGGCACGTTTGGCCCAAGCCCGCACCCGATGTTCTTTCGCGTCGCGAATACAAAGACGCGCCCAGTCGAGACGGGAGCGCAGGTCACCCGGATTGATGTCGAGCGCTGTATCAAGCGCCTTCAAGGCTTTTGGCAGAAGGCCAGAGCGCTCGTAGATTGCTGCTCCGAGGCGAATAAGCTCGGGCGACTTGAGCGCGCCGGGCAGCAGTGAATCAAAAAGCGCACGCGCGTCAGCCCTTCGGTCCGCGCGGTACAAGGCGAAGAGACGACGCTTCAAAATCTCCGACGGCCGGTCGAGCGCATACAGACCATCCAGAAGGTCTGCGGCCTCCGACCATCTGTTGTCGTCGGCATAGGCATCAGACAGTGCGAATCGATCCAGTGGCGACAAATCGGTGCGGCTGCCGAAGGCGGCAAGGCGCATTCTTGCCTTTTCAAGCTCGACCGTGTCGCCTAGACGTCGCGCGATTTCAGCAACGCGGCTCTCGAACGAAATGTTCACGGTAAACTGCTTGCGGAATTCGTCGGCGAGCGGCATGGCCTCCGAGGGCGAGCCCGACTGGAATTTCTGCAGTACAAGCATTTCTGCTGCGCTGGCTTTGCTGTCGTCGGTTGTGGCGAGTTCCAGTGCGCGCTTGGCAAACCCTTCAACGCTCGGCCAGCCTCTTACTGACAAAGCGACCGAGCCCGCGAGCAGAAAATCTTCAGAGTCCTTGCTCTCTTTGAGTACTGGCTCCATGGCTTTCTGCGCTGCATCGTATTCGCCGCGTCGGATAAACGCGAGCGTTGCGCGCTGGGCAATTGATGGCGCAATGGGATCCAGCTTGTGAGCTTCGAGGATCAAGGCTTCAGCGTCCTCGTCAAGTCCCAGAAGCCGGTAAGCGGACGACAGATTGGCTGCAAAGAAAATCCACCGCCTCTTGTCTGGTCGCTTCTTCGCCTCGTGCCAGGCGCGTTCGAGCTGGCTACGGGCCTCATCGACCTCAAGCGCCTGAGCCTCACTCATCGGAGCGCCCATCTTGAGTTCGATGTTGTCTTCAAACTGACCGAGGATCGCCTGACCGACGGTGCCATCCTTCTGCCAATCCTGCTTAGCAATGCCCTTCGCCACTCGGATCGCATCGTCGTGGCGGTTCGCCTCGGCGTATCTGCTAACCAGCGAACTGGCCACCTCGACTTCATGCACGAGGTCGCTGACCTCCGCTTCCATTAAGTCGGGCGCAATTTCTGGCGGAGCGGCCTCCAGCAGGAGAGTCGCGGCAAATCGGTCACGCTCCATGGCCAACGCCGTCTTGGCCTCTTCGTAAGCGACGTGATTTTTCCCGCGCAGGAGGGCTGCACGGGATTTGTACACATGGCTATCGGCAGTATCCGGCTCGGCATCTGCAGCGGTATCGAACGCGATCGCGGCGCTCTCGAGTTCGTCTGCTTGCGCAAGTGCCGAGCCTAGATTGGCGTATGCCCTGAACCGTTGATGAGGATGCGTGTCCTCGGGAAGTTCCGCCACAAGGTATCGCAACTGCTCCACCAACAGCTCGCCACTGCCGGCACGAAGCTGATCGCGGAACAAGTCGAGTTTCCCTGTTAGAACCGGGTCGCCCTCTGCGTTCTTGTTCTTGCGCTCCATTGCGGCCTCAAAGCTCGCAAGAGCCGACTGCATCGTGGACTGAAAATCCCGGAACGACTCAGCTTTCGGCCGTCGAGGATTAAGCGTATCCGCCGCGGGAATCTGGTTCTGAAGGATAAGCTCCTGAATCACATCGTCGAAGTCGAGCGCCCGACCAATGATGTCATCCCACGACCAGACCTGAACGCGAAACAAGCCCTCAGCTTCGTTGACGTCGCTCAGCTCCTGGGCTTTCCGCTGAAGCTTTGGGTCACGATCGCCGCCATAGGCAACGATAAAGATTTCCAGCTTTGGCGTGTAGGTCTTCGCTTTGTTGACTTCGTCGACCAGCTCTTTTTCGGTGAGAGCTCTCGGTTCGTCGGTTTCGCTCGCTTTGCACTGGACTGCGGCATGCTTGTAACCGTTTCTGTAGTCGCGCCCCGTGACATCTGCGCCGTGCTGCCTGTGGCCCTTGCGGCCATGAGCCTCGGCATAGTCATCCTTCCAGTAGCGACGGATGAGCTTGCGAATGAAGTTCTGGAACGGCAGTTCTCCCCTGATGCGAGTGTGCTGAATCTCTGACGCTGTAACCATGTGAAGACCGACCTTAGCGAATGAGAACAAATGTAGAATATCGGCGGTCCAAACGCGAGTCGTACCGAACGAGGTTTGGTGCAGATGGCCGTCGCTGCCACCAAGCCCTCAAAAGCTTGTATAGAGCCGTATTCCACCGAGGCCTTCATGGACTGCCGACCCCCCGTTGTCGCTCATGGCGCAGAAGATTAACGTGAACGATCAGCTCTGACATGCGGCGCGATAGCTTGAAATCATCAGTTCTAGTCTTCAACCTCGCTTTGAGCGGGGCAAGCGCCTCGCTTCTGGGTGAGCGCTGAGCGACCCAGAGCAAGAGGTCCGTTGCCTGAAGTCCGGCATTGTCTTTCGATGATGGCATTTCGAATTGGGCGAGCTGATACTTGGCGAGTGAAGCATCAGGAAAAGAACCGTCCATAGGGTCGTGCCAAATGATGTTGCCAAATTGCTCGTAGGTTTCGGCCAGAGTTGTACGAAATTCGTCCTGCTTATCATGCACGAGGCGTTCCGGCGGACTGGAGTGTTCTGAGGCAAAATCATGAATGGCCTGAAAGAGGTGGGTGAAAGCCACCACGTTTGGAGTGTTGGCCTGGTAGCCCTTCCTCTTCACCGTATTCGCGAGAGTAAATACCGTAGGCTTCTGCCGAGCGTAGTCAAAGGCTCCAGCGACCACTTTGTATACGGCCGATGGAGTCATCCTCTTGTCCATTCCAGCTTCGATCAGATCGAGACTGGTCGCTATGCTGGTGAAGTCATCCCCCAAGAAAGCATTCCAGAATAGCTTAGCGGTGTCGCGCGACATCGCACTGTCGACGGTAAGGCAGAGAACGTGGCGATTGAGTTCGTCCCAATACCAATTGCCTGGGACCGCCTTGTTCTCTCCAGCATCGAAAATCACGTCCACAAACTTGGTCGGGGCCATATAGGGCTTATGAATCTCAGTTAGGCTGAATGACCATGCTCCTGATGCTTCGAGAGCGTCGAGGACGGAATGGCCGAGTTTTGCCACAGCGTCTTCCGGCCACTCATGTGCGTGAAAACGCTCTATCGACCTCTCTTTCAGAAAAGGAGACAATGCCGCTTGCGCGTGCGGCGCGATGTCGGAAGTTGCGAGTATCGCGCCTAGTCGAAAGTACTCATTCTCGTCGAAGATGTTGCGTCCCGAATTCCCTGTCTCGTCTGCAAACGCAAACATTGCTGCACCTCTCGGCTTGAGACCACCTTCTACCCCTGCTCCGATCGAGGAGTTCCCACAACGCTATCAAAATAGAAGGATGACTTGAGGCCACGAATTTACTCCAGCTTAAAGAAGAGTCATGGGCGCGTATCTGATCTCGGCCACCACGTACGGACTGGGTTTCGACCTTATTGAAACCCAGTCCGTAAGTGCAACGCATTCATGGGAGGACGTGAACCATGCTTGCGTCACACGCGATGTCAGCTTCTGGAGCACCGCCATAATGAAGTAAACGACCGACTTTGGGCGCAAAGCCGCCGCTCGCTCGCTATGGCGCCGTTTGAGGCGCGCTCGCGAGCGGCCACCCGCGGGCCCTAATCTAAATGTCCGCTCTTCGACTTACGAATGAGTGCTTCCGGCTCCATTCCGAGCGCCTCGGCGATGCGTCCGAGAACGGTGACACTGGCCGAAACATCAGCGCGTTCAATCGCTCCTATGTAGCGAGAGCTCAAACCCGAGCGCTCTGCCAATTCCTCTTGGGTCAGATTCCGCCTGTTTCGGGCATGACGCAAATTGGTTGCGAAAAGTTCCTTTAGGTCCATCCCGAGAGATAACTCGCGAATGGAACGATCATTCCAGGAACGATAGTTCCTATTCGCAGTTTTGTATGCTATGAAGTGAACCCCCTTCGTCAGCAATGATGGTCATCTGAGATGAATGACGCCTATGAGGTTCCAGTCGATAGCGACCGCTCTCTCGATCTCGTTCTTGCCCTCTGGGCCGAGTGGAAACAGGCTCGATATGTTTCGCTGATGCTATGTCGAGTGCAGCAGCGGTTGGAGACGCGAATGCTCGTCGATACCGGAATTCAGGTATTGACCGCAGGCGCATCCGCGCCGCGTCGAATCGCAGCCGCGACGCCTGCCGCAGACTCTCAATATGTGACAGCTTGTGAAGCTGAAGTTTTTGCCATGACCGAGGTGCTCAAACTTCAGGACACAATGCCCGTCCTCCGTGCCTCATCGCTCCTCGGCATTGTGGCAAAGTTGGAAATGATTATTGGCGCCGACCGCGAAATCGGTGATCTGACCGATTTCCCTTGGCCTCATATTGCCTCCGTCCTGCGAGACCTGAAGGCGATGACAGGAGATCTACCTCGCAGCCGACCAGACCGTACCATTACCCGCGCTGACGTAGCGCGACATTGGAACGAAGCCACCAAGCTGATGACGGCGCTTTCGGACGAGGATTCCCTGCGGAATGCGCCTGTCTCGTGAACCTCTCGTGGTCGTCATAGGCGCAAGTCCCCAATACAGGGGGACCTCCCCTGTGGAGAATGGTGCGGACAGGAGCAGGTTGGAAAGCTCGGAGACGCCAGCTTACGAGCTTCGTAGTATACGCTGTGGCGAAACCACAACGCCATCCAGCCTCGTTAAGTTGACTCCTGTCCCATTTTTTCGCTGCGGCGTGCCAATTGCACGATTGATGGGACGCGTCTCTTTGCTCGTCGCTGATGATCGCGATGCTAGCTTTCGTGAAGCCGGCACCAGACACAGGCGATGGTTCTTCCCACCTCGAAACCGCCGCTGCGGTGGCGCCGGAAGAGCTTCGCAAAGCCATGCTTGAGTTCGTCGAAGCGCTTGCCGTCGCTGATGCCAGGCGCGATCATCTCGTCGCTATCGACTCTTCGATTGACCGAAGTTCCGCGATTGATTCACGTCACGTCCGAAAGGCTCCCAAGATATGATGCGAGCCGCTATCTACGCTCGTTTCTCGACGGAGCTCCAAAACGAAAAGTCAACCGAAGACCAAATTGCGCTATGCCGCGCTTATGCCGTTCGCAATGGTCTAAACGTCGTTGCCGTCTATGAGGACAAGGCGCGCTCAGGAGCGTCGCTATTCGGTCGCGACGGGCTCCTGACCTTGATGGAGGCGGCAGGCCAAAAAACCTTTGATACGGTAGTCGTGGAAGCGCTTGACCGCCTGTCACGCGACATGGCGGATCTCGCGGGTCTTCACAAACGGCTCTCCTTTCTCGGTATCGAAATCCAGGCTGTTCACGATGGTATCGCCGATGCCGTCCTCATTGGCATTCGTGGATTAGTCGGCCAGATGCAGAGGGAGGACGGCGCCAAGAAGGTTCGGAGGGGTATGGCCGGCGTCGTCCGTGACGGCCGTCATGCCGGTGGCAGAGCCTATGGCTATCGACCTGTCTTGGGTCGGCCTGGTGAACTTGAGGTCGTCGAAGGGGAGGCAGAAGTTGTCCGGCGCATTTTTGACGCCTATTCGGCCGGTCGAACCCCACGAGACCTAGCTGGTGAGCTTAACAGGGAAGGGATAGCGCCGCCGCGGGGAACACGCTGGAACGGTTCCACGATCAACGGAAATGCCCAGCGCGGGGTGGGCCTGCTCTTTAACGAGCTCTACGTCGGCCGGATCGTTTGGAACAAGGTCCGAATGGTGAAGAACCCCGATACTGGCAAACGCGTCTCCAGGCCAAATCCGAAGGACCAGTGGCAGACGAAAGAAGTTCCGCATTTGCGCATTATCGATGAAGAAGTTTGGCAGAAGGCACAGGCACTCAAAGTCGCGAGGGTGAATGCATGCTCTCATTTCAAGCGCCGCCCGGCACACCTGTTATCCGGACTGCTTCGTTGTGGCATCTGCGGGGCGGGCATGTCGGTTCACGATCGTGATAAGACGGGCAAAACGCGTATCAGGTGCTCCGCAGTGCGTGAAAGCGGGAGCTGTTCCAACCGGCGTATTATTTACCTACCCGAGATCGAGAAGGCCGTCCTTGATGGCATGCGCCAGCAGTTGAAAGCGCCCGACCTGATCGAGGCATACATCCGCAAATACAACCAAGAGCGCCGAGAATTGGCAGCACAGGCGAACTCGTTGCGTACAGCGCTGGAAGGCAAGCGCGATCGGGTCGAAGGCGAACGTCAGCGGACGATCGACCTCGTGATTAGGAGCGTGATTGCTGAAGAGGATGCCAAGCAGCGGATCGCAGAACTTAAGGCACAGCTTTCTCTGATCGAGGCACAACTCTGCAGTCTCGATGAGCCACCATCAACCGTGACTCTCCACCCAGCGACCCTGCAGCGGTATGCCAAAACCGTCGATTGCCTTTCAAAGGCGTTGGCCGACCACGCCACTGCTGCAGATGACCGTGGCCCTCTCATCCAAAACTTCCGAGAGCTTGTTCACAGTGTCACGGTGCACCCAAAACCTGCACGCAAAGGCTTCGAGATCGAGGTCAAGGGCAAGCTCGCTGCCCTGATTGGCGGCGCCGCGTTCCCTACCGCGCGGTTCACTGGAAAGCCCACCCCATTAGGCGGCCGCCACGGTGCGGCCGTCGGAGACGATAGTGGGTGTGAAGTGGTAGCGGGAGACCGCTACCGCCTTTCCCCATACTCATCAGATCGGCGTTTCCTGCTCCGTTGCCTTGGGTGAGGATCATTTTGAATAGGCCCCAACCGAAACCCGCACACAGTTTCCGAGCAAAAATCGGCCGTCTTGGCCCAAGCCCCGATCATGGTTTCGCAGGCCGATGTCATCCTGCCTTCATAAAAACCACGAACCCACCTTATAGAAGAAATCTAATTCTCTATCTAATTTATGGACATTATATTCTTTCTTCGTTGACGACCGCCGTGTCGGTAGTTTCTCCCCACAGTTGCCCGACAGGGCTATCAAAGGAGTGACGGATGGGTCGGCATATTCGCTTCAACGCTTTCGACATGAATTGCGTTGGCCACCAATCCCCGGGCCTTTGGAAGCATCCGCGCGATAAGTCGTGGAAATACAAGGATCTGGACTACTGGCAGGACCTGGCTCGGACGCTAGAGCGCGGTATTTTCGACGGCATATTCATCGCCGACGTCATCGGCTATTACGATGTCTACAAGGGCTCGAACTACCACGCGATCGAGCAAGCGGCGCAGATTCCGGTCAATGATCCCTTGCAGCTTGCCGCGCCGATCGCGCTTGCCACCGAACATCTCGGCATCGGCATTACTGCCTCGACCTCGTTCGAACATCCCTACACGTTCGCCCGCCGCCTTTCGACCGCCGACCACCACACCAAGGGTCGTATCGGCTGGAACATCGTCACCTCGTATCTGGAAAGTGGCGCCAAGAATGTCGGTCAGGCTGGCTTGAAAAGCCATGACAATCGATACGAGGTGGCCACCGAATATGTCGAGGTGCTCTACAAGCTGTTCGAAGGCAGCTGGGAAGAGGGCGCGGTGCAGCGCGATCCTGTTCGCGGCATCTTCACCGACCCCGGCAAGGTCCATGAGATCGGCCACAAGGGCACGTTCTTCGAGGTGCCGGGTTACCATCTGTCGGAGCCATCGCCGCAGCGCACCCCGGTTCTCTACCAGGCAGGCGCCTCGGGTCCCGGCAAGGCCTTCGCCGCTGCGCATGCCGAGTGCGTCTTCGTCGGCGCGCCGACCAAATCACTGCTCAAGGCCTATGTTTCCGAAATCCGCCAAAAGGCCGCTGCTGCCGGTCGCGATCCGAAGAAGGTTCTGATCTACAACCTCACCACGCTGATCATCGATGAAACGGATGAAAAGGCCCAGAAGCGTTTCGAGGAGTATCAGAGCTATACGTCTTATGACGGCTCGCTGGTGTTCATGTCGGGCTGGAGCGGCATCGACTTCGGCCAGTATGCGCCGACCGATGCGCTCAAGAAGGTCGAGACCAATGCCATCGTTTCGATGGTCGAGCATTTCGCCGGCAAGGACAAGGCCTGGACCGTCGAGGAACTTGCGAAGTGGGGCGGCATCGGCGGCGTTGGGCCGGTCTTCGTCGGCTCGCCCGTCACCATTGCCGACATCCTGCAGGAATGGGTCGATGAAACCGGTGTTGACGGCTTCAACCTTGCTTATGCGGTGACGCCCGAAAGCTTCGAGGCCGCCGTCGACCTGCTGGTGCCGGAATTGCAGAAGCGCGGCGTCTATCCCAGGGCCTACAAGCCCGGCACATTGCGCGAGAAGCTGTTCGGCGACGGACCCTATCTTCCCAGGACGCATCCCGCTGACGGGTACCGCGACATCGAGGCCGTCAAGCGTCGCGAAGCCGACCGTGCCTCGGCGCTCCGTCTGAAATCCGTGAATGCGTGATGACCGGCCTGTTGGAGCTCCACGATGTCTCGCTGTCCTTCAAGGGCGTACGAGCCCTGAATGCGCTGAGTTTCAGCGTCGCCAAAGGTGAAATCTGTGCCTTGATCGGCCCGAATGGCGCAGGCAAAAGCTCGCTTCTCAATGTCATCAACGGCGTCTATCGCGCCGACGCCGGCGACATTGTCTTCGACGGATTACGCTTCGAGGCGATTCATGCGCAAAAGGCAGCCCATCTCGGCATCGGCCGGACCTTCCAGCACAATGCGTTGTTTCGCCGTCTGACGGTGCGCGAAAATGTGCTGGCCGGTCTTTCTCGTCATGGCACCGCCAGCTTTTTCGAAAACATCTTCCGGTTGGGCAGGGACGGCGCCGAGCGCCGCGGCTTCCTTGCCCGCGCTGAGCAAACCATCTCTTTCCTCGGGCTCCCCCGCCATACCGAAAGGGTAGTTTCGACACTTCCCTACGGGCTGCAGAAACGCGTCGATCTTGCCCGTGCACTGGTCTCCGGCCCCAAGCTGCTGCTGCTCGACGAACCGATGGCCGGCATGAACCAGGAAGAGAAGGAGGAGATGAGCCGGGTGATCCGCGAGGCCAATCGCGTCTTCGGCTCGACCGTGGTGCTGATCGAACACGATGTCGGCATCGTGCTCAACCTCGCCAGCCATGTCGTGGTGCTCGACTACGGCCGCAAGCTCGCAGACGGGACACCCGACGAGGTGCGCAAAAACCCCGACGTGATAGCCGCCTACCTCGGCACGGTTCACTGAGGAACTCATGTCCTATTTCCTTGAAACATTGGTCAGCGGCCTATTTGCCGGAGTGATGTATTCACTCGTCGCGATCGGCTTCGTGCTTATCTACAAGGCATCCGGCGTCTTCAATTTCGCACAAGGTGCGATGCTGCTGTTTTCGGCGCTGACCGTCGTCACTCTGACCGAGAAGGGCATGCCATTCGCCCTGGCCTTCATCGTCACATCGTTTGTCATGGTGGTGATGGCGATACTGATCGAGTGGCTGGTGCTGCGGCCCCTGCGAAACCGCGATCCGTTGACCCTGTTCATGGCCACTCTGGGATTGAGCTATGTCATCGAGGGCTTTGCTCAATTGCTGATGGGCATGGATGTTCACATGCTCGATCTCGGTATCCCCGATGTCGCCGTACAGGTCGGCGGCATCTATGTCAGCCAGTTCGACATCATTGCCTCGTTGATCGCGTTGACGCTGGTCGCCACGCTGGCTATCGCTTTCAACAAGACGCGCATGGGCATCTCGCTTCGCGCGGTGGCCGCCGACACGCTTGCGGCGCAGTCGATCGGCATCCGCCTGCCCGTCATCTGGCGCATCGTCTGGAGCGTCGCCGGCATCGTGGCCCTGGTTGCCGGCCTTGTCTGGGGATCGCGCCAGGGCGTGCAGTATTCGCTGTCGCTGGTGACACTCAAGGCGCTGCCAGTGCTGATCATCGGCGGCTTCTCCTCCATCCCGGGCGCCATCGCCGGCGGCCTGCTTGTTGGCGCGACCGAAGCGTTGGCCGACATCTACATCGGCCCGCTGGTCAATGGCAGCGTTTCCACCTGGTTTGCCTACATCCTCGCTGTCGGCTTCCTGCTGGCGCGTCCGGCCGGCCTGTTCGGCGACCGCGAAATCGAAAGGGTCTGATCATGACCACGCTGCAGGAATCTGCCCTGTCCAAGCCGCTGCGCCAGCCTGCATTTGGGGTTGGCATCCTCGCCGTCGGCGCTGGCCTGATCGCCGCCTTTGCGGTGCCGGTCCTTGCCGACGATTACTGGCTGAGCTCGATCATCATCCCGACGGTGATCATGGGGCTTGCCGGCATCGGCCTGAACCTGCTGATGGGTTATACGGGCCTTGTGTCGATCGGTTCGGCTGCCTTCATGTCGATCGGCGCCTTCTCGACCTACAATTTGCTGCTGCGCGCACCGTTCCTGCCGCTGCCGATCGTCCTGATCCTTGCCGGCCTGATCGCGGCGATCGCCGGCGTTATCTTCGGATTGCCGTCGCTGCGCATCAAGGGCTTCTATCTTGGCGCCTCAACCCTCGGCGCGCAGTTCTTCTTCGAATGGCTGTTCACCAATTTCAGCTGGTTTTCGAATGACAGCCAGTCGTTGACCATCTCGGCACCTCGGCTGCAGATCCTCGACTACGATCTGCAGTCGGCCACCGGCCGCTACTATCTGGTCATTGCGACCACGGCGCTGCTCATCGCGCTGGCCTTCGCTATCGTCAAAAGCCGGGTCGGCCGCGAATGGATGGCGATCCGCGACATGGATGTCGCTGCCTCGGTCATCGGCATCCGCGTTGCGCGCCGCAAACTGCTGTCCTTCGGCATAAGCTCGTTTTTCCTTGGCATCGCCGGCGCGCTCTGGGCGTTCGGATATCTCGGCACCTCGGATGCGCATGCGTTCAATCTCGATAAATCGTTCCAGATCCTGTTCATCGTCATCATCGGCGGCGTGGCGACGATCTTCGGCAATTTTCTCGGTGCCGCCTTCATCGTGCTGACGCCGATCCTGCTCGACCGGCTGTCGCTGATCATCGATTTGTCATTTCTCGGCGATCAGGGCGCGCTGGCAAACCTGCAGCACATCATCTTCGGCACCATCATCATCGTGCTGCTGATCAAGGAACCGGACGGATTGTCGAGCCTCATAAAGCGCGGTGTGGAAGCACTGCGCCCGCGGGCGAGATCTTCCGGCTGAAACCTCAGACAAGGCGAAACGCCTCGGCGCCGGGTCTTTCGCCTCCTCCCGATATCAGGTGCCGCTTTCTTAAACCACTCACACAAGGGTTGCACAATGTCATTGTTTACCAAGGCCATATCGCTGGCGGCCGCCGCCACGATGGCCGCCACGCTGATGAGCAGCGCATCCTTCGCCGAAGACGGCACCGGCCAACAGCTCTATCCGCTGTTTACCTACCGCACCGGACCCTATGCTCCGTCGTTCATTCCGTTCGGTGCCGGCAACATCGATTATCTTCGCTACATCAATGAGGTCGAGGGCGGCGTCGATGGCGTCAAGATCCTGGTCCAGGAATGCGAGACGGCCTACACGATCGAGCGCGGCATCGAATGCTACGAGCGCTACAAGAACGGCTATAACGGCGCGCTGACGGCGGCAATCTATCCGCATTCGAGCGGTCTCGACGTGGCGCTCACCGACAAGGCCCGCATCGACAAGATCCCGATCGTCAGCCCCGGCGGTGGGCAGAACATCGCCACCGACGGTCGCGTGTTCCCCTACCAGTATCCACTGGTGTTCGACTATTGGAGCGAAGCCCAGATCATCGTCGACTACATTGCCCAGCAGGCGGGCGGCTACGACAAGCTCAAGGGCCTGAAGATCGCGACGCTCTATCATGACAGCGGCTATGGCCGCGACACGATCGAGCCGCTCGGCATCCTCTCCAAGAAATATGGCTTCGAAGACATCCAGATCCCGGTTCCGCATCCCGGCGAACAGCAGCAGACACAGTGGCAGCAGATCCGCCGTGCGGGCGCCGATTGGGTCTTTCTGCGTGGCTGGGGCGTCATGACGCCGGTGGCGATCAAGACGGCGGCCCGCGTCGGCTTCCCCGCCGATCGGATCATCGGCGATATCTGGAGCGGTTCGGAAGACGACGCCCGTCCGGCGGGCGCTGCAGCCAAGGGTTATCTCGCCGTGTCCGTGTTCCCGCCGGGCACCGACTACGGCATCTTGAAGACGCTCAAGAAAGATATCCTCGACAAGGGCGAGTCCGATCTGAAGGACAATTCGAAGTTCGGCACGGTTTACTACAATTACGGCGTGATCGAAGCCATCACCTTCGTCGAGGCGCTGCGCACCGGCCATAAGAAATTCGGCAACAGGCCATTGACCGCCGCCGAAGGCCAGTGGGCGCTCGAAAATCTCGACATCGATCAGAAGCGGATCGCCGAGCTTGGCGCGGAAGGCCTCATCAGTCCGCTGAAAACCTCGATCGACAACCACAAGGGCGAAACCATCGCTGCCAAGATCATCCAATGGAACGGTCAGTCCTGGGACACCAGGACCGACTGGATCAAGGCCGATGCCTCGCTGTTTGCCGACGTCATCAAGGCAAAGGCAGCCGCCTATGCCAAGGAAAAGGGCATCGAGCCCCGCGTTGCAACGAACTGACGCCAAACCGCACAGACAGGATCGACCCATGACCATTGCGAAAGAAAGCTTCCTCGAGATCCAGAACATGGAAGCGCTCTATGGTCAGGCGATCCTTGCCGTGCGCGACGTGTCGCTCAAGGTCGAGCAGGGCAAGATCGTTGCCCTGCTCGGCGCCAATGGCGCGGGCAAGACAACGACGCTGAAGGCGGTTTCCAATCTGCTTGGACCAGAGCGCGGCAAGGTTAGCCGCGGCAGCATCCTCTGGCAGGGCGAGCCGGTCAGCGGCCTCTCTGCGTCCCGGCTCGTCGCCAAAGGTGTCGTGCAGGTGCTGGAGGGCCGCCATTGCTTTGCGCAATTGACGGTCGAAGAAAACATCCTTTCCGGCGGCTTCGTCCGCAAGCCGAGCCGTGCAGACCTGCAGCGCGACGTCGAACGGATCTACACATGGTTTCCGCGTCTCAGGGAGAAGCGCAAGGTCAAGGCCGGCCTGACCTCCGGAGGCGAACAGCAGATGTTGGCCATCGGCCGCGCACTGATGACCAAGCCAAGCCTTGTGCTGCTGGACGAGCCCTCGATGGGGCTCGCGCCGATCATCGTCCAGGAAATCTTCGAAATCATCCGCATCCTGAACAGTGAGCAGGGCGTCAGCTTCCTGCTTGCCGAGCAGAACGCCAATCTCGCGCTTCGCTATGCCGACTACGGTTACATCCTTGAAAACGGTCGCGTCGTTCTCTCGGGAACGGCGGAGGAACTGCGCGCCCGCGAGGATGTCCAGGACTTTTACCTGGGCGGTACCAATGTCGCCAAACCACACTGACCGCCTCGCCCGTGCTGGGTGAAGGCCAATTCCAGGATAATGCAAAATGACACAGATCGACAACGCTTGGGGCGCAGGCCCCAGCGTACGCTATGAGACGCTTGCCGAACGGTTCCGGCCGATATTTGCGCAGATCGCCGCCGGCGCCGTCGAGCGGGAGCTTGGCCGCGAACTGCCAGTGGCGGAGATCGCGAAGTTGAAGCAGGCTGGCCTGGGCGCGCTGCGCATACCCGAAGCCGAAGGCGGTCTTGGCGCGACGCTGCCTGAACTGGCCAACATCCTGATCGAACTGTCGGAGGCCGATTCCAATATCACCCAGGCGCTGCGCGGTCATTTTGGGTTTGTCGAGGATGTCGTCAACAAGAAGGCCGGCGAGAGCCGCAAGCGCTGGGCGCAGCGGATTGTCCACGGCGAGATCGCCGGCAACGCGTGGACCGAGATCGGCGATGCAAAACAGGACGCTTTCTCGACCCGCATCTCGAACAAGGGTGACAGGCTGGTGCTCAACGGCACCAAATACTACACCACCGGCTCGCTGTTCGCCGACTGGATCGATGTCGGTGCGACGGGGCTCGACGGGGAAGGCATCGTCTTGCAAGTGCGTCGCGACGATCCAGGCGTCGATGTCATCGACGACTGGGACGGTTTTGGCCAGACGCTCACAGCCAGCGGCACGACGATCTTTACCGACGCCACAGTGGATCCGCAGGATGTCGTCGTAGACGATGACAAGTTCCGCTATGGCGCTGCCTTCTACCAGCTGGTGCATCTTGCCACCCTTGCCGGTATCGGCCGGACGATAGCCAACGAGACTGCTGCCGCCGTTGCCGCGCGCAATCGCTCATACTCCAATGCCGCCGGCCCGCGCTCAAGCCAGGATCCGCAAGTGCTTCAGCTCGTCGGCCGTATTCGCAGCAACGCCTATGCGGCCGGCGCCATCGTTTTGCAGGTCGCGCAAGCGATCGAACGCGCTTGCCAGGCACACTTTGCCGGCCATGCCGATTTGGAGGAAAAGGCCAACGCCATCGCCGAGCTCGAGACGTCGCAGGCGGTGACGGTGGTCACGAACCTGGTTCTCGAAGCGTCGACGATCATCTTCGATGCGCTGGGCGCATCCTCGACCAGAAAGCCGATCGGCCTCGACCGCCATTGGCGCAATGCCCGTACCCTGTCTTCGCACAACCCGCGCATCTACAAAGATCGCATCGTCGGCGATTACGCCGTCAATGGTACGCCGCCGCCCTATCAGTGGCGGATTGGGCGCAGCCCGGCATGATACAGCCGTCATTTGTTACACGTAAGAAGAAGGGGTATACGCGTTCGCGTGTGATGCTCAATTCGTACTCGGAAGCCTGATAGTACAGCACGGCGCCACGACGGCGATTTCCTCTCATTGGATCGCGAATAGTGAAGGTGCGGCGAAAGCGGATGGCGGGCCGCGACAATCGTTGTGGGCCGGCCGGTCAAGCTTAGGTCTCGCTCGCCAGGTCTCGACGCAAACGGTCGCCGCTTCCGAGACCCAACGGCTCGAACGTGGCAGGCAGATGGAGATCGACGGGCTGTCGCGGAACTGGGCAGCATCGTCGGGGTCGAAACGCCGACGATAGACACCGTTCTGGCTGCCGCAGCCTGGGCCGACTACATCACATCTGCACCTTCCTGCGTGCCCAGCTTTCGTGCGTGCCCAGCTTTCGTGATCGCAGCGGTATTCGAAACGGGCACCGCAAGAACGAGGCGCCGCATTGAAATTATTGATCAATTTCGGCCGGTGGCGCTACCGTTTTGCACGATTTCCATCGCAATTTCAATAACTTAAGGAATTTTGGTAGCGGGAGAGGGACTTGAACCCCCGACCCCAGGATTATGATGCTTGTGTGCATAATTGATTTTAAATCGAAAAATTGCGGCATGTCGCGCCTATGTCGCGTCAGCCCAAAAGCGACCTTTCCGCTGAAGCCATTTCTTCAGTGTTGTCGCCGCGCGGGAAAAGGTGGCCGTAGGTGTCCATCGTCATGACGATAGAGCTATGGCCAAGCCTTTCCTGCACGACTTTCGGAGGCAGCCCAAGACCGCCCTCCTGAGGCCGGTTGATCGACCAGGACGCATAGAAATGGCGTAGGGCATGCAGGCCGCCATACTTCGCGGTCAGGATCGGCTTGCCTTCCTCGTCCGTCTTTCCGGTGTCGATGGAAACGCCAGCGGCGAGCTGTGTGGGGAGGAATCCGCGCTTGATGATATTGGAACGGCTTTCGATATTCCCGCTGCCCGTCGGGAATACGTAGTGCAGTTCCTTTACCGGGCTGCCATCATCTGTCCTGGCTATTGTTCGGCGAGGGCAGGCGAGCTTCCATTCCTTCAGCACACGAACCACTGTCGGCGGCACCGGTATGGTTCTTTCGCCGGCCGATGACTTTGGCGGGCCGATCTCGCCATAGTCATCGGCGCGCTGATGAACGCTGATCTCCGCTCGATCAAAATCAACGTCCTGCCAACGCAGGCCGCGCAATTCGGAGGATCTCATCCCGGTAAAGACGGCTGTCATGAGGAGCGGGCGCCAGCGACCCTGCAGGGCACCTACAAACGCTTTGATTTCGTTTGGCGTCGGAATGTCCAAGCCGACCTTCAGCTTGCCCTTCTGGCGCCTGTCGGCTTGTCGGTCCTTGCCTCGGCGACGAGCGCCACGCATATCCCTCACTGGGTTACGCGTCGCTAGACCACGCTCCTGCGCGTCGGAAAAGAGCGCGCCGAGCGAACCGAGCACTTTCCGCACCATTGCCTGGGATCGGCCATTCTTTCGGAGGTCATCTTCGAACTCGCGGACCGCCGGTACCGTCATCCGTGACAGCAACGTGGCACCGATGAAAGGCTCGACATGGAGCGCCATGTGACGCTTGCGCTGATCGATGGATGAGCGCTCAAGGCCCGCACTCTCTCCGGCGGCGATCCAGAATGCGCCGGCTTGTTTCACTGTGGCACTGGCACTGTCGGCGACGTGAACACCTTCTCGGACCTCGACGTCGGCTTTGCTTGCGAACGCGTCGGCCTCCTTTTTCTTCGTGAAAGTCTTCAGCCGGCGGGTGCCCATGGTGTCAACGTAATCGACCACCCAGGCGGTTTTCTCCTCGCCCTTTGCCGTGGTCCACGTGCGTTTGCGGATGCTCATTTTTCACCCTTCCCGGATCACGTCCACGTGCTTGCGCGTCTGATCTTGATACCAGCGCACCAACCGCGCGTATTCTCCGAAGAACTTCTCGTCATCCTGCTTCTCGGCATTAAAGATAGCAGCTCGAAAACCGACGGTCTCCAAGCCAGCGGCCTTGGCAGTTCGATGAATGTGAGCGGCGATTTCTGGCCAAGAAATTGGACGACCTTTGGCATCTAGAACAATGTTGAAGATCGGCTCGTCGTCCGGCTGCCTCCCATCGTCGTGCGCCGAGGCCTTCTCAAGCGTCACCTTTAACGAGTCGATCTCCTGCTCGCGAGTTCTTAGGCTATGCGATAGCTCACTAATCGTCCTCTGAGCATCGCGGGCTGCCTCTTCGGCTGCGTTTACCTGATCCGCCAACTCACCCATCTCGTCGTCGGATGGCCCAAATGTCCATTGCAGCCGCGCAATAATTTCGGCGGTCATACTGCGATCATTCATTGCGGCAGCGTTTTCTATCCGCGCTTTCAAATCTTCCGGTATGCGCAACCGGAAATGCAAATCTTCTCTAGCCATGCCTCACCAATGACACACGTTGTCATTGACATCCATGCCACACATATGACACACAAAGCAATGCCACACCGGTGGGGCATCACCTTAAGGAAGGTTTGTGAGAATGAGCACTGAAATTCCCCTGGACCTTGTGTGGGGTATCGATGGCATCGCGAAGCTGATCGGCAGGACTGAGCGGCAAACCTATTACCTGCTTTCGAACGGCAAGCTGCCTGCCAAGCAGGTCGGCAATCGATGGGTTGCTGAGCGCGGCAATCTCCTCCGCTTCTTCATGGGCAACGCGGCATGACCTGCGCCGACGAGCACTACAACCCGAGGATTGACGAGGCGGCGGCATGGCTGGCGACAACACCGAGGCGTCAACGCGATCAACCGGCAGTGCCATTGCTTCGCGAGAGGTTCGGCCTGATGCCGGCCGAAGCCTGCCGGGCAATCGCCGAGGCAAACTTGATCTTGGCGAGGGCGGTCTGAATGTCGAAGAGGCAACCCGGAGAACACTGGACCAAAATTCTCCGCAACACCTCGGAAGAGCCGGCGTGGCGCGCGCTTTCCTCTAGCGCTCAGGCTCTCTATCCGTGGATCAAGTTCGAATGGCACGGGGTAGATCACAACAACAACGGCAAGCTTAGGCTTAGCGTTCGTCAAGCTGCGGCGTGCATGGGCGTTCGTCCCGATACTGCCGCCGAGGCATTCAAGGATCTTCAACGCAAAGGTTTCCTCTACCAGACCGAGGCCGCGTGCCTTGGCTTCTATTTTTT